>JBCCUL010000090.1:0-1502 GCA_039197065.1 Pseudomonadota bacterium | reverse complement strand
CAAGCCTGCAGCTTCTCCCTGGTCCATGAAGGCAAAGTGCTGCTGACTGTCGTCTACCGCGGCACCATCATGACCGGTACGGTAGCGGTAGGATTCGAACGCATCGATGGTCGAACCGGCATCGAAGAATGGGTCGAGACCTTCGTTGATCATGTCGGCTGCAGCGGCTTCATCGCTTTTGATTTCATCCTGGCCAACGACGGCACACCTTACGCGATCGAATGCAACCCCCGCGTCACCAGTGGAATCCATTTCCTGCCATCAGATATCATCGCACCGATGATGCTCAATCCCAATCGGTCGCTGCCACCCCGTCTTCGGGTTGATCGTCACTTTCAGCAGTTCTGGCCCAGCCTTACGGAGACCCAAGCCCGCCTCTTCCGCTGGCCGGACTTCACCCGGCATCTCAGCAGCCTCTTCCGCGCAAAGGACGTAACGTGGCATTGGCGAGATCCCCTGCCCTTTCTCCTGATGCCGTTCACATCGATGAAGATCCTCTGGACGGCCATGACCACGGAGAAGACGCTCGGCGAAGCCGCAACCGACGATATCGAATGGAAGCCCGAGCCTCGAGACAAGTCACCCGCTGTACCGACCACATCCTCGCCAGTCGACCAGGTGAGCACCGATCGACCAGAAGCCGCATCAAGCCCATGACCCGAGCTTGCTCAGACCGCCAATGAGCTGAGCCTGCAGCCATTCAGCGCAGGCTGCTTTTCAAGGCTGGACGATGCCTGTATGGCTTCGTCCATGTCCGTGCCCGCCGATCATAGCCTCCGCTTCGAACTGTCCAACGAGGTCCATGCACGTCCGCCGGAAGAGCTGGTTGCCCCCAAGAAACTGACCTATCTCGCCTGCCTCTCAGATCAGAACAATCGGCAGGCGGAGTGGCAAGCCGTTTCTGCGCTCGCCACACAATTCGGCGCACAACCGCCGGCGTCGGATGCGATTCACTACAGCGCCGATCTCGGCCCCTTTCGCTTGAAATGGGAACGCCATGCCGAATTCAGCCGCTATAATTTCATCACCGCCGAAGATGGTGACCAACCCTTCGAGAATGCGGCGATCAACGTCGTCCCCGATGAATGGCTAGCGTCCCTTCCTGGCGAGACCATCGCTGCAGCCCATGTCACGATCCGGCGAGGACGCGATGATGGCGTGGTCGATCACGACGCCCTGTCGGCGGCCTATTTTCAAGGCAATCCCATGGTCGGCGCCTATCTCTCCGGAGGGGCTGCCGCCGGGTTCACCGATTTTCGCATTGCTGACGACGGCTTCAGCCGTGTCCTGATCGAAGATCGGCATACGACTCCGAGACAAGCCGGTCGTCTGGTCCAGCGCCTTCTGGAGATCGACACCTACCGAATCATGGCGATGCTGACCTTGCCGGTGGCGAGAACGTTGACGCCAGCCCTAGACGATGGTGAACGAGAACTGGCTGCGATCACCCATGCGCTCATCGGTACGGATGAGCAGAACGAACCGGAATTGCTTGACCGCCT
>JBCCUL010000089.1:0-1579 GCA_039197065.1 Pseudomonadota bacterium | reverse complement strand
TCGCCGACGGCTTGGGTGTGACCGATCCGATCGAGGCCGAATTCTACAAACTCCTCATCTATGACGAAGGCAGCTTCTTCGTCAGCCACCGCGATACCGAGAAAACAGAGGGTATGTTTGCGACGCTGGTCATCGTGCTGCCGTCGCCATCCGAGGGCGGTGAGTTGGTCGTACGGCACGGAGGTCGGGAAGTGGCGCTGGACCTCGCTGTCGACGAGCCGGCAGAGGCGGCGTTTGCAGCCTTCTATGCCGATTGCGTGCATGAAGTGCGGCCGGTTACAAAGGGTCATCGCCTAACCTTGATCTACAACCTCTTGCGCAAGGGGACTGCACTCGAGCCTCCTTGTTACGACAGCGAGCAGGCCCGAGTGACGTCCATCCTGCGATCATGGACAAGCGGCCGAAAAGCGCCCGATAACCAAAAGCCGAAAAAGATCATCTACCCGCTCGAACACGCCTACACACCCGCGGCACTCGGCTTCGATGCGCTGAAGGGCGCGGATGCAGGTGCAGCCGGTGTGCTCGCCGCTGCGGCCAGGGATGCCGAGGTCGACCTCCATCTGGCATTGTTGACCATCGAGGAGAGCGGGTGGGCTGAACACGTCTTCTCCGGCAGCTATTATGATCGATGGCATTCATCCGACGACGCGTTCGAAGCGGGTGAGGTGACCGACGGCTACGCTGCCTTAAGTGAATGGCGGCGTCTGGATGGGACGCTGGCGGTGCTCGGCGACATTCCCGTTGATGATGACGAACTGTCTCCGCCCGGCAGTTTCGATGAAATGGAGCCTGACGAAGAGCACTTCCAGGAGGCTACGGGCAATGAAGGAGCATCGTTCGAGCGGACATACCGGCGAGCGGCGCTGGTGCTCTGGCCAGAGGAGCAGTTTTTCGCCGTTCTCTGTCAAGCTGGCCTGAAGGCCACACTGCCTTGTCTTGGCGAGATGGTTGAAAGCTGGACAGCCAGCGGCAGCGATCTGGATGCTCCCCTCCGATCGCAGGTACAAGAGCTTGCCAAGCAGATGCTTTCTAGCTGGACCGTGGAGCGATGGTATCCGAGCGACGACCAAGGTCCGAGCGATGCAGCGAAGATGCTCACGCTGCTTGCCAAGCTGGGAGACACGAAGCTGATCAACGCATTCCTGACCAGCATCACGGCAGGCGGCGATTACCGCGGCAGCGACAACGACGCGATCATCGCGGCTGTCCGTTCGTTACCGCTCAAACAGGCGGCTGTCGTGATCGAGCACATCATCGTCGGCAATGTGACAACGTCACTCTGCGGCTGCGGCAATCTTCTGCTTTCTACGGTCGATGCGTTTCCCGATGGTCGTTTCGACGAGGCCGGCGAACGCCTGATCGAAGCCGTTCCGGGTCTGCCGGATAGAGAGCGATCCTATCGAGATGAACGACCGACCTCGGAATTTGTCGCCGATCTTATGACCGCGCTGGGCAAGATCGACCTTGGCCTTTCGGATCGAGCGGCAGATCTCATCCTCGAATCTCCCAAGCGCTATCGCCTCGATGGCATCCTCGTTCCAGCCTTGTGTCGCCTGGTCGGATCTGAGGCGGTGAAGAG
>JBCCUL010000088.1:0-1586 GCA_039197065.1 Pseudomonadota bacterium | reverse complement strand
GGAGGAACAAGCGGCGGCCCTCGACTTCGTCAAGTGGATGACGTCACCAGAGCAGGCGGCAGACTGGAGCATCGCCACCGGCTATGTCGCCACAAGTCCAGCGGCTTGGGAGACCGAACGCCTTAAGGCCTATGTTGCTGATTTCCCGGTCGCGACGGTCGCTCGGGATCAGCTCGAATTCGCCACAGCTGAACTCTCAACCCACGAAAACCAACGTGTCACGAAGATCTTCAACGACGCTTTGCAGGCGGCGCTCACACTGGCGAAAGAGCCCGCTGACGCTTTGGCCGAAGCGCAGGCCGAGGCGGATCGCGTCTTGTCCGCCTATCGTTAAGCAATAAAGCTAGGGAGGACATGTTCGCATGTCCTCCCAGAACGCCGTCTTGCAACGTCACCTCACCCATGTTTACGGCTGGCTGCTGGTGCTGCCGGCCGTCGTTATGCTCGCAGCGTTCACCCACTATCCCGCCATCCGTACGTTCATCGACAGCTTTTTCTCAACACCACGTGGCAGGCGGCCGGCTCAATTCATCGGCCTTGATCAGTATCGGCAGATGATCGACGATCCGATCTTTTGGAAGGTGCTGTGGAACAACGCGCTCTATGCCATCGGTACCATTCCGCTCTCAATCGCTCTGGCACTTTTAATGGCGATGCTGGTCAACGAGCGGCTTCGTGGGCGAGCCCTTACCCGCATGGCTTACTTCACGCCGACCGTGTTGCCGATGGTCGCGGCCGCCAACATTTGGCTCTTCTTCTACACGCCCGGCTACGGGCTGCTGAACCAGATCGGCAGCCTCTTCGGCATGCCCGACATCAATTTTATCGGTGATCCGAGTAAAGTGCTCTGGGCCCTGATGGCGGTGACGATCTGGAAAGAAGCCGGCTTTTTCATGATCTTTTACCTGGCTGCCCTCCAAGCAATTCCACCATCGCTGAAGGAGGCAGCGATCCTGGAGGGTGCCGGTCTTTGGACCTACTTTCGACGAGTCGTCTTTCCGCTCTTGATGCCGACCACGATGTTCGTCCTGATCAATGCTGTCATCGGCGCTTTTCGCCTGGTCGACCACATCGTCGCCATGACCCAAGGCGGCCCCGACAATGCGAGTTCGCTACTACTCTATTACATCTATGAAGTCGCCTTCAAATTCTGGGACACAGGCTACGCCTCGGCTCTGACCGTCGTGTTGCTCGTGATCCTCGCCACCATCGCCATCGGCCAATTCATCTATATGGACCGACGGGTACACTACCGATGATGGACCGGAACCGATGAGTGCGCGCGACAACGAGAGCGTTATGGCCGGTGCCGAAGAGGCCTGGTTCTGGCATGGCCTGACGACGGCCGGAGCTTGGCTTCTGGCGCTGATATGGGTCGCCCCTCTTCTTTACGCCATCTGGACCGCCTTTCATCCAGCGGCCTATGCAGTGCGGTTCGATCTCACGGCGCCGCTCACCCTCGAAAATTTCGCCGAAGCCTGGGCTGCAGCCCCCTTCGCGCGCTACCTGCTGAACAGCTTCATCCTGGTCACGATGATCCTTGCAGGCCAGCTCCTGCTTTGCACCCTTGCCGCCTATGCCTTCGC
>JBCCUL010000087.1:0-1649 GCA_039197065.1 Pseudomonadota bacterium | reverse complement strand
TCCGGCGCGGTTGCCCTGAGCGAAGGTGGCAATGATGCCCACGTCGCCCATCCATTGGAAAAAGCCGGTCAGGATCTTGCCGCCGAATATCGGGGCGAGCCAGTCGCCCTCAGCCGCGTCTTTGATGCCGCCAATAATGGTCTTGCGTTCGATCAGCTGCGGCAGAAAAATCGTGAAGCCACGCAGGATAAAGAGAAAGGCGAGCGTGACGATGAAGCTCGGAAGGCCGGTCCGAATCACGATGAAGCCATTCAGAGCACCGATGGCGATGCAAAGGACGAAGGTCAGAAGGATCGACAGCCAAACGGGCCAGCCAAGGGTGACCGTGAAGATCGCGATCATCATGCCAGCAAAGCCGATCATGGAGCCGACTGAGAGGTCGAATTCACCAGCGATCATCAGGAGGCAGGCGCCGACGGCAATGACCATGAACTGCGCCGACACGATCGACCAGTTCATGATGCCCTGACTGTTGAACATGCCGCTGTCGAACGCGAACAGGAAGAAGAAGACGAAGACCAGCACCGTGCCGCAAATGCCGCCCAGCTCCGGGCGGATCAGGGCTTTGCGGATGAAGGACATCTCCTTGATACGTTCATCGGCTGTCGTGCCAGATGTTGTCGTCGACATCGCTATGGACCTCCCTGCTGAGAGCCCGTTTCAGACGTTATCGAGCGATTTCATAGCCTTGTCTATGAGGGAATGTGAAGAGCATGGTGTGGCGCACCGCAAGCGCAGAGGCCGAGGGCCCAAACATCTCGCTGGACCACCCAGAGTCGTCTTAAAGCCGGTTCAGGCTTTGTTATCGGCTTCGACCAATGACGACATCGCCCTTCACCATCTTCCTCCCCTAGTCTCGACTCCAAGTCGATGAAATCATTCGATCACCTCTAAAACGGGCTCTCACGTCTCTTTTCTGGTCGGCGCTAAAAAGAAGGGGCCGGTGTTCGTTCCGTCTAGACGAACACCGGTCCTTCGTCAGGCGTTACGCCATGTGGACAACCTTAACGGTATTCGCCGGCGAATTCTTCGACCTTCTCCAGGCCGTCGGCGGTCACGAAGCCGGGGCCGGAGTTGATGTTGTTGCCGGGAAGAACGCCATAGCGGTCCCAATTGGCGAGGATCACGACGGGGAGATAGGCCTGCAGGAAGGGCTGCTGATCGATACCCCACTGGATCGTGCCGTCCTTGATCGCCTTCACGATTTCGGTGCCGAGGTCGAAGGTGCCGAAATACATCTCGCCGGCCATGCCGTTTTCTTGGAGCGCAGCGATGGTCGGATCGGCAGAAACCGGGCCGAGGGTCAGAACACCGTCTGTGTCAGGATTGGCCGAGAGATAGGCGAGCACCTTGTTCTTGATTTCGGCGGGGTCCGTGCCGCTGTCCATCATGGCGTCGCCGAGATCGATGCCGAGGCCATCGGCAAAACCGCGGCAGCGCTCGCCGACGGTCGGCTGCTGGATGGCGTGGTTGACGCAGAGAAACTTGGTAACGCCGTCATCTTTGGCGCGCTGTCCTGCGGCAAGACCTGCCTCATATTCCGGCTGGCCGACATACATGAGGGCGCCAACCTCGCGCGCCTGCTCGGCGGTGCCAGTGTTCATGATGATGACGTCGATGCCCTGATCGGTTGCTGCCGTAATCGGGCC
>JBCCUL010000086.1:0-1697 GCA_039197065.1 Pseudomonadota bacterium | reverse complement strand
GGCCGAACCGACGTCTTCCCGCGACGATGGCAGAACGCGAAGACCGGCAAGAAAGGATTTAGCCCAGCTTGTCGAAATGAATGGGTTCCAGGTGTCTGCCAGAAACCGAAAGTGAAGTGCAGCGATTGCGTTCACCAGGCTTTTGTTCCTGTCGACGACGATATTATTGCGCAGCATCTCCGAGGCACACCCGGATCGGGATCGGATCGCGGCGACGAATTCGTCATCGGCGTCTATCCAATTCTCCCTGATATCAGCTGCTGGTTCTTGGCGGTCGATTTTGACGGCAAGACGTGGGAGAGCGACGAGACGTCTTACCTGGACAGCTGTCGTGCTCACCAGATTGAAGCGGCTCTCGAACGATCTCGGTCCGGAAATGGCGGGCATGTCTGGACGTTCTTCTCCGAGCCAATCCCGTCGTCTACGGCAAGACAGCTTGGAACGCTCCTCATGACGGCGGCATTGGACCGTCGTCCGGAGATCGGCTTTCCCTCGTATGATCGGTTCTTTCCGAACCAGGATACGCTACCTGCCGGCGGCTTCGGCAACCTGATCGCCCTGCCGCTGCAGGAATTGCCGCGAAGAGCTGGCAACACGGTTTTCATCGATGACGACTTCAAGCCCTATGAGGACCAATGGGCGTATCTGTCATCGCTTGGTCGAACGTCGCTGAAAAAGGCTGAGGAACTTGTCGACGATGCGGTAGCCAAGGGCGACCTGTTGCGTGTCCGTCTTCCTATCGATGAAGACGATTCTGTTGATCCCTGGGAGCTGCCACCGTCGCGCAAACCTCGCAAGATCGATATAGCGGAGCCTTTGCCATCAGCGCTCAACATCACGATCGCGGACCAAGTCTATGTGGAACGAGCCGACCTGCCCTCCGCCATGGTCGCTAGTCTCGTACGCGTCGCCGCCTTTCAGAATCCTGAATTCTACCGAGCGCAGGCAATGCGCCTGCCAACCCATGGCAAGCCTCGAGTCATCAGTTGCGCTGAACTACACGCTCATCACATTGCTCTGCCACGAGGTTGCTTGGATGAAGTCATCAATCTTCTGGCTGCGCACGACATCAAAGCTGATCTCGACGACAAGCGTGATGCCGGGAGGGGTATAGATGCTGAGTTCACTGGCGTGCTTAGGCCACAGCAGATCAAGGCGGTCGATGCTGTCGCCAGCCATGATTTCGGTGTTCTCGCAGCGACGACCGCGTTCGGAAAAACCGTTGTCGCGGCGGCGCTGATCGCCCGGAGAAAGTTGAACACTCTCATCCTGGTGCATCGTCGCGAGCTTTTGGAGCAATGGACCGAACGTCTGAAGGCATTCCTGTCGGTCGATAATCGAGATATCGGCGTGATCGGCGCCGGAAAGCAGAAGCCGACAGAGCGGATCGATGTTGCAATGATCCAGAGCTTGGTCCGCCGAGGCGAAGTGTCGGACATCGTTGCTGGCTACGGACAGATCATCGTTGATGAATGCCATCATCTTCCGGCCGTCAGCTTTGAGCTGGTGGCAAGGCGATCGAAGGCGAAATATGTTCTCGGTCTCTCGGCGACGGTCGTGCGTAAAGATGGTCATCATCCCATCATCTTCATGCAGTGCGGTCCAATCCGACATCGGGTCGATGCTAAATCACAAGCGACCCGCAGCAGTTTCGAACATCGGGTCGTCATCAAGGAAACCAGCTTTCGATCATCGAT
>JBCCUL010000085.1:0-1805 GCA_039197065.1 Pseudomonadota bacterium | reverse complement strand
GTTTTTGCCCAGACCCAAACCAAGTCAGCGATAAGAAGTGCAACCGTAATGTCGACGGCGACCCCAAAGGCGCGACCAGCAAGCGTGGGTGATGTGGAAAGCGACAAGATTCCGACGCCCCATATCGCGCCGATGCTGATGACCGCAAGGATCACCAGGGTGAAGCGGGCCAAGCGGTCGACGATCAGCCGGCTGAGGTCAAAGCGGCCTCGTTCGTTCTTCGCTGTCGCCTCGGGTACTCCCACCTCAACTGTATCGTCCGATGGTTCGGCTTCGATCAGCTGGTCGGGGGTAGCGTCCATTTCAGCTCGATCGAACAGGTGATTGACCAGGACGCGCGTTACCATGATCGCCGGCAGGAGTAGCGCCAGAATAATAAGGGTCAGCATGACCTCTTCGAGACCCATGAGCCAAAGGCCGAAAGCCGATAGGATCAAGGCAGACCAGAAGATCGAACCTAGATGGCGTGGGATCTGGCGCGATTGGGAGAGAGCCGGGGAGTGCTCATCCTCCGATAGGCGTTGGTGGCCACTGAAGACCGGCTCCAAGCGCCATACGGCGGTGATGAGGATAAAGACGAAGATCATCCCGGCGACGGCCTTAACCGCCAGAACAGCGGCCGGTGCTATGGCAAGTTCGTCGAGCGTTTCGGCGGCGAAGAACCCGATCACACCGATCGCGCCAACAGCGATGGTCCAATTGAACAGCAATTTCGCATCGGGGCGATCAAGCGGAAGGAGACGCAGTCCATCAACGCGGGGCGCTAAAATGAAGGCCGCAAGGGTGAAGACGACACGCATCACCACCACGGCCAGCAGCAGACTTAGAACCAGCTCTCCGGCAAAGGGTGGCCAATCGAAGCTCAAAAACGCTCCAAGAGCCCCAAGGGCGAAAATGAAGATGCCGGCACAGAGCAGCGCGCCACGTATCAGCGCTCCGCTAACGGATTGGCCAAGCGTCGTCAGACCGCCCAGTTCGATGCGGCGCAGTGCTCCTCCGGCATAGCGCCAATAGAGCCACTCCAGGCCGGCGCCGACAAACAGGAAAATGATGACATAGATCGCGCTCCGCAGCGTTTCCTCGTCTGACATTTCAGCATCCCATGCCTCGTCGAGCAGGACGCCTGCGCCAAGCAGAGCGACGGATGCTGCCGCAATCTCGGTTGCCCGAAACTGAACGTAGGCCAGCGCTGACTGGATCTGCTGCTGGAAGCTCAAGCCTAACGCCGCATTGTTTTCGGCGGGCAGCCCATCTCGGTTTGCTTGTTGCCTCAGCCACGCGGAAACCCGTTCATCGCCGAGGAGACGCATAAGCTCGCGCAGATCATTAGGCGAGGGCGGTGCCACCGACTCCGCCGCTGTCTCCTCATTGCTTACAACCGGAAGGCCAGGTGTTTGGGCGGCAACAACGGACGCGCCGAGGAGCAGCCACGCTGCGAGGATGATCATCGAGCAGGTCTTCATTGGACGCCTCCTACCGATAGCGGCGCGGGCATGGAAGCCTTCTTGGCATGGAGGTCTTCCGGCTCAGTGTAGGCAGGTAGCAGGCGCTCGATCTCAAGTGACTGCCCTCCAACCGGCGCAGCCTGGCAAGCTAGCCTAACCTCAGGCTCAGCGCCGATTTGCTCCAATGTCGCCGCTTCGATTGGCGTGACTTGCGGCAAGGAGTCCAAGCCAGCCTTGATACGAACCCGACAGGTGCCGCAACGGCCACGGCCGCCACATAAGCCCGCATGGGGCACATCGTTCATGCGGCTGATCTCGAGTAATGTCGGTCCGGCCTTTACCCGGACTTCCGGCCCGTCG
>JBCCUL010000084.1:0-1837 GCA_039197065.1 Pseudomonadota bacterium | reverse complement strand
CGACGGGCCGGAAGTCCGGGTAAAGGCCGGACCGACATTACTCGAGATCAGCCGCATGAACGATGTGCCCCATGCGGGCTTATGTGGCGGCCGTGGCCGTTGCGGCACCTGTCGGGTTCGTATCAAGGCTGGCTTGGACTCGTTGCCGCAAGTCGCGTCAATCGAAGCGGCGACATTGGAGCAAATCGGCGCCGAGCCTGAGGTTAGGCTAGCTTGCCAGGCTGCGCCGGTTGGAGGGCAGTCACTTGAGATCGAGCGCCTGCTACCTGCCTACACTGAGCCGGAAGACCTGCATGCCAAGAAGGCTTCCATGCCCGCGCCGCTATCGGTAGGGGGCGTCCAATGAAGACCTGCTCGATGATCATCCTCGCAGCGTGGCTGCTTCTCGGCGCGTCCGTCGTTGCCGCCCAAACACCTGGTCTTCCCGGTGTAAGCAATGAGGAGGCGGCGGCGGAACCGGTGGCACCGCCCTCGCCTAATGATCTGCGCGAGCTTATGCGTCTCCTCGGCGATGAACGGGTTTCGGCGTGGCTGAGGCAGCAAGCAAACCAAGATGGGCTGCCCACCGAAAGCAATGCGGCTTTAGGCTTGAGCTTCCAGCAGCAGATCCAGTCAGCGCTGGCCTATGTTCAGTTTCGGGCAACCGAGATTGCGGCAGCATCTGTCGCTCTGCTTGGCGCAGGCGTCCTGCTCGACCAGGCATGGGATGCTGAGATGTCAGACGAGGAAACACTGCGGAGCGCGATCTACGTCATCATTTTCCTGTTTGTCGGCGCCGGTCTGGAGTGGCTCTATTGGCGCTATGCCGGGGGAGCACTGCGCCGCATCGAACTGGGTAGTCTGACGACGCTTGGCCAATCCGTCAGCGGAGCACTGATACGTGGCGCGCTGCTCTGTGCCGGCATCTTCATTTTCGCCGTTGGGGCTCTTGGAGCGTTTTTGAGCTTCGATTGGCCACCCTTTGCCGGAGAGCTGGTTCTAAGTCTGCTGCTGGCCGTGGTGGTGATGCGTGTCGTCTTCACCCTTGCTGCCTTCGTTTTAGCGCCGCGCGTTGATGGACTGCGTCTCCTTCCGCTTGATCGCCCCGATGCGAAATTGCTGTTCAATTGGACCATCGCTGTTGGCGCGATCGGTGTGATCGGGTTCTTCGCCGCCGAAACACTCGATGAACTTGCCATAGCACCGGCCGCTGTCCTGGCGGTTAAGGCCGTCGCCGGGATGATCTTCGTCTTTATCCTCATCACCGCTGTATGGCGCTTGGAGCCGGTCTTTAGTGGCCACCATCGCCTATTGGAGGATGAGGACACCCCGGCTCTCTCCCAATCGCGCCAGATTCCACGCCATCTGGGCTCGATCTTCTGGTCTGCCTTGATCCTATCGGCCTTCGGCCTCTGGCTCATGGGTCTCGAAGAGGTGATGCTGACCATTGTTATTCTGGCGCTACTCCTGCCGGCGATCATGGTAACGCGCGTCCTCGTCAATCACCTGTTCGATCGAGCTGAAATGGACGCCACCCCTGACCAGCTGATCGAAGCCGAACCATCGGACGACACAGTTGAGGTGGAAGTATCCGAGGCGACAGCGCAGACTGAACGAGGCCGCTTTGACCTCAGCCGGCTGATCGTCGACCGCTTGGCCCGCTTCACCCTGGTGATCCTTGCGGTCATCAGCATCGGTGCGATATGGGGCGTCGGAGTCTTGTCGCTTTCCACATCACCCACGCTTGCTGGTCGCGCCTTTGGGGTCGCCGTCGACATTACGGTTGCACTTCTTATCGCTGACTTGGTTTGGGTCTGGGCAAAAACCGCCATTGATCGACGCATGGCCAATTTTTCGG
>JBCCUL010000083.1:0-1837 GCA_039197065.1 Pseudomonadota bacterium | reverse complement strand
TGCGATCACGTCATCATGGCCGTCGGCATCAAATCGGAAACAGAACTTGCCGCCACAGCCGGCCTGAACGTTGGGCGTGGCCTTCACGTGAACGACCAGCTCATGACATCCGACGGCAATATCTTCGCCATCGGCGAATGCACCGAACATCGAGGGGTCACCTACGGCCTCGTCGGGCCCGTGAACGAGCAGGCCGACATCCTCGCCGCTCATCTAACAGGGGACGAACGGGCCGCCTATCAGGGCTCTGCCGTCTTCACATCGCTTAAAGTGTCCGGTGTTAAGCTCTTTTCCGCCGGGGATTTCTCCGATGACACCAAGGGGGACCGGATCACCTTCCGCGACCCCGATCGCGGCATCTATAAAAAGCTCATCATAAGAGACGACCGTCTCGTCGGCGCCGTGCTGCTCGGTGATGCCGGAGACGGGGCTTGGTACGCCTCCCTCATTCGGAACCAGGTGCCAATCGATTCGATCCGCGATCGTCTCATGTTCGGGCGCGCATTTATCGAGGATCTTGAGGACGTCGACACGCTTCAGAGTGCGGCTTGAGGACGACGGCATGACCGATAACCAACCGTTCACGCCAGAGCAAAAAGAATATCTGGAAGGCTTCATGACAGGTGCCAACAAGGCGCGCGAAGCCTTGGGCATGCCCCCCTTGGCGACACTCGCCAACGGCCAAATCGGCACAGCATCATCAGGCAGTGACGATGCCGCTTCTCCAGATGCTGTCCACCGCAAGGCTCAGGACCGCTTTCTCGCTGCCGGGAAGAAGCTGACGGCAGAAGAAAAGGCCAAGCGCGACGGTCATCCCTTCGACATGTGGGACGAGATCGTCGCCAGGGCTAAAGCCGGAGAATTTCCTAAGGGCACCGACGTCTTCAAGTACAAATATTACGGCCTGTTCTTCACAGGCCCCAACCAAAAGGCCTTCATGTCCCGCTTGAAGCTGCCCAACGGGATGCTGAACGCCTGGCAGTTCCGCGGGCTTGCCGATCTTGCAGAGCGCTACGGCGGTGGTTACGCCCATGTGACCACCCGCGCCAATCTGCAGATCCGAGAGATCGGGGCGAGCGACTCCGTCAATTATCTCGAAGGCCTCTTTGCGCTCGGCATCACGTCAAAGGGCTCTGGCGCCGATAATATCCGCAACATAACCGGTTCGCCCACCGCCGGCATCGACGCGCAGGAACTGATCGATACGCGACCGTTGGCACGAGAAATCCAGCATTACATTCTCAACCAACGTGACTTCTTTGGACTTCCCAGAAAATTCAATATCGCGTTTGACGGGGGCGGCAGGATCGGGGTCCTCGAAGAAAGCAACGACATCGGCTTTACAGCCTTTCGCGTCGGCGAGGGTAAGGGCGTGCCGCCCGGCGTATACTTCAGGCTCGCTCTCGGCGGCATCACCGGCCATCAGGACATCGCCCGGGATGCCGGCGTCGTCCTTCGCCCAGAGGAATGCACGCCTGTCGCCGCCGCCATCATCCGCGTTTTCATCGATGAGGGTGATCGCACGGATCGCACCAAAGCGCGCATGAAATACGTCCTCGATCGCTGGGGACACGACAAGTATCTCGAAGAAACCGAGAAGGTACTGGGCTACCAGCTCCCGCGCCTGCTTCTGGAAGACGGCGCCCCCCGCGGCGGCATCGATCGTATGGGTCACATCGGCGTTCACGAGCAAATTGACGACGATCGCTTCTACATGGGTTTGGCCCTCCCGGTCGGTCGTCTCACGCCGGAGCAAATGCGCGGTATCGCGCACCTGGCGCAACGCTATGGCGACGGCGATATTCGATTGACCGTGTGGCAAAACCTGATCATCTCA
>JBCCUL010000082.1:0-2133 GCA_039197065.1 Pseudomonadota bacterium | reverse complement strand
TGACGGCGAGCTGTCCGAGCAGCAACTTGCCGATATTGAACGCAAATACGACGAGGGTGCCGCGATCCGAAAAGTCACCCCTGGCTTTTCGCGGGTGCTCCGTTGGGTCGCCCTCACATTCGCAATCTACCATTACCTGACTGCCGGTTTTGCCCTGCCACCGGACTATTGGCAT
Organism: Pseudomonadota bacterium; assembly: GCA_039197065.1. Taxonomy (GTDB): domain Bacteria; phylum Pseudomonadota; class Alphaproteobacteria; order Geminicoccales; family Geminicoccaceae; genus JANQPX01. Next base: position 1,958 of record JBCCUL010000082.1, on the reverse strand, counting down.
ATGGGATGGCATCTCGCCGGCCTGTTCATTCTGACCTACGCACTCTATCCCGCCGTCAAAACGAAGACCTCCTTCGATCTCAATACTGGTGCGCTAAGGCTGGGCGGTGTGCCCTATCTGGATGTTATCCTGATGGTGCTTGGTGTCGCCTCCGCCCTTTATCTCGGGCTTGCCTGGCGCGGCATTGCTTGGCTTGGCATCGAGGAACAGACGTTCAGAATGGGCAATCCGAACGGTTATGATCTGCTCTTCGGTTGTATCCTCATCTTACTCGTTCTGGACATCGCTCGGCGCACGCTCGGCTGGGTTCTGCCGCTGATCATCTGCTGCTTCATCGCCTATGCGCTGCTTGGCCCCTATTTTCCCGGGATCCTTCAGCACCCCGGTGTCAAATTCAACACGTTCATCTCCTCGATGTACTTTCCTCAGGAGGGGATTTTTGGGGTGACCCTCTGGGTCGTCTCGACCATCGTTTTTCACTTCGTCCTTTTCGGCGTCATCGCGCAGAGGACAGGGCTTGGACAGCTCTTCATCGACAACGCCACTATCCTTGCTGGGCGCTATATGGGCGGGCCCGCGAAGGTCTCCGTGGTTTCCTCAGCCTTCTTCGGCACGATTTCCGGATCTTCCGTGGCCAACACCGTGTCCACAGGGGCTCTTACGATCCCGAACATGAAACGCCTCGGCTATCCTGGCCATTTTGCCGGCGGGGTCGAGGCGGCAGCTTCAGCGGGCGGGCAGATCACGCCACCGATCATGGGAGCAGCGGCCTTCATCATGGCCGAATTCCTGGAGGTCCCATACACCACGATTGTTATTGCCGCGATTTTCCCTGCCCTTCTGCACTATGTCGGTGTCTTCGCCGTGGTCCATCTCATGGCGAAGCGATTGAGCCTTCAAGGCCTTTCCCGCGACGCGCTCCCGCAGCTCGCCGCCGTCTGGCGGGACGGTTGGGCGAACATCGTGCCGCTTGTCGGACTGCTTGTTGTATTGTTTTCGGGCTACACGCCATTCATGTCCGCCTTCTGTGGCATCTCGCTCGCCCTGGTCGCCGGGATGAGTCGGGCATGCGAGCCCGTGACACTCATCTACGCCGCTGCTTTCATCGCGTTCGTCATATGGAAGTTTGCAGGCGGCGGCTTTGATCTGGTCATGTCAGCGATCCTGATCAGTGGTGCCGTACTTGCCACGTTCAACCCGCAGCGGCGCATCGTTGTTGGGGAGATGGCCGACACATTTCAGACCGGCGTGCAATATGCGCTTGCCGTGGGCGCTGCTTCTGCCGCCGTTGGCATCGTCGTCGGTGTCATCAACACAACCGGCATCGGATTTCGGATCGGCTTCATGGTCACGCAGGGTGCTTCGGCGCTTGGCACCGACCTCTATTCGATCCTCAGTCTAGGAGGCATGCTCACCTTTTTCGGCATCGAAGACCTCACCCTCTTCATCAGCCTGATCTTCATCGCTGTCGCGTGCATCCTCATGGGTGCCGGTATTCCGACAACGGCGCTCTACATCATGCTCGTATCCGTCGCTCAACCAGCACTCGCACAGCTCGGCGTGCCGCCGATCGCAAGTCATATGTTCGTGCTCTACTACGGCGTCGTCGCCGAAATCACACCACCTGTCTGCACATCTGCCTATGCTGCCGCTGCGATTGCTAACGCCAATCCATTCCGAACAGGCATCTCGGCGTTTACACTCGGCCTTGGCAAGGTCATTGCTCCCATGGCCTTTGTCTATGCACCGGTGCTTTTGTTCGTCTCGTCGACAGGATTCGACTTCGGCGAATTCACCTATACAGCTGCGAGCTGCATTGTCGGAGTCGTGGCGCTTTCGGCAGCCGTTGTAGGATACTTCAAGGCGCCGATGGGAGTCATCGAGCGTGGTCTTGCTGCCCTCGCCGGCCTGATCTTCATCGCACCGAGTTGGCAGGCAGACCTCCTGGCCCTTTCCCT
>JBCCUL010000081.1:0-2146 GCA_039197065.1 Pseudomonadota bacterium | reverse complement strand
GCCGAATAAGCAAGCGAGGCGCTGCGCCCGGGCCTTAGGGACGGCGCCGCCTCGCCCGACCTCATTATTGGGATGACGGAGATCAGCGATGTCCGAGACGGACGACGCGTCCCCTGCCCACAGCCGCGCCCTGATGTGGCTCTCGGGTATCGCCTGCCTAGGGCTCGGACTGATCGCGCTCTACAGCTCTGGGATCGGCCTTCTTGATCCTAAGCTGCATCGGGCCGTTGGGTTCGCACTGGCGCTGGTCGTCGGCATCCTGGCAGCGCGTCGAAAGCGTGATGACTCCAATGACAGCAGCACCCTGCCAGCGAGACTGCATGACGTCATCGACATCGCCCTTCTGATTGCAGGCCTCTGGTCGATCTGGTCCTTCTTCAACGTCCAGACCCAGATGGAAGAAGCGCTCTACGACGTTTCGAACAGTGATGCCTGGCCAGCCCTGGCCGGTCTCATCGTGTTCCTCGAGCTCTGTCGCCGGCTCTGGGGCTGGGGTCTGTTTTCGGTCGGCGCACTTGCCGTCATCTATCTGCTCTTCGGCAAGGACATGCCCGGAATCCTTGCGCACACCGGTTTTGCCTTGAAGGAAGTTGCCGAAGCGCTTTGGTACAACACGAATAAAGGCGTGTTCGGTTCGATCACGAACATCGTGCTGTCCACAGTCTTTATCTTCATCATCTTCGGGACGCTCTTGGAAGGAACGGGGGCCGGCGCCACGCTTTTGAAGTTCGCGTTCATCGTAACGAGACGTACACGCGGCGGGCCGGCCCATGCGGCGATTCTCGCGTCGTCAATGTTCGGCACGATGTCCGGCTCGACCGTGGCCAACATCGTCGGCACCGGCACCTTCACGATCCCGATGATCAAGAAACGCGGTTTTTCGCCAACCTTTGCTGGCGGGATCGAGGCAACCGCGTCGTCGGGCGGTCAGATCATGCCGCCGATTATGGGGGCAGCAGCCCTGGTGATGGCGGATCTTACCGGGGCTGGCTATCTGAACGTGATTGTCGCCGCCTTGTTTCCGGCCCTCTTCTACTATTTTAGTCTGTTCGCCGCCGTCACGGTCGAGTCGCGCCGGCAGGGAATTGAAGTCCAGCCGCTCACCATCGACGACCGGATTACGCGTGTCGACATGATCAATGCGGTCCTGTTTGTCGGCCCAATCCTGACGGTGATCGGATCGCTCCTCATGGGTCTCTCGACGTCGGCGGCCGGTTTCTATGCGGTCGTCGTGCTGCTTGCCCTATCGGTCGTGAACCCGGACGTGCGAAAGGATCCTCTGCGCGTCTGGAATTCGTTCCTGGCCGGCGCGAGGTCGGGAGCGACCCTACTTATTGCTATTGCTGCCATCGGCATCCTTGTCGGCTCGCTGGATTCAACGGGTCTCGGTCTCAAACTGGCCAATGTCATCTCGTCGATCCGAGGTGAGAGCCTGTTTTCAGCGCTCTTGGTTGCCATGGCCGGCGCCCTGATCCTGGGTATGGGCATGCCCACGCTTCCGGCCTATCTGATCATCATCCTGGTGATGGGACCTGCTATCCAAGCACTTGGCGTATCGATGCTGACAGCGCATATGTTCGTCTTCTATTACGGCGTCGCCTCATCCCTCACACCACCCGTTGCCATCGCCGCCTATGCAGCTGCCCCGATCGCGAAGGCCAATCCCTTGATGACGGCGCTCATGTCCTTTCGCCTGGGCATGGCGAAGTTCATCATTCCCTTCATCTTTGCATTTTATCCAACGATTCTCATCGTCGAAGAGTTCGACATCGTCACGTTCCTTTGGATCGTGGTGCGCACCTGCTTTTGCATCTGGCTCTTCTCATCAGCCTTATCCGCCTTTGATCGAGGGCGGCTGACGTTCGTCGAAGTGGTGCTCCGCTTTGTGACCGCTTTTGCTCTTCTCGCTCTCGATCCAATGATTCACCTGGCGGCTTTGTTGGTGGGCATCGCTCTGATCATGTTCGATCTGCGCAGAGCCAAAGCTGGCCTGGCCATGGGAGGGCAAGCCTGATGTCCAAACGCCCGAACTTCCTCTTCATCATCACCGACCAGCATCGCGCGGATCACCTCGGCTGCTACGGCAATTCCATTGTGCGCACGCCGCATATCGACAGCATCGCGGCGAAGGGCCGCCGCTTCGATC
>JBCCUL010000080.1:0-2359 GCA_039197065.1 Pseudomonadota bacterium | reverse complement strand
CCGGTTGCAAAATGGGTATCTTCATTTGGGCGGCGTGGTCAATCGAAAACCGATGGGGGCGCGCAATTTCTCGACAGGGAGGCAAGCTTGAGCATAGCAAGTGGCGAGATAAGGCTTACGACGGCGCAGGCGATCGTCCGCTATTTGGCCGCTCAATTCATCGAGATCGACGGCGAGCGCCAGCGCCTCTGCGGCGGCGGCGTCGGTATCTTTGGCCATGGCAACGTCCCCTGCCTCGGTGAAGCGCTCTATGATCACCGGGACGTGCTACCGCTCTATCGCGGTCAGAACGAGCAGAGCATGGGCTTCGCGGCGGCCGCTTACGCCAAATATCATCTTCGCCGGCGCTTTATGTTCTGCACGGCCTCCGCCGGCCCCGGCACGGCCAATCTCTACACGTCAGCAGCTCTCGCCCATGCCAATCGCCTGCCGATGTTATTGCTCTGCGGCGATGCCTACACCACGCGACTGCCCGACCCGGTGCTCCAGCAGCTCGAGCATTTCGGCAATCCCGCCTATGGCCTGAACGATGGCTTCCAGGCGGTCAGCCGCTATTGGGACCGCGTCACTCATCCCGCGCAGGTCATCCAGTCCCTGCCTGCCGCCATCGCCACCATGCTCGATCCCGCAGATTGCGGCCCTGCATTTTTAGGGTTGCCCCAGGATGTCCAGGGCTGGGCCTACAACTACCCAACCGAGTTGTTCGAAGAAAAAACCCACCATATCCGCCGGCAATCTCCCGATAGCAGCGAGGTCGCCGCCGCCGCGGCGTTACTGAAGACGTCACAACGTCCGATGATCATTGCTGGCGGGGGTGTTCAGTATTCGGGGGCTGTCGCTGACCTTACAAGTTTTGCTGAGGCCCATCGCATCCCAGTCGTCGAGACCATCGCCGGGCGCGCCAATCTGGTGGCCGAACATCCGCTCAATATCGGACCGATCGGCGTCACCGGCTCGGACAGCGCGAATGCCATCGCTGAAAGGGCTGACGTCATTCTCGCGATCGGCACGCGGCTTCAGGACTTCACCACAGGCTCATGGACAGCCTTCGCCAAGGACGCCTGCCTGATCTCCCTGAACGCTGCTCGCCATGATGCTGGCAAACACCGCTCACTTCCTGTGGTCGGCGACGCCAAGCTTGGGATCGAGGCGCTGGGAGCCCGCCTTCACGACTACCAGGCGCCGGCTGACTGGGTGGAGAACGCGAAGCGTGAAAGAAAAAGTTGGGACGATTACGTCGCCGACAATGTCCGGACCGATACCAACCGCCCCAATTCCTATGCTCAGGCCATCGGCGTGGTGAACGCGCTATGCGCCCCGAAGGACCGGGTGGTTGCCGCGGCCGGCGGTCTGCCAGCCGAGGTCACCGCGAATTGGCGAACGCTGGATATCGGCACGGTCGATGTGGAGTTCGGCTTCTCCTGCATGGGCTACGAGATCGCGGGTGGCTGGGGGGCTAGGATCGCCCAGAGCGAGAAGGAGCCGGATCAGGACACGATCATCTTTTGCGGCGATGGCTCCTATCTCCTGATGAATTCAGACATTTACTCCTCGGTGCTCACGCAGAAAAAGCTGATCATCCTGATGCTCGACAACGGCGGTTTCGCTGTCATCAATAAGCTGCAGAACGGCACCGGCAATGAGAGTTTCAACTGCCTGTTCACCGACTGCCCGACCGTGCCCGAGGCCTTCGCCGTCGACTTCGAGGCGCATGCGCGCGCCATGGGGGCGAACGCCGAGACAGTCGCCAATCCTGCGGAACTCGCCGACGCCTTCAAGCGGGCGAAGGCCAGCGACAAGACGTCCGTGATCGTCATGAACGTCGATGCCTATGAAGGCTGGACCACTCGGGGTCATGCTTGGTGGGAGGTGGGCACGCCGGCGGTCTCCGAGCATGAAAAGGTGCGTGATGCGCATCGAGACTGGGAAGCCGGTCGTGACCGTCAGCGGAAGGGGGTCTGATGGCCGCAGCAGACCTCTTCCGTAACCGATCCAACACGTTTTTGGTCATCGGCAGGGCCGGTATGGATTTCATGCCGACAGAACAGGGCGTTCGTGCCGAGGACTGTGAACTGTTCGCAGCCGGGCTCGGCGGGTCGTCGGCTAACATCTCAGCCGGCTTGGTCAAGCAAGGCTGCGGTGCAGCCATTGTGACGCCCGTCTCCGATGATCTGGTTGGCCGCTTTTGCATCAAGCAGCTTGAGCGCTACGGTGTGGACACCCGTTTTGTCACCTTGGTTGGCGGCGAGTTTCGGTTATTCACGATGGGCTTCCTGTGGTGAGAAGAGAAAGTTATCAATGGCTACCAATGGATACCAATATGATATGATTCGGCGAATAATAAATACCAGTTTTCGTG
>JBCCUL010000079.1:0-2517 GCA_039197065.1 Pseudomonadota bacterium | reverse complement strand
TCGCTTCGTGCGCGTTCTCGGGCATGCCGACTTCGTGCCTTGGCAAGACTGGGTGCCGTTCAAGGCAGGCAACGCGCTCGCGAGCTGGTCGGTGCGCAAGGACTCGCCCTTCCAGACCTTCGACGACGCCATTGCCGCCGCTAAGGCGAATCCGGGCAGTGTTTCGATCTCGACCTCGGGCACCGGCGGGGTCTGGCATGAACTTGCGTTGATTGTTGCCAACATCGCTGGCATCGAGTTGAAATATGTGCCGTACAAGGGTGGCAAGCCCGCGACGCTCGCAGGCCTTCAAGGCGAGACTGACATCGCTGGCGGCGGTGTGCATGAGCATATCGAGCTGATCCGGGCAGGCGAGCTGCGCAATCTTTGTCAGACCAGCGCCGACGACATCACCCTGGATGACGGCACGGTTTTGCCATCGATCGCAACGGTCTTACCAGCAAGCAGACCACTGCTCCCCGTCGGTGCCACGTACAACTTTATGGTCAAGCGGGATATCCCGGCCGACGTGATGCAGGAACTCGCCGACGCCTTCAAAGCTGCGGCGAATTCGGATGGCTTCCGCGCACTTCTCGACGCTAAGTTCTTCCAGGCGGACGTCAAGATCGGCGAGGAGGCAGATCGCGAAGGCGCCTTAATGGAGTCGATCACCGTCGACATTTTCAACCGCTTCCAGGATCAGATTGGCGCCGAGGTGAAGACGGCGGAGGAGCTTGGCCTGCCCACGCCCGAGGATTTCGATAGTTGGTGGCCGCCGGAGGGCTATCAGCCACCACCGATCAAGGGCTAGTCGCGTGGCCGCCCCTCTCGGTTTTCGCCGCGGTAACTCAGATGGGCGGTACGCTGCCAAGTCTTTGGCATGCGGAGGCCGATCCAGGACGATTCGTAAAGCGCGATGAGTGACGCGCGAGACGATCAGACCGATTTTGAAGGCGAGGAGGCCAGCGCCGGATACGCTTCACCGAAGCTCGATCTAATGGCATCAGGCTTTCTGGTGGTCCTCTCCATGCTGATCATGGCGGCATCTTTGGCGCTGCCAATACCCGGCGACTGGACGACGGCACCTGGCTTATTGCCGTTCCTGGTGGCGGCCTCGCTCCTGCTGATGGCGTTCGGCTTGGCTGCGACGGCGATCAAACGCCGCCGGGTCGGATCAGGAAGGATTGCAGAAGAACGTAACAGCGATACCGATCGAAAGACGCTTCAACTCGCCACTGCTGTAGCCGTCTACATCGCTGCTCTCCAGTTCTTGGCGTTTCGTCAGGATCTCGTGATCGCCGATTTTCGGCACACGATCAGCGCCTTCGAGCCCGTGACAATCATGGCCCTTATCGGGATCATCCACCTTGCTTGGCGCGGTCCGCTCTGGATCACGTCGACGATCGCGATCGTTTGGACATTGACGTTATCGCTGGTCTTCCAACATATCTTCGTCATCCCCTTGCCGGGGGGATTCTGAGCCAGCCATGATTCTCGATTCGCTGCTCCCGCTTTTCTCAATCACGCTGCTTTCCATGACGCTTGCCGGCGTTTGTCTCGGCATTATCTGGGGCGCGTTGCCGGGGCTTTCGACCACGATGGCCATGGGGCTCCTCATCGGCCTCTCGGCGGCGATGCCGCAGGACTCCGCGATTTGTTTCATGCTCGGGGTCTATACTGGCAGCGTGTTCGGCGGCGCGATCTCCGCCGTCCTCATCAACATCCCCGGCACGCCCGACGCCGTGCCGACGATGATCGAGGGACACCAGCTCGCGCAACGCGGCGAAGGCGGCCAGGCGCTTGGCATGGCGATCGCCGCGTCCTTCATTGGCGGCGGTATTGGTATCATTCTCCTCATCCTGTTCATTCCGCTGATCCTCGCTTTTGCGCTCAATTTTAAATCCTGGGAGATGTTTTGGCTCGCGGTCATCGGCATCATGGTTGCCGGTTCTATGTCGGCGGGCGCCATGCCGCTTAAAGGCTGGATTGCGGGGTGGCTCGGCATGCTGGTCGCCTTCATCGGCCTCGATTCGATCCACGCTGTACCGCGCTTCACCTTTGGCACCTTTGCCCTGTTCGATGGTATCTCCTATGTCGCCGTTCTGATCGGATTGTTCGGGCTCGCGGAGATTCTTCGCACATTGCCGAACCCGGATGCATCGACCATTCCATCAACGGTCGGACGGATTTTGCCGCGGTTTGGTCTGCTGAAGCGATACGCGCCTTCGGCTGCTCGCTCCGGTGTGCTCGGCACGTTCATCGGCGCGATTCCAGGTGCTGGGGCGAATGTTGCGTCCTTTCTTGCCTATGACATCGGCCGAAGGCGCGCGCGACCGGAAGAGAAAGCGACGTGGGGGAAGGGGAGTTACGAGGCTCTCGTCTGCGCAGAGACCGCGAACAACGCCAACATCGGCGGCTCGATGCTGCCAACGCTCGCCCTCGGTATTCCTGGTAATGCTGCGGCGGCCGCTCTCCTGGCCGCACTCACGCTGAAGAACGTCGTCGTCGGACCAACCATCGAAATCGATCATCCCGGCC
>JBCCUL010000078.1:0-2550 GCA_039197065.1 Pseudomonadota bacterium | reverse complement strand
GCCGATCATCACGGCCATGCCGTGCATCTGGGCGAGCGCGACTGCTCACTGCAGCGTCGTCATCAAAAGCTTGTGGAAGAGGCGACATCGCCGGTGATCGATGACGAACTCCGAAGCGAGATCGGTGAGACCGTAAGCCGGGCGGTCGTCGACCTCGGTTATCAAGGCGTCGGCACCATCGAGTTCCTCTATGAAAACGGCCAGTTCTATTTCATCGAGATGAACACGCGTCTCCAGGTCGAGCATCCCGTGACGGAGATGATCACCGGTGTCGATTTGGTGCGCGCCCAGTTGCATGTTGCGAAGAACCTGCCGCTTGCGATCACACAGTCCGACGTGCGCTATGAGGGCCATGCGATTGAGTGCCGAGTGAATGCCGAAGACCCAGGCACGCTGACGCCGGCGCCGGGCACGGTGCACACCTATCACCCGCCTGGCGGTCCTGGTGTGCGCGTCGACAGCGCGCTGTTCGCCGGCGCCAAGGTGCCACCCTACTACGATAGCCTGATCGCCAACCTGATGGTCTATGACCAGTCGCGTGAAGCCTGTCTCAAACGATTGAAGCGGGCCCTGTCGGAGTATGTCATCGACGGGATCAAGACCGGCATCCCGCTGCTTCAGGCCATTACCGACAACCCAGCCTTTGCCGAAGGCGATTATCACACCGGCTGGCTTGGCGAATTCATGGAAGATTGGACCCCGCCGGCCTACTAGCGAGCGGCGGTTGATCCAGCCGACGTGAGAGGCCGTAGGACGCAACAACGATGCTAGCGTTTCGGCTTGGCCACGTCGGCGAGGAAGAGGCAGGGTTGTGAGAGAACCGTCGACAAGGCTGACATGGACGACGCTTCTCGCCTACGGCGCCCTCGGCCTGCCGTTGGCAGCCCTCAATCTACCGCTCTATGTCTATCTACCCGCTTTCTACGCGGCCGATATCGGCCTCGGCCTCACCACCGTCGGCCTCGTTCTGTTTTGCGCGCGCCTTTTGGATACCTTGACCGACCCCATCATCGGTGAACTCGGCGATCGCACGCAGACGCGCTTTGGCCGGCGCCGGCCTTGGATGGTGGCCGCCTGCCCGCTTTTGATCGTCGCCACCTTGATGCTGTTCATTCCGGGTGCCAGCCCCGGCGCGGTCTATCTCTTCGTCTGGACATCGCTTGCCTATCTCGCCTGGACGATGATGATCCTTCCCTTCACCGCGCTCGGTGCTGAGCTCTCAGGCGACTATCACGAACGGAGTCGCATCACCGGCGCACGCGAGGGCTTCGTTGTCATCGGCATCATCTTGGCGGCAGCCCTTCCGATCATGCTCGGCCTCGATGCGGACACCCAACGGCGTGAGGTGCTCTCGGTTCTCGGCTGGAGCATGGCCGTCCTGACGCCCCTCTTACTGGTGACGCTCCTGGTGATGACGCCGGAGCCTAAGAGCCTTAAGCAACGACCGCTGGCCTTGCGAGAAGGTCTTCGGATCGCACGACAGAACCGCCCGTTCCTTCGCCTCATTGCCGCCTATATCCTGAACGGCATCGCGAACGGTCTGCCGGCAACGCTGTTTTTCCTCTTCGTCGGCGATGTCCTCAAAGTCGGCGAGCAGGCGGGCCCGCTGCTGCTGTTGTATTTCGTTGCCGGTATCATCGGCATTCCGATATGGCTTCAGATCAGTCGCGTCATCGGCAAGCATCGCGCCTGGGCCGCCGCCATGCTCTGGGCGTCCGCGATGTTCGTCTGGGCGCCGTTTCTCGGCGAAGGCGACCTTTTTCTGTTCACCCTGATCTGCGCCCTCTCCGGCCTCTCGCTTGGCGCTGACATGGCGCTGCCGGCATCCCTTCAAGCCGATGTCGTCGATCTGGACAGCGAGACCAGCGGCCAACAGCGGACCGGCCTCTTCTTCGCCCTTTGGAGCATGGCGACCAAGCTATCGCTCGCCCTCGCCATCGGCATCGCCTTCCCGGTGCTCGATCTGATCGGCTTCACCGCCGGTGGCGACAACACCCCATCCGCCCTGCTCGGGCTGGCCATGCTGTATGGCTTGCTCCCGGTCGCAATCAAGCTTGCGGCAACAGCGCTGGTCTGGCGCTTCCCGATCGATGCGCGCGAGCAATCCGAGCGACAACGCCGCCTCGCCACACAGTTTTCATAGCATCGACGCCGAGCCTTGGTGCCAAAGGCTGGTTGGTGGGATCAATCCACCTGTTCGGTCTGTTCTACGATCTCGGCTTGCCGCGCCCGGGTCTCTTTCAGCGCATCCACGGCTTGTCGCAGCTTCTCGATATAGGCGCGAAGCTCACTCACTTCGGCATCGCTTGCAGGCTCACCGAATTCCGCGGGATCGGCATCCGGCCCCGCATCGGCACCGAGCGCCTTGGCCTCTTCATTCGCGGCTTGCTGCGCCTCGAGACGATCGATGTTCTCCAAAAGAGACGCAACATCGGCCTCCGCGCGCGCGACATCATCCCGAGCCAAGGCCTCTTCGCCCTGAAGCGCTTCGATCTCGGCGTCGAGATCATCCAGCTCAGCGCGAAGCGTCACGACCTCCCGCTCCATATC
>JBCCUL010000077.1:0-2635 GCA_039197065.1 Pseudomonadota bacterium | reverse complement strand
GCCCTTCTCGCCCATTTTGTAGACGACGATCGTCGCTCCATCCGCCACGAGAGATTTCGCCTTATCCAGGCCTTGATCGCGATTCCCTGCCATGAAACCGAACTCGTCATCATTGCCAATGATCACATCGCAATAGGCGGCGGCAAGTGAATAGACGTCGGACGCTTCCTCCGCCGACGTCCAGGAGTAAGGCCGATAGTCGACATCGAAGATCAGCGGAAGACGGGCGTGTCTGGCTTTATCGAATGCCGCAAACGCCGACGAACGTGACGGCTCGGCGGCGAGCACCGTGCCCGTAGTGATCAGCCCTGCATAGGCGTCGTAATCCGGCTTGGCGATGTCGTCTTCCAACAGCTGAAAGTCGGCGGCACCATTCCGATAGATGACGGTTTCCTGAAGGTCATAGACCGCGAGCGAGTTCCGAAACTCCCCGCCGACCTTGGTGACAAAGCGGGTGTCAACACCGTAGCGCTCAAGCTGCTTGATGCAAAAGCGGCCAACCAGATCATCGGAGACGGGCGTCACAATGGCTGCACCGCAGCCTTGCTTGACCAAGCCAGCTGAGATGTTGGCCGACGACCCGCCGAGCCCGGCTGCGAACAGTTCACAGGCCTCGGCACGAACGCCCTGCTCTGTCGGCATGAAATCCATGCCTGCCCTACCGATGACCAAAAACGTGTTGGATCGGTTACAGAAGAGATCTGCTGCGGCCATCAGACCCCCTTCCGCTGACGGTCACGACCGGCTTCCCAGTCTCGATGCGCATCGCGCACCTTTTCATGCTCGGAGACCGCCGGCGTTCCCACCTCCCACCAAGCATGACCCCGGGTGGTCCAGCCTTCATAGGCATCCACGTTCATGACGATCACGGACGTCTTGTCACTGGCCTTCGCCCGCTTGAAGGCGTCGGCGAGTTCCGCAGGATTGGCGACCGTCTCGGCGTTCGCCCCCATGGCGCGCGCATGCGCCTCGAAATCGACGGAGAATGCCTCGGGCACGGTCGGGCAGTCGGTGAACAGGCAGTTGAAACTTTCATTACCGGTGCCGTTCTGCAGCTTGTTGATGACGGCGAAACCGCCGTTGTCAAGCACCAGGATGATCAGCTTCTTCTGCGTGAGCACCGCGGAGTAAATATCCGAATTCATCAAGAGATAGGAGCCATCGCCACAAAAGACGATCGTGTCCTGATCCGGCTCCTTCTCGCTCTGGGCGATCCTGGCCCCCCAGCCACCCGCGATCTCGTAGCCCATGCAAGAAAAGCCGAACTCCACATCGACCGTGCCAATATCCAACGTTCGCCAATTCGCGGTGACCTCGGCTGGCAAACCGCCGGCCGCGGCAACCACCCGGTCCTTCGGGTCGCATAGCGCGTTCACCACGCCGATGGCCTGAGCGTAGGAATTGGGGCGGTTGGTATCAGTCCGGACATTGTCGGCGATGTAGTCGTCCCAACTCTTTCTTTCGCGCTTCGCGTTCTCTGCCCAGTCAGCCGGCGCCTGGTAGTCCTGAAGGCAGGCTCCCAACGCCTCGATCCCGAGCTTGGCGTCGCCGACCACAGGAAGCGAGCGGTGCTTGCCGGCATCATGGCGAGCAGCGTTCAGCGAGACCAAGCAGGCGTCCTTGGCGAAGGCTGTCCATGAACCTGTGGTGAAGTCCTGAAGCCGCGTGCCGATCGCGAGAATGACGTCGGCCCTTTCGGCAATGGCGTTCGCGCTGTCCGAGCCGGTGACGCCGATCGGTCCGATATTGAGCGGATGTTCGGCCACCAGGTTGGCGCGCCCGGCGATGGTCTCGACAACTGGGATGCGATGGGCCTCAGCAAAACTTGTAAGGTCAGCGACAGCCCCCGAATACTGAATACCCCCGCCAGCAATGATCATCGGACGTTGTGACGTCTTCAGTAACGCCGCAGCGGCGGCGACCTCGTTACTGTCGGGGGATTGCCGGCGGATATGGTGGGTTTTTTCTTCGAACAACTCGGTTGGGTAGTCGTAGGCCCAGCCCTGGACATCCTGGGGCAGCCCTAAAAATGCAGGGCCGCAATCTGCGGGATCGAGCATGGTGGCGATGGCGGCGGGCAGGGACTGGATGACCTGCGCGGGATGAGTGATGCGGTCCCAATAGCGGCTGACGGCCTGGAAGCCGTCGTTCAGGCCATAGGCGGGATTGCCGAAATGCTCGAGCTGCTGGAGCACCGGGTCGGGCAGCCGCGTGGTGTAGGCATCGCCGCAGAGCAATAACATCGGCAGGCGATTGGCGTGGGCGAGAGCCGCTGACGTGTAGAGATTGGCTGTACCGGGGCCGGCGGAGGCCGTACAGAACATGAAGCGCCGGCGAAGATGATATTTGGCGTAAGCGGCCGCCGCGAAGCCCATACTCTGCTCGTTCTGACCGCGATAAAGCGGTAGCACGTCCCGGTGATCATAGAGCGATTCACCGAGGCAGGGGACGTTGCCATGGCCAAAGATACCGAAGCCGCCGCCACAGAGGCGCCGGCGCTCGCCTTCGATCTCGATGAATTGAGCGGCCAAATAGCGGACGATCGCCTGCGCCGTCGTAAGCCTTATCTCGCCACTTGCTATGCTCAAGCTTACCTCCCTGTCGAGAAATTGCGCGACCCCATCGGTTTTCGATT
>JBCCUL010000076.1:0-2817 GCA_039197065.1 Pseudomonadota bacterium | reverse complement strand
GGCGGCCGCCTATGACCTGCTGCCGGACGACAAGCGAGGTCGGATCTGGCCGATCTTCATCACCATCGATCCAAAGCGTGACACCGTCGAGGCGCTGGCCGATTACGTGCCGCTCTTCCACGACGACATCGTTGGCCTGACGGGTAGTGTCGAACAGATCAAGGCGGCTGCGGATGCCTATCGCGTCTATCACGCCAAGAACGTCGTCGTTGGGGGATCAGACGAGTATTACGTCGACCATTCATCCTTTTACTACGTGATGGGTCCGGATGGTGGCTACGTCACGCACTTCGGCCACGACGCGACGGAAGAAGAGATGGCAGCAGGCATTCGGAAGGCGATTGAATAATCTCGCGTTTTAGCCAGTCGTCGATCGGATCATCGGTTTGATTGAAATCCCTGTTCAGGGCGCTTGAAGGACATGAAGCGAACAGCGCATCGGAGATCGTGGTTGAGGCTCGTGCCTCTGCTACCCTTCGTCCTGACGTCCTTGCTGCCGTTCGGTCTGATGCCTGCGCCATCCGGCCATGGGCTGGTGACCCTTGTCATCTGCACGGCGGATGGCGCGGTCATGCTGGCCGTTCCCGCTGATCAAGCACCTCCACCCTCCGAAGACGGCAGGTCCCATGACGTACCTGCCCCTTGTCCGTTCTCCCTCCATGCCGCGCCGGCGGTCCTGCCGCCGGCCATCAAGGTGTCTGAGGCTGTCACCTATCGGCTCTCGCCGCCGGCGATCACACCGGAGCTTCCAGGGCGTATCGACCCCATTGTCAATCCCCGGCCACGCGGACCGCCTGTCCCCCTCTGAGATCAAACTCCATCATCCGCCGCAGTCAGCGGCATCTCATCTTAGAGGAAATCATCATGGCAACTGCAAATCCCACGGCCCGGCAGACGGCCCTGCCGTCCCTGGCCGATAAGTTCTATTTCGCTGCCTGGCGCTGGCATTTCTATGCCGGGCTGTTCGTCGTTCCCTTTCTGCTGGTCCTGGCTTTGACCGGACTGATCATGGTCTACGGGAACGCCATCGAAACTCGCTTTGGCGCCAAGCACTATGTTGCTGCCCAGGGCGAAGCCCTGCCGGTTGGCGTGCAGGCCTCCGCCGCAAAGGCACTCTTTCCCGAAGGCGCGCTCACCCAGTATATCGCGCCGCCCACGCCGGATCGCGCGAGCCTATTCAACATCACCGTTGACGAGAAAGCGATGATCGTCGCGGTCGACCCCTATACGGGTGAAACCCTGGGTGCGCTCGAGAAGGACAGCACCTGGTTCTATTTCGCCAGCGCGATCCACGGCACGCTCATGATCGGCGATCTCGGTGATCGACTTTTGGAGATCGCAGCCGGGCTCGCGATCATCCTGGTGGTCACGGGGCTCTATCTCTGGTGGCCGCGAAACGAAAGGAGCCTCGCCCGCACCCTGGTCCCCGATTTGTCCACGTGGGGCCGCGCGTTCTGGAAGGAGTTGCATGTCAGCATAGGCTTCTACATCGCGATCGTGCTGCTCTTCTTCCTGGTCTCGGGGCTGGCCTGGGCCGGCGTCTGGGGCGGGAAATATGTGCAGGCCTGGAGCACCTTTCCCGCCGAGAAATGGGACAACGTGCCGCTTTCCGACAAAACCCACGCGTCGATGAACCATGGCGCCCTGCACGAGGTCCCATGGGGCCTGGAGCAGACACCGATGCCGCGCTCGATCCCCGTGGCGGCGATGGCGGATGGATCATCCGCCACGCCGGCGACCTTGGATGATATTTCGGCGCTGGCGCGGGAGATCGGCTTCGCCGCTCAGTTCAGGGTCAATCTTCCGACCGACGAGACTGGGGTCTACACGATCTCCGCCGACAGCATGGACGGCGACACCACCGACCCCACCGGTGACCGCACTGTCCATGTTGATCAATATAGCGGCGAGATCCTGGCCGAAGTCGGCTTCGCCGATTACGGACTTGCCGCCAAGGCGATGGCGGTCGGCATTGCTTTGCATCAGGCGGACATGGGACTTTGGAACACGATCCTGAACACGTTGTTCTGCCTGGCCGTGATCTTCCTTTGCGTAAGCGGCGTCGTGATGTGGTGGAAACGCCGGCCAGCCGGCGCCTACCGTCTGGCCGCCCCGCCACCGCCGCAGGATATGCCGCTCTGGAAGGGTGCGGTCTTCATAGCCCTTGTCATGTCACTCGCATTCCCACTGGTCGGGCTGGCGCTGATCACCGCGATCGGCCTCGACCTACTCCTCCTGTCTCGTGTCCCTGCGCTAAAGCGCGCCTTTTCCTAGAAGCCGGCGGGCGCGTTCTCCAATCAGCGCGTCCGCCTGTTCCTGAAGGGGTAGACTCGAAAGCTCGATTAGCATCTGGAAATTTAGACAGATTCGAATGGCAGTCACCTCTTCAAACTCGATGCTACTGTCGATGAGGAGTCAATCGCTGCCTTCTCTATAGTTCCATCTGCGCATTATCAGACTGCCCGATGGGACGACACCCACAACACCGCTACGAGTTCAAAGAGGCGATAGTATCCGTGCAATTTGGGACCAGCAAAGCAATGTGAAGTCTTCACAAGGAATGTTTTCTCTTGGTCTGTTTGTGGCACACTTTCCCCGTAAGGTTTCCGGGGGCTAACTGCTCAATTGCGGACCTTTTTCGATGTCTCAATGAACACTATGGGTAATAGTGTTAAGTTTTTGGGACGCTGTGCATAGCCCAGAAAAGACGAAAGCCGCAGAAATCCTCGGTTTTGAGATTTGCGCAGACGTATTGTCCGGTTCGAAATTTAACAGAATTCATGGGAGAAGTTAAATTAGTTGGAAATCTGTTTGCGC
>JBCCUL010000075.1:0-2824 GCA_039197065.1 Pseudomonadota bacterium | reverse complement strand
GGGGTTTATGTGCAGTACCTGCACGCCGGCTGCCGCTGCAACACACACCGCCCCCCGCTGCCGATGCCGCCCGACACCGCCCTGGGAGATCTGGCCGTTCTTGATGGGGATGCCGCCAAACGCAACCAAGAGCTTGGTGTTGTCGATCACTGACTGCCAGCTGTTGCCTGGATAGAAGAACTCCCGGCAGCCGCCAAGGACATGGGGAAGCAAGACTTCGGCAGCGGCGAAAGAATAGGTGTCCTTGGAGCGGGTATAGCCGCCGATGCAATTTAAGAAGCGGTGGATCTGGCTTTGCGCGTGATGAAAGCGGCCGGCGCTCGCCCAGCCATAGGAGCCGGCGTAGATCGCCTGATTGCCATGGCCCTTCCTGACCCGGTTCAGCTCGTCGGCGACCAGTTTTTCTGCCTGACCCCAGGGTACACGCACGAAGGGTTCGTGGCCGCGCCGATCGGTTGCCGTGCCGGGACCACCCTCAAGCCAGCTCTTGCGCACCATAGGTGCGTCGATCCGGGTCGGCCCTTCGAGTACGTCGACGATGCCATGACCGATAGGCGAAGGATCGCTGTCTTCAGCAAAATCGTGGAGGGCTTCGACTTTGCCGTCCTTGGTCTCGACTGCATAGGTGCCCCAATGGCTGCTGGTCAGCGGCAGATGATCGACGTCAACCATAGCAGATCTCCCCTTATTCACGGCGGCGGTTCAGCCCGAAGGACAGAGCGAGCACGAGAAAGACGAGGACGCCGATCCCGACTTGCTGCCAGAAGAAGTTCCAGCCGATCAGCAGCAGACCGTTTCGCGTCACCGCCAGCAAAAATACACCAAGCAACGTGCCGAGCACACTCGGGCGACGGTCGGTGCTGAGCGCCGTGCCGATGAAGGTCGCACCGATTGCGTCGAGCAGATAAGCGTTGCCAGAGAGCGGCACGTAGGATTTGACCGTGGCCGAAAGAAGGATGCCGGCGATACCCGAAAGGAAGGCCGAGGCCACGTAGACGATGGAGAGCTGCACGGGCACGCGCACGCCGGAATACCAGGCGACGCCGGGCTGAGCGCCAAGCGCTCTCACATAGCGGCCGAACGCGCCATGATGTAGGGCGAAATAAACGGCGAAGGCGCAGACCATGAGAACGACGACTGGAGTAGGGATTCCTAGGAGGTCGGTCCTAGAGATCGCTTCGAAGGTCGGCGCGAATTCGGCGCGGGTCAGATAAATTGGCTGACCGCCACGGCTCGCGAGCTGCTGGGTGCTCTGACCGATGAACAGAATGCCGAGCGTGGCGAGAAAGGGGTTGATATTCAGACGGTTGATCAAGGCAGCATTTAACAGGCCGACGCACAGGGCTGCACTCAGGCCACCAGCAATGCCGAGCACGCCAGAAAAGCCTGCAGCCAGCAACATAATGAAGACCATCGACGACATATCCACCGACACGCCGACCGAGAGATCGATGCCGCCGGATGCGATGACGATGGTCATACCAAGCGCGATGATCGCCAGCAGGACGACCTTGTTGACGGTGAGATTGATGAAGTTTTGGAGGGATAGAAACCCCTCCGCCGAGATCGAAAAAAAGACGATCAGGGCGACGAAGGCGATCAGCACCGTGTAGTTCGTGAGCGGCGGGATTTTGGCGCGAAGCGGAACGGAAGCCATGTCGGTTCTCAGCCTCCGTCCGATGGTCGAGCAAAGGAGGTCGCGGCGACGACCAAGAGGATCAGGGCTCCCTGCACGCCATTAACCCAGTAGCTGGAGACACCAGAGAGCTGAAAACCGTTGGCAAGGAAACCGATGAAGAGTGCTGCCATCAGCGTGCCGCCGATCGTCGGTACGAGCCGCCTGGAAAACACCGTCCCAAGCAGGGCGGCAGCCAAAATCGGTAGGAGTAGGAGCCCGGTTCCCGGTGTCGACGCCGACAAGCGGGAGACGATCAAGATGCTGGCGACGCCTGCCGCCAGGCCCGAAAACAGAAAGGAAATCGCCTGATAGATTCCGACGTCGATACCCGCTGCGCGAGCGGCCTCGGGATGACTGCCGACGGCATAGAGCCTGAGACCAAGTCGACTGAAATGAATGACGGCGGCCATGACGAGCGAGACAATGATCAGGCACCAGGCAAGCGCCGACACACCAAGAAAACTGCCGCTAACTAAGAGGCTCAACAGCGGCGAAGACGCGCTGACGACGGTGTTTTCGGTGAGGATCAGCTCCACGCCCGCGGCGATGTTCATGACGGCGAGCGTTGCGAGCAGTGGCAGAATGCCGAGCCAGACCACAGCAACTGCGTTCAGCGCGCTGACCGTAAGGCCGGTCGCCAAGGTTGCAATGACCGCGACTATGTCCGGGTAGCCCGCCTTCGCAAGGGTTGCGTAGACCGCCGCGCAGAGACCGGCATTGGCAGCGATCGAGAGGTCGATCCCGCCCGTCTGCACATCAGTGCCAGTCCCGATGAACACCACCGTCATACCATAGGCGAGAATGCCGAGGATCGCCGATTGTTCGACGACATTCAGAATGTTGAAGGCGGAGGTGAAGCCGCGGGCGGTGAGCGCGAAATAAAGAAGGATCAGTGCAAAGGCCCCGAACGCACCGAGGCGGACGAATAACGCCGCAAGCACCTTTTGATCAAAGCCCCGCGCCGCCGAACCAGCAGCCACTGTCTCACCCGCGCTCACGCGACCTCCTGAACGTCTGTCGCCACCGCACCCGACGCTGCCGCCAGCAGGCGGTCGCTGTCCAAGTCGTCCTTGTCGAAGGCGCTCGTCATCTGACCGCGATAGACCACGAGGACCCGATCACACATGCCTACCAATTCCTCCAGGT
>JBCCUL010000074.1:0-3193 GCA_039197065.1 Pseudomonadota bacterium | reverse complement strand
GCCGTAGAATCACGATCGGTTGCCGACAGGCTTCGGGATGTCGCGCTGGATCCTTCGAAAAACCTGGTTTCCCAGGTGTTCGAGATCCTGAAGGACATGATCGTCGCTATCACGCTGAAGCCAGGCGAGCTGATCTCCGAAAAGGAGGTTGCCGAAGCCCTGGGCGCGAGCAAGACGCCGGTGCGCGAGGCTGTCATCCGACTGGAGGACATGGGCCTGGTCGAGGTGGTGCCCAAGAGCGGCACCTATGTGACGCCGATCCAGCTCGATCGCTATATCGAAGCCTGCTTCATCCGCTTGCGCCTGGAGACCGGTGCGGTGCGCCGCGCTGCCGAGCGCCAGGGTGGCTTCGAGGGGATCATCCGTCTAGAGGCCTGCATTCACGAGCAGGAAGAGATGCTTGCCGCCAATGAGCGCGTTGGGTTCTTCCGTCTCGATGAGAGCTTCCACCGCCAGCTGTTTGAGATTGCGGGCATTCCCGGCGTTTGGAACGTCCTAAACCAGTCGAAGGCGGAGCTCGATCGCATCCGCCATATGAAGCGGATCCATAAGATCAGCCGCGCCGCCGAGGTGGTTCTGGAGCACAAGGCAATCGCCAAGGCCGTGCGCGAACATGATCCCGATGCGGCCGAGGAAGCATTGATCAAGCATATCGGCTCGCTCGATAGCGAGATCGACACGCTGTCGTCGCATCCGAAAATTCTCGAATCCATTGATCAACTGAACGCCTTCGAGATCAGGAGACGATCACGCGGAACGAGTCGGGCCTAACGACGCGCTGCAGAGCAGGGTCAGGGAGGACAAGAATGGCTTCGGTAACCCTCGACAATGTCGTCAAGCGCTACGGGGCGGTCCAGGTCGTCCACGGCGTCGATCTGGAGATCGGCTCCAAGGAATTCGTCGTCCTGGTCGGGCCAAGCGGCTGCGGCAAGTCGACGACCCTTCGCATGATCGCGGGACTAGAGGAGATCACCGAGGGCAGGATCTCGATCGGCGACAAGGTGGTCAACGAGGTGGCGCCAAAGGACCGGGATGTGGCCATGGTCTTTCAGAACTACGCCCTCTACCCGCACCTGAACGTCGCCGAGAATATCGCTTTCGGCCTTCGGATCCGCCGGGTGAAGAAGCAGCAGATTGCGGAGTCCGTCACCGAGGTCGCCAAGATCCTGGGGCTGACCGACTATCTGGACCGGCGGCCATCCGATCTTTCCGGCGGTCAGCGCCAAAGGGTGGCGATGGGCCGGGCGATCGTGCGCCATCCGGAAGTCTTTTTGTTCGACGAGCCCCTTTCCAACCTGGACGCCAAGCTCAGAACGCAGATGCGTGCCGAGATCCGGCGTCTGCACAATCGCCTCGGCGTTACCAGCGTCTACGTCACCCATGATCAGGTCGAGGCGATGACGCTTGCGGATCGGATCGTGATCATGAACGAGGGGCGGATCGAGCAGATCGGCACGCCGATGGATCTCTTCATGAACCCGGCCAATGTCTTCGTCGCCGGCTTCATTGGTTCGCCGCCGATGAACCTGATCGACGCTGAAGTGGTGAGCGAAAACGGTGTCCTCAAAGCGCGGGTCGACGACGAAGCGAGCTTTCCGCTGCCACCGGCAACCGGATTGACCAAGGTGACAGGCCGTTCGATCACCGTCGGTATTCGGCCGGAGGACGTCGAGATTAAACAGCGAAACGGATCGGAGGGTACGCCCTGCGTCCTCGATCTGGTCGAGCCGCTTGGCTCGGAGGCTCTGGTGCATACCTCCGTCGCCGGCCGCCCCTTCATCGTCAAGGCAGAGACCAGGGGCGGTGTTTCCCATTTGAGCGCCATCGACAGACTCTTCGTCGACCCGGCGCATATGCACGTCTTCGACCAGGAAACCGGCCATTCCCTTGGTCCGCGGTCGATGGGTCACGGAGGCTAGACCGGTGGCAAAATCCGAAGCCCCGCTCCAAGAGATCGGCGCTAGGCCAAACGACGCCTGGCAGCTATCCGCATCCCTTGGATCATCACTGCACTGGCTGGTGCGTCATTTCCGCAAGGAATGGCAGATCTACGTCCTTCTGGCGCCGATGATCATCTGGTTTCTCGTCTTTCTCTACAAGCCGATGTACGGCCTACAGATCGCTTTCAAGGATTTTTCGATCTTTCGCGGTGTCGCCGAGAGCCCCTGGGTCGGGTTCGAGCATTTCGAGACGCTGTTTGCCAATTCGCAGTTCATCCGCGCCATCAAGAACACAGTCATCATCTCCGCCTACACGCTGGTTTTCGGCTTCCCGGTGCCGATCATCCTTGCCTTGATGTTCAACGAGGTACTCAACGCGACCTTTAAGCGGACCGCGCAGACCATCGTCTACCTGCCGCACTTCATCTCGACCGTGATCATCGCCGGCATCGTGATCACCGCCTTCTCGCCGAGTGCGGGAATCGTGAATACGATGCTCGGCTGGCTCGGTATCGATTCCATCTACTTCCTCACCAAGCCCGAATGGTTCCGCCCGATCTTCGTCGGATCGGGGATCTGGCAGGAGGCGGGCTTCACCTCGATCATCTTTCTGGCCGCCATCGCCGGCGTGAACCCATCGCTCTACGAGAGCGCCGTCGTCGATGGCGCAAGCCGTTGGCAGATGATGTGGAAGATCACTATCCCCTCGATCATGCCGACGATCCTGATCATGTTGATCATTCGCATCGGCAACATCATGGAAGTGGGCTTCGAGCTGATCATCCTCCTCTATCAACCCGCGACCTATCAAACGGCCGATGTCATCAACACCTTCATTTTTCGCCAGGGCCTGGAAAGCGGGCAGTATGATCTGGCTGCCGCCGCCGGCCTCTTCAATGCCGTTGTCGCCTTCATCCTGGTGATGATCGCCAACACCATCTCGAAGCGCGTCTCGCGCACGTCGCTCTGGTGAGGGAGGCGATATGGCGAACATGAACCTCTACTCGCGCGGCGACAAACTGTTCGTCCGGATCAACATGGTGCTGATCGGCCTGTTCGCACTCAGCACGCTCTACCCCTTCATCTATATCACCGCCGTGTCGTTCAGCTCGGGCTTCGCTGCGCGCTCCGGCATCGTGGTGCTGACGCCAGTTGACGCGACCTTGGCCGCCTATGCCCGCGTGCTGTCGGAACCCGAGTTCTGGCGCTCCTATGCAAACACCTTCATCTACACGATCGGTGGCACGGCGATG
>JBCCUL010000073.1:0-3309 GCA_039197065.1 Pseudomonadota bacterium | reverse complement strand
GAGCTTCTCGATCACGTCCTTGATCTGCATAGCCGATTTCTTGCGCTGGTCCTCGTCCTGGTTCGGCGCCTCGCCGACGCGGCGGCTCATCAGGTTCAATCGCTGCTCGATCGCGCGCACCGGCACCGAGGCATCCTCGGCCAGCGCCGCCTCGGTATAGTGATCGATGGCGAGGTCGAACTTGTTGAGACTTGCATAAGCATCCGCGAGGGCTGCACGTAAGGCGGCGTGACCTAGCCAGGTGCGTTCGGCGATCACCTTTCGGACCTCCTCCAGCTTCTCGAGGTCAGCCTCTTCGTCACGCTCGCCGCCGACCTCGCCCATGCTGGTGATCCGCTCGACCGCCGCCATCGCCTCACTGGGCGATGCGAAGACTGGCCGCTTTTCGTCATGACGGAGGCCTGTCTGCAAGGCATGAAGCTGGAAATCGGGATGACCGTAGCATTGATAGGCACCCCAGGTGCTGTCCGAACGGAAGTTTTCATAAACCTCGTTTCGGGCATGCTTCGTCACCTCGCCAAAGGAGCGACCATCGAGGAGGCCGGCATAGAGTTCCTTGGCGAAAAGCTCGGCGCTGTCATCGCCGACTTCCCAGCCGGCGGCGACTACCGCACGCACGCCCATCTTGATCAGCTGCACCGCGACACTGCTGGCCAAGGCCGGGCGATTTCTACGGAGATGGTCGATTTCCTCGCCCGGGTCGATCTTGCCGAGCAGGCAGCAATTAACGAAGAAGAGATCCGGCGGCACCGGCATCTGTTCGAGAAGATCGGCATCCAGCACCATCGATCCGCCGAGCACTACGCCGGTTTTTTTCTCAGAAAGCGGGTCATCCTCGAAGGCGTAGTCGACCACGCCGTGGGCGGCGATGTGGACCACTTGCCAGGCTTGTGAGAACAGCTGGGAGATCACGTCCTCCGGCCGGACATTCTTGCCTATCAGTTTCGTGACCTCATAGCCGCGGGCATGAAGCGCAGCCGCGACGGCCTCGGCTTCCTTTTCTGCGCCCGGCAGTTTGGCGAGGCCGCTTTTCTCGCCGCGCGGATCGCCAACTACCAACGCCTTGCTACCGTTGACGTTCGGTGTGTTACTTCGAAAGTTCATGGCCATCAGTTGGCGGATGACGCCGAAGCGGGTCACCGGCGGCCCGAAATTCTTCTCGCCATCGCCACCGGTCGCCCCGGTCCATGGCCGGCGATCGTCCATCATTTCCCAAGGCAGAGCCGCTGAGCTCTCATCCAAGATGAGACGGAGATTGCGGTCATCCAGGCTTTGCTCCTTCAGGCGATTGGGCCAGAGAAGCTCGAACAGCGTGCGCGCCGGAGACACATCGCTCCCTTCCACCTGGCGCCCGGTGATGCGCTTGACATAGCGCTCGACCAGGCTTCGTTGATGCGCGACTAGGTCAGCTTCGGCACGGGCGCGGCCGGCGATGGCGACATATTTGAGTGCCTGCCGGTTTTTTGGGCGCTTTTTACTATCAGGACTGTCATCGTCGACCGCCGAAATGGTCACCGGCGTCCACCAGAGCGGATCGTTGTCCAGCCCTGCCCGACGCTGACCGCCCTTCGACTCCCTGATGGGCTGATCCAGCGAGAAATTCTCCTGGAACTCGGCGCGCCTCAGCCAATTTTGGATGGCGTGCCAGGCGCCCACCGCGCGCTGCTCGATCAGCTCGATGATTTCCAGATGCGCAAACCCGTCATCACCCAGCAGCCTGTTGGCGTTCTTCATCGCCCGCAGGATCGCGACGATGCAGTCCGGAACCGCGACGACCCCCCCGCCCGTACCGACGAGCACGCATGACACGCCGCGCGGTTTAGGCGTTTCGGCCTGAGCCTTCCCCGTCAGCTGCTTTTGTTGCTCTTCCCGCATGGTCGCCGCCAGCTCGAGCAGGCCCTGCTGCACGGTCTGCTGCAACTTACCGCTGGTCAGATCACTGATCACGCCAAGACCGACGATAATGCTGCCGGTCGGCTGTTGCCGATCGTTCAGGTAAACATCATGGGTGCCGATGGGGCCAGGATGCAGTCCGAGCTCGCGCCTCTTGGCGATGCGGCCGGACTGGCGGCGATCGAGAACCCGCTCGGTGCCGTTCAGAGAGTCGCCGATATAGTGGCCGACCATGACCGGATACTCGGCAAAGGCCAGATGGCCGTGGGTGACCTCAATCGCGACCTGACGTTCTTCGGACGTCGGCTCGAAGGCGAGCGACGAGCCAGTTGCCGCAGCGAGCAGATGATCCTCGGAAGGCACCAAGGCGATGGTCTCGCGCGCGATCGAAGCCGATAGGTGACGGGAGCGCGAGACGGCCGGTTTCTCCTTGGGCAGCTTGTCGGTCGTGCCGTGCTCCAGGATGTCGAGGATCGCAGGAAAGGCTGGCTTGTAGCGTGCGAGATCGCCGTGCACGGCGGGGGTGTACCAGGCCTTGATACCGTCCGGGATACCGGTCGACCAGAGCACCTGGCCGTCACCTTCCGGGCTAATCTGAAAGCGAATCGCTTCGTCCTCATCGTCGCCTGGATTGATCGTCATGCCGCTGTACGTGTCGGCCTGGCCCGCGATATAGAACATGCGCTCGGGGTCGATCGGCGCTTCTTTGATCAGGCTTCTGAACTTATCGGCCACACGAAGCGTATCGTCGTCAGGTTTGATCCACTTTCCATCCGGATCAGCCTCGGCGAGCGTTGACCAACCGCTTGTCTCGAAGAGATCATCCCTTGCAGCCGGCAGCATCTGTAGTGCACCCGGCCAGTCCGAGACGATTTTCATGTGATCCTTTCGGCTCGCGGTGAAATCGAGCAGCGCCAGATAGCGCATTAGCTTGTCGCGCCCGAGCATCATCATCGGGATGGAGAACGAGCCACCATTGGGCGTGCCGAGCATGACGAAACGGCAGCCGTCGCGCTCTTTGAAGGTCTCCCAGAGATCCTCGTCCTGGGCAAAGGCCGTGCGTGCCACGAGGCCGCCCATGGAATGAGCGACGATGCGCACCTGCTGATCAGCTTTGGCCGAAAGCGTCTTTCGAAGCTCGCGGGCAAACAGGGTTCCGGTTTCGAGGATCGAGCACCGCCAGTCATAGGCCCAGGGGCGAACCTCATGGCTGTCATCAAGATATTTCGCGAGCTTGCCGTAATAGAGCCAGACCGGCTCATCCGGCATGACCTGCGGATTGCCGATCGCGAGCTTCTCGACGCCGCCGAAGGCGAGATCGAAGGGGTCGATCCAGATGCGATCCCCATTCACCTCCAAATGGCTGCCGCTGATGCCTGGCAAGAGGAATAGGATGGGTAGATCGCCGGCACTCCG
>JBCCUL010000072.1:0-3360 GCA_039197065.1 Pseudomonadota bacterium | reverse complement strand
GCAAAGGCTCTTAGCCTTGGGCTGGAGGCGGTCTTGTCGTCGAGCATCCTCCTCAGAAAATCGATTTGGCCAAAAATTGACGACAGCTCGCGCTGGCTCCCGACATGATTCCAGGCGTCGAGGTAGGCGTTCAGGATGTCATCCAGATCGGCGTCCGAGAGCTTTTCGTCCGTCGCGCGCTCCAACAGCAACAGATCGGCGGGGAGCACCAAGCGCCAAAAGTCGTCCTGGGCTCCGCTGGGCGGCAGTTTTTTGACGCCGGTGAAGTCAGGCTTGATCCGCCGCCTGGTGCGTAGCTTGAGGGCCACTTCTGCACACAGCTCCTGGCACCAGGGATAGAAGACGTTCGCAAGCCCTGCCTTTTGTCCGTGTTGTCTGGCGTCGAGGTAGTAAGCCTGCATTGAATCCAGATGGGCGGTCCTATCGGTACCGGACGTCAGCTGCGCCATGCGGTTATGGGCGCTGCCGACCAAAGCGAGTCGCTCCTGGGTCCGACCGAAGACATCGATCAGCTTCTCGAGCTTCTCGATCACGTCCTTGATCTGCATAGCCGATTTCTTGCGCTGGTCCTCGTCCTGGTTCGGTGCATCGCCGACGCGGCGGCTCATCAGGTTCAATCGCTGCTCGATTGCGCGCACCGGCACCGAGGCATCCTCGGCCAGCGCCGCCTCGGTATAGTGATCGATTGCAAGGTCGAACTTGTTGAGACTTGCATAAGCATCCGCGAGGGCTGCGCGTAAGGCGGCGTGACCTAGCCAGGCGCGTTCGGTGATCACCTTTCGGACCTCCTCCAGCTTCTCGAGGTCAGCCTCTTCGTCACGCTCGCCGCCGACCTCGCCCATGCTAGTGATCCGCTCGACCGCCGCCATCGCCTCACTGGGCGATGCGAAGACTGGCCGCTTTTCGTCATGACGGAGGCCTGTCTGCAAGGCATGAAGCTGGAAATCGGGATGGCCGTAGCATTGATAGGCACCCCAGGTGCTGTCCGAACGGAAGTTTTCATAAACCGCGTTTCGGGCATGCTTCGTCACCTCGCCAAATGAGCGACCATCGAGGAGGCCGGCATAGAGTTCCTTGGCGAAAAGCTCTGCGCTGTCATCACCGACTTCCCAGCCGGCGGCGACCACCGCGCGCACGCCCATCTTGATCAGCTGGACCGCGACACTGCTGGCCAGGGCCGGGCGATTTCTACGGAGATGGTCGATTTCCTCGCCCGGATCGATCTTGCCGAGCAGGCAGCAATTGACGAAGAAGAGATCCGGCGGCACCGGCATCTGTTCGAGAAGATCGGCATCCAGCACCATCGATCCGCCGAGCACCACGCCGGTTTTTTTCTCAAATAGCGGGTCATCCTCGAAGGCGTAGTCGACCACGCCGTGGGCGGCGATGTGGACCACTTGCCAGGCTTGTGAGAACAGCTGGGAGATCACGTCCTCCGGCTGGACATTCTTGCCGATCAGCTTCGTGACATCATAGCCGCGGGCATGAAGCGCAGCCGCGACGGACTCGGCTTCCTTTTCTGCGCCCGGCAGTTCGGCGAGGCCGCTTTTCTCGCCGCGCGGATCGCCGACTACCAACGCCTTGCTCCCGTTGACGTTCGGTGTGTTACTCCGAAAGTTCATGGCTATCAGCTGGCGGATGACGCCGAAGCGGGTCACCGGCGGCCCGAAATTCTTCTCGCGATCGCCACCGCTCGCCCCGGTCCAGGGCCGGCGATCGTCCATCATTTCCCAAGGCAAAGCCGCTGAGCTCTCATCCAGGATGAGACGGAGATTGCGGTCATCCAGGCTTTGCTCCTTCAGGCGATTGGGCCAGAGAAGCTCGAACAGCGTGCGTGCCGGAGACGCATCGCCCCCCTCCACCCGGCGTCCGGTGATGCGCTTGACATAGCGCTCGACCAGGCTTCGTTGATGCGCCACTAGATCAGCTTCGGC
Source organism: Pseudomonadota bacterium (assembly GCA_039197065.1). Taxonomy (GTDB): domain Bacteria; phylum Pseudomonadota; class Alphaproteobacteria; order Geminicoccales; family Geminicoccaceae; genus JANQPX01. Next base: position 1,426 of record JBCCUL010000072.1, on the reverse strand, counting down.
ACGAGCGCGGCCGGCGATAGCGACATATTTGAGTGCCTGCCAGTTTGTTGGGCGGTTTTCACTGTCGGGACTGCCATCGTCGACCGCCGTGATGGTCACCGGCGTCCACCAGAGCGGATCGTTGTCCAGTCCTGCCCGACGCTGACCGCCCCGAGACTCTCTGATGGGCTGATCCAGCGAGAAAATCTCCTCGAACTCGGCGCGCTCCAGCCAATTTTGGATGGCGTGCCAGGCGCCGACCGCGCGCTGCTCGATCAGCTCGATGATTTCCAGATGCGCAAACCCGTCATCCCCCAGTAGCCTGTTGGCGTTCTTCATCGCCCGCAGGATCGCGACGATGCAGTCCGGAACCGCGACGACCCCCCCGCCTGTGCCGACGAGCACGCATGACACGCCGCGCGGTTTTGGCGTTTCGGCCAGAGCCTTCCCCTTCAGCTGCTTTTGTCGCTCTTCCCGCATGGTCGCCGCCAGCTCGAGCAGGCCCTGCTGCACGGTCTGCTGCAGCTTACCGCTGGTGAGATCACTGATCACGCCAAGACCGACGATAATGCTGCCGGTCGGCTGTTGCCGATCGTTCAGGTGAACATCATTGGTGCCGATGGGGCCAGGATGCAGTCCGAGCTCGCGCCTCTTGGCGATACGGCCGGATTGGCGGCGATCGAGAACCCGCTCGGTGCCGTTCAAAGAATCGCCAATATAGTGGCCGACCATGACCGGATACTTTGCAAAGGCCAGATGGCCGTGGGTGACCTCGATCGCGACCTGACGTTCTTCGGACGTCGGCTCGAAGGCGAGCGACGAGCCAGTTGCCGCGGCGAGCAGATGATCCTCGGAAGGCACCAAGGCGATGGGCTCGCGCGCGATCGAAGCCGATAGGTGACGGGAGCGCGAGACGGCCGGTTTCTCCTTGGGCAGCTTGTCGGTCGTGCCGCGCTCCAGGATGTCGAGGATCGCGGGAAAGGCTGGCTTGTACCGTGCGAGATCGCCGTGCACCGCGGGGGTGTACCAGGCCTTGATACCGTCCGGGATACCGGTCGACCAGAGCACCTGGCCGTCACCTTCCGGACTAATCTGAAAGCGAATCTCTTCGTCCTCTTCGTCGCCTGCTTCGATCGTCATGCCGCTGTACGTGTCGGCCTGGCCCGCGATATAGAACATGCGCTCGGGGTCGATCGGCGCGTCTTTGATCAAGCTTCTGAACTTATCGGCTACACGAAGCGTATCGTCGTCAGGTTTGATCCACTTTCCATCCGGATCAGCCTCGGCGAGCGTTGACCAACCGCTTGTCTCGAAGAGATCATCCCTTTCAGCCGGCAGCATCTGTAGTGCACCCGGCCAGTCCGAGACGATTTTCATGTGATCCTTTCGGCTCGCGGTGAAATCGAGCAGCGCCAGATAGCGCATTAGCTTGTCGCGCCCGAGCATC
>JBCCUL010000071.1:0-3874 GCA_039197065.1 Pseudomonadota bacterium | reverse complement strand
GTTGATCGTATCGGGATCGAGTTCGAGACGATCCAAGGTCATGAGCGCCTGGGTCCAATCCAACGTCTCGGCAACGCCCGGCACCTTGAACAGGTCCTCGGCACGCAGCTTTTGCACAAAGCTGACGATTTGTCGGGTCAGGCCTTCGGCAACTCCCGGGATCCGAGCCTTGATGATCGCTAATTCGCGTTCGGCATCGGGATAGTCGACCCAGTGATAAAAGCAGCGACGCTTCAACGCGTCGTGGATCTCGCGGGTCCGGTTTGATGTGATGATGACAATCGGCCGGCTCGCCGCTCGGATCGTACCGATCTCGGGGATGGTGATCTGAAAGTCTGACAAGATCTCGAGGAGATAGGCTTCGAACGGCTCGTCCGTGCGGTCAAGTTCGTCGATAAGGAGCACAGGTGCGCCGCCGTCGCTGGGTTCTAACGCCTGAAGAAGCGGACGTCGGATCAGGAATTGGTCAGCAAAAATGTCGCGTGCCAGCGCCGTCCGGTCGGTATCGCCCTCGGCCTCCGCCAGGCGGATCTCCAACATTTGCCTCGCGTAGTTCCATTCATAAACCGCTGAGCTGACATCCAAGCCTTCATAACATTGCAGGCGAACCAGCTTTCGGCCGAGGGTCTCGGAGAGCACCTTCGCAATTTCGGTCTTGCCGACGCCAGCCTCGCCTTCGAGGAACAACGGCCGACCGAGCGATAAGGCGAGATAAAGCGCCGTTGCCAAGGATCGGTCGGCAACGTAATTGCCAGAAGTCAGCGTTTCCAGCATGGCATCGACGCTCGCGATGCCGTTCTTTCCATGGGTCTGGTCGTTCATCAGGACGCTCTACGCAGACAGTGTACGGGTTCAAGCATGAGCACAGGGAGCGGAAGAAAGGAACCCCGGAACAGGCGGTAAGGCACGCGACATGGTGATCCTCGTCGTCCCGACAGGGTCAAACATCCGACATCGCTTGATCTCGGGGCTGACACGGCCTCCCCTCGATTGGCGGTCCCAGACGTTGATGAAACCACGTCGCGACCGCCGGTCCTTTCAAGATCGAGGCGTCGCCTGCTCGGCTATGCCGGACTATGGTCGAAGTCCGGCAATCGTTCGGGCGACGCGAGCTCCGATGCCCGTGACCGTGGCTTGCTGCCCACTATCTTCCAACATGCCGTCGTCGCCAAAGGCCCCACCTGCGCCGCCAAGGGCATGCTGCTGCGGGATGACCAGGACTCCAACATTGGTCAAAATTTGCCGGACATGCACGAGGCCACGAAGCCCGCCCAGGCGGCCGGGCGAGGTGCTCATGATACCGGCGACCTTGTCCCGATAAGCGGCGAGGTTCGGCTCATCGCCCTGTTTGCGCGACACCCAGTCGATCGCGTTTTTAAGAACGGCACTCATGCCGCCATTATACTCCGGCGAGCTGATGAGCAGGCCCTGATGATCCAGAAACAGCGCCTTGAGGCGCTGCACGGCCTCCGGTAATCCTTCATTGGCTTCGAGGTCGCCATCATAAAGGGGCATCGGGAAGTCACGAAGATCGATCACCGTGACCTCGGCACCAGCGGAGCGCGCGCCTTCGGCGGCCACGCGGACCAACTTTTTGTTCCATGATGCTTCACGTGTGCTACCGGCAAAAGCGAGAATTTTCGGGGTGTTGCTCATAGTTCTCCTGGTCCTGCTTGGATTTTGCCTCATATGATGCTCCAGGGATTTTGCGACAAGCTCATATAGGCCGACGGAGGGTAGAAAAGTGACGCGAACGCCCAGTGAGGAGATCGAGGCGCGCGCAAGCGTCATTCTCGGAGCTCTGGTGGCGGATGCCGCGGCGATGGGGCTCCACTGGCTCTATGATCCCGAGCGCATCGCCAGTATTGCCGACCAACAGGAGCCGGTTTTTTTGGCAGCCGAGGGGCGTCATTTCGAAGGCGCCAAAGGGTATTTCGCCCATGCCGGCAAAGCCGCAGGCGAACTCAGCCAATATGGTGCGACCCTGGCGCTGGTCATGCGGTCACTGATCGCCAGTGGCGGTCAAATCGATGTCCGCGACTATCAGCGCCGTTTTCTCGCGACCTTTGGCCCAGGCGGTTCTTGGAAAGGCTATATCGATCGGCCCACCCGCGGCACGCTCGCCAATTTGGGGGCAGCGATCTGTGATGAGACGCCTTTGGTGTCGGGTATTGATGACGATCAGATGCCAGCTTTCTCCTGCATCCCTGCCCTGATTGCCGCTGGACCGGAGGCATACGGGTTAGAAACCGACGTTGCGGCGATGGTACACGTCACCAACAACAACCCGCTTGCAACGGAAGCCGCCTTGATCAGCACAAGGCTGATCCGTGCCGCCTTGATCGGTGACGACCTCGCATCCAGCCTCGAAGCCGAGGCCGAACGCGCCGGCGACGTTCTGCAACCGCTTTTGCGCCAAGCGCTCGCCCAAACCTCAAAGGACAGCGTGGATATAGCCGGTGAATTCGGTCGCGCTTGCCATGTTCATCAAGGGCTCCCGGTCGTGTTCCACATCGTCAAGACCGCGCCGAGCTATGAGAGCGGCGTTCGCGCCAATGTCCTCGCCGGCGGCGACTCCTGCGGTCGATCCATGGTGTTGGGCGCGATGCTCGGCGCACGTTACGGCTTCGGCGGCGAGCGCGGCATCCCGCTTCCCTGGCTAACTCGTCTTGACGGCGGCGCTCGACTGTTTGATCAGGCCTACGAGTTGGCGGCTTTTTAGCCACCTCGTTCGACCGAGGCGGCGTGCCACGAAGTTGATCGCTTGATTCGACGGACCGACGGCACGGTCTTTCGAGATGGGTCAAGATCCCCCGACATCGGGCAGGCAAGGCTTGGTCTTCAAGCGACGCTTTGAACATCAAAAGACGTCAGGCGTTCGACCCAAGATCTGAGCGAACCGGGCTCGATAGTGCCCAGAGACTTCAGGATTGACCGCCCTGGCCGGCGGCTTTCCATCAAAAAGATCGATCAATTGCGTCGCCGCATATCGCGCCATATTGGCTCGGCTATCGATCGTTACGCCGGCGGTATGGGGGCTTGCAATCACCGTATCAAGCGCAAGGAGCGGGTGGTCGGACGGCGGCGGTTCCTTATCCCACACATCCAGGCCAGCACCTGCAACCTTGCCGGACATCAGCGCACGTGTCAGGGCCGGCTCGTCGATGATACCGCCGCGGGCCGTTGACACCAAAAGCGCACCGTCGGGAAGGCAGGCGAGTTCGTCTTCACCCAGCATCCCTTTCGTCTCGCTGGTCAGCGGGCAGTGGACGGTCAAAATCTCAGCGGCAGAAAGCAGCGCCTCAAAGTCGACAGGTTCAGCTTGCCTCCGGATGATGTCTTCCGGTTCAACATAGGGATCAAAAGCAAGAACGCGACAATCGAAGACGCCCTTCAAGATGCCTGCCATGCGGCTTCCGATATAGCCTAGCCCGATGATGCCGACCGTGCGTCCTTCAAGATTGCGCCCAATCAACTCGGTGCGCGCGCCCGACCAACCGCGGCGCAGCTTGCGATCACTCTCACCGATGCGCTTCAAGAGCGAGAGAATCATGGCGATCGCATGCTCGGCGACGGCTTCTGCATTACCGCCGGCCTGATTGACCACGAGGACACCCGCAGCCGTGCACGCGTCGACGTCAATCGTGTCGACACCCGATCCATTGGACGACACGATCAGCAGGTTCGGGCAATGCTTGAGGAGGCTCGGACCCGCACGGAGGACCGCCATAACCTCGTCTCGCGCCGGAATTTGCTGATAGGCATGCGCATCTTTCAGGACCCCCAATGCCTGATCGATCGCCATGTCTGAAGAGATTTTGACGACCTCGAGTTCGGGCCGTGTTGCCAAGATATCGTGGGCGTTGGCGGCGGG
>JBCCUL010000070.1:0-3874 GCA_039197065.1 Pseudomonadota bacterium | reverse complement strand
CTGGTGGGCCTCACGCTGCTGGCGGCGATGGCGTTGGATTTACTGATCATCTCTCGCGTCCCGGCGTTTCGTCGCGCTTTTTCATGAATTGCTAGGCCTGGGCGTTCGTCCAACGGACGGCCAGGCAACAGGCTCGGCCCTAAGGCTCCGATTGACTTTGCCTGGCTTTTGCACCGTTAATGATGTCATTAGCATGGTCGCCACTTCCCGGTGGCGCTAAGAGGGAACGAGGTGCGGGCGGTCAACGCCCAATGCCTCGGCTGCCCCCGCAACTGTAAGCGGAGCGTTGATGCCTAATGTGCCACTGGCCTCTTGGCTGGGAAGGCGAGCGTCGACGAAGCTCCGTGAGCCAGGAGACCTGCCTGCTGATGAATGGCAATCAACCGGGCGGGGTGTTCTGGTAGGAGCGGGCCAATGGATGACGCCAATCCGGCGCAAACATTGATAAGCATCAGCACGGCCATTTGGCCGACCGGACCGACATGCCACCGCCTTTCAGGCAGATGGGCATGGTGGATCACGACCGACTGACACTTTCGATCTGCCTTCGCTGTCGCGATGGGCGTGAGGATCGCGACACCGATCTCGACCAGCGGGGCGGTCGCCGTCTTGCGCACGCTGTCGCGGGTGTCTTCGCGGACAGCACGGCCGAGCACCTGGGCGTTCAACTTCGCGGCGTGAACTGCATGAGCCAATGCAAGCGGCCTTGCACCGTAGCGCTCTCTGGCCCTGACCGGTTCACCTATCTCTTCGGCGATCTCGATCCGACGCAGCACGCCGGCGACGTTCTTTCCCTGGCCGCCACCTATGCGAACGCGTCCGATGGCTTCCTACCCCGCTCCGCACGGCCTGAGGCACTGCGCGCCGGCATCCTGGGTCGCATTCCACCGCTTGGTTTTATGGGCGATCTGGCCAAGCCGCTCTTTCCAGCATCCCACAATCCAACAAAGGAGGCAGACGACACATGACCCCATTCCGTTTATCCCAGGTGCTCGCCACCGCCGCCATCGCGACCGCGACCATGGCGCCCGCCACCTCCCATGCGGAGGAGGTCGTCATCGGCCAGACATTCCTCGCCTCCGGCCTCGACCCCGCCGAAGGATCGAACGGCTGGGCACTGGTCAGTCATGGCATCGCCGAGCAATTGTTCCGCGTCTCACGCGAAGGCGAGGTGGTCCCAAACCTTGCCTCAATGGCGACGCTCAACGACGACGGCAGCTGGACAGTGGAGCTTGCACCGGACCGCTTCTTCTCGGACGGCGAACCCGTAACTGCCGAGGCTGTGGCCACCGGTTTGAATCGCACCGGCGAGGCGAATCCCTCGGCACGGGCCACCGCCGGGCGCCTCACCTTTACCGCCATTGATGACGACACGCTCAGTGTTGAAACTGAGGAGCCGACAACGATCCTCCCTTCGATCCTCGCGGAATGGGCCTTTCCGGTCTACCGAATGGATGATGATGCGCCGATCTTCACCGGGCCGTTTGCGGTCGAGAGCTTCGAGCCCGGAGGCTCGATCGGGATGACGCCCAACGCCCATTACGACAATGCCAAGGCGCGGCCAGCCATCACGCTTCGTCGGATTGCAGACGGCCAGTCGATGGCGCTCGCATTTGCCTCAGGCGAACTGGACATGGCGTTCAACCTGCCGGTCGAAACACTCGGAATGCTCGAGGCGACAGAAGGTGAGACCGTCTCCTTCCCGGTGGCCTATCAGTACATGATGTGGATGAACACAACGTCTCCGGCCTTGTCTGACCCGAGGGTGCGTCGCGCCATCGATATGGCCATCAACCGTGCAGACTTGGTCACAGCGGCGCAGGCAGGCGTGCCAGCGACGGGCGCCTTCGCAGACAGCTATCCCTTCGCTGCCAAGGGGCAGCTGCAGTACGACCCCGACACGGCCGCAGTGCTTCTCGACGAGGCCGGCTGGGCTCTGGGTGAGGATGGGACGCGGACAAGCGACGGCGAGCGGTTGGAGCTTGTGCTCTACGCCTATCCGCAACGCCCCGATCTCGTCACCTTTCAACCGGTGATCCGTGCGGCCCTGGCCGAACTCGGCATCGCTTTGACCACGCAGGTGACGGAGTCGCCGAGCGACCATGCAGCGAGCGGCGAGTTTGACCTCTTTCTCTGGGCGCAGCACACGGCACCAGCGGGTGATCCAGGTCTGTTCTTATCGCTGTTCTTCGAAACAGATGCGTCTCGCAACTATACTGGCTGGTCGAATACCGAATATGACGCGCTGATTGCCGAGCTTCGCGCCGAAGGCAGCCTAGAAGGGCGTATCGATCTAGCACTCCAGGCACAGGAGATCATCGCCGAAGAAGCGCCGGTCTCGTTCCTGGTGACACCGGAATGGCATGTGGGCCTATCGCCAGCACTGGAAGGCTACGAGCCGTGGGGGGCTGACTACTATGTGATCCGCCCGGACCTGGTCACAGCCCGGTGACCGCGGCGGCAGCGGCGGGGCTGCTAGGACGGCTCACCCTGTCTTGGCTGGCAGTCGTCGCTGCCGCATTCGTCCTGCTCAGGCTCATGCCGGGCGATCCGATCGAGCTGTTCCTTGCGGAGCTCAATGTCCGATCCGGTCCCGAGATCGTCGCCGCCTATCGCACCAAATGGGGTCTGGACGGATCACTCGGCGGGCAGTTTCTAAATTGGCTGGGCGGTTTTCTGACACTGGATTGGGGCTCATCCTTTCAGACCGGCCAATCCATCGCCGCCGATTTCGCAAGGCGGATTCCTTATTCCGTGGCGATCGGCTTCGGCGGTATGACGATCGCTATTCTTGGAGGCTTCGCTCTTGGCTTCGCGGCCGCACATCGACAAGACGGATGGGCCGACACACTGTCCCGCGGGCTCGCCGTGGCCGGACAGGCGCTGCCCGCATTTGCCGTGGGCCTCGTCTTGCTCTGGATCTTCAGCGTGCAGCTGCGATGGGTCAATCCTTTCGGCGGAGGTCATGTCGAGCAGATGCTGCTCCCCATCACGCTCGTCGCCATGTTCTCCATCGGGTCGCTATCAAGGCTCGCGCGCGCCGGCTTTGTCGAGGTCAAGCAGAGTGCTTACTACCAGACGGCGTTGGCCAAGGGTCGGTCCGCAGCAGGTGCACTTTGGCATCACGGGCGGGCGGCAAGCGCCTTGACGGTGATCGCAGGCCTTGCCCCAGAGATGGCCTGGCTCGTCGGCGGCACAACGATCGCCGAAATCGTGTTTGGCGTGCCGGGGCTCTCGGAGCGCGTCGTGCAGGCCGTCAACCATCGGGACTACGCGGTTCTGCAACCCTATATCGCCCTGGTCGCCCTTTGGGTGGCCCTGGTTCTTCAAGGGGCCGCCCTGTTGCGCCGCAGCCTCGATCCGCGGCTTCCATGATCCGGCCAACGCTGATCCTCGGAAGCATCACGCTCGTTGGTATAGCCGTGCTGTGGTCGCTCTCATCAGAGATGGACCCCCACGCAGTCGATCTGTCCGACCGGCTTGCCGCCCCATCCTTCGGGCATCCGCTGGGCACCGACCATCTGGGCCGCGACCTCGCCATACGTCTCGTCTGGGGAGCGATCCCCTCGTTGATGGCGATCACGATCGTGCTTGCAGGCGGGCTCGGTTTGGGCATGGTCGCGGGCGGCCTCATCGCGTTCGGCCCGCCTTTGGTTCGTGACGCGATGCGCTGGATCGCCGAGACGGCACTGGCCGTACCGACACTAGTCACGGCGCTGGTTCTATCGGCAATCTTCGGCGCCGGCGCGTTCACCGTTGCGGCGGCACTTCTGGTGGCAAGCTGGGCACCCTATGCGCTAACCATTGCCGCCCTCTTCGACCGGATCCGCAGCGAGGCCTTTTGGCAGGCGAGCCTTGCCCTCGGTGCGCCCTT
>JBCCUL010000069.1:0-4243 GCA_039197065.1 Pseudomonadota bacterium | reverse complement strand
TTTTTGTGCTTTCTAAATACTGAATATAATCGATCTCTCTCTCTCTCTCTCTCTCTCTCTCTCTCTCTCTCTCTCTCTCTCTCTCTCTCTCTCTCTCTCTCTCTCTCTCTCTCTCTTCTACGCCGAGCACAGCGTGTCAGCCTTCACCGAAGAGGAACAGACGACGAGCCAACGCCGATGTCCATCGAGCAGATCGGCGTCGGCTCGGGCAACAAGATGGGAAAGGACATTGCCACCACCTGCCATTTCGCTGACATCGACGGTCGGTTCCAAACTTCCAAGAACTTCGGCGCCATTGGCCAGGCTGATCTGATGATCGAGGCGGTTTTCGAGAATCTCTGGGTTGAACAGGATGTCTTCAAAACGCTCGACGATGATACCTCGAGAAGGACCATTCTTGCCAAAAATACGCCCGATCTCGATGCGAACAGAACTGCCGAAGCGGTCGCCGACCCTCTCGGATTCTCAGCCTGCATTTCTTTTCGCCTACTCACGTCATGAATCTGCTGGAGATCGTTCCTACGGTGACCGTGTCAAAGGATATTCTGGCGACGGGCTTTGCCCTTGCCCGGAAACTCCGGAAGATTGCCGTGCCGGCCAGGGTCTGCGACGGCTTCATCGGCAATCGCACGATGGCGGCCTATCGACAAACCTACGCGTTCATGCTGGAAGACCGCGCTCTTCCCCATGAGATCGGTCCAGCCGATGGTCGTCTATGGATTTCCGATGGGCATCGTCACGGTACAGTATCTGTCGGGCCTCGACATCGCCTGGGCGAGGCGGAAGGCGCGCGGCGCGGCTCCATCGATCCCGCGGTCACCGCCACCATCGCTGGCGAGTCGACAAAGAAAGGCATCGCGCAACAGACGATCGCCCAAAGCGAGATCATGGAGACGGTCCTGGACGTCATGCACTGCGAGGGTGAGGCCATCCTAGAAGACGGCATCGCCGCCTCGCCCGAGGCGATCGACGTGGTCATGGTCAACGGCTACGGCTTTCCGCGCTGGCGCGGCGGCCCGATGTTCATGAAGACGACGCGATAAGTCGCCGCTATCCAGCATCCATCGATGGATAGCGAAGATCGGTAATTGCTTGAACGTTTGTCATCTCTAGCGTTAAGAAAACGCCAATGATGATCAAATGAATTTGAAAGCGACATCAGGATGGATGGTAACGGCGGCGCGCCGAGCGTCTTTATCAGCTACAGCCATGCCGATGAGACTTGGAAGAAACGCTTCCAGAAGCAGCTCGACGTCCTCGGCATGGAGGGCATTCTCGATGTCTGGAAGGATCGCCGGATCGCGGCGGGCGATGACTGGCGTGACGAGATCGAACAGGCTATTGAGCAGGCCGACGTTGCTGTTCTTTTGATCTCCGCCGATTTTCTGACCTCGGGTTTCATCCGCGACGAGGAAGTCGGCCCTTTTCTGGAACGCCGTCGTCGCGACGGCATGCGCGTCATCCCCATACTGATCCACCCTTGTCCCTGGCATCGAGTCGACTGGCTGGCGAAGATTCAAATGCGGCCTGCCGACGGGCGCGAGGTCGCTGCGGGCAGTGACTACCAAATCGATAAGGACTTTGCGTCGATCGCAGGAGAGATCGGCGATCTGCTGGCGGTCAGGAAAAAGCGACGGGCCCGTCCGGGTTCGCCAAGAATCGACCTCATCCGCCTGCCGGCGGTCGGCGAACATTTGCTGGGACGGGAGAAGGAGCTTGCCCAGCTCGACGACGCCTGGGCTGACGAGTCTCAAAAAATCATCAGCTTGGTGGCCTGGGGTGGGGTTGGGAAGTCGGCGCTAACGAAGCATTGGCTGGACCGGCTAGCAGCCGGTGGCTTTGATGGCGCTGACGCGGTTTATGCCTGGTCCTTCTTCAGCCAGGGCACGAATGACAGCGAAGGGTCGGCGGACGAGTTTTTCGATCACGCGCTTCGCTGGTTTGGCGAGAATGAACCGGAGAAGCTGAACACTGAGCAGCGGGCGGAGCGGCTGGCGGAGCTGGTGCAGTCACAAAAGACCTTGCTGATACTGGACGGGCTGGAGCCGCTGCAGCATGAGGCGGAGAGTATTGCACTGGCGGGCGAGCTCAAGGATCGAGCACTTTCCGATTTTCTGGAGCGGTTGAGCTGGCAGAACCCGGGGCTTTGCCTGATTACCACGCGGGTTCTGGTGGAGGATATACGGGACCGGCGGAACAGCGCCGCCCCCGTGATCGCGCTCGACCATCTCTCGGACCAGGCCGGTGGCGCGCTCCTGAAGGTGATGGGCATCGAGGGCGAGGCCGGGGAGCTGGAGGTAGCGTCACGCAAGGTACAGGGCCACGGCCTCGCGCTCAATCTGCTCGCGACCTATCTCCGGGATTTTTGCGACAGCGATATCCGCCGGATCGACGAGGTCGATCTGTTCGACGGGGATCTGAAGCAGGGCGAGCATGCGCGGCGGATCATGGCCGCCTATGAGCGCGCTTTTGCGGACGGGCCGGAGCGGGCAGCCCTCTATCTCCTCGGCTTTTTCGACCGGCCGGTGCAGCGGCCCCTGATCGACGTGCTGCGCCAAGCACCGGTGATCGAGGGGCTGAACGAACCGCTGGTCGATCAGAGCAACAAGGACTGGCGGCGCACTCTGACCCGCCTCGAAAAAGCCGGTCTTCTGAACGACGAGAATAGAGACGAGTTGGACGCGCATCCCCTCGTGCGCGAGCACTGTGGTGCCCAGCTCAAGGACACGAACGAGGAGGCCTGGAAAGCGGGGCATCTTCGACTGTACGAATATCTCAAGGCAGTGCCGAAGAAGCACCAACCCGACACACTCGACGAGATGGCACCGCTGTTCCAGGCGGTCCACCATGGCTGCCAGGCAGGGCGGAGGCAGGAGGCACTGGACGAGGTCTATTTTGACCGCATAAGCCGCGGGGCGGAGTTCTATTCTACGAGCAAGCTCGGCGCGTTCGGCGCAGATCTGGGGCTGGTGGCGTCCTTCTTTGATTCCCCCTTCGAGCATCCCGCCAACGATCTTGTTGAGTCGGCCCGCGCCTGGCTCCTGAACCAGGCCGCTTTCCGCCTCCGCGCGCTTGGCCGGCTTGGCGAAGCAGTGGCACCGATGCAGGCAGGCTTGGGTATGGTCGTCGACCAAGAAGATTGGGAACAGGCTGCGATCCATGCCTCTAACCTCTCCCAGCTGCAGCTCACTCTGGGCCAAATCAGTGCAACCGTGAGCGAGGCAGCAATCAAGCATGCCGACCGCAGTGGCAACGCCTTCCAGCGCTTAGTTAATCGCGCCACAATCGCCGATGCCCGACATCAGGCGGGAGATTTGGCCGCAGCGCAGGCGCTGTTCGAGGAGGCCGAGGCACTTCAGGCGGCCTTCCAGCCCTACTATCCCCATCTCTACTCGGACCCTGGCTATCGCTATTGCGACCTGCTATTGACCCTCGGCCAGGCCGACGCGGTGCGAGAGCGGGCTTTGGAGGCGAATGAGATTGCGATGCGCCACAACTGGCCTCTCGAAATCGCCCTCGACCGCCTGTCCCTCGGCCGAGCAGCGATGGTGCTTGGGTACCGGGACGAGGCCCGCCGTCGGCTTGACCAAGCGGTCAAAGGCCTGCGCGAAGCAGGCACGATGCACGAACTCCCCCGCGGCCTGCTGGCGCGCGCGTCCTTCTTCTGCGAGGTTAAGGAATTCACCAAGTCACGAGGCGACCTTGACGAAGCGATGCGCATTGCCGAGCGTGGCGGGATGCGCCTCTTTCAATGCGACGCCCATCTCGGCTACGCCCGCGTGGCGCTTGCCGAAAAACGGCACGACGACGCCCGCGAGCGCCTGAAGTCCGCCAAGACGCTGGTCAGCGAGTGTGGGTATCATCGGCGGGATGGGGAAGTCGAGGAGCTGGAGGAGGCGCTGGCCTGAAGTTGATCTAACAGCCGTTAGTCATAGCGAAGCTCGGTCGCCTTGCCGCGAAAGACGGTGTAGGCAAGCGCCGTATAGGCGAGGCCGGCGAAGGCGAGGGCGAAAAGGGCGGTCGTGGCGATGAAGGGCACCCAGCACCATTGATCCCGGCGATCCGGCAGATGGCGAAGTGCGATCCAGAGAAAGACGATCAGGCCCGCCGATATGATCGGCAGCGGGGCCAGCAGCAGGAATTCCGGCACGCCAAACCACTTTTCGAAGATGCGGGGGCTCACCAGCGGACTTGCCAGCGAGACGGCGATCAGCCCAGCGATGACGCCGATCAGGCCGCCCTT
>JBCCUL010000068.1:0-5192 GCA_039197065.1 Pseudomonadota bacterium | reverse complement strand
TTCGATGATGCAAGGTGCTATTGAAGAGGCGAGAAGCAACGGCGTCGAACAGCTCGAGCTCTTCGTCGACACCGAAAACCATCGTGCGATCGCTTTTTATGGACGACAGGGTTTTGAACGCGTCGCCACCCATCCGGATGTCACTCGAATCGCAGGGAAGCGGCGCAACGACTAATTTTATTGTTTGAGGCTCAGCAACTAACGACTGTCCGCCCGTTCACCTGCATCTCAAGCTGGAGTTAACTTGGGTAGGAGGATAATGGTCCGTCTTTGCCCTAGGCGTCGTGAGCCGTTCTTGCCAAGAGTTGACTTTTCAATGAGTTCAATCGCGAGCATTCTCGGAGGAGCCATAGAGGCTGAGTTTCTTTAGCTTCGGCTTCCGTGGTTGCGATCCAGAAGAGCCGCTCCCTCCCTCTATCAAATCGGACCGAAATCGCTAGGGCAGGTCAAGCATCCCAAAAATGACCGCCTGATGCTTCCCATGTGCTTCCCATATTGAACAAATTGGGAAACAGTTGTCTTGAAATTTTACCTAACTCATTGAAAAGACTGGCGCGCCCGGGAGGATTCGAACCCCCAACCTCCTGATCCGTAGTCAGACGCTCTATCCAGTTGAGCTACGGGCGCTTGGAGAATTTGGAAGCTGGGTATTTAGCGGTTTCTAAAGGCTTGGGCAAGGGGCGTGACAGGGGTGGGTCAGCCTTTTTTGAGCTCGGTTTTCAGACGTTCTGCAAGCTCTTCCGGTGAGACGTCGTGGGAGAAGTGGGCGGCATAGGTGCCGTCCGGGTCCATGAGGTAGGTGAAGGTGGAGTGGTCGACGGGGTAGTCGTCGCCTTCATGCTCGGGGATATTGTAGTAGATGCGGTAGGCCTTGGCGGCGGCGGCGACCTGCTCGTCGGTGCCGGTCAGACCGACCAGGCGCGGGTGGAAATGCGAAACGTAGTCGGCAAGGCGTTCCACCGTGTCGCGCGCAGGATCGACCGTGAAGAAGACGGGCTTGATCCGTTCGACCTCCTCGTCGTCCAGGAGTTCGAGAGCCTCGGTGATGGTGCTGAGCCCGAGCGGGCAGAAGTCGGGGCAGAAGGTGTAGCCGAAATAGGCGATCATGAAGCTGCCTTCGAAATCCTTTTCGGTGACGGCTTTCCCAGTCTGATCGACCAGCGCAAACGGGCCACCGATCAGCGCTTTGCCGCCGGCTTCGGTCGTACCTTTGGAGATCAGCGTCACGCCGAGCGCACCTCCCAGGATCAGGACGGTGGCGGCAGCGATGATCAGCAATCGTGTCGGCATGGGTTGGATGGCTCCCGAAGGTCTCGCTTAAACTCTATGTCACGCTATCTGGCGATTTCATGCACCCATGACAAAGGGCGCTATGTCACGTCTTTGACGACGCACCTCTGGCCTGCGCAAGTATCGCCGCCCAATCCTCGTCGCTCATCATGTCCTGAAGGAAGCTGAACTGGCCCGCACCCTTCAGCCATTCGCCGCCGTCGATGGTGATGACGTCCCCGTTTACATAGCCGCTGCCGTCGGCCATCAGGAAGGCGACGAGGTTGGTGAGTTCGCGGTGCTCGCCGGGGCGGCCGAGCGGATTGCGGGTTTCGAAGGCCTCGGCGATCTCGGGGCTGGGCACGAGGCGGTCCCAGGCCCCTTTGGTCGGGAAAGGACCGGGTGCGATGGCATTCAGGCGGATGCCGCGCCCACCCCATTCGACGGCCAGGCTTTGAGTCATGGCGAGCACGCCCGCCTTGGCCATGGCTGACGGCAGAACGAAGGCGGAGCCCGTCCAGGCATAGGTGGTGGTGACGCTCAGAACCGTGCCGGACCGGCCTAAGTCAAGCCAGCGGCGACCTGCCGCCAGGGTGCAGTTGGCGGACCCCTTGAGGACGATATTGACGACGGCATCGACCGCGCGCGGCGAGAGCGCCTCGCTCTTGGCGAGAATGTTGCCGGCGGCATTGTTGATCAGCCCGTGGAGCGGCTGTTGGTCGAAGAGGGCGGTCATCATCGCCTCGACGGCGTCCGCATCCCGGATGTCACAGCTATACGCCGTAATCTTGCCGCCGGTCGTCTTGCCGAGTTCGTCGGCAGTCGCTTCCAGCACCTCCGGCCGCCGCCCGCAGATCGCGACCTCAGCGCCCAGCTCCAGAAGATGCTCGGCCATACTCCTGCCGAGCCCCGTGCCGCCGCCGGTGATCAAGATATGCTTGCCAGCGAGAAGATCGTCTCGAAACATGTTCGGAACTTTCCTCAGTGTGATGAATGACGCTTAAGTCTAGCCTAGCCGAAGCCGGGGCGAAACTTACAAGCTGGTAATCCAGCATCACAAGGAGGGGAACGCTGAATCCCATGGCGGCGCGCCTTGCGGCGTATAGGCTGTCGCGCCTCGCGACCGCGCCTTGCGGCATTAGGGCTGCTATGCCTTCAGGCGCTCAGCCCGTCGTGGTCCGCGACTGTGCTTCGCGGCGAGCGTTGTGGATCGCGCCCGCGGCGATGAGGCCGCCGCCGAGCCAGACCCAGATATCGGCATGCTCGCCATAAGCGATGAAGGCGATGAAGGCGACGAAGGGCAGACGCAGATAGTCGAATGGGATCACCGAGGTCGCATCCGCGACGCCCATCGCCCGGGTCAGACAGACATGGCCGAGCGTGCCGACGGCGCCGAACAGGAAGGCAAGCGCCCAGAGCTCGAGGCTCGGCCATTCCCACACGAAAAGGGCGGGGACGAGGGAGATCGGCGTCAGGAAAAGCGGCATGTAGATCACCGTCGCCAAGGTGGTCTCGCTGCGTGACATATATTTCAGCAACACCGTGCCGCTGCCCCAGACCAGAGCCGTGACGATGGCCAAAAGCGCGATCGGATCGAGGACTGCGAGGCCAGGTCGGATGATGGTCATCGCGCCGAGAAAGCCCATGGCGATCGCCAGCAGCCGATGCCGATGCATGATCTCGTTCAGGAACAGGACCGCGAGAATGCTGGTGAAGATCGGTGCGGTGAAGCTAAGCGCCGTCGCCTCGGCGAGCGGCATGCGGGCGAGCGTGTTGAACCAGAGAACCATCGCCGCGATGCCGATCAGCGCACGCAGAACATGCAGATGCAGCCGTTCTGTACGAAGGGCGCCCGGGCCCTTCTGAACGAGCCAGGGCAGCAACGCCAGGAGGCTAAACGCGTTTCGGAAAAAGACCACCTGCAGCGGATCGAGATGGTCCGTCAGGTGGCGGACGAGACTGATCATCACAGCGAAGAACGCCGCGCTCGCCGACATCCAGAGCGCACCCTGCACCGATGGCGAAAGTGTCGCCGACGAGGCGTTCAATTTGCGGAGCGATTTCAGCATGGACCTGTCATAGAGCATGCGCAGCCCTGTGTGACAGAGAAAAGCAAAAGCTCTCGATCCGGCTAGCGCTCATCGTGATGTCATCATCGCGCGTCAAGAGAGGGTGACATACTCCGCCCGCTTGCCTTCGATGCGCAAACGGGCTTTCCTCGGCGAGAGTTTCAGATGGCGTCAACGGTCTGTTCGGATATTTCTTCATGGCGACCAGTACGGAGACCGGCAGGACATCAGCCCGCGCGACCATTCCGATGCGCAGGTTCCTGGCGCGTGCGGGCCGGCTGTCCTTGCCGGGCGTCGTCGCCACTCTCTTCCTCTTCATGATCGGCTTTATCGGACCGACCGGCGCCTTGATCGGGCTTGTGATCGGCTTCGGCTTTGCGAGTCTGCTTGCCTTTGCGCGCGAGCGGCGCCTCCTCGTGGTCGAGCGCCAGCTGCATGGCCTGATGTCAAGGGCCGATCCGGAGATGGGCGGCTTCGAGCTTTTAGGCGGCGATGCGCTGCCGGTGATGACCGAGAAGGTCGAGCAGAGCCTGCAGGGGATGCTCGCCCGTCAGCGTGAGCTGGATCGCACGCTGTCGACGCTGGTCGACGTGTTGCCGGATCCGTTGCTGCTGGTCCAGGCCGATCGCACCGTGGTGCGCGCCAATCTCGCGGCCAAACAATTGTTCGAGCGGGAAAGCACCAGTCAGCCGATCGAAAGCGTGATCCGCGATCCCGGCTTTCTCGCTGCCATCGACGATGTGCTCGACGGCAGCGATGAAGCCCAGATCAAGCTCGAAATCGCCGGCCCGCCGGCGCGCGCGTTCGGCGGGCGCATCGCACCTTGCCGATGGTATGAGCGTCCGGCCGCCTTGGTGAGTCTCCGCGAGCTGACCGAACAGGTCGCGATCGAGCGCATGCGTTCCGACTTCGTCGCCAATGCCAGCCATGAGCTGAGAACGCCGCTCACGGTCATTCGCGGTTTCGTCGAGACCCTGGCCGGTCCCGCGAAAGGCGATCAGGAGGCCCAGGAACGCTTTTTGAAGACCATGGGCACCGAGACCGAGCGTATGTCACGCCTCGTGGACGATTTGCTCTCGCTCTCCAAGATCGAGCAGAACGAGCATGTCACGCCGGCTACACGGGTCAGCGTCGCCGATGCGCTCGGCGCCGTGACCGACGCGCTCAAGCCCTATGCAAAGGATCGGCATGTAGCGTTGAAAGTCGAAATGCCCGATGACCTGCCGCCGGTGCTCGGCGATCTGGATCAGCTGAACCAGCTCTTCACCAATCTGATCGACAACGCGATCAAATATGGCGGGGAGGACAGTGAGGTGAGCATCACCGCTCGCTTCGTCAAGAAAGCGCCGCCGGGCGCTGGTCCGCTCACCGGCCGGCCGACGATCGAGGTGTCGATCAAGGATCAGGGCGAAGGCATTCCGGCCGAATATCTGCCCCGGCTGACCGAGCGGTTCTTTCGCGTCGATCCTGCGCGCTCCCGCAGGCTCGGCGGCACCGGCCTGGGCCTGGCGATCGTCAAGCATATTCTCCGGCGCCACCGGGGTCATATCGCTTTTTCAAGCGAGCTTGGCGTCGGCACCGAAGTGACCGTGCACCTGGTCGTTGGTTGACCGCTCACGACGTTCTGTCGTCATTCTGTCATGAAAACGTCACAAAAGAAGATCACGCGAGATCTTCCCTGGATCTCTGTTATGAGGCGAAGAGGACAGCGTCATGATCACCACGCTTATTATTCTTTTGCTTGCTGGTGCGGCTTATTATTTTGGTTTGCGCCGTGCTTTGGATAAGAGCGGTGGTCGGATTTCGGCGCTTCATTCATTGCCTGGGCATTACGCCTGGTATGCTGCGCTTCTT
>JBCCUL010000067.1:0-5868 GCA_039197065.1 Pseudomonadota bacterium | reverse complement strand
GCAATGCCTTTGTCTGATGCAAACCGCCGATCATGACGTGCAACTCGACATCACGACATTGGCAATGGCGTCTTCATTGAAGGAGGCCGTCGACGAGCTAACCTGAGTTCGGACGACGACACCTGCGCCCATGATTTCTGCACCGGAAACCGTTATCTCGCGGTTGTTGGCAGTATCATCGACATCGATCGTAAACGATATGGACGCGCCGGCTGCCAGACCGTTGAGATCGAGTGTTAGCTGATTGTCACCGTCCAAGACCTCTGGGAGGGCCTTCAGGTTTTCGCCTCCCTGCGAAAGCTCAAAAGGCTGAAACACTTCGACGCCGGCACCACGGCCGGTGACGTCGAAGATAAGCCCATAAGGTGACCCTCGAAGATCGATCGTTATGGCCGTTGCGCCCAGAGAACAGCCGTCGATATTCGAGATTGTAAAGTGGTCCTTAGGCGCTCCTTCATCAAAGCGGACTTGCACGTCAGCAAATGAAGGTGACGCCCAACAAACACACACTGCCAATAGTGCGTTTAGCCTCATGACGGTCTCCGCATACGATGATGAATCTATACGCTGAGCGACCCCCTTCGGTTCAACATCCAAGAGCTGACGTCGATGGTGAAACGAATATGTCCGTTCAGAAACATCCATCTTGGGTCAAGATGTTTATTAGGGCGCCCAGCTCGCAGCGCGGAGAACGGGCCGGCAACCGGACCCTAGGGCGCGATCTCGTTAGTTGCGTCAGCTTTCAGGCCGCTTTCTGCCAGAAGCCTCGATTCGCGTTGGTGCCAATAGCTGCCTGGCTCTAGGAGCCGCGACGATCAGGCGATAAATCCGCATGACCATCCACCGAATGCGTTATTCATTCGACACCAATCAAGGGGGCCTAACTCTGTTTCTGTGCGGGACTTTTCTTCGCAAGGCATCGGGTGACGATCGTTTTCAGAATCGCCATTGTTGGCGATGTGCTGTCGGCACGCCAGACCAGTTCCGTCCTGACCGCTAGATCCAGATCGTCGACAGGCAGCAGGGTGACGCTGTCCGGCTTTCGATGTTCGGTGGACTGGGGCTGGAAGGCAACCCCGAGGCCGGCGCCGACCAGGCCGAGAATCGAGATCGTGGTCATGCCCTCATGGGCAACATCGGGCTGAAAGCCATGCCGGTCGAAGGCCTTTCGAAGATCGTCAAAGAAACGCGGTGCCGCCTGCCGCGGAAAGCTGATGAACGGTAGATCTTCCAGATCCCGAAGACGCACCGATGAGCGCGACGCCAGCGTCGACCCCTTCGAAACGGCGAGCGTGATGCGATCGTCGATCACGGTCATGCCGTCGAGCGTGCGATCGCCGGGATCGCGGTAAAAGGCGAAGCCGGCATCAAGGCGGCCGTCCCGTATTGCGGCGAGCTGGTCGAGTGAGCTCATGTCCACCAGGCGAAGTGCGATGCCCGCGTGGTCGCGTTGCAGGACCTGCAGGGTTGCCGGGATCAGGCCGCCCCAGGACATGGTGTCCACGAAGCCAATGTTGAGCGCGCCAAGCTTGCCCTGCCCAGTACGGCGCACACGATCGGAAGTATCCTCCAAATCGATGAGCAGGCGTTGAGCGTCGGTCGCCAGGCGCTCGCCGGCGGCGGTAAGGCGAACGCCTCTCGGCAGCCGGTCTAGCAGGCGCACGCCCAGCTCCGCCTCAAGCGCCTGTATCTGGCGCGACAAGGCGGGCTGGACGATGTGCAGCCGTTCCGCTGCCCGGCCGATGTTCAGCTCATCGGCAACGGCCAGGAAGTAGCGGAGCTGACGAAGATCCATGTGACATGCCTTAATTGCATCGTTAATGGCATAAAACAGTATTGGAAATGATGGCTTATGACCAGCATCTATCCGACGAGACAACAAAACGCCCCTGCCGATTCCACGGGCGAGCGTTGAACGGAGGAAAAAGATGATGATGAGCAAGCGAGACCTTGGCCAGGCTAGTCCGGACGATCAGAACGAAGGGCAAGTGGCGCGCCGCAGCTTTCTGGCCGGCGGTGGCGTCGGCATCGTGGGGTTCGGTGCGGCGGCCCTGGCGTCGCCGGTTCTGGCCAATAGCCTGAATCCGCCCGAGCCGCGCACGAACGCCGATCAGGACGGACGGTTCGCCGGCAAGGTGGTCGCGGTCACCGGTGGCAATTCCGGAATCGGCGAAGCGACCGCTCGCGCCTTTGCTATGGAGGGAGCGAGTGTCCTGTTCTGCGCGAGAAGGGACACGCTCGGCAAGGAGGTTGAAGCCTCGATCCGGGAGGCCGGCGGCGAGGCGACCTGGCGGCAGACGGACGTGCGCGATCTGGCGCAGGTCGAGGCGTTTATCGAGGCCGCTGGTGCGACCTATGGCCGGCTCGACGTGCTGTTCAACAATGCGGGCATCTTCATGACCCCGGCCCCGCTCGCCGATATCCCCATCGAGAACTATCGGGACATGATCGCGACCAATGTAGACGGCGTGTTCCACGGCATGAAATACGCGCTGCCGGTCATGACCGCCCAGGGCGGCGGGATGATCATCAACATGGCGTCCGTGGCGGCGCATCGCGGTTTCAGCACCACCGCGCACTACAATGCCTCCAAGCACGCCGTCATCGGCCTGACCAAGGCGGCGGCATCGGTCAGCGCGAAGGATAATATCCGCATCAACTCGATCTCGCCGCTTGCGGTCGACACGCCGATGCTACGCCGGTCCTTCGAGTATCAGGGTCTGACCTACGAGGCCATGGCGCCCAATTTCGTCACGCCGCGCATCATGACCGCCCTGGAGATGGCGCGCGCCGTGAGGTTCCTCGCCTCCGATGAAGCGACGTCCATCAACGGCATGGACCTGGACGTCACCGGCGGCCAGCTTGCCTGAATTTTTTTCCTCTTGCGACGGAGTTCGACCATGCGTTTTCTCGCTCACGGTCTGACCGTCTTTTTGCTCGCTGCACCGGCCGGCGCGGATACGCCGCGGCCGGCGGGCGACCCCATCACCGCCGGCAGGCTCGCCGACATCCAGGAGATGATCCGCGTCGCCGATGCCATCGACGCCGGCGTCGACGGTAAGGATTGGGATCTCGTGCGCTCCTTGTTCACGGACGAGATTGCCGTCGACTTCACCTCGCTGATCGGCGGCGAGCCTGCCACCATCCCGGCGGACGCGCTGGTCGACGGCTGGGCCACGAACCTGAAGCCGTCGAAGACCAGCTTCCATCTGCGCGGCAATCATCGCGTCAGCTTCACCGGCATCGATAGCGCTGTCATGCTGTCCCACGGCTATGCCTGGAATCGCATGGAGGCTGGTGCCTTACCGGAGAATGGCGGCAACCCGCTTTGGGAAGTCTGGGGGACTTATGAGCATGGTTTCGAGCGACAGGAGGACGGATGGCGCGTGACCTCCATGACCTTCACTGCCACGGCCGAGCGCGGCAACGCCTTCGTTCGCGACACTGTGCCGGAGAGCTGACCGCGTGCCCGGCACCGGCATGATCGATCGGCGCTTGCCCTCGGCCGGTGTTCACCTAGCGCTCGTCATCACCTGGGTGACGGCGGGCGCTAATTTTCTCGGCTTCAAGATCGCGGTCAGCGCGCTCCCTCCCTTCCTGATGATGTCCCTTCGGGTCGGCCTCGCGAGCGTGCTCCTGCTGCTGGTCCTGATCGCGATGAGGTGGCCGCTGTCGCGTCCGAGCTTCCGGCAATGCCGGGACGCCTGCTTGTCCGGCCTTTTGTTCCTGGTGCTCGGCCAGGGGCTGATCGTCGCCGGCGTGCAATATGTAGGTGCCGGCTATGCCGCCCTCCTGGCCGCCACTGCCCCGTTGATGACCGCGCTGATCGCCTGGACCTTCAGCGGCCATCGACCGCGCGGGCTGGCTCTCGCAGGCATCCTGCTCGGGCTTTTCGGGCTGATGCTGCTGATCGCGCCTGGCCTGGGCATGCCGGGCATGACCCGAGGCATCGTCCTGATTCTTGCTGGAACGCTTGCCTGGGGTGCTGGCATGCATCATGCTGCGACCATGATGCGGCCGGAAAACGCGCTGGTCGCGACAGTTCTGCAGATGATGCCGGCGAGCGCCGTTCTCCTGGCGATGAGTACGCTTTTCGGTGAACTCGACGGCTTCGCTCTTACGTCGGTCTCCCTCCAGGCCTGGGCCGCGCTGGCCTACCTGATCGTCGTGGGCTCGCTGCTCGGCTATAGTGCGTTCGTGTGGATGCTGCCGCAGGTCACGGCTGCGGTCGCGAACAGCTTTTTCTATGTCGGGCCGGTGATCGCGCTGCTGCTCGGCTGGATGGTTCTGGGAGAGGTGGTGCAACCTTTGGAACTGGGCGGGGCCGCGATCACGCTGTTCGGCGTGGCACTGATGCTGTCGTCGCCGTGGATCGCGCGGGAAGGTCGATAGTGGAGCGCTTGATCCCTGCGCTGGAGGCGCTGTTCAACGATCATCGAGCCGATGACGGCGCGCTGTTCGACGGCCTCTGCCAAAGCCTGATCGGTCTCGGCCTGCCGCTTTGGCGGGACGTGATGCAGTTCCCCATGCTGCACCCGCTCTATCTGGGCCACACGCTCTACTGGTGGCGCGATCAGGGCGTCTCGATCATGCCGCGACCCCATGGCTTCGAGGAAAGTGCGGAATTCCTCGAAAGCCCTTACAAGGCCTCGCTTGATCGCGACGGGCCGCTTCGAGTTCATCTTATGGATCTCGACGATCCCGGCTTACCCTTGCTCCGCGAACTTAAGGCTAAAGGCGGCACTGACTTCATCAACGCGCTCATTCCCGCCCACGGCATGATCACGCCGGGCGTCAGCTGGACCAGCGATGCACCGGGTGGATTCACTGAGAACGACATCGCCCTCCTGACGTCGCTGACCTCTTTTCTGGGCCCGCCTTTCGCGTTGCGCGCCGAAAGGAGGACGGTGCGCATCATGCTCGAAACCTATCTCGGCGCTGGGCCGGGCAAGGAGGTCCTTGGAGGCGCCGTCCAGCATGGCGATACCCGCAAGATCGAAGCTGTCATCCTGCAGACCGACCTTCGCGGCTTCAACGCCAAATCGCTCGCCTGGCCGCCCTCCGACCTGCTGGCGGCGCTCGATGCCTATTTCGAAGCGGTGGTCGACGCCGTGCACTACCGGGGCGGCGATGTCCTCAAGTTCATCGGGGATGGCGTGCTTGCCGTCTTTCCCGTGGATGTCGAGGTCACGGCGCCAACGGCCGCCAGGAACGCCATGGTGGCGATCCAACGGGCATTTGCCGATCTCGATGAGAGTAACCGCAAGCTAAGGGCGCGTTGGGGCGGCGAGCCGCTCACCATGGCAGCATCGCTCGATATCGGCTCCGTTGTCTACGGCAATATCGGTGGCCGATCCTGCCTCGACTTCACAGTGATCGGACCAGCGGTCAATCGCGGCAGCCGCATTCTGGATCATGCGAAGAACGTCGGGAGGCCGGTGGTGGTTAGCGCTGCCATCAACGACCTTCTGGGCGACGGTCTGCAGCCGCTCGGAACCCACCAGTTGGATGGACTCAACGAAGCGACGGCACTTTTTGCGAATCAAGATAAGAGCTGAATACCAAGAAACTCTTTGACACCGTGTAGATCCTAGCGGCGGCTAATGATGCTGTGGACGGCGCCCCACCGGCATTGAGGTGCCATAGAGTGGCTCGTGCTTTGTAGCCATGAGAGGGAACCGTCCGAGATGGATGTTATGACGATTGGTATCGATATCGCGAAGAACATGTTTCAGGTGCATGGCGTGGACGCTGACGAACAAGTGGTGGTCCGTCGGCAACTGAGACGCAGCCAGGTCATCGCTTTTTTCAAGAAGCTGTCACCATGTCTTGTCGGTATGGAGGCTTGCGCGACCTCCCATCATTGTG
>JBCCUL010000066.1:0-7043 GCA_039197065.1 Pseudomonadota bacterium | reverse complement strand
CATCCGCCCATTCAGGGAGCATTTGTCGCTTCCTGACGGTTTGACGATCTACCAGCCCGCAAACCAACGCATGCGCAACGGTGTTTCGGTGTTGTTGAACTGGCTAAAGGCCGAGCTTTCCTAAGAGTCTCGAATTGGCACTCTTTCCCCACCAGCCTTGCGTCAGAAAACGAGCGGTTACCGCACGTCCCGCGAGGAACTCCGCCGTCGCGACCGGTCCTCAGAAGCAAAGCTGCCACCGGAAGCCCGGCCGCTTATGCCGAAAGTTGACCCTGAACTGCCCCAAAAGGCGGCTGCATCCAGGCGGCTGGTCAGTCTGTTTTCCTGGACAACCGTCAACTTTGCCGACTTTGACGATATTGTCTGGGGGTGGTTGCACAATACCGCCGGAAAACTGCGGTCATGTGGCTTTGAGACGCAAAACCGCAGTCCCTGGCAACGAAGGCGATTGGAAGCTTGGTTTTAGTCAACAAGTCCTTCGCCCGACCAATCCGCTGATCAAGCACGAAGGCATGAGGTGACTGACCGAGGGCTCGCTTGAACGCCCGCGCAAAGTGATAGGTGGACAAGCAGGCGATATCGGCAAGCTCTGGGAGCGCCAGATCATTGGTCAGATTGGCGTCGACATAGTCGATCACCCGCCGTAGTCGGGGGTCGCCAGGTTCGATGGGGCTTTTGGATGAAGCCACACCGAAATTTCGCAAGAGCGCTGCCATGATTGACTGGATAGCGCCATCGACGAACAAACGGGAGACATGATCGCCGCATGCCGCCTCCGCCCACAAGCGCAGGATCAAATCGGAGACCAGCGAATCACGAAAGCGTTCAAGATAGAAGGGTTCAAGCAAACGGTCCACTGTTGCGAGACGGTGCGGCAGCCACGTGTCGAGCTGGTCGAAAGGCGTCGACAAAATCAGGAGCTGGCGCGAGCTGTCGGCACGAAAAGCGACCTCCGCCCGCGGCGGATTGACGACAAGATCGCCGGTCAGCGCTCGATAGTCTCTCCAGCCCGAGCCGGAGTTGTGACGGATATGGCAGTTGGCCTGCAGGAAGCAGACGACGAAGATGTCGTCGGTTGCAGGGACGATACTCTCCTCGGCTTGATGATGAAGGCGCACCAACGTTACCGATTTGTCCTCAAGAGCCCGCACCTCCTGTTCTTGAACCAGAAACGGGCGCTGCCTGACATAGTCGGCGAAACTGTGGAAGGAACCATCGCCGGGCGTCATCGGTCTATTCCTCGCCGCATTGAAGAATGGCATCCGTTTAGTTCGATTTCGACCAGGGTGTGCCTCCGCAGAATTGTTGTAACAGAACTGTTTACGGCCCGGAAGCTCGACAAGATCATGACAAAACTGCGCAAATTCTCGAAAGATTGAGAGTGATTCATCCCATAACGTTTGGATATCGGCTGGTCATTGAGAGTGGTGATGTGAAATGGAAATCTGGAGTGATCGTCTTTTTGTCACACTGTATGTTTTCAGCAGCTGTATCTGCTGCTTCTTGCTGGCGACGATGATCTTGCTCATGCCTTGACGGGTCGAAGGACGGTCGAGAGTTTCGGCATCGGGCCTGCCGCCTTCGATGCGTATCACGAAGAATTGCATCACTGTGCGTCGTCCAATCCGGCCCTTTTCCTTAGCCTTCCATCAATCGATCGATCGGGAGGGCTCTTTGTTTCAGTTCCAACGATGGCGGGTTTTCCTTTTGTCGCTCAGCCTGTTCACGGCGAGCGGGGCGCATGCAGATGATCGGCATGCTGGTTACTACTACCCCGAGCCGAAGAGTTCGGAGATCTACGCTTCCGAAGTGCCGAGGCTTTCGGGCACCAATCGAGAGCGCCGGATCGGGTTCGTCGTGACCATTGCCAACGCCATGTTCGAGAGACCCTATCCCCCGCGTGTCGCGGTTTTCGCCAAGGGTACGGAGGCGGAGAAGCTTCTGATCGTCGCTCTCGAAGACGGTGTGCTCGACACCCTCTACCGCGCCCGTGCCCATCTCGCAGCCCTGACGTCGCTCGCCCGGGGCACCCCGATCTTCAAGCAGGTCGGACCTGCCAAGCTCAACTTCTTCGATCTCCTGAAAATGCTTGGCTTCACCCAGCTCACCATCAGTGATGGTGATGCCTTTGCCCATCAAGTGAAGGTGCAATAGATGAGGATCTTCCCGACAGCTCTGCTTCTCGCCCTCGTTCTCGCATCCTGCAACACCGTTAACACACGATCCGATCCGGCCACCGAAGCGCAGGCGGTGGTGGATGATGCCGAAAACGTGGTTGAGCGCTTCATGACCAGCGATGAGGCGACCGCAATCAAGGGGCTGATGTCGTCGGCCAAAGGCGTCATCGTCTATCCCGACATCGTCAAGGCTGCCTTCTTCGTCGGTGGTGAAGGCGGCACTGGCGTTCTGCTCGGCCGCCTCGATGACGGCTCCTGGTCGAGCCCGGCATTTTATACTTTCGGCGCTGCCAGCTACGGCCTGCAGTTCGGCGCCGAACAGTCGAACGTGCTCCTCGTGGTCACCAATGACGCGACGCTCGAGCGTCTGACCGAAGGCGGCCTCGAGCTCGGTGCCAATGCGAGCGTGGCGGCGGGCACCGAAGGGCTGAAAGGTCAGCTCTCGAGCGATCAGCTCCAGGACGTCTATTATTTCGCCGAGGTTGAACGTGGCCTGTTCGCGGGCATCAATCTCAAAGGGGCGAAAGCCGTGCCGCGGGACGGCCTGAACGTCGCCTATTATGGCGGCAGCGTCACGCCGCGCGCGATCGTCATCGACGGTGAAGCCAGCAACCCCGCCGCTGGCGGACTGCAGGCGGCGCTGTCGGGTTCCTGAGACCAGGTCGCCCGCGACGACGACGACGAAAAGCCCGCTGTCCGCCGATCATCCTCAAGCTTCGACGACAGGTGAAAAGACCATGTCAGCCATCCCCTTCAGCGAGCGTCTGCTTGGCTGGTTGTTTGCCCGGATCAATCGGCGACATCCCTGGTACACCATGCCGACCGCGAAGCTGCAGATCGCAAACCTGGTCGGCCTGCGCGGTCAGATGCGCCAGAAGAACCTCTACGACACCTACCGCCACCGAAGCGCCAGCCCTGAGCCCGTCCCCGAAGCCTTCCGCGAGGTACGAACGGCGGATGGCGGCTACAACGATCCCCGTGATCCCACCATCGGCCAGGCAGGCACCCGCTTCGGTCGGAACGTGCCGCTCAGCGAATCCTGCCCGGCGAACGACGAAGCGATGCTCTCGCCCGATCCGCGCGAGATCAGCAACCGTCTGCTCGCCAGGCAGAGCTTCCTGCCCGCGTCCACTATCAACGTGCTCGCGGCCGCCTGGCTACAGTTCATGGTCCATGACTGGTTCGGCCACGGCAAGAACCTGAAGCACAACCCGATCGACGTCGATCTCGCGCCCGACGACGACTGGCACGAGCGACCGATGCGTGTCCCGCGCACCCAGTTCGCGCCGGACGAGGATGAGCCGACCCGGGCGTCCCGCGACGCCTACCGCAACGTCATGACCCATTGGTGGGACGGGTCGCAGATCTACGGCAGCTCACAGGCCGAGCAGGATGCCATGCGCCGCTTCGAGGACGGGCTGGTCAAGGTGAAGAAGGACGGCCATCTGGAGCTCGATGCCGACGGGCTGGAACTCACCGGGCTCAACGACAATTGGTGGCTCGGCCTCTCCCTCCTGCACACGCTTTTTCACCGCGAACACAATGCGATCTGCCTAGAGCTGAAGGCCACTTATCCCGACCGTGACGACGAGTGGCTGTTCCAGAAGGCGCGCCTGATCAACGCCGCCCTTCTCGCCAAGATCCACACTATCGAGTGGACGCCCGCCCTGCTCGACACGCCAGCACTCTGGGGCGCCATGCGCGGCAACTGGTGGGGCGTTCTCGGCGAAGGCCTTCACCGTCGCTATGGTCGGGTGAGCAGGAACGAGGTGCTGAGCGGGATCATGGGCTCGGACCTCAATCACCACGCCGTGCCATTCGCCATGACCGAGGAGTTCGTCGCGGTCTACCGCATGCATCCGCTGATACCGGACCGCTTTTCGATCCGGCGGCATGGGGACGATACGGAAATCACCGAGCTCAGCTTGAAGCAGGTCGCCGCGCGCGAGACCCATGGCGTCTACGATCAGGCATCGTTCGAGGATGCCTTCTACTCGCTCGGCACCGAACCGCCGGGCGCCATCTGCCTCGGCAACTACCCGAACGAGCTTCGGCGCTTTACCCGACAGGACGACGGCGATACCGTCGACATCGCGACGATCGACATCATCCGCGATCGCGAGCGGGGCGTGCCGCGCTACAACCAGTTCCGACGCCTGCTCGGCATGCCGCCGATGACATCGATCGAGGCGCTGACGTCGGACAACCACTGGCGAAAGGAGCTGAACGAGATCTATGACGGCGACATCGAAAAGATCGATCCCATGGTCGGCATGTTCGCCGAAGCGCCGCCGCCGGGCTTCGCGTTCAGCGACACCGCCTTTCGGATCTTCATTCTGATGGCGTCACGGCGTCTCAAATCCGACCGCTTCTTCACCAGCGACTACCGCCCCGAGGTGTACACGCCGGAGGGCATGGCCTGGGTGACCGAGAACGACTTCAAGGACGTCATCGTCAGGCATTGTCCCTCCCTGGCGCCGGCGATCGAGGGGCTGCTGAACCCCTTCTTCCCCTGGCGGACTGCGGGATCGACGTGATGCAGCCATGAGCCAGGCGACACCCGGGCGCGACCTCCGCGACCCTGACCAGCCCGAGGACGTGGGCCTGACGTTGCGCGCCGTCGACTTCTTCAAGGAGATCGACGACGCCACGCTGACGCTCCTGGAACGGCGCCTGACCCGCCTCGCGATCCGCGCAGGCGGCCAGCTTTTCGCCGAGGGGGATGAGAGCGACGCGCTCTATGTGGTCGTCTCCGGCCGCCTGGAAATCCGCATCGCCGACGGTGCTGCCGGCGCGTTTCGACCGGTCGCCCAGATCGGCGCCGGCGAGGTGGTGGGCGAGCTTGGCGTGCTCACCGGCGAACGCCGGAGTGCGGGTGTCTGGGCGGTGCGCGACACCGAGCTGATCATGCTCGGGCGCACGGCATTCGAGACGCTGATGGCCGAAAGCCCGCAGTCGATCGTCTCGCTCACCCGCGTGATCGCGCGCCGCCTGGTCAACGAGACCCGCAGCCGAAAGCCGCAGCCGGCCGTCAAGACGGTCGCCGTCGTACCGCTGTCCGCCGACCTGCCGCTCGAGTTCTTGCGTCAGGTTGTGGCGTCGGGATTGGAAGAGACCGGCACGCTCAGGATCGTCGAGGCCGATTGCGCGGAGCACACCTCCGACTGGTTTCACCATCAGGAGGAACGTCACGACGGCCTCCTTTATCTGGCCGAGTGGGGCTGCTCCGGCTGGACCCAGCTCTGCATCCGTCAGTCTGATCTTATCCTGCTGATCGTCAAGCCGGGGGATCCGCGGCCGGGCGACGAGGTGATCGCCTTCCTCAACGAGTTCGCAGGTGGTCGCGTCTGCCATCTGGTGACCTTGCAGGCGGAAGACCGCACCCTGCCGGATCCAGCGCCGCTCTGGACCCGCGAGATCTCGGTGCGCACCCGCTGGAACGTCGCGCTCGACAGCGACGAAGGCCGGGGGCGTCTCGCCCGTATCGCCGGCGGACGCACGGTCGGCCTGGTGTTTTCTGGGGGCGGTGCTCGGGGTTTCGCCCATCTCGGCGTGGTCAAGGCGATCCAAGAGCAGGGGATCCCGATCGATCAGATCGGCGGCACCAGCATGGGAGCGCTGCTGGCCGGCGGCATCGCCATGGGCTGGAGCGTCGACGCCTTTCGAAAACGCCTCCAAGCCACCTTCATCGACGTCAATCCGGTCGGTGACTACACGATTCCGCTCCACTCTTTCGCCCGCGGCCGAAGGCTGTCGAGGCTGCTCTACGAGCATTTCCAGGATGCCGAAGCCTGCTCGCTCTGGCTGCCGTTCTTCTGCACGGCAAGCAACCTCACCGGCGGCGACGCCGTCCGCCTGGACAGCGGTCCGGTCTGGCACGCGATCCGCGCCAGCCTCTCCATCCCGGGCCTGGTGCCGCCCGTTCTGAACGGTAGCGACGTGCTGGTCGACGGCGGGCTGATCAACAACATGCCGGTCGACGAGATGGTCCGGGTCAATCTCGGCCCGGTGATCGCCGTCGACGTCGGCCGCGCCGAGGGCAGCTTCACCCTCGATCCCAATGTCTGCGAGGCCGGCAGCGCGCGCCTGCTGCCGTCGATGACCTCGCCCTCGATCGTCGGCGTGCTGATGCGCTCCGCCACCGTCGCCGGCGAGAGCAACAACCGCGGCGCCGACGCGATCGCCGATCACATCCTCTACCCGGACGTTTCAGGGGTCAGCATCCTGAGCTGGAAGGCCATCGATCAGATGATCGAGCGCGGCTATGACTGCGTGAACACCGCCGGCACGCTTGACCGACTAGAGGAGGTTTGCCGCACCTACGGTATGTCTTCGCCGTAATCGAAGATGTTTGCAGCGATAACACCGACTTGGATCAAGCCGATGCAGGACGAAGATTCTTCACTTTTCGGTCAGTCCATCGGCGGACCAGGCGAACGTGAACTCTAGCAGAGCGATAACATGTCAAGGCTTTGTCGAAATGCAACCGCGCGGCGTCTCATCCATACTTCTAAGAGCACTTGGCCCATATTATTTCTTATTTGTCGATATCGATCGATACACACAAGCTTCAACATCGGCAATAAATTGAAGCTTACTCTTGGTGACTGGAATTGACCGGTTCCGATGAATAAGTTGGTTCAGACGGCGCTTTGGTCTTTCTATCATCCTAAGGTCCACTTTGGACTCGCTCTGCAAAAGGAATACTATCTCTTTATCAGCTTTTGGCACTCCCCTTCTTCCTCGACCGTCGGCGCCAAACGCTCAAAGCCCGGGGATAAGCGGACAATACGGCGATCGGGTTGCCCTAAATGCAGGTGTAAGGACCGAAGCTGATGCCGTGCATAAGGCAGCCTGAAGCAAGTG
>JBCCUL010000065.1:0-7861 GCA_039197065.1 Pseudomonadota bacterium | reverse complement strand
ACCGCTGCCCGCGTCGGGCTACTGGATGGTCATGCCGACGACGGCACCAACCGTGTCGTTCCAGGTGGCCACACAGTCATCCCCGCACTGCTCGGCCCAGTTCGGCAGCACCGCTTCCGCAAGCACCTTGTCGCGAAGCGCAATGTCGTCTTCGGAAACGGGTACAAGCGTCATCTTGCCGGAAGCCTCGCGCGTGCAGCCTTCGCCGCCGGTATTGCAGGCGAAGCCTTCGACGGTCTCGTCCCCGGCACCCGACCAGATGTCGTCTTCGAGCTGCGTGATCTGCTCAGTCAGGAAGGACTGCACGGCAGGATCGAGACCGTTCCAGGCATCCATGCCGACGACATGAATGACTGGCGACCAGGCGATCGGTAGCTCGTAGATGTGAGTCGAAACCTCATGCCATTTCGCGTTGAAACCAGACATCGAGCCGGTGATCGCGCAATCGACCACACCCTTCTGCAGGCCCTGGACCACTTCTCCGAAGCTCATCGAAACAGGTGTCCCTCCAAGCGCCGAGACGAAATCGCCGATCGCGGCACCGGAGGCGCGCACCTTCTTGCCTTCAAGATCCGAAAGGCCCGACATTTCGGCATTGCAATAGACGACCTGTGCCGAGTAGGGCCATACACCCAGCACTTTGACCCCGTAGAGATCGGCGTAGATCTCTTCGAGCACCGGCTTGTAGGCATCAGAGATTTTTCGCGCGGTCTCGATGTCCGGCGCCATGCCCGGCAGATCGTTGCCGCCGTTCACTGCATTGTCGCCGATCATGTATCCCATAGGCGTCGAGGCGAACTGCAGCGTTCCTTGCTGCACCAGCCGGACGATCTCCGAGCCATCCAGGCCCAGTTCGTTGAATGGCTTGATCTCGGCGGTCACTTTGCCATTGGAGGCGGCCGATAGGGTCTCGGTAAAGAAAGGCAAAGTGAAGTCGGTGTACATGCTGACCATACCCCAACTTCCAACCACGTTCAGCTTGGTCTCTGGAAGGTCTTCAGCGAGCGCTGGCATGGCGGCGATGGTGGCGAGTGCGGTGAGTATATGTTTGTTCATTGGACGTCTGCCTGAATTGTGCACTCACGATCTTGCTTCGACGTGCCCATCATGTCCAATCGTTGTTTTCGGGCGATCACGATCAAAAAAAACGATCGACTAGATCTCCAAGTCATTCGCGATCCGCGCTGCCATGGTGGCCGCACTCTTGGCGAGACCGCTTGCGGTGTCGTTTAGGAAGGAGGCTGTAAACCTTAGATCGTTCAACGGGATGTCGGCGTCCATCCTGACAACGTCTCCCGATTCGATATGCGGACGGGCAACGACGTCGGGTAGGGTGCAGATACCGAGGCCGGCCTTGGTCATGCCGATGCTGGCGCTGAGCGCGTTTGACGAGAATAGACGGGGGCTTCGAATACCGGCGTTCGTCAACGCTTCGCGCAGCTCGACGAAGGGGCGCGAATTCCGCGCATAAGAAAGCACAGGGCTGGCGGCGAGGTCTTCTATGCCGATTCGTCCCCGCCTCGCCAAAGGGTGATCCGCGGCGACGACCCAGATCATCGGCAGGTTCAAAAGGGGAAGGTTGGTGACCTCGTACTCCGACACCGGTCCCATCAGGAAGGCCAGATCCACCGCGCGGTCGATGAGCTGCTGACGCTGGTTGGTGGTGCTGTCGACGCTGATCTCGACATCGGCCCGCGGATAAAAGGCGGAAAACTCCCTGATGAAGGCAGGCAGGAGCGTGCTAACCATCGTCTCAGAAAGCGCCAGACGAAGAGTGCCTTCCTGATCGGGGTTCATGCCGGCGGCATGGGCGAAACGATCCATGCTGCGGAGAATGTCCTCGGCGAACGGCACCAGCTCGCGTCCAAGCGGTGTCAGCGTCACGGCCTGAGGGGAGCGGACGAAGAGTGAGCCGCCCAGATCCTCCTCCAGCGCCTTGATCCGCGCGGAGACATTGGACTGGGTTGTGTTCAGCTGCTCCGCGGTCTTGCGAAAATTGTAGAGTTTCGCGAGGGCCAGAAAGGTCTCGTAGGTCAGGCGCTTCATCCTGTGCTCCTGCATGAATTTCTTTCATGAAGAAACGCGTTTTTTGGGATTGAGTTCAACTGAAATTCCCCGGTTAATCTTTTGGGAGCCATCAAGCCGGACAGCTGTCATGCCACGCCGATCCCGTTGCCGAGATACCGAGCCTTTGGTGGCCGCACCGCCTGCGGCCCCTCCGGGCGGGCGCTACGCGCCGCTCGGTGAGCGTGAGCAGGAACAGATCATCGAAGCGGCCTTCGCCATTCTGGAACGGACGGGGATCGATCAGTGCCCGCCGGATTTTGCCAAAGAGGCAGTTGAGAAAGGAGCACAACAGCGAGCCGATGGACGCTTATGTTATCCACGCAGGATGGTCGAGGCTGCTATTCGTCGCGCGAAAAAGCGCGTGCAGCTTCCGGGGTTCGTCGAGAACTTTGGCATCACCGTTGGCGGCGGGCATGTCCATATCGGCACCGGCGGGGCGGCGGTGAGTGTACTCGACGCCGACAATCGGACATTTCGCGACAGCACGCTCCTCGATCTCTACGATTTGATGCGCATCGTCGGCCGCGGGGATCATATCCATTACGGCGTGCGCTCGGTGGTGGCGCGCGACATGCAAGCCCCCTTGGACCTCGACATCAATACCGCCTTCGCCTGCCTCAAGGCTTGCCCCAAGCCGATCGGCATCAGCTTCGACAATGCCGAACATCTCGATCCCACCGTGACGATGTTCGACCAGGCGCTTGGCCGCGACAGCGGATTTCGCGCCCAGCCCTTCTGCTTCGCTGTGATCGTGCATGCGGTCTCGCCACTTCGCTATGCACCCGAGGGGCTCGCGATCATGCGGTGTGCGATCGAGGCCGGCATGCCGCTCCAGATCTGCACCGCTGCGCAGGCGGGTGCGACCAGCCCGGTAACTCTGGCGGGTGCCTTGGCGCAGGGACTGGCTGAAACGCTGGCAGGTCTGATGATCGTCGATTTGATCGGGCCCGGAACTTCCTGCATCTTTGCCTTCATGCCGTTCATCAGCGATCTGCGCACCGGCGCCATGACTGGTGGCAGCGGCGAGGCGGCTGTCGCCAATGCAGCTGCGGCGCAATTGCTAAGGCACCTCGAGCTGCCCTCGACCGTGGCCGCGGGGATGACCGATGCCAAGACCACTGATGCGCAAGCCGGCTACGAAAAGGGCTATACCGTCGCTCTCGCCGCGCAGGCGGGTGCCGATATGATCAATCTTTCCGTCGGCATGCTCGGCTCGATCATGGCGGCATCGCCGGAAGCCCTGGTGATCGACGACGATATGTGCGGTGCCATCCTGCGCTCGGTGCGAGGCATCGATATGCATGATAGCGCCATCGATCTGGATGTGATCGAAGCTGTCGCCACCGGTCCCGGGCACTATCTCGGCGAAATGCAGACACTCGCCTTGATGAAGAGCGAGTATGCCTATCCGCGTCTCGGCGATCGGCGGAGCATCGATGATTGGATCGCGGACGGTAAGCGGACGATCTGGGATCGAGCGTGCGCGCGTGTCCGGGACATCCTCGCCGATGCGCCTCACCATCTGCCGTCAGATCGCGAGGCGGCGATCCGCGAGCGCTTCGACATTAAACTCGACCTGGAACCCACAGCATGAAGACCCACGCCCATGTCGTTGTCATCGGCGGCGGTGCCGTTGGCACCTCGATCCTCTACCATCTGGCGCGTGCCGGCGTCACCGACACAATATTGCTGGAAAGGGACGAGCTGACCTCCGGCTCCACCTGGCATGCCGCCGGCAATATCCCGACCTATGCCACGTCCTGGCTCGGGATGCGCGCTGGCAACTACGCGTGGTCGCTTTACAAAGACCTGGCTGGGACAGTCGACAGCGCGATCACCTATCGCCACACCAGTGCGTTCTGGCCGGCGCACACGCCCGAGCGGATGGAGCTGTTCCGGCATCTTTGCGGCGTGTCGCGAAGTGCAGGATTCGACCTCCACATGCTAAGCCCCGCCGAGATGGACAGGATGCATCCCTTCTGGCATCCGGACGATACAGTGCTCGGCGGCATCTGTGATCCCTATGAGGGCGACATCGACCCGAGCCAGTTGACCCAGGCCCTTGCCAAAGGGGCGCGAGCGCTCGGCGCCGTGGTGGTGCGTTTCTCGCCGGTCACCGCGATCGACCGCCTGCCCACCGGTGAATGGCGTGTGGCCAGCGCCAAGGGCACTGTCACCGCCGAGATTGTGATCAACGCCGCCGGCTTTCACGGCTGGAGCGTAGCCTCGCTGGCGGGACTGGACGCGCCGGTTGCGACTTTGGAGCATCAATATCTGGTGACCGAGCCGATCGCGGCCCTAGAAGAGTACACCGACCTCTTCCCGCTGGTGCGCGACCCGGACATCCGCTTTTATCTCAGGCGAGAGCGCAATGCCTTCCTCCTCGGCTCCTACGCTCATGCCGGCCGCCCCGCCTGGGAGAGCGGTCCGCCCCCCGATGATTTCGCCCACCAGCTCTTCCCGGACAGCGTCGACGACATTCTGGACGTGTTCGAGGCGACCATTACCCATGTGCCGCTGCTCGCCGAGGCGGGAGCCCAGCGCTTCGTCAACGGCCCGATCGCCTATGCGCCGGACGCTCTACCACTAGTCGGCCCGGCCGCAGGTGCCCCGAACTTCTATCACGCCACCGGTGTCCAGATCGGCATCACCCATTCAGCGGCAATTGGCAAAGCGATGGCCGAATGGATCACCGAGGGCGAGACGGAATGGGACCTCAGCGCCTGGGATCCGCGCCGCTTTGGAACGTGGGTCACACCCGCTTATGCCAGGGCCCGCGCCTCCGAGCATTATGATCTGCAATATGCCATCCCCTTTCCACGCCGCCTGCTGCAATCGGGCCGGCCGGTGCAGCAAACCCCGCTTTATGAGATGCTGACCGGCAAGGGGGCGATCATGGGCCAGATCGCTGGGTGGGAGCGCGCTTTCTGGTTCGAGACCGAGACGATCAAGGACACAGGCGAACACGGCTTGAGCTTCTATGAGGAACCCTGGCATTCGGCGGTCAAGCGCGAATGTGAGACGGTGCGCGATGCGCTCGGCGTCATGGACCACGGCGGCTTCACCAAGTTCTTCGTCGAGGGGTCAGGGGCAAGGGCCTATCTTTCAGAGGTTTTCTGCAACGCCATTCCGAAGCCTGGCCGCGTTCGGCTCGGCTACATGCTCACCCCCAAAGGTCGCCTCTGGTCGGAAGCGACCATCGCCTGCCTTGCCGAAGATCGGTTCCTCCTTTGCGGACCGACGCTTACCGATCTCCGCGATTTCGACTGGCTATCTGCCTATCTCCCTGACGATGGCGTGACCCTGAACCGGGGCTATCACCACGATGCCGCCCTCATGGTGATGGGGCCAAAATCTCGGGACGTGCTGTCCCTACTCACCGAGGCCGACCTCAGCGCCGAGACAGCGCCCTGGCTCTCGGCCAGCGAGATCGAGATCGCCGGTGCCGCGGTCACGGCGATGCGCGTTTCCTATGTCGGCGAGCTCGGCTGGGAGCTGCATCTGGCATCGGCCGACCTCGTCACAGTCTATCAGGCGATTATGGCGGCGGGCGAGGCGTTTGGTGCCTGCAATTTCGGTTCTTATGCGCTGAATGCCATGCGTGTCGAGAAGGGATATCATGCCTGGGGTGCGGACTTCGGCACTGAATACACCCTGTTCGATGCCGGCTTGAGCCGTTTCGCCAACATGAACAAGGGCGACTTCATCGGCCGTTCGGCGGTCGAAAAACAGAGGCAGGCCGCCTCGGCGTGGGAGTGGATTGGTCTCGAGATCGAGGAACCGACGCCCGATCCCCTGGCCTCGGATCCGATCATCAAGGATGGGACCTGGATAGGCTACGTCACTTCGGCGAGCCGTGGCTTTCGCACTGGCAAGACACTCGTGCTCGGTTATGTCAAAGCCAGCAGCCTCGCCATGGGAGAGCAGGCCTCCGTCACCGTGCTCGGCGAAGACCGGGCGGCGTGCCGCCACAATCCCCATGTCTACGATCCTGGGAACGCGCGCCTCAGGACTTGAGGATTTTTCGACAAAGAAGGTTCCAGCAGCCGACGGCCGAAGCATCACGCCCGGCCGCGCACCTCGTTCCAGACATCGTCCAGTGCGGCTTTCAGGATAGCCGTCGCCTCAGCGATCTCGCCCTCCTCGATGATCAGAGGCGGCATGAAGCTGATGCGATCAGGCGGAATCGAGCGCAGATAGAGGCCGCGAGCATGCGCGCGATCCTGGACCATCGGCCCGACCTTCAAGGCAGGGTCCCAGAGCTGGCGCCGGGCTTTGTCTTGTACCAGTTGCAAGCCGCAGAAAAGACCGATGCCGCGGACATCGCCGACCAGCGGGTGGTCCAACAGCGCTTCACAGCCCGCATGAAAGGGCACGGACATGCGGCGGACATAGCCGACGAGATCGATCTCGTCATAGATGTCGAGCGCCTCTAAGGCAACGGCTGCGCCGACGGGGTGGCCGGCATAGGTGAACCCATGGCCGAGAACGCCAGCATTGTCGGAGGTCTTCATCAGGTCGTCGTAGAGATCCTGGCGGAACATGATGGCCGACATCGGGAAGAAGGCGGCGGTGAGCGCTTTGGCGCAGGTGGCGCTGTCCGGGTTGAGATCGAAGGCTTCGGCGCCCCACATGTGACCGGTCCGCCCAAAGCCGCAGACGGTCTCGTCGACATGGAAATGGATGCCGTATTTCCGAATAACAGCCTGCATCGCTGGCCAGTAGCCTTGGGGTGGGCGTATCGCCCCGCCGCCCGATTGCATCGGTTCGGCGAAGAAGGCAGCGATGGTCTCTGGGCCTGCATCGAGAATGGTCTTCTCGAACTCTGCGGCCATCCGTGCTGAGAACGCTTCCTCGCTTTCGCCCTCCTGGCTGTGCAAATAGAAATTGGGTGTCGACAGCTTCAGAAAATCGTCCATCGGCAAGCCGAAATTGGCGTGCATATGCGGCTGGCCTGAGAGGGCGACAGCGGTTACCGTGTTGCCGTAATAGCCGCGCCAGCGGGAGATCATCTTCCGTCTTTTCGGCTCGCCGCGGACGATGTTGCGTGCCCAGATGAACTTGATCATCGCGTCATTAGCTTCGGAACCGGAGCACTGGAACATCACCTTTTCAAAGGGCGCCGCTGCCACCGAAGTCAAGCGAGCCGCCAGCGCCGCAATTTTAGGATGGGAGCGCCCGTAGAACGTTGGTGCGTAGGGCAATGTGTCCATCTGCCGTTTGGCAGCGTCGGCCAGACGATCGTTGTGATAGCCGAGCGATACGCAGCCGAGACCTGAGAAGCCGTCGATCAGGCTCTGGCCGTCATCGGTCGTGATGCGCACGCCGCTGCCTTTGACCACCATCGCCGCAGGGCCGTGGTCGCCATGGGTACGTAGGTTAGTCTGGCCATGGACGTGGTGCTGCCGGTCCTGTTGCCGTGTCGCCTCGATTGCCGATGCTGCTGTCATCTCACCTCCTGTCGCCTTTTTCTCTAGTGAGCCTCCGTCCGACTGTGCTGAAATACAATCTCGTTTGTTGTCGACTTTGTTGAATCTTTTTCAGGTAGATCATGCGCAATCCCATCCTCGATATCAGGCATCTGCAGATGATCCGCGCCATCGGCCGCACCGGGAGGGTGGTGGATGCATCGGATGAGCTTGGGCTAACGCCGTCGGCTCTGTCGCATCGGATCAAGGAAGCCGAGCGGCGCCTAGGCGTGCCACTGTTCGAGCGGCTGCACAAACGGCTGCGCATGACGGCTGCCGCCGAATATCTCGCCAGTGTCAGCGAGCGGATGCTGCATGAACTCGTT
>JBCCUL010000064.1:0-7881 GCA_039197065.1 Pseudomonadota bacterium | reverse complement strand
ACCGCTGCCCGCGTCGGGCTACTGGATGGTCATGCCGACGACGGCACCAACCGTGTCGTTCCAGGTGGCCACACAGTCATCCCCGCACTGCTCGGCCCAGTTCGGCAGCACCGCTTCCGCAAGCACCTTGTCGCGAAGCGCGATGTCGTCTTCGGAAACGGGTACAAGCGTCATTTTGCCGGGAGCCTCGCGCGTGCAGCCTTCGCCGCCGGTATTGCAGGCAAAGCCTTCGACGGTCTCGTCCCCGGCACCCGACCAGATGTCGTCTTCGAGCTGCGTGATTTGTTCAGTCAGGAAGGACTGTACGGCAGGATCGAGACCGTTCCAGGCATCCATGCCGACGACATGAATGACTGGCGACCAGGCGATCGGTAGCTCGTAGATGTGAGTCGAAACCTCATGCCATTTTGCGTTGAAACCAGACATCGAGCCGGTGATCGCGCAATCGACCACGCCCTTCTGCAGGCCCTGGACAACTTCCCCGAAGCTCATCGAGACAGGTGTCCCGCCAAGCGCCGAGACGAAATCGCCGATCGCGGCACCGGAGGCGCGTACCTTCTTGCCTTCGAGATCCGAAAGGCCCGACATCTCGGCATTACAATAGACGACCTGCGCGGAGTAGGGCCATACACCAAGCACTTTGACCCCGTAGAGATCGGCGTAGATCTCTTCGAGCACCGGCTTGTAGGCATCCGAGATTTTTCGTGCGGTCTCGATGTCCGGCGCCATGCCCGGCAGATCGTTGCCGCCGTTCACGGCATTGTCGCCGATCATGTATCCCATAGGTGTCGAGGCGAACTGCAGCGTTCCTTGTTGCACCAGCCGGACGATCTCCGAGCCATCCAGGCCCAGTTCGTTGAACGGCTTGATCTCGGCAGTCACTTTGCCGTTTGAGGCGGCCGATAGGGTCTCGGTAAAGAAAGGCAAGGTGAAGTCGGTGTACATGCTGACCATACCCCAACTTCCGACCACGTTCAGCTTGGTCTCCGGAAGGTCTTCGGCGATCGCTGGCATGGCGGCGATGGTGGCGAGTGCGGTGACTATATGTTTGTTCATTGGACGTCTGCCTGAATTGTGCATTTACGATCTTGCTTCGACGTGCCCATCATGTCCAATCGTTGTTTTCGGGCGTTCGCGATCAAAAAAAACGATCGGCTAGATCTCCAAGCCATTTGCGATCCGTGCTGCCATGGTGGCCGCACTCTTGGCGAGACCGCTTGCGGTGTCGTTTAGGAAGGAGGCCGTGAACCTTAGATCGTTCAACGGAATGTCGGCGTCCATCTTGACAACGTCCCCCGATTCGATATGCGGACGGGCAACGACGTCGGGTAGGGTGCAGATACCGAGGCTGGCCTTGGTCATGCCGATGCTGGCGCTGAGCGCGTTTGACGAAAATAGACGGGGGCTTCGAATACCAGCGTTCGTCAATGCTTCGCGCAGCTCGACGAAGGGGCGCGAATTGCGCGCATAAGAAAGCACAGGGCTGGCGGCCAGATCGTCCATGCCAATTCGTCCCCGGCTCGCTAAAGGGTGATCCGCGGCGACGACCCAGATCATCGGCAGGTTTAAAAGGGGAAGGTTGGTGACCTCGTACTCCGACACCGGTCCCATCAGGAAGGCCAGATCCACCGCGCGGTCGATGAGCTGCTGACGCTGGTTGGTGGTGCTGTCGACGCTGATTTCGACATCGACCCGCGGATAAAAGGCGGAGAACTCGCTGATGAAGGCAGGCAGGAGTGTGCTAACCATCGTCTCAGAAAGCGCCAGACGAAGAGTGCCTTCCTGATCGGGGTTCATGCCGGCGGCATGGGCGAAACGATCCATGCTGCGAAGAATGTCCTCGGCGAACGGCACTAGCTCGCGTCCAAGCGGTGTCAGCGTCACGGCCTGAGGGGAGCGGACGAAGAGTGAGCTGCCCAGATCCTCCTCCAGCGCCTTGATCCGCGCGGAGACATTGGACTGGGTCGTGTTCAGTTGCTCCGCGGTCTTGCGAAAATTGTAGAGTTTCGCGAGGGCCAAAAAGGTCTCGTAGGTCAGGCGCTTCATCCTGTGCTCCTGCATGAATTTCTTTCATGAAGAAACGCGTTTTTTGGGATTGAGTTCAACTGAAATTCCCCGGTTAATCTTTTGGGAGCCATGAAGCTGGACAGCTGCCATGCCACGCCGATCCCGTTGCCGAGATACTGCGCCTTTGGTGGCCGCACCGCCTGCGGCCCCTGCGGGCGGGCGCTACGCGCCGCTCGGTGAGCACGAGCAGGAACAGATCATTGAAGCGGCCTTCGCCATTCTAGAACGGACGGGGATCGATCAGTGCCCGCCGGATTTTACCAAAGAGGCGGTTGAGAAAGGAGCACAACAGCGAGCCGATGGACGCTTATGTTATCCACGCGGGATGGTCGAGGCTGCGATTCGTCGCGCGAAAAAGCGCGTGCAGCTTCCGGGGTTCGTCGAGAATTTTGGCATCACCGTTGGCGGCGGGCATGTCCATATCGGCACCGGCGGGGCGGCGGTGAGTGTACTCGACGCTGACAATCGGACCTTTCGCGACAGCACGCTCCTCGATCTCTACGATTTGATGCGCATCGTCGGCCGTGGAGATCATATCCATTACGGCGTGCGTTCGGTGGTGGCACGCGACATGCAAGCCCCCTTGGACCTCGACATCAACACCGC
This sequence comes from Pseudomonadota bacterium, assembly GCA_039197065.1. Lineage (GTDB taxonomy): Bacteria > Pseudomonadota > Alphaproteobacteria > Geminicoccales > Geminicoccaceae > JANQPX01. Next base: position 5,208 of record JBCCUL010000064.1, on the reverse strand, counting down.
CTTCGCCTGCCTCAAGGCTTGCCCGAAGCCGATCGGCATCAGCTTCGACAATGCCGAGCATCTCGATCCCATCGTCACGATGTTCGACCAGGCGCTCGGCCGGGACGGCGGGTTTCGGAAAAAACCCTTCTGTTTCGCGGTGATCGTGCATGCTGTCTCGCCGCTTCGCTATGCGCCCGAAGGGCTCGCGATCATGCGGCGCGCGATCGAGGCCGGCATGCCGCTACAGATCTGCACCGCGGCCCAGGCTGGTGCGACCAGCCCGGTAACCCTGGCGGGGGCTTTGGCGCAGGGTCTCGCGGAAGCCCTCGCCGGGCTGATGATCGTCGATCTGATCGAACCCGGTTTCCCCTGCATCTTCGCCTTCATGCCGTTCATCAGCGATCTGCGCACCGGCGCCATGACCGGCGGCAGTGGCGAGGCGGCCGTGTCCAATGCGGCTGCCGCCCAATTGCTGCGCTGTCTCGACCTCCCTTCGACCGTGGCCGCGGGCATGACGGATGCCAAGACCGCCGATGCCCAGGCCGGCTACGAGAAGGGCTATACCGTCGCCCTCGCCGCGCAAGCGGGGGCTGACATGATCAATCTTTCCGTCGGCATGCTCGGCTCGATCATGGCGGCGTCCCCCGAAGCGCTGGTGATCGACGACGATATGTGCGGTGCCATCCTGCGCTCGGTGCGCGGGATCGACATGCCCGAAAACGCCATCGATCTGGATGTGATCGAGGCGGTCGCCACCGGCCCCGGCCACTATCTCGGCGAAGCGCAGACCCTTGCCCTGATGAAGAGCGAATACGCCTATCCGCGCCTTGGCGACCGGTTGAGCATCGATGACTGGGTCGAGGCCGGCGAGCGCACGATCTGGGATCATGCCCGCGCACGTGTGCGAAAAATCCTGGCCGATGCGCCATCCCACCTGCCGCCGGATCGCGAGGCCCTGATCCGCGAACGCTTCGACATCAAGCTCGACCTGGAGCCCGCAGCATGAAGACCCACGCACGCGTCGTCGTGATCGGTGGCGGCGCCGTCGGCACCTCGATCCTCTACCACCTGGCGCTGGCCGGCGTCACTGACACGCTTCTGCTGGAGCGGGATGAACTCACCTCCGGCTCCACCTGGCACGCCGCCGGCAACATCCCGACCTATGCAACCTCCTGGCTCGGCATGCGCGCCGGGAACTATGCCTGGTCGCTGTACAAGGACCTGGCTGAAACGGTCGACAGCCCGATTACCTACCGCCACACCAAGGCCCTCTGGCCGGCGCATACGCCTGAGCGCATGGACCTGTTCCACCACCTTTGCGGCGTGTCCCGAAGTGCGGGGTTCGACCTCCACATGCTCAGCCCTGCCGAGATGGACGCCATACACCCCTTCTGGCACCCGGACGATACTGTGCTCGGCGGCATCTGCGATCCTTATGAAGGAGACATCGATCCCAGTCAGCTCACCCAGGCGCTGGCCAAAGGATCTCGTGCGCTCGGCGCCGAGGTCGTCCGCTTCTCGCCGGTAACCGCGATCGAGCGCCTGCCGTCCGGCGAGTGGCGGGTGACCAGCGCCAAAGGTACCGTCACCGCCGAGACCATCATCAACGCCGCCGGCTTCCATGGCCGGTCCGTGGCTGCTCTTGCGGGACTGGACGTGCCAGTGGTCACCCTCGAGCACCAATATCTGGTGACCGAGCCGGTGGCAGCCCTGGACGAGCATACCGACTTCTTCCCGCTGGTGCGCGATCCCGACATCCGCTTCTACCTCCGGCGGGAGCGCAACGCCTTTCTCCTTGGCTCCTACGCCCATGCCGGCCGCCCCGCCTGGGGCGGCTGCGGGCCGCCCGATGACTTCGCCCACCAGCTTTTCCCGGACAGCGTCGACGACATCCTGGACGTACTCGACGCGACCATCACCCATGTCCCGCTGCTCGCCGAGGCGGGTGCCCAGCGCTTCGTCAACGGCCCGATTGCTTATGCGCCGGACGCCCTTCCTCTGGTCGGTCCCGCGGCGGGTGCACCGAACTTCTACCATGCCACCGGCGTTCAAATCGGCATCACCCATTCGGCGGCGATCGGCAAGGCGATGGCGGAGTGGATCACCGAGGGCGAGACCGAGTGGGACCTTAGCGCCTGGGATCCGCGCCGTTTCGGGACGTGGGCGACGCAGGCCTATGCGAACGCCCGTGCGTCGCAGCATTACGATCTGCAATATGCGATCCCCTTTCCGCACCGCCTGCTGCAATCCGGCCGGCCGGTCCAGCAAACCCGGCTCTATGGGAGACTGGTCGACAAGGGTGCTGTGATGGGCCAGATCGCCGGCTGGGAGCGCGCGTTCTGGTTTGAGACCGACGGGATCAGTGACACTGGCGAGCAGGGCCTCAGCTTCCATGATGAGCCCTGGCATGCGGCCGTCGAAACTGAGTGTAAGACGGTGCGCGACGCGCTCGGCGTCATGGATCACGGCGGCTTCACCAAATTTCTGGTCGAGGGGTCGGGGGCTGCCGCCTATCTCTCCAAGGTCTTCTGCAACGCCATCCCCAAGCCCGGCCGTGTGCGGCTCGGCTACATGCTCACCCCCAAAGGTCGCCTCTGGTCGGAAGCGACAATCGCCTGCCTTGCTGACGATCGGTTCCTCCTTTGCGGGCCGACCCTCGCCGATCTCCGCGATCTCGACTGGCTGTCAACGCATCTTCCTGACGATGGCGTCAGCTTGAGCCGCGGCTATCACCACGACGCCGCCCTAATGGTGATGGGGCCTAAGTCGCGGGACGTGCTCTCTCGCCTCACCGTAGCCGAACTCGGCACCGACGCAGCGCCCTGGCTCTCGGTGCGCGAGATCGAGATCGCCGGGGCTGCGGTCACGGCGATGCGTGTTTCCTATGTCGGCGAACTCGGCTGGGAGTTGCATCTGGCATCGGCCGACCTCGTGGCCGTCTATCAGGCGATCATGGCGGAAGGGCTGGCTTTTGGCGCCTGCAACTTCGGTTCCTATGCACTCAACGCCATGCGTATCGAGAAAGGCTATCATGCCTGGGGCGCGGACTTCGGCACCGAATACACGCTCTTCGATGCCGGCCTAAGCCGGTTCGCCTGCATGAACAAAGGCGATTTCATGGGCCGGGATGCGGTGGTAACCCAAGCGCTTGCAGCGCCGGCCTGGGAATGGATCGGTCTAGAGATCGAGGATCCGACGCCCGATCCCATGGCCTCGGACCCGATCATGATGGATGGAGACTGGGTCGGCTACATCACCTCGGCGAGCCGCGGATTTCGCACCGGCAAGACGCTAGCTCTCGGCTATGTCAAAGCCGGCACACTCGCCATGGGTGAGCGTGCCGCGGTCACCGTGCTTGGCGAGGACCGGGCGGCACGCCGCCACGACCCGCATATCTACGACCCCGAGAATGCACGCCTAAGGGCTTGAAGTTTTCTGGACAACTGGCGGCAAGCGAAGGTTTCAGCGGCCGACGGTCGAACGCTCCTACTCGTCACGCTCGGCCGCGCAACTCGTTGCAGACGTCGTCCAGCGCCGCCTTTAGGATAGCCGTCGCCTCGGCGATCTCGTCCTCTTCGATGATCAGGGGTGGCATGAAGCTGATGCGATCGGGTGGGATCGAGCGCAGATAGAGGCCGCGGGCATGGGCGCGATCTTGGACCATTTGTCCAACCTTCAAGGCAGGATCCCAGGTTCGGCGGCAGGTTTTGTTCTGCACCAGTTGCAAGCCGCAGAAGAGCCCGATGCCGCGGACATCGCCGACCAGAGGATGATCCAACAGCGCTTCGCAGCCAGCAAGAAACGGCGCGGAAACGCGGCGGACATGGCTGACGAGATCGATTTCGTCATAGATGTCGAGCGCCTCCAGGGCGACGGCCGCGCCCACGGGGTGGCCGGCATAGGTGAACCCGTGGCCGAGAACGCCGGCCTCATCGGAGGTCTTCGTCAGGTCATTGTAAAAGTCCTGACGGAACATGATGGCCGACATCGGGAAGAAGGCGGCGGTGAGCGCCTTGGCGCAGGTGGTGCTGTCGGGCGTAAGGTCGAACGCTTCAGCTCCCCACATATGGCCGGTACGCCCGAAGCCGCAGACGGTCTCGTCCACATGGAAGTGGATGCCATATTTTCTGATGACAGCCTGCATCGCCTGCCAGTAGCCCTCGGGCGGATGGATAGCACCCCCGCCTGACTGCATCGGTTCAGCGAAGAAAGCGGCGATGGTCTCAGGCCCGGCATCGAGAATGGTCTGCTCGAACTCTGCGGCCATCCGCGCCGAGAATTCCTGTTCGCTTTCGCCCTCTTGGCCGTGCAAATAGAAATTGGGTGTCGACAGCTTCAGGAAGTCGTCCATCGGCAAGCCGAAATTGGCGTGCATATGTGGTTGGCCCGAGAGGGCGACGGCGGTTACCGTGTTGCCGTAATAACCGCGCCAACGGGAGATCATCTTCCGTCGTTTCGGCTCGTCGCGGGCGATGTTGCGTGCCCAAATGAATTTGATCATCGCGTCATTGGCTTCGGAGCCGGAACACTGGAACATCACCTTCTCGAAGGGCGCCGCTGCCATCGAGGTCAGGCGAGCCGCCAGCGCCGCAATCTTAGGATGGGAGCGCCCGTAGAACGTCGGTGCGTAGGGCAATGTGTCCATCTGCCGCTTGGCTGCGTCGGCCAGACGATCGTTGTGATAGCCGAGCGATACGCAGCCGAGACCTGAGAATCCATCGATCAGGCTCTGGCCGTCATCGGTCGTGATGCGCACGCCGCTGCCCTCGACCACCATCGCCGCAGGGCCGTGGTCGCCATGGATGCGGAGATTGGTCTGGCCATGGACGTGGTGCTGCCGGTCCAGTTGTCGTGTCGCCTCGATTGCCGGTGCTGCTGTCATCTCACCTCCTGCCGCCTTTTTCTCTAAAGAGCCTCCGTCCGGCTGTGCTGAAACACAATCTCGTTTATTGTCGACTTTGTTGAATCTTTTTCAGGTAGACCATGCGCAATCCCATACTCGATATCAGGCATCTGCAGATGATTCGCGCCATCGGCCGTACCGGGCGGGTGGTGGATGCATCGGATGAGCTTGGGCTAACGCCATCGGCTCTGTCGCATCGGATCAAGGAAGCCGAGCGGCGCCTAGGCGTGCCACTGTTCGAGCGGCTGCACAAACGGCTGCGCATGACGGCTGCCGCCGAATATCTCGCCAGTGTCAGCGAGCGGATGCTGCATGAACTCGTT
>JBCCUL010000063.1:0-10027 GCA_039197065.1 Pseudomonadota bacterium | reverse complement strand
TTGCCGAATGAGTGGGCAATTTTTTCCGAATTTTTTCATGGGAACATCATAGCATCGAGATGTTTCCAGCGATTGATGACTTATGGTGAACTGTTCGTTAGTGGATTATAATTTCTTAACTGAGAATAATGATGGTGGAAGATGGGTTTTTATTTGGAAAAATTTGAAAACGCACGGTTTGACGCCGCCTTGGAGCTGAACCATCATATTGCCGAATGATGAGCGCAGACCGAAGGGGTCATGTCGATGAAAATGCCTGAACCCAGACAGGAGAGCATCGCCAAGCGCGATCGCCTGATCGAGGCGCTTCGCGAGCTCGTGCCCGGCGAAGGGGTGATCGCCGCCGAGGATGAGCTGCGCGCCTATGAATGCGATGGCCTCTCCGCCTATCGCGCTCTCCCGATGGCCGTCGTGCTGCCCTCGACCACCGAGCAGGTCTCGAAGATCCTCAAATTCTGCGATGATGAGAACATCCATGTTGTGCCGCGCGGCGCCGGCACCTCCCTTTCGGGCGGCGCGCTTCCGGTCACCGACGGCATCGTGCTCGGTCTCGGCAAGTTCAATAAGATCCTCGACATCGACTTCGAGAACCGGACGGTCACGGCGCAGCCGGGCGTTACCAATCTCGGCATCACATCAGCGGTCCAGCATGAAGGCTTCTATTACGCCCCCGACCCCTCCTCGCAGATCGCCTGCTCGATCGGCGGCAATATCGCGGAAAATTCGGGCGGCGTGCATTGCCTGAAATACGGCCTCACCACCAATAATGTGCTCGGTCTCGAGATGGTGCTGCCGGGTGGCGACATCGTCAGGATCGGCGGCAAGCATCTCGACAGCGAGGGCTATGATCTGCTCGGCCTGATGACCGGTTCCGAGGGCCTTCTAGGCGTGGTCACCGAGGTTACGGTCCGCATCTTGAAGAAACCCGAGACCGCGCGCGCCATGCTCATGGGCTTTCCAAGCAACGAGCAAGGCGGCGATTGCGTCGCGGCGATCATTGCCGCCGGCATCATTCCGGGCGGGCTGGAAATGATGGATCGTCCCGCCATTCACGCCGCCGAGGACTTCTGCCATCCCGGCTATCCGCTCGATGTCGAGGGCCTCTTGATCTGCGAGCTGGACGGCCCTGCGGTCGAGGTCGACCATCTCATCGACACCGTCTCGGCGATCGCCCGCCAGCATGGCGCGGTCGGCATCAAGGTCAGCGAGAGCGAAGAGGAACGCCAGCGCTTCTGGCTTGGCCGAAAGGCCGCCTTCCCGGCAATCGGGCGCATTTCACCCGATTATTACTGCATGGACGGCACCATCCCCAGAAAGAAGCTGCCTCATGTCCTGAAACGCATGGCCGAAATGTCGAAGAAATACGGTCTTCGGGTGGCCAACGTGTTCCACGCCGGCGACGGCAATCTTCACCCGCTCATCATGTATGACGCCAACATTCCGGGCGAGCTCGAGAAAACCGAGGAGTTCGGCGCTGAAATCCTGAAGCTTTGCGTTGAAGTTGGCGGTGTGCTGACCGGCGAGCACGGGGTCGGCGTCGAAAAGCGGGACCTGATGCCGGTGCAGTTCGACGAGGATGACCTCAACCAGCAGCAGCGGGTCAAATGCGCTTTCGACCCGAGCCAGATCCTGAATCCCGGCAAGGTGTTTCCAAAGCTGCATCGCTGCGCCGAGCTGGGCCGGATGCATGTGCATCGCGGCGAGGTCAGGTTTCCGGACCTGCCAAGATTCTAGTGGTGTGACCACATCATGTGGTTCCGACCGTCGAAGCCTGGATCGACGGTATGCGGCCAAGTTTTCCGACGACGTGCTAGGCATTATCCGACATGGCCGTGCCGTCGGGAGGCAAGCAACCCGCCATCAAGTTCTGCGCAGCATTGGAAAAGGAACCGCGGCCTGGATGGGATGAGCGCGCCGCGGAACCAGTGGCCTTGCCTGGATCAGTCCTCCGTTGGCGTCACCTCGAAGGGCTGAACCGCGAGAACCAGGCGGCGCAGGGATTCGGTCAGCCCGTCCTGATCCCGAAGACGAAAAGCGGTTGCAGCCAAAATGGCCGTGGTGACCAAGGATTGGAACGACGCATGGTCGAGGATGCTAGCCTCGCCCATTTGAAGAAAGTCGGCTTGTGGCCGATCGTTTAGACCTCTAGTGCCGTTCCGGGCGCTCTTCCTATCGGATATCGTCATAGCAAGTTCCTTTGGAACAGTCCTAAGGAGTCCTTCTCTTTCGTCATCCTTTCTTAAAAAATCGCCCCTGCCGGCATCGGCCGGCAGGGGCGAATAGAGGGAGGGAGGCACCGTCTGACTTGACCTTCTTGTTGTAACCGGACCGTCACGAAAAATCAACAAAAAAGTTAATTCATTCAAATTAACTAACTCATAGGTAGAAATTTAAAGGTGATTTTCTGAGGCTTTGAACCCCTTCTTCAGCACGAAAGCAGAGGCCCAGCCTCGTTTAGAGCATTTCCGGGGCAAGTCGATCCAGCCCGCGCGCCCCTCCCGACCACCCATACGATACCCCTGCATTGGGTGGTCAGGAGGGGGTGCGGGCCGGCGACGCGTAAACCTGACTAGAAAATGCTCTAGCCTTCGCGGACGTCAGTTCAGGTCGAGATTGGTCGCAAGAAATTTAGCGAGTTCATATTGCATGGCCGAATCGAGCTCGAAGGCCACGTTGGTGAGGTTATCGGCAACATTCACCACGCGACCGTAGAGCGGCAATTTCAGGCGATCGCTGTGCAACTCGACCATACGGCCGACGGCGGAAGGAATGGCCGGCTCCAGCCCTGCTCCCTTGGCGGAAATATTGCTGATCACGCACATCCAGTCCCCACCTTCGAAGACGAGCTTCGCCGGTATCTGGCTGGAAAGGCGACGATGACGCCGCTGCTCCGATGGATCTTCCGGGTTCCAAGACATGAGACACAACCAGATTGCCAATGAGACCGCCGACATCGCAGCGGTTATCCTCTCTAACGGATCAACTCTTAAAGTAAGGTTAACCCAAAGTAGAAATTTTCTCAGCAAAATCAACATATCGACCAAGCCTCTCGGCAAAGCCGGATCTGGGCCTTTTGAAGCGGATGTCCGCGGATAGGTCATAGCCTTTGGGATGGGCGGCTTTTGTGCTAGAGAGCGGGGTCCGAGAACCCGGCGGCATGTCAGCGCCGGCACAGCGAAAGAGACGGATAGAGCGGCGATGGCGGGACATTCCAAATTCAAGAACATTATGCACCGCAAAGGGCGTCAGGACGCCAACCGCGCCAAAACCTTCATGCGTCTGGTGCGCGAGGTGCAGGTGGCGGTGAAGATGGGCGGGCCGGATGCCTCCGCGAACCCGCGACTTCGGACGGCGCTCGCGGCGGCGCGCGCCGCCAACGTGCCCAAGGACAATATTCAGCGTGCGATCAGCAAGGGATCAGGCGCCGACAGCGAGAATTACGAAGAGGTGCGCTATGAGGGCTACGGGCCCGGCGGCGTCGCCGTGATCGTCGAGACGCTGACCGACAACCGCAACCGCACGGCAGCCGAAATGCGCACCGCGTTTTCCAAGCTCGGCGGATCGCTCGGCGAGACCAACAGCGTCAGCTTCCAGTTCGACCGCATCGGCGAAATTCATTTCCCGCCTGAAACCGGCGATGCCGACACCGTGCTCGAAGCGGCCATCGAGGCGGGGGCCGAAGATTGTCAGTCCGATGAGAGCGGCCACGACATCATCACAGCACCCGACGATCTGAACACCGTGCGCGAAGCCCTCGAGGGATCGCTCGGCGAGCCAGAGCAGGCGCGGCTCGGCTGGCGGCCGCAGGTCACGGTGCCGATCAACGAGGATCAGACCCAGACCATGCTGAAGCTCCTCGATACCCTCGACGATAATGACGACGTGCAGCGCGTCATCGCCAATTTCGAGGCCGACGACGAGGTCCTGGAAAGACTAAGCGCCTAGTGGCGTGGCCACCTCATGGACTCGGACCGTAGTCGTCTGGCGAGACAGTTTGCCGCCCGGTTTTCTTGTGTAGGAGTTCGATGATCCGACAGCGGAAGACTAAGGCACCGATAGTGAACCCTCCGGGCGGTGCCCGGTGATTTTGTTGGGGTTGGATCCTGGGCTGCAGCGGACCGGGTGGGGTGTGGTTCTGTCGGAGGGCAATGCGCTCAGCTTTCGGGCTTCCGGCGTGGTGAAATCGGATCCAGCCGATCCGCTGGCCGAGCGGCTGGATGCGCTCTATCGGGGCCTCTCCGATGTGGTTCGCGATTTCGCGCCGGATGCGGCTGCCGTCGAAGAGACGGTCATTAACAGGAATGCCGGATCGTCCCTAAAGCTTGGCCAGGCGCGCGGTGTGACACTGCTTGCCGCCGCCCATGCCGGCGTGCCGGTCACCGAATATGCCTCGAAGACAGTGAAGCGCGCGGTGGTCGGCACCGGCGCTGCGCAAAAGGAGCAGGTGGCGATGATGGTGCAGACGCTGCTCCCAGGCGCCGGACCGGTTAAAGGCGATGCGGCGGATGCGCTGGCGGTCGCCATCTGTCACGCCCATCACCGCACCCATCTGGCGCAGCTCGCCGCGGCCCTGACCTAATGCTGCGTTCGATACAGAAGATTCCTTCCAGAGATTCCGAGCAATGGCTGCATACCGTCGATCCAGGCAGCAATGATGGGAACCAAATGATGTGGTCATGCCACTAGTGGAGACGAGATGATGATCGCCCACCTGAAAGGTTTGGTCCTCGAAATCGGCGAGGATCAGGTGATTATCGATGTCGGCGGCGTCGGTTATCTGCTGCATTGCTCCAACCGTACGCTCGCCAACCTGCCGGCTGTCGGCGAAGCGGTCGCCCTTCAGGTCGAGACGCAGTTTCGCGCGGAAAGCCTGACCCTTTACGGCTTCGAGACGGCCGCCGAGCGCTCCTGGTTCCGGCTGTTGCAGACGGTGCAGGGCGTCGGCGCGCGCGTGGCGCTCGCCCTCCTCACCGCTCTATCGCCCGATCAGCTCGCACAGGCGATCATCGCCAAGGACAAGGCCGCCTTCACCCAGGCGAGCGGCGTCGGCCCGCGCCTCGCACAGCGTCTCATCAGCGAGCTGCAAAGCAAAGTCGGCGAGATGCCTGCGGCATCCAGCTTGACGTTGTCGAGTTCGGCAGGTGCCGCCGGCGCCGTCATGGATGGCCCTTTGGAGAACGCGGCCTCCGCCCTGGTCAATCTCGGCTACGGGCGAAGCGAGGCCCATGGCGCTGTCGCGAAAGCGGCAGCAGGACTTGGCGAGGATGCGGATGTCGAGGCGCTGATCCGCGCCGGCCTGCATGAACTGACGGCGCAGATCCCGGGCGGGATGGCGCGATGACGGCGGACATCCTCATCGCCAATGGCTTCGATCGCTACCATCTGCTGACGGCTGCGGTGGAGGCGGAGCGCCGAGGCCGCCTTGAGCGCTGCATCGCAGGCTTTTATCCAACGGCGAGCATTTGCAGTCGCCTCACCAGCTTCGGCCTTGCCGGTAAGCAGCGCATCGCACGCCTGATGGACCGGAAGGTTGAGCTACCGGATGAGCGTCTCGTCACCATGCCGATCCTGGAGACCGCCGGCCATCTGGGCGGGCGTCTGCTCGGCGATCGAAGCGTCAAGGCCGCCAGACGACGGTTCGCCGGCAGGGCCAGAGCCGTGGTGCAGACGTCGAATGCTGCGCTTTATCACTACCGCACCGGCTTCGGCCACGGTTCGGCGATCGCCGCACGGCAGCGGGGGATGGCGACGCTCGCCGATCATTCGATCGCCCATCCGGGCGTGCTCGCCCATCTCGTTCAAAACCACGGGTGCCTGCCGGCACCTGGTCGACAAGGCACCGTGTCTGCCTCCTGGCAGGATGTGATGGACGATCTCAGTCACGCGGATCGGGTGCTGGTGAACTCGGAGTTCGTCAAGGAGACCTTCGTCCATCAGGGTTGGGATGCGGATCGGATCGAGGTGATTTATCAAGGCCTGGATGATTCTTTCTTTGACGTGCTCAAGGCCGCCGAGCCTGCGCCTTCGACTGACCCCGATGGATCGCTCAAGCTGCTTTTCGCCGGCGCATTCGAGCAGCGGAAAGGGGCGGATCACCTGGTTGGAACACTCTCCAGTCTGGAAGACGTTCCCTGGACGCTCCGGCTGGTGGGCCCGATCGATGAGCAGATGCGGGCGCGCCATGCGGCATTTCTCGACAATCCGCGCGTCAACGTAGTCGGCCGGGTCGGTCGCGGCGAGCTGGCCTCGCGCCTCAAAGCTGCCGACGTTTTTCTGTTTCCGTCCCTCGCCGAAGGGTCGGCGCGGGTGGTGTTCGAAGCGCTGGCCGCCGGCTGTTTCGTGGTCACCACCAGGAACAGCGGCTCGATCGTCGAGGATGGAAAGCACGGTTTTCTCGTCAAGCCGGACGATCCCCAGACCACGCGCACAGCCCTTCGGCGCGCCCACGCCGACCGCGACATGCTCCGAAAAGTCGGCGAACAAAACCACGCTGTCGTTCGCAACGACCATCGGCAGAGTGGGTATGGCGACTCGCTGATGGCCGTGTATGATCGCCTCCTCGCGGGCCGCCGGCCCGACGGTCGACTGGAGGCCGCTTGAGATGGCGATGGCAAATTCCTCGACTGGCGACGCTAGGTTGATCAGTACGGAGGCGGCTGAAGGCGATGCGGACGTGTCGCTGCGTCCGAAGAAGCTGGATCAGTTCATCGGCCAGGCGCAGCTTCGGACGAACCTTCGGGTCTTTATCGAGGCGGCGAGCAAGCGCCAGGAAGCGCTGGATCACACGCTGTTCGCGGGCCCGCCCGGCCTTGGCAAGACCACGCTCGCCCAGATTGTCGCAGCCGAGCTCGGCGTCGGTTTTCGCATGACCTCGGGGCCGGTGATTGCCCGCGCCGGCGATCTGGCCGCTCTCCTCACCAATCTGCAGCCGCGCGATGTGCTGTTCATCGACGAGATCCATCGCCTCAGCCCGGTGGTCGAGGAAGTGCTTTATCCGGCGATGGAGGACTTTCAGCTCGATCTGATGATCGGCGAGGGGCCGGCAGCGCGCTCGGTCCGGATCGATCTCCAGCCCTTCACGCTGGTCGGCGCCACCACGCGCACCGGCCTTCTGACCACGCCGCTCAGAGACCGCTTCGGCATCCCGCTCCGCCTCGATTTCTACACCCATGAGGAACTCATCCAGATCGTCAGCCGCGGGGCGCGGCTCCTGGACTTGGACCTCGCTCCGGATGGGGCGGCGGAGATCGCCAGGCGGTCGAGAGGGACGCCGCGGGTGGCGGCCCGCCTTCTCCGGCGCGTTCGGGATTTCGCGACTGTGGACGGTGCCAGCGTCGTTGATGCGAAGGCAGCGGATCAGGCACTGATCAATCTCGATGTGGATCGGCTCGGTCTGGACAGCATGGACCGGCGTTATCTCCGCTGCATCGCCGAGAATTACGACGGCGGGCCGGTCGGCATCGACACCATGGCGGCCGCGCTCTCCGAGCAGCGGGACACGCTCGAAGACGTGGTCGAGCCGTTCCTTTTGCAGCAGGGCCTCCTGCAGCGCACGCCGCGCGGGCGGTTTTTGACCCGGCTCGCCTGGGAGCATCTGCAGATGGCGGCGCCGGCAAAGCCCACATCCGAGGCCGACCTATTTAGCGGCCTGGCGACGGACGAAGAGGACCTTTAAGGGCGTGACATCCGATCGGACGCCAGATGCGGGGTCGCGTCCCGACCATCATTTTGAGATCCGGATCTACTATGAGGACACGGATGCGGCTGGAATCGTCTATTACGCGAATTACCTCAAATTCACGGAGCGGGCGCGCACCGAGATGATGCGCGAGCGCGGCGCCAGCCATGAGGACCTTCGACGCCGGGACGGGCTTTCCTTCGTCGTCAAAAGCTGCGCCGTAGATTATCATCGCCCGGCGAAACTCGACGACATCCTCGATATACGGACGCATATCGGCAAAACCGGCGGCGCTTCCCTCAATCTCCTGCAGCAGGTTTTCAAGGGCGATCGTCTGCTGGTCTCGATGGATGTCAGGCTGGCGCTTTTGACCTCTTCCATGAAGCCCGCGCGTATCCCGAAAGCGTTGATTGCGGCGCTTCAGCCACAATATGGGATTGGAAAGTGAGGAAAGACGGTTGCAGCGAGCTTCGAGCTTGACACTTCCGCGTGAGAAGCGTTTTTCATCGAAAGGTCATGGCTCGGCTTCGTTTCGAAATTGCCGCATACGGCCGGCGTCCCCTTACAATTCGTAATCTCAGGCGAAGCCGCCGGGCGTCCGTGATAAAGCACAGGATTACAGCATGGCAGCAGACAACACCATCGGGACGATAGGGCTAGGCGGCGACCAGGCGCTCAATTTGAGCATCATGGCGCTGATCGATCAGGCCGACCCGATCGTCAAGGGCGTGATGCTGATCCTGCTCCTTGCCTCGCTCTGGTCGTGGACGGTGATCTTCCAGAAGATCTGGCGCTTTCGCAGCTTGAGCAGCCGCGCCAAAACCTTCGAACGCGAATTCTGGTCCGGCGCTGCCCTCGACGATCTCTACCGCAGGCTAGGCACCCAGCCGGACAACCCGATGGCCGCCGCGTTTGCCGCCGGCATGGAGGAATGGCGGGATGCCCCGCGTCCAAGCCGGGCAAGCGGCGCCTCCGCCCTTCTCACCCGCGTCAGCAAGGTAATGTCGCTCACGGCGGAACGCGAGATCGAGCTGGTGGAGCGGCATCTCAGTTCGCTCGCCACGATCGGCGCCACAGCGCCCTTCATCGGCCTGTTCGGCACGGTCTGGGGCATTCTGCGCAGCTTTCAGGCGATCGGGCTCACCGGAAACGCTACGCTTGCGGTGGTCGCCCCGGGCATGGCCGAAGCGCTGCTCGCCACCGCCTTTGGTCTGGTGGCCGCCATCCCTGCGGTCGTCGCCTACAATAAGCTCTCCGGCGACGTTGACCGTTATGCGGCAAGGGTCAGCACCTTCACCGACGAGTTCACCGTCGTCCTTTCGCGCGAGCTGGATGACGGTCAAGGTGGCGGCTATGATAGCACCAGGGCGGCCTGACCTTGGCCATTATCTCAGCCGATAACACCACCCGCCGAGGGGCCGGACGTCGCCGCGCCAAGCCGATGTCCGAGATCAACGTCACGCCGTTCGTCGACGTGGTGCTGGTGCTGCTTCTCGTCTTCATGATCGCAGCACCGCTCCTGACCGTGGGCGTGACCGTGGACCTGCCGAAGGCGACCAGCGCGCCCCTGCCGGGACAGGACGAGCCGCTGACGGTGAGCGTCAGCAATGAGGGCAAGATTTATCTCCAGGAGAGCGAGATCGCGCTCGACGAGCTGGGTCCTCGATTGGTCGCAATCCTCGAAACCAAGCCGGAAACGCGCATTTTCGTGCGCGGCGACAGGGTGATCGATTACGGCCGCGTGATGGAGGTGGTCGGCACCATCCATGACGCTGGCATCGTCAAGGTTGCCCTCGTCACCAAATTGCGCGATGAGAGTGCGGGCCCGTTGACCATCGAAGACGGCGACGATGGCACGCAATGATAAACCATCGATGATCGATCCCGACTATCGGGATCGGACACGGGGCTGACGCCCATGGGCGGCGCCGGCGTAGCTTCCCTCCTTTTTCACACCGTGCTTGCGGTCGCTATCGTTTTCGGCGTGCCGTCATTCGGCCGCCCGCCGCCCGTCATCGAGGAAACGGTGATCGTCGAGTTGGTCAACACCGTCGACGATCCCACGCCTGAACCGCCGGCTCCCGAACAGGCCGCCACTGCCGAACGCGATCAGGAAGCGGCCGACGCGATTGAACCTGAGCCTGAGCCGGAACCTGAGCCCGAGCCGGAACCCGAGCCCGAGCCGGAACCCGAGCCCGAGCCGGAACCCGAGCCTGAGCCGGAACCCGAGCCTGAGCCGGAACCCGAGCCTGAGCCGGAACCCGAGCCTGAGCCGGAACCCGAGCCTGAGCCGGAACCCGAGCCTGAGCCGGAACCCGAGCCTGAGCCGGAACCCGAGCCTGAGCCGGA
>JBCCUL010000062.1:0-12021 GCA_039197065.1 Pseudomonadota bacterium | reverse complement strand
ATCCGAAGCGCCGCTGAGCGCACCATCAACGGCCTGCAGCAACAGATCGGAAAAGCGCTCGACACCTTCTCCGAAACCGAGTGCGCCAATTACTTCAGGCATGCCGGATATGCGTAAAACTGAACCGGAAAGGCTCTAGCGAAGAGTCGGCTGAAAAATAATTTATGTGCGCGACGCACATATTGTCAATTTGAAAAAGTGCGCAGCGCACATATAATGCCAAGCATGATGGATCGTACGGCCAACTTGCTGGGTGTTGTCGCGCTGGCAGTCACCGATCGCATAGAAGAAACAGCGCGCGAGATCCTTAATCATGTTGGGGAGACGCCCGCAGCATTGGTCATCATCGGTTATGGATTTGGGCCATCCAACGACCAGTTGCGGCGTGTTCTGGGCTTGTCGCATCCCGGTACGGTACGCCTTGTCGATCGTCTCGCATCCCGGTACGGTACGCCTTGTCGATCGTCTTGTTGCCGATGGTCTGGTCAAGCGACGCCGCGGGCAGGACAAGCGAGCCGTCGCACTGCACTTGACGGAGCAGGGTCAGGCTCTGCGCAGCGACCTACTCAAAGGACGCCTTGCGGCCATGCGACCGCTCTTGAGTGTTCTTGACGACGCAGAGCAAGAAACCTTCGCCTCGCTCCTGCACAAGATACTCGCCTCGATGGAGACCACGGACTTGGAGCGACGGACACTTTGCCGACTGTGTGACAAGAGCGCTTGCCGTGATTGTCCTATACCGGCTGACTTTTGAGGCTATCCAACCAACCCCTCAATGCCATGATCGGTGAACGACCGGTTTGTCCACATTTTTGCCTCTCGGCCCTCTGATGCTCGCGTCCATAGATGGCACATCTGTTGAATAAGGCTTGTGGCCGAAATAGGGCGGTCAGCAGCCTCCCCGAGCGAGACCCTGCCGTTGTGATCAGTTTCGGGCGCATTCTCCGCGCTACGGCAGCGGACGCTAATTCACCCTCGTGACCCACAGCTGCCCAAAGGATGAGTTTATTGCGGCCCTGCAGTGTCGAGCTCGTGATATAGTACGGTATGACGCTAACGAAATATTTGAGCTTTCGACTTGGTGGATTATCGGGGGCGACAGCCGGCCTTCACGTGCTTCTGCGACCGTTCGGCGCCAACACCCTTAAGAGATTCTGGCAGCTTTGGAACCCGGTTTTCGGATACTACCTCTTAGTGTTCGTTTACACTCCCGCCAGGAGGATACTACCGCGCCCGATTGCTTTCGCCGCCACATTTGGTGTGTCTGGATTCGCTCACGACGTCGTCGTCTTCTTACACATTTGGGCGGCTGCTAGCGAAGTGATGTTCCCGATGGTTACGGTAGCCTTCTTCGTCGTCTCGGTGATCGTCTTGATTTCAGAGGCGGTGCATCTCAATCTTCAGCGGCTGCCTCCTGGAGGTAGAGCGATCGTGCATCTAACAGTGATCGGAGTTTCGCTTGCGATCTCCATGCTCCTCAGCGGCCTTATGTCGGGAAGCGGCCATTCATGACCCCGACGCTCAAGACCGTCGTTGACCCCAGCGGTCAAAAACCCAGAAGTTTGGAGGTGTCCGGCCATTTTTGATCGGGAGGTTCTGGCATCGGGTTTTTTGTCGGGTTAGCGCGAGTTTTCGAAATTGAAGCGCCGATAGACGGGGTATTTAATGAAGTCTAAGCACATACGTACTACGTGCACGTACCGGCTTGCTGAAGGGCGCGACGGAGACGCTTGCGCAAGAATTGTCCAGGAATGGGGCGCAGAGACACCTTGGTTGGGTCCGCTGTGGGATTTTGAACGATTGGTGGAGTGGTGGAGTGGCTGCCTGCATAACGTCGAGACATCTTGGGTTGGTGAAAAGAACGGTGAAGTCGTAGGGTTCTGTGTCCGGGAGGACGACAACATCACCGGGCTCTATGTCTCCCGAGAGGCCCGAGGTTACGGAGTTGGCAAGGGCTTACTCGACATGGCCAAGGAAGATCGAGAATGGATAACCGTTTGGGCCTATGAACAGAACCCGCGCGCCCGAAAGTTTTATCGCCGAGAGGGCTGCGTCGAAATCTCCCGCCAGATCGAGGAGGGCACGAACCTGATCGACATCGAACACCGGTGGACGAGATCAACTTAGTCGGCAACGACAAAGATCTCGCTCATCGTCTTCACGCCATTACAAGGAATACCAAGACTCATACGTTTCCATCACAGGCGAAAACGACCCAGACCCGTTTTTAAGTAGGGTTTCAGAGGCAACTTCTGGCACTACCTTTCCGCCAGCCTTCTGGGGATAATGCACCGGAAAGCTGACCCTACGGTCGGAGCTGGAGGCTAAAGACCGCTTCGCTGCTCATTTTCCGCGCTACGAACCATGGTGCTTATGCGCATCATTGACCCGCTCCAGACCTCCGCCCGCCAAACCGTTCCGGCAGGAAAAGAGCGCGAACCAGACATTGCACCCTAAGGCTTCAAGGTGCGGCGGTCATCAAGCCATCCCGACCTGGGCCGAGTTCGGTTTGGTGTCATCGGGCCGCTGGTGGATGTAGCCCATCAGCTCGGCCTGCGTGCTGCTCGCTTCATCACTATCGAACAGGTTCAACATCTCATCGGGATCGTTCACGAGATCGTAAAGCTCGCCAGCGCCTGATTTCAGATCGAGGGTGAGCTTGTGAGTCCTCGTGCGCACGGTGCGCAAGGAGAGTGCGACGCCTGTGCGCGTCGGCAGCAGCTCCCATTCGTTCATGGCGAAGTCGCGTGTAGTGTCAGCAGATTCGAGGAGCGGACGGAGGCTTTCCCCGTGTTGGGTCTGGAGGGGGGCGGCGCCGGCGTAGTCACAAAAGGTCGGGCCGAGGTCGAGCGTCGACACCGGCTCATCGACAATCTTACCCCTTGGCAGGTTGCCACCTCGGACGATCATCGGCACGCGCAGGAGGCCCTCATAATGCATGGGGCCTTTCAGGATCAGACCCTGATCGCCGAGCCAGTCGCCGTGATCCGAAATGTAGATCACGATGGTATTCTCAGCGAGACCGGCTTCGTCGAGCGCGATCAGAAGGCGGCCGACATTGTGATCGATCAGCGCGATCTGGCCGTACGTGTTGGCGATGATTTCGCGCAGCTGATCGTCGGTCTGCTCGGCGATGCGGCTATAGGCCTTTCGAACTTCAGCATTTTTCTTCGGGCCCGCAGGCTCGCTGGTCATGACGGCCTCATGCCACCAAGGCCTTCCCTCGAATGTGCGGGTTCGGTTCTTCGGAAGGTCCACTTCCTCCGGATCGTGCAGGCGGGACCAGGGCTCGGGCGCATCGAAGGGATGGTGCGGATCGGGAAAGCTTACCCAGCTGCAAAAGGGCTTGTCGTGGTCGACATGCTTTAGCCAGTCGATCGCGCGGTCGGCTGTCCAGGTGCTGTTGTGCCAGGCGACCGGCAGTTTCGAGTGCCAGGTCTGCGCCGCCTCCTTGGTGTCGCCGGCATTCTCTCGATAGAGCCGGTTCTTCTCGTCGCCACGTCCGTCTGCATAGAACCAGCGCTCATAGTGTTGGCCGGCGGGCGGTTTTTCCGGGAGGAACCAGTTGTGACCGACCAGCATCAGCTCGACATGCTCGAAACCCATATAGGGGCCGTACCAGTCGTCTCCGTAATTGGCCGATGAGCGGAGGCATTCCGGCGTGCCGGTGGGCTCGAAGGTGTGGAAGGTGGAAAAATGTGCCTTGCCGAAAAAGGCGGTGTCGTAGCCGGCGGCGGCGAGCGCGCCTGCGAATCCTTTCGAACCGACGTCAGGATCGAGATCGATCCCGTTGTCGTGAACGCCATGGGTCCTGCAGAGCTGGCCCGTCAGGATCGAGGCTCGGGCCGGCTGGCAGACCACGCAGGGCGTGATGCAGGCGGAAAAACGTGTGCCATCGGCGGCGAGCTGATCGAGATGCGGGGTTTTGATCTTGCGCCCTTCGAAGCCAAAGCAATCGGCGCGCTGCTGGTCGGCCGAGATCAGGAGCAAGTTGGGTCGGTTCATGAAGTGGCACTCCTGTTGGATCGCAGCGACAGGGCTATAACGAGGACGGCGAGTGCTGTGAAGGCAAAGGCGATCGGGCTGGTGAACAGGAAGAACGGATTGGCGCCAGTCGCATCGAAGGCTTGGCGTGCCGTTTCCTCCAGGCGCGATCCGAGGATGAAGGCGATGACGAAGGGAAGCGGCGAGATGTCGAGCCTGCGCATCAGATAGCCGAGAATGCCGAAGCCGATGGCGATCCAGATCTCGCTGAGCTTGGGATTGCCGACATAGATCGAGGTCAGGGTCAGTAGAAGAACCACCGGCAGCAGGATCTGTTTCGGCACACCAGCGAGAAACCCGATCGTGCGCATGAAGGCGCCGCCGATCGTCCAGTTCAGGAGATTGGCGAACATCATCACCGTAAAGAGGCCGAAGGCGATGACCAGTTCCGGGTTGACGACATCAGCCGTGAAACGGAAGACGGAGGGACCGGGATTGAAGCCGCCGATGCTGTCCATCGCCAGGATCAGAAACACTGCGGCCGCATTGCCGGGGATGCCGAGGCTGAGCACCGGGATCAGATTGGCGCCGGAGACCGAGGAGTTGGCGGCCTCGGTTGCGGCGATGCCTTCGGGCGCGCCATGGCCGAAGCTCGGCGTTTTGCCGCTTCGCGCATGCAGCTTGTGTCCGGACGCATAGCCGAGCGTGGCCGCGAGTGTCGAGCCGACGCCGGGGAGCGCACCGATCACCGTGCCGATGACCGCGGAGCGTCCGATGAAGGGGGCGATGCGTCCGAGATCCCCTTCGGCCAGCCTCTGCGCGCCCTCGAGCGGCGCTCTGGCCACCTTGCCGCTGGTAGCTTTGGATTGGCGCAGATCTTCAATGCCCTTGAAGACTTCGCCCAGGATCAGCACGCCGAGAACGACGGAGGTGACGGAAAACCCTGCTGCCAGCGCCGGGCTGCCGCCGCTTAGCCGCGGATAGAAGTCGTTGCCGGTGCCGATGCTAACGGCGAAGAGGCCGAGGCCGAGCGAGATCAGGCCCTTACCGACCGAGTTGCCGATCACCGCGGCGATGAAAGCGAGGGACAGAATCAGCAGCGCCGTCTTCTCAGGCAGATCGAGATAGCGTTCGACCAATACGGCGAGAAAGGGCGCGCAAAGGATGAGGATTACGTCGGAAAAGGTGTCGCCCGAGGCTGATGATACATGGGCGATCCGAAGCGCCCGGCCGGCCTGGCCGCTTTGCGTCATCGGATAGCCGTCGAGCGTGGTCATATAGGCATCGGGCGTGCCGGGCGTGTTGAAAAGGATGGCTGGCACCGCACCACCGATGGTGGCGCCCTTCATCACCCCGACCAGAAAGCCCAGAACCGGCAGAAGCGCATCTGGCGTATACCCGAAGATCGAGATCAGGATAGGGAGCGAAATCGCCATGGCCATCGGCCCGGCGAGCCCCGGCGTTGCCCCGACCAGGATGCCCAGGAGGAATCCCAAAAGGGTCATGACCAGCGTCGCCGGGATGCCGAAGATCTCCGGCCCCTGGACGACAGCAAGAAAACCGAGCCCAATATAGTCGAGAATGCCCATCAGACGTCGCCGTTGGGCGGCAGCAAGAGATCGTCGAAGGGAAGATCGTAGACCAGGATCAGGGCGAGCGTCGCAATGAGGCCGATGACGATACCGCGGACAGTCACCTTGCCCTCGACCATTGCCAAAAGCCCAGAGACCAGGATGGTGCCGCCGGTGATGTAGCCGACATACTTCCAGGGCGCTGTGTCACGGAGATTGCGGTAGACGCCCTCTTCGGTGAAGGCCCAGACCAGCACAGGCCCGAGCCAGCGCATGGCGGCAAAGGCGACCGCGAGAATGACGAGCAGCAAGATGAGATAGCGGAGATTGACGCCGGTAAGTGCTTCCCCCGAATCTTTACCCGGAAGGAACAGAAAAAGACCGCCAAGCAACACGAAGCCGCAGGCCAGCGTCGGCAGCAGCGAGTCGCCGATACTGGTCTGCCGCCTCACTTTCTCGATCAGGCCCGTCTCGATATCGAGGGGTATCCAAACAGCCAGCGCCAAGACGGTGGCAAGGATACAGACCAGGCCAAGGATATGACTGGAGGAGAGCGACCGGAGCACCGTCAGTCCACCCGAATGGAGGCGCCAACCTCGATGGCCGACACCTCTGATACCTTATTCGGCTGAAGCGTCGAGCAGCCCGCCGGCCTGGTCATAGCCCTCCTGGATGAAGGCCGCCAGCTCATCGCCGGCGCGAAGATCGACACCGCCGAAGCCTTTCTTGATAAAGCCTGCGGCTTCCGAGCCTTCGGTGTTCAGCACCTCGGCGATGGCTGCGGCGATCCCTTCGCGCGCCGCAGGATCCATGCCGCCGGGACCGGCGATCAGAAACATAGTGTCGTTGGTGAACTCGACGCCATACTCCGTCAGCAACGGTGCATCAGGGGTTCCAGGGAGCGAGCCACTCTTGGCGGAGGCCAACTCGACCATCTCGCCGGCCGCAACCGCCTTGGCCTGGATGCCGGCGCCAAAGCCAACGTCCAGATCGCCGGCGTTCAAGCCGTTCATCACCGCTTTGCCGCCCTTGACCTGAACGATGTTGAAGTCGACGCCGTTTTCCTTGCCGATGACATAGGCAAGATCGCCAAGGGCAGGGCTCATCGCGCCGAAGCGGATCTCTTCGCCGCCCTTGGCTGCCTCTATGACGTCGCCGAGCGTCTTGTAGCCCTTGCTGGTGAGAGCGACCACAGCCATTTGCGAGCCGGCGGTTGTCGTAATCGGCGTTGCTGCGTCGGGCCCGCCGGCATTGGCGGCACGCATGTTGTAACCGAGCGACTCGGTCACGATCATGGCGATGGTCGTGCCGTCCTTGGGCGCTGCGTTCAAGGCCTTGACCGCGTTCAATCCGCCTTTGCCAGTCGCCTGCTCGGGAATGATCTTCCAGCCCTTGGCGGCCTCAAGTTCGGCGGCGATCATGCGCGCCTGGGTGTCAGCACCACCACCTGCAGCAAAGGCGATCAGCAATTTGATCGGCCCTGGCGGGGTCCAATCCTCGGCCATGGCGCTCGCTGAAAAAGCAAGAAGGCCTGCGGTCGCTATCACTCGTCCCAGAAGTCGTTTCATCTGCACCTCCCTTTTGAGAACCAACCAGCCACAAAAAGGTTGACCGGTCAAATAGTAAGTTGACGGATCAACTAAAAAGTTGAACGATCGTCGTGAGGGAGACAGCGCATTGACCAAAGAAAACAAGCAAACGGCCACCCTGGACGATCTGCCACTTCATCAGTTCCTGACCTATCGGCTGTCCCGCGTGCAGGCGAAGCTTAATGCCCAGGCAAGCGCCCTGTTGCGCAAGCGTGCCGGGTTGACGATCTCGCAGTGGCGGATTCTGGCGCTCGTCGGTGCGGCCGGGCAGACGCGCCTGTCCGAACTTTCGCGGATCGCCGCCTTGGACAAGGGGCTTCTCAGCCGCAATCTGAAAACGCTTGTCGCCGACGGCCTGGTGCGATCAAAGCAGGACGACATCGACCACCGCGTGCAGCATTTGAGCCTGAGCGACAGCGGCCAGGCGCTGTTCGAAACGACCCTGCCGCGCATGCGCGAGCGGCAACGCCACCTTCGGTCATCAATGACGGCGAACGAACTCGACGTGCTGAACCGAGTGCTGGACAAGCTCGAAATTGCGGCTGACTATCGAGGTGAGGACTGAACCATGCCTTCGAACCTCCTGGTCATCATGTCCGACGAGCACCAGGCCCGCGCCATGGGCTGCGCCGGTCATCCCTTCGTGCAGACCCCCAACCTCGACGCCCTGGCACGGCGAGGCTTGACCTTCACCGACGCCTATACACCTTCACCCATATGCGTGCCGGCGCGTGCGGCCTTTGCCACCGGGCAATATGTCCATCAGATCCGGCTCTGGGATAACGCCATGCCCTATACAGGCGAGCCCAAGGGTTGGGGGCATGCGCTGCAGGCAGAGGGCGTTCCTGTCGAGAGCATCGGCAAATTGCACTACCGTCATGACGAGGATCCAGCAGGATTCGATGTCGAGCATATTGCGATGCAGGTGGCGGGTGGCGTCGGCATGGTTTGGGCGTCGATCCGAAAGGAGGACGAACGTCTCACCATGCCCGGGCGTATGCTCGGCGATACTATCGGCCCTGGATCGAGCAAATACACCGACTATGACGAGGCGGTTGTGAACCGCACCATAGACTGGTTCGATGCGCGCAAGGCATCAGGCGATGACCGTCCCTGGTGCCTCTTCGTCGGCTTCGTCGCGCCGCATTTTCCACTGGTGGTGCCTGAAAAATTCTACGATCTCTATCCGCTGGACAGTCTGCCGTCGGTCAAGTTGCATCCCGACACCGGCTATGCGCGCCATCCCTGGGTCGAGAAACAGAACGCCATGGCGGACACCGAGTCGAAGTTTCGAGACCCGGAGGAACGGCTTTCCGCCATCGCCGCTTACTACGGGCTTTGCTCCTGGCTCGACCATAATGTCGGCCGTGTGCTGGATGGGCTGAGGGAAGCGGGCTACGGCGACGATACGACCGTCGTGTATACATCCGATCATGGCGACAATGTTGGTGCTCGCGGTCTTTGGGGTAAGTCCAATCTCTATCAGGAGAGCGTCGCCGTGCCGATGATCATGGCAGGCCCGAACGTTCCGAACGGCGTTTGCGACACGCCGGTCAGCCTTCTGGATCTTTCCGCAACCATCCCGGCCCATTTTGGCCTCGACGTCGCCTGCGAAGGCCGGCCGCTGCCGGAGATTGGAGCTGAGCCCGTCGATGCGGAAAGGCCGATCTTTAGCGAGTATCACGCGGTGGGCGCCGTATCAGGCGCCTTCATGCTGAAGAAGGGGCGCTTCAAGCTGAACCATTATGTCGGCTTCGCGCCGGAGCTGTTCGATCTGATGGCTGATCCCGAGGAATTGACCGACCTCGCCGGTGACGCCGCTTATGCGACTGTCTTGGGCGACATGGGACAAGCGCTCCGGGCCTTCATCGATATCGAGGTGGTCGACGCCCAGGCTTTCGCCGATCAGGCGGCAATGATCGAGCGCTATGGAGGTCCTGAGAAAGCGACCAAGCTCGGCGCGCCTGCTGCGACACCGCCGCCGGAGATCGATCCATGAAACTCACGATTCTCGGCTCCGGCTCACCCGAAGCCTATGCGCGCCGTGCGTCCTCAGGCTATCTGCTGGAGGTGGCCGGACAGCGCATCCTGTTCGATTGCGGCGGGGGAGTCGTCAGCCGTCTGGTCGAGGCCGGGTTCAGGCCTTCGGACATCGACTACCTCTTTTTCACCCACCTCCATTCCGACCACATGATGGACTATGCGCGGCTCGTGCACGCTGCCTGGGACGAAGGCGGCAAGCCGCTCAAGGTGTTCGGCCCCGAACCGATCAAGGACATCACGGAAAAGCTCTTCGGCCGCGACGGCGTGTTCGCGCACGATCTGATCGCCCGAACGGAACTCAAGGGAAGCCAGGAGGTCTGGATCGCAAGAGGCGGCACGCTTCCGCGACCCTGGCCGGCGCCCGAGGTGACGGAAATTGAGCCCGGCTTCACCTTTGAGGGAGACAGCTGGTCGCTCGCCTCCTGCTCCGTTCCCCACGCGCAGCCATACCTGACCTGCATGGCGTTTTCCGTCACCGGCGAGGGCGAAAAATTCGTCTACTCGGGCGATGCCGGCCTGACTGACCAGCTCGAAGTGCTCGCCAAGGACGCTGATCTCTTGTTGCATTGGTGTTACCGGCTGAGCGATGATACCAACGTTTCCCAGTTTATGTGCGAAACTGCGCCCACACCGCCCGAGATTGCCTCCGTAGCGGAGCGCGCCGGCGTGTGCCAACTGATCCTCACGCATTTTCGCGTTCACATGGACGAGTCGGACCGGCATAAGCAAGCTCTGAAAAACCTTAGAGACGGATTCTCAGGAAAGAGCGGCATTGCGGAAGATCTGGAGGTATACTCAGTCTCAATCGATAAATCGGACTAGGGCTTCGATCCACGCCAACATACAATACAGCCTTCCTAGCTAATCTCTCGATTTAGGACCAAGCTCGAAACTTCACGCTGCCGATGCTTGACGCCGGAGCAAGTAGGAATGTCCGAATTTCGGGCTTTCCGCCATTGCTGCTGAGAAAGCTTGTGTCTCAAACTGACACTGACTTCCATCGCAGGCCAGCCCATGCTTGTTCACAGTCTTGCTAGCAAAAGCGGCCGCGAGAGGGGCGATGCTGGCTGGAAGTCCGCAGTTGCTAGTCGAAGCTGTCGTTTTGAACCCAGCATGCTGCATGTTGAACGGCGAGAATTTCTTTGCGTTGCGGCGAATAGCTGCCATATTCACCGCAGATATTGCGGCGAAAGACGATGTTTATCCATGAACAGGCCGATTGGCCACAATTTCGTTGGCATGGTGAACGCTTGACGGCAGCGCTCGCCAATGTACGCCATCAGCAGGGTCGACTGATCGGTCGGATGGAAGGCCTGGGTTTTGAGCTGCAAGCCGAGGCCGTGCTGGCGACGCTGACGAAGGATGTTCTGAAATCGAGCGAGATCGAGGGGGAGAGGCTCCCGGCCGATCAGGTGCGTTCGTCGATTGCCCGTCGTCTCGGCATGGATATCGGTGCGACGGCGTCAGTCGATCGGCATGTCGAGGGCGTCGTCGAGATGATGCTGGATGCGACCCGACGATATGACGCGCCTTTGTCCAAAGACCGCTTGTTCGACTGGCACGCGGCACTGTTTCCGACCGGCCGAAGCGGCATGCGCAGAATTGTGTTTGGTGCCTGGCGAGATGACGAGCGCGGGCCGATGCAAGTCGTCTCCGGTCCGATCGGCAAGGAGAAAGTTCACTTCGTGGCACCCGCTGCATCGAGGCTTGATCGGGAGATGCAGGCCTTTCTCGATTGGTTGAATGCTCCGAGCACGATCGACCCGGTCTTAAAGGCCGGCCTCGCCCATTTCTGGTTTGTCGCGATCCATCCGTTCGACGATGGGAACGGTCGGATCGCCCGAGCGATCGCCGACCTCGCGCTTGCTCGATCAGAAGGCAGCGCTCAGCGCTTCTATAGTATGTCAGCGCAAATCCAGCAGGAGCGCAACGCCTACTACGAGATCCTTGAACGGAGCCAGAGAGGCTCCCTCGACATCACGCCTTGGCTTGCATGGTTTCTCGGCTGTCTTGGTCGAGCGATCGACGGCGCTGAAGACACGTTGGCCCTGGTCATGCACAAGGCTCGGTTTTGGCAAACCCATGCGGCGGCGGTTTTGAACGAGCGGCAACATCGGGTTATGAACCGGGTGCTCGACGGCTTTGAGGGCAAGCTCACATCATCGAAATGGGCCAAGCTCGCCAAGTGCTCGCAGGATACCGCCTTGCGCGACATCACCGACCTTGTCGAGCGCGGCATTCTCAAGCGTGATGAAGCTGGTGGGCGAAGTACCAGCTATTCGATCATCGAAGCAGCAGAGAGATAAATGGAGATGGGGCCAGCACGAAGCTTTTCGAACATCGACCGTTGATCAAGGACGTGATCCGGAAGCGTCAACGACAAGCATTGCCCTCCAGTCATCGCGTCTGCCAATGGCAGAAATTGAGATCGACAAGCCGACCTTAGCAAGTCACGATCGGGTTCCCGGCCTCTTGTGTCCGGATTTGTCGGCAAGACTGTGAACAAGCGCTTGCCTGCTCGCGATGGCGGTCAGTGCCACCTATGGATCCCAGCGGTGCAACGTGTACGGGCGGGAATGCAGCCATTAGCGGGCGGTTGGATGCCTCAACGCTCCCGTTCGGGTGCGTCTTCCGGCTCCCTCTCTATCAACTTTTCGATCTCGATCATCGATCCGTTGGGTAGCGGGCCGAAATCCAGCGCTCCTGCAATTCCGTTTATCTGTTCGACAGTCCGGGCTCCCGGGATTGGAATGTTGTGCTCTTGTTTTGCCCACAACCAGCCCAGCGCCCCTTGAACCAGCGTGCGACCGTCTGCTGTCAATAGGTCACGAACT
>JBCCUL010000061.1:0-13538 GCA_039197065.1 Pseudomonadota bacterium | reverse complement strand
GTCAGACCAGCCCGATACCGTCGATCTGACGGCCTTACAGTGGCTGAATCGCAAAGAACCGCGGGCATCGGAAAAAAACCGCCATCACCACCGCAGTGTCAAAAAATCAGAAACATCCAAACGTTTCGTAACGACCAAGAACCCTTTCCCGACCTTCCGTTTCGCGCATCTGTTTTTTGATTCGGCTCAATGGCGATGTCGCGCTTCTGTTTTAGACCCCTTGCATCAAGTCCATGCGACGGGACGAGGTCATGACAATCCGTAATCTGGAAAAGCTGTTCAAGCCTGAGACACTTGCCTTGATCGGCGCGAGCAAGCGACCGAGTTCGGTCGGATCCGTGCTTGCGAAGAATCTGTTCGGCGGCGGTTTCGATGGACCGGTGATGCCAGTCAATCCGAAACATCGCTCGATTCAGGGTGTCTTGACCTTCGATAGCATTGCCAGCCTGCCGCTGGTGCCGGATCTTGCGATCATCGCGACGCCACCGAAAACGATTCCCGGCCTGATTACGGAACTCGGCGAAAAGGGTACCAAGGCGGCCGTGGTGATCACCGCCGGTCTCGGCGAGCAAGGCGACAACGGCAAAAGTTTGCGGCAGGCGATGCTCGATGCCGCCAGGCCGCATCTCCTGCGCATAGTCGGCCCCAATTGTCTCGGCGTGCTGGTGCCCGGAATCGGCCTGAACGCCAGCTTCGCTCATATTTCACCCGCGAAAGGCAAGCTCGCCTTCGTCGCGCAGTCCGGTGCGGTGGTTACCTCGGTCCTCGATTGGGCGACCAGTCGCGGCATCGGGTTTTCCCACCTGGTCGCACTCGGCGATATGAGAGATATCGATTTCGGCGACATGCTGGACTATCTCGCCAACGATCCTGGGACCAACGCCATTCTTCTTTACATCGAGGCCATCACCGATGCCCGTAAATTCATGTCGGCAGGTCGCGCCGCTGCCAGGATGAAGCCGGTCATGGTGGTCAAGGCTGGCCGTCATCCTGAAGGCGCACGCGCCGCTGCTTCCCACACCGGCGCACTGGCGGGTGCCGACGATGTCTATGACACCGCGTTTCGGCGGGCGGGCATGCTGCGGGTGATCCATCTGGAAGAGCTGTTCGATGCGGTGCAGACGCTGGCGATGGTCAAGCCACCGAAAGGTGATCGGCTGGCCATCGTGACCAACGGTGGTGGCGTGGGCGTGATGGCGACCGATGCGCTGATGGATCATGGCGGTGAGCTCGCAAAGCTCGATCCTAAAACCCTTGCCGAGCTGGACAAACACTTGCCGCCGACCTGGTCGAAAACCAATCCGGTGGACATCATCGGCGATGCACCGCCTCTGCGTTACGAGCATGCGATCAAGGCTGTGATGGACGACCCCGAGGTCGACGCCGTGCTCGCGCTCAACTGTCCGACAGCGGTCGCATCCCCGGACGAGGCCGGAGCGGCGGTGATAAGGGCCGTCGGCAAAGCGAGACGTCCGCTGCTGACGAGCTGGCTCGGGGACGGCGCCGCCTTGCCCGCCAGGCGCAGGTTTGCCGACCACAATATCCCGACCTTCGAAACGCCGGAGGATGCGATCGACGCGTTCATGCAGCTGGTTGCCTATCGGCGCAATCAGCAGACCCTGATGGAGACGCCCGAATCGATGCCCAACGCCTTCGAACCCGACCTCGCAACGGCGAGGAGCTTGATCGAAGGCGCATTGAATAACGGCAAGACATGGTTGAACGAACCATCGGCAAAAGCGCTGATGGCGGCCTACGACATCCCGACGGCCAAGACCCTCGTCGCCAAGGATCCGCATGAGGCCGCATCGCTCGCGGTGGAGTTCGGTAGCGGTGTCGCCATCAAGATCCTGTCGGACGACATCCTACACAAGAGCGACGTCGGCGGTGTGGCGCTCAACCTGTTCGGTCCACGCCATGTCGAGGACGCGGCTGACGCCATGCTGGAACGCGTGCGCGCCCTCAAGCCGGACGCCGTCATCGATGGTTTCAGCGTGCAGCCGATGATCCGGAGGCCCGGCGCTTATGAATTGATCATCGGCGTGATCACGGATCCGACCTTCGGTCCCCTCATTTTGTTCGGCCAGGGCGGCACCGCGGTCGAGGTGATGGATGACAAGGCGCTCGCCATGCCGCCGCTCAATATAGCTCGCCCATGAGGTGATGGCTCAGACGCGCATTCACCGGCTCTTGAAGGGCTATCGCGATCGGCCGCCCGCCGCCCTCGATGCGATCGCGGCCACGCTGATCAAGGTCGCGCAGCTGGTGATCGATCACCCTGAGATCGATGAGCTAGATATCAATCCGCTGCTCGCCGACGATTTCGGCGTGATGGCGCTCGACGTTCGTGTGAAGCTGCAGCTGACCGAGAAGACCGGGCCGGAGCGTCTCGCGATTCGGCCCTATCCCAAGGAGCTGGAAGAGCCGGTCACCCTTAAAGACGGCAGAGCCTTCTTACTTCGTCCCGTCCGCCCCGAGGACGAACCCGCCTTTCATCTCGGCTTCACCAAGCTGACGCCTGAGGAGATCCAGCTTCGCTTCTTCACGCCGATGAAAACGCTGACCCACGTGATGGCGGCGCGTTTCACGCAGATCGACTATGACCGCGAGATGGCTCTGGTTCTCGCCGAGGATCGCTCGCCCGGCGAGGCCGCGATTGGCGGCGTTGCTCGCCTTGCCGCCGATCCCGACAATGAGCGCGCCGAATATACGATCATCATTGGTCAGGAGTTGACCGGACAAGGGCTGGGTCGACTGATGATGGAGCGGCTGATCGCCTATGCCAAGAAGCGCGGTATCGGCGAACTCTATGGCGAAGTTCTGAGGAAGAACAAGCCGATGCTTTCGTTGTGCGAGAAACTCGGCTTCGTGTCGTCGTCGATCGCTGGCGATCCCAGCATATTGCATGTCAGCCTTGATCTCAAAAAGTGAGCTGGATGCCTGCGGCCCTCAATGTCTCAATGCGCTCGCAGACACTGGCAGCGGCGTGATCGTTGTAGGAAAGAGTTCGATCACGAGAACGCAGCAGGTTTCTCGTCGATAGTCTCTCTATAGCCAGCGTCCGCTAG
This sequence comes from Pseudomonadota bacterium, assembly GCA_039197065.1. Taxonomy (GTDB): domain Bacteria; phylum Pseudomonadota; class Alphaproteobacteria; order Geminicoccales; family Geminicoccaceae; genus JANQPX01. The sequence continues at coordinate 10,470 of JBCCUL010000061.1, read as the reverse complement.
TGGCACTCTTTTCCCACCAGCCTTGCGTCAGAAAACGAGTGGTTACCGCCCGTCCCGAGAGGAACTCCGCCGTCGCGACCGGTCCTCAGAAGCAAAGCTGCCACCGGAAGCCTGGCCGCTTATGCGGAAACTTGACCCAAACACGACACTAGATGGGGCTCTGCAAGCCGTGCGTTAGCAGCAAATTCCTAGGATCGAACCATGGAAGCCTTTTAGTGTTAGGTGGCTGCTGAATGGTATGTTGTGACGATGAGGTCAGGGCGCTGTCAGGCTGGGAAAGCCGAAGAAGATCAGGCGGGTTAGGGCAGCCAACCTGCCGGAAACGGGATTCGGCAGGTGATTCGCGTTTTTCAATAGCCTACTGTCGACCGGCAAGCGCGCTTGCGGTCTACCGCAAGCAGCTGATGAACAGCCAGACTACATGCCGGGAAGCTGGGTCAAAGCGAAGTCGACGCCCGATTTCTCGTTGGCCGCTGGTTGGTCGATCATCGAGTAGCAACGAATTGCAGCATTTGTTCCGTGTTCAAGTTCGCGAGAAATCCTATTTGGACCTATGCTCCGCGCGAAGTGGCTCTCAAAACCCGCTGTCGGTCAATGCGTCGCGACGCGGGTCAGTGCGCTGTCGATGGCTGCGATGATTTCATCGATGTCGGACTTGGTGGAAATTAGCGCCGGGCTCAGACATAGCGTGTTGTTGAGACCCGCAAGTGAGCGGTTGGTGGCGCCGATGATGACGGCGGAACGGGCCATGCAGTCCGCGACGACGGCTTGGGCGACGCTCTCGGGGGCCGGCTCCTTCGTGTCACGGTCCACGACGAGTTCGACGCCGCAGAACAGGCCTTTGCCGCGCACATCCCCGATCACGCTGTGTCGTGACTTCAGTTCCTCGAGTTTTTCGATGACGTCATCACCCATCTCGGCGCAGTTCTCGAGGAGGTTCTCGTCCTCCAGGATCCGCATGTTCTCGATTGCGGCCGCCGGTCCGCCAGCGCATCCGCCGAACGTTGAAATGTCCCGAAAGTAACTCATCGGATCGTCCGGATCGGCCTTGAATTCATTGAACACCGCTTCCGTCGTCACCGTGCAGGAAATGGCCGCGTAGCCTGACGCAACCCCCTTGGCCATCGTCACGATATCGGGCTCGATGCCGTAATGCTGATAGCCGAACCATGCGCCCGTTCGACCCATGCCGCAGACGACTTCGTCGATGATCAGGAGCACATTGTGTTTCCTGCAGATCTCCTGCACGCGTTCCCAATAACCCTTGGGTGGCACGATCACCCCGCCGCCAGCCGTAATCGGCTCGAGGATCAGGCCCCCGACCGTGTCGGCGCCTTCGCGCAGGATGATCTCTTCGATGGCGTCCGCAGCCTTGATGCCATAGTCATCGACCTCGCCCCACTGAGAGCGGTACTCCAGGCAGTGCGGCACCTCGACGAAGCCGGGCGTGAAAGGCCCGTACTGATCCTTGCGCTGGTCCTGGCCACATGACGAGAGTGCCGTGATCGTGGTGCCGTGGTAGTCGCGGTTGCGATACAGGATCTTGTGCTTCTTGCCGCCATATTTGTTGTGCGCGATCTGGCGGACGATTTTGTAGGCCTTTTCGTTGGCCTCGGAGCCTGAGTTCGAGAAGTAGACACGGCTCATACCCGGCATCTTCTCGATCAGCCGTTGGGCGAACAGGGCACCTGGCACGTTGCCGGCCGTGTTGGCGAAAAAATTCAGCTTGACGAGCTGGTCGCGCACGGCATTGGCGATCGACTCCCGGCCGTAGCCGACATTGACCGTCCAGACACCGCCTGAAACGGCATCGAGATGCTCGCGTCCCGCCGCGTTCCACACCCGCATGCCCTGGCCTTCTACGATGACCAGTGGGTCGACGGTTTCGAACTTCTTGTGCTGCGCGAGGTGATGCCAGACGTTGACGCGGTCGGCCTCGATAACATGTTCGATGTCGTTCTGCCCTGGGTCCAGCATGGTGCAGTGTTCTTTCTCTGATTAGTGTGTACGTCGCCGCTTGCAGCCGAAGTCACCAACCGAACAAGACATGCGGCGGTCCGTTTTCGCAGCCACGCATCCGTGATGGCCGAGATCGATCGCAACGGTATTTCAAGCACAATGTCATGCTGACGGGGTTGCAGCAATTGGATTGTTTGCACACTTGGTTGCATAAATGTGAAACATTAGGGCGATGACGAAACGAACTCGCCACATCCAGCAGACCGATATCCGGCTGCTTCGTGTTTTCCAGACGATCGTGCAATCAGGCGGCATTTCGGCTGCTGAAATGGTCATGAATGTCGGCAGATCCACAATCAGCCGTCAGCTCAGCGACCTTGAGCTGCGCTTGGGCGTCAAGCTTTGTGACCGGGGACCGAGTGGTTTCACGCTGACGGACGAGGGTGTTCGCGTTTTCGAAGCGTCGAACCGGCTCTTGGCGTCCGTGGACAACTTCACGGTCGAAGTCAACGAGGTGAACGACCGCCTCGTTGGACGGCTGTCGATCGCTCTGTTCGATATGACGCTGACGAACCCGAACGCTCAGGTCGCCGCAGCGTTCCGCAGATTCGACGAGTTGGCGCCGGACGTCAGCTTGAGGGTCCGCGTGCTGGGTACGAACGACACGGAACGAGACCTGCTCAGCGGGGAAGTCCATATCGGCATCGTCCCGACCTACCGAAAGTCATCCAGCCTCGTCTATCATCCGCTCTACGCCGAACGGATGTACCTGTTCTGCGGTGCCACGCACCCCTGGTTTTCGCGCCAAGATGAAAGCATCTCACCGCGCGACATTCTGGCGGGCCGCTATGCCGGCCTGGAGTTTTTTTCACCGAACATGATTGTCAGCCAGAAAGAAGGACTCGATTGCCATGCGCAGGCCAATGATCAGGAGGCTCTCGCCATCCTGATCCAGTCCGGACGCTACATCGGTTTCCTACCGGATCATTTTGCCCAGTCCCTTGTAAGGCGGGGTTTGATGAGAAAACTTCGGCCTGATCGCTTTCACTACGAGACGGACTTCTTCGCGGTCGTCAAACGACACCCGAAGCCTTCGCGAATAGCCCAGGTCTTTCTTGACTGTCTCTCGGCAGCTCATGCCTAGAGCGTGTAGCCCGATCAGGCCTGATCGGGATCCGCTCTAGCCGCGTTCGACAGCCTCGAGAACCTTGGCCAGGCGCTCGACGCTGCGGTTCACGTCTTGCAGCTTGTCCAGACCGAACAAACCCAGGCGGAAGGTCGAATAGTCCTTGGGCTCGTCACATTGGAGCGGAACGCCGGCGGCCACCTGCATGCCATGGGCCGCGAACGCGCTGCCATTTTGCCTGGAGGGATCGTCGGTGTAGCTCACGACGACACCGGGGGCTTCGTAGCCGCGTGCCGCGACACTTGCATAGCCTCGCTGCGCGAGCAGGTCGCGCACACGTTTCCCCAGAGCTGCCTGTGCGGACCTGAGCTTGTCGAAGCCATAGTCGCGTGTTTCCAAAAGCGTATCCCGAAACGCAGTCAGCGCGTCGGTCGGCATGGTCGAATGATAGGCGTGGCCGCCATTCAGGTAGGCCTGCATGATCTGGTGCCACTTCGCCAGATCGATCGCGAAGCTCGTGCTCGTGGTTTCCGCAAGTTTGGCCACGGCGGCCTCACTCAACATGACGAGGCCGCTGGAGGGTGACGAACTCCAGCCCTTTTGCGGCGCGCTGATCAGGACGTCCACGCCCCTGGCACCCATATCCACCCACATCGTCCCCGAAGCGATGCAATCGAGGACGAACAACCCGCCGACCTCATGCGCGGCGTCGGCCATGGCTTCGATATACTCGTCGGGCAGCATGATCCCGGAGGATGTTTCGACATGCGGCGCGAAGACGACGTCGGGTTTCCTTGTCCTGATTTCCGCGACGACATCGTCGATCGCCGGCGGCGCGAAGGGTGCCTGGTGATGATCGCCGACGCGCGCCGCCTTCATCACATGGATCGCTTCGGCGATCTTTCCCGTCTCCAGAATTTGTGTCCAGCGATAGGAAAACCAGCCGTTTCGAACGATCATGACGTTCTTGTCGGTGGCGAACTGCCGTGCGACGGCCTCCATGCCGACGGTGCCGCCACCGGGGACCACGACGACGGAGTGAGCCTTGTAGACGTCCCGCAAGACCGCGTGGATGTCACGCATGACCTGCTGGAAGCGCTCGGACATGTGATTGAGCGAGCGGTCAGTGAAGACGACGGAATATTCGAGAAGTCCGTCGGGGTCGACCGCGGACGGAGGCGCGTCCATGGGCATTTCCTTTCTTATCTAAGGCAGTTCGTGTGGCAGGCCGGAAGATCAGCCGCCGACGTCTCCTGATGAAGGCAGACAGTATCAAATGATGTGGTCATGCCACTAGACCCGGACGCGCTCGGATTTGGGATCGTATAACGGCCGGGTCGATGCTGTCGCCCTGACGCGCGTTCCGGCGACCTCGATCGCGTAGGACGAGGAGAGCAGCTCCTCGATGCTCTCGCCTTTGCAGGGGACATAGCCCAGACCGATTGCGCCGCCGAGATGATGACCGTAATTGCCGGATGTCAGATAAGAGACGATCTCGCCATTGCGGACGACGGGTTCATGATGGAAGAGCAAGGGTTCCGGGTCCTGTAGCAGGAACTGGACAAGGCGGGCGTTCAGGCCTTCGTCCTTCTTTTTCAGAACGGCGTCACGGCCGATGAAATCCGCTTTGGCCGTCTTCACGGCAAAGCCGAGCCCGGCTTCGAGAACGTGATCTTCGTCCGTGATGTCATGGCCGAAATGCCGAAACGCCTTCTCGATGCGCGCCGAATCCATCATGTGCATGCCGCACAAGGTCAAGCCGAGGTCCTGTCCCGCGTCACGGATCGTCTCGAACGCATGGGCGGCCATCTCGGTCGGCACATAGATCTCCCAGCCCAGTTCGCCGACATAGGTCACGCGATGCGCGCGCGCGAGCCCCATGCCGAGTTCGATCTCATGCGCCATGCCGAAGGGATGGTTCTCGCTGGACCAGTCATGCGGCGAGACCTTTTCGAGGAGCCTTCGGGCGTTTGGGCCCATGATGGCGAGCACCCCTTCGCCTGATGTGACATCTATGACGACGACGTCGTGGTCCTGTTTGTGCCGGTTCAGCCAGGACAGCTCGCGCTGCACCGTCGCCGCGGGCGTCACGACGATGTAGGACGTCTCGGACAGGCGGGTCACGGTGACATCCGCCTCGATGCCGCCGCGCGCGTTCAGAAACTGGGTGTAGGTGATCTTGCCGGGCGCCACGGCGACGTCGTTGCCGCAGACATAGTTGAGAAACCTCTCCGCATCTCGCCCTTCGATGCGGATCTTGCCGAACGAGGTCATGTCGTACATGCCGACATTGGTGCGCACCGCCAGATGCTCGTCCCGGCTGTTGTCGAACCAGTTCTGGCGCTTCCAGGAATAGCCATAGGCGCGCTCCTGGTCTTTTCGCGCAAACCAGTTGGCCCGCTCCCAGCCGGCGACCTCGCCGAACACGGCGCCTTCCGCCCTCAGATGCTCGTGGAAGGGGGAGCGGCGAATGCCGCGCGCCGTCGCCATCTGCCGATAGGGGAAGTGATCGGCGTAGAGGAGGCCAAGGGTCTCTTTCGAACGCTCGAACAGATAGGTCTTGTTGCCCTGGAACGGCTGCATGCGGCGGATGTCGACGTCCGAGAGATCGAACGGCGGGTGACCGTTCTCCATCCAATAAGCGAGCGCCATGCCGGCGCCGCCGGAGGATTGGATGCCGATCGAGTTGAAGCCGGCGCAGACGAAAAAGTTTCGGAGATTGGGGGCCTCGCCCAGGTGATAGGCATCATCCGGTGTGAAGCTCTCCGGCCCGTTGAAGAACGTGTGAATGCCGGTTTCCGCCAGCAGGGGAAAGCGGTTGACCGCCTTTTCGAGGATCGGCTCGAAATGATCGAAATCCTCGGGCAGTTGGTCGAAGCAGAAGTCATCCGGAATGCCGTCCATACCCCAGGGCTTGGCGACCGGTTCGAAGGCGCCGAGCAGCATCTTGCCCGCGTCCTCCTTATAGTAGGCGCATTCGTCGGGCACGCGCAGCACAGGCAGTTGCGTCAGTCCCGGGACGGCTTCGGTGACGATGTAGAAATGTTCGCAAGCGTGCAGCGGCACGGTGACCCCGGCCAGCCGCCCGATCTGATGCGCCCACATGCCGCCGCAATTGACGACGTAGTCGGCGGTGATCGATCCCTGATCGTCCTGACTAGACCAGGAGACACCGGTCACCCGCCCGCCCGCCTGTTGAATGTCGGTGACGCGCACGCCTTCGATGACCTTGGCGCTGTTCTGGCGGGCACCCTTGGCGAGTGCTTGGGCGATATTGCCCGGATCGCCCTGGCCATCCTTCGGCAGGTAGACCGCGCCGGTGACGTCCTCGATATTGAGGTAGGGATAGCGCTCCTTGACGTCGTCGGTCGAAATCTCCTCGACCTCGACCCCGAAAGCGCGCGCCATCGACGCTTGCCGGTAGATTTCTTCCTTGCGTTCGTCCGTCAGCGCCACGGTGATCGAGCCGCAGCGGCGAAAGCCCGTGGCGACGCCGGTTTCGGCCTCCAGCTTGCCGTAGAGTTCCTGGCTGTATTTGGCGAGCTTGGTCATGTTCTTGGACGCGCGCAATTGCGCGATCAAACCGGCGGCGTGCCAGGTCGTGCCGCTGGTCAGCTGGTTCGCCTCGAGAAGGACGACGTCCGTCCAGCCCTGCTTGGCCAGATGATAGGCGATCGAGCAGCCGGCGATGCCGCCGCCGATGATGACGGCCCGGGCGTGGGAAGGCGGTCGCGCGTTCATGCTCTCAGTCTTTCGTTCTCGGGATCCCAAAGCGGCTGGTCTTCCTGCACGACGGCCTTGCAGCGCTCGCCGAATATCTCGATTTCGAGCGTCGTGCCAGGTTCCGCGAGATCGGAACGAACGACGCCGAGCGCGATCGACGCATCGACACGATAGCCATAGCCACCCGACGTGACCTCGCCGACGACGTCATCGCCATGCCAGATCGTCGACATGAACGGCGCATCATGGCCGTTCGCTTCGACGATGAAGGTCGCGAAGCGCTTGGCGGAGCCGCGCTGCTTTTCGCGAAGGAGAGCGCCCTTGCCGACGAAGTCATCCTTGTCCCATTTGACGAACCGCTCGAGACCGCCCTCCAGCATCGAGTAGTCGGTCGACAGGTCCGCCTTCCAGGCGCGATATCTCTTTTCCAGCCGAAGAGCGTTCATCGCAAACATGCCGTAAGGCTTGACGCCGCCCTCGAGCAAGGCGTCGTAGATGGCGGGTATCGCGGCATTCTCCGCGTGGACCTCCCAACCCAGCTCGCCGGCAAAGGACACGCGAACCAGCCGCGCTGACTGACCGGCAAGCTCTGCCTCCTGATGGGTCAACCAGGGCAAGGACAGGTCCGCATTGGTGATGCCCGACAAGACGTCCCGTGATCTCGGACCGGTGACCACCAGCGTGCTGTAGTCCGTGGTCAAATCGATCAGGGACAGCCCATCCGGCAGCGACTTCGCGAGAAGCTCGTAGTCATGCCATTGCGCGACGGCGGCCGTGATCAGGAGAAACTCATCCTCGGCAAGGCGCGTTACCGACATCTCCGTGACGATACGGCCTTTGTCATCGGCGAAGTAGCCAAGCGTGATCCGTCCTACCTTCGGCAGTCCACCCGTAACCTGAGACCGCAACCAGGCGGCGGCGCCATCGCCGCTGAGTTTGAAACGCGAGAAGCCGCAGAGATCGAGGACGCCGACATGATCGCGCACGGCTTCGCATTCTTCGCGCACGCGTTGTTCCCAAGGCCCGTCTCGTCCCCATGTCTGGGCAGCATCGGCCGATGTATCATCGCCGTCGGCCGCGAACCAGTTGGCGCGTTCCCAGCCATTGGCGGTGCCGAACTGGGCGCCGAGCGCCTTCAGCTTGTCGTGGATGGGCGAGTGCTTCTTGTCGCGACCGGCCGGCCATTCGAAATGCGGAAAATGCATGGCGTATTCGTGGCCGTAAGTTTCCATGGCCTTTTGGTAGCAATAGTCGTGATCGGTGTAGTCGGTGTAGCGCCTAGGATCGACGGCCCACATGTCCCACTCCGTGGCGCCTTCGACGATCCATTCCGCGAGCACCTTGCCGGCACCGCCCGCCTGGACGATACCGAAGGTGAAACTGTGGGCTTCGAAAGCGTTCTTCACGCCCGGCATCGGGCCGATCAAGGGCAGACCATCCGGCGCATAGGGAATAGGACCGTTGATCACCCGGCCGACACCTTCCGAGCCGAGCAACGGCACGCGGGCCATGGCGTCCTCGATGTAAAACTCCAGGCGATCCAGGTCGTCGGGATAGAGCTGAAAGGAGAAGTCATCCGGCATGGGATCGTCGGGCGTCACCCAGTGCGCTTTGCAATTGCGCTCATAGGGCCCGAGGTTCAGGCCGTGCTTGTCTTGACGCAGATAGTAAGACGTGTCGACGTCGCGGATCATGGGCAGTTTGTGGCCATGTTCCTTGGTCCAGCGCTCGATGTCCGGTATCTCTTCGGTCAGGAAATACTGGTGGCTCATGACCACCATGGGCACCGTCCGGCCGCCATAGGGCTTGAACCATTCGCCCACCCGCTGAGCATAGTAACCGGCGGCATTGACGACGCAGTCGCAACGGATGTCGCCTTTGTCCGTATGCACGATCCACTCATCGCCGTCACGGGAGATACCGGTCGCCGGCGTGAAGCGCAGGATCTTCTGCCCGAGATCACGAGCTCCTTTGGCCATCGCTTGAGTCAATTGCGCAGGATCAATGTCGCCGTCTAGCGGGTCCCAAAGCCCGCCGGCCAGATCGTGAAGCTCCATGAACGGGAAGTGCTGCTGCAGCTCGGCGGGCGTGCAAATGTCCATCTGCAGGCCCTGATAGCGGCCCATCCCGGCGACGCGCTCGAACTCCTGCATGCGCTCCTTGGTGTGGGCGAGCCGCAAGGCGCCGGTGACATGATAGTTCATGGGATAGTCGACATCGTCAGCGAGCGTTCGATACATCTCCAGCGAATAGCGCTGCATGTTCATGACCGCCCAGGAGGCACTGAAGTTGGGGCAGTTGCCGGCGGCATGCCAGGTCGACCCCGACGTCAGCTCATTCTTCTCCAGCAGGACGCAGTCGGTCCAACCCGCTTTCGCCAGGTGATAAAGACCTGAGACGCCGACAACCCCGCCGCCAATGATGACGACGCGAGCGGTTGAGGGGACGTTTGTCATCACGGTTCTTCCTCAAGTTCTCAATAGGTTGGTGGGGCGATAACCCAGATGACGATGGCTGGCTGGTCGCCGGGATTGCGCCAGCGGTAGGGTTCGCCTGCGAATCTGAACGAGTCGCCGGCTTCCAGAACATGCCAATTGCCGTCAATCGCAATCTCGAGCGTGCCGGAGACGACGAAACCTGCTTCCTCGGTGTCGCGCAGAACCGGTGCTTCGAGCGCGGCATTGGGGGCGAATTCGCTTCTGAGAAGTTCGAACGAACCACCGAGATGCGGCGACAATAGCTCTTCGATCACCCCGCCTTCGGCACTGCCAAGCCGACGTCGTGTATTCGCGCGAACAACGTATTTCGTTTCCTGTGGATCGCCGCGATTCTCGCCAAAAAGTAAGCTGAGCGGCACATCGAATACCTCGGCGATTTTGCGAAGGTCATTGATAGAGGGCTCGGACAGTCCGCGTTCGATCTGGCTGACAAATCCAACGGATCGGTCAAGATGATTTGCCAGCTTAGTCAACGTTATGGCGCGGCTCTTGCGCAGCGCGCGAATATCAGCGCCGACAGTCAATTTTTCTTCACCAGCAGGACCGATCGCCTGACGTGTTCTTCTCGTTGCAGCAAACTCCATGACAAACTCGGATGAAAATCTTCTATTTCATGAATCATCACATATGTGAAAAAATCAAGAGAAATTTCATAACATATCTGCGACGGCAACGTGTCCCGCGCTGATTGTAAGGGCATGGGCCTGTTCAGGCCGAAAGCACCATTGCCAGGGAATTCTCAACCGGCGAGGCCGCATTGCGACTCATTCTCTGCGCTACGTGACGGGGCGCTTGTTTCTTTCGTTGACCCGATTCAGCCGCCAGGCGAGTTTTGATTGGCACATTGATTCCATCTTTTTGCCAATCCCAGAGGAATTTTTGATTCGAAATATTCAACTATTAGTATTGTTTTTCACTGAAGACACAATTGCCCAGGCGCTGGTATCTCTCGATGCTAGGCCTGGGCTTTTTTTTGCCTTGGAGAGACAGCTTTGCGGCACATTCTCCGCGCCACAGCACGAGGCGCTTCCTTCCTTCTTTGACCCTGGTTGTTACGAAACGTCGGGGGATGGTAGTCACTTTTCGAGAGATCGAAGGGTGGATTGATGAAGCGCTATATCGAGGGCATGTCCCGAGAACAGGGGACGCTTTTTCCGGATCATT
>JBCCUL010000060.1:0-13634 GCA_039197065.1 Pseudomonadota bacterium | reverse complement strand
TGTCGGTGGCAAGCGCACCGCCGGCGGATGTCAGGAAGAAGGCCGAGGCGAGAACGAGGGAAATGCGCTTCATGGTAGTCTCCGTTTGATCTTCGGGGGCGCTCACCGTGGCGTCCCTCATGATCGAATGGTTCGGGATAGAGCTGACCAGGTCCTGAAAAAAGAATCGCCTGATGTCGGATCGAAAGCCTTGCTGCCCGATTGCACCGTGTTCGCTATAGTTGGCATTTCTCTGAACCACGCGCATGAAGGCGGATAAGGCGATGGCGTATGATCAGGCAAGGGCCGTCTTGTCGATCCAATCCGAGGTCGCTTACGGCCATGTCGGCAATAGTGCGGCCGTCCTCCCGTTGCAGCGTCTGGGTTTCGATGTCTGGCCGGTCAACACGGTGCAGCTCGGCCATCATCCCGGTTACGGACGGTTTTCCGGATACCATGTCGAGGCCGAGCGCCTTGCCGCGGTGCTCGATGGGGTTCTCACGCAGGCGTCGCTCGGGTGCTGTTCAGGCATGCTCGTCGGTTATCTCGGTGATGCCGTGAATGCCGATCCTGTGTTGCGCGCTCTCGAGACCGTGAGACGAAGAAACGAGGATCTGGTCTTTCTTCTGGACCCGGTGATCGGTGACGATGACGCCGGCGTTTTCGTGCGGGACCGCGTGCCCGCTGCCATCGAAGACAAGCTCTTACCGTATGCGGACGTCGTCACGCCGAACCGTTTCGAGCTTGCGCATCTCTCAGGACTGGAGGTCAGTGACCTCGGCAGTGCAAGGCTCGCGGCCGAACGTCTTTTGGAGCGCGGACCCCGTCTTGTGGTGGCGACGGGCCTGGACAGCCCGGATCGGCCGGACATGGCGGCGATGCTCGCGTTTTCGCATGAGCAGCACTGGCTGGTGCGAACGCCGCGCCTCGCTCGGACCTTCAATGGCACGGGCGATGCGTTTAGCGCGCTGTTCCTCGGGCACTATCTACTGGCGCCGGATCTGAAGACCGCGCTGGAGCGATCGGCATCCGCGATCTTCTCACTCGTCGAGATGACGGCCGAGCGTGGTGAGGAGGAATTATCTCTGGTGGCGGCACAGGATATGCTGGCCGCGAAAACCGCTCGTTTCCGCGCCGTTCAAATCTGAGCATGCCCTCGCATGAGGGCTTAGAAGGAGTTGGCGATCGCCTGAAGGTGCCGATGGCGCTTTTGGTTCATCGACTGGATGCGAAGCGCGTAGAACGTGTCTTCCTGCTCGACGAGGCGAACCGTCAGAAACTGTCGGAGCGAGCCGATGCCCCAATCGCAATCGATGACCCAGCCTTCGCCGCTGCTTTGCCTGGGCTCTTCGCAGGCGTCCAGCGGCAGGTCCGAGATCGAATGCACGACGTCTTTCAAGCCCTGCAGCGATGTCCACCAACTCTCGTCGGAAAAAGGGTTGTCCTCATCGTCGAGAAAGCTGGTGAGCGCGTCCTCCAGGCCGGTAACGTCGATTTTAACCTGACGCTCCAGCCAGGCTGCAGGATCGGTGACGGTTTCATCGACAGGGCTGAGCGTGAGTTTGCTCAGACTGGCAAACGTGCCGTCCACCGGGTGAACGGCAACTTCCCAGTCATGGTCACCCGCTTTTCGGGTCAAGGTGCAGGTCAGCTCATAGCCTTCCGGGACGAACAGTCGATCGCAGCCCTCTTCGGCAGTGGCCGCCAGTCCAGGCGACCAGCCGCCGATCAAGATCCAGCACAACGTCAAAACACCGGCACACAGCCATCGATAGCGCAGCATAAAACATTCCCATCAAGTCTCGGTGCGCCGGTGTTCGACAGGCAGAAACAATCGTCAGGCCGCCGCCCGGCGCTTCTCCGAGATCAATATTTGGGTGACCATGACCATGCGTTCCAGCTTTTTCTCGATGAGGTGGGCGTCCTCGTCCCGGAGATTGGCGATCTGCAGGTCGATCAGGAGCGGGCGATCAGGCTCCAGATCGGAGCGCGAGACATGACAGCGATCCGGCGTCAGATCGAACATGGCGATCATGTCGAAGATGCGCGGCAGCACCGAAGGATCGGCTTTCGCGACGATCGAAAAGCAGCTGATGCGCACAGGTTCGGGCGGGGAAGGGAGACGAAAGCTGGCCGGACTAAGCGGCGTTCCAGCAAAAGACATGGCTGATATCCACGATACAGAGCTCTGATTTGGGGCGAACAACATGGTCCCGACCTCGGATCGAGGTCGGGCCGCTAATTCGCGCCCGAGCGCTATGGTGGATCATCAACATCGCGCAGGAGCCTAGACCGTCCGCCAGTTAAGTTCAAGCTGATCCGCCCCGCGGCTGGTCAACGCCGCCGGGCGTCCCCGGCTATTCGAAGATTGGGCCGAGGAGCTGGCGGAGCTGGTCATGCCCCGTCTGCGAGACGCGGTAGCGACGCTGATGCTTGAAGACGCGCTTGGCCACAAGGTTCTGCTTCACGCATTGGGACGGGTTGCCGACCTTGATCCCTTGATCGAGCAGCAGGGCTGCGGCCTCGCCGGTACCGAAGGATTGATCGCCGGAGCGAAGCTGGGCGAAGTACCCAGCCAGCAGCATGCGGTCGACATCGGTCGCCGAGCGCGGCAGATGCTCCAGCCATTCGCCGATGTGCGATGGCGCAGTGGCGGCGGCCACACCGTTGGTGGTGCTGGCGGAACCGGCAGCAGCGCTGTTGCCGATCGCAGACGTCTCGGACATGGCGGGGCCGGCACGCTTGCCGGTAGCGAGGCCGGCGAACAGCGCATCGATGCGCTCGACATAGCGCTCGACGAAGGCTTCGCTGCCTTCGACCTCGAACTCGCGCGAAGAGAGATTGATTTTCAGCCGCGTTCTGGTCTCGACCAACGCTGTCTCCGATACCGATGTCGACGCCCGCCTCTTGCCGTCTGCGGCAATCTAGCGGCAGTCATGTGGGCGAGGCAAGCTGAGTAACCTGGAGTTCAAATCAATCGGCTTGATCGACGAGCGCTAAGAGGGCTTCGCGGAGTGCATCCGGCGGTGGCGACGGCTTTTGGCTCTCGCGCTCCACGAAAACATGGACGAAGTAGCCGTCCGCCGACGTTTCGTCGTCGTCCCCGCGGAACAGGCCGATCTCGTAGGTCACGCTTGTGCGGCCGAGACGCCTGACTTTGAGCCCGGCGGTGATCGTCTCCGGGAAGCATATCGCCTTTCGAAACCGGCAGCCGCTCTCGACGCAAAAGCCGATCACCCCGCTTTTCCAGGGATCGAGGCCGCCTTCCTGCATCAGGTAATGGGCGATCGCCGTGTCGAAGAAGCTGTAATAGTTGACGTTGTTGACGTGACCGTAGATGTCATTGTCCATCCAGCGGGTCGGCAGCGTGAAGAACGCTTTATAGGCGCTCCTTGGAGAGGGCTGGTCCTGGTTCATGGCCTGCCGGTCAGCTGCTTCCACCGAAGCGGCCTTTGATCAGATTGATCAGAGCGCGAAGGGCGGTGGCTTCGCCGCCTTTCGGCCGTCCCGGTTTGGCGCTCGGCGTCCAGCCATAGATGTCGAGATGCGCCCAGCTCTTGGTCTCGGTGACGAAATCCTTCAGGAACAGTGCTGCGGTGATCGTACCAGCCATGCCGCCGGCGCCGGCATTGTTGATGTCGGCGATCGGGCTGTCGATGAGTTCCCGATAGGGCTTATGCAGCGGCAGGCGCCAGAGAGGATCTTCCGCCTCGGTGCCTGCGTTCAGCAAATCGGCCGCCAGCTGATCGTCGGGCGTGAAAAGGGCAGGGAGGTCGGCGCCGAGCGCCACCCGGGCGGCGCCGGTGAGCGTCGCGCAATCGATCATCAGCTCAGGCGTCTCGTCATCGGCGAGTGCCAGGAGATCGGCGAGCACCAGGCGGCCTTCGGCATCGGTATTGCCGATCTCGACGGAAAGGCCTTTTCGGGTCGAGATGATATCGCCGGGACGAAAGGCGTTGCCGGCCACGCTGTTCTCGACCGCGCCGATCAGAAGACGAAGGCGGACCGGCAGCTTAAGCGCCATGACGGCTTGCGCCGTCGCAAGGGTGGTCGCGGCGCCGCCCATGTCCTTTTTCATGATGGCCATGCCGGCAGCGGGCTTGAGGTCGAGACCGCCGGTATCGAAGCAAACACCCTTGCCGACCAGGGTCAGCTTGGGCGCATCGGCATCGCCCCAGGTGAGATCGATCACGCGGGGGGCTCGATCGCTCGCGCGGCCAACGGTGTGCACGGCGGGAAAGTTCTGCTCAATGAGGGCATCGCCTTCGATCGTCCTGATCTCGGCGCCGAAGCGTTCGGCGACGTTGCGCGCCGCTGCTTCGAGTTCATCCGGTCCCATGTCGTTGGCGGGCGTGTTGACGAGATCGCGGCCGAGATAGATGGCATCCGCGAGAATGCCGGCTTCGGCCGAGGGGTGGTCATCGCCGATCAGCAGACGTGACGTCTTCGCATCGCTCTTCTTGTAGCGATCGAAGCGATAGCCGGCGAGCGCCCAGCCAAGCGCAGCCTGCAGGCGATGATCGTCGTCAAGGTCGGCGGCCAGACGCCAGTTCAACGGGGGCAGCGCTTTCTGCAGGCGCGAAAAGTCCCAAAGGCTCGGCGGATCGCTCGCGATCATCACGGCGCCGGAAAGCTTGCCGTCGTCGTCCGGCAAGAGCGCCGAACGCCCGGCCTTACCCTCGAAGCCTGTCGTCTCAAGCCAGGCCTTCACCCTTTCGGGCTGAGCACCAAGCCAAGCGTCGTAGTCGGCTCCAGCGACCGTATGAATGGGGAGGCTTTCGCTCGCGCCTTCGGTCTCGATCAAACAGTCTGGCATTTAAGATCCCGTCCGGTTGCGCTCTCGGTCATGCGTTCGAGCTTAGCCCGCAAGCCGGGCAAGCGCCGCCTCGAGCTTTTCGCGGCTACGCTCCAGATCGGCCTTACGCGAGCGCTGTTCTTCGATCACATTGGCGGGCGCCCGGTCGAGAAACTGAGGATTGGTAAGCTTCTTCTCGATCTTGGCGAGATCGGCGACGGTCTTGCTCAGTTCCTTGTCGATGCGCTGACGTTCCTGATCGAGATCGATCACGTCGGCGAGTGGCGAGGAGAACGTGGCCTCGTCGACCACGACCTGAAGCGAGCCCTTGGCGATCGGTCCCTCGCTCGCCTGCACCGCATCGAGCCGGGCCAGGCGCTGCATGGCTGTCTCATGGCGATCAACCCGCGCCTTGGTTTCTGCCGACGCGCCATGCACATGCAGCATGATCTTCGCACCCGCCGGCACGCCGATCTCGTTGCGCGCAGTGCGAACCGCGCTGATCGTGCGTACCAGCCAGTCGATCTCGGCCTCTGCCTCTTCGTCCACCAGACCTTCGTCGAGCTCGGGCCAGGGGGCCGCGATCAACGACCCGCCCGGCGAGCCGAAGCGGCGCTGCCAGAGCTCTTCCGTCACGAACGGCGTTGCCGGATGAAGAAGATGCAGCATGTTGGCGAGCACCCAGGCAGCGGTCTTTTGCGTCTCCGCTTTCGCCGCCTCGTCATCACCCTGGAGCATGGGCTTGGCGAGTTCCAGATACCAGTCGCAGAACTCATTCCAGGTGAACTGATAGAGCGTGCTGGCCGCTTCGTTGAAGCGATAGTCGCCAAACGCTCTCTGCACCTGTTGGCTCGCCTGGGTGAGCTTGCTGACGATCCAGCGGTTGACGATGTTGGTGCAGCTCGATGGATCGAAATCTGGATCAAGCCTACAGCCGTTCATTTCGGTGAACCGCGCCGCATTCCAGAGCTTGGTCGCGAAGTTGCGATAACCCTGAACCCGGCTCTCGCCGAACTTGATGTCGCGTCCCTGGCCAGTGCTGGCAAGGATGGTGAAGCGAAGCGCGTCGGCGCCGTATTTTTCGATGAGCTCAAGGGGGTCGATGACGTTGCCCTTGGACTTCGACATCTTCTGGCCATGCTCGTCGCGCACCAGGCCATGGATGTAGACATCTTTGAACGGCACGTCGCCCATGAATTTCAGGCCGAGCATCATCATGCGTGCGACCCAGAAGAAGATGATGTCGAAGCCGGTCACCAGGACGCTGGTTGGATAGTAGCGATCGAGCTCTGGCGTCTTGTCCGGCCAGCCAAGCGTCGAGAATGGCCAGAGGCCTGACGAGAACCAGGTGTCGAGCACGTCCTCGTCCTGCACGAGATCGACCGCCTTGCCATAGTGAGCCTTCGCGAGCTTCATCGCTTCGGCCTGATCCAAAGCGACGAAGGTCTCGCCGTCCGGCCCATACCAGGCGGGGATTTGGTGGCCCCACCAGAGCTGACGCGAAATGCACCAGGGCTGGATGTTGCGCATCCATTCGAAATAGATGTTTTCATATTGCTTCGGCACGAAGCGGGTGCGGCCATCCTCGACCGCGGCGATCGCCTCCTTGGCGAGCGTCTCGGCGTCGACATACCACTGATCGGAAAGAAAGGGCTCGACCAAGGTGCCCGAGCGGTCGCTGACCGGAACGGCATGGCGGATCGGCTCGATCTTCTCGATCAGACCCGCCGCCTCCAGATCGGCAACGATTCTCTTTCGAGCGTCGAAGCGATCCATGCCGCGATAGGCTTCCGGCACCTGATCGTTCAGTCGGCCTTCCGTGTCCAGAATGTTGATCATGTCGAGATCGTGACGGCGGCCGACCTCAAAGTCATTGAAGTCATGGGCTGGCGTCATCTTGACGGCGCCGGACCCCTTTTCGGGATCGGAATACTCATCGGCGACGATGATCAGATCGCGGCCAACCAGCGGAAGCACGGCATGCTGGCCGACCAGATCGGTGTAACGCTCATCATCGGGATGTACGGCGATGCCGCTATCGCCAAGCATGGTCTCAGGACGTGTGGTGGCGACGGTCAAATGCCGGTCAGGCTGGTCTTTGAGCGGGTAGCGGATGTACCAGAGATGACCGTCCATCTCTTCCTGATTGACCTCAAGATCGGAAATCGCGCTCTGTAGCTGGCAGTCCCAATTGACCAGCCGTTTGTCCTTGTAGATCAACCCTTCCGAGTGCAACTGAACGAAAACCTTGCGCACGGCTGCGGACAGGCCCTCATCCATGGTGAAGCGATCGCGTGACCAGTCAGGCGAGACGCCCAGGCGGTGAAACTGCTGGCTGATCATGCCGCCGGACTGCGCCTTCCATTCCCAAACCTTGCGCAGGAACTCGGTGCGTCCAAGGTCATGGCGGGTTTTGGGCGCAATCTGGCGCTCGACCACCACTTGAGTAGCGATGCCGGCGTGATCCGAGCCCGGCTGCCACAAGACGGATTTGCCGAGCATGCGGTGAAACCGCACCAACGTGTCCTGGATGGTCGAATCGAGTGCGTGTCCAAGATGCAGACTGCCGGTGACGTTCGGCGGCGGCATCATGATGCAATAGGGGACTCGATTTGGGTCCGGATCGGCCTTGAACTGGCCTTGTTCTTCCCAAAGGCGGTCGTGCCGCGGCTCGACCTCGGAAGGTTGATATGTCTTGTCCAGCATTGCTGAACCACCCCGATAATCTGACGTGAAATCGGCACAGGCGCGCGCCGATCAAGGGCTATAGGGGAAATCGGCTCATCGGGCAAGCGGACAGGGCGACATTCCGATGTCGAGGAGGGCTGTAATCTACATAAAGAGTCAGGCTGCCGTCGACGGCCTAGTCTCTCTGATCAAAGTGCAGGAGAAAGGCTGGGAGGCCCGCTCAGGCGCTCCCGAAATAGAAAACGTGATCTACCTCGAGGCTTCTAGAGAAGCTCGGCGCGACGCGCGATTTTCTGGATCTCTTTCTGCACGAGACGCTCGACGATCGCCGGCATGTTTTCGTCAAGCCATTCCTTAAGCATGGGCCTCGCCATGTCTTCGATGAATTGCTCGACGGTCCGACCGGCGCCATCGGCGACGGACTCTTCGACGGGCGTTGGGCGGAATGCCTTGGACAGCTTGGCAAAAGCGCCGGTGGTCGTGCTGGCAGTGCCGGTGGAAAGAAGGGTTTCTGTCTCGGCCTTTTTCGTGCTCACGGCTGGTTCGTCCTCCTGACTGATAATCGTCTCAACTACTTCGATCTCGTCCTGATCGTCCTCGACGCTCAAAAGCGCCTCGTCGATCTCCGGAAGATCGTCATGGGTTTCGATGAGGTCGTCATCGGCGAGATCGGTCACCTCTGTCAAATCGTCGATCTCGGAAACTTCGATGTCATCATCGTCGACCGTGTCGTCGACGAGTTCGAGGGGGGCGTGTGATGACAGATCTTCGGCCGGCTCATCGTCGACGTCAGCAGGCTCAGCGGCCGGGCGGCCCTCCTCGACGACCGATGTCAGCTCGAGTACATCACCGCCATCATCGTCGTCGTCGTCATTATCGTCGTCATCAAGCACTTCAAGAGTCTCGAGAGCGCCAGCTTCTGTATCGGCGGCTACGGCCCTGTCATCATCCGGCTTCGTATCTTCACTCTCTTCGTCCGCGATGATCCGTCGTATCGACGACAGGATCTCCTCCATGGACGGCTCTTGGTCTTTCGGCTGTGTATTCACATTTTTCTCCCCCTGGGAGTCTCGTCCCGGCGTTTATTCAAGCGGCCTTTCGACCGTTGTCTTTCCGGGAAACTGACCATCAATCCTGGTGCTCGTTGCTCAGATCGTTTCCTAAACCAAACCACCGACTGCGAACGTCTTTATAATTAGCTTCTACATCGTAGGGCTCGACCGCCAGGTCGATGTCCTTTGCTCGAAGCGCGCCTACGGCGGCCTTGAGCCGATAACTGGCGACAATCTCATCTCTTTGCGCGCTCACCAGGTCCACCTCGGCCTGGAACAGATCGTTTTCCTGATCAAGCACATCCAAAGTCGTCCGTTGTCCAACCAGAGCTTCCTGACGCGATCCATCCAGAGCGATCTCCGCGGCGCGCACTTGCTCGGTAATCGATTCGATACTGGACCGTGCCGTTACCAAAGCCTGCCACGCGGCTGTCACCTCCTCACGCACGCTGCGCAAGACCGAATCGAGATCGGCTCGTCGCTGCTGAACCGTCTGTTTGCTCTGCCTGATCTGCGCATATTCACCCCCTCCTTGGTAGAGCGGGACCGCCAAGGTCGCGGCGATCGATGCCACCCGTTGCCAGGGCACAGACAGACTGGGCTCATCGGTATAGTTCAATTCGCCATTGACGGAAAGACGTGGATAGAGGGCACTTTCGGCAACACTGACATCTTCTTTTGCAGCCGCAAGATTAAACTCTGCGGCCAAAATGCTGGGATTTAACGATTCTGCCTGCTGCTGCGCCTCGGCTTCACTGGCCGGTAAATTCTTCAACGGATCGGGCGGAATCAGGCTTTCCGGCTCCAGATTGATCACATTGCGGAAGGCGGCGCGCGATGCTTCGATCGTACCGGCGGCGCGCACCCGCTCGGAAATCGCGCCTGCGACCCGTGCATCGGCCTGTGCCACATCGGTGCGCGTCACCTCACCGACCTCGAAACGGTCGCGCGTCGCCCTAAGCTGCCGCCTAAGGCGATTTTCGTTCTGCACCGCGAGCTCCAGCACCGCCAGGTCGTTGATCAAGGTGGTGTAGGCTGTGGCCGCGCGCAGCAGCACATCCTGCTCGACGGTCGTCAGACGGGCCCGCTCGACGCGCACCAGGCGCTCGGCTCGGCGGGTATTGGCGACCGTCGCGCCGCCTTCATAGATATTCTGATCGATCGTCAGCGAATTCGACGTTGATTCGACGCTGCCCTCGCCGGCTGCGCTTTTGATGTCGGAGATGCTGGCATTCGATGTGATCTGCAGCGTCGGGCGCCAGCCGCTGAGCGCCTGGGAAACCAGTTCGTCCGTCGCTCGAACAGCTGCGCGCTGGGCCTCGATCTCCGGGTTGCTCAAATAGGCCGAAGCCAGCGCTTCTTCGAGTGTTTGCGCCTGCGTGGCCATCGGGGCGGTGAGCGCGATGCTGATCCCCAAGAAGGCCGTGATGGGCGAGAGAACAGGAGGGCAGGTGAGAGCTGTTCGAGGGCGTGCGCTGATCACAAGGAACTCCAGCGGATCGAGGACAGAACACCAAACACGATCACGGCCACATCAGCATCATGTCGGCTGCCTGACTGTAAACGCTATGCTGCCTTCTACATCAGTTATTCGTGCGATGCCAGATGGTTGAATTTCTTCTATCGCCATATGGGAAGAAACGAGCGGTCTCGGACCACGAAATCGAGAGGTCTGTTCTCCTAAAAAGAGAACGCCGTCTCGCTTGGATCGATTCTGTTGGGAAGTCAAAAGGCGAAGTCCACGTCTTGTTGCACGCCTTTCAAATCCGGAACGCCGGCATCGAACAATGTGTTGCGCGCCACCGATCCGTGAACCTTGGTAAGAAGCGTGCCCTTGCCGACGCGCCCGCGCCCTTCGATCGCCACCAGCCGTCCATCATCATTGAGCTGATCGGTCAGCGTCTGGGGAACCATGTCGATGGCGCCGATGACGATGATGATGTCGAACGGCGCCTGGTCGGGATCGCCGCCGGCCGGATCTGCGCGCACCGACGTCACGACGTTGTCGGCTTCGAGCTGATCGAAGATCGGCTGAATGCGTCCTGCACCTTCATCGCTCTGCTGAACGAAAATGACCGTGGCGGCGAGCTTCGAGGTGACGGCCGCCGAGTAGCCGGTGTCACAGCCGACCACGAGCGCGATGTCGTTCTTATCGATTGACGCAGCCTGCAGCATGCGCGCGAACACCAGCGGCTCTATCAGAAACTGGCCGTCGGGCAGGTGCAGATCCTCATCGGCATAGGCGACGCCGTGGAGCGACTTCGGCAGGAAGAGTTCGCGCGGCACGGAGCCCATGGCTTCCAGGACATCCGGATGGTCGACCCGATTGGTTCGGAGCTGGTTGTCGACCATGTTGGTTCTAGCTTGAACGGTGTTCATGGCTGCGCTCTTCGAGATGTCGCATCCAGGCCAGCATGCCGGCTTGGAGACCGCAAATTTGAGACCAGACGGACTATAGACAGTTCGATTGGCGGGAGCAATCGATGTCGCCGTCAGCGGTGTCGATGGCTGCTTACCGAGAGACGTTGACCATCGGGGATCAGCCGGATAGGCTCTGCGACATTCAAGGTGGCCGGGTAGCAAAGTGGTAATGCAGGGGACTGCAAATCCTCCATCGGCGGTTCGATTCCGCCTCCGGCCTCCAAACAAAATCACATGATCTGAAGTTCAGACTGCGCCGGAGAGACCACGTCTTCGATTTGCGGCCGGTAACGAGATTCCGGACTTGTTTCTCGAGGCGGCTCTCTGCTATAGCATCGTTATCAGATGTTCCCCGGTAGCTCAGTTGGTAGAGCGAGCGGCTGTTAACCGCTTTGTCGCTGGTTCGAGTCCGGCCCGGGGAGCCAATCTTTTCAGCAGGTTAACTGCCTTCCAACCTTCTCCAAAATTGGCATTTTCGTAATTGGGGCACACATGGGGCACAATGAGTCCAGGTGTTCGATTGCGGTTCTGTTGATAGCCGAGCAGGGCAATGCACATGCCATTGTTTGAGAAAAGACAGCCACAAATGAAGCACAGATGATCGTCGGTTAGATCGTCGATGATGACAGCGCGACCGAGATTTCGGTTAAGCCAGTTTAAAAGCGGAACGATTTGGTTTGCCCTGAATAGGAGATATTCCAGATTGCTGGTATGGCCACGTTGACATCCGGTAATCTGATATAGGCAGATTTGACAGTCAGCAAGCTCGCCCTTCGCTGTCGCGTATGCCGCGCCGAAGCGCAAGTCGTCAGTGAGCTTTGACTCCGTTTCTGTCACTTTGATGGCTGTCTCTGATATGGTCTGCTGGGGGACAGCCAACTGTCGCTGCTGATTGCTTCGTTCTCTTCGACGCTGGCGGGGTAGTTGGATGAGACGGCGAACGATGTCTTCGCAGATTGTTGCGTATCGCTTGCCGTCGCCAGCTGCGCTTCCATCGCTTCGATAACGATAGCGAGCTGTCGCTTGGTGGCTCACTCAGCAGCGACAGCAGCGTCGTCATTGAAGATAGTGAGTTGCCGCTATGCGCGATAGATCTCCGCCATGGCATGCAGCGGCTCGGTGAACCAGCCATGACTCCGCCACAGGATGAAACCCAGCCCGGCGCCAGCGGCGCTGATGATGATGCCTCCAATCAAATGCAGGCCGGAAAGCATGGCGGCGACAAAGACGATTGTGGCGGCGGTCAGTCCGACCGGCCCGAGCATCGCCATGGAACCGAGAATCCAGAGCACGGCCATCACGACCATCAGCTGCTCGTCTTTCTTGGCGCTGACGCTCATGAGCGCGGCTGCCACGGCTTGATCTTGAACAGGCGCTCGCCGTCGATGATCGAGTTGAGCCTGCGTTGAATCCGATCGCTGGTTACAAAGTACCAGACCGCGCTTAGGTCACGGTCTAGATAGCCCTCGACGATGCCTTCAAGTCGCTCGCGGCCTTTGAGCGTGAGCTCCAGCTCGATGGCGATCGGCTTCTTGCTTTTGACCTCCAACAGGCCGTCCGGCACGTGACCTTCGGCGCCGACACCCTTGATCGCCCGTTGTTCGCGAAGCCGACGCTCGGGTGTGAATTGCCCCTTGGTCTTGGTGATCAGATCATGGGCCAGATCGACCATCATCCAATGATGGCGATAGGTGGCCGGACTGATCGTCTCCGGGCATGAAAGCGTATCGCCTGAGACCTGCTGCCCTAGCGCCGACAGCCAGTAGGCTCGCTCGGCACCGTGAAACAGCCGCTGCCTTTTGAGATAGCCGCCCTGATGCAGAAGCCCCATCCGTCGATGGCCCGTCTGCAGACAGGTTCCCATCCAGTTAGCCGCCTGCCTCGCCGTTACGAAGCCATGACCGTTGATCCATCGGAGCAGCTCCAGATCCCGTTCGGTCAAGCGCATCGCTCTCCCTCCGAAGAATTTTCGCTATCTCCTAGATGAATGAGAGGCCTATTTTATTCCCTGCCTTCTCACTTTTTTGCCGTTGAAGCTCGTTTTTGTTCCTGCCTGTCCCTTTTCCCCGCTACTCAGCTCCCATCCATTCTCCTCCGTTTTTCCTATGTTTCTGTCTTTGTCTCCTTGTTTGTTGGCTCCCATAACCGCCTGAACCACCCAGAATCCCACCCCGACAGCACCTTGACCTCACTCGCACAGTTTACGTAGTGAGAGTGAGGTCAAGGTGCTGTCGGGGTGGGAAAGCCAAACAATATCAGGCGGTTATGGGAGCCAACCTGTCGAATCCCGTTTTCGGCACCCTTTTCGCAGGTTTGAGCAGCCAGCTGTCGGACCGCAAGCAGGCTCTGGAAAGCCAGACAGCATGTACCGGAGCAGGATCAGGACTAGCGCAGTCGAGCCCCAAGCGCCTCTGTTGAAGCTGAAGACGGGGTGGGCTCAATCTACACAAATCTAGAGCCACCATGACATCGTACTTGATCGATCTCATCGAAAGTCGTCTCATCAGATATAAGGCGGTCGAGAAATGGCTAACGCAGCTCTCTGGCCTCCTGAGGGAGCCAACTCACGGCCCGTGGTCACAAAGACATCCTTGCCCCTTTTTCCAGGAATGTGGTTACGACGGCATGGCAGGTCGCCAGCACGCCGTTGGGGAGCAGGCCGATATGTGCCCAACTTCCAGGGCGCAAGGCTAATCTGC
>JBCCUL010000059.1:0-15954 GCA_039197065.1 Pseudomonadota bacterium | reverse complement strand
CACCCGTAGGGTACCCTACGGGTGGTCGGGAGGGGGTGCGGGCTGGATCGACTTGCCCCGGAAATGCTCTAGTCTCTGTTGCAGAGGCTCTGCGCGTAGGCTTGTACCAAGCCTGGCTTTTCCGGCAGACGTGCAAAGGCTCTAACGGCTTCGGACAAAAGTGGGTATGGCAGACCATGACATTCCAGCATGGACGCCAACTCCGACATATCTTTTTGGTTGATCGGTGTCGGTGGCTGTTCTTCCGCACCAATCGTCCAGTGCGCGTGCCGCTCGAAGACGACAGACATGCCGGCCCCGCCCGCTTCTTTGACGGCGCGAATGAAGGTGTCAGGGTCGATGCCGGCGGCTTCTCCGGCCACGATCGCCTCCGTGAAAGCCAGCATCGTCGCATTGCCGATCGCATTGTTCAGGACCTTTGCCGTCGCACCGCTGCCGATGGTGCCCAGATGTGCGAAATCTCGACCGGTCGCTTCGAGAAAGGGGCGAGCGAGGGCGACATCAGCCTCATTGCCGCCGACGAAGTGATAAAGACGCCCCGCAGCAGCATCCTTGGGCAAGCCAATGAGCAGCGCCTCGATATGCCGGCGGCCTGAGGCACGACCGATGGCGGACAGCAACCGAACACGTCCCGGCGCCATGGTGGACGTCTCAATAATGAGCTGCGGCTTATCTGTCTTCTTGGTCCCGATCTGGCGATAGATCTCCGTCAGTGCGGCCTCTGTAGCGACGCAGATGACAATGATCTCCGCTGAGCTGAGAAGATCTTTGAGACGACAGTTTGTATCGACGCCGGAGGATTTCGCCACCTCGCATGCCACCGGGTCCGGATCGACGCCCAGCACGCGGTGTCCGGCATCGACCAGAGCCCGCGCCATGCCGCCGCCCATAGCGCCGAGACCGATGACACCGAATGTGAGCGTTTCACTCATCGCCGCTCCCCATGGATCATGCGACAGGCCAGATCGTGAAGCCTTGCGGCCACTGCCGGGTCGTGGCTCCATCGGGCGGGAAAGCTCCAGCCGTGATGGGCATCAACGATGTCGACCGTCACCTCGGCCTCCGTTTTTGCGGCCGCCTCCTGCAGGATCGCGCAGTGTTCCGATGGACAGGTGGGATCGTCGCGCGCGCAGGCGAAGTGAAACGGCACCCGCAGCTCGGCGATCATGCGGTGCGGCGAGTTCGCATCATCGGTGACAAGCCGCCCGCCATGAACGGACATGCCGCCATGGATCCGATCCGGCAGGGTCGCGGCGGCGGCGAGCGCGTGGCGGCCTCCCATGCAATAGCCGATTGCAAAGTAATGGGTTGGCCTTGGGCCGACTTTTCTCAGGTCCAGCCAGTGCGTTACCGCTCTGGTGTCAGTGATTGACATCTTGAGCGTCGTTTGCGCATTGGCTTCGCGCACCGCTTTTTCAATTGGATCGTTCGGTCCATTCACCGGTTCGAAACGGGATACGGGCAGACGGTGAAACAAATCGGGCACAGCCGCCGAAACACCGTCGGCAGCAAAGGCACGGGCAAGATCGTAGAGTTCCTCGCGCAAGCCGAAGACGTCCATATAAAGGATTGCGCAGGGGGCTGGTTCAGTCGCTTCGGCCTGAGCGAAAAACACCTCCATCGGTCCATCCGGGTTGTGAATGGTTAGGTGGTACTCACGCTTCATGCCCTTCATTCCGTACGCAGACCTTCGAACGACGTGCTCGGCGGCGGCGAGGCACCCATGGAGCCGCGGGAGAGGATCGCCTCAGGCCCGCCGTGACGATCCAGGAGGCCGCGCTGCATAGCCTTGATCTCGGCATCGACCTTGATGGGATCGAGGCGGCTCTCAAGGTCGGCGCGGAACGCGTCCAGCACATCGTCATGGCCAGCGCCGAGGGCGAGATCCGTAAGCTCTTCGGGATCATCATCCAGGTTGAAGAGCTGCGGCCGCATATTGGCGTAGTGGATATATTTCCAAGGACCGCGCCGCAGCATGAAGACGCCGTTGATCGCACCCGCCGCATGATACTCGCCGAAGACCGTCCGTGTGTGATCATCGGGCTCGCTGGCGATCCAAATAAGGCTCTTCGCATCGTCATTGACCGGTGAAGAGCCTTCTCCATGGCCGGTGGCTTCAAGGACGGTCGGATAGACATCCACCAGCGACACCGGCGTGTTGCAGACCGCATCGGCTGCCACGCCGTCGCCTGCGATAATCATCGGGATGTGGGCGGATTCCTGATAGAAGTTACTTTTCTGCCAAAGGCCGCGAACGCCGAGATTGTCGCCGTGATCGGAGGTGTAGACGAGCCGGGTCCGCTTGCCGAAGGCGCTGGCGTCGACCGCATCGATGATCTGGCCGAGATGGGAATCGACGAAGGAGCAGAGGCCGAAGTAGGCCACCGCCGCCCGCCGCCTCAGGTCATCGTCGAAGAAAGTGTCGGTGATGTACGACTTCCGAAAAGCGTCGATCCAGGGATGGTCCGGCCAGTCTTCAGGCCGGCAGGCCTTGGGCAGATCGAGGCGCTCGGGATCGTAGAGATCGTAGAAGGCCTCAGGGGCGATTAGCGGAAAGTGGGGGCAGACGAAGCTGACGAACAGCACCCAGGGCTCACGCATGGTCGGCGCTGCTTCTTCCAGCCAGGCGAGCGTCCGTTCAAGGATGGAGCGATCATAGCGCGTATAGGTCGACTCGCCCCGTCCCACCTGCTCCGCCACCTGCCGAACGCCGAAGCGGACGGGCAGCGGATCTGACCGGATACATCCGAAAAGGTCGCCGGCGCCGTCGACCGCATGCATCGGAATGAGGGACTCGGCGAAGCCGGTGTCGACCTTGTCGTCGCGGTAATGAAGCTTGCCGATCGAGGTGACGTTATTGCCGAGTATCTCCAGGTGATGCGGCCATCCCGGCATCTGGCCGTCATAGGGTGTGGCGTTGCAGACATAGCCGGTCTCGTGGGGGTAGCGCCCCGTGGCGAAGGCCGCGCGCGACGGCATGCAGATCGGGCTGTTGCAATAGGCGTTGGTGAACGTCGTGCCACGGCTTGCCAGCCGGTCCATGTTGGGAGTCTGGACAACCGGGTGGCCGGCATAGCCGGTATATTTGCCGGCATGCTCGTCTGCCATGACGATGACCAGGTTCTGGGGTTCCATAGGCATTCCTGCGTCGACGATGGGCGGGGGAAGGCCGGCAAGCCGACCTCCCCATTCATACTCAGAGCGAAGAAATTTCCTTCACGACCGCTTCCACCTCAGACGGCATGTCGCGGAAGGTCTGAAGGATCTGGATCGATTGCTCAGTCGAGTTGAACGGCGGCGGCACCCCGATCGAGCTTTCATAATCGGCGAGATAGTCCGGGTCGCCTGCCACATCCTGGAAGGCTTGCTGCATGATCGACAGCGCCTCCTGATCCACGCCCGGAGGCGACAGGATCGCGGTGGTGGCCGACATCAGGCTCATATGCCACCATTTATAGGCTTCCCAATAGGGGCCGGACGGCGCCTCGCCATGCAGCGTATTGTGGGCCTCATAGAGCGTCGGCACGTCGGCGGGATAGGCCTTTTCGGGCTTGGGCAGCGGGTTGCCGTCCAGGTCGAACTGCTGGTGATAGTAAAGCGGATGAGCGACGTCGCTATCCGGGCCGAAGAACTTCACATAGCCCGGCAGTCCGGCATGTCCGGCGTGGACCTCGTCAGCCTTGATCGCCGCCTGGATCTTCGAGAAGCCGCCAAAGCCGCCGACATAGCGAAAGTCAGCGCCCAGCGTCTTCAGCGCGAGATTGCCCAGCACCTCGATCGCGTTGGTGGCGCCGCGGCCGCCCACGATGAAGTCGGCATCCGCAAGGGCCGAGAGCTCGGGCACCTGGTCTTTGCGGACCATGAAGGCAAGATCGGCGCCGGCCGAGCCGACCACGCCCATCTCTTCGGGCACGTAGCGCACGCCGGGCGCCTCATCGATCACCGCCGACGGGCTCCAATTGCCGTAGAAATAGGTGGTGCCGTCCTTCTCGCCCTGCTCGTAGACGGTGTTGATGGCGATGATGCCACTGCCGCCGGGCTTGTTGTTGACGACGATGGTCGGATTGCCGGGGATATGCTTTTCCATATATTGCGCCGTCAGGCGGCCATGAAGGTCGCCGCCCGACCCCGCGGGCCACGGCAGGACCCAGGTGATCGTCTTGCCGGCGAAATAATCCTCGGCCTGCGCGCTTGCGGGCAGGAACGCCGTGGCCATGCCGGCGGCCAGAAGCGCAAGAGATCGTCTTGTCAGCATTGGTCTTTCTCCCTTTGTCAGCATCTCTTCAGTTCCGTCCTTCCTGTTGTTGGACCCTTCATCAAAGGATCAGCCAGGCCGGAAATCCCTCCGGGATCACGGCTCGGATTTCATCGGCGAGGATCGGTTTCAACCAGAAGACGTGAACGACCCGGTCATAGAACCCTATAAGGATAAGCGCGGTCGCCAGCGCATAAGGGGCGACCACGCGCCAGCCGTAACCGCCCCAGCGGACCAGGTAGGTCGCGACCAAAGCCAGAAGCGCGATCTTCTGACCGACGAGCAAAGCCAGCCCGATGGTCGCGAGGCAATAACCCAGGAAAGCCATCCCCCGGCGGACTTCCTGATTGCCGGCAAGCTCCTGCCACATCGGGGCCCGGTCAGGTGCTGCGAGGAACTCGCGTCCGAGGACAGCTGCAGTCAGCAGGATACCGGGAACGATGGCGAGAAGCGGAAATGCCAAGACGAGTGTCGGCCAAGCGCCGAAGGGCAGAAGAGCGGCTGCGAAGATCGTGAGGAAACCTGCGCCGACGATCAGCGACGCCAGCGGGATCGGCGGTTCTTCTCCCGTGGCCTGAGCATTGGCGCTCGCGACGGTTTCTCCTTCCGACGCCGGCTGGGACAGGCGGGTATTGCGCCGGATGGCGAAGAGCAGGGTCGCGACGACCAGGCACAGGATGACGATGACGATCGGCCGCGTGATCCAGCCGAGCCCCTCATGAATCTTCCAGCTCAGCAGGAACGAGTTCTCCATCAGCGAGCCGAGGATGAAGGCCAGGATCACGGGTGGACGTGGCCATCCGCCGAGCTTCATCAAATAGCCGATCGCCGCGAAGGCCATCAGCGTCACCCAGTCCCCCACCTCCGAAAGCGACAGCCAGGCTCCCATGAAGACGAACAGGATGACGCCCGGCACGATGAGATGGCTGGAGACGAAGCAGAGCTTGGCGATCTGATTGGCCAGAACCATGAGCAGCGCTGCCGCGATGATATTCGCGAGCGCGATGTTCCAGATCATGGCGAAGGTGATCGGCAGGTCGGTGGTCAACATCGGCTTGCCCGGCTGCAGACCCTGAATGAGAAGCGCGCTCAAAAGGAGGGCGTTCATCGCCGAGCCCGGAATGCCGAAGGCGACAGTCGGGATGAGCGAGCCGCCGCGAACGGCGTTGTTCGCCGCCTCGGGCGCGATCACGCCGCGGATGTCTCCCTTGCCGTAGTTCTCCGCGTTCTTGGTGGACTGCAGTGCATGGCCGTAGGCGATCCAGTCGACAACAGCGCCGCCGATTCCCGGGATCATGCCGATATAGACACCGATCGCCGAGCAGCGGAGCGCCAGCCACCAATTTCTGACGGCGTCGCCTATGCCCTGGCCAAGCTGGCGCCAACTCGCCTGGGCCGTCTTGACCCGTGCGATCGTGCGGTCCTTGGCGGCGAGGTCGATCAGCTCAGGCATGGCGAAGAGGCCGAGGACCACAGGGATCAGCGGCAAGCGATCGAGAAGATAGGTCTGCTCCATCCAGTAGCGCGGGATCGCCGCGTCCTGGGCATAGCCGATGGTGGATAGAAGTAGGCCGAAGGCGGCGGCAGCCAGGCCCTTGGCAACCGACTTGCCGCTAAGCGATCCAACCATCGCAAGGCCGAGGATCGCCAGGCTGAAGAGTTCCGGATTGTTGAAGCGCAGGATGATCGGAAGAGCGATGGGGAGCGATACCGCGAGAATCACAGCACCGAAGATGCCGCCGAAGGCCGAGACGGTGAAGGCGGCGCCGAACGCTCTTGCAGCCTCGCCCTTCCTGGCCAGCGGGTGACCGTCCAGCACCGTTGCCTGGCTCGACGCCGTGCCGGGTATGCCCAGCATAACGGACGCGATGGTGTCCGACGTCGACGTGACCGCGAAGATTCCAAGGAGAATCGCAAAGGCCGAAAGCGTGTCCATGCCGTAGGTGAAGGGAAGGACCAGCACGATGCCGATGATCCCGCCAAGCCCCGGCACGGCGCCGAGCCAGATACCGATGACGATGCCCAGCAATAGAAAGCCGAAGCTCGGCCATTGCAGTGCGAGCACCAGACCCTGGATGAAGGCGTCCAGGGTCATGCAGAGGCTCCCGATTGGAAAGTTCCGCTAAGGAGCGAGGCGCCCAGACC
Source organism: Pseudomonadota bacterium (assembly GCA_039197065.1). Classification (GTDB taxonomy): domain Bacteria; phylum Pseudomonadota; class Alphaproteobacteria; order Geminicoccales; family Geminicoccaceae; genus JANQPX01. The sequence continues at coordinate 9,554 of JBCCUL010000059.1, read as the reverse complement.
TGGCGTGGTCATAGGGCGGCAGCCTCCCCCTTCGATAACTGGCGGCGGATCCGTGACTTCGTAGAAGAGCGGGCTTTCGTTCCATTGGATCTCCATGCGCTCCTCGCTCCCGAGCGCCGCCATGACATGGGCACTGAAGAGATGCGCGACCGGCCCACTCGGATTGTGCAGCGAAACCGCCGTGCCGGCCGCATGCGCCTGCCGGGCGATCTCCATGATGGTCTCCAGACCGCCGGCATGTTTGACGTCGGGCATGATGAGGTCATAAGCGCCGCGCTGGACATAAGCAGCGACGTCGATCCAGCTTCCGGCCGTTTCCAAACCGCAAAGGCGCATCCCGTGATGGTTGGCAAGGCGGCGAAGCTTCAGCAACTCAGGAATGGCGTCCAGCGTCTCCGTGAGCGGACATTCGAGCCAGACCACGTCGAGCTCGCGCAGGGCAGGCAGAAGAGCGGTTGCGGCCTTGGCAGTGAAACGCCAATGGCAATCGACCATCAGATCACAGTAAGGAGCGGCCTCCCGTGTGGCGCGGATCCTGGCTAGTCCGGCGTCGATCAGGTCTTGTCCTTCCTGCCGGTCGCAAAGGTCGTTGCTGAGGCCATCAAAAGGGGCGATCTTGATCGCCTGGAAACCCTCTTCGGCCGCGGCCTTCGCGTTCTCCGCAAACGCCGCCGGCGTCCGGATCCGGGTTGCCCGATTGATGTTGGCGTAGAGCGGAAGCGCTTCGTCCGGCAGGCGTCCGCCGAGTTCCAGGCAAAGCGGCCGAGCGGAAATCTGCGCTCGAATATCCATGATCGCCTGATCGAGAGCGGAGAGTATCGTCCTCGTTGTCAGGTTCGGCCGCCGGGCCTGGGATCCTACCAGCCCGTCCGCCATCGCATCCGTTCCGATGAGGCGAAGCGCATGATGATGCAAGCGGTCGCCATAGTCGGCGCCGGGGCTGGTGAGTGTCGCCTCTCCGACACCGATGAAACCGCTTCCGGTCCTGAGGCGCACGTGCCGCCAGATGGTTTGCGGACTGACAATCACATCTCTCAGGTCGAACCCGGTCAGTTGATGTGAACCAGCTGATGCTCGCGTCATGTCCGGCCCGCTGCGGTCGGAGCATGTTCGTCGATAAGCCCTTCCTCTTTCATGCGCCTCCAGACGTCGTCGGGGATCGGATGATTGAACGCCTCGATCGCGTCGGCGAGTTCTCGCTCGGACCGAAGTCCTGCGACGACGGAACAGACCAGCGGATTGAGATCGGCGAATTGCAACGCTGCCGCGCGCAGCGGCACGTCGAATTCGGCGCAGACAAACTCGGCGGCTGCGATCTTGTTGCGTACGGCGGCGTCGGGCGGCTCATACATATAGGTGGCGTTTTCGGTAAGGCCGGTCGCGAGAATCCCCGACGCATAGGGCGCTGCGCAGATCAACGACATGCCGCGCTCGGCGCAGATCGGCGCAAGCTCGCGCAACAGCGCTCGGTGATTGATGAGATTGTACTCGCGCGCGATCATCACGCAGTCGAGGCCGCCATGCGCCGCCATCAGCACGGCGGCTTCGAGGTCGTTGGTTCCAAGACCCACGGCCCCGATCACCCCCTCGTCCCGGAGTGCGGCCAGCATCGGCAGCGCTTCAGCGGTCGCCTCGGCAAGAACGGCATCAAACCTGTCGCCGTGCCAGCGGTGGCTGACATCGTGGATAAGCAGGAGATCGATGCTGGCGACGCCGAGGCGCTGCAGGCTTTCCTTGAAGGAGCGAAGCGCGCCTTTCCGGCTGTAATCGAACACTGTGCGGAAGGGCAAGGCGCCGCTTTCGACAGAGTCGGTCGCCCGCGGTTCGGGAATGAGCAGTCGTCCGACCTTGGTGCTGAGAACGACATCCATTCGCGAGACGGAACGCAGCCCGGCGCCGGTGCGGTGCTCGCTCAAGCCGCTGCCATAGAACGGGCTGGTGTCGACATAACGGATCCCGCTTTCGATGGCCTTGCCGATCAAAGCGGAGGCTTCGGCGTCACTCCGGGGCGCCATCGGACCGGCAAGAGCCGTTCCGCCGAAACCGAGCCGCGTCACCTCGACATTCGTGGAGCCGATCCTGCGTGTTCTGGCGTGCTTCACCTAACACCTCCCGCTTGGCCGAGGTGAAAACCGGTGATCTGCTCGCGAATGATGGTCGGTTTTGAGAGGTCCGTGGAGGCGACCGCTTCGAGATCCTCGGTGAGCGTCTTGCCTGAACCCCATTGCCGGTTGGGGTCAGGCCACGGGATCGAATCCACGAGGAGCCTCGAGTAGGGATGCTGCGGGTCATCGATGACCGTCTCCGGCACGCCCGCCTCCACCACCCGGCCGCGATGCAGAACGAGGACATAGTCCGCAACCTCATAAGCCGTTGCCAGATCGTGGGTGATGTAGAGAACGGAGATCCCAAGCTCCGCCTTCATCCGCGCCAGGTTGCCGAGAATGGTTGAGCGCAGGGAGGCATCCACCATGGAGACCGGCTCGTCGGCCACCAGGAGGCGCGGCTGCAGCATGATGGCGCGGCCGACCATCAGGCGCTGGCGCTGGCCGCCGGACATCTGGTGAGCGTAGCGGTGGATGGTTTGAGCAGGATCAAGGCCGACCGCCTCGCAGGCCTCGACCATATGATCCAGCGCTTCCGCCCGCGCCCGGGCGATGCCGAAGTTCCGAAGCGGCACGGACAGGACATGGTCGACCTTGTAGAAGGGATTGAACGACGCGTAGGGGTCCTGGAAGACGGCCTGGACTTCGCGCCGAAAACGCGCGCCAGCACTGCCCTTCATCTTGACGATGTCGCCGCCGTCATAGCTGACCTTGCCCTGGGTCGCCGTCTCGAAGCCTAGGGCGAGCGATCCCAGGGTCGTCTTGCCCGAACCGGACTGGCCGACGATCGCGATCACCCGAGGCACGTCGCCGTCAAGATTGAACGAAAGCGGTTTCAAGGCTTCAACCGCGGACCGGCCGCTCCGATAGGTCTTGCCGACATCGTCGAAGGCAAGCAAAGGCACGTCGACCGGATCTCCCGGTGCGATCGTCGGCGTGACGGCGCTCACCGTCTTCCGCTCCAGCGAGGGAACGCTTTCGATCAGCTGCCTGGTGTAGGCATGGGACGGGCTCAGGAAGATCTCGGCGACGTTCCCCTGCTCGACCACCTTGCCGTCGCGCATCACCATGATCTCATCGGCGAACTGCGCCATCAGCCCCATGTCATGGCCGATCAGGATGAGCGATGAGCCGATGTCCTCCTGGACTTTGCGCAAGGTTTCCATCACCCGGCGCTGCGTGATCACATCCAGCGCCGAGGTCGGCTCGTCCGCGATCAGCAGCCGTGGTCTGAGCGCGACCGCGATCGCTATGCAGGCGCGCTGCTTCATGCCGCCGGACAGCTCATGCGGATACATGCGCGCGACGTCGGGCGAGAGATCGACCTGAGCCAGGAGGTCGGCGACGAGGTCGTTTGCCTCGCTGCCCCTAAGGCGCTGGCCGTGATCGATCATCCCGTCCAGGATCTGGGCGCCGATCCGAGCGACGGGGTTCAGCGAGTTCATGGCGCCCTGAGGGATGTAGCTCACCGTCGCCAGCCGATGCTGCCGAAACTCTTCGTCGCTCAGGTCGAGCAGGCTCAGGCCATCGAGGTCGGCGCGACCGCCAGAGACCTTGCCCGGCTGCTCGATCATGCCCATCAAGGCAAGGGCGGTCGTGGTTTTCCCGGATCCGCTTTCGCCGACGAAGCCGGTACGGACACCGGGTCTGATGGCGAAGTCGACCCCGTCGACCGCCTTTACGATGCCGTCGTCGGTGTAGAACTCCACGCGCAGGCCGGTGACGGCGAGGCCGGACATCGTGGCGATGTCCATCATGTGCGCCGCCTGCGTGTGCGGGGATTGGCCAGCTCATCCAGTCCGGCACTGACAAGATAGAGGCCGACGAACAGCGTGATCAGCGCGATCAGCGGGGTCAGCCACCACCACCAAAGGCCCGTTGTGAAGGCGCCCTCGAGCATGACCCAGTAGACGGTCATGCCGAGCGTCGGCTCGTTCTGAGGCCCAAGCCCGAGCGCCTCGAGCCCGACCGAGGCGAGCATCGCGGTCGCCACCGCCAGCACCAGCGACGCCATAAGATAAGGGATCAGGTTGGGCATCAGTTCCTTGAACACGATCCCCATCTGAGACGTGCCGCCGAGACGGGCGGTCTTGACATAGCCGGCCTCGCGCATGATCAGCACCTGCGCTCGGATCTGCCGCGTCGGCTGTCGCCAGGCCAAGAGCGAGATGATGATGGCCATCTGGTTGGTGTCCAGCTTGCCCGGGATGTTGGTGGCGATCACGACGAGCACGAGAAGCGGTGGAATCGTCAGCAGCACGTCCGTCACGAGCGAGATGATCATGTCGACCCGACCGCGAAAGAAGCCGGCGAGGAAGCCGAACACGGCGCCGATCGCGACACCTATAAAGCCCGCGACCAGACCGACCTTGCCGGTGAGAAAGGTGCCGTAGACGAGGATCGCCAGAAGGTCGCGGCCGAACTTGTCGGTGCCAAGCGGGTAGTCCGCGCCGGGAGGGAGGCTGGGCCGGTTGGACAGCGGCGACGCATCTTTGTAGTCGATGAAGAGCTGACCGCCGACGGCGATGGCGGCGAGCACCAGAAGCATGATCAGGCCGACGACCAGCGACGGATTGCGCTTGAGATAGGCAGCCACCGTTCGCCATTGACGAGCCGAGGTGCCCCAGTCCTGATGCGTCTCGTGGAGGGGCGTGTCGACCATCTCAGTCGATCACGTTGCTGCGGATGCGTGGATCGATCAGCGGGTAGATCAGGTCGAGCAGCATCAGCGAGACGCCGACCGTCAGCACCAATATGTAGACGCATCCGAAAATCAGGTAATAGTCGTTCAGGAGGATCGCCTGGTAGAGCAGGCTCCCCAATCCCGGATAGGAAAACACGCGCTCGACCAGGATTGCGCCGGTCACGACATTGGCCAGGGTCAGAACGAGTGCTGTGATCTGCGGTGCAATGGCGTTCCTCACGCCGTAGCGCCAAAAGCGGCGGGATGTCTTCAAGCCCTTGGCCTTGGCGAAGACCATGTAGTCCTCGCCCTGCACCGTCACCATCATGCCGCGCATCGACAGCGCCCAGATGCCGATCGATGCGAGCAGGATCGAAAGCGAAGGCAAGAGCGCATGGGTCAGGACGTTCTGCGCGAACGCCCAGCTCCATTCCGGCAGAAGGCCGGAGGAATAGCCCTTACCGGTCGGCAACCAGCCGAGCTGCGTGGCGAACACGTAGATCAAGATCAGCCCGATCAGATAAAAGGGGATCGCAGCGAGAACCATGACGATGGGCACGACGATGTTCAGCCATGGCGGTGCATGGGGCCAGACCGTGAGCGCGCCAAGCGGCGTGCCGATGGCGAAGGCCAGAAGCGTCGTGGTCAGCATGATGCCCATGGTCCAGGGAAACGCCTGCAGCACGAGATCGATGACCCGGTCCGGGAAATAGGAAATCGAGATTCCGAGATCGAAGACGAGCGCATCGTAAATGGTGTTCAGATATTGGATCCAAAGCGGTTGATCCATGCCGAACCGGCGTTCGAAATCGGCGACCGCTTCCTCGATGCCCTCCATTGTGCCGCCCGACTCGCCCATGGAGGCTGCGATCATCTCCTCCACCGGATTGCGGTCCGACAGACGCGGCATGAGGAAGTTGATTGAGGCTGCGATCCAGATAATCAGGACCATCAAGAGCAGACGCCGCAGGATACGCATGTCCGATCTCTCGCTTCAAAAGGGGGGCGACGAGACGATCACCGCCCCCCTTTTCCTGTACGCGGGTTTTGCCGAGGCTTACTGGACCGGCTGAACGCCGTGCAGAACCTCCGTGCCGGCGCCTGAGATGAAGCAGGGAATGCAAGCCAGCGCGTAGGGATTGTCTTCCGTCGGGAAGTTGGTCCAGTAGGTCGTGTTCATCGGGATGGTGTGGTAGCCGAGCTCCAGCGGAACCTCGACCGCCTCGGCGAACCAGATGTCGAAGGCCTCACGGAACAGTGGCAGGAGCGCGTCAAAGTTTTCCGGCGGAATTGCCGCCATCTTTTCATAGATGGCGTCGAATTCCGGATGCGCCCAACGGCTGACGAACATCGTCGACGTACCGATCGGCGTGCGGTTCTTGGTAATGTACATCCGCATGGTGTCGACGGGATCGAACACCGAGCCGCCATTGTGGCCGAAGATATGCCAGAGGCTCTCGCCCTTGCGGAACGCATCGAAGCTGTCCGGGGTCTGGCTGTACTCGGCGCAGAAGCCGGCATTGATCAGCTGCTGTACCAAGACCTGGCCAACAGCGGCCAACACCTGATGCACCTCCAGCGGACCGCCGGCGCATTGGCCGTCCTTCTCCCACATGCCGCTGCCATTGCGCGTATAGCCAGCCTCCTCCATCAGTGCCGCGGACTTTTCGAGATTGAACTCGCCTGCCTCATGCTTCTCGACGAGATCCTGGGCTTGATCCATGTACCAGAGCAGCGGTTTGTAGTGAGGATATGGCCAGTCATTCGGCGTGTTGCCGCCCCCCCATGCGAACTCGATCAGCAATTCCTTGTCGATGGCGTAGCGAACGGCGCGGCGCACGCGAACGTCGGCAAAGGGGCTGTCCTCGATCAGGTGATTGAAATAGAGCGAGTGCGGCCACCAGTCCTGATAGCCCCAGGGCGGCTGATCGCCCGTGTAGGTCGTGACCTTGTCCGACTTTTCCAAGATGGACTGAAGGAGGTCGAGCGAGGTGACAAGCTGGGTGGTATCCACTTCTGCGTTTAGGATCATGTCCGCTCTTCGGGCATTATCGCCGATGCCGATAGCGACGACGCGCTCGGGCGCCGGCATGTCCTGAAAACCGGTTGCAGCGCCCCACCAGTCATCCCGGCGATCGAGCACGATCTGATCCGGTGAAGCGAAGATGGTTTTCCATGCGCCGGTGCCGACGGGATAGCCCTTCTCCTCGTCGTACCAGGTGAAGGCGGCCTTGTCCTCGATGTCCTTCCAGATGTGCTCCGGCACCCAGACAAGACCATGACCGTAATAATTGATCAGCTGCCGGAAGGGATAGCGCGGATCGGGCGCGTTCAGCGTGATCTTGGCGGTCAAGCGGTCGACGACCTCCGCGCCGACGACCTGGTTGGCGACCTCTTTTGCCTTCCGCATGTTGGCGGGGCCATTGCCGTTCTCGACCAGCATGTTGATCGTGTAGGCAACATCCTCAGCATCGAAATCCTCCCCGTCGGCCCATTTGGCACCGTCGCGGATCGTCACCGTGATCTCCGTGAAATCGTCACTGATCTCGAAGCTCTCACCGAGCCAGGGGATCAGCCCGCCCGTAATCGAATTGAAATAGAAGAGCGCCTCGAAATTATGCATGTGGCCGTTTCGATATTCGCCGGCCAGATTGTAGTAATTGGCATTAAACGGTGTCTTCAGGGTCGGCGCGCCCTGGCTCCATCCCTCATGAATGAAAGTCCGTTCACGCGGCACGTCCTTGACCTGCGCGAGAGCGGCTGTTCCGCCCAAAACCGTGAGTGCCAGCCAACCCGACAAACAGCTCATTCTGGTCCAGCTAAATCTCATCCGCCCGTCCTCCCTGACTGTTTCCGGCATTGCCAGCTGCATTTTCGAGCTTCCGAAGATTATATATTTTTTGATCAAAAATGAGTCAATACTTGACGTTTTCACGAAAAAAAATCAAAAAATTGATCAAATAGTCAGCTTTGCCGGATCGCTCCATCGGACTCGGATTTGGTCGAGGTGAGTCGCCGGCAGCTGATCGAGTCTGGACATGCCGGCTATGCGTTGCTTCGTTTGCGGCGGCTCAAGACAAGGGGCAGAAATGTGACGTCGCAATATATCGAGATCAGTGACAAAATCCGTGAGGACATCATCAGCGGCAAGTTCGCCCAGGGCGAGCGTTTGAAGCTGGCAGAGCTCGCCAGGCTTTACTCCACAAGTCACATGCCCATTCGTGAGGCGCTAAGGATTTTGAACGGTCAAGGCATCGTCGAATTCACGCCGAACAGCGGTATGCGCGTTCGCGAGATGGACATCGATTTCATGATCGACATCTTCGATGTCAGACTAGCGCTCGAGGCCGTTCAGGCAAGAAGAGCGGCGGAACGCCTGACACCGGAAACATCCGACGATATCGTCGCCGCCAAGACGGCATTCGAACGCGTGGCGGCGCAGGGCGATCTGCATGAAATGCTCAAAGCCAACCAACACTTTCACCGGGCGATCAGCCAGGCTTCGGGTAACCGCGAGGCCAGCGAGATCGAGGAGCGGCACTACCAGATCCTAAGGATCGTCTGGGGCCTGCATGGCTACAGTTCCGGTCGGCTGGACGGTGTTATCGAGGATCACAGGCTGTTGACATCGTCTATTCTGGATCGAGATGCGGAGGCGGCAGGGCTGCTCGCGGCGGCGCATGTCATGCGGGCCCGCCGCAATCTGCTGGCTAGTATGAAGCCGCGCTAGCTTTCCTCGCATTAGAGCACAAGCGATTGAAACGAAGGAGGACTGAAATGGGACGGCTAGATCAGACAGTCTCTGTCGTTACCGGTGGCGGGACCGGCATCGGCCGTCACATCGCCCTTGCCCAGGCTGCCGAGGGGGCCAAGGTTGCTGTCATCGGTCGTCGCGCCAGTCTTCTGGCGGAAACCGTCTTCGAAATCACCGAGGCTAGCGGAAAGGCTAAGGCATTCCCAGCCGATCTGACGCAGCCTGACTCCGCAGCAGCCGCTTTCTCCGAGATCGCCGACAACCTTGGCGGAATCGATACGCTCTTCAACAACGCTGGCGCGGTTTTGCCCGAGATGATTGCGCGCGGCAGCGGCCGAGTGGTCAACATGATCGGCGGTGGCACGGCCGCACCGCTACCGGTCGGCTCGGGCTATTCGGTGTCGAAGACGGCCGTCATGCGGCTGACGGAATGCCTGGCAGCGACATTGGAGGGCACCGGTATCGTGTGCCTTGCCATGGCGCCGGGTCTGGTCCGAACCGACATGACCGAGTATCAGATCTCGTCTGAAGCTGGGCAAAGATATATGCCGGGTCTCGCCAAGCGTTTCCAGAACGGCGATAATCTGCCGCCAACACGCGCCGCTGAACTCGCTGTCGCCATCGCCGCTGGCCAATTTGATCGCCTGACCGGGCGGGCCGTATCGGCGACCGAGGACATTGATGCCATTACGGCAGCCATACCCGACATCATCGAGCTTGATATGCGCACGCTTCGTTTGTCGGGGTTCGGACCAACGATGAAGCCGGTTCCGAACTGACGCGTTGACCATCATCACGGCAAACCCCGGGATCTGGCATTGCTCAGAGCGGGGCCAATAGGCGAAGGGTCTTACGTCGCAGGCCGATCGCTATGAGATCATTTTGGTGATGATTTGGTTGACGTCGTTTGCTTTTTCCATGTGGGGCATGTGGCCTGTGTTGTCGTAGATTGTGACGGTTACGTTGTCGGGCAGGCCGTCGGCATGCGCCGCCGGCAGGATCTGGTCCTCCT
>JBCCUL010000058.1:0-17017 GCA_039197065.1 Pseudomonadota bacterium | reverse complement strand
TCGACGATTTTCGCGACGACGCCTGCGCCGACGGTACGGCCGCCTTCACGAATGGCAAACCGAAGACCCTCTTCCATCGCGATCGGGCAGATCAGGTTCACGACCATCGTGATGTTGTCGCCAGGCATCACCATCTCCGTGCCCTCAGGCAGTTCGATCGTGCCGGTCACATCCGTCGTCCGGAAAAAGAACTGCGGACGGTAGTTCGAGAAAAACGGCGTGTGACGACCGCCCTCTTCCTTCGTCAGCACATAGGTCTCGGCATTGAACTTCGTGTGCGGCGTGATCGAACCGGGCTTGCAAAGAACCTGGCCGCGCTCAACCTCGTCACGCTTCGTGCCGCGCAAGAGAACACCGACATTGTCGCCGGGCTCGCCGCGGTCCAGAAGCTTACGGAACATCTCGACGCCCGTGCAGGTCGTCTTCTGCGTGTCCTTGATCCCGACGATCTCGATCTCGTCGCCGACATTCACGATGCCGCGCTCGACACGACCGGTCACAACCGTGCCGCGGCCGGAAATCGAGAACACGTCCTCGATCGGCATCAGGAACGCCTGATCCTTCGGACGCTCGGGCTGCGGGATATACTCGTCGACAGCCGCCATCAGCTCCATGATCGACTTCTTGCCGATCGTGTCGTCGTCCTTGCCCTCGAGAGCGGACAGAGCCGAACCCTTGATGATCGGGATGTCGTCGCCGGGGAACTCGTAAGCCGAGAGAAGCTCGCGAACCTCAAGCTCGACAAGCTCCAAAAGCTCCTCATCATCCACCTGGTCGACCTTGTTCAGGTAAACCACGATCGCCGGAACGCCAACCTGGCGCGCCAGAAGGATGTGCTCGCGCGTCTGCGGCATCGGGCCGTCGGCGGCAGACACAACCAGAATGGCGCCGTCCATCTGCGCAGCGCCCGTGATCATGTTCTTCACATAGTCGGCGTGGCCGGGGCAGTCCACGTGAGCGTAGTGACGACCGTCCGTCTCATACTCGACATGCGCCGTGTTGATCGTGATGCCGCGAGCCTTCTCCTCAGGCGCCTTGTCGATCGAATCATAAGCCGAAAACTCAGCACCGCCGGCCTCTGCCAAAACCTTCGTAATCGCCGCAGTCAGCGTCGTCTTACCGTGGTCAACGTGACCAACCGTGCCAATGTTCGCATGCGGCTTGTTACGCTCAAACTTCGCTTTCGCCATTGTCTTTCTCCACTCTCCCCGAGTGCTCTAAGGAGCAGGCTCAGGCAAATTTCTCTTTGATTTCCTCGGCGACCATCTGCGGCACGGGCTCGTAGTGGTCGAAAGTCATAGTGAACTGAGCACGTCCCTGGGACAGCGAACGCAAGGTGTTGACGTAACCGAACATGGTTGCGAGCGGCACCATCGCGTTGATGACCTGGGCGTTGGCACGCGGCTCCATCCCGCTGATATTGCCGCGTCGGCTGTTCAGATCGCCGATGATGTCGCCCATATACTCTTCCGGCGTCACCACCTCGACCGACATGACCGGCTCAAGCAAGATCGGCTTTGCCTTGCCCACGCCTTCACGGAACGCCGCGCGAGAAGCGATCTCGAAGGCCATCACCGAGCTGTCGACGTCGTGATAGGCGCCGTCATAGAGCGTGACCATCATGTCGACCATCGGGAAGCCGGCCATCACGCCGGTCTCCATCGACGACTTCAGGCCCTTTTCGACGCCGGGGATGTATTCCTTCGGCACGTTACCGCCGACGATCTTGCTCTCGAACACGAAGCCGGAACCACGCTCGCCCGGCTCGAATTTGAGCTTGATGCGCGCAAACTGACCGGAACCACCGGTCTGCTTCTTATGGGTATAGTCGACGTCGCTGTCGCCGGTGATCGTCTCACGATAAGCAACCTGCGGCGCGCCGACATTGGCGTCCACCTTGAACTCACGCTTCAGGCGATCGACGATGATCTCGAGATGAAGCTCGCCCATACCCTTGATGAGGGTCTGCGCGGTCTCTGTATCGGTGCCGACGCGGAAGGAGGGGTCCTCAGCAGCAAGCTTACCGAGTGCCACCGAGAGTTTTTCCTGGTCAGCCTTGGTCTTCGGCTCAACCGAGACCTCGATGACCGGCTCCGGGAACTCCATCCGCTCCAGAATGACCTGCTTGTCGCTGTCGGAGAGCGTGTCGCCTGTGGTGGTCGACTTCATGCCGACCAGAGCAACGATATCGCCGGCGCGCGCTTCCTTGATCTCTTCGCGGCTGTTGGCGTGCATCTCAAGGATACGGCCGATGCGCTCGCGCTGACCCTTGACCGTGTTCATCACGTAAGAGCCGCTTTCCAGCACGCCGGAATAGATCCGAATGAAGGAGAGCGTGCCGACGAAGGGGTCGGTCATGATCTTGAAGGCGAGCGCCGAGAAAGGCTCGTCGTCAGAAGACTTCCGCTCCATCGGCTCGTCGGTGTTCGGCTTCACGCCCTGGGTCGGCGGCACCTCAAGCGGTGACGGCAGGAAGTCGACAACGGCGTCGAGCAAGGGCTGAACTCCCTTGTTCTTGAAGGCGGAACCGGCGAGCACGGGCACGAAGACGCCATCGAGCGTGCCCTTGCGGATGCAGCGCTTCAGGGTTACTTCATCAGGCTCCTCGCCACCGAAATAAGCTTCGAGCACATCATCGTCGAGCTCGACGGCAGCTTCGATGAGCTGGGCGCGATAGGTCTCTGCCTGATCCTTCAGATCATCCGGTATATCGCCATACTCGAACTCGGCGCCAAGGCTGTCGTCTTTCCAGGTCACCGCCTGGTTCTTCACCAGATCGACATTGCCGACATATTCGGCTTCGGCGCCGATCGGCAAGTTCATCACCAGCGGCACGGCACCAAGGCGATCCTTGATCATCTCGATGCAACGGAAGTAATCGGCGCCGGTGCGATCCATCTTGTTGACGAAACAGATCCGCGGGACCTTGTACTTGTCCGCTTGACGCCAGACCGTCTCGGACTGGGGCTCGACGCCCGCCACCGAGTCGAAGACAGCGACGGCGCCATCGAGCACGCGGAGCGAACGCTCGACCTCAATGGTGAAGTCGACGTGACCAGGCGTATCGATGATGTTGACCCGATGGTCCTTCCAGGAAGCGGTGGTGGCAGCCGAGGTGATGGTAATCCCTCGCTCCTGCTCCTGCTCCATCCAGTCCATGGTGGCGGCGCCGTCATGGACTTCGCCGATTTTGTAGGACTTACCGGTGTAGAAAAGAATGCGCTCGGTCGTCGTAGTCTTACCAGCATCGATGTGGGCCATGATGCCGATATTGCGATAGCGCTCGAGGGGTGTCGTACGTGGCATGATCGGGTCTCAGCTCTACCAGCGATAATGGGAGAACGCGCGGTTGGCTTCCGCCATCCGCAGGGTGTCCTCCCGCTTCTTGAAGGCAGCGCCCCGGCTTTGGGCGGCATCCATGAGCTCGCCAGCGAGGCGATCGACCATGGTCTTTTCCGAACGCTTACGCGCCGTATCGATGATCCAGCGGATCGCCAATGTCTGACGACGGCTTGGCCGCACCTCGACCGGCACCTGATAGGTTGCACCGCCGACGCGGCGCGAGCGCACCTCAAGCGAAGGCTTCACGTTCTCGAGCGCCTCTTTATAGACCTCGAGAGGATCGCGCGACATGCGGCTTTCCATCTTGTCGAAGGCGCCATAGACGATGCGCTCGGCGGCTGACTTCTTGCCGTCAAGCATGATCGCGTTCATGAGGCGGGTCACCACCTGATCCTTGAACTTCGGATCCGGCAGGATTTCGCGTTTTTCCGCTGCGCGGCGACGTGCCATATCTCGTTCCTACTTCGGTCGTTTCGCGCCGTATTTCGAACGGCGCTGGCGGCGGTCGGCTACGCCCTGCGTATCGAGCGTGCCGCGGACGATGTGATAGCGAACACCGGGCAGATCCTTGACGCGGCCGCCACGGATCAGCACCACCGAGTGCTCCTGCAGATTATGCCCCTCGCCGGGGATGTAGCTGGTGACCTCGAAGCCATTGGTCAGCCGCACACGCGCCACCTTACGAAGCGCCGAGTTCGGCTTCTTCGGGGTCGTCGTGTAAACCCTGGTGCAGACGCCACGCCGCTGCGGGCATTCCTGCAGGGCCGGCACCTTGTTGCGCGCCGGCTCACCTTTTCGCGGCTTGCGAACGAGCTGATTGATCGTCGGCATTCATCGCTCCAAAATGCGTCCTGGCGCCAATCGAAGCACCAAGACAGCAAACGCCCGAACGGTCAGACCCAGCCTTTCGGCGATCTGACTTCGAGCGAGGCTTCTAAAAAAGGTCCTTAAAGATGGATGCAGCGTCTGGACCGTTAGCCCACCACCAGCAACCCAACTGGACAGTCGAGAACGTTAACTAGAGACAGGCTTGTTCCTCGTCAACCCTCTTTCTGTGGAAAACCCCGGCAATTGCCTGAAATTCGAAGCATTTCCCCATACCGCAGCGCAAAAGAAAAAGGGCCGGCAGCTTTGCCGACCCTTGTTCTCTAATCGTTCACCGAAAGCTTATTCAGCCGACGGCATCTCGCTCATCTCGGGAAGCGTCATGACCGTCTCATCGGGCACGGCCTCCTGCGGCGGCGCGAACTTCTCGCTGACGCCGGGCAGCTTCTTCAGCCTCGGCATCACGCCGCCCGAACCGGCCGGGATCAGACGACCGACGATGACGTTTTCCTTCAGACCGTTCAGATCGTCGATCTTGCCGGCGAAGGCCGCGTCGGTGAGCACCCGCGTGGTCTCCTGGAAGGAGGCCGCCGAGATGAAGCTCTGGGTCTGGAGCGACGCCTTGGTGATACCCTGGAGAACCGAGATGCAGGTGGCGGGCTTGAGATTTTCCTTGACCGCCTTCTCGTTGACCGCATCGAACTCGACCCGATCAACCTGCTCGCCGGTGAGGAAGGTGGTCTCGCCGGGATCGGCGATCTCGACCTTCTGCAGCATCTGACGAACGATCACCTCGACATGCTTGTCGTTGATCTTCACGCCCTGCAGACGATAGACCTCCTGGATCTCGTTCACCAGGAACCCGGCCAGCGCCTCGACGCCATTCACATGAAGGATGTCGTGCGGCACGGGATTGCCGTCCACCAGCAGGTCGCCGGACTGCACCATGTCGCCTTCCTGAACGACGATATGCCGTCCCTTCGGGATCAGATGCTCGACGGGCTCGCCGCCTTCCTCCAGCGGCACGATCTTCAGACGACGCTTGGTCTTGTAGTCCTTGCCGTATTCGACACGACCATCGGCTTCGGCGATGATCGCCGGATCCTTCGGACGCCGCGCCTCGAACAGTTCCGCCACCCGCGGCAGACCGCCGGTGATGTCCCTGGTCTTCGAAGCTTCACGAGGCAGACGCACCAGCACGTCGCCGGCATGCACGTCGTTGCCGCCCTCGATGTTCAAGATGGCGCCGACCGGCAGGAAGTAGCGGGCCTCCGCGCCTGACGCGAGCATGAGCGGCTCGCCCTTTTCGTCCTGAATGACGATCGAAGGACGCAGCGTCGAGCCACGGGACTGCTGACGCCAGTCGATCAGCTCCTTGCTGGCGCGACCGGTCGCCTCGTCCACCACCTCGCGGAAGGTGACGCCTTCCACCATGTCGAGGAAGACGGCATGGCCGGTGACTTCCGAGATGATCGGCAGCGTATGCGGATCCCACTCGACCAGCTTTTGGCCCTTCTCGACCTTGCCCTTGTCCTTCACCAGGATCTGGGCGCCGTAAGGCACCTTGTGACGCGCCTTCTCACGACCATTCTCGTCATGCAGCACCAGCTCGGTGTTGCGCGAGAGCGTGATCGTGCGCTTCTTGCTGTCCGTCACCAGATTGGGGTTGATCAGCTCCATGGTGCCGTCGATGGTCGCTTCGACGTTGGAACGCTCGGCCTGCTGCTGGGCGGCACCACCGATATGGAAGGTGCGCATGGTCAGCTGCGTGCCGGGCTCACCGATCGACTGCGCCGCGATGACGCCGATGGCCTCGCCCGGATTGACCGGCGTGCCGCGTGCGAGGTCACGGCCATAGCACATGCCGCAGACACCGCCGAAGCTCTTACAGGTCAGGACCGAACGCACCTTGACGCTATCGACCACGGCCTCGTCGATGATCTTGACCAGTTCCTCATCAAGGAGGGTGTTGCGCGGTGCCAGCACATCGCCAGTCTGCGGATGCAGAACGTCTTCAGCCGTGGTGCGGCCGAGAATGCGCTCCGCCAGCTCCTCAAGGACCTCACCGCCCTGAACCACCGGGGTGAGCGTGATGTAATCCTCAGTGCCGCAATCCTCTTCGACGATGATGCAGTCCTGCGCAACGTCGACAAGGCGGCGGGTCAGGTAACCGGAGTTCGCGGTCTTGAGCGCGGTGTCGGCCAGACCCTTTCGCGCACCGTGGGTGGAGTTGAAGTACTCCAGCACCGAGAGGCCTTCCTTGAAGTTCGAGATGATCGGCGTTTCGATGATCTCGCCGGAAGGCTTGGCCATCAGACCGCGCATGCCCGCAAGCTGCTTGATCTGCGCCGCCGAACCACGAGCGCCTGAGTCGGCCATCATGTAGATGGAGTTCGGCTGGCGCTTACGGCCGGTTTCCTCGTCGGTACGCTCCGCAGTCGCACGGATCTCCTTCATCATCTCGTCAGCGACTTCGTCAGTGCAGGTCGCCCAGGCATCGACCACCTTGTTGTATTTCTCACCCTTGGTGATCAGGCCGTCGGCATATTGCTGCTCATACTGCTTGACCAGCTCCTTGGTGCGGTCGACCAGCTTATCCTTAGTGGCCGGGATGACCATGTCGTCCTTGCCGAAGGAGATGCCGGCCTTGGCCGCATGACCGAAGCCGAGCAGCATCAGGCGGTCGGCGAAGATAACGGTCTCTTTCTGGCCGCAATGTCTGTAGACCTCGTCGACCACATTGGTGATCTCGCGCTTGGTCAACAGCCTGTTCAGGACCCGGTCGAACGGCAGGTTCGGGTGATCCGGCAGGATCTGATAGAGCAGCATGCGGCCGGGCGTCGTCTCGACACGGCGGTACTTCTGGATCGGTTCGCCGCTACCGTTGGTAACTTCCTCGACACCATCGGGCACCCGACAGCTTATCTTGGAATGCAGGGTGACCACCTCTGCGTCCAGCGCCTGCACAACCTCGTCGACGCTGCCGAAAGTCATGCCCTCGCCGGGCTCGCCCTCGAGCAGAAGCGAGAGATAGTAGATGCCGAGCACGATATCCTGCGTCGGCACGATGATCGGCTTGCCGTTGGCGGGGCTGAGAATGTTGTTGGTGGACATCATCAGCACGCGCGCTTCGAGCTGGCTCTCCAGCGACAGCGGCACGTGCACCGCCATCTGGTCGCCGTCGAAGTCGGCGTTGAACGCGGTGCAGACCAGCGGGTGCAGCTGGATGGCCTTGCCTTCAATCAGCACAGGCTCGAAGGCCTGAATGCCGAGACGGTGAAGTGTCGGCGCCCGGTTGAGCATCACCGGATGCTCGCGGATCACCTGCTCCAGGATGTCCCAGACTTCGGGACGCTCCTTCTCCACCATGCGCTTGGCGGCCTTGATGGTCTGCGCCATGCCGTAGAGTTCGAGCTTCGAGTAGACGAACGGCTTGAAGAGCTCAAGCGCCATCTTCTTGGGCAGGCCGCACTGATGCAGCATCAGCTCCGGGCCGACGACGATGACCGAACGGCCGGAATAGTCGACGCGCTTACCGAGCAAATTCTGGCGGAATCGACCCTGCTTGCCCTTCAGCATGTCTGAGAGCGACTTCAGCGGGCGCTTGTTGGCGCCGGTGATGACGCGACCACGCCGCCCGTTGTCAAAGAGCGCGTCCACCGATTCCTGCAGCATGCGCTTTTCATTGCGCACGATGATATCAGGCGCGCGCAGTTCGATCAGGCGCTTTAGACGATTGTTCCGGTTGATGACGCGGCGATAGAGATCGTTCAGATCCGACGTCGCGAAACGGCCGCCGTCCAGCGGCACGAGCGGACGAAGCTCGGGCGGGATCACCGGGACGATCGTCAGGATCATCCATTCCGGACGGTTGTTGCTCTCGAGGAAGACCTCGATCAGCTTCAGGCGCTTGACGATCTTCTTGCGCTTGGCTTCCGAGTTGGTGTCGGCAAGCTCGACACGCAGCTGCTCGCGCTCGGTCGGAAGATCGATCTGCGCCAGAAGCTCACGCACGGCTTCGGCGCCGATGCCGACGGTGAAGCTGTCTTCGCCAAGGTCTTCTTTATATTTGAACACCTGCTCTTCGGTGAGCAGCTCGCCCTTCTTCAGTTCGGTGAGGCCGGGCTCGACTACCACAAACTGCTCGAAGTAAAGGACGCGCTCCAGATCACGGAGCGTCATGTCCAAAAGGATGCCGATACGGGTCGGCACGGACTTCATGAACCAGATATGGGCGACCGGCGCCGCCAGCTCGATATGGCCCATGCGCTCGCGCCGGACCTTGGACTGAATGACCTCGACGCCGCATTTCTCGCAGACGATGCCGCGATATTTCATGCGCTTATATTTGCCGCAAAGGCACTCATAGTCCTTGATCGGACCGAAAATCCGAGCGCAGAACAGGCCGTCCCGCTCCGGCTTGAAGGTCCGGTAGTTGATGGTCTCCGGCTTCTTGACCTCGCCATAGGACCAGGCCCTGATCTGCTCCGGGCTTGCGATGGCGATCTGGATCTGATCGAACTTCAACGTGCCGCTGGGCTGACCGAAGAAATACATCAACTCATTCATGTGCCGCTCCTTTCCGATTGATCGCTAGAGAACGGGCGCCGCTCTGCTGCCGGCTGCCCTCGTCTCGGATCAATCGTCGCCCGCTTCTTTCATATCCTGCTGCAGCTCGACATTGAGGCTGAGCGCCTGGAGTTCCTTCACCAGCACGTTGAAGCTCTCCGGAATACCCGCCTCGAAAGTGTCTTCGCCGCGCACGATCGCCTCGTAGATCTTGGTTCGGCCGGACACGTCGTCCGACTTCACCGTCAGCATCTCCTGCAGCGTGTAGGCCGCACCGTAGGCCTGCAGCGCCCAGCATTCCATTTCACCGAAGCGCTGACCGCCGAACTGCGCCTTACCGCCCAGCGGCTGCTGGGTGACCAGACTGTAGGGACCGACGGAGCGTGCGTGGATCTTGTCATCGACGAGATGGCCGAGCTTCAGCATGTAGATATAGCCGACCGTGACCTTCCTATCGAATTCGTCGCCGGTGCGCCCGTCATAGAGCGTGACCTGACCGGAGATATCGCAACCACTCATCTCCAGATGCTCGACGATGTCCTGTTCGCGTGCACCGTCGAACACCGGTGTTGCGATCGGCACGCCGTTCACCAGGTTGCCGGCGAGCTCCATCATCTCCTCGTCGTCGAAATCACTGAGATCGCCGCCGCCGTTACCATCGGCGTAGACGCGCTCGAGTTCTTTCCTGACCGGACCGGTCTCCTGATCCTGCTGGTACTGACGCAGCATATGGTTGACCTGGCGGCCAAGATTGCTGCAGGCCCAGCCGAGATGCGTCTCAAGGATCTGGCCGACATTCATGCGCGAGGGCACGCCCAACGGATTGAGCACGATATCGACATGGGTGCCGTCTTCGAGATGGGGCATGTCCTCGATCGGTGCGATCTTGGAGATGACGCCCTTGTTGCCGTGACGGCCGGCCATCTTGTCGCCGGGCTGCAGCTTGCGCTTCACCGCGACGAACACCTTGACCATCTTCAAAACGCCAGGCGGCAGTTCGTCGCCGCGCTGCAGCTTTTCGACCTTGTTGTCGAAGCGCTCCTCGAGATGCTTCAGGCCGTCATCGAGCTGACGCTTGAGCTGCTCGATCTGCACCATGACACCGGCATCATCGACGCCGATCTCCCACCACTGACGCTTGGCCAGGCCTGCGAGCCCCTCAGCAGACACCGTGTTGCCCTTGGAAAGTTCCTTCGGGCCGTTGGTAACCTTGCGCCCATCCAAAAGCTCGCCGAGGCGGCCATAGATGTTGCGCTCCAGGATCTCGCGCTCGTCGTCGCGGTCTTTGGCGAGATGCTCGATCTCGGACCGCTCGATCGCCATGGCGCGCTCGTCCTTGGAGATACCGCGGCGCTGGAAGACCCGCACCTCGACGACCGTGCCGGTCACGCCGGGCGGCACCTTCAAGGAGGTGTCCCTGACGTCAGCGGCCTTCTCACCGAAGATCGCGCGCAGCAGCTTCTCTTCCGGCGTCATCGGGGTTTCGCCCTTGGGCGTTACCTTGCCGACCAGGATGTCACCGGCATGCACCTCGGCGCCGATATAGACGATGCCCGCCTCGTCGAGATTGCGCAGGCTCTCCTCGCCGACATTCGGAATGTCGCGGGTGATCGCCTCCGGCCCAAGCTTGGTGTCGCGAGCCATGATCTCAAATTCCTCGATATGGATCGAGGTGAAGACATCGTCGCGCACGATGCGCTCGGAAATCAGGATGCTGTCTTCGAAGTTGTAGCCGTTCCAGGGCATGAACGCGACCAGCACATTCCGGCCGAGCGCCAGCTCGCCGAGATTGGTCGACGGGCCGTCGGCAATGATGTCGCCGGCCTTGACGGTGTCGCCCATCTTCACGACGGGACGCTGGTTGATGCAGGTGTTCTGATTGGAACGCTGGAACTTCCGGAGGTTGTAGATGTCGACGACCGAAGCCGCCTGATCATCCTCACCGGTGATCCGAAGCACGATGCGGGACGCATCCACCTGATCGACCACGCCGCCGCGCCTGGCAACGACCGCAGCACCACTGTCGCGCGCGACCACGGCTTCCATGCCGGTGCCGACCAGTGGCGCTTCCGACTTCACCAGCGGCACCGCCTGCCTCTGCATGTTGGAGCCCATCAGCGCGCGATTGGCGTCATCATTCTCAAGGAACGGAATGAGCGCCGCGGCGACGGACACCAGCTGCTTCGGCGAAACGTCGATGTAGTTGATCTGATCCGGCGTCGCCATGATGTACTCGCCGGCCTGACGGCAGCTCACCAGATCGGCGGCGAACTTCTTGTCATCATCCAGCTCGGCATTGGCCTGGGAGATGGTGTAGCGCCCCTCCTCCATCGCCGAGAGATAGACCACCTCGTTCTGCACCTGGCCATCGATCACCGGGCTGTAGGGGCTTTCGATAAACCCGTATTTGTTGATGCGGGCGTAGGTGGCGAGCGAGTTGATCAGGCCGATGTTCGGCCCTTCAGGCGTCTCGATCGGACAGATCCGGCCATAGTGGGTCGGGTGCACGTCGCGCACCTCGAAGCCGGCGCGCTCACGGGTAAGGCCACCCGGGCCAAGCGCGGACAGTCGCCGCTTGTGGGTGATCTCGGAGAGCGGGTTGGTCTGGTCCATGAACTGCGAGAGCTGCGAGGAGCCGAAGAACTCACGGACCGCCGCGGCGACGGGCTTCGCGTTGATCAGATCATGGGGCATGGCCGCATCGATCTCGACCGAGCTCATGCGCTCGCGCACGGCACGCTCCATGCGCAGCAGGCCGACGCGGAACTGGTTTTCCATCAGCTCACCGACGGAACGGACACGCCGGTTGCCGAGATGGTCGATGTCGTCGACCTCGCCGCGACCGTCCTTGATCTCGATCAGATGCTTCAAGACGGCCAGGATATCTTCCCTGCGCAGCACGCGGATCGAATCGTCGGTCTCGAGCTGGAGACGCGAGTTCATTTTCACACGGCCGACCGGTGAGAGGTCATAACGCTCAGCGTCGAAGAACAGGCCGTGGAACAGGTTCTCGGCGGTATCGAGATTCGGCGGCTCGCCAGGGCGTAGCACGCGGTAGATGTCGAGCAGCGCTTCTTCGCGATTGGCGCAGCGCTCGGCGGCAAGCGTATTCCGAATGTAAGGACCAGCGGTCAGGTGGTCGATGTCCAGAACCGGCAGCTCGTCGAGCTCGGCCTCCTGGAGTTTCGCCAGAAGTTCCGGGGTCAGCTCATCACCGGCATCGGCGTGAACCAGACCGGTCTTCTCATCGATCAGATCGATGGCGACCGCACGGCCCACCAACTCCTCAGGCGCGGCATAAAGCTCCTTCAGACCCTGCTCTTCGAGCTTCTTCAAGAGGCGCGGGGTCATCTTGGTGCCGGCCTCGGCGAGCACGTCGCCGCTCTTGGCGTCAACCAGGTCGCTGGTCAGCTTCTGACCGCGCAGCCGCTCCGGGCGGAACGGGGCCTGCCAGCCATTACCGGAACGGGCAAGGGTGATCTGGTCGTAGAAGAAGGCCAGGATCTCTTCCTGGGTAAGGCCCAGTGCAAGCAGCAGCGCCGTCGCCGGCAGCTTCCTGCGACGGTCGATGCGCACATAGACGAGGTCCTTAGCGTCGAACTCGAAGTCCAGCCAGGAACCGCGATAGGGAATGATGCGCGCGGAGAACAGGAACTTGCCCGAGCTGTGCGTCTTACCTTTGTCATGATCGTAGAATACACCCGGCGAACGGTGCATCTGCGAGACGATCACGCGCTCGGTGCCGTTGATGACGAAGGTACCGTTGTCGGTCATCAGAGGAAGGTCGCCCATATAGACGTCCTGTTCCTTGATGTCGCGAACGCTCTTCGCGCCGGTATCGTCGTCGACGTCCCAGACGATCAGCCGCAAGGTGACACGCAGCGGGGCGGCGTAGGTCATGCCACGCTGATGACATTCCTCAACGTCGTATTTCGGCTCTTCGAGCTCGTAGCGCACGAAGTCGAGGGCGGCGCGTTCGGCGAAGTCGCGGATCGGGAAAACGGAGGTGAACACCTCCTGCAGACCCATGACCGATTCAACCCGGTCCTCCGGGCGCACCATCATCTGCAGGAAGCTCTCATAGGAGCTGCGCTGCACCTCGATGAGGTTCGGCATGGTGGTCACTTCGGGGATGCGCCCGAAGCTCTTGCGAATCCGTTTGCGACCCGTGAACGAATGTGTCATTGCGAATCCCGTTTCGACGGCTGGCGATCCCAAAACCTGCCTGGCGTCATCGGCTGAACGAACCTTCGAGCAAAAACGTCAATGTCCGCAGGCCGGCCGTATGGAGGCGGTGCGGATGATGATGACGTCTTCGATGGTTCGATGACGACGCGCATGGGATCAGACGGGCAGTGTCCTTCGACGAAAAGCGCTCACACCTTCATGAGCGGCGCGCTCGTCGAACCGACGAACACGAAGCAGGCGTGAACGCACGCAAGCACCTCCCGAGCGGAAACGCCAATCGCGCCGACAGCCGCGGACAAGCGGCTGCAGCGCGACCGGTGCGCCGATCGGGCGACGCCGATTTATTTGACCTCGACGGAAGCGCCTGCGCCTTCAAGCTGCTCTTTGAGCTTGGCGGCCTCGTCCTTGTCGACGCCTTCCTTGACCGCCTTGGGGGCGCCCTCGACCAGATCCTTGGCTTCCTTGAGACCAAGGCCGGTGATCGCACGCACCTCCTTAATGACGTTGATCTTCTTGTCGCCAGCGGCGGCCAGGATCACGTCAAACTCGGTCTTCTCTTCAGCAGCCTCGGCAGCCGGACCGGCACCGGCCGCGGCAACGGCTACGGGAGCAGCTGCGGAAACGCCCCACTTCTCCTCAAGCATCTTCGAGAGCTCTGCGGCTTCCATAACGGTGAGCGCCGAGAGGCTGTCGACCATCTGTTCCAAATTCGCTGCCATAACATCGTTCTCCTTCGATCTCGTCCGGCCGCCGCCCGCCGCGACGCCGTGGATTTCCATTTGTTGTTGAGTTTAGCCTTGCTCGGCGTGTGCGCTCAGGACTCGGGCAACCTGACCCGCAGGCGCCTGGAGCACACTGGCAATGCGCTGCGCCGGCGTGTTGATCATGCCGATGATCTTGGCGCGCAACTCGTCAAGTGACGGCAGCGACGCCAGCGCTTTGACCTCGTCCGCGGTCAGAAGATTGCCATCCAGGCCACCGCCGATCACGACCAGCTTGTCGTTCTTCTTGGCGAAGTCCACGACAGCCTTGGGCGCCGCCACCGGATCTTCCGAGTAAGCGATCGCCGTCGGACCCGTGAACAGCTCGGCCAAGGGATCGAACGACGTATCCGCCAGCGCGATCTTCGCGAGCCTGTTTTTGGTGACCCGGAACTTCGCGCCAGATTCCTGCATACCGCGCCGGAGCTCGGTCACCTCTGCCACGCTCAGTCCCTGGAAGTGGGTCACCACTACGACCCCCGCGCCCGAAAACACACCGCGCAGGCTGTCGACAATTCCTAATTTTTCTGCTCGAAGCACCTAGAGCTCCAGTAAGCTAGCAACGTTATTCGGCCTGCCGGGTGAAAACCGACACACCACGTATTCTCTGCCGTCTCGCCGTTCGATCAGTTCGCACCGGCTTCAGCCGGGATCAAACATCAGGCGAGCGCCACGACCAGCATCGCAAAAGCACCAAACAGCGATGGCGGCGCATGGGTTTTCCCACGCCGCTACATCGGTAGGACTTTTGCTCCTGCCTCTCGTTGTTGGCATTCGACCGCGCACCTGCCAGTACATGTAAGCATAAGCGGGCTTTTGTCGAGCGCAACCCCCTTTTTCCTGGAATTGCGCTTTTGTTGCAACAACGAGGTCATGATCCAAAAGCACCGACATCGAGATGCACGCCAGCCCCCATGGTCGAGCTCACGGCGACGCGTTTCATGTAGGTGCCCTTGGCGCCTGTCGGTTTGGCCTTGGCCACCGCATCGACGAACGCTTTGATGTTCTCGGCAAGCTTGGCCTCATCGAAGCTCGCCTTACCGACACCACCATGGACGATGCCCGCTTTCTCGACGCGGAACTGGACCTGACCGCCTTTAGCGGCCTCGACAGCCTCGGCGACGTTCGGCGTCACCGTGCCAAGCTTCGGGTTGGGCATCATGCCGCGCGGACCGAGGACACGACCGAGACGCCCCACGACCGGCATCATGTCAGGAGTGGCGATGCAACGATCGAAGTTGATCTCGCCGCCTTGAACCGCCTGAGCCAGATCGTCGGCGCCGACCACGTCGGCACCCGCATTCTTGGCCTCTTCCGCCTTGTCGCCCTTGGCGAACACGGCAACACGCAGTGACTTGCCTGTGCCATGCGGAAGGTTGACGGTGCCGCGCACCATCTGATCCGCATGTCGTGGGTCGACACCAAGATTGAGCGCCACCTCGATGGTCTCGTCGAATTTGGCCTTGGCGTTCTGCTTGATCAGCTTGACCGCCTCTTCCAGCGAATAGAGCTTTTCGCGATCGACGCTCTCGGAAATCGCTTTTTGCCGCTTGCCTTGCTTTGCCATGTCGTCAGTCCACCACCTCGAGGCCCATGGATCGGGCGGAGCCTTTGATCATCTCGGCCGCGGCGTCGATGTCGTTGGCGTTCAGATCCACCATCTTCTGCTCGGCGATCTCTCGAACTTGCGCCATGGTCACCTTGCCGGCGGTGTCGCGGCCGGGAGTCTTGCCACCCTTGCCGAGTTTCGCCGCCTTCTTCAGGAAGTAGCTGGCCGGCGGCGTCTTGGTGGTGAAGGTGAAGGTGCGATCAGCATAGGCGGTGATCACCACAGGAATCGGCATCCCGGGCTCCATGCCCTGGGTCGCGGCGTTGAACGCCTTGCAGAATTCCATGATGTTCAGACCGCGCTGACCGAGCGCCGGACCGATGGGGGGAGAAGGATTGGCCTTGCCGGCCGGCACCTGGAGCTTGATATAGCCCTCGATCTTCTTGGCCATTCGATGACCTCATGTAGGCGCGGTACAAGCGCGGCCGGGCCCTCCCGTCACCGCTCCCGCACGGGGTTGTTTTCTTTCTAGAGTCGTTCGACCTGGGAGTATTCGAGCTCGACCGGGGTCGCCCGACCGAAAATCGAGACGCTGACCTTCAAGCGGCCCTTGGCCTCGTCGACCTCCTCGACCGTGCCGTTGAACGAGCTGAACGGACCGTCGACCACACGCACCTGATCGCCGGACAGGAAGGTGATCATCGGACGCGGATGCTCCGTTCCCTCCTGCATCTGGTTCTGGATGCGCATCGCCTCTTCTTCGGTGATCGGCGCCGGCTTGCCGTTTGGGCCCAGGAAGCCCGTAACCTTGGCGGTGTTCCTGACCAGGTGCCAAGTCTCGTCATTGAGATCCATCTTCACCAGGACATAGCCCGGAAAGAATTTGCGCTCGGTGTTGACCTTCTTGCCGCGCTTGACCTCGACCAGTTCCTCGGTGGGCACCAGGACCTCTTCGAACATGTCGTCCAGACCCTGCTGGATCGCCTGCTCGCGGATCGAGGCCGCCACCTTCTGCTCGAAGTTGGAGTAAACGTGAATGATATACCAACGGGCCGTCATGCTGCCCCCAGTGTCCTTCGAACCAGCTTTCTCGCTCGACGCAGCCGCCGTGTCCTGAGGCTGCGCATCCGAGCCCGCAATTTCAGCTACTTCCGCCATGCTATCCGCCGATACCCAATATGATTTGGATGACCCAGGCGATGATCTGGTCGACCGTGAAGAAAAACAACGCGGCGAGAATGGCCATCACGAAGACCATCGCCGTGGTCGTGATTAGCTCTTTCCTGGTCGGCCACGTCACTTTGGCCAATTCCTGACGCACCTCGCGAACGAACTGCGCCGGCGATGTCTTCGCCATCAGATCTACCTAGCCTGTTTCTGATCGAGCCCCGATGTCCTGGCAGGAGTGGAGGGACTCGAACCCCCAACCCCCGGTTTTGGAGACCGGTGCTCTACCAATTGAGCTACACTCCTAGTAGCGCCGCCGGTCAGGTCGACCGCAGCGCCAGGATGCTGACTTTCCGTCGAATTTCGTCACAACAAAAAGCAGGCCGTCGACGTTTCCGCCGACAGCCCGCTTTAGCTACGCTTTTTCCGGGCCCTTCGCAAGGGCTCTTCGGAATTTATGTCAAAAAAGCGTCACTCGACGATTTTCGCGACGACGCCTGCGCCGACGGTACGGCCGCCTTCACGAATGGCAAACCGAAGACCCTCTTCCATCGCGATCGGGCAGATCAGGTTCACGACCATCGTGATGTTGTCGCCAGGCATCACCATCTCCGTG
>JBCCUL010000057.1:0-17252 GCA_039197065.1 Pseudomonadota bacterium | reverse complement strand
TTGCCGAATGAGTGGGCAATTTTTTCCGAATTTTTTCATGGGAACATCATAGCATCGAGATGTTTCCAGCGATTGATGACTTATGGTGAACTGTTCGTTAGTGGATTATAATTTCTTAACTGAGAATAATGATGGTGGAAGGTGGGTTTTTATTTGGATGAGTTCAGTCTTTGTCGCCAAGCGTAAACACCTCTACCTGCCCCTCCCGCCCCCGGACGGTATGCAGGCCAAGCGACCGCACCGAAGTCGACGCGTCCAGGCCGCGCCTGGTGTCGGCGCTAAGCAGGATGGCGGTCTCGGCATTCGGCAGCAGCGTCTTGCCCAGCACCTCGAGCCGTTGCGCCATGTTCACGGCATCGCCGACCACCGTGTAGTTCATGCGCGTCGTCGTGCCGATATTGCCGGCGACCACCATGCCGCAATGGATGCCGATGCGCACTCTGACCGGCTGTCCGCCAAGCTGATTGCCCGCCTCCACGGCCTGCACGATGCGCCTGGCGGCGGCGACGGCGCGTGCGGCCTGATCCGGCTCGTCCTCGAGCGCGCCCCAAAGCGCCATCACCGCATCGCCCATGAACTTGTCGACCACGCCGCCCTCCGCCTCGATGCAGGCGGTCACTAACGCAAGATGATCATTGAGGAAAGCCGCGGTTTCCTCGGCGCTCATCTGCTCGGCGAGCGTGGTGAAGCCGACCACATCGGTCATCAGCACCGTCACCTGCCGGACCTCGGAGCGGATGTCCGTAACGTCCCCCCGCGCCATCAGCCGCTGGACCAGGGTCTTGGGCACATAGAGCGAGAAGCTCTTCAGCGCGCCGACCATGCCGTTGAAGGCGCGGCCGGCTTCATCCAGCTCGGCGAAACGTGACGGCGGCAGTTTCTGGACGCGGTCGAGATCGAGATCGCGAACGGCGCCCGCAGCCTCGGCGAAGGTCTGGATCGGCCGGCGCAGGACCCGGCCGAACAGCCAGGTCGCGGCAATCGCCAGCAGCACGATGACCAGTGCGATCACGCCGGTTTCCATCATGCGCTGAAACTGGGTGGCGATCGTATCCTCGGGGAAATAGCTGCCGATCAGCCAGGGCGCATCGGCAAAGTCATCGAGCGGCGTGTAGAGAAAGATGTAATCCTGCCCCACCCGTTCATGGAAATGGCCGCTTCCGGCCGTGAGCTGATAGTCCTCCCAGCCTTCGTTCCAGATCCCGGCGAGGATCGGATCGCCGAGACCGGCGACCGTCGGCAGCGGGTTATCCTTGCTCAAACCCTCGAACGGCTGGATCAGGTTCCGATGGGCCAGAACGTAATCGCGGTCATACAAGATGAAGGCATTCTGGCCGACCTCGGTTTCGATGTCGTCGAGAAAGGCCGAGAGAGCCTGGATGTTGATCACCGCCGTCGACATGCCCGCAAAGCTGTCACCTTTGAAGACGGGGCGTGCGAAATTGACGAATGTGCCAATGTAAGGCTCGTTGATGGGCGGGCCCCAGGCCGGCTTTCTCGTGGTTTTGACGCCTTCCAGGGCGTCCTCGATAGCCTGTCGTCCCGGCCAGGGCTGGCGGTCGGCGAGCACCCTGCCGTCCTCTCGATAGCTCGCGACACGCGTACCGTCTGTGTCGAAAAAAGCCATGGCCGTCACCTGCGGGGTCGAGGCCAACAAGGTGCGCATCAGTGGCATCATGCGCTCGTCATCGCGCGGATCGATCCGGCCCTCTGCGATTTCTCTGGCCACGACTTCCGTCGGCGCCAGGGTCGTATTGAGAAATTGCGTCGTCTGGGCCGTCAGGGATCCGAGGAAAATCCGGCTCTTGTCGTTCAAGAGCTCGGTCGTGTTCTTGAAGACGGTGGACAGCGTCACCCAGAGCAGAATGCCAAGAGCCGTCGCCACCAGACTGCCGAGGCCGATGCCGAGATAGGTGGCGATCGACAATCGGCGTCGAGGCGGCGCGGCCGGACTGTCACTCCTGGTAGCGGGCGTTTTCATTCAGGCTTCCGAAGGCTCTCCGGCTGACTTTTCCGCATCCTCGAACGCCTTCGCCAAGAAAGCGGCGCCCGCGGCTATTCCCTCCGGATCGATGCCATGCGGCAGGCCTGGACGGATCGACCATTGCACCGGGAGGCCGGCTGCCTGCAGTCCATTGGCCGCCGCCTGCAGCGCCTGTACCGGCACTACCTGATCGGCATCGCCATGGATGAGGAGGACCGGCGGCTTGCTGACCACCTCGGCCGGCAGCTTGTCCGGCGCAAGCAGGGCCCCGGAAAAACCCAGAACAGCGGCCGGCGCCTGCCGGCGCCTGGGGGCGACATGCAGGGACATCATCGTGCCTTGGGAAAAGCCGAGAAAGGCCAGCTGATGATCGCCGAGCCCGTCCTTTGCCAGCTCGTCGTCGATGAACGCGTCGATCAGCGGCGCCGATCGCTTGACGCCCGCCAGCATCGTCTCAGGATTTCGGTCCGAGAGCGAGAACCACTGATAGCCCATCGGCGCCATGTCGCAGGGCTCGGGGCCGTTCGGCGCGATGAACCGGGCATGGGGCAGTGCCTGTCCCATCGCCTGCGACAAAGTGATCAGGTCAGCGCCGTCGGCGCCGACGCCGTGCAGCAGCACCACCAGTTGGCGAGGCGCCCCGCCTGCCGCGGGTGCTGCGCTCGGACCGGAAAGCTTATCCATATGAACTCCCAAAAAATCAGCGCTTCGTCCGCTGGCGGTATCGAGCGCAGGTAGCAACATATCCTTGCCCCGAAGGACGTTGACGCGATAATGATCCCGTTGCCGGATTGTTCGCAAGCTTTGCTTTGCATGCCAAGGTCAGCGCCTTGTGGTTCGCGTGGTAATCATCTGATGATCAAGGGTTCCGACTTCCTGCCGATGCCAGCCGAGGGTGCTCCGCCCGCGGTCACCCGTTTCGCGCCGACCCCTTCCGGCTACCTCCATCTCGGCCACGCCTATTCGGCTCTCCTCGCCTGGGAGGCGGCGCGCGCCAGCAAGGGGCGCTTTCTCCTGCGCATCGAGGATATCGATGCCGGTCGCTGCCGTCCCGAATTCGAGCAGGGGATCTACGACGATCTGACCTGGCTCGGCCTCACCTGGGACGGCGAGCCTTTCCGGCAAAGCGACCACATGGCCGGCTACGCCGACGCCCTCGATCGGCTCGATCGCCTGGGCGTTCTCTATCCCTGTTTTTGCACGCGGCGTCAGATCCGCGCCGAGATCGCCGATGCCGGCCGTGCACCCCACGGCCCGTCCGGCGAAGCGCTCTATCCCGGCATTTGCCGCCCGCTCGGCGTCGACGAGCGCCGGCGTCGCATCCAGGCGAACGAGCCCTTCGCCCTTCGCCTCGACGTCGCCCGCGCCCTCGAACTCACCGGTCCGATCGTCTGGAAGGATCTCAGGGTCGGCGAGATCCAGGCGGACCCGGCCTCGCTCGGCGATGTCGTTCTGGCGCGGAAGGATGTGCCGACCAGCTATCACCTCGCCGTCACCATCGACGACGCGCTTCAGGGCGTCACCCTGATTTCGCGCGGCGAGGATCTGTTTCACGCAACCCACATGCACCGCCTGCTGCAGGCGCTGCTCGGCCTGCCGACGCCGGACTACTATCACCACAATCTGATCGCCGACAGCACCGGCATGCGCATCGCTAAGCGCAACCGCGCGGTCACGTTGCGCACCCTTCGCCATATGGGCAAGCAGCCCGCCGACATCTGGCGCCTCATCGGCCTGCCCGAACCCGAGCCCGCCTCGACGCTGGTCGCCGGATGAGGTGGCAGCGCCGCCTGGCGGTCCTTAGTCTTTGTATATCGATCCTTGCCGCCTGCAGCCCCGGCTCCCCCGGCCCGGGGGAGGGGCTACTTGACGAAGGAGCGGCGGAAAGGATGGAGGCTCAATACGACCCTCCCTGGCGTCACTGGCAGCCCGGCGGCCGAGTGGCAAAGCACGACCAGGACACCGACATGTCAGCGCCGCCGGCCGCCGCCGGCGTGGTGCTGGCGCTTCATGGGTTCAATGATTACAGCAACGCCTTTCAGGATTTCGCCGCCTATTGCAGCGAACGCGGCATCGCCGTTCACGCCTATGACCAGCGAGGCTTCGGCGCCAATCAGCATCGTGGCTACTGGCCCGGCATGGATCGCCTGACGGCGGATCTGCATAACGCCGTCGCCCGCCTTCGCCGGATCTACGGCGATACGCCGATTTACGTTCTCGGCGAGAGCATGGGTGGGGCGGTCGCCATCGTCGCCGCCACCGATGGCCGGCCGCTGGACGTCGAAGGCGTCATCCTTTCGGCGCCCGCGGTCTGGGGCGGTGAGCATATGAATCTCTTTTACCGGCTCACGCTATGGTTCGCCTCGACATTCGCGCCCGGCTGGGCCTTGACCAGCAGTGGTCTCGACATTCAGCCCTCGGACAATATTGAGATGCTGCGAGCCTTTAGCGCCGATCCTCTGGTGATCAAGGCGACCCGCACGTCATCGATCGCCGGGCTGGTCGCCTTGATGGATCGCGCCCTGGCATCGGCGCCGAAACTGGACAAAGACCTCCTCCTTCTGGTCGGCGAGAAGGATGAGATCGTACCCGCTGGCGCTTTCGAAGATTTTCGCGACCGGCTTCAGACTGAAAACGCCACCGAGATCAGCTATCCCGACGGCTATCATATGCTGCTGCGCGATCTGCAGCGTTCCGCGGTTTTCGAGGACATTGTGGCCTGGATAGGCGACCCATCGGACAGGGGCGAGCTTGCGCTCCTCAAGGGTGAAAACCGGCCTTGAGAGCCGGCGGCCGACCGTTGCGGCAAAAAACGCCACTTGACGGTGGTGGTCATTCTTCCTTTATCGGTGTACATAAGTCGGGAAGCATTTGGAAAAATGGGTTAAAAAAGAGGGCCTAGAGACACGTTATCGAAGGGTGGACGTTGATGGCCGGGACGAGGAACTGAGGTTTTCCGCCATATTGCATCGTTGATGCTGTCCTCGAACGACCACCGTTCCTGTCGCTTGATGGGGAAAAGACACTGATGAGGACAAGATTTTCCCGCTCAAAGAAAGGCACGACTGGTCGGGCAGGTCTCGGCGAAGGCTCCCATGACGTCTTCGAGCAGCCGGAACATAGCCTTCTTGGCGAAGCGCTTCGACGGCCGTTGGGATTTTGCTCCGCTCTCGTCCTGACGGTTTCAGGCTGTGTCTTCGCCGCCAATCACTTCTTCCTGCGCACGGACCGCATCGACGATTTCGCTCTCGTCGCGTTTTTCGTCGGTGGCGGTGGTCTCCTCTCAGTGCTGCTGCGCTCCGGTGAAGCGACGGCTGCCGCGAAAAAACGCGCAGGCGCCAGCCGCAAGACGGAGCCTGGCGGCGACCTCATCCTGGAAGATTCCTTCGAGGATCGGCGAAAGCCCATCCCCGCCAGGGCGGCGGGTCTAGCCGAGGCGCCAGCAACCACAACGCCCGTTCCCGCCGAAGCGCTCGTTGCACCCGCGGCGGTCAAGTCGGCCCCCGATCCAGCCGATGACGAGGTGGCGACCTTGCAAAAGGCGCTCGTTCACTATGTCGATGGCAATGACTTTCACGGTCAAGGAGAGGTGCTCCGTCGGCTCGGCCATCTCGCCAAGGCGCGGGGCCATCTGAAGGAAAGCCGCGAGTTCTACATGAACGCTCGCGGTTGTTTTAGAAAGATCAACGATCACTATGCAGAAGCCGCTGTCCTCTTAGACCTCGGCCAGGTCCTTGAAAGCCTGGAAGAGCACGATGCCGCCAGCGCCGCCTATCGAGACGCCAACCGCGCCCTCCTCGACGTCGCCATGAACACAGGCGACCAGCACAACGCCATCCAGGCCCACGCTGCCGACTGAGGAGCCGGTCCGGCTCGGGATTCACGACATTTGCTGACATGTCCGAATTGGGCAGGCGCGAAGTCGGCCTTCGTCCAGCTCGATTCGCCGCCGATGGTTCGCTATCAGACGAGTGCAGACATTAACTAGAGCATTTTCTAGTCAGGTTTACGCGGCACCAGCCCGCACCCCCTCCCGACCACCCAATGCAAGGGTACCCTATGGGTGGTCGGGAGGGGGTGCGGGCTGGATCGACTTGCCCCGGAAATGCTCTAGCCGGCATTCACAGCAAGAATGTCGGATCAAATTCTCTGAAAACTGATCACCGATAACGGAAGATTAGCAACTCACGGATACCATCCAGGTGGGAAACTGCGCTGCAGGGATGGTTGATGAGGATATCAAGGGGGGGCTTGATCGGTGTGTCCCTGGCTGTCGCTGGCGCGGCGGCTATCGTTATTGGCGCCAACGTTCTGACCAGGACAGGCAAGTTGGCGATCCTGCATGCGCAAGCCGAAACAACGGCTGTTCAGTGGGTTCATTACATCGAACAGGTCGTTCCGCAGCTTTCTGCGATTGCGTCCGGTGCAGAGCCTTCGAATGACGCCCTGATGTTCTTTGCTCATGGCATCGATACGAGCAGCGTCATGAATTATCGGCTTTACGATGCTTCGGGACGTCTGCGTTTAGCGAGCGGCGCCAATGCCCGCGAAACGGGTGAGCTGGAACGAAGCGAACCCGATGTTCGCACCGTGCTCGAAACGAGGCGGTCTCTCCTGCATTTCGACATTTATCCCTCCGGTTCCGCACATGAGCGGCCGCATGCAACCTCGCCGCACAGTGTCGCCGAGCACGGACACGGACATCACCATCACATGCCTTCAGGTCATGCCAGGCATGGCGACATCCACCAAGATCATCGCCGGGACATGACCATGTCGACCTATCTGATGCCCGTCACGCCGGCTGGCACGCGTCAGGTCGTCACCGCATTCTTCCATCCGGTCTTCGCCGGCGAACGCCTTGCCGGCGTGCTGCAGATCGAGCTGGACCAGAGCATTATTGCGAGATCGATCAAGTCGACATTCAAGGCGCTGTCCATTGGCTTGACATTGATTCTGGCCCTTGCCGTAGCACCGCCGTTTTTCTTCGGCTGGCGGAAGTCGATCCAGCGTGCGCATGCCGAGAAAAGGGCGCGTCATCTCGCCTATCATGATCCCCTGACCCACATTCCGAACAGACGTTATGCGCATGAGGAAATCGAAAAAAGGCTGAAGCGAAAGTCCGGCGCCAAGGACGTCATCGCCTTACTCTGCCTTGATCTTGACGGTTTCAAGTCGATCAATGATGCGTTCGGTCATGCCGCGGGCGATGAACTGCTGCGACAGGCCGTCAATCGGCTGACGGCTCTGCTCGGACCCGATGACGTCGTGGCGCGTCTGGGTGGCGACGAATTTCTGGTGCTTCCGAAACTCGGCACCCCACCGGAGGCGGTCGAGAGTCTCGCGGCCAAAATTGTCGAGAGCTTTCGCCGAACGTTCGAGATCGACAAGCAGGAGATGTCGTGCGGCGTGAGCATCGGTATCGTTCTTGCCGATCGGAGTTGGCGGGATCGGGACCAGCTGCTGCATGCCGGCGACGTCGCCCTCTACGAGGCGAAAGCGCGCGGACGGCAATGTGCCGTCTTGTTCGAAACCAGCATGGAAGAACGTCTGCGAAAACGCCGCGAGATCGAGAGCGACTTACGCCTGGCTCTCGCTCGTGACGAGCTGACGCTGCACTATCAGCCGCAATTCGACGTCAGAACCAGAACGCTCACGGGATTCGAGGCACTGGTTCGATGGCAGCATCCGAAACTGGGATTGCTCCTGCCATCCGAATTCATCGAGGTCGCCGAGGAACTTAAACTGATCAATGCGATCAGCTACTGGGTCATGCAGCAGGCCTGCAAGGCCGCAATGAGCTGGACTCGCCCGTTGAAGGTCGCCGTCAACGTTTCTGCCGTCGAGTTCGAGCAGGGCAATCTCGTCACGACAATTCAAGATGCGCTGTCCGCATCCGGGCTGATACCGGAGCGTTTGGAGATCGAAATTACCGAAACCGTGATCATGACCAATACCGATCTCACCATCAAGACATTGAAGGAGGTCCGGGATCTCGGTGTCTCTGTCGCCATGGACGACTTCGGAACGGGTTATTCAAGCCTCGGCTATCTCTGCAAGTTTCCCTTCGACAAGCTCAAGATCGATCGCAGTTTTCTGCTGTCGAAGGGGCAACCGATACAATCGCAAAGGATCATCGAGGCGATCATCACACTTGGCCATTCACTCGACCTGAACGTGGTTGCCGAGGGGGTCGAGCATGTCGAACAGCTGGAGATGTTAGAGACCTTGTCCTGTGGCGAAGCGCAAGGATTCTACCTTGGAAGGCCGATGCCCGCCACAGAGGCTGGGCTCTTCGTCAACCAACATATTGAGCGGCAAGAGAGCGGAAACATTGCCGGAGAAGCTCGAACGATAGATGGCTGTTCGGTCTCGGCATGATGGAGCCGCGCTCATCGGACGTTTGCAGCATGCGATCTGCACGTTGATGCACCGGATCAGTCGATAAGGCTGATGACGGCAAATGGCAGGAAGTCGAAGAAACGCTTTGCGGCCGCTAATCCGAGCGTTCGCAGAGAAGCGCCGTTTTCTTCTTGGAGCCCGTCTTGGGCGTTATCGAATGATTTCATACGTCGCAGTCGAAATGGTGCACCAAAATCACCGCGTTCACGCAAGAACAAGGCCCTGAAATTACTCGATAACGGTCAATACGGGCTCTCAGGCGCTGACCGCCTCCTTTTGCCGCGCACCCTCCTCCACCAGTGAGGCGATCGCATTCATGATCGCCGCGAGGTCGAAGTCCTTCGGCGTGAACACGCGGGCGACACCTTCCGCCTTCATCGCCTCGGCATCGTCTGGTGGGATGATACCGCCGACCACCACCGGGATGTCGGCCAGGCCCTGATCGCGCATGCGCTCCAGGATCCCGGTGACCAGCGGACGGTGGGAGCCTGAGAGGACGGACAGGCCGACCACATGCACGCCTTCCTCGAGCGCGGTCGCCGCGATGCGCGCGGGTGTGAGGCGGATGCCCTCATAAACCACCTCGAAGCCGCAGTCGCGCGCGCAGACCGCAATCTGTTCAGCACCATTCGAGTGGCCGTCGAGGCCGGGCTTGCCCACCAGCATCTTGGGACGCCGCCCGAGGTTCTTGGCAAGGCTGTCGACCTTCGACCGGATGGCGGCCAGATCGGGCAGGTCCTCATAGACGGATACCGAAGCGCCTACACCGGTGGGGGCGCGATACTCGCCGAACACCTCGCGCAGAACGCCGGCCCATTCGCCCGTCGTCACCCCGGCGCGGGCGGCGTCGATCGAGCTCTCCATGACGTTCCGCCCCTCCTCCGCCGCGCGACGCAGCGCGTCGAGGCTGGACTGGACCTCGTCATCATTGCGGGTGGCGCGGTGTGCCTTTAGCCGTTCGATCTGTTCGGCCTCGGCTTCGGGGCTCACCGTCATGAAACCGCCATCGCCATCGGCGACCAGCGGCGAGGGGGCGGTTTCCGTGAAGCAGTTGACGCCGACCACTTTTTGCGCGCCGGAGGCGATCGCGGCAAGGCGGCCTGTGTTGGACTGCACCAGCTGCTCTTTCATATAACCGCTCTCGATCGCCGGCAGCACGCCGCCGATCTGCTCGATCCGCTCCAGTTCGGCGCGCACCTCCGCCTTGATCTCCTCGACCTTCGCCGTGATCACCGGCGAACCGTCGAACAGGTCGCCGAACTCGAGAAGATCGGTCTCAAAAGCCAGGATCTGCTGCAGACGAAGGCTCCACTGCTGATCGAAGGGACGCGGCAGGCCAAGCGCCTCGTTCCAGGCCGGCAGCTGCACGGCCCTGGCCCGCGCGGATTTCGAAAGCGTGACGGCGAGCGTCTCCAGCAGAATGCGGTAGACATTGTTCTCCGGCTGCTGCTCGGTGAGCCCGAGCGAATTCACCTGCACGCCGTAGCGAAAGCGCCTGAGCTTGGGATCGTCGACCCCGTAGCGCTCTTGGGTGATGTCATCCCAGAGCTCGGTAAAGGCGCGCATCTTGCAGATCTCGGTGACGAAGCGCACGCCCGCATTGACGAAAAAACTGATTCTGCCGACCACGCCTGGAAGATCAGCCTCGTCGATCTGCCCGGATCCCTTAACCTCGTCCAGCACCGCCATGGCATTGGCGAGCGCGAACGCCACCTCCTGCACCGGCGTAGCGCCTGCCTCCTGCAGGTGGTAGGAGCAGACATTGGTCGGGTTCCATTTCGGGATGTCCCGATAGGTGAACGTGACCACATCCCGGGTCAGACCGAGCGACGGCCCCGGCGGAAAGATATAGGTGCCACGGGAGAGATACTCCTTGATCAGATCGTTCTGAACGGTGCCGGACAGCGAGCGTCGGTCGACGCCCTGCCGTTCGGCCGCCACCACGTAAAGAGCGAGCAGCCAGGGCGCCGTGGCGTTGATCGTCATCGAGGTGTTCATCTTGTCGAGCGGGATGTCCTTAAACAGGACGTCCATATCGGCGATGCTGCAGATCGGAACGCCGACCTTGCCTACCTCCCCCTTGGCGAGCGGGTGGTCGCTGTCATAGCCGGTCTGGGTGGGCAGATCGAAGGCCACGGAAAGCCCGGTCTGGCCGCGTGCGAGATTGGTGCGATAGAGCTGGTTGCTGGCCGCCGCCGAGCTGTGGCCGGCATAGGTGCGAAACAGCCAGGGCCGATCGCGTTCCCTCACTGCCATCGCCTCACCGGTGTCCATCATCAACACCTCCCCGCATATTTTGAGCGCCAGCAAAGCAAAATACTTGATCTTCGCCATGCTGCAATGCAGTATAACATCTCAAAACCGTGAGCTGCAAGTGTTCGAAGAGAAGGTTTAACACTTTTAAGCATAACAGATGTTTGTTAAAAAAGTGTTAACACTGTGGGCGAAGTGACGGACGATACCAACATGATCGAAGCGACGAACTGAGATGAGCAGGGCCACGGTCGAAAACGTGATCAGCCGCTTCGGCTCGCAGCAGCGGGTCGCCGAGCTTCTCGGCATCTGGCAGACCGCTGTTAGCGGCTGGGTGCGGCGCGGCGCCATTCCCGCCAAACGACAGCAGCAGCTGTTAACGATTGCCCAACGAGAAGGTGTCAAACTGCAGCCTGAAGATTTTTTTGCCGTACAGCCGTCGGCGACGGCCGTCGCGGCCGTGTCATCGAGTGGGATGCGAGCTGTCGCGGTTGCGCGGGGCAACAATTCAAGGGTCGAGACCGAAACCATGCAAGCAACGCGTGAGGGCAATAACGTGATACCGATCAGCACCACGACCGAAGGCCCGTCCGGCGATGCCGGAACCACCGGCGGCAAGGATCTCTACGAAGTCGGTGAGATTCCCCCGCTCGGTCACGTGCCGAAAAACATGTATGCCTGGGCCATCCGGCGCGAACGCCACGGCGACCCGTCAACGGCCATGCAGCAGGAGGTGGTGCCCACGCCGGTCCCGGAGAATGACGAGGTCCTGGTCATGGTGATGGCCGCCGGCGTCAATTACAATGGCGTCTGGGCGTCGCTTGGCCTGCCGATCTCGCCCTTCGACGTGCACAAGGCCGAATACCACATCGCCGGCTCCGATGCGTCAGGGATCGTCTGGGCCGTCGGCTCGCGCGTCAAGCGCTGGAAGGTCGGCGACGAGGTGGTCATCCACTGCAA
Source organism: Pseudomonadota bacterium (assembly GCA_039197065.1). GTDB lineage: Bacteria > Pseudomonadota > Alphaproteobacteria > Geminicoccales > Geminicoccaceae > JANQPX01. The sequence goes on along the minus strand of JBCCUL010000057.1, from coordinate 5,653 downwards.
TCAGGACGACGGCGACGACGAGGAGTGCAATGGCGGCGATCCCATGAACTCGCCCAGCCAGCGTATCTGGGGCTATGAGACCCCCGACGGCTCGTTTGCCCAGTTCTGCGCCGTCCAGTCCCGCCAGCTCATGCAGCGCCCGCGCCACCTCACCTGGGAGGAAAGCGGCTGCTATGTGCTGACCCACGCAACCGCCTATCGCATGCTCTTCGGCCATGCCCCCCACCATCTTAAGCCCGGCAACAACGTTCTGGTCTGGGGCGGCGCCGGCGGTCTCGGCTCCATGGCGATCCAGATCATCGCCGCCTCCGGCGGCAACGCCATCGCCGTGATTTCCGAGGAGGACAAACGCGAATTCGTCGAGAGCCTCGGCGCCAAAGGCGTGCTCAACCGCAGGGACTTCGATTGCTGGGGTCAGCTGCCGGACATCAAGGACGCCAAGGGTTACGGCGAATATATGAAAAAGGTGCGCGAGTTCGGCAAGGCGATCTGGGCGATCACCGGTAAGGGCAACGACGTCGACATCGTCTTCGAGCATCCGGGCGAAGCCACCTTCCCGGTCTCGGCCTTCGTCGTGAAGCGCGGCGGCATGGTCGTGATCTGCGCCGGCACCACCGGCTACAACCTCACCATGGATGCCCGCTTTATGTGGATGCGGCAAAAGCGCATGCAGGGCAGCCACTTCGCCAATCTGAAGCAGGCGAGCATGGCCAACGACATGGTGATCAGCCGCAAGGTCGACCCCTGCATGTCCGAGATCTTCGCCTGGAAGGATATCCCCCGCGCCCACGAGAAAATGCAGAGGAACGAGCACAAGCCCGGCAATATGGCCGTGCTCGTTCAGGCGTCGCGCCCCGGCATGCGCACCCTCGAAGAAGCCACCGAAAGCTAAGAGCTTTGGCCTTTACGCTACCGCGGTCTTGACCCTGCAGTCCGATGTTCAAGATTGATGTGAATGCGCAGACGCGGCGGCGGGCTCCGAAGGCGATCGAGCCCAGCGTCGAAGGTGCGACGCTTGATCTCGGAGCGATGACCGAAGCTCAGGCAAGTGCAAAAAAACTCAGGCGAGTACGAAAAAATGGCGACGGCGGAACTGGTTCAGGATGGTGATGAGAAGACCATGCTTCGGCAGGCCGGCGCGGCCGTCGAGGCGGTGGACGGGTTGTTTCAGCGTGCCGTCGAGGAGGTGCGCGCGCTGGTCACCAAGGATGGCGATCTGCAGCCCTCGCTGATCGATCAGGAACAACGCGCCGTTCACGGCCTTGCCTGGTTCGCCACATATGTCGAAAGCCTTCGTCAGATGCAGGGCTGGGGCGAACGGCTGAATGCTTCGGGTAGCTTCGGCGAGACCGAACAGCTCATTTTGAAGCTCGGCTTTTCGGAATATCTGGCGCGCATCGCCGGCGGCATGCCGATGAACCAGGTGGAAACCATCCGCCTCCAGGATATGGGCCTGCCGGCGAACGCCGCCTACGAAAAACCCGCGATAGGCGCGATGCTCCCCAATCAAAGCGACGTTGAAGCGCGTCGCCGCCTAGCGACCGTGATCGAGGAGGGGCATTTCGGCGACTGGGCGCTCGAAGATGAGACGCTCGAGATGATCCGCGATCAATTCCGCCGTTTCGCCGCGGAGCAGGTCGCCCCCCACGCCCATGGCTGGCATGAGCGCGACGAGCTCATCCCGGACGAGGTCGTGAACGCCGTCGCCGAGCTTGGCGTATTCGGCCTGACCATCCCCGAGGAGAATGGTGGCCTTGGTCTTGGCAAAACGGCCATGTGCGTCGTCACCGAAGAGCTCTCCTACGGCTATATCGGGGTGGGATCGCTCGGCACGCGCTCCGAGATCGCGGCGGAGCTGATCAGGCTCGGCGGCACGCCCGAGCAGCAGGCCCATTATCTCCCGAAGATCGCATCCGGCGAGATCCTGCCGACCGCCGTCTTCACCGAGCCCAATACCGGTTCCGACCTCGCCTCCCTCCAAACGCGCGCAGCGCGCGCCGGTGAGACCTTTCAGGTCCAGGGCTCCAAGACCTGGATCACCCACGCCGCGCGCGCCGATCTCATGACCATCCTCTGCCGCACCAAGCCCGAGGAGCAGGGCTATCGCGGGCTTTCCATCCTGCTCGCCGAAAAACCGCGCGGCACCGACGCCGACCCCTTCCCGGTGCACGGGCTTTCGGGCGGCGAGATCGAGGTGCTCGGCTATCGCGGCATGAAGGAATACACCCTCTCCTTCGACGGGTTTGAAGTTCCGGCTTCCGGTCTGCTCGGCGGCGTCGAGGGCCAAGGCTTCAAGCAGCTTATGGCTACCTTCGAAAGTGCTCGCATCCAGACTGCGGCGCGCGCCATCGGCGTCGCCCAAAATGCACTCGATGTGGCGCTCGCTTATGCCAAGGAGCGCATGCAGTTCGGCAAGCCGCTCTTTGCCTTCCCGCGCGTCGCGGACAAGCTCGTCTGGATGGCGGTCGAGATCATGATCGCCCGCCAGCTCACCCTCTTCGCCGGCCGCCAGAAGGATGCGGACCGACGCTGCGATCTCGAAGCCGGCATGGCCAAGCTGCTTGGCGCTCATGTCGCCTGGAGTGCGGCCGACAACGCGCTTCAGATCCATGGTGGCAATGGCTATGCCCTCGAATATCCGATCAGCCGGATCTTCTGCGACGCACGCATCCTCAACATTTTCGAGGGCGCTGCCGAGATCCAGGCCCAGGTCATCGCCCGCCGCCTGCTACAGACCTGAAGCAGTCTCCGACTGCCCGGGACTGGAGCGATCTCAATCTCCTCCGAACTATGATCATAGGAGGGAGATTGAGCGTCATCTGCGCCGTGGCGTCACTTCAGCCGTTTAGGTCGCGGAAGTCGACGCCCTATCGCTGATGTTCTGGCCCTCATCAGGGTTGAGCAGGGCGTTCAGGAGCTGCTCGACGACCTCGCGCGGCACATCCCGCGTGATGAACACCATGCGGCTGTCCCGATCGTCCGAGGGCCAGGCGTCGAGAAAAGCCGGCGCGTGCACCACATGCTGGACGGCGTGGAGCATCATAGGCGCTTCGGGCACCTCGGCGATGTTCAAGATCGCTTTGACCCGCAAGAGATCGGGACCGCGCTGGCTGGTCAGCATGCCCCAGAAGAAGTCGGCGGCCGAGGTCGGTATCGGCGTTGAATGACGCAGGCAAAACGCCTGGATCTGCTCATCATGCCGGTTCACGTCATGGCTATGATCGTGATGATGATGATCACCATCATGGTGGTGGCCGTGATCGTGGTGCGACGCGTAGGCCTCCTCATTCAGCCAGCGCTGGACATCCGCGGATTTGACGGCAACGTCAAAGATCCCGGCATGAAGAAGAGCGTCCGGGTGGACGTCGCCATGTTGCGCTTCAAGGATGCGGGCGCCCGGATTCAAGGCTCTGAGGCGCGTCTTCAGCGAAGCGATGACGCTGTCCTCAGCGAGATCGGTCTTGGTGATCACGATCCGGTCGGCGACCGCAGCCTGCTTAAGGGCTTCTTGATGGCTATCCAGCGTCGCCTTGCCGTTGGCGGCGTCGATGAGGGTGACTACGCCGTCCAGCCGGTAGTAATAATCGAGCATGCGATCGGCCATGATCGATTGCAGCACCGGCGCTGGGTCAGCAAGGCCCGTGGTCTCGATCACCATCCGCTCGAAATAAGGGACCTCGTTCTTGGTGCGGCGGACATAGAGCCGGCGGAGCGTGTCAATCAGATCCCCCTTGACGGTGCAGCAAAGGCAGCCGCCCATCAGCGTGACCTCGGTCTCCTCGCTCGCCTCGATGAGATCGTGATCGAGCCCGATCTCGCCGAACTCGTTGATGATCACCGCTGTCCTCTCCATCGCCGGATGGCGAAGCAGCTTGGCGAGCAGCGTGGTTTTACCGCTGCCGAGAAAACCTGTGAGGATCGTCACCGGAATCCGGCTGGGAGGCCCTGAGGATGCGCCGGTCATCGGGGTGATGCCATTGTTTTCGCCGCCTCCGGTCGCAAGTTTTCGATCATGTCGCCTGCCAGAGAGGCGGCGAGACGACCGATGGTTCGTTCAGGCAAAGCAGAAACCTCGTCTTGCCTGCATCCGCGATGGCTGGGGAGCGATGCACCACGCCCTTGTCGTGCCCTCTGAACACCGCCACGGCAAATCGCGGGAAGCGCTGAAGCGGCCCCGCATAGTCCATTTGGCGATCGAGAGCCTCCTCTTCGTGATCGCTCGTGACCCATTCGGTGGTGGATCCCTGATAGCAGCAGATGAGCCGCAGCCGCACATGGTCCCGGTGGAACTTCTTGCAGGCGTCATGGCGGATGAACTGCACGCGTACGTCAACCTCGGGCGACTTAGCCAGTGAGGCGAAGCGCTCGATCAGGTCGACCATGTCGTCACGCAGGATTTTGGCAGGACCGTCCTTGGGAAGCGACGCGCTCTCGAACAGCTCGGCAAGCGCTGCCGGCGCGTCGCCGACCCGAACGAGAAGACGGTCATTCGGCAGCGTTTCGTCCGGCAGCCCATCCATCCATGGCGCCAGCGAAGGCGGCATGTCGCGAGGACAAAGAGCCAGTGAGTGCGATGGTCGGTGGATCGCCGTCAGGTCATCCAGAGACCCGATCTCGATGACGGTGCCGTCCTGAAGCTTGTTATCCGCTTCGATCATGGCGGTGAGGGGAGGGTTCATGCGGCGATTCTCCACCAAGCCGGCATGGATCGATCATTGCTAGGCATGCAGACGTCGGTCCGAGCTTGGTACGGGTCGTTGAAATCTGATATGTAATGTTATTATGTAACATACCCTGAGGCGGCAAGCTCTTTCGGCAAGCCTGAACGCGGGCAGCAAAGAAGGCGGTGATCCATGACACCCAACAGCTATGACGAATGGCGGCACTGCATTGAAGTGAAATGCGGCCTGGAGCTGACGCAAGAATTCGTCCAGCAAAGGCTATCGTCCCTTCGCGACGGCCACGCTTATCAGACCCAGCGTTTCCGCGAAATGTGGGGCGATGCGCATCTTCGCCAGGTCATCACCTGGTTCGAGAGGGCTGGAAACACGCTCCTTTCGAAGCGAGCCGAAAAGGCATCCGACTTCTAACGCAACCTCGAAGGCTATTCTTCGATATGAGATGACACTGTCGGCCCATGGCTGCAGGAACGGAGATCTGATGCGCTCGGCGTCATCGGCGACTGCATTCCATGTTTGGCGGCATGTATCGAAGATGGCGTCTTGCCTCCTGAACACATGCCGGCTCAAGAAACTCTGCTAGCGACAGAGCCAGAGCCTTTCGACCGGATTGAGCTTGAGGCTACCGGCTGCAGGGGTTGGGCTGAATCAGCGAGATAGACCGACATGGGTGCGGCCCTGGGCAAGATGAGGCCAAACGCCTCATCGGATTCCATCGCGAAGGCACCGAAGACATAGATCCATTTGTAGCGCCTGTCGCAAGGGCCGGGCGTGACCTCTCTCGAACCCACAATCGAATGGTGTGTCAGGATGGGCGGCGGCGCTCACCATGCTTGACCTGCTTCCCGGAAACTGGACCGTGGATTGTGAGAAAATTCTCGTTTAGCTGATAGGGCTGCAGAACGAGGATGAGTGATGAAGAAGTCGAAGTTCACGGACGCGCAGATCGCGTTCATCTTGCGTCAGGCTGAGGA
>JBCCUL010000056.1:0-17405 GCA_039197065.1 Pseudomonadota bacterium | reverse complement strand
GCCCTGATGAAAGGCGATTCGAAACGCAACTTCGTCGTCGCGGCCGGTGCGGTTTCGATACCATCTGGTCGACTGGCGAGCTGGCTTGCGGTCCACCGCAACCAGTTTATGGACAGCCAAGCCGCATGCCCGACAGCAGGGGTCAAGGCCGACAACGTCGAGCCCTTGGGCGATGCCTTGATGCTGCTTTCGGGTGTGCTCGATCAGGCCTCGTCGCTGACATGCCGATGCTCGAATACCCGGCCTCGGAACCTCTTCAGCAAACACCACTTGATGATCCATCTCGTATCCTCCTGATACAGAGACGGTAAACACCCCTCATTCTATTCATCGATTCTCAAATTTTTTTCATCGTGACTCAAATGACATGCTTAGATTTTTCTTCCACAAATTTATCTTGTCCTTATTTCCCCCTTTCATTGTTTCGATTTTTCACATTCTGACTGTTGAATTTATGCCTTTGCTATTTCTCATTTCTCCTTGTCTATTTGGTTTTTTGGTAATGCCCGCACCCGCTCCTTAGTCCTTCGCCCCACCCCCTCCTGACCCCGCTCGGACTCCACGATGTGCGGGCGGGGTCAGGAGGGGGCGGGGCGAAATTCTCCAGCAAAAACAAGCGGGTGCTGGCGTTACCCTGCTGATCCTGCATCAGCACCCCATTAAGCACCCTTGGTTGTCGGTTTTGAGACCTTCAAGATTAGCTCCCGTCGCTTGAGATAGCTTCTATCTGCCGATTTTGATGAAAAAGGCGGTTGTTGACTGTTGTTAGACGAAATGATTCGTTCTCCTCAACGAAGTTCGTAGGAGGACGTTACGATGATGGGCAGGCATGCGGCGCTTCCATGCGAAGAAGGCTGATTGGCTAGCTTGTCCTCTGAAGGCGCAGTGTTGTCCCAACACGTCGGTCCGCAAGGTCATGCGATCTGGCCAAGCGCCCTGATGTGCTCGGGCAGGCGCTCGTTGCTGCCGTACATGAAGTGGTTGGCCATCTGCTCGGAAAACCGGCGGTTCTCCACGATGTCGACCCCGTCCATCCTTTGATTTTCGCTCATGGGCGCGACCTTGATCACAGCCGGCAGTTCCGTGGCCTTGGCGATCTCCAGCGCGGCATAAGCCTCTTCGGCGTAATAGAACGTCTCGCCGACGATCAGGTCCGCGCTCTCCTCGGCGGCCCGGCCGACCATCTCCTCGAACATCCGCCGCACTTCGCGTTGTGCGGATGTGTCGTCCGGCTTCTAGAGCAGTTTCCGATCGCAAGCGATCGAAACAGATGCTCTATCTCATAGTTTTACCGCATTTTCTTATCGATCAAGTGGTTCCACTTGATCGGAAAAAGCTCTAGAGGCTGGAATTGGAGATATTGCCGGCCATCAGATTACCGGGCCTGGTGTCCGCGACCTTTTTGCGATCTTGAGGGCGGAGCGGTTCAGGGGCTCCAGCAGGAGCTCCTTGCCGATCACCCGCATCTTCTGGCGATGGGCGTTATAGGTGAAGGCCTCGACGATGTCGGAGCCAGCGCGCTGGAAATCACGATGCAGCGTCTCCAGCGCGTTCGGGTATTCGAGCGCGACCTCTGGCGTGAACTCGCCGGCAGTCAGGTAGCCCCGTCGTTCCAACTCGAACAGAAAGCCTTCGGCTCAGATGACGGGGCCGGCATCCGGCCTGCTAGTTAGCGTGTTGTTGGACATGGTTTCAATGAACCTCTCGTCGATTGCGGGTTGGCATGATGGTCGGGGACATCCCTGCGACAGCCAGGAGATAGCCGCGCAGCGCCCTCGTTCCATCCGTGAGCGGATCGGTTCGATCGAGCTGAGCGATCTCGCGCTTTGCCGCGGCCGGTAGGTCAGCGTCGGGATCGAGGGCGAGCAGCCAGATGATGAACGCACCCTCCGCCGTCACGTAGCCAGCGCCCGGGTGCTCGACATTGTCGTTGGCCGGCGCTCGGCAGGGAGTGCGCAGTGGGAACCGGTCCGCTTTCTTCATGCCTCCACTTCGATCGCGCCGAGCGGTTTGGTGCAGCAGGCGAGGACATAGCCTTGCTCGATATCCTGGTCGTGGATACCGCCATTGTGCACCATGTGGGTTTCACCACTGACACAGCGCACCTTGCAGGTGCCGCAGACGCCGAACTGGCAGCCGCTCGGAATATTGAGGCCGGCATTGCGGGCGACCTCGAGAATTGTGTCAGTCTCGCGGCAGACGGCTTCGACGCCGGACTGGGCGAACCGGATATGCGACATTTTGCGTTCGTCGGGAATGACGTCGTCCGGCTCGACCGCCGTCTCGGGATCGGTGACCGGCGCTTGAAAGCTCTCCTCATGATAATGGTCCATGTCGAACTCGGCGGCGTGGAGAAAATCACGGACGTTCTGCATGAAGCCGGCAGGCCCGCAGCAGAAAATCTCGCGCTCGACATAGTCCGGCGCGATCAACTCGAGCATCAGCCCGTTCAGCCGGCCGCGATAGCCGGTCCAGACGGCATAGGGATCCGGCTCGCGCACCACCCAGGCGAGGCTGAGATTAGAAACGCGCGCCGCCATACGCTCCAGTTCCGTCCTGAAGATGATCTCCGAGGGGCGGCGCGCGCAATTGATGAAGGTGACGTCGCTCGGATGGCCGGTATCAAACATCCAGCGCGCCATCGACATCATCGGCGTTACGCCGGAACCTGCGGAGATCAGCAGATATTTGTCCGCTGGATGCAGATGGCTAGAGAAGAGACCGGCCGGCCCTGTCGCCTTCAGGCGGTCTCCGATCTGAAGGTTGTCGATGAGCCAGCGGCTGGCTGTGCTATCTGCCTGCGCTTTGACTGTGACGGTGATCAGGAGTGGCCGGGACGGGCTCGACGATAGGGTGTAGGTGCGATGGCAAGGCGGCCCGTCGATCGGCAGTTCGAGGGTGATGAACTGGCCAGGCAGATAGCGAAACCAGCCCTCATCCGTGGCGCGAAAGCATAAGGTCTTCGCGTCTCGGGTTTCCGGCAGGATGGCGACGCATTCCAGCGTCTGCGCCTCGGCGCTCCAGGGCGGCATGTCGGGGAACGATGCGTGCTGCGGCAGGGACAGGGTCATGGCGATACTCAGGCCACTTTTACTTGGTCAGCATCGAGAGGACGGACATCACTGCCGAGCCGCCTCTGCATCAAGCCGGCATACCAATCGACGAACTGCAGGACGCCCGCCTCCTGGGATTGCGAGTAAGGGCCGGGCTCGTAGGCGGGCGAGGCGACTCCGATCTGATTTTCCTCAACCACCCTGCGGTCCTGATCGTTGGTCGCGGTCCAGACCCGGGTGAGATCTTCGAGGTCATAGTCCGTCCCCTCCACCGCGTCTTTGTGGACCAGCCATTTCGTGGTCACAGCGGTCTGCATCGGGCCGAGCGGAAGTACGCGAAAGGAGATGGCGTGATCGACGAGCACGTGGTTCCAAATGCTCGGATAGTGATAGAAGAGCAGCGCGCCCATATCCTCCATGTTCGCCGCCCGGCTAAGCGGCCGCTGCACTGCAGGCTTGCCCGAAAGCGTGTAGCTCTTGGCGCCGCGCAGGAGCGGCAGGCGAGTCACGCGGTACTGGCCGTCGGCGGCAATCTCGAACCCGCTTGGCAAGCCGGCGGCGCGGCAACGCGTCCAAAGGTCCGCGACCGTCGGCTCCTTGGCACTGCCCTAGGGGTCGACCAAGGCCGGGTTGTCGGGGAAGGTGCGGCAGAGTTCCGGGTGGCTGCCGGCGCAGTGATAGCACTCGCGATTGTTCTCCCAGACCAGCTTCCAGTTGCCCTGTTCGACAATGGTGGTCTCGAAGGCGACCTTGGCCTCCGAGAGACCGTGCGGCGCGAGGTAGGGCTCGATCATGGCGCGGACCGGCGCGAAATCGGGTGCGATCGCCGCCACGCAGATGAAAATATAGCCGGCCACGCTCTCGATATGGACAGGCTTCAGACCGAACGCGCCGGGATCGAACTCGCCGTCCATGTCGCGCGCGAACAGCAGACTGCCGTCGAACTCGTAAGTCCACTGGTGATAGGGGCAGACCAGCTTGGCGACCGTTCCCTTCGCAGCCGAGCAGAGACGCGAGCCGCGATGGCGGCAGCTATTGTGATAGGCGCGAAGCTCGCCATTCGCGTCGCGCACCACCAGGACGGGATAGGCGCCGATCTGCACGGTCAGATAGCTGCCGGTCTTGGGAAGCTCGACATTGTGGCCGATGAACAGCCAGTCCCGATAGTAGATGGTTTCGAGGTCGAGCTGGTGAAACGCGGCGTCGGTGTAGAACGGCCGATCCAGGCTGTAGCCCGGTTGCCTATTCGCCAGCGCCGTTACCATGCGATCGCCAACATCCATGACACGTCCCTCCGTCGGTCAGCAGTCCGATAACGCGATCGAGGAGGGAGACCGTGCATGCGCTGCGACGGCTTCGGCAAAGAGTACCGACCATCGCAACCACCCGTCGACCGCCCGCCGCGATCCGTCAAGCTTCATGCTTCAGGCTGGTTTCCGGGCTCTGGCGCGATCCTTTCGGATCGGCGCGGACGCCTTCCCAGGTCGGTCGACCCAGTGGTTTTCGTCCACGCTCGTCGCGCCACTACCGTTGCGGGGGCAGCGCCGGCCTTTCACCGGCTTCCCAATTCTCCGAACCCACCCCTGAAGGCGAGATCGGCACCTAAAGCACGATAACTAGATCACGGTGCCGTCGGCGAAAGTCGACAGGACGCGACGTGGTCGTTCGTCTTTACGACACGCCAGAAATTTTGGTCCAGAGCAACCCGGCTAGTCCCAGCTCAGCGCGCCGCCGCTTTGATATTCGATCACCCGGGTCTCGAAGAAGTTCTTCTCCTTCTTCAGATCCATGGCCTCGGACATCCAGGGGAAGGGATTGTCGGTCTCGGCGAAGGGCGGTTTCAGGCCGAGCTGGGCGGCGCGGCGATTGGCGATAAAATGCATGTATTGCGCGCAGGACGCTGCGTTCAGGCCGAGCATGCCGCGCGGCATGGTGTCGGCGCCGTAGGCGGCTTCCAGCTCGGCGGCGTCGCGCAGCATCCGGCGAAGCTCTTCCTGGAACGCCCCGGTCCAGAGATGCGGATTCTCGGCCTTGATCTGGTTGATGACGTCGATGCCGAAATTCAGATGCAGGCTCTCGTCGCGCAGGATGTATTGATACTGTTCGGCGATGCCGACCATCTTGTTCCTCCGGCCGAGCGAGAGGATTTGAGCGAAGCCCGTGTAGAACCACATACCTTCGAATATGACGTAGAAGGCGACGAGGTCGCGCAAGAACGCCTGATCGCGCTCGGGTGCTCCGGTGCTAAACTCGGGGTCGTCCAGATGCTGGGTGTGCTCCAGGGCGAAGGCAGCCTTGTCGGTGATCGAGGGCACCTCGCGATACATGTTGAACAGCTCGCCCTCGTCCAGACCGAGGCTGTCGACGATGTATTGGAAGGTGTGGGTGTGGACCGCCTCCTCAAAGGCCTGGCGCAGGAGATATTGCCGGCATTCGGGGTTGGTCAGATGGCGGTAGATCGCCAGCACGATATTGTTGGCGACCAGCGATTCCGAGGCAGCGAAGAAGCCGAGATTACGCTTGACCATGCGCCGCTCGTCCTCGGTCAGGCCATCCGCCGACTTCCAGAGCGCGATGTCCGCCTGCATTGAGATCTCGGTCGGCATCCAGTGATTGTTGCAGCCGGCCAAATATTTCTCCCAGGCCCAGGCGTATTTCAGCGGCAGGAGCTGATTGACGTCGGCGCGGGCGTTGATCATCGCCTTGTCGTCCACCGTGACGCGCGCCGCCCCGCGATCGATGGCGCCTAGGCCTGTGGCGTCGGCTGGCGGGGCGTCGTCGCCCCGGACGGGAAACGGTGGCATCTGGCTTTTGGCGGGCTCGGACCAATCGAGCATGGTCATGGCGGCTCTCTACTTATTAGGGTGATGACTGGATGTGGAACATTTACTGATGCGCTACTGGCAGGCTTCGCAGTCTGGGTCGTCGAGCCTGCAGAGCGCCCCCTCATTCGGCTCAGCGATTGGGGCGAGGGCGACCGCGTTAAGCTTGCCGTCGGTTTGGCGAAGTGTCGATTTTTCGACATGGCTAGCCGAGCGTGAGCGCAGGTAATAGGTGGTCTTGAGGCCGCGCCGCCAGGCGAGGCGGTAGAGCTGATCCAGCGCCTTGCCACTTGGCCGGTCGATGTAGAGATTTAGCGACTGCGCCTGGTCGAGCCATTTCTGGCGTCTGGCCGCCGCCTCGATCAGCCAGGCGCTATCGATCTCAAAAGCGGTGGCATAGAGCGCCTTCAAATCGTCGGGCACGCGATCGATGGCGCCGAGGCTACTGTCGAAGTATTTGAGATCCGAGACCATGACCTCGTCCCAAAGGCCACGCTCTTTCAGGTCACGGACCAGGAAGGCGTTCATCACGGTGAAATCGCCGGACATGTTCGATTTCACGAAGAGGTTCTGGTACGTCGGTTCGATCGACTGGCTGACACCGCAGATATTGGCGATGGTCGCGGTGGGGGCGATCGCCATGGTGTTGGAGTGGCGCATGCCGATTGTCTTCACCCGCTGGCGAAGCGCTTCCCAATCAAGGCTGGCGGTGCGGTCGACGTCGAGGCCGCCGCGCGCATCGGCCAGCAGATCGAGCGAGTCGATCGGGAGAACGCCTTGGCTCCACAGCGAACCCTCGAAGCTCGGATAGCGGCCGCGCTCGGCGGCAAGATCGACCGACGCCGCGATCGTATGGAAGCTGATCGCCTCCATGCTTTCATCGGCGAAACGTACCGCCTCCTCGCTGGCATAGGGAATGCGCTGCCGGTGCAGGGCGTCCTGAAAACCCATCAGCCCAAGCCCGACTGGCCGGTGCTTCAGATTGGAGCGGCGCGCTTCCGGAATGGTATAGAAGTTGATGTCAATGACATTGTCGAGCATGCGCATGGCGGTCGTCAGGGTCGCCGCTAGCTTGTCCCGATCCACGCCCTTCTCGGTGACATGCGCTGCGAGATTGACCGAGCCGAGATTGCAGACCGCGACCTCGTCGTCGCTCGTGTTGAGGGTGATTTCGGTGCAGAGATTGGAGGAATGGACGACGCCGATGTGCCCCTGGGGCGAGCGGATGTTGCAGGTGTCCTTGAAGGTGATCCAGGGGTGACCGGTCTCGAACAGCATGGTCAGCATACGCCGCCAGAGATCCTTCGCCGGGATCCGTTTGAACAGCTTGACTTCACCGCGATCCGCCTTGGTCTCGTAGGCTTCGTAAGCCTCTCTGAACGCAGCCCCGTAAAGATCGTGCAGCTCGGGCGTATCGTCCGGCGAGAACAGGGTCCAGTCAGCGTCAGCCTCAACCCGCTCCATGAACAGATCCGGGACCCAATTGGCGGTGTTCATGTCATGGGTGCGCCGTCGCTCGTCGCCAGTATTCTTTCTGAGATCCAGAAATTCCTCGATGTCGATATGCCAGGTCTCGAGATAGGCGCAGACCGCACCCTTGCGCTTGCCGCCTTGGTTCACCGCAATCGCTGTGTCGTTCGCGACCTTGAGGAAGGGCACCACGCCCTGGCTCTCGCCGTTGGTACCCTTGATGTGGGCGCCGAGACCGCGCACCCGGGTCCAGTCATTGCCGAGGCCGCCCGAGTATTTGGCGAGCAAGGCGTTGTCTTTGACGCCCTTGAAGATGCCGGCGAGGTCGTCCGGCACGGTGGTGAGAAAGCAGGATGAGAGCTGCGCCCTCGGCGTGCCGGCGTTGAACAGGGTGGGCGTCGAGCACATGAAGGCGAAGGAGGAGAGCAGGTCGTAGAACTCGATCGCCCGCTCCTCGCGTTCGATCTCGCGCAGCGCCAAGCCCATGGCGATGCGCATGAAGAAGGCCTGGGGCAGCTCGAACCGCCGGCTGCGCACATGCAGGACATAACGATCATAGAGCGTCTGCAGACCGAGATAGTGGAACTGCAAGTCGCGCTCCGGCTTCACGGCTTGGCCGAGCCTTTCGAGATCGAAGCGGCCGAGGTCTGGATCGATCAGCTCGGCGCTGACGCCAGCCTTCACGTAATCGGCGAAATAGCCGGCATAGCGCTGGGACATCTCCGCCTGAGTCGCTTGGACCGGCCGGCCTTCGAGGAAGGTCAGGGCTTCGGAGCGCAGCTTGTCGAGCAGCAATCGCGCTGACGCCTTGCTGTAATCCGGCTCTATTTCGACCAAGCTGCGCGCCGCCAGGATCGGCGCCAGTGTAAGCTCCTGCTCGGTGATGCCGTCATAGAGCTGGCGGCTGGTCTCGTTGAAGATCCGCTCGCCCGACACGTCGGCAAGTCCACCGGAAGCCTCGTCGATTACCAGTCGCAGGCGAGAGACATCGATTGGCGCCGCGCTGCCGTCCGCCAGCCTCATGGAGAGCGGTGCTGTATCGGCAACTTGACCGTCTGCTGGCTCGGCAGCCGCCCGTTCGTGTGCATGCTTCTCGCGGTAGAGCACATAAGCGCGCGCCACCTTGTGATGACCGCCGCGCATCAAGGCGAGCTCGACCTGATCCTGAATGTCCTCGATATGGAAGGCGACGTCCGACTCGGCGCGGCGGGTGAGCGCCTGGACGACCTCCGCGGTGAGCGATGCGACGGCCTCATGCACCCGGTTCGAGCCTGTCGCCTGCTGCCCTTCGACCGCGATGAACGCCTTGGTCACCGCGACCGTGATCTTGCTGGGATCGAAGGGCGTGACCGCACCGGAACGACGGATCGTCTTGAAGCCGGAGGGGCTGCTGGGCGACGAAGGCAGGGTCGGACGCAGGGCAAGAGGAGAAGCTTCGGCATGAGCGGCAAAGGACATCGGCACCCCGGTAAGTTGGGGCGAAGCTCAGGTAGCCGCTGCCAGCGCGCGACCATCATGCCGCGCACCTCTGGGCGAGCCACCGGGACACCTCGCCCGTGGTCATCGTCATCGATCGCGGCAGGTCTCCTGGCTCGCGGGTCACTGCCTCGATCCTGCCTTCCCGACGCCGTCTTCGGCTTCAGTGGCAGATAGGGATCAAGGCTCGCCGCCTACAGTTGCGAGGACAGCTCCGGCCTTGGCATCCTCCAAATCGAGGCACGCCGCACCGGATTCCCTCTTAGCTTTCGATCAGCTCGAAAGAACCGCGATGTCCACATATAGTTCATGAAGAATCGCTCGTGTCAATATGTTGTGTCCTACGCCTGACTGAGATCACGCCTGCTCGGCAAGCGAGCCGATTGACGCGGGGTCCGAGAGCGCATGATTACCAGTCCCTGCATCGGCATCTGCGACGACGACGAGGAGACAGCTTCTGTCTCGGCTGCGTCCTTAGCCGGAATGAAGTTGCTCAATGGGGCGGCGCGATCGGCCTGTCTGTACTTGCGGCAACCGACGCCGCGGTTGCCGCAGATCGATGTCTGTCGGGCCGCAGGCTGGCCGTTCGCGCCGTCGTTGCGCTCCCTTCAGGCATCGCCGGCCGACAGCTTGCGATCTTTCTCGCTAGCTTGGTCCTGGCAAGAGAAGCCTCCATCTTCGAAGCACTGGTCCTGTTCGGCATCCTCTGGATCAATGCCCTTGCCATTGTCGTCCTTGCAGACCTGCATGGCATGGCCACGAAGCGGCGACTGACCCGGCCGCTTTTCGGAGCGTTGGGCGTTTAAGCCGGTTAGGAGCAGATCAATAGGACACGATGACCGGTCGCATTATGTGGTCGAATCACCTTCTCAGAAATCGCCCGTCGGTCATGCATGCAGGTGATCGAGATGATGCCATCCTGAGTAGATCATCAGCAGGCCGATCACGGTGATCAGCACGACCGAAAGGTAGGGCGCTGCGTCGAACAGCCGGTTCAGGCGCGAGGTGCGGCGGCTGATTTCGCGGAGGCCAAGGGCTGCGACCGCGCCGACCAGCACCAGGGTGAGAGCCAGGCCGATCGAGAAGGCGCTGACCAGGGTGATGCCGAGCGCGACCTTGCCGAGATGGAGGCAGAGCAGAAAGACGGTGATCGCCGCCGGGCAGGGAATGAGGCCGCCTGAAAGGCCGAACAGGATCGTCTGAAAGGTCGATGTCTTGCCGGCGGCCAGCCTTGTCTCGATCTCGCGGGCGTGGGCGAGCGCGTGCGCGTCGAGATGGGCGTGAGCATGGTGATGATCGTGATCTTCATGGTGGTCATGATCGTGGTGATGCCCATGGTCGTGATGATGATGGGCGCCGTCATGGACGTGCTCGGCGTGATGATGGTGGTCATGCGGGCTCGATGCCGAGCGGCGCATCTGCAGCGACATCCATAGCGCGATGCCCAGAACCAGGACGCCCGAGGCGATCATGAACCAGGGCTCCAACTGTTCGCCGATCAGCGCATCGCCATAGTAAAGAGCGATGAAGGCGAGCACCCAGACGATCAGCGAGTGGGAGATCGCTGCGGAGACGCCGAGCAGCACCGCCTGGGCCACGGTGCCGCGAATCGCGACGATGTAGGCGGCGATCATCGTCTTGGAATGGCCGGGCTCCAGCCCGTGCAGGCCGCCCAGCAGCAGCGCCATGGCGAACAGCAGAACGGGATTGGCCGCCCCGCCCTCGATCATGCCCGTCAGGTTCATGATCTACTCACAGATACTTGGAGATTTCGCGAAACTCGGCGACCACCGCCTTATTGTCGACCTCGCCGCTGGCGGATCCGTTCAGGCAATGATCGATATGGTCGTGGATCAGCATCTTCTTCGCCTGCTCGACGGCTTTCTGCACGGCATGCAGCTGCTGGGCGAGGTCCGTGCATGGCCGTCCCTCCTCGATCATCTGGATGGTCTTGCGCAAATGGCCTTCGGAGCGCTTCAGGCGCTTGACGACGTCGGGATGGCTTTGATGTGTCATGCTTTATCCTATCCCCCTGGAGTGGATAAGGCGAATGAAAAAAGTCAGGTGACGGCTGGTCGGCGCTGACCAGCGCGATTCGGACGGTAACCGTCGCATGTGCGCCTACGATTCTTCCGGCCGTCGCGCCACCATCATGAATCTGCCGCGCGCGTAAGAGAGAAGCGAGCAGCGCTCGGGCCAGTTGGCGCGTCCGAGTTGTGCGAGCTTCACGCCTGGTATCGGGTGGAAGGCGGGACGCGCGAACCCGGCGGCGGTCAAAAGCGGTGTCAGGACTTGCGGAGTGAGGCCGTCTCGAAACGGCAGCTGGGCGAGGCAGGCGGTGAAATCCGGCTGATCGGTCTCGATCCTGCGGCCGAGCTTCGTCGCCATGCGCCGGAGGAGGCGCGATAAGCGATCGGGCTTCATCCAGTTGCCTTCGAAGGCTACGACCGTACCGCCTGGCTTCAAGACACGACGCCACTCGGCGAAGGCTGCGGCATGGTCGGTCAGGGTCCAGATGAGGTTTCGGCAGACGATCCCATCGAAGCTCTCGTCGGCGAACAGCAGATATTCCGTATCGCCCTCGATGAAATCGACCTCCGGGTCGCCTGCGTGTTTTTCTCGCGCGCGAGAAACCATGTCGGCGGAGAGATCGACCCCGGTGACGCGGCAGCCGAGCCGGCGCAGGAGGCGCGTGACTTCCCCGGTGCCGCTTGCGACGTCCATCACCTCGCCGCCGACGATCCCGGGTGCTTGGCGCCGGATCAGGCGCTCATAGGCCTCGAATTCGCGCGGCGTGCGAATGCAATGTCCGGGAGATTTGTCGAAGCTCTCGGCGCGCGCATTCCAATAGGAGCGCACCTCTTCCTTGAGGTCAAAGTTCCGCAAGGTCATGAAGATCCCCTTCCTCGTGGTTCGCGCCCCAATGCTGTGCGGCCAGCCTCGGTCACGTCGCAGGTTCCTTGCGGTCAAGCGCGTCGCGCAAGGCGTCGCCCGCGAGATTGAACGCGAGAACGCAGATGACGACCGCGAGGCCCGGCCAGATCATCTGCAAGGGGGAGGAGCGGATGTGCACGCGCGCGTCGAGCAGCATCGTGCCCCATTCGGGCGTGGGCGGCTGCACGCCGAAGCCGAGAAAGCCCAGCGCCGAGATACCGAGGATCGCCCGCGCCAGCATGCCGGTCCAGACCACGGTGAGCGAAGGGAGAAGCGCTGGCAGATAGTGCCAGTACGCAATGTCCGTCCCAGAGAGCCCGGCCAGACGAGCCTGGACGACATAGCCCCGGCTCTGCAGTCCGAGACCGATTCCCCGGGCGACCCGGGCATAGCGCATCCAGCCGGTGATGGTCAGCGTGAAGATCAGGCTGCCCGTGCCGGCGCCGAGCAAACCCGCTATGACCACGGCGGCGATCAGTTCCGGAAAGGCAAGGAAGATATCGGTGACCCGCATGAGGCTCCAGTCGACAGCGCGTCCGCCCATCGCCGCCACGAGACCAATCAGGCTGCCGGCGACGAGACCGATGGTCGACACCAGAAAGGCGAGCCCTAGCGACCAGCGGGCACCATGGAGGAGCCGCGAGAGGATGCAGCGGCCCATGGCGTCCGTGCCGAGAGGATAGACCGCGCCCGGCCCCGCCAGGCGATTGGGGATATCGATGGCGTTGGGCGGGTTCGGGGCGAGGTATGGCCCGAACAGAGCCAGTGCTGCAAGGATGCCCACCACGATCAGGACCGGGCGCAGGTCATGCATCGACCGCTCCGATCCTTGGATCGACTAGGCGGTAGAAGAGATCGGTCAGCAGGTTGACCGTGACGAAAAGGACGGCCGTCAAAAGCACCATGGCCTGCACCTTGGGAAAGTCCCGCGCCTGGATCGCCTCGATCAGGAAGGTGCCGAGGCCGGGACGGGCGAAGATCACCTCCACGATGACGGTGCCTTCCAGCAGAAAGGCAAGTTCAAGCCCGACGACGGTCACTACAGGGATCGCCGCATGGGGTGCGACATGGGACAGCGCGCGTTCGCGCGCGCCGACGCCTCTGCGGGCCAGGGCCGGCAGGAACGGCGCGCCTTTGGCCTCCAGCAGGGCGGAGCGCAGGATGCGGGTCAGCGAGGCGGCAACGCCAAGGCCAAGGGTCAAAGCGGGCAGCACCAGGTGCTGCGCCGATCCCGCGCCCATGGCCGGAAGCCAGGCGAGCTTCACCGCGAAGGCGAGGATGAGCAGAAGCCCGAGCCAGTAGGCCGGCATCGCCGCGCCGAGCGAGGCCAGCGCTACCGCGCCACGGTCGACAAGGCCGCCGGGCTTATGGACGGCGAGGATGGCGAGCGGAACCGCAAGAGCGATGCCGATGGCCAGTCCCGTCAAAGCCAGCGGCAAGGTCAGCAGAATATCGTCACGCAGTTCCGGCCAGATCGGGCGATTGGAGACCGAGGAATTGCCGAGATCGCACTGGAGCAACGGCGTTATCCAGTGCAGGAAAGCCGGCCAAAACCCGGCGTCCAGGCCTGTCTCGGCGCGGATTTGCTCCAGGACATCCGCAGGCACCACCGCGTCATACCGGGCCACGGCGATGCTGAGCGCCGGATCGCCCGGCGCGTACCAGAGAAGCGTGAAGGTCACCAGCGCGGTGCCTGCGAAGACGACGATTGCCCTCAGAAAAAGCTGGGCGACCTCCTTCATGCAGCGCGCCGCTCCAAGGCGCCGAGCGCGACGGCGGCGGCCACAAGGCTTTGTCCGTACGCGCTCCGGGCCGCCCGGAAGAAGTCCCGTGCCTCTGCCGCCTCCTCGATCCGGCCTTCTCGCAGGACGGCAATGCCGTCCGCGTGGGCCGCCGCATAGCCGAGGTCGTGGGTGACGATCAGGGCAGCGAAACCTTCTTCGTTCTGGAGCGTGGAGATCAATCTTGCCGTCTGTTTCTGCGTCGCGGCATCGAGCGCCGAGAGCGGTTCGTCGAACAGGATCAGCGGCGGTGCTGCAATAAGGGCGCGGAGCATCCCGGCCCTCTGCGCCTGCCCAATGGAGACTTGATAGGGGCGCCGTTCAAGCAGCGCCGGGTCGAGTTCCAGTCCCCGGCAAAGCTTCTGCAACCGTGCCGGATCGTCCGGCAACCCGTAGGCGCGCAGCGGCTCGCAGATCGAACGGCGAAGCGTCAAGCGCGGATTGAAGCCGGCGCGAGGCTCCTGCATCACCAAGGCGGCACCGCCGCGAGACATCGCCTGGCCCGCCCAGGTCACGCGGCCGGCCTCTAGCGGCAACAGGCCAAGCACTGCCGCGACGAGCGTGGATTTCCCGGCCCCGCTTTCGCCCAGCACGGCAAGGGTCTTGCCGGGGCCTAGAGACAGGCAGACGTCCTGCAGCACATCGCGGCCGCCTCGGCGAACAGCAAGTCCTTCGACGGTCAGCACGGCAATTCCGCCCAGTTCCGATGTGCGACCAGCGTCTGGGCCGTGGAGCTTGCGGGACGGGCCAACAAGTCGCCGGTCGCCGTATCCTCGACGATGCGCCCCTCGTCCAGAACCAGCAGCCTGCTCGCCCAGGCCGCGGCGAGGCCAAGGTCATGGGTGACGATCAGAAGCGTGGCGCCGGTCTCGTTGGCGTGGGTCTCCACCAGACCCAGCGTCGCGGCGGCGATAATCGGGTCGAGCGCCGAGGTCGGCTCGTCAAGGATAAGCAACGCGGGGTTGGCCAGCAGGGCAAGCGCGATGACAAAGCGCTGCTGCATGCCCCGGCTCCATGCCCACGGGCGGACGTTCAGCTGCCGCCTGGTCAGCCCGAGCGCGGCCAGCAGTGCATCCTGACGATCGGGATCATGGTCCAGACCGAGTGCCCGTTCCGCCTGCCGCCAATGGAACTCCAGCCGGCGAAGGGGGGCCAGCGCCTCCTCTGGACTTTGCGGAACATGGGCGACAGCGACGCCTTCGGACCGCAGGCGGTCAATCAGGGCATCGCAGAGCGTCGACTTGCCCGATCCGCTGGGTCCGACGAGCCCAATCCGACCGCCCTTCGGCAGGGTCAGATCGGTCGGATGCAGGATGATGCGGCCTGCCCGCGTCACGGACAGGCCGCTTACGGACAGGCTCATTCAGTCAAGGCGACCTCTGTGTTGAGCCAGTATGTTTCGGCGGGATGCACCTTGAACCCACTAAGACCCGCCTGAGCGACGCTGGTCTGGTTCGAATGGAAGACAGGGATCAACGCCGCTTCCTCGGTAATCAGTTCCTGTACCTTGGTGTAGATCCGCTGGCGCTCGGCCTTGTCGAAGGTCTGGCGCCCTTCAGTCAGCAGCGCGTCAAGATCCGGGTTGGCATACCCGCCGACATTTCCGCCGATTTTGAACCCGGGTCCCGCGAGCAGCAGTTCGGGGAAATAGCTCGGATCCCCCTGAGGCGCCGTGCCGAATGCCTGCAGGTGCATGTCCGCCGTGCCGTTGGCAATCGCTTCGTTGTTGGCGCTGAACTCGCCGATCGAGACCGTCGCCGTGATGCCGATGGCTTGCAGATAGGCCTGGGTCAACTCGGCCGTCGGCGGGTTGGCCGCGCGCGACGAATAGGTGACGATGCGGATGGTCAGAGGCTCGCCATCGAGCATCCAAAGGCCATTTTCCTTGACCGCGCCAGCCTCTGCGAGAAGCCGTTCAGCTTCGGCCGGATCGTAGACTGGGGCAATGTCCGCGGCCCAGTCCTTCATTGCCTGCGGAAAGATCGCGCCGGCCGGCACCCCACCCACGTCCGACAACGCGGCCTCCACGATGCCTTCGCGGTCAATGGCGAGCGAGACGGCACGGTGGATCAGCTTGTTCGTCAGCGGCCCTGACCGGTGATTGAGCGCGTAGTGATAGAGACGTGTCGTCGGCGCCGCGTAGCCCTGCGCCCCAGTGGACAGAATGCGCTCGTAGTCGGTCTCAGCATAGTTGATGACCAGATCGACATCCCCGGCTTCAAAGGCAAGCGCTGCCGCTGCCGGGTCCGTCATTTTCCGGATCGTCGCTTCGGCCAGGGCCGGCGCTCCGTCACGGTAGTTCGGGTTTGCCTCGACGCGGTACCATTGATCCGCCACGACTTCACGGAAGATGAAGGGTCCAGTCGCGTTGATTGGGAAAGCCTCGGAAGCTTCGCCAAGCACGACCACACCCGGCTCGGTTAGCGTCCAGGCAAAGGCGGCGTTGGGTTTGTTGGTTTCGAACACCACGACGAGCTCGCCGTCCGTTTTCATCTCTGCAAGATCGAGAAGATCGACGAGCCGAGCGTTGTGGGCGGGGTGACCTTCTTCCGAGATCGGCGTCAGGCTGTCGATCACCGATTGCGCCGTCACCGGACTGCCATCGTGGAACGTGACACCCTCACGCAGGGTGACGCGCCAAGTGGTCGGGCCGCTCTGTTCGATGCTCTCCGCCAGGCGCGGGTAGAGTTGCAGCTCGAAGTCGAGACCCATCAGCGTCTCGGTGACGCCCATCTGGTTCGACAGCCAGCCCCACTGGCGGGCACGGGGGTCGGGCGCCTCGTTGCCAGGACCGGAATGGTAGGCGATGGTGAGGCTGCCCTCCTGAGCCAGCCCCGGCGAGGCGAGGCCGATGAGCAGCCATGCGGCAACAAGAAATCTTCCGACATGTCTCACGATGTTCTCCCTAGTTTTCATTCTTTGATCCAAAAGGACCGAGACCGTTCCAACCATTGCCCCCCGTATACGTGCCTGTTTCCAGGTTACCGCTCGTTTTCAGCCTTCTCGAACCAAGTGATGACCTGCCGAAGATGCTCAACGCCCCACATCTCTCGGAAACGCAGGGTCTGATAGTCATTTTCATCACGAAGGGCTGAGAGCCTTTGCTGGATGAATTCCGGCGTCAGCTGAAGCCCGCATTTCACGACGATGCAGTGCCGCCATTCATCATAGGTGCTTGGTGTCATGGATCACCGCCCTCTTTACTAACCGCGTCGATGCTCTTCGAAAGAGTGTGTTGTTCTAGAAATGTTATGTAATGTTATAACATGTCAGATTTCAATCGCCCAAGATAGGCTCGGACCGATGTTTGAAGGGGGCGACATACTCGAAAAGCCAGTAATCGTGAGTCCATCTGATCTAAGATGGGGGCGACAAAATGCGCCTGGCGAGCCAACCATGGTCGAGCCCGGCAGCCTGCAAGTCATTCTGATTGTGTAAAAAGGGGAGTTGGAAGCAGGTGATGCAGTGTCGCTCAGCTCACTTTGGAGAAGGCGGGGTCCGTCACCCTGGACGCGCCGATCCGTGGCATCAAGGCTGGTATGAAGGAAGGCGAGGGCCGTCAGCATACCAAAGAGTGCAAACACTTTCCCTGGAAGGGACGACTGTTCTTCGCTCGATCAGCACCCAGAAAAATCGAACACTTTCGAGTCGACAAGAGTCGGCCTCTACTTCGTTGACGCTGCTGTCGATGATGTCTTGACAACGACCTACATCCGCTCATCATGCCTCCGTCGGTTTCCTTCGGGATGAAAAGGGAATTCGGGACCTGCACGTTTGCAGGTGAGACCGAAGCTGCCCCCGCAACTGTTCGCGGTGAGCGTTGATCCGATCGGCCACTGGAGCCTGGCTCCGGGAAGGCTGGATCGATG
>JBCCUL010000055.1:0-23229 GCA_039197065.1 Pseudomonadota bacterium | reverse complement strand
GCGAGCCCGAGGAGATCGCGCGCTGCGTCGTCTTCCTCGCCTCCGACGACGCCGGATTCCTCACCGGCTCCACCATCTCACCCAATGGCGGCCAATTCTTCAGCTAGTGGCGCGGGCGGTCGCGGACCGCTGCGTTGACTTTGATAAAGCCGATGATGAACCTGTCGGATTTTCCGAGATATGCCGGCAGGATCCCGTAAAAGTGAATCCTCTGGCGACGCCAGTCGTCCCTTTCGATCCAAGACTGATGAGAAAGACCGATGAACGATAAGCTCGACATGGATGGTCAGGACATCGATCCGACCGAGACCCAGGAATGGCTGGATGCGGTCGAAGATGTCATCGATCGGGACGGCGGCGAGCGCGCGCATTATCTCCTGGACCGCGCCGTCCAGCTCGCGCGCGAAAACGGGGCGAATTTGCCGTTCGGCGCGACCACAGCTTATCAGAACACCATCCCCGCCGATCAACAGGCGCCGCATCCGGGCGACGTCGAGAAGGAGTGGCGGATCCGCTGCATCAACCGCTGGAACGCCATGGCGACCGTCGTGCGCCGCAACAAGGTCAGCTCCGAATATGGCGGCCATATCGCGTCGTTTGCCTCGTCGGCCGTGCTTTACGACATCGGCCTGAACCATTTCTGGCGCTCGCGCACCGATGATCACGGCGGCGACCTCGTCTTCTTTCAGGGGCACGCCGTGCCCGGCATCTATGCGCGCGCCTTCATGCGCGGCCGGCTCACCGAAAAGCAGCTCGACAATTTCCGCGCCGAGACCGGCGGCGAGGGCCTTTCATCCTACCCACACCCCTGGCTGATGCCGGACTTCTGGCAATTCCCGACCGTCTCGATGGGCCTCGGGCCGCTGTCAGCGATCTACCAGGCGCGTTTCATGAAATACATGCACAATCGCGGCCTGATCGACATGGCGGACCGCAAGGTCTGGGCGTTCCTCGGCGATGGGGAGATGGACGAGCCCGAGAGCCTGGGCGCCATCAGCCTCGCCGCCCGCGAAGAGCTCGACAATCTGATCTTCGTGGTCAACTGCAACCTCCAGCGTCTCGACGGACCGGTGCGCGGCAACGGCAAGATCATCCAGGAGCTGGAGGGCGAGTTCCGCGGCGCCGGCTGGAACGTCATCAAGCTGATCTGGGGCACCAGCTGGGACGATCTTCTAGAGCGCGACATTTCCGGCAAGCTTCGCCAGCTCATGGAAGAAACGGTCGACGGCGACTATCAGGCGTTCAAGTCCAAAGGCGGCGCCTACACGCGGGAAAACTTCTTCGGCAAATATCCGGAGACGGCCGCCCTGGTCGCCGACATGTCGGACGAGGATATCTGGAAGCTGCAGCGCGGCGGTCACGATCCGCATAAAGTGTACGCCGCCATGCACGCCGCGTCCCACGTCAAGGGCCAGCCCACCGTGCTCCTGGTGAAGACGGTCAAGGGCTATGGCATGGGTGAGGCCGGCGAGGGTCAGAACATCACCCACCAGCAAAAGAAAATGGCCGAGGACCAGCTGCGCGCGTTCCGCGACCGCTTCCAAATTCCCGTCGACGACAAGGACCTCGCCAAGGCGCCTTACGTCAAGCTCACCAAGGAACAGAAGGCCTATCTCGACAATCATCGAAAGGATCTTGGCGGCGATTTCCCCGTGCGCAAATGGCGGGACGCACCCAAGCTCGAGATCCCCGAACTCTCAGCCTTCGACACCCTCCTGAAGTCCACCGGCGAGCGCGAGATCTCGACGACAATGGCGTTCGTGCGCGTCCTGAACACGCTTTGCCGCGACAAGACCATCGGCAAGCATGTGGTGCCGATCGTGCCCGACGAAAGCCGCACCTTCGGCATGGAAGGCATGTTCCGCCAGCTCGGCATCTACAGCACCAAGGGCCAGCTCTACAAACCCGAAGATGCCGACCAGTTGATGTATTACAAGGAAAGCAAGACCGGCCAGGTCCTGCAGGAGGGCATCAACGAGGCCGGCGCCATGGCCGACTGGGTGGCGGCGGCCACCTCGTATTCGGTCCATGGCGTGCCGATGATCCCCTTTTACATCTACTACTCCATGTTCGGCTTCCAGCGGGTCGGCGATCTCGCCTGGGCCGCCGGCGACAGTCGCGCCAGGGGCTTCTTGATCGGCGGTACGGCCGGGCGCACCACGCTCAATGGCGAAGGCCTGCAGCATGAGGACGGCCACAGCCACATCCTGGCCGGCACCATCCCGAACTGCATCACCTACGATCCGACCTTCTCCTACGAGGTCGCCGTGATCGTGCAGAACGGCCTCCAGCGCATGTTCGTCGATCAGGAAGATGTTTTCTTCTACTTGACCGTGATGAATGAGAACTACGGCCATCCGGATATGCCGAAGGGCGTCGAAGACGGCATCATCAAGGGGCTGTACCGCTTCAAGAAGACGGCCCGTCCCGGCAAGAAGCACGTCAATCTCATGGGCTCCGGCACCATCCTCCTGCAGGCGATCAAGGCCGCAGATATGCTGAAGGCCGACTTAGGCATCACGTCAGACATCTGGTCCGCCACCAGTTTCAACGAACTCGCCCGCGACGGTCAGGACGCGCTGCGTGAGCGGCGTATGAACCCCATCGCCAAGAAGCCACGCGAAGCTTATGTCACCCAGACCCTCGCAGGCACCAAAGGGCCGGTGGTTGTCGCGACCGACTACATGAAAAACTACGCCGAGCAGATCCGAGCCTTTGTGCCGCAGGCCTTCCACGTGCTCGGCACCGACGGCTATGGCCGTTCCGACAGCCGGGTCGCCCTGCGTCGTCATTTCGAGGTCGACGCCAACCACATCGCGGCGAGCGCCGTCTACGCCCTGTTCGAAGAGAAAGCAGTCACCGCCGCCGAATTGAAGAAGGCGTATCAAAAATACGACATCGATCCTGCGAAAGCTAATCCGCGCACGGCGTAACCGGAAAAAGAAAAGGCTGAAGACATGTCATTAATCGAAGTCAAAGTCCCAGATATCGGCGATTTTTCCGATGTGCCGGTGATCGGGATCATGGTTGCGCCGGGCGACGAGGTTCACGAAGAGGACCCGCTGATCGAGTTGGAGTCCGACAAAGCGACGATGGAGGTGCCGTCCCCCGCGACCGGCACGGTCAAGGAAATCAAGATCGCCGAAGGCGACAACGTTTCCGAAGGTGCCTTGATCCTCTTGCTCGAGGCCGGCGAAGCGAGCCCGCCCGTGGAAGCACCCCACCCGGACGGCGTGCAGGAACCGGAAGCGCAGGCCCCCGCCGCCGCCCCAGCGCCTGCCGCGCCGCCGCCAGCCGCCGCGACCAACGGTGCCGCAGCTTCAGGCAGTCTCGCCGCCGTCGACAAGGAAGGGTTCGCCAAAGCCCACGGCTCGCCATCCGTGCGCGCCTTCGCCCGCGAACTCGGCGTCGATCTCGCCAAGCTCAGCGGCACCGGCCGCAAAGGTCGTATCCTGCGCGACGACGTTACCAGAGCTTTCCAAAGTCAAAGTCAGGGTCGTGCCGCCTCGGCACCGGCGGCTGAGGGCGGCATGGGGATACCCCCCATACCCGCCGTCGACTTTTCCAAGTTCGGTGACATCGACGACGTGGAGATGCCGCGTATCAAAAAGATCTCGGGGCCGGCGCTTCATCGCTCGTGGCTGAACATTCCGCATGTCACCCACAATGAAGAAGCGGATATCACCGAGATCGACAAATATCGAAAGGAGCTGGACACAGCAGCCAAGGAAGAGGGCTACAGGGTGACGCTGCTCAGCTTCCTGATCAAAGCCAGCGTGTCCGCGCTGCGGACCCATTGGGAGGTCAACAGCTCGATCCACCCGGATGGCGACAAGCTGATCAGGAAGCATTTCTACAATATCGGCTTTGCCGCCGACACGCCGAACGGGCTGATGGTGCCGGTAATCAAATCAGCTGATCGCAAGGGCATTATCGAGATCTCGAAGGAGCTGGGCGATCTCTCCAAGAAGGCGCGGGACGGCAAGCTGAAGAGCGACGACATGCAGGGCGCTACCTTCACCATCTCGTCCCTCGGCGGTATCGGCGGCACGTCCTTCACCCCGATCGTCAACGCCCCTGAGGTCGCGATCCTCGGCGTGACGCGCTCCAAGATGGCCCCGGTCTGGAACGGTGAGAAGTTCAAGGCGCGCAACATGCTGCCGCTGTCGCTGAGCTACGATCACCGCGCCATCGACGGCGCGCTCGCTGCTCGTTTCTGCGCCACGCTGAAACACCTGCTCGGCGACGTTCGCCGCATCATCCTTTAGGGGCGGCGACATGGCAGTGACAGAGGTCAAGGTTCCGGACATCGGCGATTTCTCCGACGTTCCCGTCATCGGTATCATGGTGTCGCCCGGCGACAGCGTCGACAAGGAAGACCCGCTGATAGAGCTGGAGAGCGACAAGGCCACGATGGAGGTGCCGTCCCCCGTCGCTGGCAAGGTGGTCGAACTCAAGGTCGCGGAGGGCGACAAGGTTTCTGAAGGTTCGCTGATCCTGACCATGGAGGTCGAAGGCGCTGCCGAGGTGCCGAAATCGGAGGACAAGGCGAGCAACGCAGGACCTATTGCGGAGCGGCCCAAAGCTGCGCAGACCGGGGACTTTCATGCTGAAGTCGTGGTGCTCGGCTCGGGACCAGGCGGCTACACGGCTGCGTTCCGGGCTGCTGATCTCGGCCTCAAGACCGTGCTGGTGGAGCGTTATCCCAGCCTAGGCGGCGTCTGCCTGAACGTCGGCTGCATTCCTTCGAAAGCCCTGCTCCATGCCGCCAAGGTGATCACCGAAGCGGAAGAGATGGATCATTTCGGCATCAGCTTCGGCAAGCCCAAGATCGACATCGACGAACTCCATGACTGGAAGGAAAGCGTGGTCGACAAGCTCACCGGCGGCCTCAAAGGCCTGGCCAAGGGGCGAAAGGTCCAGGTGGTCGAAGGTGTCGGTTCGTTCGAGAACGCCAACCTCCTCGCGGTCGAGACCGAGGGCGGCGTCAAGAAAATCAGCTTCGATCAGTGCATCATCGCGGCCGGCTCGCAGCCGATCCAGCTGCCGTTCATCCCCCATGACGATGAGCGCGTGATCGACAGCACCGGCGCGCTTGAGCTCGAAGATATCCCTGAGCGCATGCTGGTGCTGGGCGGCGGCATCATCGGCCTCGAGATGGCCTGCGTCTATGACGCGCTTGGTTCCAAGATCACCGTGGTCGAGCTGATGGACCAGCTCATCCCCGGCGCCGACAAGGACATCGTGAAGCCGCTGCACAAGCGCATTGAGAAGCGTTACGAGAAGCTTCTTTTGAAGACCAAGGTCACCGCGGTCGAGGCGCAGAAGAAAGGCCTGAAGGTGACGTTCGAAGGACCGGACGGCACCTTCGAGGATACGTTCGACAAGATCCTGGTTGCGGTCGGCCGCGCCCCCAACGGCAAGAAGATCGGCGCGGACAAGGCGGGCGTCACGGTCGACGAGCGCGGCTTCATCGCGGTCGACAATCAGATGCGCACCAACCAGCCGCATATCTTCGCGATCGGCGACGTGGTCGGCCAGCCGATGCTCGCGCACAAGGCCGTGCATGAGGGCAAGGTCGCTGCCGAGGTCGCAGCTGGCCATAAACGGGCGTTCGATGCGCGCGTGATCCCCTCGGTCGCCTATACCGATCCCGAGGTCGCCTGGGTCGGCATGACCGAGAATCAGGCGAAGGCTGACGGCATCAAAGTCGGCAAGGGCGCTTTTCCCTGGGCCGCCTCCGGTCGCTCGCTGTCGATTGGCCGCGACGAAGGCATGACCAAGGTGCTGTTCGACGAGGAGAATGATCGGGTCGTCGGCGCAGGCATCGTCGGTCCCAATGCGGGCGATCTGATCGCCGAGGTGGCGCTCGCGATCGAGATGGGATCGGATGCGGTCGACCTCGGCCACACCATCCATCCGCACCCAACGCTGTCCGAGACCGTCAACTTCGCCGCCGAGATGTTCGAGGGCAACATCACCGACCTGATGCCGCCCAAGAAGAGGAAGTAAGCCGGGAGGCCTATCCTTGGCCGAACAAACGACGCCTCCACAGAACCGGCCGCGGGTCGGCCTCCTGGTCACCTGTCTGGTCGACCTTCTCCGGCCGGAGATCGGCTTTGCCACGATCAAGCTGCTCGAGGAGGCCGGCTGCGAGGTCCTGGTTCCGGAGGCGCAGACCTGCTGCGGTCAGCCGGGCTTCAACGCCGGCGCCACCGATGCCGCCGCGGCGCTGGCGCGTCAGGTGATCGAACAATTCGGAGGCTTCGACTACCTGATCATCCCCTCCGGCTCCTGCGCCAGCATGGTCAAATCCCACTACAAAGAGGCGCTTGCCGGCGATCCGGCGTGGCTGCCACGCGCGGAGGCGCTGGCTGCCAAGACCTACGAGCTGATGAGCTTTCTGGTCGATGTCCGGGGGTACAAGCCCGACGGCGTTCGCCTGAACCGGAGCGCCAGCTATCACGACAGCTGCTCCGGCCTGCGCGAGCTCAACATCTTCAAGCAGCCGCGCACCCTGCTTGGCGCCGTCGACGGCCTCGATCTCAAACCGCTTCCCGGCAATGACGTCTGCTGCGGCTTCGGCGGCACGTTCTGCGTCAAATATCCGGCCATCTCAAACGCCATTGTCGGCGAAAAGGCGAAAGCCGCGGTCGAGGCCGACGCGGACCTTCTGCTCGGCGGCGATCTCGGCTGCCTGATCAACATCGCTGGCAAGCTGTCGCGAAACGGTGACAAGGTCCGCGTCATGCACGCCGCCGAGGTGATCGCCGGCATGGGCGATGGACCGGCGATCGGCGAAGAAAGCGAGCGCGATGACCTCGGCTGAAGCCGGTTTCAAGTCGCGTGCCGCAAGCGCACTCGCCGATGAGCGCCTCAAGCTCGCCATCGAGCGCACGGCGGGCACGGCCGAACGAAAACGTGCCGCTGCGGTCGACGAGTTTCCCGAATTTGCGGAGGCGCGTGCTCGCGGCCGGCGGATCAAGGATCACGTCATCGCCCACCTCGCGCATTATCTTCGCCTGTTCGAGGAGAATGCGAAGGCGTCAGGTGCGAAAGTTCATTGGGCGCGGACATCCGAAGAAGCCTGCAAGATCGTCGTTGATCTCTGCAGGCAGGCGGGCGCCAAGCACGTGACGCGAGCGAAGTCGATGCTCGGCGAGGAGATCGGCCTCCCGCACGCTCTATTGGATGCCGGCATCGAGCGGGTTGAGACGGACCTCGCCGAACATATCGTGCAACTTGCGGACGAGACGCCCTCCCACATCGTCTGGCCCGCGATGCACAAGACCCGAGAAGAGGTGGTTGAGCTCTTTCAAGACAAGCATAAGCAGGCGCCTAAAGGCGGTGAGGTCGAGGATCTGGTCGCCAGCGCCAGGCGGGATCTACGCGAGAAATTCATGAGCGCGGATGTCGGCATCTCAGGCGCCAATTTTCTGATCGCCGATACGGGGGCGGTCTGCACGGTCACCAATGAAGGCAATGCCGAACTCACCACCACGCCGCCCAGAATGCACATCGTCACGGCTGGCATTGAAAAGCTGGTGCCGTCGATGGAGCATGCTTTCGTTTTACTCCGCCTTCTGGTGCGCTCCGCAACCGGCGGCGACTTCACCCAATACACCACCTTCCATTGCGGCCCGAAGCGCCAGCGCGATGCCGACGGTCCAGAGGAATTCCATATCGTCCTGGTGGACAACGGCCGAACAAAGATGTTGCAGGAAGGACTTCAGGCGATGCTGCGCTGCATCCGCTGCGGCGCTTGTATGAACCACTGCGTGGTCTATCGGCAGATCGGAGGCCATGCCTATGGTGCCACCTATCCGGGACCGATGGGCTCGGTGCTCACACCTGCCCTCGATGGCCTCGCCAAGTCCCGCGATCTGCCCCACGCCTGCACGCTGAACGGCAAATGTGCCGAGGTCTGCCCGGTCGAGATCCCGCTTCCGACCCTGCTCCGCGGCTGGCGGGATCGCAGCTGGCGCGAAGGCCTGGAAGCGGGAACGACCCGCGGCGGAATGAAGATCTGGGCCTTCGTCGCCAGTCGGCCAGCGCTCTATCACCTCGGCAACCGCCTCGCCGTCTTCGGGCTTCGTCTCTTAGGCAGGCGCGGCTGGATCAAGCGGCTGCCCTTTGTCGGCGCCTGGACCGATCATCGCGACTTTCCCGCGCCGAGACGGCAGACCTTCATGCAGGCCTACAAGAAACGGCGGAGCGGTCGATGAGCAACGCGCGATCAGCCATCTTTCAAGCGATCGAGCGGGCACATGGAACTGAAGAGACATCTGCCGATCAGATCGCTGAGGACGCCAGAAACCTGATCACCGATCCTGCGACGGCACGCCCCGCGATCACCGCTGACGACCCGATCGACGCGTTCATCGAGCGCGCCACAGGCCCCAAGGTCGGCGCTTCCGTCGATCGCATCGATGATCTGAATGCCTTGCCGGCGAAGATTGCAAAATGGCTCGATGAGAGCGGCAGGCCGCTGCAGGTAGCCCTTCAGCCTACCGCCGACCTTACCGGCCTCGATTGGACCGGCGCCGGCATCACCTTGACCAACGATGTCGACGACAAGGTGGCCGTCGGTCTTGCACGCTTCTGCATCGCCGAAACAGGCTCGCTCGTCTTCCATTCCGCTGCCGACATGCCGATCCTGCTCAACTTCCTGCCGGCCGTCCATATCGTCGCCATCCGCGCATCGACAATTCTGTCCCATCTCGAAGACTACGCCGACGCCGCCCGAGCGGCCGGCAATCCGACGCCGCGCAATGCCTGCCTGATCACCGGCGCTTCGGGCACCACCGACATTGAAGGCCGTCTGGTCAAGGGCGCTCATGGTCCGGGGGAGCTGAAGATCGTCGTTGTGGACGATCGCTAGATGGCCCGGCAACGTTGATCACACCCGAAATAAGTCAGCTCGAGAGCACGACGCCATCTTCCGCAAAGACATGCGCGGCCTCCATGTCGAGACGGAGGTGAACGGCGTCGCCGCGTCGGGCGCCCGTCTGGCCCGGATGATGAACGGTCAGTGCCTGGCCAGCGGGAAGCTGGCAGTAAAGATAGCTATCGCTGCCGAGCTGCTCGACGCTGGCCGCCGTGGCCGGGATGGCGCCGTCGGCGTCATCGCTCAGACGCACATGCTCAGGGCGAATGCCATAGGTGACGGTGCCGCCGATCGGCGTCGAGCTGATCGGCTCGCGCAGAGGCACCGGCGATATCCCGTCAATGCTGACCGCATCGGCTGCTGAAAGCACCCCGTCGAGAAAATTCATGCGCGGGCTGCCGATAAAGCCGGCGACGAAGCGGTTGGCGGGCTGGTTGTAGAGGTCGAGGGGGGCTCCGACCTGCTCGATCAGGCCATCGCGCAGCACCACGATCTTGTCGGCCATGGTCATGGCCTCGGTCTGGTCGTGGGTGACATAGATCATGGTATTGCCGATGCGTGCATGCAGATCGGCAAGCTCGACCCGCATCTGGACACGCAGCTCGGCATCCAGGTTGGAAAGCGGCTCGTCGAATAAAAAGATCTTGGGCTCGCGCACGACGGCGCGGCCGATCGCAACCCGCTGGCGCTGGCCGCCGGATAGCTGGCCGGGTCTTCGCGCAAGGAGCGGTTCGATCTGCAGCATGCGCGCGGCTTCGGCGACGCGGCTCTCGATCTCCTCCCTCGGCGTCTTGATGTTTTCGAGGCCGAAAGAGAGGTTCTGCTTCACCGTCATATGCGGGTAGAGCGCGTAGGACTGGAAGACCATCGCCAGGCCGCGCCCGGCCGCACTGGTTTCATTGACGCGCTCGCCGTCGATCCTGATCTCGCCCTCGGTAATCTCTTCCAGGCCAGCGATCATGCGCAAGAGCGTGGATTTCCCGCAGCCGGAGGGACCGACGAAGACGCAGAACTCGCCATCATCGATGCGCAAATCGACACCGTGGATCACCTGGACGGCCTCGTAGCGTTTGACGATCTTTTCCAGCTCCAACGTCGCCATCAAACAGTCCCGGCTTGCGGTTCAGCATTGAAGGCGAACAGGCAAGAGAACCTTAACCTTTCGCCGCTATCCTCATCCACATGATCCATGCGATCCTGGGAATCCGCCCGCCCGAGAGAGTGTGTGGCCGGGCTCAGACTCCCAGGATCGCATGGACCAGACATAGTCACCTTGCCTCTGATAGGTTGAGATTTCGTTAATCTGCGGCGAGGCAGCGATGGGTCGCATATCATGGCGTTTCACCTGCTCCTCATCTTGGCAGCCAGCGTCGGCTCCGCCCGCTGCAGGCGTAGCGGCGGCAGACCCTTCAGGATCTGCTCGATGTCGTCGGCCATCCACTCGGCCATCCGCCTGTAAGTGTCGGGAATCCCACCGGCCCGATGCGCCGATAACACGGGGTGTTCAGCCTTACGTATGGGGTCTGTGGGTGGCACGGGTTCTTCGGGATAAACATCGACAGTCAGGCGAAAGGCGCGGGCTTGGGCGCGTTTGAGCAGGGCTGGGAAATCGACGATTTCGGCGCGGCTGCCCAGGATGACGCAGGCGTCCTTCTTGATCCTATCGAGCTTGTCGGCATCAAGAAAACCCTCATTTTCAGTGCTGACGCCTGCGAGCAGGAAGAGGTATTGGCTGCTTCTCAGCACTTTGTCGAGCACGGCAGGGATGACGCCCTCGGCTTCGAGATAGCGCTCGTGCAGCCAGGGATCATAGACGCGGATGGTCGGGCCGAAAGGGCGGAGCAGGGGAACGAGGGAGCGGCCGAGATTGCCATAGCCGATCAGCCCGACCTCGGCGCCGAACAGCGAGACCGCATTGCGGTTGCCGGCGAGGCTGTAGGCTTCCTTGCCGGCGCGAAACAGGCCATCCGCCTTGGTAATGCCGCGCCCGAGATCGATCGCAGCGCCCAGGCACCACTCGGCAACCGCAGGCCCCATGCAAGGCGCCACCGTCAACACGTAAATGCCCCTGGCTTGCAGGTAGTCGTAGTCGATGAAGGGTTCCCAATTGGCCTTCACATTGATCACGGCCTTCAGGCGTTTCGCCCGATCGATGCGCGCCCGATCCAGATGCGTCTGCCCGATGATGATGTCGATCTCAGGCAGAAGCCGCTCCACGTCTTCGGACGGCATCCGTCCTGGCTCCCAGTAACAAACAAGCTCCGCGACAGCGTCCAGCCTGGCCCGGCTCGGGCCTGTGAAGATCATCTCCTCCACGCGGGGAAAGGGATCAACCAGGATCTGGGCTTTTCCGGTCATTTGATGCCCGTGTTGGCGATGCCCGTGGTGATGTAGCGCTGCAGGAACGCAAACACCAAGGTGATGGGCAGGAGGGTGAGGACGGTCATGGCGAGGAGATTATGCCATTGGGTGTTGAGGTCTCCCTGGAACGAGTTGAGAGCGAGCTGGAGGGTGAACTTCTCGCTTTCGCTAAGCACGATCAGCGGCCAGAGGAAGTCGTTCCAGCGCCACATGATCGCGAAGATCGCAAGGACGGCGAGGGC
The DNA here is from genome assembly GCA_039197065.1 of Pseudomonadota bacterium. Classification (GTDB taxonomy): domain Bacteria; phylum Pseudomonadota; class Alphaproteobacteria; order Geminicoccales; family Geminicoccaceae; genus JANQPX01. Next base: position 11,739 of record JBCCUL010000055.1, on the reverse strand, counting down.
AGGGGCGCTGAGCGGGAGGATGATGCGCCAGTAGATCTTCCACTCGCTCGCATGGTCCATGCGCGCAGCGTCGATGAGCTCGTCGGGGATCGTGAGCATATATTGGCGAAGCAGGAACACGCCGGTCGGCGTCGCTGCGCCCGGCAGGATCACGCCCCAGGGCGAGTTCAGCATGCCGAGCTTGGCGACGACCAGATAGGCCGGCACCAGGACGATGGTGACCGGAATCATCAAGGTGGCGATGATGATCACCAGCACGGTCATCCGGCCTTTGAAGCGGTATTTGGAAAGTGCGAAGGCGGCCATCGAATTGAATAGCAGCATGATGATGGTGGCCATCGCCGTGATGAACACGCTGTTCCAGAAGTAGCGCATGAAGCTGAATTTTTCGAACAGATCCGTGTAGTTGGACCAGGCAAACGTCATCTCTCTGACCGGCGTTCGATCATTGATGCCGATATCGATGCGCTCGCCGGGATCCGCCGGATCCACCATCTGGGCCTGGATGCCGATGCGTCGGATCTGGGCGAGACGCTTGCCGGCATGCTCGCCCGCGGTGATTTCGAAGAGCGGCAGGGCGTCGTCGTAACCTTCGACCTCGACGCTGATCTGGCCGTAGGGGAGGAAGGTCGGCGGAAACTCCAGGAGCTGCGCTTCGGACTTGAAGGAGGAGAGCGTCACCCAGATGACCGGGCCGAACATCAGGAAAACGCCGAGCAGCAGATAGCCGTAGCATAGCCAGTCGGTCCAATCGGGACCGTTTCGCCCGCGCGTGCGCGTAAGAAAGCTCATCGCTGTCGACGTTCGACTAGCCATCGACGCTCTTCCGATTGAGCCAGAGTTGGGCGAGCGTCAGGATCAGAAGCACGATCGCCAGCATCAGGGAGGCGGCTGCGGCGATGCCGAAGAGCTGCGGCTGCACGGAGAAGCCTGTCTCGTAGATATATTGAACGATCAGTAGCGTGGCCGAGCCCGGGCCGCCTCCGGTCAGCACGAAGATCTCATCGAAGCTCTGCACGCCCTTGATCAGGGCCAGCACCAGAACCACCAGCATGTTCGGCATGAGAAGGGGGAGGGTGATGCGATGGAAGGTGCGCCAGGCGCTGGCGGAATCCATCTCGGCGGCTTCGTAGACGTCTTTCGGTATGGCCTGCAGGCCGGCGAGCAGGATGAGCGTGTAGAAGCCCATATGCGCCCAGATGCTGACGAAGATGACCCAGAAGAACGCCCAGTCCGCGCTCAGGAGCCAGATGATCGGATCGAGACCGAGGCTGGTCAGCCAGCCGTTCAAAATGCCTTCACGCTGCAGGATCCATTTCCAGATCAGCGCGACGACCACCGGCGACAGGAGCACAGGGTAGAAAAAGACACTGCGGAAAAAACCGCGCGCTCTGATTTCAGCATTCAGCACGAGGGCGGTGATCAGTGAAAAGAAAATCATGAAGCCGACCTGAAGGGTAACGAACAGGCCGGTATTGAAGACCGCTTTCCAGAAGAGATCCTTATTGCAGCTGTTGGGGTTCAGATAGTCGTCGCAGGTGAGGAGTTCTTTGAAGTTGTCGGCGCCGACATAGACCCGGTCCTCCGGCAGGATCTTCACGCCGCCGGTGGTGGCGTAATAGAAGTTCAGGATGATCGGCAGAAAGGTGAACAGGCCGAAGATGATCAGGTTGGGGGCGAGGAACAGCCAGGCGATCTTGCTTTGGCCAAGCCGCCTTTGCGCCCAGACCATGGGCCGCTCGAAAAGACCCATGAAGACAGCGAAGAGCGGCGTGAAGATCCCGCTTAAGAGGCTGCCCATCGCCCCCGAACCCATTACTTCGCGGCTTCGGCGACCGCCTCTTCGACATCAGCGCTGATCCTGGCCAGCGCATCCTCGACCGACAGCTCGCCGACGATTGCCTGGGTCACGCGATTGACCGTGGCGTTGAACATGGCGCGATTGCCGGGATAGCCCTGATAGGCAAAGGCGACCGGCGACAGTTTCGAGACTTGCTGAGCCCAGCCACCGAGCGCGGCCGCCGCCTGTTCCGAGACATCCGGATAGTCGATGCCGCTGGCAGCCAGTCCGGCATGGGCCGGCACGTTCTTGGTGCGTGCGATCAGCTCGGCGTGATTGTCCTCACGGGCGAACCAGTCCATGACCTTGGCGACGGCTTCGGGGTGCTCGGTCTGGCTGAACCCGACCATGCCGGCGCCGCCGGGCATGCCGGTGCAGCCGCCTGCGCCGCAAGGGCTGCCGACCACCTGCCAGTCAAAGGCATCGCCGATCGCCTCATCGAAGCGGCCGACCTGCCAGCTGCCGGAAAAGTAGTAGACGAGCTGACCATTGACGAATTCCTGCGCCGCATCCTGGTAACTGGCGCCGCCCTGGCCGCCCCAGACGTCGATCGCCATGGTGCCGTCCTGGTTCCAGCCGACGAATTTTTCGATCATCGCCGAGAAACCGTCGTCAACGATGGCGGGCGTTCCGTCGTCCGAAAAAATCTTGGCGCCCATGGAGATGGCGGGGCCGGCGATGCGATGACCGGAGCGGTCCATCGCCATGGGGAAGGGGGTTTGCGTCGCCTCGGCGACTTGTTTGGCGGCAGCAGCCCAGCTGTCCCAATCGGCGTCGTCGGCCGGCGGCTCGACGCCGGCCTGATCGAACAGCGTCTTGTTGATATAGGGACCGGTGATGGTGAGCTGGGTCATCATACCGTAGATGCCCGCGTCATCGGCGCCTTTCCGATACCAGTTCAGCGTCTCACCGAAATTCTCTTCCCAATAGCCGGCATCCACATAGGGCGTGATATCGAGATAGTATTCGCTAAGGCCGCCGAGATCGGTGACGCGCGCCAGATCCGGTCCTTCGCCGGCGGCAAGCTGTACCGGCAGGGTCTCGAGGATCGCCTGATAGGGCACTTTGTCCAGGATGACTTTGATGTCAGGGTTTTCCGCCTCAAAGCGGTCCAGGATATCCTGGCTGACCTCGCACTCATTGCCGTCGCCATAGCACATGAAGCGGATTTCTTGCGCCTCGGCGGCGCCGACGGACAGCGCAGCCAGACCGACGCTCGAGGATAAGAGGGTCGCGCGCAGTGTAATCATGACGTTTTTCCTTTTTGGTTGAAGCCGACGCGTAGGCGCCAGCAATGCCTCCTGCTTCCATGAAAAACACGAAGTGATGGACGGAGGCAAGAAGGCAGGAGACATGCCGGATCAGATCCTGTTCGCCTCTCTTGTCCTCGACGTGACGCAACCCCGGCTCTGGTCCGCGCCTTGTTGGCAGAGGCTTTTTGATTGCGCTTGACCCTATTCTTGGACCACTTGGCGTGAGAAAATTCCGCCTGTTGGGCTCAGGGTGGGCTGTGTTGCCCTGAGCCTTTCATCAACGCTGCCGGTTAAGAAGACGCCCTTGCGCCTGCGCGCGCGATGTGGTTTCCATCCGTGTGCTAAATAAGTGGGCTTAATATGACTGTGCTTGGCGAGCATATATAGGAAACCGCTGGCGAGAGCAGTTAACCCACAGTAGCTGAACAAGAAGTTGCCGTCTGGATGGGTGGCCGAGTGGTTGAAGGCACTGGTCTTGAAAACCAGCAGGGGTGCAAGCTCCTCGTGGGTTCGAATCCCACCCCATCCGCCAGTCAACTCCACAAACACCGCAGAAAACCTCCATTTCCAGTTTTTTGGCTTTTTTGCGTCCCTACTTGCGTCCCTATTAAAAATCGAAATCCGTCAAAAAAACCGGAGTTACCGTCAGGCGGTACGGGCATATGCTCATCCCGCCGTCACCAAAATTGACGGTGTGGGTCTTGCACCCCGCTCACAGGAAACGCCGCTCAGCCTATGGCCGGGCGCGTTGGATTCGACTGGACGCCCAGCGTTTGATCGAGCCGCTCTCCTGTGGCCGTCATGCAAGGTCTGGCGCGTCCGGTCACCAGCGCCTACCCATCCCTTGCAAGGCTCGACTCCGTAAAGGAGCCACCAATGCAAAAAAAGAAAGGACACGCCCCATGAAGACGAAGCTTGTTCTCGCCGCCACTTGCATGTTGATCGCCCTCGAAGCACCCGCCCATGACCAAGACGTTCTTTTGGAGTGCGACTACCTAACCGGCCGGCATTACTACGCGGCCAGCGGAGCGTGGGAAAAAGACGGGTGGCATGAGCGCGATAGCATCAGGCTGCTTGTCAGCGGCGACGGCTTCGACATTGGCGGGCCGGTGATCACTGGCACTGTCACGCAGATAAACGACACGCCAACGTTTCTAGTCGAGAGTCGAATCACGACGGCGATGGTTACCTTTCTGATCGATCAAGGCGAGGTGCTTTATTCGTATCACCGAACGGGGGCGGGTCTTGGGCAGGTGCTTCAAGGTGGTAGCCTCAATCGAGCGTCATGCCGCCGCCCCGATTAAAAAAAGGTCATCAAAATCGCCGCTCTAGGACTGCACAAAAATCACAGGAGCTATTCGATGGAGGCTATAAATCTCTAGCCTATCGAGCGATTTTTCTATCGGCTGTGGATTGGCTTTGGTGCGGTCTGGGTGGTGTTCGGACTCTTGCTTTCAGCTTCCAGCATTTACAAGGATCATGGCCGCATCGCCGAGTATCGGGCTGTTTCTGCCGATATTGAGGAAGAACTCGCTGCCCGCCCCCTTGGTACGAATGGTTGACTGAATTGGCGATCCGTGATCGCGAGCACCAAGCCACCCTTTCAGAGGAAAATTAATCATGTTGCGTAAACTCGTGCTCTTGCTGGCGTTGCTGTTTGCTGGGCCGGTGGCTGCCGATAGCGGCCCTTATCCCAAGAGGGACAATGTGAGCCGAATGACGGCGGAGGAATTACACGGCGCGTGCAACTCGCCAGATGATTCGATGTGGAGAGCTTGCATATCGTACATCATGGGGGTGGTTGATGCCGATGTTGTCGCCATGGCTAACGGCTACACCCCGCCCGCATGGCATTACTGCCTGCCATCCGCTGGTGATGGATTTCAGCTAATTGCCGTCGTCAAGAAGTGGCTGGCGGATAACCCTGAACGTTTGCATTACGTCGCGCCGATCACGATCACAATGGCCATGATTGAGGCCTTCCCTTGCCCCTAGCGGACTCCGCATTCACCTTCATCGTCCGCTACCACCGAGCAAAATCAGTGGGGGGGGGTGAGCATGTGCGAGATAGGGGCAAAAAAACCATCAACATTGCCGTAAATCCGTTGAAATCGGGCTGCTCACAATGCCACCACCGGCTTATGCGCAGGGCCAAGCTCGTCATCGTCGGCGGTCGGCTTGACGTCATTTCTGGAGCCTCATCTAGCTACGATCAGGTAGCATCAGGTAACGTCAGGTAGCTGTCATTAGGTGGCATACGGTGGCATCTGCTGGTCAGTAGGCGTCTCGTCAATCACGGTCTTGATGTCGATCTCGTAAAGCTCGCCGTCTTCAATGGGTGGACTCACGTCGCTCCTCTGGACGTGAAGCGCCTCGATGCACTCGGGAAGCCTCAGAACTGTTGAGATTTTGGGCTTTTCTCTGTCGCAAAGGTGGAAATGTGAGGAGGAAGCACATCAACCGCGATGCACTTTTCATGACACCCTCGCAGGGGAAGGATGCACTTCATGGAGGTGCTCCGCGCTCCTGCCTCACCACCTCTCTCAGCAGCTCGGCGTTTGGGAAGATGTCGTTCAGGGTGTGGTCCTCCAACTCCATCTTCTTGCTGCAGGTGACCACCAAGAGCAGATCGTCTTCGACGGTCAGTCGGAGCCCGTTTCCGCGTAGGTCGTCGTGTAGCCTCACCCCTTTGCTAGTGACCTTCGGATGAAAGTGCTTTGATGTCTCGATTTCGATCTTACCCGGCCCTCGCCTGACACCGGGGAACGTCGCGCCTAGCTCCTTCAAGCCATCGGCCTCCGATCGCCAGATCAGGAGCCGCACGGTGTCGTGAGTGACGTAAACGCGCCGTGGTATGGCGATGGCCCCGCCCTCCCGCTTCCAAAAGCGTCTCTGCTGGCCTGTGGCTGGCCCCTCATAGCTGACCGCGATCGACAGCACGTCTTCACGCCGAAAGTCGGTATCCGCGTCCCGGGAGGCACTAAAGCGATCTTCAGCATCTCTGATGTCTGCCGCCCATGAGGGGTGCACCATCGGGATGGCGTCATTATCTTCCCGCTCGTTGGGCGGAAAATTTCTCCGCTCGGCGTGGGCGACGGAGGCGGCATATGATTCTCGATGAAGGCGGGTCAGCGCCGCCACGTCAGCAGCACGCCGCTTGGCAGTCCGCATCTCCTGTATTTGCTCCTCGAAACGTCGCCGCCACTGACGCCAACCGTCACCCCTACCATCATCCGGGTGATGCGCCAGGAGGCCGTTCAAGAAGTCGACCTTGGCCTGATAATCGGCTTCGGTAAGGCGGTACTCGAATGGGATACCTACGATGTGCTGGACCGGATCGAAGGCGGGCGGAAAGCTGTCTTTGAAGACGCGCTTGGCGTCCTTCCATTCCTCCTGATCCTCGGGGAATTGGGAGCCGAAATCGCCCCTCGGAGCCTTACTTGAGTCCGAGCCCAACTTTTGGTTACCAGATTTTTCTTCGGGCCTGTTTATAGCTGTCCCACAAGCCTTTTTTTCAGAGGGGGCGTGGGACACTCTTTGTCCCACCCTTGTCCCGCATTTGTCCCACCCCTTGTCCCGCCCGAACACCGCAGAAATCAAGGGCGAAACGTCAATCACCTTTTCGTCCTGTCCCGCGCTTTTGTCCCGCAAAATGGCGTTCTGTCCCACTGTCCCACCCCTATACTCTTGGGACGCGGGACACCTTCTCACGCGTAGGTAGGTATTGGATTTTGGGGCGAGTCATTTTCCACCCCTCTTTTTGCTGTTTTGCTTGCCCATATCACCTTTCTCTTCAGCCTGCCTTTTGTACCTATGGACCGTGCTTTTCCCGATCCCGATCTCTTCAGCGATCTCGCGCACGGAAAGGCCAAGCTCGCTAAGCTCTGCCACTTGGTCATAGTGCGCATTCTCCAGCTTCTTCAGGGTCCAAGTTGCGGCGTTGTCGACCACCTCCAGGTAGGCCTCGAAGGGGCTTGCGGCGTCACCTGTGATGCCTCTGGCCTTCTCCAGGTGAACCTCGAAGCGGGCCCCCTCCTCCATCTGATAATTGGCGGGGCGGCGGAGCACGATCACCGTGTCTAGGATGTCCTCGCGCTTGCTGGTGCCGCGTTGCTGGCCGCCTTTACCGGCATGGTGGACAAATAGAACAGATCGTCCTAAGCGACGTTGCCGGAGGGCCCACCCCTGGATTGGCTTCCAGCTTTCCCCCTCATTCTCCCGGCCGTGCTCGCAAAGGGTGCTGATGTTGTCGATCACGATTAAATCGACGCCTTCGAGATAAGGCTCCAGCTCCTCTTGAGTCTCGGGGCTGGCAAGGCTTGGGATGCAGAAATCGGGCTGTAGGTCGGGGGTGATCAAGCGGAAGTTGTCAGGGTTTATTCTACTCCCTAGGCCCTTGGCGATCATGGCAATCCGCTCCTGCATGGCGGAGGCTGGCATCTCGCCATCGATGTAAAGAACGCTCCGCGCCTCCGGCACCGACCACCCAAGCGCCCCCAAGCCCGTAGAAGCGGCATAAGCCATGGTCAGCCCTACCAGTGTCTTGCCCACCCCCCTTTCGGCGTAGAGCATGGCTAGGCCTTGGCTCGGGATTACCGGATCGATCAACATTTTCCGCTTGGGCAGGTCGCGACTCAGAAACTCCGCGATGTTGATCACGCTGAAGCGTGGCTTAGCGTCCTTCGCCACCCAAGGCGTTGCGCCATTGATCAGTTTCTCTAGCCGCTCGGGCGTGTAGCCGCCATTTTCTAAGGCCCACGAAAAGTCCCAATCGCCGGGCGCGTCCTCGGGAGGCTGCACAATGGAAATTGATCGGGCTTCAGCGTCCCAGCAAAGTCTGGCTACGGACTCGGCGTACTCCTTCCCCGCCTTGTTGCCATCGCGGAAAATGGTGACGTCACGTCCTTTGACCTGGCTCCAGTCGGTCTTATTAGCTGCGTTAGAGCCGCCTAAGGATGTGATGTGTACGAAGGCAGGAAGCTCTTCATGCGCCCTCATGGCGTCCTTTTCGCCTTCATGGCATACGACGAGCTGAGCTGGTGAGCTGCCTTTTAAGGCCTGGAGCCCGAATATCGGCCTATCGGATTGTGGAGCTCTTGCGTGCCAGCGAGGGTCCTCTCCTCCCTCTTGGCCGTGGAAGGCGACCCGAAATGTCTTGTCTTTTGGCCCGTAGTCCCATCGAAGAACGACCCCAGCCAGATCACCGAAATCCCAGTAATACGGGTAATGAGAGGATGGCTTCCCCATTTTCTCGAAAAGACCAAGAATCCCCATCACCGCCGCATCATCAGAGCCCCGCCACGGCACCGCCTCGAAGGCATCGGCCGGAGGGGGTACGCTGCCACTTTCCGCCCTCTCATCGGGGCTCAGAGGGGCGAAGGCGTTAACGTGATCGGTCACTGTCATTTCCTCGAAGGCCCAGCATATGGGCGAGCTGCTTGGCCGCCTCGCCCTGGGGCAGGTTGTGGAGGTAGGCCGTCAGGCTGATCGGATCGCCGCCCCGGTCGCCGGTAGCGAAATCCGCCCACCGGCAATCTCGAAGTCGGATTTTGAATGAGCCGGGCTTGCGGTCGTTTCGGGTGGGATTTCTTGCGATGTATTCGCCAGCCTGCACCTGACCGTCGGCAAGCCACCTCCGGAGGAGGGCGGGCAAAACCCGTAGGGCCTCCTCATTGATCCGCGCGAAGTCGATCGACCCCATGGGGCTAGTCCTCGACGTCGCGCTCGGCGATCCGCTTATTAATCCACTCGTCCACCTCGGACTCGACCCACGCCGAAGCATGGGGCCCGAGCGGGATCTGGCGCGGGAACTCGCCAGTAGCTATCCGGTTGTAAATGGAGGTGCGCCCCAAGCCCGTCCGACGAAGAACCTCGTCGATGCGGATCAACCGCCGGGAAGCCGGGGCGGGGGATGGAGTCGAGGATAGAGAGAGGGCCGTCATTGACTTTCTCCGGGCAAGGGTGGATTGACCGGAAAAGTCTCTCACAAACGAAATGCCAAACCTAAATGTCCTCCGGCTAATAACCTGTCATTTCATTCGGCATTTCAGACTCAACCTTTGATGCGCTTCTCCCCCGGACCGCGCACGCCTATGATCTCGTCGAATTCGAGGTAGAAATCTTCCCCGCGCTTGCAATAAACGGTGCGGGGATCGTCGCGATATTGGTTATAGGCTTTGCGCTTGCCCGGTGGGCGCTCTCCCCACTCCCTCTTCATCGACTCCAGCCATTCCACCGGCCCCACCTTCGGAGATTCCTGCACCGCCTCGGGAGACTCGCCCCCCTCGCCATCACCACCCGAGCGTGCCGCCCGTGCCACACCGACATCGACACCCTCTTGGGTGGCGGCTACGGCCTCGCCAAGAGTCCGCGAATCGATCAAGGGGCGGAGCCAGCGGCCGTCCTTGGTCTCGACCTCTCCATGCTCCAGCACCGCCAGGCCGCGCTTTTCATCGATCCAAAATGAAGGGCTAAGCCGCTTGCCCTTGGGGGTGACGGGGTCGATGGCGTGGACCCACCCATCGATTAGGTATTGCCGGAGTCGGCGGACCGCTTGCCGCCAGCGGGTGCTGACTTCTGGCAAGTCCATAAACTCCCGAATTATGTCGTCATGGATCGAGGTAAATTCCGGTATCTCGACAAACGCCTCAAAGACCTTCCGGGCCTCACCAGGGGGGAGTCGAGAGGTGGGGGCAAGCTCATTCCCCACCCACGCATCGCCGTGCTGAGCGCCCCCCACGACCTGCAGAGCGGTCTCTATGGAGGCGTAACCATCACGGTCATGATCAGGGGGAGGGAGATAAGGGGGGCGAAGCCCGCTCACACCAAGATGGTGCTGAAAGACTTGAAGAACGTTGATCGCCGTAGGATCCTTGGGGAGATCAATCATTGGCCTCTCTGACAGGCTTTTGATGGCCCCGGTGGACGCTTGCGACGTCGCCGGGGCCGGGTTCTTTATGGGATGGGCTAGCCGCAGGCAGCCCGGAGCGTCACCACCTTGGCCTCACCGCTGGCCAGGAACGCGGCCCACTCATTCATCAGCAGCCGTCTGGCATCGAAATGATCCGTCCTCCGGTAGGCAGCTTCCACCCGATCGCGGACGGTGTGAGCAAGCGCCGCCTCGCAGACATCGCGGGGGGTGGCGGTACGATCGGCGGCCCAATCCCTGAAGCTGGACCGAAAGCCATGAACGGTGACGTCATCATGACCCATTCGGCGAAGCGTCATCGTCAGGCTCATATTACTCATCGGTGAGCGCCAGTTCCGGCCGGGGAAAAGAAGGCCATCGTCGACGTCATGAGCTGAGCGCATGGTCTCGGCTTCGTCCAAAATCTCCAGGCAGCGATCGCAGAGGGGTACGCGGTGCTCGCGCCCTGCCTTCATCCGATCTGCCGGTACAGTCCAGGTAGCCGACTCCCGATCGATCTCGGACCAGCGGGCCCCGATCACCTCGCCAGTCCGGGCTGCCGTTAGGATCAAGAACTCCAGCGCCAACTTCACACGAAGATTGGCCTTCTCATTGCCCCTAAGAGTGAGGAGGACGGCCGGGACCTCGGCGTAGGGCATGGCCGCAAAGTGCCTTTTCTTCGCTGCCTGTCGGGGCATGGCGGCGCGCAGAGCATCAACCGGGTTAGCCTTGTCCCGATGCTGGCATGCAATCGCCCAATCAAAGGTCAATCTCATCCGCTGGCGGACACGACGCGCGGTCTCCGGCTTCGTGTTCCAGATCGGCATCAAGACCTCCTTGACCTCACCGCTTGCGATCTCATCCACCGGGCGATGGCCGATCTTCGGAAAGGCGTAAAGCTGGAGGGTGTTGATCCATTGGTCTTGGTGCTTGCCATTCTTCCAGCCGGTTCGCTGCTCGGCGTGAACCTGGCGGGCGGCGGCCTCGAAGGTTAGGGCCGGCTCGGGCTCCTCGGCATCGCCAGCGCCATCGCGCTCAGCAACGGGGTCTCTCCCCTCCGCCACCGCCTTGCGCAGACGGCCCGCCATCTCCCGAGCCTCGGCAAGTGTGACGGTGGACGTCGACCCTAGGCCCAAGTCTCGAAGCCTCCCGTCCCTCGCCTTGTCGCGCCAGCGGAAAAGCCAAGCCCTGCTCAGGGCCTTAGGGCTGCCATGCCCCTTCCGCACATTAAGATAAAGGCCGCCGCCATCGGAGTGTCGACCGGGCTTGGCGTTCTTTACGGCGACGGCGCTCAAGAGATTCTGAGCTGTCTTGGGCATGGCGTTTTCTCCCTTTGAATGACCGGGAAGGGACGTGGGTTACGTATGTCCCTACGACGGTCCCTACAAGATCTCCGCTTAGAGCGGGCCTGCAATGAACGCCACTGAACAACGCCTACACCCAAGCCCTTGGGGGGTGAGGATTTTCTGGACGGCAGCGAACGCTCTTGAATAAGAGTGATAGGGACACCCCATCCGCCAACTATATGTGATATTCTCTCGATTAACTGTCTGAAAAATCAGTATATTTACCCAAAATCTCCTCCATCTGGTTTTAGTATTGGACCAATTTGCTGCACAAAAAGCATCACAAAACACTGTACAGATAGCAACTGCTTTCCGTATCTTCGAGGATCAAACTGGTCTCTAGCTACGATGTGCTGCAAAAAGTGCAGCGCAGGAATCCTGGCGATGGCTATG
>JBCCUL010000054.1:0-24439 GCA_039197065.1 Pseudomonadota bacterium | reverse complement strand
CACGCCAGTTTTCCAGGCGCCGTAGGTCATGCCGTTGATCGCGAGGTCGAAGCGCATGCGGGGGCTGTAGCCGTAGACCGTGGCCTGGCGCAGCACCACCACGCAGAAATCGTCGCTCGCTTCGGCGAAGACGCCGTGCTCGGCCATTTCATTGGCCTTGGCGTAGGTGGTGAGCGGGTTGGTCTTGTAGGTCTCGTCGCAGATGACGCCCGGCTCCTGAAAGCCGTAGATGCTGCAGGAAGACGGCAGCACATAACGCTTGACGCCGGCCGCTTTCGCCATCTTGGCGCATTGCACGCGGCTTGCGTGATTGATCTCGTAGGTCGGCTTCTGGAAGAGCTCGCCGCTCGGATCGTTGGAAATCGCCACCAAGTCGATCACATGATCGACGCCTTCGAAATGCGCCGGCTCCAGGCGACGGCTGTCGGCGCGTACGATTTCGAGATTGTCGTGTTTGGGTAGGAGCTCCGGCCCGAAGAACAGGCGATCGAGCACACGAACCTTATAACCGTCCGCGAGCAGCATCGGCACCAGGGTCGTTCCAATGTAGCCGCCGCCGCCGGTGACCAGAACACGTTCCATATCAGCGTCTCTCTTTGGTGATGATCAGGGGGGATAGTGAAGCCGCAGGGTTAAGAAAGGGTGAAGATTTCCGGCAAATCGCGAAGGAAGGGTTGGTTTCGATCCTTGTCGGAAAGGATCAGCTGCTCTGCCGGCAGAGGCCAGTCGATCGCGAGCTCCGGATCGTCGAAGCGTACACCGAGATCGAGTTCAGGCGCGTAATAGGCATCGACCTTATAGGCGATCTCGGTATGGGGCTTGAGCGTCAGAATCCCGTGGGCGAAGCCTTTCGGGCAAAGGATCTGCTGACCGCTTTCCGCCGTGAGCTCCGCCATGACATGCTGGCCGAACGTCGGTGACCCGTGACGGAGATCGACGCAGACATCAAGGGCGGCGCCGCGCAGCACCCGAAGGAGCTTGGTCTGGGTCGCAGGCGGGCATTGAAAATGCAGGCCTCGAAGCGTGCCGGCATCGGCGGAGTAGGCGTGATTTTCCTGAATGAAATCGATGGCGATGCCGATCTCGGCAAGCGCTCGTCGATTGTAGATCTCGGAAAAGAAGCCGCGTTTGTCGCCGAAGCGCGGCGGCGTGATGAGCTTCACATCAGCGATGCTGGTTTCGATAACGTCCATGAGATGTCCGTGAACGACCGGGCCCCGGGCCATCGTCAGTCTGCACCCGACCCCGGCCGTTCGCTCTCCTTAGGAAGCGCGCCTGTCCAAGGTCAACGCTTCACGCTCGATTGTCTTCCAAATCTTCAAGGCTTCGGTCTCGGGCATGTCGACATCTGCGGATGTCAGAACCTCGCCGGCCTTGATCGGCCGCTTCACCTCGAGATCGTTGGCAAGGCAGATCGGCAGATGATCCGGCCTCTCCTCGAGGTTCACGCAGATGCCGCGCAGATCGAAGCTGCCGCAGCCGCGCTCGATGACCGTTCCCGGCGCAAGATCGCGCTTGGCGACGGTGGCGACGCCGACCCGCGGACGGTTGCTGTTGTTCAGCAGCGCCGTGCCGCCCTTCGCGACCCGATCGATGGTCTTGAAGACCTCGAGATGAACGAGGCAGTAGTCCTTGATCAGAAGATAGTAGGGACCCTCGCCGAATTTGAAGTTCTGCAGCGGCTGTTTTTGCGCGTCGTCATGGCGCGCGACGATGAAGACGCCATGGGACAGGCCGCGATCCAGAATGTATTCGCTGATCGGAAAGCCTGCCTCATCCGCAGCCTTGCCAAGCACCTCTGCCGCATGTTTCAGATCGCCGGTCTCGAGGCCGATCAGGTCCTCCTTGGCGATGCCGGCATTCAGGCCGTTCGCCACCAGACACTGCTCGATCTGGACTTTGGTGCCGTCGGTGAACGACGTGACCATCGGCACGGAGTAATCCTGCTTCTCCGCCCAGAACTTCATGTCCTCAGGAGAGGGATTGCGGTTCAGGAAGGCCTTCATATTGCCATAGACCAAGGGCGAAAAGCCCATGGCGACCGCTTCCTCGTGCAATGCTGCGAGACAGCCTGGCTGGTCACCTTCGGCTTCGGTCAGAAGTCCGCGGTCGACGAAATGGGAGCCGACGGTGGTATGAAATTCGGCGTTCAAGGTGACCACGGGCTTGCCGGCGTCGAGAACCGGGCCGACCGTCGAGGCGGCATAGGGAACGTCGCCGGTGCATTCGAAGACGACGTCGCTGGCCTCGATCAGCTCATCGAGTGATGGGGTCAGCGCATCCTGCCGCGGATATTCACCGCAGCTGTCAAGCGGTCGGCGGGTCAGAACCTTGCCGAGCTCGTAGTCCGGGCGACGGGCCAGTTCGTAAACGAAATGGCGCGAGACAAAACCTGTCCCGATGACGCCGATGCGAAGGCGCGATTGTTGCTTCATGCAAAATTTCCGTCGTTCTGGGGCGTTTCCAACAGCTCGAACGAACTGGTCGATCTCGCGATATGAAGGATTTTTTTCGAATTCGCAACCTGACGATCGTTCCAGGCCGAAGAAAGCTGAAAACTGTGTCGAACAGACAGAGAACAGGCGGTAATTCGCTTCCGATCCTTCGAACGGAGACCGAAACCTCCATCATAAAGTGATCACCCCTCCTGGACCGGTGGCGGTTCGGTCCCAGGTCCATTGAGAAGGATGGTGACAACAAGCTTGGAAAGTCTTCTCGGCAACCCGAAGGAGCAAAAATAAACGTTTTCAGCACTTTCAAGATAAAAAGCTTCTTCAAGTAAAGAGCAACCCGGCTCGATTGCATGTTCTTAAGCGAGTTCGTCGGTTTCCCGATTTGCCGAAAAAGTCGAAGACTTGAAGTTTCCCGGAAACATCTGTACCAGACCGTGCCTATGCGGATCGTCGGGCAATGTTGATGGGTTTCCTGTCCTTGCCGCCGTTCTCCGCATCAATGGAACGAGAGGCCGTGTGGCTTAAGACCGGAGATGTTCCGTTGCCTCAGGCGTTTTTTGTGTTGTCGACGCCCATCGATGGTAACCGGAATGAGTTCACCGGGGTTTTGTCACTGATCACACCCTTCTTTAAAGGATCAGACCCCATGTATCGCAACATGATCGGTGCATCATCGGCGCTAGCTGTCCTCGCTTTGCTTGTTGGCGTTCCGGCGACAGGCTTTGCTCATGAGGACGACCGCCTCTGCAACGTGGTCCTGGACGGTGATGGCGAGCCCGTGCTGGAGAGTGATGACGACGAGGTCGGTCACAGCAACAGCGCCGCCTGTCCCGAAGACAAGATCGCCGCGGGCGAGGTCGTGAATACCGACGCCGGAGAGCAAACCGCTGCCGCCGAGACCGCGCCCGCCGTGACGATCGATCCGTTGATCGTGTACTTCGACGTCAATCAGGATCAGCTGGACGCTGGCGCCCGCGCCGAGGTCAATGCCTATGTCGCCGAGCTCCAGGCGAACCCGGCGAAGTCGCTGAGCGTGGTCGGCTACACCGATACGTCCGGTTCCGCCGACCTGAATGCGCGGCTGTCCGAAGCTCGCGCCAACAGTGTGGCGGCGGCTTTGATCGAAGCGGGTCTGCCGGCCGGCATGATCACGCGCGGGGCTGCGGGTGAAAACGATCTCGCGATTTCCACGCCTGACGGCACCCGTGAAGCCAACAATCGCCGTGTGTCGGTGACGCCCACTTATTGATAGCCGCAATCGAGCAGAGACCAGCGCGCAGCCGAGAGCTGTGCGCTGGCTTAAACCAATAGGTGATGTAAACTGCCAATAACACAACCAAAAAGATAATATTCCATTTTTTCCGCTTTGTGTTCGACTGAAAAATGAAAACGACCGTTGACGTAATCGAGTCGTTATTCTACGGCATATTACTGTATGACGCAGATCTAATCTAAAAATCGCCTGATTGACAAAGTCAGCGGTCGTCTTTTGGATTGATCTCGACTTTGCATCAGGCGGTGGACTAGGCCGTTGAACACGGCAACACTACGCAGGTGCTGCATCGGCAATCTTTGAAAATTGAGGGGGGCACCTCATGCTCACGAAATTCTTCGGTTTACCTGCGGTCGCCGCCGCTGCCTTGTTGGTCGGCACCATGTCGGCTCAAGCGCATGACGGGCGCGATGATATGTGTGGCGGCGTCATGGAGGCTGACGAGGACATGGTCCTTACCGGCTCAGGCAAGCCGCTCCTACTCGGCAGCAGCGCTCCCTGCCCTGCGGCAGAGCAGGTTGCAGCGGTTGAGGCCGAGACGACCAGCGCCGACAGTGGGGCTGACGCAGCTGCTGTTCCGGCCTCGCTGCCGCATGATGGCATGGTCTACTTCTCGCTGGATTCGTCCGAGCTCGACGCCGAAGATCAGGCGATGCTCGACGAGATCATCGCTGCCGTTAAAGAAAACGGCCCGTCCAAAGTTGTTGTGCGCGGTCATACCGATCGGTCTGGCGGCGACGATTACAACCTGTCGCTCTCCGAGCAGCGGGCCGAGACGGTCGCTGCAGCGCTGATCGCAGCAGGCATTCCCGCCGACTCCGTCAGGACGATGGGTCTCGGCGAAGCCGACCCGGCCGTCGCCACTGAAGATGGCGTTGCGATGCGGCAGAACAGGCGCGCAGCTGTTCAGTCCGACGAGTAGAAGCTCGCTAAGCTCTACGCGTTTTCTGTTCTAGAAAGGTCGGCGGGTCCATCGGACCCGCCGGCTTTTTTTGTGTCGCCCGGTTCAGTTCTCATGTCCGATCCGCAGCAGGCATCACCGGCAACCGACTTCCCACGTCCCAGGAGAACTGGCAGATTGATGGCCTTAAAATCAGGGAAGCCGCAGCCATGCCGACGAACTCAGGAGAGCAGCGCTGGAAAGTCGACACATACCAGCAGCACGCCGGATTCGTTCCGATGCTGGGCGCGCCCGTGCTCGACCTTCTGGCGCCTAAGCCGGGAGAACGCATTCTCGACCTCGGCTGCGGCGACGGCGCCCTGACGGAGAAGCTCGTCTCAGTCGGTGCCGAGGTTATCGGCGTCGATGCCAGCGAGGCCATGATCGAGGGGGCGAGAGCCCGCGGTCTTGATGCGCGACGGATGGATGGAGCCGCGCTCGATTTCAACGGGGCGTTCGATGCCGTTTTCTCCAATGCCGCCCTTCACTGGATGCTCGATCCGGATGCGGTGATCGAAGGCGTCCATCGCGCGCTCAAGCCTGGCGGACGTTTCGTCGGCGAGTTCGGCGGCCATGGCAATGTCGCGGCGATCATCGTCGCCGTGTTCGCGGCGCTCGACAAACGTGGCGTCGACGGTGCTGCGATCAGCCCCTGGTACTTCCCCACGCCGGATGCCTATCGAGCGCGTCTCGAGGCCCATGGTTTCGAGATCGGGTCCATCGAACTCATCCCCCGGCCCACCCCTCTGCCGACCGACATGGAGGGCTGGCTCGACACCATGGCCGGTTCATTGTTCGCCGCGCTTGAGCCGGAGGAACGCCCCGCCGCCTTGTCGGAGACGGTTCGCCTGCTTCAGCCTTGTCTTAGGGATGACAAGGGGAACTGGACCGCTGACTATGTCCGCCTCCGGTTTTCCGCGCGACGAACGCGTTGAGCGAGATGTTCTCGTTATTTTCCACACTAAAACGAGATTATTTATTTTTTTTAACGAATAAACTCGATTTCATAACGTTCACTCCTACACGAACGACATAACAACGCGTTTCTCTTGTTGTTTTTGTCGATCGGACCGGGGTTCGCAAATTGCTATTCCGCGGCAAGTCAGATCGTGTAGCGAGCGGTCATTGGAGGGAGCTTGCCAGAGTGCATTGGGTGACGCCGGTTGGCTTGTGCGGGTTTCTGAGCAGCCGGTCTGATTGCCGCTGATCATCCTGTCGCCATCCATTCGAGCCGCGCGGGTTCGCGATGGCGGGAGAATATGGCACACCGGTTGGAAACTGGCCAAGTCCGGAGCAACGATGAATTGGGAGGTTGCTTATGTCTTCGGATGTGATGCCGCAGACGTTCGGCGAGGAGGTTCTCGTCGAAGGTACCGATGTTCTTGCCCATGACCTGATCGCCAAAAGAGCGTCAAACGGTCATCGTGTAAGAGAGAAAGTCAAAGCGCAGGCAAAGGGGCCCTGCGACCGTTCCATGTCGCTTCATGTGAGCAAGCTTCGGGGCATCAGCTTCGATGTGCGTGCCAAGCTGAAACGAAATGGTGTGACCTACACCCACCAGCTTCTGTCGGCCGCCGGCAGTTGCGATAAACGTCACGAATTCTCCGAGGCCAGCGGAATCGAAGAGCTCACGCTCACTCGGCTGACATGCCGGGCCGACTTGGCGCGGATCAAGGGGATCGGCGCGATCTTCGCCGACATGCTCGAGCTTCTCGACGTGGACCGCGTCGTCAAGCTCGCCGGTCAGGATCCGGAGAAGCTGCATGACGCGCTCTACACCTTGAACGCAGCCGAGCGTTTCGCCCGCCGGGCGCCGACGCCGGAAGAGGTCGATGACTGGGTCTCGCAGGCGCGCGCTTTGCCGAAGCTCGTTCCCGTCGAGGTCTGAACGCCAACTACCCGCTATTATGGGACGCGTGTTCGCCGTCCCACCGTCAGGCCTCTATCGTCTCAAGTCATGGCAACGTCGTCGTACGGCATGATCATGTCGCGCGGCGTCGTTGCCAAAAGTCGCTAAAAGTCCTTCTTCCCCATCAGCTTTAGCTGTGGCCAATCAATCCTATTCACGTTAGCTTTCTGTAAGAAGAGGATTGTAAGTGCACAGAAGCATCAGTCTCTGGTTGGGCTGATGACGAAACCGCCTCATAGACAATAAAGAGGCGGACATGGGGAGTTGTTCAGATGATTCCGTCCTACGTCTCGATGTCGGTCACAACCGCGCTCGGCCTGGTGCTTGTAAGCCAGCAGGCGCTGGGTGCAGGATTTGCCATTCGCGAACAATCGGCGACGGCGCAGACCAGCGCTTTCGCGGGCGCCACCGCTGCCGCCAAAGATCCGAGCTACATGTTCTTCAATCCGGCGGCGCTTGCGCTGCAGAAAGGTAGTCAGGCCCATCTCAGCCTGAGCTACATCCTGCCCGAAGCCAAGTTCAAGGACGGTGAAGCCTCGATTGCCGGCGGCGCCGTGCCGATCGTCGGCACCGACAACGCTGGCGACATCGGCGACGACGCCCTCGTGCCGGCGATTTATCTGTCGACCCAGGTGCATGATCAGATCACCCTTGGTCTTGGTCTCACCGCCCCCTTCGGTCTCACCACCGATAATGAGGACGGCTGGATCGGCCGTTACCACGCGCTCAAGAGCGAGCTCACCACGGTCAACATCAACCCGGCGGTCGGCATCAAGGCCAGCGACAAGTTCTCGTTCGGCTTCGGCGTGCAGATCCAGTATGTCGACACCACGCTCACCAACGCCGTCGACTTCGGCACCATCGGTGCAGGCCTCAGCGTCCCGGGCGCGATCCCGACGGCGCAGGATGGCGACGTCGAACTCGAGGCGGACGACTGGGGCGTCGGCTACAATCTCGGCGCCCTGTTCACGCCCAGCGACAACACCCGCTTCGGCCTCGCCTTTCGCTCGGACATCGACCATCGCGCCGACGGCACCGCCGACTTCACCAATGACGACGCCGGGATCGCCGCTGCCCTGAATGCCGGCGGGCTCTTCCTCGACACCGGCGCCAGCGCCGCTGTGACCACGCCTGCCACCATCTCGGCCGGCGCTTATCACGCCTACGCCAACGGCCTGGAGATGATGGCCGAGGTCGCCTGGACCGGCTGGAAGAGCTTTGACGAGCTGCGCGTCGAGTTCGAAAACCCGGCCCAGCCCGACAACGTGACCACCGAGGACTGGGACAACAGCTTTTTCGTCGCCCTCGGCGCTCGCTACAAGTTAACGCCGGACTTCGCGCTGAGCGGCGGCATCGCCTTTGACGAAAGCCCGATCCCCGACGAAACCCGAACGCCGCGCGTGCCCGGATCGGATCGCTACTGGGTGGCTATCGGCGCTGACTACGACCTCACCAGCACGATCAGCCTGAACGCCAGCTACACCCACATCTTCATGGAAGACGGCGACATCGAGCTGGTCACCAACGGCGCCGACGAGAATGCCGCCCGCGGCAACCTCTCCGGGCGCTACGAAAACCAGATCGACATCATCACCATCGGCGGCACCATCCGCTTCTAGCCGGTGACCACCGGCGGGGTTGACTATCGACCTCGCCGGCGATCCGACGAGACCGTATGCCGCCTGGCTGGTTTGTGTCTGCTTTTGGCGTCGATCAAGCCTCCGAGATTGCCTTGCAAAGGGGCGTTTCCGATCCACTCTGCCCCTTTGAGCTCGAAGCTGTTACGCTCGATATTTCGGTCTCTGCGTCTATGAGTCGGGCGAATGCATCATCGAATTCAGCTTTCATCAGGGCAAATCGACTCGTTCAACCGAGATGGTTTCGTTGTCGTGGAGGGCGTACTCGACCGGATAGCCATTGAGACAGCGCGCGACCGTTTCGATCCGCTCTTTGCAGGGGAATTCGAAACCGGGCTCCAGCCGGATGAATGGAATTGGCGCGAAGGCGTCAGCGCTCCGGACGTCACGCGTCAGATCTGCAACGGCTGGAAGGCTGACAGCGAGTTGGCATCGATCGTCCTCCGCGAGGATATCGGCCGTGCCTGCGCCACATTGCGTGGCTGGCCAGGCGCGCGCATCAACCAGGACAACGTCATCTGGAAACCGCCCGGCGCTCGACCGCTGGGTTTTCACCAGGACGACAGCTATCAGCGCTGGATTGTTCCCAATGAAATGATGACGTTTTGGGTCACCTTGGACGACACCAGGGCGGATCAAGGAACGATCGAATATGTTCGCGGCTCTCATCGCTGGCCGCTCTCATCGCCAATAAGCCATTTCCATGCGCCGGATGATCCACTCCAGGACATGAAAGCCGCTGCGGCCGAAGTGGGTGCAGCCGAACCCGAGATCGTGCCCATCGAGGTTTCGGCCGGCGATGCGGTCATCCATCATGGGCTCTGCTGGCATGGATCTCGGGATAACCGTGGGTCGCGGCCCCGCCGTTCGATTATCGCACACTGCATGTCGAGCGACGCGCGTTTCCACATGACTAACAACAGTCCGGTCTATAGCCGTTATAGACGCCACGGCACCGATGAGATGGATGAGAGCTTTTTCCCCATCCTCTGGCGTGAGGATGGATACCGCACGCCGTGGCTGGACGCCTGACATGCCGATCGTCTCCGGTCCGCCGCTGCACGAGGTATGAACCGGTCTCGAGTTAAGAAACCCGTCGAAAATGGCTTCGCCGAACGAGCCTCTAGAGCTTTTAGTTGTCGATCTGGATCGACGATGAGCCAGTTTTCGCACGCAGCTGAGACATGAGCTGACCAGAGGTGATCACACCGGCCGTCGACAGGTTCACGCCGCCGGCCCGCAGCATGCGGGCTGTCCACGTGTTGCAGGTGTTGAACAGGTGGAACTCGCCGCGTGCGAGATAGAAATGGCTGTTTGGGTGAAGTCCGGGTGCTACGGGATGTAGTCGCCCTCCTTCCTCACGATCGAAGTAGTGATCGAGAAAACTGATCATGTGCTGCAACGTCGGACGGTTCATCGCAATCGATATGACGTTGGCATCGCCATAGACAGATTCAGGCGAACGGGCGAGGCCGGAGATGTGGATGATCGCCGATGTCTTTCTCAAGGCTGCATGAAGCGCCATGCGAAGTGTTTTGTCCGGTGCAGGATAATAGGCTCGATCACCCCATCCGAATTCAATGAACCTCGCTAGAGGAAAGTCATCTATTTCGGGGATCAAACCGGTTTCGACCAGCTCTTTGCGTGGAACGACAATAGCCGTATGCCAACTGTCACGAATAACGCTGACCGAAGCGACGTTCGGCCCGAATGCCTTCGGCGGCAAAGGTGGCAGAGACCCGCAGCCCGAGACCAAGACGACGAGAAAAAGCCAGGCAAGGTTGGCGACGACACCCCTCATGACTGCAGGCTAACACCGGCTGATAGCGAGATCATCAAGGCCCCGGACAAAGCGGCCCCTCGGCTTGAATGGCAAAGCTTCAATCAAAACGACTGAACGATGCCAGGTTGCACGGCCCTGAGAAATGGTATCGGCCTAATAATCGGACATGCCGCGAAGTCGACACCAGTTTCATGACAATTTTGGCGGCGAGAGCCTCCGGCTACCGCGCCTCACATCATCCGAGCGCGCGCGCCAGAAGATCCAGCCGGTCCTGGCCCCAGAACAGCTCGTCGCCGAGCTTGAAGGTCGGGACGCCGAACACGCCGTCCTTGAGGGCTGCTTCGGTATGCGCATCGTAGATGTCGTCGGTGGCCTGGGAGTCCGCAGCGGCGATCAGCGCCTCGCCGTCGAGCCCCTGCTCCGTAGCGATCGCCAGGAGCGTCGCTCTATCGGCGATATTGCGTTCCTCGGCCCAGACCGCGCGCAGAATCGCCAGGCTGAGCTCGCCTGCATCCCCGCCTGCAGCCGCATCGCGGCGAAGGTCGGGCCCGCCATCCTGGATCTTCGGCGCTTCGCGCCTAGAGACCGGGACATCGCCGCCCTGTTCGTCAAGGGCGATGACCATCCGCGCGGCCAGGGTTTCGTCCACCGGAAAGAAGGCGGGTTCAAGGGTCAACGGCACATTCAGCACATCGCGCCAGCGCTTCAGCTCCATCATGCGATAGGCTTGGCGCTGCTTAGGCCGCTTGGCCAGCGGCAGTCCGCCGCTCGCAGCGAACACCGGCGCCATCTTGATCGGGCGAAATACCGGCTTGGCACCCCTGGCCTTGGCCAGGTCCAAAAAGCGCTGCCAGCCGAGATAGGTCCAGGGCGATTGAAGCGCGCAGTAAACGGTAATTTCCGCTGTCATAGTCTCTCCCGTTTCACCTTTCCCGCGCCCACACCTCCGGACTTGGCCGTATACCGTTGTCCCAGTTTGACACGGTCCGAGTCAACGAGTTGGCCCCGCCATCAAACGTGGCCGGGTTCATCGCCAAAAGAAATACCGAGGCCGCGGGCGGTATGGACCAGTGTGTCATCGGGATCAACCGCCTGATAATGCTCGATCGCGTCGTCGATCGGCACATCGACCACCCGGCGGTTCTGCCAGGCGACCATCCGCCCGAACCGGCCCTTCGCCGCGAGATCGACGGCATAGACACCGTAAGCCGAGCCCAGCACGCGATCGAGCGGTGTCGGCGACCCGCCGCGCTGCACATGGCCGAGCACCGTGACCCGGCTTTCCGCCCCGGTCATCTCGGCGATCCGATCGGCGACCAGCGCGCCGATCCCGCCATAACGGGCCTGTCCATAGGCGTCTTTCGCACTGATGGTCTGGCCATCGGGGCCGCGCACCGATTCGGCAACGATGATCAGGCTGAAATTCCGTCCGCGCTGCCGTCGCTCCTCCACCTTTGCGGCCACATGGGCGAGATCATAGGGAATTTCGGGGATCAGGATGACATCAGCGCCCCCGGCGACGCCGGCGGTAAGCGCGATGTGGCCGGCATCCCTGCCCATGACCTCGAGCACCATGACCCGATTGTGGCTCGCAGCGGTGACATGCAGGCGGTCGACCGCCTCGGTCGCCACCACGACGGCGGAGCTGAAGCCGATCGCACGCTCGGTCAAGCCGATGTCGTTGTCGATCGTCTTGGGAATGCCGATCAGATTAAGGCCGCCCTGTTTTGCCAGCCGGTTCAGGATGGCGAGACTGCCATCGCCACCGATGCCGATCAGCGCATCCAGGCCAAGCGCCCGATAGCCTTCGATGATCACCTCGGAGCGGTCGGTGATCGTCCCGTCTTCCAAGGGATAGGCAAACGGATCGCCGCGGTTGGTGGTGCCAAGAAACGTGCCGCCCAGGTGGAGGATGCCGGCGACATTGGCCGGGGTCAGCTTCATCGCTGCAGGTGGATCGGCGATCAGACCGTGGGTTGCCTCGCGAATGCCGATCACCTCGAAGCCATGCCCGAAAACGGCCCGCTTCACCACGGCGCGGATGGCCGCATTCAGCCCAGCGCAATCGCCGCCGCTGGTCAGAATCCCCAAGCGCATGCTGTCCTGATCCTCTCGACTTCCAGATTGATTCACTTTTTGCACGGCGAATTACGTAAAATTCAGCTTAACGGTTTATTGATGAATTGTTTATTAGTATACTCGAATTGAATAACGAAAACCGATGGCTTAGACATCCCGCGGCCAAGCGGATGGTGTCGTCGTGAGTGTGACGGGGTGATGGCGGTAATACCTGAACCTATGGGAATCGAACGTAAACTCAGCGAGCTCAGAGCTGCGCACCGCGCTCTCGATGCCCGCATCGAGCAACTGGCCGACGAGAATTTCTCCGACCAGATCGAGATGCAGCGTCTGAAAAAGCAAAAGCTGGCGTTGAAAGACGTGATCGTGCGCCTGGAAAGTCACATGCTGCCTGATATCATCGCCTGAGCGTTAGAAACGCTGTCGTTTTATTCACGACAGGTTAGGCAGGCCAGTTCACTGCAGATATCAGATCATCTCCCGGTTTCGAGCCGCCAGGCATAGAGAACCGCGGCAACCGCTGTCGCCAGATTGAGGCTGGACACCAGCGGACGCATCGGAAGAGCAAGGCGCTGATCCGCCGCTCCTAGAATATCCGGACTTAGGCCATGACGTTCCGAACCGAAGGCGAGGAGCGCGCCGGCGGGAATGGTGCTCGGTTGAAGGCGTTCACCATCCGGGTCGATGGCGATCAGCGGGCCGCTTTGTTTCGGAAGGCCCTGCATGCCGATGACGGGCAGCGCGAAGTGAAGGCCTGCCGAACCGCGAAGCGCTGCAGGATCCCAGGGATCATGACGCCCGGATGAAAAAACCGCCGATGCGCCGGCCGCGGCCGCAACCCGCACCACGGCGCCGATATTGCCGAAATGCGCAGGGTGCTCCAGCCAGACGGCCGGCGTCTTGCGCGTCGCCCCGAGGAAGAGATCGGGATCGATGGATGGGCGTCTGGCAATGGCCAGAACGCCCGTCTCCGGCTGCTTTGGCGCCAAGGAGGCGAAGACATCCGCCGGCAGCGGCTCTGCCAGACCGTCGAGACGATCCGCGATATCGGGCGCCAAGGTCCCGGCAAGATCAACAAGCGCTTCCAGGTCATCAGTATAGACCGCGTCGATCGTCGCTTCGAAGCGCAGCGCATGTTTCAGGGCATGCAAGCCTTCGAGAACGGCAAATCTTTCATCCCGTCGCGCACGCCGGCACCGCTCAACGAGCGCTCGCTGCTCAACCTTCGCTTGCTGAGCGGAAATGACCGCCTTCTCCGCTTGGCCGAAGGCCGAAACCCAGTGCTGTCTTCGGCGGCGTTTCAAGGCTCGGCGGTGGCGGTGGATCATCGCCGACCACGGTCTTAATGGCGTCGTCGACATGCTCGAGCCAGACGAAGTCCAGCGCCTCTCGAGCGCTCTCGGGGATATCCTCGAAATCCTTTTTGTTGCGCGCCGGCAGCATCACCCGTTTGATCCCGGCGCGATGCGCGGCCAGCACCTTCTCCTTGATGCCGCCGACCGGCAGCACCAGCCCGCGAAGGGAAATCTCGCCGGTCATCGCCGTGTCATGCCTAACGGTTTCATCCTTCAGAAGCGACATCAGCGCGACGAACATGGCGACACCTGCCGATGGGCCGTCCTTCGGGATGGCGCCAGCCGGAACGTGGACGTGAATGTCGCTCCGCTCGAAGATCGCCTCGTCGATGCCGTAACGTCGAGCGCTTGACTTCACCAGGCTGAGTGCGGCTTGCGCACTCTCGCGCATCACGTCGCCGAGCTGGCCCGTCAGGATCAGCTGTCCCTTGCCGGGAAGACGTGTGGCTTCGACGAACAGGATGTCCCCGCCGACCGGAGTCCAGGCGAGCCCGGTCGCGACGCCGGGCACCGACGTGCGCATGGCAATTTCCGATTCGACCCGCTTTGGGCCGAGAATGCCATGCAGATCCTCGGGCTCGATCAGGACACGCTCATCAGTGCCTTCGGCGATGCGCATGGCGGCATGGCGAAGCACCGCGCCGATCAGCCGCTCTAGGTTGCGCACGCCGGCTTCGCGCGTGTAGTCGGTGACGATGGCGTTCAGCGCCTCCTCGGAGATGGCCGCCTGCTCCGGCTGCAATCCGTTGGCGTCGAGCTGGCGCTCCACAAGATAGCGCCTGGCGATCTCCAGCTTCTCGTCGCTGGTGTAGGACGGAAGCTCGATGATCTCCATGCGATCGCGAAGCGGACCCGGGATGGCGTCCAGCACATTCGCGGTCGCCACGAACATCACCTGGCTGAGATCGAACGGCAGCGCCAGATAGTTGTCCCTGAACGTGTTGTTCTGCGCCGGATCAAGCACTTCCAGCAAGGCGGATGACGGATCTCCGTGGAAGCCGCCGCCGCCCAGCTTGTCCATCTCGTCCAGCATGAAGACCGGATTGCTGGTGCCTGCCTTTCGAAGGCCCTGAATGACATTGCCGGGCAAAGCGCCCATGTAAGTGCGCCGGTGGCCGCGAATCTCGGCCTCATCATGCAGTCCGCCCAGGCTCGCGCGCACGAATTCGCGTCCCATGGCGTGGGCGATGCTCTTGCCGAGCGACGTCTTGCCGACACCGGGCGGGCCGACGAAGCAGAGGATCGGGCTTGAGCCGTTCGGATTCAGTTTCCTGACGGCCAGATATTCCAGAATGCGCTTCTTAATCTTCTCCAGGCCGTAATGCTCGTCGTCCAGGACCTTCCTGGCCTTGGCGATGTCGATCACATCGTCCGAGCGCTTGGACCAGGGAAGCTCGATCAGCCAGTCGATATAGGTCCTGACCATCGAGTATTCGCCGGCCGACTCCGGCATCCGCTCCATGCGCTTCAATTCCTTGAGCGCATGCTTCTCCGCCTCTTCGGGCATGCCGGCCTCGGCGACCAGCTCCCTCAGTTCCTGGATCTCTGCCTTGCCGTCCTCGTCCTCGCCCAGTTCTTTCTGGATGGTCTTCATCTGCTGGCGAAGGAAATATTCGCGCTGCTGGTCGGCCATGCTTTCCTTGGTCTGCTCGCCGATGTCGCGGGAGAGCTTGAGCACTTCGAGGCGATGGCCGAGTGCTGCCAGGACCTTGTCCAGCCTCGCCTTGACATCGGTGATCTCCAGGATCTCCTGACGTTCCGCCGCCTTCAAATCCATGAAGCTGGTGACCAGATCCGCGCCCTGCGAGGGCGAATTCAGTCCTTGGATCGCATTGCCCAGCTCGGGCGGCGCTTCCGGCAGCAGGGCCAGCACCTCAAGCGAGCGCTCTTTCAGCTGATGCAGGCGCGCCTCCGCCTCCGGCCCGTCACCGCCGGTTTCGGTCAGGCGCTCGATGCGTGCCGTCAGATGCGGATACCCATCCAGGAACTCGACGATGCGAAAACGCTGCTCGCCCTGACAGACGACCTGATGGGTGCCGTCAGGGGCGGTGACGTAGCGAAGCACGCCGGCGATCGTGCCGGTCTTATGCAGCTGATCCGGCGTCGGCTTGTCGATCTCGGGATCGAGCTGCAGCAAGGCGCCGAAAGGCTGCTGGGTCTGTGCCGCCGCCTGGGCCGCGGCGATCGGCAGGGAATGTTTGAGCGCGAGCGGCATTACCACGCCCGGAAACAGCACGACATGGCGAAGCGGCAGGATAACGATGGCATCGGCGGGCAGGGATGACGTCCCCGTGTCGCTCGCACCGCCCGCAGCAGGACTGTCCGCCGGCGATGACGCATGCGAGCCGAGCGCTGCCTGATTCTCGTTCATATCAGGCTCGTTCATGACAATTTCCTCAACGACAGCACCAGGCAACCATGTCGAAGCTCACGCTGGCCGATCTCGTAGCGTCCTGCCGGCAGCGGCAGCTGACGTTCGAAGCGCCCATGGGGAATCTCCAGGCGCCTCAGCATCATTCGGCTGGGATTGCCGGGCATCGGCCGGTTGCCGGTGATCAGCAGATTGCCGTCTTCAATCAGCACCTTGAGCTCCTCGGGCTCGACGCCGGGCAGCGCGACAATGATCAAAATGGCGTCTTCGGTTTCGAGCACGTCGACCGGCGGCTCCCAGCAGGGGCCGCTCCCGGCAGGCTTGGCGGGCGTGAAGAACTGCCGCTGCAGCTTTTCGGCGCGTTCGAACATCTCGACCGCGTCATGCCACATGAAGGGGTTGGGGTTTCGTGATCGCATCCGCGTGATCTTTCCCGCTTGCCGTCCGGCTCGTCATTCGGTTGACGCTTATGTCGGTAACCGAGGTTCCGATTTCAATGCGGACCTCCGGCTGTCAGCCAACGGTCCACGCGAAGACCCTCTTTTAGATGGTAGACCCTAACGTTTCGTTAACCCTGGCGCTTGTATAGACAACAGCGGTCCATGCGATCCTGGAAATCCGAGTCTCGCCCCACCCTTTCTGTCGCGCGGGCGGATTCCCAGGATCGCATGGACCAACATCACGTTAGCCGGGAGAGGATAAAGCAAAGTTATCGCCGTAAGCGACGATGACCGGTTGACTGATCCTATCTCAAGCTCACCGTTTGGGGGCGTCATGCAGCTGGCATCGCACACCTCTGAGACTTCAGACCCTGGCGTGACGCCAAGGCAGCTATCAAAGCGGCCAGACGAACAGAATGGTCGGCACGGCTGTTGCGATGATCAGCACTTCGAGCGGCAGGCCCATGCGCCAGTAATCGCCGAAGCGATAGCCGCCCGGACCCATGATCAGCGTGTTGTTCTTATGTCCGATCGGGGTCAGGAAAGCGCAGGATGCGGCGACCGCCACGCCCATCAAAAAGGGGTCGGGGCTGACGTTCAGACGGGTTGCTATGTCGACGGCGATCGGGGCGGCGATCACGGCGGTGGCCGTGTTGTTCATGACATCCGAGAGCGTCATCGTGACGACGATGAGCAGCGTCAGCACCACCCAGGGCGCGTAGCCGTCGGCGAGGGTTACGATCGAGCCCGCAATCAAGGCCGTGCCGCCGCTCGCCTCCAGCGCAGCGCCGATCGGGATCATCGAGCCGAGCAGCACGATCACCGGCCATTCGATCGACTGATAGATCTGGCGAAGCGGGACGATATTGAGGAGCACCATCAGGACGACGGCCGCGGCAAGCGCGATCGGCAGGTAAAGCAGCCCGAACGTCGCCGCCAGCACCGCCCCGCCGAAAATCGCGACCGCGAGGCCTGCTTTTTCCCGCTGGATGACCTGCAGGCCGCGTTCGGCGAGCGGGAGAGCGCCCATCCAGGATGAGATCTCGCCCAGGCGTTCGCTTGGACCGAGGAGGAGCAGCACGTCGCCCGCCTCGATCTTGAGACGTCGGACCCGCTCGGAAAACCGCCGTCCCTGCCTTGAGACGCCGAGCAGGCTGACGCCGTGGCGATAGAGCAGACCGAGCGTGAGCGCCGAGCGCCCTTCGATCAGGGCCCCTTCCGGCACCACCACCTCGATCATCGTGATATCGTCGGCGCCGTCCAGCATCGCTTTCGCCATGTCGCTGCTGGTGATCTCGAGCTTGAGGGCGCCTGCGAGCTTGTCGAGCGCATCGGGTGCGGCTTCGACCACCAGAAGATCATCCACCCGGATCACCGCGCGGCGCGACATGCCGGGCAGGCGCTGGCCGTCCCTGATCAGCCCGATGATCGAGGCTTCGTTGTCGTCGGCGATATCGTCAAGCTCGCGGATCGCCTTGCCGATCGCCTTCGACCCTTCCGACACACTGAGCTCGGCGATGTAGTTCTTGAGATCGAACAGCTCCTTGCCGCTGTCATGCTCGCTCCTGGCCGACGGGATCAGCCGCCAGCCGATCAGGGCGATGAAAACCACGCCGACCACCGCGCAGACGATGCCGACCGGCGCGAAGTCGAACATGCTGTAGGAGGAGCCGAGCGCATCGCCGCGAAACTCCGCGATCACGATGTTGGGCGGGGTGCCGATCAGCGTGATCATGCCGCCGAGGATGGAGGCGAACGAAATCGGCATCAGCGTCAGCGCGGGGCTGCGTTTCGCCTTTTTCGCGGCCTGAATGTCGATCGGCATGAGGAGGGCGAGGGCCGCGACATTGTTCATCACGGCCGAGAGACCGGCGGCAAGCCCCGACATGATGCCGATATGCGCGCCGAGCGCTCTGGACGCATCGACGACATAGCGGGCAAGCAGCTCGATCGCCCCGGAATTGGAAAGCGCCCGGCTGACGATCAGCACGAGGGCGATGATGACGGTCGCCGGGTGGCCGAAGCCGGAAAACGCCGCCTCTTTCGGCACCACGCCCCAGATGAGCGCGATGCAAAGGGCGCCAAACGCCACCAGATCATAGCGCCAGCGTCCCCAGATCAGGAAAACGAAGACGAAGAACAAAAGCGCAAAAAGAAAATTCTGGTCGCTGATCACAACAGCCTCGGCAGGCAGACAACGCTTATGTCGGTCAGCCCGACCCTCGGGCTCAGAGTTCCAGCACCCTAATCCCTGGCCAGAGGCCAGGCCAGTTTTTCCTGGCCATGCGCTCTTTGTATTGTGCGAGCTTGGGCGGGTGCTCCCGCGCAAAAGGCGTGGGGCGGACGGTCAGCGCGAAAAGATCCTCCAGGCCGAGCGGGGCCAGCATCTGAAGCCCACCCTCCTCAATAAGCCGGACACCGATGGGCGTCGGGGTTTCGCACCAATGTTCGAGGGCATCAGCGGTATCGCGATAGGGCGGATCGCCATTTATGTCAGCCATGCGCGCCTGGTTCTTGACCGACCAGGGCAGACCCGCAAGCCGCTGGTGCAACGCCGCCTCGAACCGTTTCTCGACCGCCTCGTCCAGGCAGGCCGAATCGAAATAGACGACGTCGATATCATTCAGCGGCGTAGGTTTGGCATAGCCGTGCAGATGATCCCAAACACGGTTTCGAACGAAGCCCGCCGCAATCCAACCATCAGGCAAGGAAAGCTCGCGCACCGCCGCGAGCGCCGCCATCATGGCCAGATCCGACCGGACAAGGTCGATCAGGGTCTGTTCACGTGCATCCGACATGCCGGCAAATTGGCAAACCGCCAATGCGCCGTCCAGCCGCTTCTATGTGGTGTGACCACATCATCGACGTCCCCATGACGCTGAGCCTTTTTCGCCTCAATTCAGTTGGTGACGATCGTCGAAGACGGTGAAATTTTTTGTGATTTCAACAGGTTGAATCCCTCCAACATGCTGTGGCGTGAATTCGTCGCCTCGCCGTCGACGTCAGGCAATTCATAAGGAAACGATCGATGCCCAGCATTGGCGCTGACCGATGACCGGGCCTGGTCGTGCTGCAAGGCAACCCGCTGGCTTGTTTCCGCGAAGGCTTCCACCTGCCGTCATCAATTGCGCCTCGAAACGCATGCCATGCCCGGACCGGGCGTCAGAACAAGGCTCCGCCATGGACCAACAGCTCTGTATCCGCCGCCACGCGCTGACATTCCGGACGGTAGCAGTTCCGATGAAACAACCCCGAAAAAGCAACGCTTTACCCGTCCTTAACCCAACGATGTCAAAACGAGCTTTCTGGTCCATGCGATCCTGGGAATCCGTCCGCCCGCCGGGCTCTGCATCGCCCGTGAACGGACTCCCAGGATCGCATGGACCAGATCGCCAGCATGCCGTACGCGGATGAAGAAACCGTCAACGTCAACGAAGAAACCTGACGCGGGCGAAACGGCTGGGGTGACGACAGGAAAAGCCAGGGTTGCTCGCAAATCCGGTGGGTCCTTGCTTTTGGGTTGAGGCGGTGCGCTGGCGTGTTAGGCTTGGGAAAATTGAGGGATGTAATGAAAGCGTAAACCAGCGGAGGTCATTCATGACGGAGCCTTGGATCTTGATGCGCGGTGCCGCGTCCGGCGCACGGATGGCGGCGATCACCCTGCTTGCCGCAACGGCCATGGGCCTCGCCGGCCCGGCCCCGCTTGACGCGGCCGAGCTTCGGATCGGCAATGCCGGCGAGCCGGATACGCTCGATCCCCATCACGCCTCCGGGACCTGGGAAAACCGGATCATCGGCGACGTGTTCCTCGGCCTCACCACCGAAGCCGCGGACGGCTCGGTCATCCCCGGCGCCGCCGAAAGCTGGACGGTGAGCGATGACGGCCTCGTCTACACCTTCACGCTCCGCGATCATACCTGGTCCGACGGCACCCCCGTCACCGCCAGCGACTTCGTGTTCGCCATGCGCCGTCTTCTGGCCCCGGAAACCGCCGCCAAATACGCCTCGATCCTCTACACGATCAAGAACGCCAAGGCGCTGAACGAGGCGTCGATGGACAATATGGAAGACCTCGGCGTCAAGGCGATCGACGACAGGACGCTCGAAGTCACGCTCGAGTTCCCCGCCCCCTATTTCATCGAGCAGCTGACCCACTACACGGCGTTTCCCGTGCCCAAGCACAAGCTCGACGAACTGGGCGAGGATTGGGTGAAGCCCGGCAATCTCGTCTCGAACGGCGCCTATGTCGTGACCGAATGGGTGCCCAACACCCATGTGCGCGCGGAGAAGAATGAGGCGTTCTACGACGCCGCCAATGTTTCGATCGACGCCGTCATATACTATCCGACGGAAGAGCGAAACGCCGCCACCAAGCAGTTCCGCGCCGGCGAGCTCGACATGCAGTATGACTTCGCCTCGGAGCAGATCGACTGGCTGAAGGAAAACATGCCGGACGAAACGCGGATCAGCCCCTATCTCGGCATCTATTACTACCCCATCAACACATCCAAACCGCCCTTCGACAATGTCGATGTGCGCCGAGCGCTCGCCATGGCGATCGATCGCGAAGCGATCACCGACAAGGTGCTGAAAACCGGCGAAATCGCCGCCTACAGCTTCGTCCCGCCCAATGCCGGCGACTATGGCGAGCCCGCCTATGTCGACTGGAAGGACATGTCCTATGACGACCGTGTCGGCAAGGCGATCGAGCTCCTGGCGGGCGCCGGCTTCGGGCCTGAAAAGCCGCTGGAGCTTCAGCTTCGCTACAACACCTCCGAGAACCACAAGAAGGTAGCGATCGCCGTTGCGGCCATGTGGAAGAAAATCGGCGTGCAGGCGGAGCTCTTCAACGCCGAGGTGAAGGTCCACTACAACGACCTGCAGCAGGGCAATTTCGAGGTCGCGCGCGCCGGCTGGATTGCGGACTACAACGATGCTCAAAACTTCCTGTATCTGATGGAGAGCGATGCCGGCCCGCTGAACTATGGCCAGTTCTCATCGGCCGCCTATGACGAGCTGATGAACCAGGCGGACATCGAGACCGATCCCGCGAAACGCAACGATCTCATGCGCCAGGCGGAAGCGATCGCCATGGCCGAGATGCCCAATATCCCGATCCACTACTACATCTCGAAGGACCTGGTTTCCTCCAAGATCCAGGGATATGTCGACAACACCAAGAACATCCACCGCACCCGCTTCCTAAGCCTCGCCGAGTAGGCCGCAGGGCGGCCGGCCTTGACTTAAGTCTCTTAGGTTGGCCGCCCGATACTTTCGAGCATGACGAGTTTCCTCCTCCGCCGGCTGCTGACCAGCATCCCGACGCTGCTGGCGGTGATCACCATCGCGTTTTTCATGATGCGCATCGCACCCGGCGGCCCCTTCGATCTGGAGCGCGCACTCCCGCCGCAGATCGAAAAAAACATGCTCGCCGCCTATGACCTCGATCAGCCGCTATACCTGCAATATTGGCGCTATCTGACCGGCGTGCTCCAGGGCGACTTCGGCCCCTCTTTCAAATATCGGGACTTCACCGTCGCCGAACTTCTGGCCACCGGCTTTCCTGCAAGCTTGAAGGTCGGCGGCACGGCGATGCTGCTGGCGATCCTTATCGGCATCCTGTTCGGCACCGTCGCCGCCGTCCGCCAGAATTCCGCCGTCGACCACGCCGTGATGGCGACCGCGATGACCGGCATCGCCATCCCCAATTTCGTCATGGCGCCGTTTTTGACCCTGATCTTTGGCGTGTTTCTCGGCGTGCTCCCGGTCGCCGGCTGGGGAGATGGTGCGTTCCGGAATATGATCCTCCCGGTGATCGCCCTCGCTTTGCCGCAGATCGCCTATATCGCCCGCCTCACCCGCGGCAGCATGATCGAGACGCTCGGCGCCGACCACATCCGCACCGCGCGCGCCAAGGGCCTCTCCGAGCGCATGGTGGTCACCCGCCATGCCCTTCAGGGCGCCATCCTTCCCGTAGTCTCTTATCTCGGCCCCGCAGCAGCCCAGCTGATCAGCGGCTCCCTGGTCATCGAGCAGATCTTCGGGATCCCAGGCATCGGCCGCTACTTCATTCAGGGTGCATTGAACCGCGACTACACCCTCGTCATGGGCACCGTCATCGTCTACGCGCTCCTGATCCTCATCCTCAACCTCATCGTCGACATCCTCTACACCCTCCTCGACCCTCGCGTGCAGCATCGTGCCGATGCGGGCTCGACGTAGCCGTGTCTGCGATGAACTGCCCCCTCAATTCTCGAGCCAGGTGTCATCGTCCGACGTCAGGTCGCCATGCGTAGCGAGGCAGGAGTCAAGCAAGTCGAGCCAGGGGGCGCCGCCCCCGCTGCCCGAGCCTGGAAACGACTTAGGCAAAACAAGGCGGCAGTGGCCTCCATGGTGATTCTTGCGGTGATCGCTGGCCTCACCATCATCGCGCCCATGCTCTCGCCGCATCCCATCGACGAGATCTACTGGGACCGCATCCAGGCCCCGCCGGACTTTTCGAACGCGCACTGGTTCGGCACCGACGGCAATGGCCGCGATCTGTTCGTGCGCATCTTCCACGGCGGACGCATCTCGCTGATGGTCGGCCTGCTGGCGACGCTGGTGAGCCTGGTGATCGGCGTCACCTACGGCGCCATCGCCGGCTATGTCGGCGGGCGCACCGACGATCTGATGATGCGCATCGTAGACATTATCTACGCCTTGCCCTTCATGTTCTTCGTAATCATCCTGATGGTGGTCTTCGGCCGCCACATCTTCCTGATCTTCGTCGCGATCGGCGCCGTCGAATGGCTGACCATGGCGCGCATCGTCCGCGGCCAGACGCTTTCCCTGAAGAACCGCGAATTCGTCATGGCCGCCCGCGCCGCCGGCGCCACCGACGCCCAGATCATCCGCTGCCACATCATCCCCAATCTCATGGGCCCGGTGATCGTTTACATGACGCTGACCATCCCCCAGGTTATCCTGATCGAAAGCCTTCTGTCGTTTCTCGGCCTCGGCGTCCAGGAACCGCTCACCAGCTGGGGCGTCCTCATCTCCGAGGGCGCCGCCACTATGGAAAGCGCCCCCTGGATGCTGATCTTCCCTTCAATCTTCCTCGCACTGACGCTCTTCTGCTTCAACTTCATCGGCGACGGCCTAAGGGACGCCCTCGATCCGCGCGATCGATAGGGCGCGAGCCGCGCTGGACCTGGTGCTGAGTGGGATGGCCGTCGGATCCTGGTATGACGGCTGAGGCCAGCAAGATCGGTCATTAGCAGCGAAAATATATGGATGCTGCTTGGTGCCAATAGCACGCGCATTAGCAGTTTGACCCTTGTTCAATCTAACGCAATACTCATAAACTAACAAACGTACGTGAGAAGATGAGCATGATGCCCCATTGACTTTCTTTTCTTGTTCTAACCTGTGTCTCGCCTACTTCAAGCGTCTCATTCTCTCGAACATCTGTTCCGAGTACGGTAACGCTTGGATCGATCTCAGCTCCAATACCGATATTCCAACTATTGTTACCTTCCTCCGCCGCGCGCTTAAAGCCTGCCATAACCCCAAAGCCCACTGCGTCGATGAGCTCATCGTCACTGGTATGGATAGCAAAAAAGGGCCCCACTCCGCATTGACCTTCGCCGATCCAACCTTTCACAAGCCTGCCTAGTAAACCGACACAATCGCCAAAATAATGCCCTTCAAGGCCTATTCTTGCTTGGACATTTCTTTCTTCTCCTACTCTGACGATGTCGTTTTCATCAAGAGAGACAGATCCAATTCTGTCTTCTCCGCCCGCATCAAACGTTACTGAAAACGCTGCACCAAGTCCCCATCCCTGCCAATCCGTCAAAGAATTCGCTGGTTTATCAGTACCCTTTGAAGCTGAGGCGGCAAGCTCTTCGGTTTCCTCGGCTTCATCGTCGATACTCTTAGCCCTCTCTTCCAACTCAGTCGCCTTCGAATCGGCTTCTTCTGCTTTGTCAGACAAACTCGGATCCAGGTCACTACGATCCTTCAGTTCATCAGCCGTCATCCGGGCTTGTCTTGCTTTTTCCTGTGCAGTCTGTGCGCTAGAGCCTTTCCGGTTCAGTTTTACGCATATCCGGCATGCCTGAAGTAATTGGCGCACTCGGTTTCGGAGAAGGTGTCGAGCGCTTTTCCGATCTGTTGCTGCAGGCCGTTGATGGTGCGCTCAGCGGCGCTTCGGAT
>JBCCUL010000053.1:0-29697 GCA_039197065.1 Pseudomonadota bacterium | reverse complement strand
TTCGATGATGCAAGGTGCTATTGAAGAGGCGAGAAGCAACGGCGTCGAACAGCTCGAGCTCTTCGTCGACACCGAAAACCATCGTGCGATCGCTTTTTATGGACGACAGGGTTTTGAACGCGTCGCCACCCATCCGGATGTTACTCGAATCGCAGGGAAGCGGCGCAACGACTATTTTTATTGTTTGAGGCTCAGCAACTGAAGACTGTCCGCCCGTTAACCTGCCTCTCAAGCTGGATTTAACTTGGGAAGGAGAATAACGGTCCGTCTTTGCCAAGAGCCGACATTTCGATGAGTTCAATCGCGAGCATTCTTGGAGGAACCAGAGAGGCTAAGTTCCTTGAGCTTCGGCTTCCGTGGTCACGATCCAGAAGAGCCGCTCCCTCCCCCCTGTCAGATCGGACCGAAATCGCTAGGGCAGGCCAAGCGTCCCAAATTGAATAAATCGGAAAGAAGTCGCCCTAATATTCCCCGAAAAAATTGAAAAGATTGGCGCGACCGTCGGCTTAGAAGACCGATGTATTTCTTTGTAATTCATTCAGGTTTGACACAATAGGGTGCATTCCGGGGGCCAATGAAATCAAAGAGTTACATCTCTATTGTCAAACCTGTTTTAGTTTGCAGGTTCAAATCGGGGGAACGCAACATCCTCTGTGCACTTTTGGTCGTTCGAGGAATGCAGCGCATCATTTGAAGACCTGCCCGATTGGCCTGCAGTTCCCGACCGCAGTAGGCAAGCTTCTGCCGGCGATCCGTGTGAAGACTGGAGCCTTCGCAGGCCAGAACGGGGGACCTGTTGGCTGCTTGGCTATTCTGCAGAGCCGGCACTGCTGTCCTGGGCCAACCAAGTCACATCGCTCGATAGTTGGGCATGAAGATCACGCTATTGCTCGGCACTGCCCTGGCGACGGCGTTAGCGACCAAGCTTTGCCTCATCCACAATGAACCGCTGCCCACATGGATGGAATCGCGCCCCACGGGGTTTGTACATTCTAGAGCGGCAAAAAAACGGGAGAGCGTCAATGGCGAGAGGGCGCATCGGAGGTTCGGCGATTGCTGCTGATGACGATGTGGAACGGCAAGGCCTTGAGACGCTGCTGATGCAGATCCTGGATTCGACGCCGGACGCCATGGTGATCGTGGATTGCGACGGTCGAATCCAACTGATCAACCGGCAGCTTGAAGACCTATTCGGCTATGCCCGTGACGAGCTGCTCGACCAACCGGTGGAAATCCTGCTGCCCGAGCGCCTGGCGGCGGGCCATGTTCATCTCCGGCAAGCCTACGCCGTCGATCCGCAGCCGCGCGAAATGGGAAGCGGGCACGAGCTGGTCGGTCGAAGGAAGGATGGCGGCGAGGTTCCGATAGAGGTCAGCCTCAGCCCGGTTCGGAGCGAAGGCCAGAAGCTGGTGGCGGCGGCGTTGCGCGACATCACCGAGCGCAAGCGCATGGTGCGCGTTCTCCAAGCGAGCCATCAGCGCTTCGAGGATTTCGCCAATATCGCAGCCGATTGGTTCTGGGAGACCAATGCCGACTTGCGTTTCATCTATCTTTCGGATCGGTTCGAAGAGGTGACCGGGCAAGCGCCTCAGGCGATCCTCGGAAGCCCCTATTGCACCCTGTTGGACCAAGTGGATCTTACACCCGGCGGACGTCGGCTGGTGGAGAGAACGCTCAGGCAGAGGCTCGGGTTTCAGAATATCAATTTCACGCTCAACCGGCCGAACGGTGACCGATCGATCATGAGCATCAGCGGCGAGCCTGTAGCGGATGCCAGCGGCAGGTTTCTCGGCTATCGCGGAGTCGCCCGGGACGTGACCCGCCAGCGCGAGCTCGATGAGGCACTTCGCACCAGTGAAGCGCGTCTGACGGCATTGTTCGATCATTCGCCCGCTAGCATCCATTTCGCCGACCGCAATCGGCGCTACGTCATGCTCAATCGTCATTGGGAAACGCTTGCCGGCGTGCCTGCGGTCGAAGCCGTCGGACGAAAGCCTGAAGAAATTCTGCCGGTCGAGGTCGCCGATCAACTTGTTGACCATGCGAAGAAGGTGATCGAGACGGGCGAGATTCAGGAGCGGCGGCAGACCTGGCGGCATGACGGCGGCAAACGGATTTATCTGACGCTCAAATTTCCGGTGCAAGACGACGACGGGACGATCACAGGCATCGGTGCGATCGGCACCGATATCACCGAGCTGGAGCACGCGGAAGCCAAACTCCGCGAGAGCCACGCCGAGCTCGAGGAACGGGTGGAAGAGCGGACACGCGAACTCGCGCGGCAACAGGAGGAACTGCGCCAGGCGCAGAAGATGGAAACGCTTGGCCAGTTGACGGGTGGAGTCGCCCACGATTTCAACAACCTCTTAACGGCGGTCATGGGCAATCTCGAAATGCTGGAAGCGCGGATCGGCGACGACGAGGCCGCGAGATCCATGGTCAATGCGGCACAGGAGGCGGCCAGCCTTGGCGCCGATCTCACCGGCCGGCTCCTCGCCTTCGCCAGGCGTCAGCCGCTGGACCCGAAGCGGATCGCGCTGAACGACGTCGTGCTCGACATGAGCGATCTGCTCGCGCGAACCCTGGGCGAAAATGTCCGGATCGATACCGTACTGGCCAATCCGCTTGACCCGATGACCACCGATCCGAGCCAACTGCGCAACGCTCTCCTCAACCTCGCGATCAACGCGCGCGACGCCATGCCGAATGGCGGTCAGCTGACCATCGAGACCGCCAATGTCGAGCTGGATGAAGACTATGCGCGTGAGCGCTTCGACGTAAAAGCCGGTTGCCATGTCATGCTCGCTGTTTCGGATACCGGCCTAGGCATGCCGCCGGAGGTTCGGGAGCGTGTGTTCGAGCCCTTCTTCACCACCAAGGACGTGGGCAAGGGCTCCGGTCTCGGGCTCAGCATGGTCTATGGCTTCGTTAAGCAGTCGGGCGGTCATATCCGCCTTTACAGCGAGGTTGGCCATGGCACCACCGTCGGGCTCTACTGGCCGAAGGCGACCGATTTGGCGGCCGAGACCGAGCGGCCGCATGACGGCACGACCATGCCCCGGGCACAGCGCGAGACAGTGCTGGTGGTCGAGGATGATCCGCGCGTGATGCAGGTCACCGTGCAGCGCCTGAAGACCCTCGGCTACATGGTGCTCGAAGCGAAAACCGCCGCCGCGGCGTTGGATACACTGGCGGCCTCATCCGACGTGGACCTGGTCTTTTCCGATGTGGTGATGCCAGGCGGCCTGTCCGGCAGCGATCTCGCCCAGGTGATCCGACAGAGCTATCCGTCGATCAAGGTTCTCCTGACCTCCGGCTACTCCCGCCACGCCGGTATCGAGACCGAGGCGATCGACGGCGACATGCCCTGGCTGCAAAAGCCCTACAGAATGGCCGATCTCGCCCAGCGAATCCGCGAGGTGTTGGACGGTTAGAGCGCCTCCACCTTGGCAGCAAAGATGTAGCCGACACCTCGGACGGTCTTGATCAGTGCGGGCGCTTTCGGGTCGCGCTCGATCTTCTTACGCAGACGCCCGACCTGGGTGTCGATGCTGCGATCGAGCGGCGACCAGTCCTGCCCGCGCAACATGTCCATGAGCTGATCCCGGTTCAAAACGCGAGCGGGATGGGTCGCGAACAGCTGCAGCAGATCGAATTCGCCGGTGGAGAGCGGGATCAGATTGTCCTCGGGATCGCGAAGCTCGCGCTTGGCCGTATCCAGACGCCAGCCGTCGAAGCGATAGCCCCTTGCCGCATGGTCGTCTCTTGGCGTGGACGTCGCTTGGGCGCGGTTTGCTGTGCGGCGTATCACGGCGCGCACGCGGGCCAGCACCTCGCGAAGCTCGAAGGGTTTGGCGATATAGTCGTCGGCGCCGACTTCTAGACCGATCACGCGATCGATCGGATCGCCCTTGCCGGTGATCATGATGATCGGGATTTCCGACGTAGCCCTGATCTCTCGGGTCAGCGACAAACCATCCTCGCCGGGTAGATTGAGATCGAGCATCACCAGATCGGTTTTGGATTTGGCCATGTGCGCGCGCATCGTCTCGCCGTTCTCTGCCGCGGCCATGCCGAACCCCTCACTTTCGAGATAGCGTGAAAGCAAATCGCGTATCCTCGGGTCGTCGTCGACGACCAGGATCTCGGTCGATGTCATTGGCGTCGCTCACAGTCCCTACGCCCCCTGCTAAGCCCGAGCTCGACATGAGGCCTATTGGTTGTCCTTGAGGTGCCGTCGTTACATTTTGTCAAACAGTGTTACAAGGCAGACATTCCCGCGTGACGGTGATGTGGTTTCCTGGTGGTCATGAAAGATCGCGAACGGAGGAACCCTACCATGGCCATTGCCACCGACATTGCCACAGATCAAGAAACCCTCGAGGAGATTGCCGCTCGCCTTATCTTCCTGCTCGGTCTCGACAAAGCCATCAGGGCCTGCCGGGGCAACGCATGGCACAGCGTTCTTCCCTTCGTGATGGCCTACAAGAAAGCCACCGAGAATCGAGTCCAGTCCTTCGGTTTCTTCCGCCCCAGTCGTGCACAGCGTGCACCTGCCATGTCCCTTCCGATCGCTATGGCCGCTTGAACCGGCTCACCGCGCATCTCGTTTCCCGCCGGAAGCAGCATTTCGAGACGCCAGAAAGTGAAGAGCATCATGGTCGAGCCGCCTATGTCGCCAGCGTCCTTCAGTCGGTCGCCCAACCTTCATTCTGTTGACGTCATGTCGGACGAACCCGCGGAAAGCCGATACGACAGCGTAAGAAAAGCGCGCCAAGCCGTCGGTATCTTCCACGATCGCGACCGGCTGCAAAAAACACTCGATGCGCTGGCATCTGCCGGCTTTGGCGAGGAAGATCTGATGCTGCTGGGTCGACCGGCTTCACAGGATCTCGTCGACGGATCGCCGTGGCGGCTCGTCGACGATGATCAAGAGCCGACATGGTCCGACCAGCTCGGCAAGACGGTGATCGCAGCCGGCAATGGTGACCCTGACAAGACCAGATCGCTCAATATCGCCAAATTGCCGCCGCTC
The DNA here is from genome assembly GCA_039197065.1 of Pseudomonadota bacterium. Lineage (GTDB taxonomy): Bacteria > Pseudomonadota > Alphaproteobacteria > Geminicoccales > Geminicoccaceae > JANQPX01. Next base: position 24,662 of record JBCCUL010000053.1, on the reverse strand, counting down.
CATGCCGCGTTTCTGAACCGGCATCTCGACGCCGGCAGTTGTCTCTTGTGGGTGACGGTTCATGACGGGGATCAGGAACGAAAGGCTGGCGCCTTGCTGCTGGAGCACACGGATCTTCGCGTGCAGCTCCACGATCTTTTCTAGTTGAACATGGCTGGCTGCGCATTTGATCACCTTCCCACGCGGCTGATCATCGACACGGCAAACCTCAGATGATCAGCGCGCTTACGAGAACGAAGTAGATGAACAGCGCCGCCACGTCCTGAATGATCGTGCAAATCGGTCCGCTTCCCAAAGCCGGGTCCGATCCGTAACGATCGAAAACCCAGGGCAGCGCAAAACCCACGAGCGCTGAAATCGTCCCGCCGCCAAGGACGGCAAGACCGACGGCCAAGGACAGGAAGCTGTCACCAAAGGTGAGGAAGACCAGGAGAAAAGAAATCGCGCCGAGTGTCACGCCGATCGCCATGCCGATGATGAGCTCGTCCCGAAGCAGCCGGACGATCGGAACCTCGTCATTGGAAAGGCCGCGAACGGCTGCGGAAACCGCCTGCGTGCCCATGGCGCCGGCGATATAGACCAGCGCCGGCACGAAGAACGCCACCGCGACATTGGCGGCGAGCGTGTGCTCGAAGCGCGCCATGACCCAGGTCACGATGGAGGACGCCAGCAGGCCGAAGATCAGCCACGGAAGCCGCCTCCGAAAACGATCGTGCAAGGGCGCATCCAACGCAACCGCCGGCCCACGCTCATGCCGGGCGATACCGGCGAGTCGCTGCAAGTCCTCCATATGTTCATCGCGCAGGATCTTAAATAAGGTTTCGGGGGGAACCGCGCCGATGAGCCTGGCGTCGTCGTCCACGACGGGCACGGCAATCATATTGAGGTCCATGGCGAGCAGGGCGATCTGCTCCTGATCATCATCATATCGGACCGCGTCGTGCTCCGGCTCCATGATCTCCTCGATCCGGCGTGCACCATCGGTGAAAAGGTCGTTGATGCGGACGATGCCCTCAAGGCGCCCATCATCATCGGTGACGAAGATCGTGTCGGCACACTCGAACGTCTGGCCGCGGAACGCTTCGATAATGATCTCGACCCGCGTCCCGATGGTCGCACGCGGAATCCGCGTGACCAGATGCGATCCGGCAGTTTCCCTCAATTCCCTTGGGGCAGAAGACATCTGAGCATCCACATCCATGACTTCCATTCCCAGGCGAACGAATGTCACTCTTCCCGGTAACGCGCGCCCATACCGGCCTTGTGACAATCTCCGCGCTTACGTCAGACTGCTAAAGGACGCCCTACCGGGTTAGAGCGTCAATAAGAGCATGCTTGGCCTCTCCGGCCTATTCCGATTGTGAGGCGCAGCAAGACGGTTGATCGATTACCCCCGCCCCTTAAACATCGAATCGAAGGCGTGCTGTGACTAATGAAAGAGATCATTATCTCGTGCAGAAATTGTGACCGCGACCATCCCGGCCAGCACCGGGACGGGAGGTGTGGTCGTCGTGGTCTGGCTTGCCTTGCAGGTCGTCCTGTAACTGGGGCAAGGGTACAGGAAGAAGGCGACGAAGACCGACGAAGTCCGAATTGATCGGCGCGTTCTTACCGCCGCCACCCGTCCAAGTTTATCTCTCGTTATGATGTGATGAAGAACGCCCGCAGCTTCTCGCCATCGATGGCGCGGCAGACATGGCCTTCTGGGCGAAGGGTGGTCATGTCCTCGGCGGCGAGCATGGCGTTGATCACGGCTTCCTCGATCGCTTCGACCGCCGCCATGTAGATCGGGTCGAACTGTTCGTCGCTGATCATCTCGAAGCTCATGCGTGGCCCTGCGAGCTGGGGAATCGGGCCGCGATTGGCAGTGCTGAAGGCGAGAAAGATGTCGCCTGAATTGTTGCCGCCAGGTGAGCCGCCGCGGCCGACACCGATCGCCGCGCGCTTGGCTAGGCGGCGAAGCTGGTGGGGCGCCATCGGGGTGTCCGTGCCAAGAATGACGATGATCGAGCCTTGCTCGGCATCGAAAAATCTGCCTTCCGGCATGGCCTCGCCCACTGGTTTGCCTAGCACCTTCAGCCAAGGGCGCATGCCGTGATTGGCCTGAACGAGGGCACCCATATGGAAGGTCTCGCCATCGATCGCGAGGCGCCTGGACGCCGTGCCGGTGCCACCCTTGAACTCGTAAGCGATCATGCCGGTGCCGCCGCCGACATTGCCCTCCGCGACAGGGCCGGGCGCTGCGCCATCGAGCGCTTTAAGCGCATCCGCTTCTGTGATGTGCTGGCCGTTAATGTCGTTCAGGACGCCGTCATAGGTTTCGGCGACCACGGGCATCGCCCAGAGATGCTCCGCTTCCCAAGACGAGGCGTAAGTGCGGATCATCCACTTGACCGCGGCATGATGGACGATGCCGACGCTATGGGTGTTGGTGATGCAGACCGGTCCGACGAAATAGCCGCCGTCATGGATCCAGTGGGTCCCCGTCATCTCGCCATTGCCGTTCAGCGCATACATGCCGGCCCAGACCGGCTCCGGGTCCGGCTTCCGGCCGAGCGGCAAGATCGCGGTTACGCCGGTGCGCACGGGTCCCTTGCCCTGGACCAGCGGACCATCGCCTTCGATGCGCGTGCAAAAGCCAACTTCGACGCCGGGCACGTCGGTGATCGCATTGTTGGTGCCTGTTTCACCTGGAAAGGGCAGACCAAGATCGCGGCCGCGGAGTCTGTTCATTCGAGCTTCTCCCTTTCCAACGCATTATGACGATGCGCTAAGTCAGAACACCGGGGTCAAAAACCGGGCCGCATACCGTCAAGCTTGATGCCAGCAGTCCGAGTCCATGAGGTGACCACGTCACCTTCTGCGCCTGAAGTACAGGCCAAGTGAGGCGACGGCGATCGAGAAGAGCAGCATCAACGTGGCGATCGCATTGATCTCCGGCTTCACGCCGCGCCTGAGCATGCCGTAGATGAAGACTGGTAATGTGGTCGAGTCGACGCCCGCGATGAAATAGGTGATGACCAGATCGTCCATCGAGATGATGAAGGCGAGAAGGGCGCCGCCGATCACACCGGGTAGAATGAGGGGAAGCGTGATCCGGCGAAAGGTGGTCCAGCCATCGGCGCCGAGATCGGCGGAGGCCTGCTCCAGTGTTTCGTCCATACCGGCAAGCCGCGCGCTAACCACGACGAACACGTAAGAAATCAGAAAGGTGCAGTGGCCGATGATGATCGAGACGAGGCCGAGCTGGACGCCGAAATTGACGAAGAACACCAGAAGCGCAATGCCGAGCACGATGTCCGGCATCACCATCGGCATGTAGAGGAGCCCCTGATAGAAGGGCCGGGCGTAGAAGCGATAGCGGTAGAGAGCGAGCGCCGTCATTGTGCCGAGAATGGTCGAGACCGTGGTGGTGGTCGCGGCGACGATCAGGCTGTTCTTCACCGCGGCCAGGAGCTGATCCGTGGACTCCACGTAGAGCGTCTGCTCGTTCAGCGCCGTCGGATAGCCGAAGATGGTCCAGTACCAGTCGAAGGTGAAGCCGGACCAGATCATCATGTTGATGGGATTGGCGTTGAAGGAGAAGACCACGATCATGATGATCGGCGCGTAGACGAAGATCAGGAAAAGAGTGCCGTAGAGGCTGAACAGGCGCTGGATCCAGGGCGTCTTCTTGCTCATGCCTCGACCCCCTTGCGGCCGATCCGCCTGATGTAGACGAGGATCAGGACGAACATTACCGACATGATCATAACCGAAAGGGCGGCGCCAAAGGGCCAGTTGCGTGCGGAGAGAAACTGCTGCTCGACCAGATTGCCGATCATCAGGACCTTTGCGCCGCCGAGCAGATCGGGGACGATGAAATTGCCGAGGCTCGGAATGAACACCAGGACGGAGCCCGCGGCGATGCCGGGAAGGGTGAGTGGGAGCGTCACGCGGAGGAAGGTTTTGAGCGGTCCGGCGCCGAGATCGGCGGAGGCTTCAAGCAGCGAGTGATCAAGCTTCTCGACGCTCGCATAGATCGGCAGGAACATGAACGGCAGAAGGACGTAGGCGAGACCGATGAGAACGGCGGTTTCGGTGAAGATGATGTCGATCGGCTCATTGATCAGACCGAGGCTCATCAGGGCGGAATTCATGAAACCGGAAGGACGCAGGATCAGCACCCAGGCGAACAGGCGAACCACCAGGCTGACGAAGAAGGGAAGGGTGATCAGGAAGACGACCAAGGTCTGCCAGCGCGCGGACAGCCGGCTCACCCAGAGTGCGGCGGGATAACAGATGACCAGCGTGATCAGGACATTGGTGAGGGCCAGGCGCGCCGAGCGCAGGAAGATTTGAACGTAGACCGGATCAAAATCCTCCCACTCGCCGTCGGCCCAGCCGAGAATGCGGCCGTAATTCCAGTGATAGAACTCCCAGACCACACCGCCATAGAGGCCGGGTGCAAGAAAGCTGTAGACGATCATCACCAGAAGCGGGCCGAGGAAGAAAACGCCGAGGAAAAGAGTCGCTGGACCGAGCAGCGTGAACAGGCGACGGCTTTCTCGCCTAGCCGCCATGGGCGGGCTCCGGGATCAGATATGGGCGGTCGAGGCGATAGGCGAGCTGGATCGCCTGGCCGTCGACGAGGTCGGATTCCTTTTCGCCAAGGCCGGCAGGCGCTGCCGTCACGGTCGCACCATTCGCGAGCTTGCAGACAAGCTGCCGAGACGCGCCGAGGAAAATCGACTGCTCCAGCCGCGCGTCGATCGCCCCCTTGCCATCACCACTGTCCTTTGGGACGAGCTCCAAATGTTCCGGGCGCAGGAGAAGCGTCGTTCGCTCGCCGACGGGAGCGCCAGGTGCCAGGCGAAAGCGGAGCCCGTCCTCGGTCTGGAGATGAGGGTCATTGCTTGGTCCCTGGATCGTCCCGTAGAACAGCGAGCCATCGCCGATAAACGCGGCGACGAAGCGCGTCGATGGCCGATGGTAGAGCGCTTCGGGCGTGCCGGACTGTTCGATCCTCCCCTGGTTCAGCACGACCACGCGGTCCGACATGGTGAGCGCTTCCTCCTGATCGTGGGTCACGAACAGAAAGCAGATCCCGAGATCATGCTGCAGCGTCTTCAGTTCCAGCTGCATGGATTGACGAAGATTGCGATCGAGAGCGGAGAGCGGCTCGTCCAGAAGGAGGAGGCTGGGCCGGTTGACGATCGCGCGTGAAAGGGCTACCCGCTGGCGCTGACCGCCGGAGAGCTGGTCCGGGCGCCGCTTCTCGTAGCCGGAGAGACCGACCATCTCCAAAGCTTCGCCGACCCGCACCACACGCTCGCGTTTGGGCACGCCGGTGACTTCGAGGCCGTAAGCGACATTGCCTTCGACGCTCAGATGCGGAAACAGCGCGTAGTTCTGAAAGACCGTGTTGACCGGCCGCTGATGCGGCGGGACGTCGGTCATCACCTCCCCGCCGATTCGAACCTCGCCTTCGTCCAGGTTCTCGAAACCGCTGATCGCCCGCAGCAGCGTGGTCTTTCCGCAGCCGGAAGGTCCGAGAAGCGTCACGAATTCGCGTTTGCTGATCTCGAGCGTGACACCGTCGAGGGCGGCGACCGTGCCGCCCTCGGGGGTCACAAAGCGCTTGACCGCATCGGCGATAGCGGCAATCGGGGCTTCGGGGACGCTGTCCCCCTCGCTCATTGCGCCGTGCGGACTTTGGTCCAGACCCGATTGTATTTTCGGAGATCATCGCCGAGATCCTCGAAGATCTGCAGCTTCTCCATCACCTCAGCCGGTGGGTTCGTGTTGGGGTTCGCCTTCAACTCGTCGGGCAGGAGATCGCGTGCCGGGACATTGGCGGTGCCATTCACCTGCTGCACCGTGTTGAGCGCGGCGATTTCGGGCTGCATGTAAAACTCGAGGAAGCGGATGGCGCTTTCCTTGTTGGGAGCGCTCTCCAGGACGCAGATATCCTCTTGATACATCGTCGCCCCTTCCTCGGGGATGACGAAGCCGAGCTTGTCCGGCTCTTCCAGGGTGTAGATGGTGGCGCCGACATACCAATGGGCGGCCGCGATGTCGCCCGCCTGCACCAGCGGCACGATGTCGTAGGAAAAGGCCGAGACCTTTTCCTTCCGCTCCAGAAGCCAGGCTTCCGCTTCTTTCAGCGCGTCGCCGTCGGCAGTGTTCACGGAATGGCCGTTCTTGATCAGAGCGACGCCAATGGTCTCGCGAAGATCATCCAGCATAGTGATCTTCTTGCCTTGATCAGGAAGCGCGAAGAAGTCATCCCAGCTCTCGATCTCGCCGGCTTCCTCCTTGTTGTAGAAGACACCGACCGCACCCCAGGCATAGGGCAGGCAATAGGAGCTTTCCGGATCGACTTTGGAGCGCTTCGCCGCCGGATCGATGTTTTCAAAACCGGCAAGCGTATTCACCTTGGCATCATGAAGCAGCCCAAGCTTCTGCATGATGTCCCGCATATGGACGGACGGGAACACGATGTCATAGCCGGTCGCACCTGCCTGGATCTTGGCGAGCATCTCCTCGTTGGTGCCATAGGTGTCCAACGTCACCTCGATCCCGGTGTCTTGGGTAAAGCGCGTCAGCACCTCGGGATTGATGTAGTCACCCCAATTATAGATGTTGAGCTGACCTTCAGCCTGAGCTGCGGTTGGCAGAGTTAGCAGCACCGCCAGAAAACTTGTTGCAAGTGTCCGAGATGATGACGTCATACCGATGCTCCTTTTGTTTCGTGTTTTTGCTTATTTCGACTCAGCAAGTACTGTTAGTGGCTTGTCAATATGGCAGCGAACCTGGTTCTTGCCATAAGGTAACCAACTCTTGTGCAAGTGGCCTGTTGCACAGGCAAAGAAGCTGATTTGGCTCCTGCATCGATGACCAAGCACAGGATCGGTTGCTGAAACGATCTCAGGACCGTATCTCCGCGCGCAGGCTTTCGGTGGCCGCCTGATCCAGCGCCCAACCATAACCGTCATCGACCTCTTTCAGGACAACACCGTAACTGGTCCGGGCATGATCCGAGGTGATAAAGCCGTCCAGGACGTCATCCAGCACCTTGTCAGCCGGTCGCTCCAGAGGATCGCCGTAGCCGCCGCCCGATGGTGAAAAATAGCTCACGACATCCCCGATCTCGGTGCGCATGCCTGAATATTTCGCGTATTCCTGGCGCGTCTCGCCGCTCTTGATATTGTGGATCTCCATCTTGCCGACAGCGCCCTCTTTCCCGCCGAACACGCCCCAGGGCGCATCTTCATGCCGATCGGATTCGTGGGTCATGAAACCCGGTGTGAGATAACGCTGCGACTTCACCACGCCTGAGCCGCCACGGAACTTGCCGGCGCCGGGCGGCACATCATCGCGGACCTCGTAGCGATCACAGATGAGCGGCAGATGCATGCCCAGATCTTCAAGCGGGTTGTTGCGCGTATTGCGCATCAATTCCTCGACCGTGTCGGGCCCGTCAGAAGCGGGGCGTCCACCCATCGCGGCTTCATTCACCTCCAAGAAGACCCAATACTCACCATTCGGGCGCACGCCGGAATAAGCGGCGAAGGATAGCGTGGCTGCGTTGCCAGCCGTCACCTTGTCCGGGATCACCGGCGCGAGCGCCTTGATGACCAGGTCGGACATCCGCTGGATCTGGCAGAAGCGAGCCTCGGCCGCTGCTGGCGCGATTGGGTTGAAGATACAGCCTTCGGGCGCGATCACGCTGATCGGCCGGAACGATCCTTCATTGGCCGGTATATCATCGGTCGCTGTGTAGGTATCCAGCAGCATCGCTCGAAACACGAAGAAGGCCGCGACCTTGGTCGAGCCATCGAACGGCACATTGAACGCTGTCGGCACCTGGGGCGACGAACCGGTCAGATCGATCTCGGCACTGTCGCCTTTGATGCGCACGCAGACCTTGATCGGCAACCTGGTTTCACGGTCGCGACCGTCATCGTCCAGAAAGCCTTCGGCAAAATATTCGCCGTCAGGAATCTTCGCGATCTCCGCGCGCATCCGACGCTCGGTGTAATCCATCAGCTGCCTGGTCGCCTGGATCACCGTGTCCTTGCCATATTTGGCGATCAGTTCTTCGAAGCGCCGCACGCCCAACTCCGCCGACGCGATTTGCGCTTCCAGGTCGCCCATCACCAGGCCCGGCACCCGCGTGTTGTCCCGGATGTATTTCCACAGATCCTCGTTGCGGACCCCCTCATTGTAGAGCTTCACGCCGTCAAGCAGCATGCCCTCCGCCCAGACATCGGGCACATCGATGATCAGCCCGGGCGTCGCCGCACCGATATCGACATGGTGCGCGGTGTTGGCGGAAAAGCCCACGAGCTCGCCATCAAAGAAAACCGGCATCACGATCGCGATGTCGGGCGAGTGCGAAGCGCCCTTATAGGGGTGATTGTGGATGACGCAGTCGCCGGGCTTCCAGTCTTCGAGCTTGACCGTCTGTTCGATGCCGCGCAGATAGCCTGGCAGTGATCCGATATGCATCGGCGTCGAGTCCGACTCGCAAAGTGTGTTATAGCCTGTGTCGAACAGGCCAGCGCCCAGGTCCTGACTTTCCCGAATGATCGACGAGTAGGACATGCGATAGAGCACGTTGCCCATTTGCTCAGCGATCGAATGGAGCGCGCCGCCGACGACCTGCAGGGTGACGGGATCGAGTTCCTTGGTCATTTTTCTATCCCCCTATATGCGCGTGATACGAATGTCGCCATGGCCCAAGACAGTGGCGACATTGCCCGGTGGCACGATCGTGGTGGAGTTGTGCTGGGTGATGATGGCTGGGCCATTCACCCTGTCTTCTGCCAACAGCGTGTCGCGCTCATAGCGAGGCGTCTTCGTCAGGCGTCCATCGTCAAAGACAGTGTCGGCGACATTCAAGAGCGCATCTTCCGGATCCGTGCGGCCGCCATGCTTGAGATCGGGCAGGCGCAACTGATCGACCTCGGCCGAGGCGATGATGCGGAGCGTCACGCCTTCGATGATCTGGTCACGGAAAGCATGTCCGTAGACTTCTTTGTGGACGTTGAAGAAGCTGTCGATCACGGCGGTCTTATTGTCTTGTGTCAACGGACCGTCCGGCATGTCCGCCCGCAACTCGAAGCCTTGTCCGAGATAACGGCATTCCATGATCCTGGTGAAACGCCGCGCATCCGAGGGGATGCCGTCCGCGTCAAGCTGGGCGTCCGCCTCAGCCGTCAGCTCATCGGCGATGGCGTTGATCTTGGCGAGCGCTTCATCGTCGGCGTCGTTCATGGTTTGCAGAACGGACCGCGTATATTCGTATTTCAGATCCGTCACCAAGAGGCCCATGGCGGCAGTGATCCCAGGCTGCAGGGGAGAAATCACGGCGTTGGTCTGGATCATCTCTCCCAAAGCGACAGCATGGAGTGGGCCGGCCCCGCCAAACGCCATCAGCGAAAAGCTGCGCGGGTCGATGCCCTTCGCCACGGAGTTCGCGTTGATCGCCAACGCCATGTTGTTGTTGATGATCTTGATGATGCCAAGTGCTGCTTCGGTCACCGACATGCCGAGCGGGTCAGCGATATGCTCTTTGATCGCCCTCTCGGCCAGGCTCCTGTCGATCGACAGATCACCGCCCAGGAAGCGTTCCGGGTCCAGCCGGCCGAGAACGACCTGTGCATCCGTCACCGTGGGTTCGGTGCCGCCGCGACCGTAACAAGCGGGGCCGGGCACGGCGCCTGCAGAGCGCGGACCCACCCTAAAAGCGCCGCCTTCATCGATATAGGCGATGGAACCGCCGCCCGCGCCGATCGCGTCGATGTCGATCATCGGCGCAAGAACAGGAAGGTTCGCAACTTCGGTATCCCGCGGGTTCTTGATGCGCAGTTCGCCGTCCTGGATCACCGAGATGTCAGCGGACGTGCCGCCAATGTCGATGGTGATGACGTTGCCGGTGTCACAATGTCCGCCGGTCCACTTCCCGCCGATGACACCGCCCGCCGGTCCGGACAGAAGCAAGCCGATCGGAAGCGCCGCGGATTGCGCCACTGTCGAAATGCCGCCGTTCGACTGCATGATGCGAACGGGACATTCGATTCCATTCTCTCGCAAGCGGCCTTCCAGACTGTTCAGATAGAGGGCCGTCTTTGGGCCGATATAGGCGTTCATCGCCGTGGACGAGAATCGTTCATACTCCCGGATCACATTCACCACCTCCGATGAGGCGCAGATGAAGGCGTCCGGCATGATCTCGCGCAGGATCTCCAGCGCGCGTTTTTCATGGCTGTCATTCAGGAATGAAAACAAAAAGCCGACGATGACCGCGTCCACGCCGCGCTTCTTCAGGAGCTCAGCCGCCTCGCGCACTTCGGCTTCATCCAGCGGCACCTCGACGTCACCTGTAGGCGGCATGATCCGTTCTGTGATCGGCAGGCGGTTGCGCCGCTTCACCAAGGGTTTGGATTGCCACGGCACATCGAACTGCAATGAGAAATTGTGGGGCCGTTTGTGTCGCGCCATGTGCAGTATGTCACGAAATCCACGGGTGGTGAGCATGCCCACCTCCGCCCCTTTGCGCTCGATGACCATGTTGGTCGCAACGGTGGTGCCGTGGAACAGCATGTCGATGTCGCCAGCTTCGATGCCGGCCATGCGACAGACCTGCAAGACCCCTTCGGTGACGCCTTCCGACTGATCATGGGGGGTGGAGGGGACTTTGGTCACGACAACCTGCTGATCGTCTCCCCCGTCGGCTTTCGTTCGTTCCAGAACGATATCGGTGAACGTCCCGCCGACGTCGACGCCTACGCGTATCATGTCATCCCTCCCTTTTTTGTTTCTCTTATTCGGCGGCATTGCCGCGCATGACCCCTTTTGGCGCCGAGACCATGATAAACGCTTTGTCCGTGATCTTGGTCAGAAATCGCGTGGTTCCTCCAGTCCATCGAGGAGGTCCACATGTTTAGTGTTGGCCTTAACACCGGCAATGGCGTCAACCACGCCTAAATATCGCATCCATCGCTGCGCCGAAGGATTGGCTGGACACGCAGGTAGCATCACGTGCACAAGCTTTATGCGTCGTCTCAGCATGAGACGTCGATCCGAACTCCAAATAGTTGATGTCTGTCGCGTTCGATAACGACTTATGCGATATTTAGTGCGTGCTGCTCTGTGATTCACATACACGAGTAAGATTAAGAGACGCGGTCGTCTCTGTCCCTCTGTTTCCGTTAGGTTAGTTTAAGCAATAGACATGCCATCCAGCGCAGATGCTCGCGCGCATCAGGTCCGCCGCGCATCTTCTCCAAGGCGATGCCGGACAATGGGCTGAGGATATGGCGATGATGGGCCCGAAGGACGCCCTGATCCTGATCGCCTTTCGGCCGCTGATGCGCCTGATGCCAGCGATCCTCGATTGGGCGTCCACCAGCCGGTCTTCATTAGCTCGTCCGCAGGGTCGATATCGCTGCGTGGATCGATGCTCACCAAGCAAGCTGCAAACTCGCCTCTCAGAAACTCGAAACCGAAAGAGAACCTGGGCAATGCAGGCATGGCGACGCGAAGGAGTCTTCTCTGGCTTGTGGCGCTTGTTCGCCATCTTCTGCCCTCCGTTTCCCATACATAACGGTGGACCAGTTCAAATGGGAGGCTCAGGCGGATTGAGAGTTTGCCCCAACGAAACAGCCGTTACGCCATGTGCACTTTTTGTGTCATTCGGGGGGCTTCAACGCTGGCCGTCTTCCCCTTCTTCTTCCTCAAAATAGTAGATGCCTAATGTCATCCTTCCGGGTAGATCGCCGCCGGCGGCCTGGTCTCGATCGGCGAGTTCACGGGCTTTGGCGTTCACGTGGAGCATGCAAGCGATGCCTTCATCTCTCGCAAACTGCCGCAGCTGCTCCAAGGACGACATGGACAGACAATCATAATAGACGGCGCGATCGATGAGTGGCGGCGTCTTGCCTTCCAGATTGTGAACACCGGTGGCGATATGGTCGCGGAGATTGCGGCCGAAGTAGTAAATCTTTTCCTCGTAGCCTTCTTCCGGGATGAAGGCGCTTTTCTTGAGGCGGACGACATAGCCGGACATGTCGACGATGCCGAGGCGCAGCCATTCGTCAAGGACCGCGCGCGCGCGAACGTCCTTGCTTACCGAAGCGACCAGACGGTCCAACGATGGCCGATCGCCAGGCGCCGTCAGCGGTAACGGCATGGGCTCGCCATCTTTTTCGAGATAGTCGGCATCGCCGAGCCAGACGGTCATGATCCTTGCGCCGAGCGACAGAGCGGGCGGCGGTGCGTCGGCGACTTCCGGCTGATCGAGCAGACGGCGGATCTCCCGTCTCGTGACCCCGGTCATGAGATTGATGCGGCTCAGTGTTTGCTGTTTACCCTCGACCGTAAATTCGTCCCGAGCGACTTCTATATAGACTTCGCGTAACAGCTCGACGACCGCCGGAAAGACCACACCATGGCTGATGAGCGCCTTGACCAACGGTCGGAGCATTCGTCTGAGCGCGCTGTAGAAAAACTTTGCTGGAGCGGCTTCGTTCAACAATGAGGGGCCCTGCTTAGGGTCGACTATCGCGACAGTTCCATTGGTCTCAATACGCGTCGCCGCTACGCTCGTTAGACGAAAACGACTTGATGTGTGTCGAAAACACACATATCCTCTGTGCTACCTTAACGTCAAACGAACAATAATGGTATAGAAGCGCCATGCTGGAATCCTCGTCTTCATTTCGCCGCACCGCAAAAAATCGACAAACACAACGCTTTGTCGAAAGATCCAAACAGTGGATAAACGTTAGGCGTGAATAGGTCTTGATCGACTTGTCGTTTTGACATTTCAAAAGCGCTGTATCGTCTTCGAACAAAGCAATCGGTTCGCAAGATTGCATCAAGAATGAGTTCGAGAGTGAGCACAAAATCTACCGGGCTGCAACTGGCGGAACATCGACGTTCCGGCCATCTGGCCCCATTCATCATCCCGCTTTTGACATTGTCGTTGCTGGCAGCATGTGCCTGGCAGCCATCGACGGCAGATCGGCCTGAAATCACGGATCAATCCTCTACAGGCACCGAACAGGCGTTGCCTGACACCAGCGCTTCGAATGAAGGAGATGGTCAGGGCATCGGCGGCACCGGGATTACGGGCGCAAGTGAAGATCAAATAGCGCCTTCTTCCTCGGATCCGGATCAGCAAGATCCATTGTCTCCAATCTGGAGGTATAGGACCGATCGGGACGATGGGAGTGACGGCGGTGACCAAGGCGGCGAAAGCCAGGACGACGGAAGCGGCAATCAGGACACCGATGACGAGAACGACAGCAGCAACAGCGGCGACCAGGGCGGCGAAAGCCAGGACGACGGAGGTGGCAATCAAGGCACCGATGACGAGAACGACAGCAGCAACAGCGACGACCAGGGCGGCGAAAGCCAGGATGACGGAGGTGGCAATCAAGGCACCGATGACGAGAACGACAGCAGCAACAGCGACGACCAGGGCGGCGAAAGCCAGAATGACGGAGGTGGCAATCAAGGCGCCGATGACGAGAACGACAGCAGCAACCAAGGCGGTGATGGCCAGAACAATAGCGACGATGATGACGACGACGACGATGACGACGACGACGATGACGACGACGACGATGATGACGACGACGACGATGATGATGACGACGACGATGATTAAGCGACAGCCAGGCAGCCGGCTGACCGCTCTTGCAACCTCTTCAACAACTTTCGCCACCGTTTGAGCAAAGGGCAGGGGCGGCTGATATGGACGATCAGCTCTCCCGACGACCTGGCGACGCCTGGGATCGCTATCTGCATGACATCCGGCCGGACATCGGCTTCATGCAATCCTCGTGGTGGGCAGCGTTTCTCGCGGATCGCGGCTGGGATAATTTCGGCATCGTTTTCAGAGACGGTGACGACATCGTCGGCGGCGGTCGCGTACTCACACGATTCTTCGCCGACGACGCCTGCTACTTCTATATGCCGGAAGGCCCGGTGCTTCCGGACGATGCGGCTGATGCCAGACAGATCTTCGAGGCGACGATCGCCCATATCGAAAGGCGACGCGCGCAGGACCCGCATCGCGTCAGTCATCTCCGGCTCGAACCCAGATGGCACCATCGCCCGGATTTTGTTCGAGGTTTCCGTGCGGCTGGAAGCTGGCTGGACCCCCGCCACACCCTCCATATCGACTTGGCGCCGACACCGTCCGACATCCTCGCCCAGATGAAACCCAAGGGCCGGTACAATATCGGGCTTGCACGCCGGCGCGGCGTCGACATCGTAGAGGACATGTCACCAAAGGGCCGCACCGACTTCCTCGACATCTATCAGGATACGATGAGCCGCCACGGGCTGAGCGGCAAGCGCGAAGGCTATCTTCGCGATCTGCTCGACATACTCGACAGGGCAAACAGCGGCACGCTGTTGTTCGCCGAATACGAGGGCGAGCGTGTCGCCACGCTCATGATGGTCTATTTCGGTGACCGCGCGACCTACTTCTTCGGCGGATCGCTCTCGATCCATCGCCACTGCATGGCACCCTACCTTCTCCATTTCGAAGCCATGTCGATGGCCAGGTCCCGCGGTCATCGCTGGTATGATTTCTACGGGATCGCGCCACCGGACCAGCCACAGCACCGCTTGGCCGACATCAGTACTTTCAAGAACAAATTCGGTGGCCATCCGCAGAGCTTCGTTCCAGCACTCGATCTGATCTTCGATGCAGCCGCCTACGAGGAATATCGCGGCCGAAAGTCCCAACGGCGCAAAACGCCAATGACGGACAGATCGCGATAAAACCGGCGTTCGGGACATTTCTCCAAAAGCACGCTTGCCATGCCATTGTCATGGTGCTGTAATTTACGTGGGCAATTTGCACACAAAACGAATCGCTTTTGCCCACAAGAAGGATCGTCATCACGATCCTGATAAGCAAAAAAGGCGAAAGGAGCCTCAAATGCGCGATTTGAACCCTGAAGAACTGGAACAGGTCTACGGTGCCGGAGGTTGCGGTCGGCGGCGTCGGAAGCGGCGGCGGCGTCATTATGGCGGTGGCAGCAGCAGCGGTGGCGGCAAGCATCGCGGCGGCAGCAGCAGTGGTGGCGGTAAGTATGGCGGCAGCAGCAGCGGCGGCGGCAAGAAGGGCGGCAGCAGCTAAGCTGTTTTCCAACTTACTCTTTTGGGCTCTTTCGATCCCCCAACGTCGAAGCCCAATCTGAGCAGAAACGCCTCCGCCAATTTACGGGCGGAGGCGTTTCCTGCTGACTGTGGCTGGCATCGATTTATTAGGCAGTTGAGAGCATGATGGACATGACCGATCCAACCGGCGCTGAGGGCGACGACCTGATGCCCGGCCTCGCGGACCAGCTCACTGCCGCCGCCGGCATGGTCTCCATCGGTCCATCACCGACAGCCGAGGAGGTTCGCCTGCTCGGCCAGCCCTCCCTGGATGACCATCTTCACTTCGTCGGTCGTCACGTCGTCGATGGCGCTTCGATGGACCGCGCCGCCGTCGCTGATCGATGGCGGCAGGCCAACGACCGGTATGGCGAGCTGGAGACGACGGAAGCGGGCATCGCCGATGAGATCGATATTCTGCCGCCGGAGCCCTATCTCGCCCCCCTGATCGAGGAGACCGAAGCCGATCCTCGTTACAACTACACCTTCGACACGTTTCCGACCGAGATCGCGATGGTCGAGCTCGACCGTCTCGTCGTGTTCCAGACCCACATCACACGCAGCTTTGCCGATGGCCAGGCGGAGCGTCTCGTCCGGCCGGGGAACCTGGTCGAGCTCTATCGCTTTTGCCAGCCGCTGCCGGGTGCCGCATCGTCGATTGAGTTCCGTGAGATGGGCCGCCGCCACTATGTCTTTTCGTCACCATCGACGGATCTTCGGCAGCATGAGCCGGTGGTGCTTCGCCCGGAACAGGTCAGCGATCACCGGACCTTCGGGCCGGTCGGTGCCTATATCGGCATTCCTGTCGGCTTCGGATCGAATTTCTTCACCGGCATCCGCTATGGCGACCGGGTTCTGCTGCATAACGGCTACCATCGTGCGATCGCCATGCGCATGCGCGGTATCACCCACGCACCCTGCATCATTCAGACCGTCACGCGGCGCGACGAACTCGAGGTCGCGGCCAAACGACAGGTCGCCGACGATCCGGCTTTCTATTTCGCCGCAGCCCGACCGCCCTTGCTCAAGGACTTTTTCGACGCGAGGCTGGCCGAAAGCTTCGAGGTCTATGCGACCAGAAAAATGATCGAAGTGACCTTCGACGTGCGCGAATTCAGCGTACTGGCTTAGGAAGGCGACTGCATGGAACCATCGTCGCGAGTCGTTGCAAGACGAGGGCCTTCGAGCGTCGATCAGCCGCTATTTCGCCAGGAAGCCGTCGCCGCCCAGCAAACGCAATGGCTCGGCACGGTCCTGCTCGCACCGAGCATCTCGTATAAGCTGTTCGCTCTGTTCGCGACGATCACCGCGGCCGCGATCATCGCCTTCCTCACCCTTGGCGACTACACGCGCAAGGAACGTGTCCAGGGCTGGCTGGTGCCGGATCAGGGCCTGATCCGGATCTTCGCGCCCCAGGCCAGCGTCATCAAGGATGTCAGCGTCAAGGACGGTCAGCGGGTCGAACAGGGTGATCCGCTCGTCATCCTATCGACTGAGCTTGAAAGCGAAAGCCTGGGTGCGACGCAGGAGGAGGTCACACGCCGCCTGCGCAGCCGACGCGACAGTCTGATTGAAGAACGGCGACGCAAGGATACCGTCCATGCGCAGACGACCATGTCGATCAAGAGTCGCCTTGCGGCGCTCGACACCGAAAAGGACCATCGGGACAGGGAACTGGAGGTGCAGCGCCAGCGGGTCGAGCTTGCGACCGCTAATGTCGAGCGGCTTCTCGACCTACGTGAGCGTGGCCTAATCGCCGGCCAGCGATGGCAGCAGGTGGAGGACGAGCGCCTCGATCATCTGGCGCGCCAGGAATCGCTGGAGCGCGAACGCGCCGAGGCTGATCAAACCTGGCTCACCTTGAAAGCCGAGCAGAACAGCCTGCCGTTCAACCATCAGATCGAGATCGCCAAGATCGATCGCGATATCGCGGCACTTGAGCAGGAGATCGCCGAAGCCGAGGCGCGACGACGGATCGTGATCACCGCACCGGAGACCGGCCTCATCACGGCGGTTCAGGCCAAACGCGGCGACAGCGCCCAGCCGGACGTGCCGCTGGTGAGTATCATTCCCGCCGGCTCCACGCTGCAGGCGCAGCTCTATCTGCCGACGCGGGCGCGCGGCTTCATCAAGCCTGGGCAACGCGTCCTGCTTCGCTACCAGGCCTTTCCCTATCAGAAATTCGGCCATCACGAGGGGTGGATCGCTAGGATCGCCCAGGCGGCGATCATGCCGGACGAGCTGGCGCGGCGGTTGCCGGCCAGCGCCGATCTGCTGTCCCGTGCCGAAGCTGGACCGGTCTATCCGGTGACGGTCGCGCTGAGCAGCCAGACGGCCACCGCCTATGGCGAAGCCGTGCCACTGCAGCCGGGCATGCAGCTCGAGGCCGATGTGCAGATTGAAACCCGCCGTTTGGTGGAGTGGATGTTCGAGCCGCTCTACACCCTGACCGGGCGCATGCAGACCGGCGAAGGCGACCAGGGGTGAGCGTTCTCGACGGCGTCCATCTGGGCATAGGGCGACGCCTGCCCATGCTGCTGCAGACCGAGGCCGCCGAATGCGGCGTCGCCTGCCTCGCCATGCTATCCGGCTTTCACGGACGACATGCCGATCTTGCCGATCTGCGCCGACGCTTCGGAGTTTCGCTGAAGGGCGCCACGCTCAAGGACGTGATCCGAGTAGCCGATCAGATCGGCCTCGCGACGCGGCCCATGCGACTGGAGCTCGGCGAGCTCTCTTTGGTCAAGACGCCTTGCATTCTCCATTGGGATCTCAACCATTTCGTGGTGCTGAAAAGCGTCGGCCGATCCAGCGCGATGATCCATGACCCTGCCGTCGGCGTGCGCCGCCTGTCGATGACCGAGCTCTCGAAACACTTTACCGGCATCGCCCTGGAGGCCACGCCGTCCGGCGGATTCTCCCGCGCGGAGAAGGCGCCAAGGGTGCGCCTTCGCGAGATGCTCGGGCGCTTCACCGGCCTCAAGCGCTCGCTGCTTCAACTCTTGGCCCTGGCGCTCGCCATCGAGGTGTTCGCGATCGCCGGCCCCCTCTTCATGCAATGGGTGGTGGATCATGCCTTGTTGTCGGCGGATTACGATCTGCTGCTGACCCTGGTGATCGGCTTCGGCATGCTCCTCTTGATCCGCACCTCGGTCATGGCGATGCGCGGCTGGATGCTGATGGCGCTCGGCGCCTCGCTCAAGGTGCAGGCCAGAACCAATCTGTTCTCGCACCTTGTCACCCTGCCGGCCGGCTTCTTCGAAACCCGTCATCTCGGCGATGTCATGTCGCGCTTCGATTCGCAGAACACCATCCTGAAGGCGATCACCACCGAGCTGATCGAGGTGGTGCTGGACGGACTGATGGTCAGCCTCACACTTGGCATCATGTTCCTCTACGCACCGACGCTTGCGCTCCTGGTGGTGGCGGGTGCCGCACTCTATGGTGTGATGCGTTGGGTGCTCTACGCGCCGCTTCGCCAGGCTTCGGCCGAGGCGATCATCTGGGCGGCGAGGCGGGACAGCCACTTTCTGGAGACCCTTCGCGGCATCAAGACGATCAAGCTGTTCAATGCTCAGGACAACCGCCGCGCTCACTGGCTGCATCTTCTGGTGGAGACGGTCAACCGGCAACTGACCACACAGAAGCTCGGCATCCTTTTCCGGACCGCCAACACCCTGCTGTTAGGCACGCTGACGCTGCTCGTCGTCTGGCTTGGCGCGAAGCAGGTACTGGCGAATGCCTTCTCGGTCGGCATGCTGCTCGCCTTCATCGCCTATAAGGATCAGTTCCTGACCAGGATCAGCAATCTGATCGACCGGCTGGTCGAGCTGCAGATGCTGAAGCTGCATGCCGAGCGCCTGGCGGATATTGCGCTGACCGCACCCGAACCCCGCGGCATCGCGCGGCCGCGTGCCGATGCTGGCGCACCGGCGTCGATCGATGTGCGCCACCTCAGCTTTCGCTATGGCGAAAACGATCCGCTGGTGCTGGACGATCTCAGCTTTCGCATCGCAGCCGGGGAATCCGTGGCGATCGCCGGCCCGTCCGGCTGCGGCAAGACCACGCTCCTGAAGCTGCTGACCGGCCTCCTGCCGCCGACCGAGGGCGAGATCCTGATCGACGGCACGCCGCTTCCGCGCATCGGCAGCGAGACCTATCGCAGCATGATCGGCGTGGTCATGCAGGACGATCAGCTGTTTGCGGGTTCGATCGCCGACAACATCTCCTTCTTCTCCGAGCATCCGGACCAGGAAATGATCGAGCGCTGTGCTGCAATCGCCGCCGTTCATGACGACATCCTGGCGATGCCGATGGGTTATCACACACTGATCGGCGACATGGGCACCGTGCTATCCGGCGGCCAGAAGCAGCGCGTCCTGATCGCCCGCGCCCTCTACCGCCGGCCTGCCATCCTCTATCTGGACGAAGCGACCAGCCATCTGGACATGCGACGGGAGAACGCCGTCAGCGAGGCCATCAGGACCATCGACATCACCCGAGTCATCGTCGCCCACCGACCGGAAACCATCCGCTCCGCAGACCGCGTCATCACGCTTGAGAAAGGCAGGTTCAGAGACGAATTGCAGGGTCTCGAAGACACTTCGGAACGTCGCTCGCTCTCTGGACCGGTTTGATGAGGGTGCTCAAATCGTAAGTGACCATCCCCGCTCTTTCGAGACATCCGCGTGCGTTGTGCTTAGGTCCGCCCCATACTCACGTCAGAACTCTGGCACATCGGAAACCCGTAAATTCATCACCGTCTTGAGGATCGAAATAGCTTCGACACGCTGAGCGGACAGCCAACGCATTGTCGATCCATGTTCCGCCACGCGTGGTCCGATCGGACGCGGCCGTAGATGTCCATGAACTGCCGTCAGCCGGCGTGTTTAGATAGCTATCGTGCCAATGGTTCGAGCACCACTCTTCGACACCACCATGCATGTCGTGAAGTCCCCAGGCATTTGCGCGATAAGCACCGGCCTCTTTGGTCTTTCTTGCATTGATATTGGCTTCTTCATTCATTAGCTCATCGCCAAATGCATAGGCCGAGGAGGTGTCGGCGCGACCGGCATATTCCCACTCGGCCTCGCTCGGCAGTCGGTAGGTTTCTCCGTTCATTTCGCTCAGCCAGGCGCAGTAGCCTCAGCATAGCCGTGGGCGACATGGATCGCTGGACGATGGCCACGTCCCCAACCCTCATCATCTGGTTTGATGCAGCCGCTTCGTTCGCAAAGGCGATCGAACTCATCAAATGTCACGGGATGACGACCGAGAGCAAATGGTCGGCTGATCCTCACCTCGTGTTGCGGTGACTGCCAATCGTTTATCGCGAACAAGTCTCGAAGCTACGCGAAGCTTTAGACCATCCCGACAACCGAACCGAGGCCGCCGATATCCTTCGCATCCTGATCGGATCGGATCGGATCGAGCTGAAGCGGCGCAGTCGATGGGAATTCGCACCGGGTTGGTCATGACGGTGCTCATCGGCACAGCGGCCCTCTTGACGGCTGTGATGGTCTCCCTCTCGGGGGCGATTGGCTTTGTCGGTCTGGTCGTGCCCCATGCAGTGCGATTCCTCTTTGGCGTGGGGCACTTTCTTCTGATCCCGGCGACGGCTTTGGCTGGGGGCGTGTTCTTGATCCTCGCCGAATTTGTCGCGCGTGTTCTCGTACCAGGCCAAACGCTCCCCATCGGAGTGGTGACCGCTCTGGTTGGCGCACCGGCTTTCGCCATCATGTTGGTTCGGAGCTCACATGCGCATTCGTCATGGCAAGTGGCGATACTATTATCGTCTAGGAAACCAACGGCGTCGGCTTGATGGAAACCCAGGGGCGCCCGAATGGCTTGGCAACTATCGTGCCATTCATGCTGCATTTGAGGCCGAGTTCAAACGTTCGGGTAGCGCGCGACGACCAGATCTCTTCGCTGCTGTCGCTGAAGAATATCAGCGGACGCCACGCTATGCGAAGCTGGCAAGCAGCACCAAAGGTCGATACAAAAAGCCATCGACGACCTTGTTGAGGTGCTAGGTGATGCACCAATCGATCAAGTTACGCAGGGCGTCATCATTCAGTTGCGCGATAAGATTGCTGAAAAGTCGCCGAGGAATGCGATCAAAGCAGTTAAGGTCCTGAAACTGATCTTCGAATGCGCACGAGACCACGACCTGATCGATCGAAACCATGCTAAACGGATCTCACCGCCCGCAAACTATATTGTCGAGCCTTACCGCCCATGGTCGGTAGAAGAAATCGGGAAGTTCAAGAAGGCGGGCCGAGACATATGGCGAAGAGCGATGATGGTCTTGCCATACACGGGCCAACGTCGTGGCGATGTTATCAAAATGTGCCAGGATCAGATAAGCGATGGCATGATCGAAGTCATCACCAGCAAGACCGGATCAAAGGTCTACAGACCTTTTCATACTGAGCTGGCCAACGATATCAACTCCTTTGCCAGTTATCTGATCGTAGGACACGGTGGTAAGCCGATGACACCGGATTACCTGTCCCATGGGTTACAAAAGGAGTGTCGCCGGATCGGTATCGAACCTAATCCTCCACTTCATGGGCTGCGCAAGAACGCTGTCATGGCTCTAATCGAAGCAGGCTGTAAACGCAGGGAGGTACAAGCCATCGCGGGTCAGAGCATGGAAATGATTGAGCACTATGCTCGCGAATATGATCGACGAGGACATGCACGAGCAGTGTTCTTAAGTGGGAAAAGGCAGGCGCAGAGAACAAGAACAGGGCATGAGCTGTCAAACCCGCCGGGAAAGGTGTCAAACCTTCACTGGTGAGTTCAATCTAACCCATTGAAAAAATTGGCGCGCCTCGAAAGAGAAACTTCGAACTCTCTGTTTGAGACATTAGCGGACTGGAACACCCAACTTAAATGCGAGAGCCTGCCCTCCGACGGGAACTATCTGGCGTGAATTCGTGGCTGCACGACAGGCGATGGGAACTTGCTTGTTTTCCTAATACCAGGATCGCTCAACATCCGCGCCGAGGGTTTCGCCATAGAGGTCGATTCGGCGGTCGCGTAGCGGCTGATTGAATTCGTTGAGCGAGCGTTTTCGGCGCGCATTGGAGAGGTCGACGTCAGCGTAAATGATCTCTTCGTCGTTAGCACTCGCCGGCCCGGCAACTGGCCAGCCTCGATGACCGACAATCAGGCTGCGACCGAGGAAGAGTTGTTGGCGTTCCGTGCCGACACGGTCGGCTGCTGCGATGAAGAGGCTATTTGAATGCGCGGCCGACATCGCCAGGATGTTCGCCATAACCGGCATGTCATCGGGCTGATCAGGCATCGGCACCCAGTTCGTCGGAATGCAGAGCAGGTCAGCACCTTGGACCGCCGCCATACGGAAGATTTCGGGGAACCAGCAGTCGTAGCAGATTGCTGCGGCGATCCGGCCGTATCGCGTATGCCAGACAGGCACACCTCGGTTGCCGGGTTCGAAGAAGAGGTTCTCCGCCGCCCAGAGATGGTTCTTGCGATAGGTGCCGATATGGCCGTCTGGACCGATGGCGACGGCGCTGTTGTAGAGCTTGCCATCGTCGTTCTCTGCGATGCCTGCGACAATGATCATATCCTTCTCGGCGGCAAACGCCATCCAGGCTGCCGTGGTCGGTCCTTCTGGGACCGGCTCTGCCAGGCTGAACGCCTCGTCACGACTTTCAAACACATAACCGGAATTGGCGAGTTCGGGCAGGACAGCGATCCTGGCGCCATTCCGGTGCGCGTCTTCGAGATAGCCGAGGCACTTTTCACGATTGAAGCTGAGATCGCCGATTGAAGGCTCCATTTGAATGCAGGCGATGCGCACGGTCGTTTCGGGCATGGCAAAGCTCTCTTGCTCAGTAATTAGATCTTGGCACGCGCGCCCTTCCAGTCCTGCCGGCTCTCATAGGCATGAGCGAGGCGGAAGAGATCTGCTTCGCGAAAGGCTGGGGCGGCAATCTGGAGACCGATTGGCAATCCACGCTTGTCGAAACCACAACAGAGCGATAGGGCCGGAATGCCGACCAGATTCCACGGATAGGTAAGGCGCCATGAAGCGGCAAGCACGCTTTCGTCGACATCGCCAATACGCACCGATCGCTGTCCGACTTCCCACGCGGTAAGTGGGGTCGTCGGACCGACGATGACGTCGACATTGGTAAAGACGCGAGCAAAGTCGTCGATGAGTGCGCGACGCAATTGCTCGGCTTTGAGATAGTCGGGCGCGGTGACGAAGCGCCCCATCTCCACCAAGCTCCTGACATCGGCTGCGTAGCTGGCCGTTGCGCCATCCGCGACCGCCTGATCATGCCAGGCTGTGGAGGATGCGAGTTCGATGGCAAAGATCGAGGCGAGGCCATATTGGAGATTTGGAATGTCGAATTCGATGGTCTTGGCGCCGAGCTTGGAGAGTTCGGCGATCGCCGATGTCACATGATCGCCGACATCACGTTCCAATGCGTCGAAAAAATGGTTTCGGCAAATGCCGATCCTGAGATCGTCAACAGGTGCGCCGAGTGCCGATATGAAGTCGGCTTCCATGTCACCGGCAGAAGCCGGATCGTTCACATCCCTGCCAGAAAGCGTTTCGGTGATGATGGCTGCATCCGCGACGGTCGTTGTGAGCGGCCCTGCTGTATCGAGCGACCAGCTATGGGGCACGATACCGGACCGGCCTACGCGCCCATAAGTGGGCTTGATGCCGACGGTACCGCAAACACTTGCCGGTATGCGAATGGAGCCACCCGTATCCGAACCGAGAGCGGCAGGAACGAAACCGGCTGCGATCGCCGCACCGGAGCCACCGCTCGATCCGCCTGGCACGCGGCCAAGGTCCCAGGGGTTGCGTGTCGGCGGCGACTCGTTGCCCCAGGCGAACTGGTGCATGTTGGTTTTGCCGATGATGATGGCGCCGGCCTCTCGAAGTTTCGCGACCGCGTGCGAATCTCCGGCAGGGCCCGCGATCGGCTTCTCGGTTCCGGCAAGCGTCGGCATATCGAACGTCGCGTAGTTGTCCTTGACCGCGATCGGAATGCCGTGAAGAGGGCCTTTGTATCCGCCGGCCTTGATTTTCTTCAAAGCGCTTTCGGCCTGGTCACGCGCGTCGGCCGCCAGACAAACGAAACTCCTGACGTCATCGTCATGCGTGTCGATGCGCTCCATCAGCCCGTCGACCAGGTCAACAGGTGATAGCGTTCCCGACTTGATCTGCGGCGCCAGCTCTTCAATCGCCTGTTTTGCGAGAGTCTTGTCAGTCATCGGAGGAAACCAGATGATCGGTGTTGGGTCTGAACACGACGGCAGGGTGGATGTCCTTCAGATCGAGGGCACGAAGCTTTTCGATTTCTTTCAGGACCTCGGCGAAGCTCTCGAGATTTTCCTCGACCCGCTTTGGATCCAGCGTGATGCCGAAGACATCGCGAATGAGGTCGGTGTCAGCCATCTTCCAGTCCTTTCCATCCTCAGCCTCGCTTTCGGCCCCTTGCCCTCTC
>JBCCUL010000052.1:0-31185 GCA_039197065.1 Pseudomonadota bacterium | reverse complement strand
GCGAGAGGGAGCGTTCACGGGACGCCCTCGCCTGCAGGCCTGTAAGGCCGAAGGTCGGGCTTGGCATGCCGGATCTTCGCCGCGATGCGGCTGCAGACCGGGACGACGCAGGGTGGACGCGAGAGGGAGCGTTCACGGGACAAGGCCACCCGAAGGGTCGTCTTGCAGCCTGCTCAGGCCTCGTCATCGGGTTTGAGCGATGCGCCGCATCGCTCAGCGACCTCCCCGCCTGCAACCGCGCCGCGGCGAAGGTCGGGCCCGTCATGCCGGATCTTCAGAGCTTCGCTCCTGCAGACCGTGACCTCTTCCTTACCTGACCTCGACTGCAAGTCAATGAAATCATTCGATAACTTTCCGAACGGGCTCTAAGTGCGGTTGGCATTAGCCGATATCCGACTCGGCGCGAAGCGGCCTTGCCATCAACGCTTCCATCGCCCGGTCCAGATCGAGACGGCCGGCCAGAATAGCCGCCACCGCCTCACAAACCGGCAGGGGGCACCGTCCCCCGGGTTGACGTTGGGCAAGGCGGATGACGGCAGCGGCCGTGGCCGCCCCTTCGACCAGGGCGCCTGGTTCCTGCTGCAGGCGGACGGGATCGGCGCCTTCGCCGATCTTCATGCCGAACGCCATGTTGCGCGAGGTCGGGCTGCCCGCCGTCAGCATCAGATCGCCTAAACCCGCGAGCCCCATCAGCGTCTCGCGCCGAGCGCCCAGTGCCCCGCCGAGACGCATCAGTTCGGCGAGACCGCGGGTGATGAGTGCTGCCTTGGCGTTCTCGCCGAGCCCTCTGCCCACCACCATGCCGGCAGCGATCGCCAGCACGTTTTTGAGCGCCCCGCCGATCTCGACGCCGGTCAGATCGTCAGTCCAGTAAAGCCGGAATTTTTCGTGGCTTAGAGCCTCGGCGAAGCCGCGCCCGATCTTTTCGTCAGGGCAGGCGAGCGTCGCCGCCGCCGGCAGACCAAGCGCCACCTCCCGTGCAAAATTCGGCCCCGACAAGGCCGCCAAAGGACGGCCGGGGGCCACGTCCCGGACGATTTCCGATAATCGCCGATCGCTTTTCCTCTCAAGCCCCTTCGCACAAATGGCCAAAGGTTGGCCTCCCTGACGTAATGCGCCTGCGACTTCGGCCACGGTTTGCGCCGGGACGACGAGAAGGATCGCGTCAGCGTCGGCCGTTTCGGCGATATCTGACGTGACGTGGATACTAGGATCGAGGGGAATGCCGGGGAGATAGCGCGCATTCTCCCGTCTCGCGGCCATCGTGCTGATCGCCGTGCGATCACGGCCCCAATGGATGACCTTGCGGCCGGCGCGAGTGGCATTGATCGCAAGCGCCGTACCCCAAGCGCCGGCGCCGACGACCGCGATCGTTTCTAAGACGCTCATATTAAGGAGCCTTAGCTGAAGAGCCTGCTCCGAGTGTTAATGGATTGCCTTTGTTTGATCCAGTGGGACGTGGATCACCCCTGTTCCGCTGCCATGAAGGCGAAGACAACGGCGCATAACAGGTGAAAGCCCAGGATTGTCAGCAACATGATTTCGTCTCCCGCATGATCTGCCTGCATCGTCTCTTGTGCAGTCTTACGGGATAGAAATCCGTCTGCCGTTCGCTCAATGCCGAGAAAAACATGTCGGTTCCAAAGCTAATTCGAAGTGAGGATGACCAGACCGGCGATCAGCGGCCCGCCTATCATGAACAGAAGCATGATCCTGCTTAAGATCGTCATGCCTTCGGCACGAAGTCGCTTTTCTCGTTGATCCAGAACCCGATCATCAAAGAAGTTCGCCATGGCGGACAGGTTGGCATACGGCTTTTTCGAAACGGTCGCATGGATCTCCAGGACGATCGAATTGAAGCGAATGACCTGAAACATGCCCCAAATGATGGCGCAGAAGACTGGCACAAACGTCATGAGCGCCAGAGCATGAGCGATGATCGTGATAAGCACGTCAGTCGACATGAGACGCCCTTTTTACGTTTGAAGGCCACTCGACTTCCTGCCTATCGTCCCGTCAATCGAGCGCCCAGTTCCAAGAGCCAGGCCGGAAGGGAACCGCGTGCGTCCGATGCCGCTTTCAGCCATTCCTGCTCCGGTTTGATCCAGGAAGGCGGTTGTCGCGTCGGCAGCTCGGTTCGGACTTCGCCGTGCTCTGCGCGCTCTTTTTCCCGCTGTTTGAGGGCGTTCAATGTTGCGTTGATGTCGTCATTGATGGCGACGATTTGTTCCAGGCGTTTCTTGCCGTGAACACAAACCATCGGGTCCGATGCGCGGTCCGGCGCGACAAGCTTCTCGAACGCCGTTGCATATTCGATTGCCTGATCCATTTTCACCTGCGACAGCGTGGCGGCGAAGGCGCGCACCGGCGCGTAGGCGTCCACGGTCTTATTCATGACGGCCTCGGGAGACGACGGGTCCGTGCATTTGTGACCGTCGATCAGGGTGACACCATAGAGATAGAAGAAGACGCCGACGCTCGCTTCCATGAGGTCAGGCCTGCTGGTGGCCTTGCCAATGCTGTAGAGATCGAGGCCGTAACGTGAGCTGGCGCCGAGATAGCCGGCGAGATGCCGGGTCGCTGACCAATCGAGAACGGCCATCGCGCCATGGTCGCCGGCAGCAGATTGCCTCGCCGCATCCATGGTCGCCCAGTCGCCCTGTTTCAGCGCTTTATCGAGCGTGTCCTGGCGGATCTTGGGCAAAGGCGTGATCTGCCCCTTGAAGACGGCATCGATCAGCCTTTGGCCGGTTTCCGACGGCTCGATCCATTCAGAGGCAAAGATTTTCTCACCACCGCCCTCCTCGGAAACGGCGGGGCTGGCCATCGGCGACAATGCCGCAAGACAGACCAGGGTTGAAATGACTTTTCGCAAGGCTTCCTCCCGACAGACTATGCTGTCGATCGTGAAGCCATGCGCGATCTAACGATGTGATGGCGATCACGCCTGCCGGGATCGCCGTTCAGAGTGATTGCGCCGCCTCGGTCAGAACGCGCAGCTTCTGTCGGGCGAGGTCCCGGCCCAGAAGGCCGAGGCCGCAGTCGGGGGCCGCCATCAGACGGTGGAGGTCGATATGGTCGAGCGCCTGGCGGAGCCGATCGCGGACAGCCTCGACCTCCTCGATCTCGCTCTTGGCGATCGCGATCACGCCGAAAATCACCTTGGTGCGCGTGAAGCGCTCCAGGAGCGAGAGATCGTTATGGCGATGGGCGTCCTCGATCGAGACGGCGTCAACCGCCACATCCTGCAAGCCTGTCGCGAGATCCTCGTAGGATTCGCGCGGCGCCTTTGGATAATCGTCGTCCGGGTCCAGCTTGTCGGGATAGCCGCAGCAGATGTGAACGGTGCGCTCGATCGTTTTCGGCACTTTGTGAAAGCAGCGATCCAGATGCTCGAGACCGAAGGCGAGTGCCTGGTCGAGCTTTCTTGCGAACACCGGCTCGTCCACCTGAATGACCGGGCAGCCGGCATCGGCAAGGCGTCGGATTTCGACATTGAGGGCTTCGGCCAAGGCGACGCCGCGCTCGACCGGGTCCTTGTAGAAGTCGTCCGCGATGCTGTCGCCGATGGTCATCGGGCCGGGAACCGTCATCTTGACCGGCTTCCTGGTCGCGGA
This sequence comes from Pseudomonadota bacterium, assembly GCA_039197065.1. Taxonomy (GTDB): domain Bacteria; phylum Pseudomonadota; class Alphaproteobacteria; order Geminicoccales; family Geminicoccaceae; genus JANQPX01. The sequence continues at coordinate 27,568 of JBCCUL010000052.1, read as the reverse complement.
TTGCGCCACCTGCCAGTCACGCACCAAAAAGACATCGCCCGCCTCGACAGGGGCGGTGATGGTCGGCAGCAGCGCCGTGAAATGGCCGCGCATCTGCTTTTCGGAGAGCGCCTCGAAATCGACGCCGTTCAGGTGGCGGCAGTGATAGTGGATGTAGTTCTCGCGCCGGACCTCGCCATCGCTCGGAATGTCGATGCCGAGATCATCCTGCTCTTTGACCACCTCGATCGTCGCCTTGTCGAAAATCGCATCGATCCGATCGCCATACTGCTTGAGCGTTTCGGCATAGCCGGCGGTCGGCTCGGCATCGTCGGTGCCCTTGTCGAACCAGTCCGTGATCGGCACGTCGTCCGGCTTTGGATAGGCGCCGATGGTGGTGGTGAGCATGCCGAAAATCTCCTGTTTCCTGGTCGAGACACCATACCTGGATATTCGTTTGATGTCTTAAGCAGGTCACGCTGGAAAATAGCATGTGATTTATAGTTTTTATCACATTTAAAGAGAAAGTTTCCATGGCAACTAAACCATCAGGTTTATTAAGACGTTGCAGGCCTTTCTGGCATGTATGTTGCAGTGCACAATTTTTGAAAACGGCTGCCATTTTCTCAGGCCGTCTGGAGAAACGTTATGATGAAAACTCTGATTTTGATCTGCGCGCTCGGTTTGGCCCGAGCCGATTGCACGCCGGAAACCTCAGTTGTGGTCCTGCAAGGCCCTGACGTCGGCAGCCTCGGCCGATGCGGTTTTCTAGGCCAGGCTTATCTCGCCGACACCGCCATGGCCAACTATCTCGACGGCGAGCACTACATGAAAATCATGTGCACGTCCGGCGAGCGCAACAGCCCACAACAAGCCAGAAGCCCCGGAATGCAGCAGGCCGCCGAGACCGGCCATCACTAGAGCGCTCCCCCCCCGCCGAGCACCAAGCCGCCGGCAGGGCATCAAGGCCGCAGCCCTGCTGCCTAGCGTGTGGGGATGGGGACTTCACCGCGGTAGTCGTAAAAGCCGCGCTTGGTCTTGCGACCGAGCCAGCCGGCTTCGACATATTTCACCATGAGCGGGCAGGGCCGGTATTTGCTGTCGGCGAGGCCTTCGTAAAGCACCTGCATGACGGCGAGGCAGGTGTCGAGGCCGATGAAATCGGCGAGTTCGAGCGGCCCCATGGGGTGGTTGGCGCCGAGCTTCATCGCGGTGTCGATCGATTCGACATTGCCGACGCCCTCATAGAGCGTGTAGACGGCCTCGTTGATCATCGGCAGTAGGATGCGGTTCACGATGAAGGCCGGGAAATCCTCAGCGGTGACCGCACGCTTGTCCAGGCGCTCGATGACCGCCTTGGTCGCCTGGAACGTGTCTTCGTCGGTGGCGATGCCGCGGATCAGCTCCACCAGCTTCATCGCCGGCACCGGGTTCATGAAATGCATACCGATAAAGCGTTCGGGGCGATCGGTCGCCGCAGCGAGCCGCGTGATCGAGATCGATGAGGTGTTCGAGGCGATCAACGCATCGCCCGGCGCATGCTCGACGACCTTGTTCAGGATGTCGCGCTTGACCCCTTCATTCTCGACCGCGGCCTCGATGACGAGCTGGCAGTCGGCGAGTAGCGAGAAATCGGTACCGGTCTTGATGCGTCCGAGTGCGGCGCTGCGCTCGCCGTTCTCAAGAGTGCCTTTGTCGACCTGACGCTCGGTCAACCCTTCGATGCGCTGCAGCGCTTTATCGATGGCTTCCTGGCTGATGTCGAGCAGCACGACGTCGTAGCCGGCGAGCGAAAGAACCTGGATGATGCCGCTGCCCATCTGACCCGCACCGATCACCGCGATCTTGTCGATCGCAGGCACCTCTCGCTGGTCGCCCTCGATACTCATAGCCGCCCCCGGTTTTCTTCAGCTTTGTGTCGACATCCCCAAAAGATGTCAGCTGGCCTTCTTGAGCTCTTCAGTCAGCTCAGGCACCACTTTGAACAGATCGGCGACCAGACCGTAGTCGGCGACCTGGAAGATCGGCGCCTCTTCATCCTTGTTGATGGCGACGATGACCTTGCTGTCCTTCATGCCGGCAAGATGCTGGATCGCGCCGGAGATGCCAACCGCGACGTAGAGTTCGGGCGCCACGATCTTGCCGGTCTGACCGACTTGATATTCGTTCGGCACGTAACCGGCATCGACGGCTGCGCGGGAAGCACCCACCGCGGCGCCGAGCTCGTCGGCAAGGGCTTCGATGATCGCGAAATTCTCGCCTGATCCCATGCCGCGCCCGCCGGAAACCACGATGCCGGCCGAGGTCAGCTCCGGGCGTTCGCCGCCCGAGACCTCGCGGCCGACGAATTGTGAGAGACCTGCGGGATCGACGGCGGCGACCGTCGTCACCTCGGCGCTGCCCCCCTCGGCGGCGGCCGGCTCGAAGGCCGTGGTGCGCACGGTGATCACCTTCTTGGCGTCGCTGGTCTTGACCGTGGCCAGCGCATTGCCGGCGTAGATGTAGCGCTTGAAGGTGTCTTCGCTGATCACCTCGACGATGTCAGAGAGCTGAGCGATGTCGAGCAGCGCCGCCAAGCGCGGCATGACGTTCTTGCCCATGGTGGTGGAGGCCGCGAGGAGGGCTGAATAGTCGCCCGCCATCGCCTGCAGCAGCAGCGAGAAGTCTTCGGCCAGCGGCTTGGCGTAGGCGTCATGCTCGACATGGATGACCTTGCCGACACCGGCGATCTTGGCGGCGGCTTCGGCCACAGGGCCGCAATCCTTGCCGGCCACCAGCATGTGAATGTCTTCACCGAGCGCCACGGCTGCAGTCACCGCATGCAGCGTCGCCGGCACCAGCTCGTTGTCGTCATGCTCCGCGAGAACCAGAACGCTCATCAGATCACCTTCGCTTCATTTTTCAGCTTCGACACCAGCTCGGCGACATCGGCCACCTTGACGCCCGCCTCGCGCTTCGCCGGCTCCTCGACCGAGAGATAGGTCAGGCGCGGCAGGATATCGACGCCGAGATCCTCGGGCGTCATGACGTCGAGCGGCTTTTTCTTCGCCTTCATGATGTTGGGGAGCGAAGCGTAGCGCGGCTCGTTCAGGCGGAGGTCGGCGGTGATGATCGCCGGCGCCTTGATCGTGATGTTCTCGAGGCCGGTATCGATCTCGCGGGTCACCGCGATCTGATCGCCCTGCAGATCGATCTTGGAGGCGAACGTTCCCTGCGACCAGCCGAGCAAAGCCGCCAGCATCTGGCCCGTCTGGTTGCTGTCGTCGTCGATCGCCTGCTTGCCGAGGATGACCAGGCCGGGCGCTTCCTTGTCGACGATGGCTTTCAGAAGCTTGGCGACCGCGAGCGGCTGCAGTTCGGCATCCGTCTCGACGTGGATGGCGCGATCGGCACCCATGGCAAGGGCGGTGCGCAGGGTCTCCTGGCATTTGGTCGGCCCGAGCGAGACGGCGATCACCTCTTCAGCCTTGCCCGCTTCCTTCAGGCGGATCGCTTCCTCATTGGCGATCTCGTCGAAGGGGTTCATCGACATTTTGACATTGGCGACATCGACGCCGGAACCGTCGGCCTTGACCCGGATCTTGACGTTATAATCAACGACCCGCTTGACCGGCACGAGCACTTTCATAGCTGATCAGCATCCCTTCACGATCTTCGCCGCTTCTGCAATCCTATGCATATTAGGCCTTGTGCAGAGAAGGCTTTGTTGCAACGCACAAAACTAGGTCTCGCCCACTTCTTTGTCAATTATGTGACAACATTTCAAGCACTAACGGCCCAGTCGAAAATCCATACGGCAATTTTGCCGAAAAAGCTACCGATTTGCACCGGGAACCCAGAGAACGTCAGCCTTGCCCTGATCGTTCACGTAGCGCGCGAGCACGAACAGGTGATCGGATAAGCGGTTCAGGTACTCGATGGCGGTTGTACCGACTCGGGCTTCGGCGGCGAGCTGGACGGTCAGGCGCTCGGCACGACGCACGATGGTGCGGGCAAGATGGAGGGCTGCAGCCGTCGGCGTTCCGCCGGGCAGAATGAAAGAGTTCAGTGGCGCCAGCATCGCATTCATGCCGTCGATCTCGTCTTCCAGGCGCTGAACCTGGGAGGGCTGGATGCGCAGCGCATCATCCTCGCCGACATCCGGCATCGGCCGGCAAAGGTCAGCACCGAGATCGAACATGTCGTTCTGGATGCGTCCCAGCATGCCATCTGCCCGCTGATCGGCTTGCAACCGCGCAAGACCGATCGCCGCATTCGCCTCATCGACCGTGCCATAGGCTTCGACGCGCAGGTCGTGCTTGTCGACCCGCGAGCCATTGCCGAGCGAGGTTTTGCCGCCATCGCCGCCTTTGGTGTAGATCTTCGTCAGTTGGACCATGGCTGCATGCCTTTCGGGTTCATGATTTTCTCGATCAGATAACGCCGCCACCTAGCCGTTGAGGACCGCGAGCAGGATGAGGATGATGGTGACGAGTTGCAGCGTGACGCGCGCGCGCATCAGCTTGTTGCCATATTTCCGATTGAACTCGCCCCCCTGGAAAAAGCCGGCCAGCCCGACCACCAGCACCACAAGCGTGGCGGTCATCCCGATCAGCGCCAGGATCCAAAATATGCTCATCACCCTCTCCAACAGCCCGTCAGGCAGGCAGCCGGCGGCTGCAGGCTTGAGGGGTATATAGCAGCGTGCTGCGGCGGGCTCCACTCCTCGCGCCGGTTTGTCGCGAGGCCCGCTGCCCGCGTCACGCAACTTTGAGCGGCGATCCGTGGACAGGGCCGGGGTGGCCCGCCATGATCGACGTCAAGCTGAAGAAGCATCCGGGAGAGCCGCTTTGCGTTTATCGGCATATCTTGTTGCAGCGATAGCCTGCCTGGCCATCGCTCGGCCCTTGGCCGCGATCGAGAGCAATGATCCTGGGCTCTGGGTCAATGAGTGGCCGGACACGGACTTCAGCCAGGCGAGCATCTCCTTCGACGAGATCAAGGACGGCGGCCCGCCCAAGGACGGCATCCCACCGATCGACGAGCCGCTTTTTTCGCGCGCGGTTGAGGTGGATCTTCCCGACATCGAGCCGGTGATCGGCGTGATCATCGAGGGCACGCCCCGCGCCTATCCGCTCCGTATCCTGATCTGGCACGAAATCGTCAATGATCAGATCGGCGATGTTCCCTTCACCGTCACCTACTGCCCGCTCTGCAATACCGGCATCGTCTTCGATCGGCGGGTCGCCGGTGACGTGCTTGACTTCGGGACTACGGGGAAGCTTCGGAATTCGGACCTCGTAATGTATGACCGCCAGACCGAAAGCTGGTGGCAGCAATTCACCGGCGAGGCCATCGTCGGCGCCATGACGGGTCAAGCGTTGACTTCGTTACCTTCAAGGCTTGAGTCCTTTGGGAACTTCAGAGCGCGCGCGGCGACAATCGATCCCGGCGGCGGCTGGGTCCTGGTCCCCAACAACGAGACCATGCGCGCTTACGGCATTACGCCTTATGTCGGCTATGACAGCTCGCCGAAACCTTTCCTCTACAATGGCGAACTGCCCACCGAGGTGGCGCCGCTCTCGAGGGTCGTGCGGGTCGGCGACAAGGCCTGGTCCCTCGATCTGGTGAAGGAAAAGGAAGAGATCGTAACGGATGGCGGCCTCCGCCTCCGCTGGGAAGGCGGCCAAGCCTCCGCGCTGGACAGAAGCGCCATCGCCCAGGGCCTGGACGTCGGCAATGTCGTCGTCGAAGAAAAGACGGCGGGCGGCGATTGGGTTGATGCCGTCTACACCGTGGACTTCGCGTTTGCGTTCCGCGCGTTTTATCCGGATGCGGAGATCGTAACGGAGTAGGCGACGGCGTTGAAAAAGGCGTGAACGCCTGTGCCGCCTACCGCGTCTCACCACGTTCATTGCGCTGGCGTGTCAAGCGTGCGGATCTCCAATTTGCTTGGCTTAACCTTCGAGGTATCGAGTTCATCTTTGGCGGCGTTTAGCGGGCCGATGCTCAATGTGATATCGAGCGCCGAAATTACGTTCTCAAGCTCGATTTTGAAAGACTCAGCGCCACTCTCGACGCCACGCTTAATAAGCTGCCTTTTACTATTGAGTTTCCAAGTCGATGGTTCGTTTTTGATATCGCCATTGTCGACCACGATCCCGATATCTCTAGTTCCGCCGCTCTTCCATGACAGAAGGAGATTGAGATCGGCCTGGCCGCCGGTCACCGTCACTTTCTTAACGCCCGAAGCTAGGCTGGCCGTGACATCGAATGTCGGATTCTCCGGCTTTTTCTCATCCAGAAGATAGATATCGATATGGGCTGTCCGGCAGACCTTCGACGTGAAACTCTCATCGCGCCAAGGTTCCGAGGAAACATCGGCTATGAGCGTGGCCGCAATATCGGCGCCACCGCCGTGTTTCTCCCTGAAAGCGCTGAGGGAAGGGAATGTCGCCTTTAGAACGCTGCCTTCGAATTCCACTTTCTCCGCCGAAAATTCGTGGCTCTTTTTGGCTTTCCTACCAAGCTTCGATCTGTGGGGCACTTGAAGACTAAGCTGTATGCTTGATGGCTCGACAGTTCGCTTCAACGGAACCCTGACGATGGTCTTCTTTTTGTCATCAGTCATGACACCGTTAGCAAAGCGTTTCCCATGACATTCATTGCCGGAATCTGTTACAGCTTCCGTCTCTCTGCCACTAATGAAGATTGTCTGGAGCGGATCGGCAGAGGGATTGACGGATTTCGGCAGATCGATATCGACACGATCTGCAGGAATGGCGGTCGTCAATCCGGACAGAGCGGCCCAAAGCATGCGCTGATCGCGCTGCGACATTGGATCCTTGGGGGCTTTACCCCACATGCAGCTGGTGGCCTCCGCGAACCTTTCATAGTCACCATAGATAACATGACGGGTAACCAACTTCCTGATAATACCATTAGCGCTGATGGCGATGCGCTTCCTCTCAGCATCATCTTTGTCGGTTTGACCCATGCAAAAGTCGCCATGCGTACCGTCACCATTACGATCATCATAATCCGTGAACTTGTATGCATTCGTCTGGGCATCGATCTCAGATCGAAATTCCCGACTGAATTGTAGACCGTTTTCCAGCAAATCGCCGGTCCTAGCGTCCCGCATCTTGTTAATCGCCAAGACACGCAGGCGACGATCCCGCGGATGATCAAGGGACGCGACAGGTTCAGGGACGTTGATGAGCAGGGTGATGTTGTGCGTCCGCGCCGTCATCTCGTAGTCATTGGTGACATCATAGCGAGCACCAAGCCGTAAGCGCACGGAATTATCGTTGAGCTGCGAAATCGAGAGCAGACTGTTGAGATCGCGCGCCTGAGCTTCCTGCAACTCATTCAGGAGACTTTGCACTTGCCCTCTGAAAGGCGTCCCGCCTGTCGTGCCCGCGCCAAGCAGCGACAGCTGCCGGGCGATCTGCGCGACCTGACCTTCGGCGGAGGTCTCCAAGCTGTCGGTAACAAGGAGCGGGATCACCTTCGGAATGGAAGCAGCGAAGTCGCCTAACGTTGGATCCGCGACGTCAGACCGGCGAAGTAAGTTTCCAATATTCTCCAGCCTTTTTTCTGCTCGAGCGCGGCCTCCCAAATCATCTATCACTGATTCGATGTTATCGAATTCTCGCTTAACATCGCCCTTAAGCAGTATACCTTCGAGATAAGATTTTACGGAATTTTCGTAAGAGGCATCCTCGCGACCTTCGAGATCTTGTTCGTTTCTTGCAAGGTTTTTGACGATATTTCGCAGCTCGTCTTCAAAAGCTCTTCGCTGTTCGTCTTCTGAATAGCTTTCCCAATGTCCTCCATCCTCGAACTTGCTGAAAAGTTGGTTCATTCGATTTGTAATGTCTTGTGTAAGTCTTTGCTCTCTTGTGCCGTCAAACGGTGTAATCTTTAAAAGCTCATATTCAGATCCGAGCTCCTTGTCCAGGATCTCCGATCCTGGCAAAAAATGAAGATCTGAAAAGACGTCGAACGGCTGGTTTCGTAGATTAGGCAGCACGGAGATTTGGAACCTGACCAGATAAGGGCGGTAGCCTTCGGAAATGACCGCATGATTTAGGTACCGGTTCAATAACTGTACTTCTTGATAGAGAGCGGTTGCTGCTTTGTAGTTGATGATCGGTTCGCTGACCAACGTGTTGTCGAGAGTGAGCGGCGGCAGCGATCCCGGAAGACCCGGCAGATTGTCTAAGACCAAAGCGTCGGCCGGGCTAGGTTGAGCTTTTTCAGTGACCGTCGTGGTCACACTGCCGTCGGCGGCATTTGTTGTCTGAGTCGTCGTCTCCGGCGTAGGGCCAAGTGACGAGATGCCGAAGCTGCCCGCCAAAGTCCTAAGCGACTGCTGCTTGGCGAGTGCGTTAGTCTGTAGAGTCCTCGCGACAGCGCCATCAGCAGTAAGACCGAAGTTAGGACTAAGATGGCTGACCACCTCTTCCCAAGGAGCCACCGAAATCACCGAGAGCTTCACCGATCCCGCGTCGACCTGGTACTCGGCGATATCCTTCTTGTCGAAAGCCGAACAAGCCGCGACTGCCGTGGCGACGATCGCGATCGAAAGAACATGTCGGGGGCAGCAGAAAGGCGGCACCAGATGCATGAATTTGTTCCTAATCTAATAAGCAGATCCATATTGACTTAATTCACGCTAAAACTAACGTAGAAAACTATCAAGATAGAATTTCGCCTGTCCGGTCGCCTAAGAAGGGGCAATTTGATCGGCTGCCATTGAGCAACGGAGGTCATTCGATGAGATTTTTCAATTATTTGGCGAAAAGCCTATTCTTCGCCTGCCTGCTCTCCGCAGGCCTTCATCATGGCGCCGAGGCACAGGAGCGCGACGTCTACTGGGGCGTGTCCGCCGGCGCATCTTTCCCTTTCAACAATGGCAAGGGCGGTGACAAGGTGAAGTTTGATACGGGCTTCGTCGGTGCGCTTCAGGTCGGCTATCTGTTCGACGACGTCCGCACTGATTTCGAAGTTTCCTATAGCCGATCAGACCTCGACAAGATTGGCGGTGTCAGCGTTGAAGGGGATCTGCAGACGATTCGGGCGTCCGCCAATCTCTATTTCGAGTGCAACGTTCCTATCTTCTTGGTGGATTGTGACGAACAGATTTACTATGGCGGCTTCGGCATCGGCGTTGCCCATCAGGTCTTGAACGATGTGCTGAACGACGAGGAAACCGGCCTGACAGCACATGGCGAAGTCGGAATTTCCTTCGAGTCCAGCCGCTACCTCGATCTGCTGACAGCCTTTCGGGTTGAATGGTTCGAGACCAATCTTGATGGTCTTGATGAGAAGCCTCTAGCGGCCATTTTTCGCATCGGCACACGCTTCTACTACTGAGAAGGTGCCGGCTTCATCGGAACGGCGACAGACAGCAACTCGATAAGCTCCCCTAGGTAAACGTTGACAGGCATCGCTGACATTGGCTCAACAACCAGTGTTCGCATCAAATCAAGGTCACCGGGGAGCTCCATGCAAGACTTCGAGTTCATCGATCCACGCTTCAATCGCTTCATCATGGGCAATGCGCCGGTCGAGAAGCTGGGGACGGGGATGCGCTGGGCGGAAGGGCCGGTCTGGATCGCGGATGCTGGGTGCCTGTTGTTCAGCGACATTCCCAATAACCGCATCATGCGCTGGATCGACGGTGTCGGGCTTAGCGTTTACCGCCAGCATTCGAACTATGCGAACGGGCATACCCGCGATCGCGAGGGGCGGCTGATTTCCTGTGAGCATGGGACGCGTCGGGTCACGCGCACCGAGCATGACGGCACGATCACGGTGATTGCGGACCGATATCGGGGAAAGCGGCTCAACTCGCCGAACGATGTGGTGGTCAGATCCGACGGCTCCATCTGGTTCACCGATCCCCATTACGGGATCATGGTCGATTATGAGGGCTTCAAATCCGAACAGGAGCTGCCCTGCAACGTCTACCGGGCCGATCCGGCCAGCGGGTCCCTCGATGTCGTGATCGACGATTTCTATTGCCCGAACGGGCTTTGCTTCTCACCTGACGAAAAGCGTCTCTACGTTGCCGAAACCAACGCCATGTTCGAGCCGGATGCGGATCGCCACATTCGCGTGTTCGATGTAACCGACGACGGTCGCGCCGTCTCGGGCGGCGACATTTTCTACACGCCGAATGTTGGCTGCGCCGATGGCTTTCGCGCCGACAAGGACGGCCATATCTGGACGAGCGCCGGCGACGGCGTGCATTGCGTCTCGCCGGAAGGCGACCTGCTCGGCAAGATCCTGATCCCGGAAGTGGTCGCCAATGTTACCTTCGGCGGCCGTCCCGGCGCCAGGAACCGCCTGTTCATCTGCGGCACCACGTCGATCTACGCCGTCTACCTGAACACCCGGGGCGCGCAGACGCCATAGTAAGCCCTGCCCAAGTCATTGCCGTTGCGCATCAGCGACTTGACAGTGGGGCGGGCTTCGATCTTACTGGTTGAAAGATCAGACCACTCGACCAGAGGGGCTTTTTTGACGGCTTTGGCCGAATCAGGGACGGCATCGCGAGATGCGGAGACGGCGGATTTGCTTGGCCCGGCCCTCCGGGACGGCATCAAGCGCCTTTCGCTTCGCGAACAGATCGCCTCCAGCCTCGCCGACTTGATCGCGGCGGGCCTTCTGCAGGCGGGTGACGAGCTTCCCTCCGAGCGCGATCTCGCCACTATGCTCGAAGTCAGCCGGGACAGCGTGCGCGGTGCGCTGCAGCTGCTCGCCGAGCGCCGCATTCTCGATATCGGTCACGGCACGCGAACGCGGGTGCGTTTGAGCCCGGTGACGGTCGAAGAGAGCCGGCGCTTCGATCTGCGCCAACTTCCCGATCTGAGCGATGAGGCGGTGCTCGACGCGCGCCGCGTTCTCGAACCGGATCTCGCCAGACGCGCCGCTCAGCGCATCGACGGAACCACGCTGTCGCGGCTGACCAAGCTGGTCGACGCGCAGGAGGCCATGCTGGACGATCCTGTGCGCTTCCAGATCTCGGACCGCGAATTTCACCTGGCAATCTTCAAAGCTGCCGGCAATCCGGTGCTTTCCGGTTTCGCCTCGGATGCCTACGCCCATGCCTATGCCCACAGGCGAGAGCTGATGCGCCATCATGACGGCGTCCGTCTTGCCGTGAATGACCATCGGCGCATTCTTGCGGCCTTGAAAGCGCGAGATGCCGACGCGGCGGCGCTCGCCATGCGCGGCCATGTCGACATGATCGCCTCTCTGCTCGCCGACGTAGGCGGCAGCAAGGCGGCATCGTCATGAAGATGAGGCGATCGGGTGGATCCGTTCCTTGCCCATGGCACCGCTTGGCTGCAGGCCCTGCACTGGCTGACGGCCGTCTTCTTCTTGCTGCTGTTCCTGCATGTCACCCGCGAAGGCCGCTGGATCGATACCGAGGAAGCGATCTGGGGCCTGACATGTCGTCTTCATCTCAACTCGATCGTCAGAAAAAAAGGGAGGTTTCCTGATGCGTTCATTACTCGCCACCGCCGCTATCGGCGCGCTTTTGAGCTTCGGCTCGGCGGCCGTCGCCAACCCGTATGCGGATTACGAAGGCACCACGATCGTCGTGAGCTGGCCCGCACTCAGCCATTTTCAGGCGGCCGAGACGCTGATCGAGGAGTTCACCGAAGAAACCGGGATCGAGGTCGAGGTGGATGCCCTTCAATATCTGAAGCTGCGCGATCGTCAGCTCCTCGAAATGTCCAAGGACGAGGGCGAATATGACGTCGTCTCCTGGGTCGTCATGTGGAAAGGCGAATATGTCTCGAAGGGCCTTTTGACCCCGCTCAGCCAGTTCTTCACCAATGGCGCGCTGGTCGATCCGCAATATGACATCGACGACATCGCGGATGCCTACCTGCAAAATGGCGGCATCGTCGGCGGCAAGAAGGGCTACATGCCCGGCAAGTCGGGCGCGCTTTACGGCATCCCGTTCGGCGCTGAGACCTCGATCCTCGCCTATCGGAAGGATATCTTCGAAGAGCATGGCTTCGAGGTGCCAGGCACCTATGACGAGTTGGTCGCCCTGATGCCGGAGGTCCAAGAGAAGGGTGGGATCGGCGCCATGACCTCGCGCGGCAAGACAGGCCATCAAGTGACCGCAGGCTGGCTTCTGCATCTTGCTCCGCTCGGCGGCAAGATCTTCGACGATGAGTGGAACCCCGTGATCAACAGCCCTGAGGCGGTGCAGGCTGCGGAGGTGATGCGCACCATCACCCAGACCGGACCGAACGGCATCCCGTCTTATGGCTTCTCCGAGGCGGCCGCCGCCTTCCTGCAGGGCGATGCGGCGATGTATCTGGACACGCTCAAGATCGCCGCGATGTCCCGGAACGAAAAGCTCTCCAAGATCGACGGCAAGGTCGGCTTTGCACTGCATCCGGTGGGATCCCGCTGCGGCTCCGAGACCGGCGGTTTCGCCATGGGCATCCCGGCAAACGCGCCGAACAAGGAAGCCGCCTTCCTGTTCATCCAATATATGACCAATAAGGCTGGCGATCGGCGCATGGTCGAACTGGGCGGCGATCCGATCCGCATCTCGACCCTGAACGATCCGGAATTCGTCGAGAAGTTCCCCGAATACCCCGTGGTCGCTGAGCAGCTGCCCTGCGCCGATCCGGACTGGCGCCCGCTGATCCCGGAGTGGAACGAGCTCAATATCGACGTGCTCGGCCAGGCGCTCACAGAGGTCATCACCACCGACAAGCCCATCCAGCCCATCATGGACGAAGCCAACGAAAAGGCGCGCGCCATCATGGAACGCGAGGGCTACTACAAGTGGGCCGACTACCGCAGCCAGTAGTGCTGCCGGCACCCGGTTGACGTAGCCGTGTCTCGGATCGGCGGCGGTGTTTCCTGGAAGACATCGTCGCCGGCCGGGACGGTTATCCAGCTCTGTCTGGGAAGGAAGGGGCCTAGATGGCCAAGACAGACGCAGGCAGCCTAGAGTCAATGAGCACCGCATCGGTGGATTGGCGGAAGGTTAGTCCCTATCTGTTCATCCTGCCGGCGGTGCTGGTGATGGCCGCCGGGCTGCTTTACCCGGTGATCGAGGCTTTTTACCTCGCCTTTTATGATTGGGATATCGGCCAGGATTTCGAGGATGCGCCCAATGTCGGCTTTCGACACTTTTCGCGCATGCTCGCCGATCCCGATGTCTGGGAATCGATTTCGGTCACGCTGCGCTTCGGTTTCTGGACCATCACCATCGAGATGATCCTGGGCGTGGCGCTTGCCCTTCTTCTGGAAAAACCGATCCGCGGCGCCTCGATCTTTCGCACCATCTTCATCCTGCCGCTGATGGTCTCCCCTGTCGTGGTCGGCCTGATCTGGCGCTACCTCTATGACGCGCGCATCGGCTGGATCAACTACTACCTCTCCTTTCTCGGCTTCGAATATCAGGTCTGGCTCGGCGATGCCGATCTCGCATTCTTCGCCATCGTGTTCACGGACATCTGGCAATGGACGCCCTTCATCTTCATCATCGTCATTGCCGGTCTGCAGGCACTGCCTTCCGAGGTGATCGAGGCGAGCCGGATCGATGGCGCCAATTGGTGGCAGCAGATCTTCCTGGTGAAGCTGCCGATGATCCGCTCCATCCTCCTGATCGCGCTCCTCATGCGCCTGATCGACGTCTTCCGCGGTATGGAGGTCATGTACATCATGACCGGCGGCGGCCCCGGCCGCGCCACCGAACTCCTCTCGCTCCACATCTACAACCGCGCTTTCGACGCCCAGCAGCTCGGCTATGCATCGGCCATTTCGGTCCTCCTGATCCTGATCGTCTTCGCGCTCTCCTTTGCCATCCTGGTCATGGGCAATCCGATGAAGGACAAATCCGATGTCTAAGCGCAGGGCGCGTAGCCCCGACGCCCCGGGCGGTTCTTTCCTGGCGGGCAAGCGGCTGCACAACCCCTGGCATCAGGCGGCGCACTACCTGGCGCTGATCGTCCTCGCGGCGATCTGTCTTGCACCGATCTGGGTGATGATCGCCACGTCCTTTAAGAACGACGTGATCGTTCAGTCGGCCGAACCGCTCTGGTTCTTCTTCCTGCCGACGCTCGACAATTACGAGTACATCCTGACCCGTGGAAAATTCGATCGCTATCTCGTCAACTCGATCATCGTCGGTGCGGTCTCGACCTTCTTGACCCTTCTGTTTGGCGGTATGTGCGCCTATGCGCTCGCCCGCACCGAGTTCAAGGGCCGCCGCCTGGTGGCCAACTCCACCCTTCTGATCCGCATGGTGCCGCCCGCCGTGCTGGCCGTGCCCGCCTTTTTCATGGTGACCACCTTCAGCCTGAAGAACGATCTCGTCGTCCTGATCTTCTTCTACACCGCTCTCAATCTGCCGTTCGCCATCTGGCTGCTGTTCGGCTTTTACAAACAGATCCCCGTGGAGCTTGAGGAGGCCGCAATCATCGACGGTGCCTCGCCGCTCCAGGTGTTCACCCGCGTGCTTCTTCCCCTCATGAAATCCGGCTACGCGGTCGCCGGCATCTTCGCCTTTCGCATTGCCTGGAACGAATTCATCCTCGCTTTGCTGCTCACCGGCCGGAGGAGCCGCACGCTTCCGGTCGCCGCCGCCGGCTTCATCACCGACACCGGCGTTGAATGGGGCCGGATCATGGCCATGGGCACGCTGATCGTGATCCCGCCGCTGCTCTTCACCTTCTTCGCCGCACGCCAGATCATCCAGGGCATGACTGCAGGCGCTGTGAAAGGTTAGTACCAAAGAAAGGTTAATGACGTGTTAAGCCGCGATCGCATTCTGACCACCCATGTCGGGTCCCTGCCGAGACCGGATGATATCTGCGATCTGCTCAGGCAGAAGGTGGAAAGCGGCGATGTGGACGCCGATGCCTTCGATCGAACGGTGGCCGCGGGCGTCGACTCGATCGTCTTGAAACAGAAGCAAGCCGGGATCGACATCGTCTCCGATGGCGAGTTTTCGAAACTCGGCTATGCCAATTACATCACCGATCGTCTGACCGGTTTCGAGGGCGACAGCCCGAGGGTGCCGGGCGCCGATCTCGCCGAGTTCCCGAACTATGCCAAGAAGCTCGGCGAGCGGCGAAAGGGAGCCTTGCCGCTGCCGCGCCCCTGCTGCACCGGGCCGATCGAGGTGAAGGATCATCAACCGCTCGAAGACGATATCCGGCGGTTCGAGAGCGCTGTCGATCGTCATCGACCGACAGGGGCCTTTATGAACGCCGCATCGCCCGGCGTGATCGCAGTTTTTCAGCCGAACCGGTTTTTTTCGACGCATGCCGCCTATCTGGAAGCGCTCGGCAAGACGATGCGCGAGGAGTATCGGGCGATTATCGAGGCCGGTTTCGATCTGCAGATCGACTGCCCGGACCTCGCCATGGGCCGGCACACCATCTTCAAGGATGAGGACGAAAAGACCTTTCTGCGCCATGCCCGGGATCAGATCGACGTGCTGAACGATGCTCTGGACGGCCTGCCGGCGGAGCGCCTGCGCATGCATCTCTGCTGGGGCAATTATGAGGGACCTCATCACAAGGACATCCCGCTCGAAAAGATCATCGACGTCGTTCTGATGGCGAAACCTGCAACGCTGCTGTTCGAAGCCGCCAATCCGCGCCATGCCCATGAGTGGCAGGTGTTCGCGAGCGCCGATCTGCCGGAAAACAAGGTGCTTTGTCCGGGCGTGATCGACAGCTGCTCCAATTATATCGAGCACCCCGAACTGATCGCCGAGCGTCTCTTGAAATTCGCCGACATCGTCGGCCGCGAGCGCGTGCTTGCCGGCTCGGATTGCGGCTTTTCCACCTTCGCCGGCGATGGCCTGGTCGATCCGGACATCTGTTTTGCGAAGTTCGAGGCGATGGCCAGAGGTGCCGAGATCGCGAGCGCCAGGCTTTGGGGACAATGAGGAGATTGCCATGAACAACCGCGATGAAATCGACATTCGCTTCGATGAGGACATCAAAGCGCAAGTCGGCAAGTCGAAACCGATCAGCGATGAGGAAATCGAGGCCCGGGTCTGGCGTTTCGATGCGCTCGAAGGCTCACCGAACGCCTTCATCGATGCCGCCGTTCCCGGCCATGAGCGCGTGCTTTACGGCGCGCTTGGTTCCGGCACGGCCGATGAACAGATCGTCAAGGCGGTCAAGGCGGCGGAGAACTTCCACATCGACTTCATCAAGGCCGGTCCAGGGCAGGGGGCTGCCCTGCACAGCCATGACAGCGAAGAGGTCTTCATCGTCATGACGGGACGCTGGAAGGTCGCCTGGGGCACCCATGGCGAGAACGCGATCGAACTTGACCGCTTCGATGGGATCAGCGTGCCTTCAGGCGTGATGCGCAGCTTTGAAAATCTCGGCGATGGAGAAAACGTCCTGATGGCCATCATCGGCGGCAAGACGCCGGGCGCTTGTGTCTGGTCGGAGGCGATCATCGACAAGCTTAGGGACGTACACGGCAAAAGCTGACGTGATGATGGCGGGAATGTCGCTGAAGCGTGGCAGGGGCGGTGGGATTCGAACCCACGAATGCCGGGATCAAAACCCGGTGCCTTAACCACTTGGCCACACCCCATCACGCATCAGGCAAGATAAGAGCTGCGTGCCGGTCTGACAAGTTCAACCCGGCGTTTGCGACCGGCATGCCTTGCAGGATTCCGTGTCGACGTCGATCGAGGACATGTTACCTGATCTCGGTGCCCCTGACCCACCATCCCGGATGCGATGCGGAGAGGGCGCTGACGGCGCGATCCCGTTCGGCAGAATGATCGAACAGGCCGAAACAGGTGGCGCCGCTACCGGACATGCGGGCGAAGACACATCCGGGCTGGGCGCGAAGCGCGTCGAGCGCCGTGCCGATCACCGGCGCCAGGCGGATCGCCGGCGCTTCCAAATCGTTGACGCCGTCGGCTGGCAGCCTCTGAAGGGGGGACGTCTGGTCGATGGAACCTGAGCTGCGCGCACCCGAATGGACCGTCAGGCCGCGAAAAACGTCAGGGGTCGAGATCGGCGTTCCGGGGTTGACCAGAATGATCGGCGAGCCGGCCGATGATCCGATGGGTGTGAGCTGATCGCCGATCGCCTGCATGCGCGCCGACGTCGACCCGAGACAGACCGGCACATCGGCGCCCAGCCTGCGCGCCAGCGGCGCCAGATCGGCAAGCGCCAGCGTCAAACCCCATAGCCTGCAGAGGCCGCGAAGGGTCGCAGCGGCATCGGCCGATCCGCCGCCAAGACCGGAGGCGACCGGCAGGTTCTTCTTGAGGGTGATACGGGCATTCATGTCGCGATCGACCATCCTGGCGAGCGCCGTCGCGGCGCGGATCACCAGATTGCGATCATCAGTCGGAAGCCCCTCCGCGAAAGGCCCATCGATCTTTAGCGCAAGACCGTCGCCCGGCTCGAAGGTCAGGTGATCGCCGATTTCGGCAAACACCACGAGGCTGTCCAGATCATGATAGCCATCGTCCCGTCGACCGCAGATCCGAAGATCGAGATTGATTTTGGCGAATGCCGTCTCGTCGATCCTGGTCGTCGTAGCGCCTGGCATGGCTTTACTCAGGAACGATCGTCCTCAAGGCCGTTTTCCAGCTTGTCCTTGATCGTGGCGACCAGGTCGTCCTCGGGATCCAGGGTCAAGGCCCGCCGCCACTGAAAAGTCGCTTCGCGCTCGCGTCCCACTTTCCAATAGGCGTCACCGAGATGATCATTGATCACCGGATCGCCAGGCTGCAGTTCGACGGCACGCTCCAGCTGTTCCACGGCTTTGTCATATTCGCCGAGGCGGTAATGAACCCAACCCAAGCTGTCGACGATAAAGCCGTCATCCGGCCGCGCCCTGACGGCGCGATTGAGCATATCCTCCGCCTGCTCCAGGTTCTCGCCCTGATCGACCCAGCTATAGCCGAGATAGTTGAGGACGAAAGGCTGTTCGGGCTGAAGCTCCAGGGCAAAGAGAAAATCGGCTTCGGCTTCGGGCCAGCGTTTCGTGCGCTCATAGGTGATGCCGCGGCTGTAGAAGAGGCTCCAATGTTCCTGCTGGGGAGCCGAAATGCGCTCGATCGCCTGACTGTAGGCCTGCTCGGCGCGCTCATAGAGCTCGTCCCGACGCAGCAGATTGCCCAATTCGATCAAGGCATCGGTGCGCTCGGGATCGTCATCGGCAAGATTGCCGAGCAGGCCGAATGCCTGTTCCTGCTGCTCCTGGCGATGGAGCACCTGCGCCTTTCTGACCCTGGCGGCATAGTTCAGCGGCGAGGTCTCCGGGATCGAATCATAGGCCTCGATCGCGGCATCGCCATTTTCCTGGCTCGCCAGAATGTCACCCACCAGAAGCTGCGCCTCGGCAAGATCCGACCGGAGGTAAAGGGCGAGACGGGTGTAGAGGATCGCGCGGGCGCTGCCGCGTTCCTGCTGCAGGGCCTCGGCAATACCCAAAAGCGCATCGGCAACACCGCCGGCCTCGTCATCAAAGGGAAGGCCTGGTGACGTTCCATCGCTTTCCATGTCGACGACGGCCTGGCGCAGGAGCGGCCGTTCGCCATAGTCGAGCTGGGCTTTGAGAAACGTCAGCGCGTCCTTATCCCGGCCCTCGCGCGTCAGAATTTCGGCATAGGCCTGCGCAACCCGCACCGGCGCGGCACCGGTCTCGGGGATGATGTCCTCGAGCTTCGCGAGCGCTTCCTCATGGCGCTCGCCGAGCACCAGCAGCATCGCGTCGTGGAACTCGTTGAGCGGCCCGAGCGACTCGCCCTCATGCAGCGCTGTGATCGCCGCCTCAAGGGAGCCGACACCCTCCTCGCCGATGATGGACCAGGCGCGTACGAAGGGCGCCGCCAAGGCTACGATGCCCTGGGAGCCGACATCTTCCAGTTCGCCGGCAACGGCATCGAACGCGCCAAGCTTGATCTGCTCCAGCGCCAGCAGCAGCTGCGCGTCCTCATTGGTTTCGTCTTCGAGCTGTTCCTTGAGCGCAAGAGCTTCAGTGACGGCCCTCTCGTAGCGCGCATCGGCGAGATCCAGCATGAAAACCTGACGCCTGAGCTCCAGATTGTCGGGATCATCGGCCAGCGCCCGCTCGAAATAGCTGGCGGCCTCTTTGATGTTGCCGGTATCCAGGGCGAAATTGCCGGCGAGGTAATCACCTAGCGTCGACTCGGCGGCGGCCTTGACCAGCTTCGCCTCATCGACTGTGCCGGGTCCGGCTACCTGCAAATGAAAAAGGGCGTCAAGCCTCTTCTCGCCGGCGGCCTGGCCGGGGCTGGTTCCGAAAACGCTCGTCAAAAGGACGAGTGCGAGGGCAGTACTGGCTCTTGTCATTTTCGGGACCATGGCGATGAAGGACTTGCGATTTTCAGGGCGCGTGACCATGTCACATCAACGCCTGGCGGCTAAAACGGGCGTCAGCGGGCTTGACGGCACGGATTTGAGCCGGCATGCAGGTGCCAATCGCCAAAAAAGCCTCCCTGCCTACGATCCGCAGGTGGCAGGCTGCTGTTCGATGGAGAAGATGATGCTGCAGACCAACAAGAGTAAGAACGATCCGACCGCACGCGGCACGGGCGGTGAGGGCAAGACTTTCGACGGAAAGAAGGTCAAGCCAGTTCTGTATGTGGGTACGGCTATCGGTCATGGTCGTTACATAGCTGTCCAGGATGAGGGCGGCAAGATGATCATGGACAAGGACGGCAAGCCGGTCGCCTTCCGCGACGTCTGACCCAGCGCGGGCTCACGTCCCTGCGCGGGTCCGCCCACTTGCCTAAGACCAGGCTGGACGGTCTGGCACAATACTTGATGACGATTGAGCCTAAGCCGTGCGTCATCGACGCGCGGCCCATTATTGTTTCCGGCGCTTCAAGGCCAGATGGCGTCATCACCTGATCACATGCCGGTATAGGTCGGGCCGTCGCCGCCTTGCGGCACCACCCAGACGATATTCTGCGACGGGTCCTTGATGTCGCAGGTCTTGCAGTGCACGCAGTTCTGGTAGTTGATCTGCAGCTTGGGATTGTTGCCGTCGTCGTCCCGAACGATTTCGTAGACGCCCGCCGGGCAGTAGCGCTGCTCCGGCGCATCGTAAGTTTCGAGATTAAGCTCGATCGGCACGGACGCATCTTTGAGCGTCAGGTGACAGGGCTGGTTGTCGTCGTGATTGGTGTTGGAGATGTAGACCGAGGACAGCCGATCGAAGGAGACCTTGCCATCGGGCTTGGGATAGTCGATCGGCGTGAAGTTGGCCTTGGGTTTCAGCGCCGTGTGATCGGCGTGATTCTTGAAGGTCCAGGGCGCCTTGCCGCGCAACAGATAGGTGTCGATGGCGCTATAGACCAAGCCTGCCCAAAGCCCTTTATGGAAGCTCGGACGGATGTTTCGGGCGCGGTGCAGCTCCTCATGGGCCCAGGATGACTTGAACGCTTCGGGATAGGCATCGAGGACGTTGCCCGGGCTCTCGCCACTGAGCGCCGCCGCCGCGGCCTCGGCGGCCATCATGCCGGATTTCATGGCGAGATGGTTACCTTTGATCTTCGGCACGTTCAGAAAGCCGGCCGAACAGCCGATCACGACGCCGCCCGGAAAGACCAGCTGCGGCAGGGACTGCAGACCACCTTCGTTCAAGGCGCGAGCCCCGTAGCAGATGCGCCGACCACCTTCGAAGGTCTCGCGAATGGCCGGGTGTGTCTTGAAGCGCTGAAATTCCTCGAAGGGCGAGAGATAGGGGTTCTGGTAGTCGAGCGCCACGACGAAGCCGACCGCGACCTGATTGTCCTCGAGATGATAGAGAAAGGAGCCGCCATAGGTCTGGCGGTCCATCGGCCAGCCGACGCTGTGCACGGCGCGCCCGGCGTGGTGCTTTTCAGGATCGACCTCCCAGAGTTCCTTGATGCCGATCGCATAGGTCTGCGGATCGCCGTCTCTGAGACCGAACTTCTCTTCCAGCTGCCGGGTGAGCGAGCCGCGGCAGCCTTCGGCGAAGAAGGTGTAACGGCCGTGAAGCTCCATGCCGGGCTCATGGTTGTCTTTAGGCTTGCCGTCCCGATCCAGGCCCATGTCG
This sequence comes from Pseudomonadota bacterium, assembly GCA_039197065.1. Taxonomy (GTDB): domain Bacteria; phylum Pseudomonadota; class Alphaproteobacteria; order Geminicoccales; family Geminicoccaceae; genus JANQPX01. The sequence continues at coordinate 6,520 of JBCCUL010000052.1, read as the reverse complement.
CCGGTGGCGATGCCCTTGATCGACCCGTCCTCGTGATAGAGCACCTCGGCGGCGGCAAAACCGGGATAGACTTCGGCGCCCAGCTCTTCCGCCTGTTCGCCCAGCCATTTCACCACCCGGCCCATGCTGACGATGTAATTGCCGTCATTGTGCATCTGCGGCGGCGTCGGCATCTTGAAGGCTTTGGTTGCCGTCAGGAACATGAAGCGATCATCGGTAACAGGCGTGTTGAGCGGCGCACCCTTCTCCTTCCAATCAGGGATGAGTTCGTTCAGCGCGCGGGGCTCCAGAACAGCGCCGGAAAGGGTGTGCGCGCCGACCTCAGCCGCCTTTTCGACGACGCAGACCGAAATCTCCCGGTCCTGCTCGGCTGCGAGTTGCCGCAATCGGATCGCCGCAGCCAGCCCGGCAGGCCCTGCCCCCACGATCACCACGTCGAACTCCATGCTCTCTCGTTCCATCACACCCTCGACATGTCGTTTCGCTCGCGACGCCTTATGACGCCTTGTAATACGTTCACCCCTTACGCCCTCGATTCTGCCAATCTAGAGCGCTATGCTTAACAATCCCTTAAGGCTATCAGAAAACCCTAAGAGATGAACGCCGATGAACGGGGCCGACGGAAGGGCGCGTCGACATGGCGCAGGCGGCCTGCCCGGGTGATGGGATCACTTGCCCTTGTGATGGGATCACCTGCCCCTGTGATGGGATCACCTGCAGGGGCGATGGGGCCAGGAGCGATGGACGGAACATGAAGGACGAAGGGCCGAGAGAGGAACCGGGGCTGGGCGCCGATGGCCGCGCCTGGCTCGATTGGTACGCTCTCATGGGTGTGGCCGATCTCGTCGCCGAGCAATCCATCGATCGGTTCGATCGCCCGGAGCCTGCTGAAAAGGCCGGGAACGCGCGCCCGGCCGGCCAGCCTTTAGCGACAAGACAGGAGCCGCCGCCAGCGGCGGCGAGACCTGACGATGGCCCGCCCGCCTGGGTGCTGGGCGACGAGGAGGCGATGGCGCCGCCTCCGAACACCCCCCGTTCCGCAAACCATAGCCTATCAGGCGGCGACGCCTCGCCACGCGGCGGCGCCGCGGCCGATGCACGGGCGCTCGCCCGGTCCTGCGACAGCCTGGAAGCGCTGATCGAGGCGCTCGAAGGTTTCGACGGCTGTCCCTTGAAGGAAACATCGATCAATCTTTGTTTTGCCGACGGCAATCCCCAATCGCGGATCATGCTGATCGGCGAAGCGCCTGGCGCACAGGAGGATCGGCAGGGCAAGCCGTTCGTCGGCCCGAGCGGCCAGCTGCTGGATCGGATGCTCAAGACCATCGGGCTCGATCGCACCAAGGTCTACATCACCAACGTCATCTACTGGCGTCCACCCGGCAACCGGTCGCCGACGGCTGCCGAGATCGCCACCTGTCAGCCGTTTCTGGAGCGGCAGATCGAACTGATCCAGCCGAAATTCCTGCTGTTCGTCGGCGGCATCGCGGCACGGGCGCTGCTCGGCCGATCGGAGGGCGTCACCAAGCTGCGCGGGCGTCCGTTCGTCTACGAATCACCGTCGGACGGGCGCGAGATTCCTGCTCTCGTCATGTTCCATCCGGCTTATCTACTACGTCAGCCAGCCCAAAAACGTTTCTCATGGCGCGATTTACTTACGTTCCACGAAAATATTAAAGATATCTAAAGAATATTGGTTAATGATTAAATAAATAAATAATCACATTAACTTTCAATTTTATCGGCTTTTGATTATAAATCTGACATGAAAACGATCCGCCATGCCCTGATGACTTCACCGCTTCGGTTTACCGCCATTCTCGCCGCAGCTCTGCTGAGCGCTTCGCCGGCCGCCGACGCATCCGAAGGTGTACAGCTTGCCCGTCTGTCCACCGCCGACCCCATGCTCTCGGCGCCAAGCGCCGCCAAGCCGCTTTCCGACCGTAACGTGCTCCTCTATCGCGAGATCTTCGATCTGCAGGAAGAAGGCGCCTGGAAAGCCGCCGACGCCCTGCTGGCCAGACTGAACGACGACACGCTCATCGGCCATGTCCAGCATCAGCGCTATATGCATCCCACCGCCTACCGGTCCTCCTATAAGGAGCTGGCCGCCTGGCTCAAGGCCTATGGCGACCACCCGGATGCGGACAGGGTCTACAAGCTCGCTTTGAAGCGGAAGCCCCGGGGCGCCGAAGCGCCGACCAAGCCCGCCAAGGGCTTCATGACCGGCAGCGGCCAGAAGTCCCAGGAAGTCATTCGCATCCGCTATCGCTCCGAGCTGCGCCGCTCCGAAGCCAAGGAGACGGTGGTTCGGGCCTGGCTGCGCGACATCGACAGAGCCGGCGATCGCGGCCGGATCGCCGAGGCGCAGCGCCTCTTCGATCAGCCGGACATTCACGACATCACCGATGCCGTCGAGACCGACCTCGGCCGCTGGGCCCTTGCCCGCGCGCATTTCGTGAAGCGCGACTTCGCGCCTGCCTTGAAGCTGGCGAAAAGGGCGGCGCAACGCTCCGGGCATATCGTGCCGGAAATGCACTGGACCGTCGGCATGAGCGCTTGGCGTACCGGCGATATCGACACCGCCGCCACCCACCTCGCCAAGCTCGCCAAGGCGGACAAGGCCCATAGCGGCGAACGCGCCCGAAGCGCCTATTGGGCAGCCCGCGCCGTCGGCTTCAAGACGAAGCGCGCCAAGCATTTCCTGAAGATCGCGGCAAAGCATCCCCGCCAGTTCTACGGCCTGCTTGCCAAGAAACGCCTCGGCATCGCCATCGATCATCAGCGCGCCACCAAGGTTCAGGACGACGTCGCCGAGATCATGCTGCGCTATCCCGCCGCCAAACGCGCCTCGGCGCTCGCCCAGATCGGCCGCCACGACCTCGCCGAGAAGGAGCTGCGCAGGCTTGCGGCGAGTGCCAAGTCGACGCTCACCGCCGGCCTCCTGAAGCTCGCGCAGAGCCTTCATCTGCCATCCGTGGAAATGCGCCTCGCCCATCGCCTCGGCTATAAAGGCGACGTGCATCTGGACGCCTTCTACCCGGTCCCGGCCTGGCAGCCGACCCGCGGCTACCGCGTCGATCGCGCCCTGGTCTTCTCGGTGATCCGTGCGGAAAGCGGCTTCGATCCCCAGGCGGAAAGCTATGTCGGCGCCCTCGGCCTGATGCAGGTCATGCCCGGCACGGCGAAGCATATCGCCAAGCGCACCGACCTCACCCTGGACAACCCCTCGAACCTGCTCGATCCCGCGACGGCGATCACCTTCGGCCAGGCCTATCTGCAGGAACTCCTGAACCGCAATGGCATCGGCGACAACCTGATGTTCATCGCCGCCGGCTACAACGCGGGGCCCGGCCGGGTCTTCCAGTGGCGGGACGCCTTCAATCTCGACCACGATCCCACCATGTTCCTCGAGATGATCCCCTTCGTCGAGACCAGGGTCTACGTGAAGAAGGTTCTGGCCAATCTCTGGAACTACCGCGCCCGCCTCGGCCAGCCGACCCCCTCCCTCGAAGCCATGGCCGCCAATCAGTGGCCGACCTACCGGGCCTTCGACGAGGAGCTCAACCTCTACGCAGACCGCGACCACGCCCAAGGCTGAGGGGCGGCGCGCCCCAGCGTTTACAGGTTTCGAGGCGATGCCTCGAAAAACCGGCGGCGGGAGATCTTGGCGGATCACTCCCGCCGCCATCGACCCCGGGGACAATCAGTCCCCGGGGTTGACTTGTTTTAGGGCTGACATCTCGATGGGGAACAGCGGGCAGGTTCGGAACGAGATCCCTAAGTGTCTTGCCCGGGCTTGGAGCGGGTATCCGCTTTTCAGGCGAATGACGACGGCGGGCTTTTACTTCGGACATGGATTGCCAGCGAGATCCAGGCCACCATATGGGAAATGGCGTTGGTGACGACATGCGACGGGGAATTTGGACGTGGTGGGTATCGACGAAAACCGAACCTTTCAGGCGCTCAAGATTGCGGTTCTTACCGTGTCCGACAGCCGGACCCTGGCGGATGACCGGTCCGGCGACGTTCTGGTGGAACGGCTTACGGCGGCGGGCCATGTGCTGGCTGATCGGGACATCGTGAAGGATGACCCTGAAGCGATCGCCGAACGCTTCAGGGCCTGGATCAACGATCCTGCGATCGAGGTGGTGATCAGCACCGGCGGCACCGGCGTCACGGGGCGGGACATTACGCCGGAGGCGCTTAGCCAGGTCGTCGAAAAAGACATCCCGGGCTTCGGCGAGATGTTCCGGATGATCAGCTTCCAGAAGATCGGCACGTCTGCTCTGCAGTCGCGGGCGATGGCCGGCGTCGCCAAGGGCACCTATCTGTTCGCGCTGCCCGGTTCGACCGGCGCCTGCAAGGACGGCTGGGACGAGATTCTCAAGAACCAGCTCGACATCCGCCACCGCCCCTGCAATTTCGCCGAACTCATCCCCCGCCTCCGCGAACACGAGGCGGCGCGGCCGCCGGCGTAGACTTGCCTGGCGCCTGACCCTAGCTGCGGCGTCCGTTCGTAGACCTGCGGCACACCCGCGGTCCAGGCGAGGTCCAAGTCAACCAAGCGCGGGTCGCGCTTTGTCGTCGATTTTTCGCCGTTCGTTTGCTAGTGGTGCAATCGTTCCCATCTGGGAAAACTTGGGCGCATACCATCGAGCCTGGCGCCTAAGGTCCGAGTCAATGAAGTGGTCACACCACAATGCCTAGTCGAAAAATCACGCTCGCTCTGCAAGGGGGTGGCGCCCACGGCGCTTTCACCTGGGGCGTTCTCGATCGTCTTCTGGAAGATGGAGACCTCGACATCCGGGGGATCAGCGGCACCAGCGCCGGTGCGATGAACGCCGGCATTCTGGCGTCCGGCCTGGCGGACGGACGGGAGGCGGCTAGAGAGGCGCTGGCGACCTTTTGGCGAGCGCTGAGCGACAAGGGCTCGGCTGCGTTCAATCCCTACCAGTCGACGCCGTTTCACGACTTCAACCGCGCCTGGAACATGGACTGGTCGCCGGCGAGCATCTGGCTGGATGTGATGGCGCAGTTCGTCTCGCCATATCAGCTGAACCCGCTGGATCGCAATCCGTTGCGCGATCTTCTGGAGGAGCATCTGAACTTCGATAATTTGAGCCGGAAGGATGCGATCAAGCTGTTCGTCTGCGCCACCAATGTGCTCACCAACGAGCTCAAGATCTTCCCGAACGCCAAGCTCAGCGTCGACGCTTTCCTGGCGTCAGCCTGCCTGCCGCAGCTGCACCGCGCCGTCGAGATCGAGGGCGCGTATTACTGGGATGGCGGGTTCACCGGCAATCCGGTGCTGAAGCCGCTGGTCAGCTTTTGCGACGCCGACGACATCGTGATCGTCCAGCTCAACCCGACCCGCCGACAGGAGCTGCCGATCACGTCCCAGGACATCATGGACCGGCTGAACGAAGTCACCATGAACGCCAGCCTGATGCGCGAACTCGACCACATCGCCACCCTCACCAGGCTCTTGGAAGACGGCACGCTGAAAAACAAGAAATACCGTCCGATCCACTTTCACAGCATCGCCGACCCCGAGGTCATGAGCCCGCTAGGCCTGAGCAGCAAAAACAACACCGCCTGGAATTTTCTGACCTATCTGAAAGAAGCCGGCCGCGATTGCGCGGATCGCTGGCTGAAGCAGAATCGCCGGCATATCGGCAAGAAGTCGACGCTGGATCTGGGTGAGTTTTCGGTGTGAGGGGCAATGTCCGCTCTTATGAAACGAGCAGTTGCGTGAAGCTCGGCACTCAAAAGAGAGTTTGGCCCTAAGCGGTACTCTTCTGTTGAGCGCCAGATCTCTCACGAACCTATTTGACATGCTGCCTTTGGCTGGCGCCACATCTTGAGCTGGGGCTTATAACTCTCATAGATCAGGTGATCATCCGTGCGCGTGCCGAGACGTCGTGACCGCGACCTCTCTGATCGAGGCAGTTTAGGATGCCGGTCTAGATGACGTGGTGCAACGACCACCGCCGTCAGCGGCCACAGAAAAAGAATCTGCCAAGAGGGGCTCAAGACCGGAGCAACAAGAACCAACTAGAGCTTCCCATCGACTCATGTATCTTATGATATAACTTTTGAGTGATTTTTATACACAAATATAAAACTTTTAATTGATTTTTTCCTTAACCCCAAGGTATGAGCATCTATCTCAACCTCAGCGGGGAATTGATATGCGCAGATCGATTGTTCTTGTTGCCGCTGCCTCGGTTTTGGCTTTGCTTTCCGCTTGTGCGGTAGGACCTACTGAAATCGTTTCTGATCAGGCAAATGCCCTAGACCAGATAGAGAAGAAGAATGCCGAAACAAGCCGAAGATTGAATTCGGAAATTAGAATAGCAGCTGAACAGATTCGTACTAGAGCACTTCCGCGACAGATTGAATCATTGATCCTTTTCAGGATGTTACGTTCAGGCCTGATGTGATTCTCTCCCAGCAAGCAGAGTTGGGAGGGATCATGCCGCGAGCTTACTCGTTAGATTTACGCGAACGCCTGATC
>JBCCUL010000051.1:0-33616 GCA_039197065.1 Pseudomonadota bacterium | reverse complement strand
TCTGTCGTTCAGCGTCCTGCCAGCCCTGATTGCCTGGCTGGCGCTGCTGCTGGACGGTCCTTACGATCTCGCCGCCATCGCCGCGGCCTTCGCGCTGCTGCTCTATTCCGATCTTCAGGCCGTGCAGCAAGGCTGGGCGCCAGCCTGGTATCGTCGCCTTCGCATTCCGCTCACGGCGATCGTTATAACCTGTCTGCTTATCGCTGCAGGGATGATGACTTGGCGCGGGTGACGTCGGCACCCCGACGCGCTTCGCCACCGCAGCGCTTGGAGCAATAGAGCACCTCGTCCCAGCACCGGGCCCATTTCTTTCGCCAGGTGAAGGGACGAAGGCAACGCCGGCAGATCTTGCTCGGCAGCTCGCTTTTTTTGCGCGCCCTGGCCATCAATCACTGGCCAGCAGGGAGAGCTGAATGCCCTGGCCCGCCTGCTGCTTTCGGCGCGCCGTATCGGCTTTGCGTTCATGTTGCGGAATGCCGCTCTTGCGACTGCCATGCTTCATCTGGATCGCATCGGCGATCTCGCGATAGCCGGGCTCGCGGCGCACGCCCCAGATCTTCTCCTGCGCCAGCTTGCGCGCGACGCGCTCCTCGACGATTGGTTGCGGATAGCGTCCCTTTAATGCGCTCTCGGCTTCGGGCCAAAGCCGGGGTTCATGAATGTAAGCCTCTGGCACCACCTGGAGTTCGGGCACCCAGCGGCGGATGAAGGCCCCGTCCTTGTCGAAGTCACGGCCTTGTTTGATCGGGTTGTAGATGCGCGGCAGGTTGATACCGGTGGTCGCCGATTGCATCTGCATCTGCGACCAGTGAATGCCAGGCTCGTAGTCGGTGAACATTCGGGCTAGCGGTTCGCCGGTCGAACGCCAGGGCAGCCAAAGGTGATAGCTCGCGAAGGAGACGAGCATCGCGCGCATGCGAAAATTGATCCAGCCATGGGCGTTCAGCGCGCGCATGCAGGCATCGACGAAGGGTAATCCGGTCTGCCCCGTTGCCCAGCGCTCGACCGCTTCGGCATTCTCCTCGCGCAGTCCCTCATAGGCCGGATGAAAGCAGCGGAACTCGATCTCGGGCTCGTCCTCAAGCTTCTGCATGAAGTGACAATGCCAATGCAGCCTGGCGAGAAAGGAACGAATGGCACCCGGCCACTTGCCGCGCTTATCCCCCGGCAGCTCATGGAGTTCGGCTTGGCGGCGGCGCGCCGCCTGAAATGTCTCACGCATGGAGACGGTGCCGAAGGTGAGATGGGCTGAGATCCGCGAGCAGCCGTCAAAAGCGGTGAGCGGACCGGACATGGCTTTTTGGTACGGTTCCCCCCGGTCTCGAAGGAAGCTCCCGAGTTCATCCAGGCCAGCGGTGCGGCCGCCTCGGAAACGTTCCGGGCAAGGGTCCGAGGCGATGCCGATCTCATGGGCTTCAGGCATGGGCCCGGGCTCTATCGTCGAAAGCGGCGTCAGGCCGATCGGTGCCGTGGCGGCAGGCCTGGCCATGAACCGATCCCAGCGACCGGCCCAGCCGCGCCGGTTTTTGAGACGCCTGATCACACCGAATTGCGGGATTTCCTGCCAAGCGATCCCTTGCTGACGACACCAGTCCAGGACCGCAAGATCGCGTTCAAAGGTCCAGCCATTGCCGGTTTCTTCATGGGACCAGAGCGTCTCGATGCCGTGGATTCGATGGATCTCATCAAGGCAGGTAAGCGCGTCGCCGGTGCGGATGATCAACGGCTGGCCGATGCGGCCCAGCTGTTCACGCAGATCGATCAGCGACTCGCGTAGAAAGGCGAACTGCCGGCCGGACATGTCCGGCTGTTGCCAGAGATCCGGCTCGACGATGTAGAGCGGCAGGGTCGGACCACGCGCCGCCGCGCGTGTCAGCGGCTCATGATCATGCAGGCGCAGATCCCGCTTGAACCAGACGACCTGCAATGACTTGGCGTTGGTGATCGTCACGCCGAGACGGCTGCCAAGGTCTCTTCGTCGATCCTGCTGCGGCTGTGCGTCTTTGAATAGGTCGGTTTTGCGTCGGAGATATTGCTTTCGCTTCTCTCGGCTTCCTTATGAAAGGAAATGATCACCTCGCCGAGGGTAATGCCCCATTTCGACATCTGGGCCCGATTGAGAAGCACCTGATCATTCTGCAAGAGCATGATATCGTCGAAACGCACGCGCCATTCCCGCTGGCCGATCTTGAGGTTGAGGTCGTAGGACCATCGCAGGCAATTGCCGCTGACGCTGCCTTCTGCCGTCCCGACGACATCGTCCGCCGTCCCGGAATAGCGCCCGTCGCCAAGGGGCGTGATGCGCCAGACGCGCTTGGAGCGCTCGCCGCCGTCAAAGGTGAAGTCTTCGGTCAGGACAAGCTGGCCGTTTTCCATTTCACCCAGAATATCGACGCTAAACTGCCGTTTCACGGCGCCGAAGCGATCGACGAACATGCCAAAAGCGTGCGTATGCCCGGAAAAATATTCCTCGAGGACGAAAGAAGGCTCACCCCGGGCGGCCCGCTGAAGCTGCTGCATGAGCTCGGCTCCTTTCCTGTCAGGTTGAACATGGTGGTCGCGGCCTCGATCGGCGATCAAACGTCACCCGATCGCCTCTCACGCCAGCCGATCATTGATATCTTGATACCAATCCTTACGAGGATAAGGGCCGATCAGATTTTCTTGGCCGACAAATTTTCCACGGCGATCCAAAGCAACCGGTCACGCGTAGACATTCTTGTCCATCAATCAGAATGGTTTCAAAGGTGGCTACAACTTCTCTGGCACTAGCGGCGGGACCACTCGATGCCCTCGGATCGAGCTGGACACCTGGCGAACCACAGGATCGAGCACGCGCCGGCGTGACGCCCGAAGCGTTGTCGGAACTGCTTGAGGCCGTAGCGGAAAGTCAGGATCGATCGGCCTTCGCCACTCTTTTCGATTACTTTGCGCCGCGAATCAAAGGCTTCATCCGCAAGCGCGGTGTCGAAGCAGCCCAGGCGGAAGATCTGGCACAGGATGTGATGCTCACCGTCTGGAAACGGGCGGGCCTTTACAAGCGTGAGCATGGGTCGGTCAGCACTTGGATCTTCACCATCGCCCGTAATCGCCACATCGATGTCATCCGGCGGGAACGGCGCCCCGAAATCGATCCCAACGATCCGACGTTGACCGGCGAGCCGGTGCCCGAGGGTGAAACCATCCTCTCAAAATCACAAATCGCGTCCCGACTGCGCGCGGCGATGAAAGACTTGCCGCCGGATCAGGTGGACGTGATCAAAAAGAACTTCTTCGAAGACAAACCGCACAGCGAGATCGCGGCGGAACTGGGGTTGCCGCTCGGGACCGTGAAGTCCCGCGTGCGCCTCGCCCTCGCGAAGCTGCGTCAAGTTACCCAAGAACTCGAGTAAGACCGATGATGATGTCCCAATCTCCTTTCCACTGCCCAACCGATGCGCGCCTTCTCGACTACGCTGCAGGTGCCGCCTCCGAGCCCGTAGCGCTGCTCATAGCGACGCATCTCGCCTTTTGCCCGCGCTGCAGAAGCGAGGTGGATCGACTTGAGAGCATTGGCGGCGCTCTGCTCGATGAGATCACGCCCGAGGCCATGTCGGCAGACTGTCTCGACCGCGTGCTCGCGCGCATCGAGCGTCCGCAATCGCCAATTTCAGACACGAAGCCATCGCCGTCGTTGGGGATCAACACGGACATTCCGGAACCGCTCCGCAACTACATCGATCGCCCCCTAGCGGAGCTACCCTGGCGTCGTCGTGGCCCCATATCGGAGATTGAGCTTCTTCCGGAGGTAGAAGGTCATTCGACCAGGCTGCTATGGATTCGCGCCGGCGCGGCCGCGCCACGCCATACCCATGTCGGGAGTGAGCTTACCCTGGTGCTGAAGGGAAGTTTCCGTGATGGCCACGGGCATTATCGATGCGGCGATGTCGAGGAGGCGGATGCTGACTTGGATCATCGCCCGATTGCAGGCGATGAAGAGGATTGCCTTTGCTTAGCCGTCACAGACGCGCCGCTGAAGCTGACCAGCCCGCTCGGCCGGCTGCTCAATCCCTTCGTCAAGATCTGATCGCAGCGCGGGATGGGCGCCAGTCCCGCCCCACTCGACGAATAGGCTTGGATAGAGGGGTTTCTTCAGCTCTCGATGGCCAGGATCCGCCCAGCAAGGGCGGCGCCTGACTGAAAGGCTGCTTCGACCCGACCGGCAAGACACCAGTCACTGCAAATGCCCAGCGCTTGATGTGCGTCGAACAGACAGGCTTCGCCGAGCGGACGGTGGGCAAGTGCGTACCTCCAGCGATGGGCAGTGCCGTAAGAGGGACGTGTGGCAACACCAGTGATCTCGGCGAAGGCGTCACGAAGGTTCGTCAAAATATCCTCGGCATCGGCTTCCAGGTTGGCGTCGGTCCAGTCCGGCGAAGCGTGCAGCACCCAGCTTTCGGCGCCGTCACGTCCGGGCTTGCTGTTATTGCGCGCCAGCCAGCTTATCGGACTGCCCGTCACCCTGGCGGCATCGAAAGGCAGATCGAGCGGCTGATCGAAACCGAGCATGCCGGCCCAGCATGGGCTCATGCCGACATCACCGAGACGCTGGGCAAGCTCTGACTGCGACGCCGAGTTCAACAGCGCTGCCGCTTGCGTCGGCGGTATCGCAAGCACGACCAGATCGACCGTCACCGCATCCGCGAGATGCGGTGAGCCGATATGCCAGCCCGCGTCATCCCGCGTGAGTGTTTTGACTTCGATACCGGTGTGAAAGTCCAGGTCCGTCGCCAGATGTTTGGCGAGCGCGTTCATGCCGGGTACGCCGACATAGCGTTCATTGCCGATAGCGGCGGGCTCGATCCTGCCGGCCTCGATCGTCACCGCGCGCCCCTCCCAGATATCGACGACGCCGTCACCACGCCAGCTTTCGACATAGCGGCGGAGCACGGGATCACGCACCGTAAAAAATTGAGCGCCGTGATCGAACGCGAAGGGCTCGGCGCGGCGTCTGGACATACGGCCGCCGGGTGCTCGGCCTTTGTCGAACAGCGTAACGTCGAGGCCGTGGTCCTGAAGGATGCGAGCGCAGGTGAGACCGGCAAGGCCTGCGCCAATCACCCCAACTTTCGGCGGTTTTGCCAATGCCGGCCGCGTCGTCCATTGCGTATAAGCATCGACATCGAGGCGCCGCGCATGGCCATTCAGCGGGCGTTGTCGAACGCGGCCGGTGATCGCATTCGGCGGTTCGAAGGGACGATCGAACAAGCCGAGACACCACATCAGGCCGCCGTAGGAATTGGGATCGCGCCCGTCCAGCGCGTAGCGATGGTTCAGATCGACCAGCTTTTGCCAGCAATCCTCCAAGCTCTCGGTCCAGTTCAGGAGCGCCTTGCCCCAGGTCATGCGCAGATTGTTGTGCAGTTCGCCGTGGATCAAAAGCGATGCCTGGGCAGCGTCCCAAAGTGGCTCGCCTGTGCGACCACGGGCGAGCGTCTCCCAGGAGAACAGATCGGGTCTTGGATCGGCTTGATGCTCGACAAGGCTTTCGATCGCCCATGTCGGCAGCGCCGTCGTCTGATCATGGTCATGCCGATGAAAACACCAGGCATAGCTGAGCTCACGCCAGACCAGCAGCTCGTCAAGGAACTTGGCAGCACCGTCGCCGCCGACCTCTGCGGCCTCGCGCGCCAGCCGAAAGGGCGAGACCTGACCGTAGTGAAGATAGGCGGACATGCGGCTGACGGCGTCGGGGCGAAGCGCATCATTGCGGTCGCGCGCATAGCGTTTCAAGCGTCGATCGCGAAAAGTGACCCAGCGCTGGTAACCGGCGAGGGAGCCGCCGCGCGTGTGCGGCACCGGGCCGACGGTGTGGTCGATCGCACAGACTGCCACCAGACCCGGGATCGATGCCGCCTGCAGGTCCAAGGGTTCGAAGGGCAGATCATCGGGCAGATAGGCAGGATGCGCAGGCTCGACATCGTCCCAGGGCAGCATCACGCGATCGGCGCGCAGCCGTTCGGTCGCTTTTCTAAAGGCAAAGGCGCGATCATAGGCACGTCTGGTCAAGGCCATTGGGACGATGCAAGCGGTATCAAGCGCGAGGACCGGCGCGGCCACCACCTCGGCGAGCCGTTCGGTCCATCCACGAAGCGGCTCGACCGGCATGTCTTCCGTAATGACGATGCAGGCGCGCTCGGCAAAGCTCCGCAGATGATGACCACGATGACCGGGGCGTTCCAGATGGAAGGCGTAGCCGATACCACGTGCCGCCATCGCCGCCTGCACGTCTTTCGCCCCTTCGAGAATGAAGCTGTGATGGCGATCGGAGGCATAGGGATAGGTCTCGGCGAGCGCGTGATAGACGAGAACCGGCTTGTCGAACGCCCGACTTGCGATGAGCGCTGCGTCCAGCGCCGGGTTCTCGCGGGCGCGACAGGCGGTGCGCATCCAATAGAGAATGAATTCAGCACCGCGCACAGCTTCGGCATGGTTAAGGCTGCGGCAACGTTCGGCGAGATGTTCGGGAAGATGAAGCGGACATGTCATCTAAGGGCTAGCTCCAAAGACGCTGACTGATCCGCGGAGCAGGCGACGCCGTAGCAAAAGACATGAACAGGAAACCGACGATCCTCTATAACGGTGCGTGTCCGGTTTGCAGGCGCGAGATCGACCATTACCGGCATCTCGATCAGCGAGATGACCAGGCACTCGCCTTCGACGATATCAGCAAAGCGAGCCCAGCACTTGACCAGCTCGGTCTCTCGCAGGATGCAGCCAAACGGCGTCTGCATGTGCTCGATGCCGACGGCCAGCTTCTGGTCGGCGTTCCCGCCTTCGCCGCGATTTGGGATCGCCTGCCGCGCTATCGCTGGCTCTCCAAGATCGTGCGCCTGCCCGTGCTTCGGAGCCTGCTGCCCTGGATCTATGAGGTGATCGCCTTTGGGCTCTATCATGTCGACAAGCGTCGCCAGCAGCGCGATGCCACCACAGCCAAACTCTGACACAACTGGGTACTGCAATCGGACTAGCTCAGGGAATCCTGTAAGAGCGCTTCGATCGTTGAGATGAGTTTCGGATCGTCGGGGCGAACCGAAGTGGCAAACGCATTGGTGAGCGTTCCGTCGCGAGCCACCAGATACTTGTGAAAGTTCCAGCGCGGCGCTTTATCCGCGCCCAGGACTGAGCGCGCCCAAGCATAAAACGGATGCGCGCTGCCGCCTTTGACCTGCTGCTTCTCGGTCAGCGGAAAGTCGATGTCGAAATTCACTTCGCAGAAATGCTTGATCTCCGCCTCGCTCCCCGGCTCCTGACCACCGAAGTCGTTGGACGGAACGCCGAGCAGCACGAAGCCCTCATCCCGGTAGCGCTCCCAAAGCGACTGCAGCCCGGCATATTGCCTGGTGAAACCGCATAGGGACGCCGTGTTGACCACCATCAGCACCTTGCCATCGAAGGTCGAAAGCGGAAGCAGCTCACCGTCGATGGACGTGAACGCAAAGTCGTGTGCGTCTTTTGTGGCAGCCTGAACCCCGGTCACGCCAAGCGTCGCCAAGCCGGCGATGCCGCCGAGCGTCATGCGTCTTGTCCAATCGGTCATCGGATCATCCTTATTATTTTCGGCAGGCAGACATATGGTTGATGGGATTACGTGATGCAGACGCTGTCGGATGACCCGCCGGGCACGATCTATCGCCCGTAAGGCCATCAAGGAGTCTCGACCTACGCTGGATTTCGGCAGGCTTGGCGCTCATGTTAACTTATCTCCTCGAAACAAAGTCCGCTTTGATCTGAAGCGCGGCCATTGATGAGGGCAAACTCCATGCCCAAGCTCGTCAGGTTTCTTCTGCGCCACGCAGCCTTCGGATTCCTGATCGCCCTCATTGCGGTCATCCTCATGATGATGACGAACTTTGCAAATCTACGAACCTTGATCGTCGACTCTGAGGTTGGTCTTTTGGCGCTCTTTCTGCTGACTTTCTTTCTCGGTCTCACTCTGGCAAGCGTCCAGATGGGGATCGCGGTGATTATGCTTAAAGACGATGGTGACGGTCGCGACATTCGCTGAACGCGCAGCCCCGGTCAAAGGCAGTGGGCAGAAACCACCTCCTACGTCGCATCGCATTTTGGCAACTCTCCTTCAAGACCTGGATCTGTCACTCGGCGGTCACGGATCCACCGGGGTTTTTGCGGCCTGTTCCCGGTGTGTCGGTGTTTTCGCAAAGAGTGAGCGGCGACATGCGAAGCTCTTCGCAGGATGTTCCGAAAGAAGCAGCGATCGATCCGCCTCTTTAGGCTCTGCCTTTGGTGCCAGCTGTATTCGGCACGACCGTCACCTTCGAGATAGGACACCCGTCGCGCGTGGTCGCAACCCTCGTGGGCGGACCGCTCGCCTCTCTCGAAGTTCGTGACCGTCTGGTTTGAATGCCGATGCCTGTCATCGATCTGCCACCCTATCCTCGCCCCGCTGTCATCTGACACCGCAATAGTTGACTAATGGACAATGGCAGCAAGGCTATCGCATGCTCCAACAGGCAGCCGCGCACGGCAGAATCAGATTTTCTTATGCCGAGCCTGACCAATCGCTCGCCCGACGATCGGTGATCAACGCTGTCGAGACCCTAGGCGGCCGGAAACGCCTAGCCGATCTTTACAATCGTTATGTCGCAGCACCCCGGGCTTATGGTGACTTTTTCGATGCAGCCATCGAGCTTCTGGAACTCGATGTTCGCTATCCGATGGAGCAGCTGGCCAAAATACCAGTGGATGGACCGGTTCTGTTCATTGCCAATCATCCCTATGGCGTCATCGACGGCCTCGTCCTGATATGGCTTGCGCGCAAGGCGCGTCCTGACATCAAGGTTCTGACCCACAAGGTCCTTTGCCAAGCGCCGGAAGCCCGAGAGCATTTGCTGCCGATCGACTTTTCCACGGACCCGGGCGCGCTGGCTAACAACGTTCACTCGCGAAGAGAGGCACTTCGCCACCTGCAGAACGGCGGGGCGATCGGCATCTTTCCGGCAGGCGCCGTATCAGCCAGCCCTGCCGCCCTGCACGGCCCGGCCGTCGACATCGCCTGGCACCCTTTTGCGGCAAAGCTGTCGATGCTCTCGAAGGCGACGGTCGTGCCGATCTATTTCGCGGGGCAGAACTCGCGGATTTTTCAGCTGGCCAGCCATCTCAGCTACACTTGGCGCCTGTCTCTCTTTTTCTGGGAGACGGCAAGGCGCATCGGTACGGCGCTCGACGTCGCCGTCGGCGATCCGATTGCGTTCGAGGATCTCGACGGGAACGTCGGTAGAGAGAAACTGTTGTCAGAGCTTCGGCATCGTACCTATGACCTGGCCGCGACGCTCGTAACGGAACCGAAGAAGCGAGCGCATCCTGATCAGGAATACAAATTTCCGAAACATTTCAAACTATGACAATCACGGCGACTTTAATGCGTTTTTGTTAGCCGTCGCCCGCCATCGTCACAAAGCGTTATCCAGTTGCGTCATGTCATCCGGCGCCTTGCTATATAGATCCATCCTCGCCCTTAGAATTCGCTCCAACCGTCTTCACCGCCTGCCGGCACGAGAGTCTTTTCTACAGTCTTCGGTGGCGCCTGATCTTGTCGGTCGGACATTCCGACCCCATCGAGTTTGAAGAAGGACATGAGCTCATTCACCTTTGCCGCCTGATCACTCAACGCTCTTGCTGCAGCCGTACTTTCTTCGACCAAGGCCGAGTTTTGCTGGGTCATTTCGTCCATGCCGACAATCGAGCTATTGATCTCCTGAACGCCGGAGGACTGTTCCTGGGACGCTTTCGATATCTCGTCCACAATACCAGCGACCTTGCCAATCGAACCAACGATCTCGGTGAGTGAATGGCCAGCGCGATTGACCAACTCCACACCCTCTTTAACCTGACCGTTGCTGTCCTCGATCAAACCCTTAATGTCTGAAGCTGCCTGTGCAGCACGCTGAGCGAGCTGGCGAACCTCCTGGGCAACGACAGCAAATCCTTTACCCGCCTCCCCCGCGCGCGCGGCTTCTACGCTGGCGTTGAGCGCAAGCAAGTTCGTCTGGAAAGCAATCTCATCGATGACACCGATAATGTCGGTGATCTTTTGCGCCGATGCTTCGATCACCGACATGGCGCTCACCGCCTGCTCGACGACCTGCCCGCCGGATTTCGCACTGCGGTCAGCGGTTCCAGCCAGCTCGCTGGCATTGGCAGCATGCCTTGCATTCTGATTGACTGTAGCCGCCAATTGTTCACTGGACGCGGCCGTCTCCTCAAGGCTTGATGCAGCCCTCTCGGTGCGTTCCGAGAGATCGCTGGTTCCACTGCTGATCTCGGTTGCCGCATTGCTGACCTCACTTGTCGCAACCTGGATCTGCGCAACGATGTCGCTGAGCTGATCTGCCGTGCGATTGGCGTTGTCTTTGAGCTCGCCGAGCGCTCCTTGGTATTCATTGTGAATACGCGAGGACAGGTCACCCTGCGCCAATGACGCCAGCATCTGTCCCAAATCAGTCGTCGCGCCGTCGACCAAGGCGGCCAGGTGGTTGATACCGCCTGCGAGGTCGGCCATGGTTCCCTCGATGCCGGCAGCTTCGATCCGTTTCGAGAAATCACCGGCGCTTGCGGCGTCAACCACGGAGCCAATCGCCTGCCGGAGCTGACGTTCCTCGGTTTCATCCTGCCACTGCAAGACAGATCCAAGGCGTATCCCATCCGCTCCCCTGACAGGGCTGGCGACAAACGAGAGGTGGCGGCTGCCGATGGTTAACGCCTCATGATGGGGACGATCCAGCCTACCGATCGCCGTCTTGAAGTCTCCGCTCAGCTGATAGACAAAATCGAGCGTGCCGCCAACAAGTTCACTGGCACTGAATGTCGGCATATCGATCCTGATATCACTCTCCGCCATCGCGAAAAGGTCGCGGAGGCATGCGTTCACATAAATGACCTTATGCGCAGCATCGGTCACCATTACCGGTGAATCGGCGCTATCCAGCGCGAGCTTAATGCGTGATGCCTCGATAGCCTGATCGTGAATGACGCCAAGGGACCGGGCGAGTTCGCCCAGTTCGTCGTTGCGCTCCATTCCCGGAACGTCCACCTGCTCACCATTGGCCAAACGACCTACGCTCCGGCTGATTTTACTGAGCGGCGCCACGATATTGGGTCCGACATAGAAAGCGACGATGGCAACGGCGATCCCAAGCGACGCCAGCGACAATACGATGAGCAGCCAGCGACCGTTTTCAATCGCCGTCTGAACGGCGTCGCTGCTCTCCTGAACATCGACATAGGCAAACTCGACGACCTCATTCACACTTTGGGTCAGCATATCGGCGAGATCGCTGGTCCGTTTGACAGCGGCTTCCTGTTGGCTCCAGATCTCGAGCTCGGCCGTTCGGATGTCGACGACGGTCTCCGATCCCGCGGCACGCTCGAGAAGCGGCTGCAGAAGGGCTTCGAGCTCTTGCTGCGCGGCATCGGGCAAGCGGAGCATATCCTTATAAACGTTGAGATGCTCGATTCCTGTATCGATCTGTTCGATAAGTGGCCGAAGCGCCGCCCGGTCATGCTCCATGGAAGCTTGATGCAGCAGACCCGCCAGCCAATTGCTGTCCGCAGCGATACCTAAGAGCCCCTGAAGATTGCCCACCGAGTGATCGATTAGCCGATTGATAACCTTGGCGTTATCGGCGATGGCGGCTTCGCTGAAAATGACGAGATCAAAGCTCGCTTCATCAACGATGGGCTCCAAGGTCCGAAGAATGTCCTCGCGCGGACCATAGATGCGACGTGTCCAGGTCGAAACCGTTTCCGACGGACCTTCGGCATCGTTGCTGAAGAAAGCCCGGCGCGCGGCAAAGATGCCATCAGGACCATCACCGAGTTCGACAAGATTTTCGGTCAGTTCGGCAAGCTCCGCAAAGGCTCCCTCATCGCCAAGCGTCGCCAACTGCTCATCGACGTTTGCTCTGGCCGCCTGAAATCTGTCCTCGATGGCCGCCAGGGCTCCTTGGTCCGGCGCTGCGGCTGCCTCAATCAGAATGCCGGCCACGAGATTGACTTCGGCTCGCAGCGTCAATGCGGATTGAAGTCGATCGACCCCATCGGTCATAAGCGTTTCGATCTGACCGCTCAGGCCTTCCGTCGAGTTCTCGGTTTCGATCACCAGCTCAAAGCCGGCATCGTCGATCTGCAAAACGAGCCAATCGGCCAACTGTCCATGGTCCTCGGCGATTTCGGCCATAACGTCGTTTCTGCGAACCGCCGCCTCCAGCCGTTCATCAACACGGTTCGAAAGATCTCCGAGAGCGTTGAAGAGATCGCTTTTCTCTGTATCGATCACATTGATCTTGGCTGAAGGAATATTGGTCTCTGCAATAGCCTCCAGCACGTCATCGATGTCTTCACGGTGCGAAGCGAACTGATCGGTAACCGCGGTGTATTCCGCCCTGTCCGATGCACCTGCCATCGTCAATGCTAGCGAACGTAGCGCCGTTGCCTCCTCGACCATTTCAAAAGCTTTTGACATGGCGAGAACGCTCTCACCGGTCATTTTCGTCGATGCTGATTCTATGCTGTCATATGAGAGAATACTGATTCCACCAGCCAAAACTGTGGTCAGAGCGACCAAACCGAAGGACAGCATGAGGCGCCCTTTAATGCCCAGCCCCTTCTTTCCTGACGTCTCAGACGTTTTCAAGCGTTTGGCTGATTTACCGTTAATGGGCACAGTCATTCCCTCAAAAATTCAACTTTACAAATGTCAGCAATAAGCCAATGAGAATGGGAACCGCCCCCGCTGAGGCGAGCGAGGGCGGCTCGGAGACTAGCTGGTTGGGCTTAAGCGATCGACGGCGCGAAAGCTCCCATCCGACTGGATCACGGTCAGGAAGACTTCATCCGAACCCTGATTGTCATCCGGACCGAAAGCCAGCTCGACACCGCCCAGAGCGAATCGGCCGAGACCGGCAACAGTCTTCATGAAGCCCTCACGGCTGAAACTGCCACCCATCTTCTCCAACGCCATGATGGTCAAGCGGCCCACCAAATAGCCCTCGAGCGAGACGAAACCAGGCTCGGCATCAGCATTGACCACGCGCAGTGCATCCTGATACTGAGCCACTGCCGGAATGGAGCGATCCCAGGGGAAAGGGACGACTTGAGTGACCACGACGCCGGTGCCATCAACACCCAATTCTTTCGCCAGTGCTTTGGACCCCACGAACGAGATGTTGACGAAGGTCGCGTCAATGCCCGTCTTCTTGGCAAGCTTGACGAACGCAGCAATCGGCTTGTAGGCGCCGACCATAACCACGGAATCAGGCTTGGACTTCCGGATTTTCAGCACGGCGGATTTGACCGCGGTCGTATTGCGCTTGTAGGTGCCCTCGGCAACCAGCGACATGCCGCGTTTCTCCATTGCCTTCTGCACGCCGGCAAGGCCCACACGGCCAAAAGAGTCGTCCTGATAGAGGATAGCAATGCGCTTATGGCCCAGATCCTCGGTCAGATGCTTGATCCAGGCTTCGGTCTCCTGGCCATAGGTCGCACGGTAGTTGACGATATTGCCATGGCTCGTATCACGCAGAAATCCAGCACCGGTGAAGGGGCCGATGAAGGGCACATTGGCATCGGTCGTGATGGGCTGGGCCGCCTTTGACGTCGGCGTACCGACCGCACCGATCAGAGCGAAAACCTGATCCGTATTAATGAGCTTTCTGGTGTTGTCGATGGCGCGATCGGGCTCATAGCCATCGTCATAGCTCTTGAGTTCAAGCTTTCGTCCGGCAACGCCGCCAGTGCGATTAACCTCTTCAAATGCGGCAAGAATGCCCGCCTGCATACCCTGCCCGAGAGCAGATGCGGGGCCACCCAAAGCCGTCGACTGACCAAATAGGATCCTGTCTTGGGTCACTCCGGGTTCGGCCGCAGCGGTGTCAACGGTGAGGCAGGCGAACATCACCGCAAGTGGCAGGGCGAACCTCTGAGACTTGCGAAACATAATTTCCCTTTCTGCTATATGGGCCAGCCCCTGGCATACACCTACGACGTTGAAGAACGGTTAATTCAAGCCCACGATATTCGCGTTTACGTTAACTTTTCAGCAACCAAAAGCTGCTAGCCTGAAGGTTCATTTGCCTCCACTTCAAGCTGGCATTGATGACGACCACCAGTTTCATAGGCAGGTTCGGCAAGTCCCTAAGTGCCGATGCGCGACTGCTCCTCTCCTTCTTTCTGATAGCTGCCGCAGCGATCATTGCCGGCGGTACCGGACTCTTGTCCTTCGAGCGAATCGAGGAGAAGTTCGAACAGGTCGCGGAGCAGCGCGTTCCCGCTCTTGCCGACGCTCTCTTCCTCGTCGAGCAAGCTGCTGCAGTGAATGCACTTACATTCTCATTTTCAGCGACATCCGACGCCTTGGAGTATGATCGGACGCGAGAGCGTGCCGAGGTTCACCGGCGCAAAGTCCTTCAAATACTCGAGAGCTTGTCGGACCAGGGGGTCGACCCGCAGACGGTGAGCAATGTGGAAGAGCTGAGTGGCGATCTCTTCAACGCTCTGAAAGATCTTGAGGTACTTGTTGGCGATCGTCTGGCGCTGGCGGTGAAGAGACGAACAGAGGTCGCCGAAGCCGGCAGGCATCACCAAGCGCTTAACGCATGGCTAGCCCCCAGGATTGACGATGCGAATTTTGACCTTGTCATTCAAACGGAGGATGCCACCCGAATCTTAGGCGATCAGCTTGGCATGCTCGTCAAACAGGGTGTTGGTCGACTGAATTCCTTCGTCCAATTGAGGGCGCATGTCGATGAAATCTCGATCCTCATGGCCGAAGCCGCCATCGCGCCAGACCTGCAAACATTGGAGACGCTGGAGGGAAGCTTCACGGCAACCCATGATAAGATGAAGCAGATCCTGGAACGTCTGGGCCAGCGTCAGCCGTCGCGGACAATCGAAGCCCAGATCACGTCATTAACAATGTTCGGAAACGGCGATGAAAATGTCTTCAGCAAACGCCGTGCGGCTTTGGAGGGCGTGACGTCAAACGGTCATATCCTGGAGACATCGCGGCCAAATCAAATGGCAACAACCATCGAAAGGCACAGAGCTTCTGTGTTGGAAGAGTTGGAGGCCTCGATCATTGAAGCTCGTCATGATCTGATCGAGCTTAGCGAAAGAACTGTCGAGGGCAGCTCGACGACAATCAATGGCCTCATCGATCAATCCGTCGCTAGATTGACGTCATATTTGAGCATAGCCTCGGAAAGCAACTGGATCGCAGGCTTGTTGCGCCATGCTGCTGCGGAACGCGATGCTGCAACGCTTGGTCCGCTGGTTGAGGAAATAGAAACAGCGGGTCTGCACTTGGCCGACCTTAGAAGCACTCTCGACCTTGTCGATGAGCCGATAAGTGATCTTGATCGACACCTTGACCCCATACTGGCACGAGCGATTGGCGAAAGCAGTCTTGTGGCGCTTCGCCGCTCCGAGCTTGCAGTCCAGGAGAGGTTGGAGAGGATCGTTGCGCTCACTCATGATCTCTCCTTAGTTTTCACCAATGAGATCAATATCCTGCTGGATGAGACGCGCACCGATGTGGCGTTCAACAACGCCTCCGTTAAGGGCGCCATAACTCAAGGGCGCTGGATACTCCTGGCTCTCTTGCTGACAGTATTGACGATTGCCGCATCCATCGTCTTTCGAGAGCGGATGTATCGAGACAAGCTCGAGAAGTCAGCTAACGAACTTAGGCTGCACTATGATCATCTCCAGGAGTTGGTCGACGAGCGAACGAAAACAATTTCCGATCAGGCTAGAGAGCTTAGAGACGCGCTTGACGCTGAGAAGAAATTGACCGGATTGCAGCGCCAGTTCGTTTCCATGGTTTGTCACGAGTTCCGCACACCACTCGCCATCATCGACGCCAACGCACAAAGAATAATACGTCGCCATGAGAATATCGCGCCGGAACGACAAAAAAGTGGCTTGTGGAAGATCAGAACCGCCGTCATTCGGCTAACCGACCTGATGGAAAGCGTCTTGAGTGCCGCCCGTCTCGAAGCTGGGAGCATCAGCTACGAACCAGCACCATGTGACCTCCGAAGCATGATCCATGAAGTCTCGAGCAACCAAATGGAGGTCAATCCGAGCCATCAAATTCTCGTCGACGTCAGTGAACTCCCGGAAAGCTATGTTGCCGACGTCAAATTGATACGTCAGGTCATTTCCAACCTGTTGTCGAACGCCGTCAAATATTCTCCTGAAGGTGAGCGGGTCTGGGTTTCAGGGAAGGTGACTGAAGAAGGCGACATCTTGATCGACGTGCGCGATGAAGGCGTGGGCATTCCCAAGGACGAGGTGGATAAGCTCTTCGATCGCTTCTTTAGAGCCAGCACATCGATAGGCATCGCCGGTACAGGTATCGGGCTTCACCTTGTGAAAACACTCGTTGATCTGCATAGCGGCAAGGTCAACGTTGAAAGTACCGTTGGTGTCGGCACGGTCTTCTCGATCATCTTGCCTGGAACCGCCGGAAGCAAGATGAGTCTGAAAGATTGCGAGGCTGCCGCCTAGAGCTTTTTCCGATCAAATGGAACCACTTGATCGATAATAAAATGCGGCGAAACAAAGAGATAGAGCATCCGTTTCGAACGCTTGCGACCGGAAACCGATCTAGAACGAATCCGGTCAGCCGCGATCGGGATATACGCTTCATCTCTTTTGTTTCGCCACATTTCCCTATCGAACAGATGGCACCTACCTGTTCGTTAAAAGCATTGGTACTGTCATCGGTGTATCTGGATTCAGCCGTCACCCTCTGTTTTGGTGATACTCGGCAGAATTCTGACTTTGCGGCATAAGGCCAGGAAAGACCAGACACCGATAGGCAGATGTTACCGGAGGCCGGTCTCTTTGAACGAGCTGTGCGGAAGAAAAGACCGCGACTTATCGGGGTAACGACGAGCCGACATCTCCGATCTCATGCTGCGTCAGGAGAACTCTTCCGATCACCGATGATAATCGGTTCAGTTGTTGTCGGTGAGGCCAGCGCCAGCCCCTGACAGACGGGACGCCTCGGTTGCCGGGGCATAGATGCGCTGGGCAAAAGCAGCGAGGCGGTTCCAGTCTTCAGCATCGACCGGTAAAGCCTGCAAGGTGGCGGGGGTGTCGGGATCGACGCTTTGATCGGCCAGCCGACAAATGACCCCTAGCGTGCGACTTGCCGTCAGGTCGCTACGGCTGCCCTCGATGCATTTCCCTCTATTCGAGAGCGTGATGACGACGTCATTCCAGGCAATTGAGATCGCCGCATCCGTCAGTTCGGCAGCGCCCGCGACGAATGGGGCAAGCCAAAGCGGCTCCGCCGTTTCAGCAAGCTCGATCGTTCGTCCATCGGCGATTTCGGCTGCCCTGTCGCAGAGAGCAGCACCTGCGATCAGCGGGCAGAGGTCACCAAAGCGCGCCTGCCAGACATCGTCGATATCGATAGGGGCCAGATCGGCCTCGTTTCGCTGGTCATGGCGGCTCAAGATATGTGCTAGTCGTGCGATGCGGGAGAGATGACGCACCGTCAGCCAGCGCGCCGCCTTGCCCGTTTCTTCAGCGATGCCCCAGGGCAGGCCAGCGCCGCGCGCCGCCCGCTTGCCCATCGTCTCGATCTCGTTCAACGAGACATGCATGGATCAGCCTTAGACACAGGCGGATAGCACCAGTCGTCGTCTTCGCTGTCGGCGAGTTCGTCTGGGAACGGCGCGCCTTTGAACATATTGATGCGCACCCAGCGATCGGAGCGCGGATCGAAATGCCCGGCGCCGAAGAAGGAAAGCTTGCAGCGCAGCAGGTCGATCGGCAGGAGGTTTGCGGCGATGGTGTTGTCGCGGATTTCAGCGTAAGGAAAGCGCGCCGCGATCTGGGCCCGCCTTACGATATGGCGATGTTCGGGGCGGGCCAGCAGAAAGGCAGCAACACTCTTCTCTCCCTTCCACTGGTCAATGTCGTGAGCCATGTTCGCCGCATCGCGCGCCGGCGCGAGTGGTTGTTCGTAAGGTTCGATTGGCTCCTCGAAGCGCTCCCCGAGCCTCGGTTCCAGCTTTTCCACGGAGGTGTACCAGACGCGAGCAACGCTTTCCCGAGAGGTCCAGTCGATCGCCAGGGCCCAACCGTAGACCGCGTCGAGGATCGACCGCAAATGATCGAGCGGCATCGCGCCATCGATGTAAAATCCGCGGTCCTCATCGGCGGCCATCTCATCAGCGAGATCGTCGATCAGATCGCCATAGGGCTCGAGCATCAGGGAGACGAGCTGTTCCTGTCCTTCGATCGAAAGATGAGCCTCGGCCCAGCGATAAAGCCTGTCCCAGGGGTCTTCGCCTTCAAGGCTGTCGTCAGCGATATGCCGTTCGAGACGAGCAAGATCCGCTCGGAGCTTGGCCAGCTTGTCGCGCTGACGCTCATGATCCGACGTCCAGACCTCGGCATTCAGGCGCGCGCGAGAAACCCTCTGACGGAAGATCATCCGTTCATTCTTCGTCGCCCTGACCAACGCCCGCACGCGCGAAAGAGCCCGCTCGCGCGCTTCGATCCAGCGGCTGATCAGGATGGGATGGCTGACCAGGAAGGGCGCCATGCAGAGGCCCGTGGAGTTGCCTATGCCCAGACATCGCCGGAGTTCAGGCATGAGGGCTATGGCCGTGGCCGGCGACCTCACTTTCGCCAAATGCTCCGCCAAGTCGAGCACATAGGCGCGGATCAGAAAGACGGAGAGCATTTCCACCTGGAATGGACCACTGAGCTCCGGTCGATCAGCGATGGTTTCACGGTCAGCCGCGCCGAACTTGCCCGAACCGTAGACGGCGGTGGTGCGCATCAGATAGCCGACGGCTTCGAGCTCCTCGACATCCGGCTGGCGGCCGGCGGCGAGGCTGTCGACGACATGCTCGAACAGACGGACCGAGCGATTCGCGCGCGACAGGCTGAGTTCTCGCGATGTGATCCGGCCGGCTTCCTGCTGCGGCACATTCTTCGAAAGGCGGTCGATATCATCGGCTTTGGGTACGCCGTCATACAGAGCGAACGTGCTGTCCCAGGCTTCGGCGATGACCCGATCCGAGCGCTGATCCGCCGGCAGATCATGGCCGAAACACACCAAGCTATAGCTGCGCTCCGGCCCATGGGCGGTGTAGACCGCAACCCCTACCCCTTTTGCGTCGATGTCGAATATCGGCCGATCGAAACGCCAACGCTCGCGCTTCAAGCGCCTGAGCAGGACGCGCATGAAGGAAAGGCGGCATTGGTGAAATGAGCCCAGTCGAGCGAGGCGCATGACGGTTTCGGGAGGACGCAGAGGCACGGCAGGCCTCACCACCTTGGAAGGGTGGTCGATGTCGGTCACGCCAGAGACTTCCAGCTATCGCTGCAATGCTCGCCTATCAGCACCTGATCCGCCATCATGCTCATCCTGGCGCAGGTGCAAAGCTGACGTCGAAGAAGCGCAGCCAATTCTCGCCCATGATCCCTGCGATCTCATCATCGCCGAGGCCGACTGCGCGCAGACCGGTTTCGATCGAATCGAAATCACGGTTGTCCCGGAACCAGGAAGGCATCGCCGGAAAGCCGGCAGCATCCTTTGAACCCTCGCCATAATCCAGCGTCTTGGTCCAGCGGCCGTTCCTCATCCAGGTTACGATGCTGTCCGGCTGATCCTGGCAAAGGTCGGTGCCGATGCCGATATGCTCTGGTCCCATCAAATCGGCTGCGCGAGCGACCATGTCGCTAAAGCTCTCCAGCGTGCAGTTCGAACCCTCTTTGAGATGGTGGGGGTAAATGGAAAAGCCAAGCATGCCACCGGATTGCGCAAGGGCTCTCAACACATCGTCGGATTTGTTGCGCAAGGCCGGATGCCAGGATGCGGGATTGGCATGGGTGATGGCGATCGGTCGCTCCGAGATCTCAATGGCTTCGAACGTCGAGCGTTCTGCGGAGTGGCTCATGTCGATGACCATGCCGACCCGGTTCATCTCCTTGATCACCTCGCGGCCCATGCGGGTGATGCCGGGATCGTCCGCCTCGTAGCAGCCGGTCGCCAAGAAGGACTGGTTGTTGTAGCTGAGCTGCATGAAGCGGGCGCCGAGGGTATGCAGGATCTCGACCAGACCGATATCGTCCTCGATCGGCGATGGGTTCTGGAAGCCGAAGAAGATCGCGGTCCGACCGGTCTCGCGCGCCAGCCTGACATCGTCACCACTGCGGCCCTGAAAGATGAGATCGGGGAACCGCTCGAACCAGCGATTCCAGCGCTCGATATTGAGCACGGTTTCCCGGAAGGTTTCGTGATAGGCGATCGTCACATGAACCGCGTCCACACCACCTTCGCGCATCTGACGAAAGACGGTTTCCGACCAGTTCGCATATTGCAGCGCATCGATCCGGTGCGACCGGGTGCGTTGACTTTGCGATATGTCTGTCATGGGGCGACGCCTGCTCGCGCGGACCAAGGGATGCGCATGGCGTCGGTGTCGCCGGCGAAGACTTTGGGAGACATGCCATTGCCCTCCATCAAAAGCGTCTATCGCTCCCCACCTGAGGCTGGCTTCTTGCCTCTGGCTCTACCGATGTTGATGGAGCAGAGGCCCGACGGCAACCACCCTCATCCAATTAGGCCCTCAATCTTCGCGCCCTCAGCAGAAGGGGTTTCTAAAAATGCCGGCTCGTCCTTTGGGGATGCGGGCACCGAAATGCTGGATAACTTCGCCTGAAACCTTCTGGCCGCAGATGATCGCTGCAGCCTGATCCTGACCGTTCAAACGCGCCGCGAGATAGCCCGCGTTGAAGGCGTCACCGGCGCCG
Organism: Pseudomonadota bacterium; assembly: GCA_039197065.1. Lineage (GTDB taxonomy): Bacteria > Pseudomonadota > Alphaproteobacteria > Geminicoccales > Geminicoccaceae > JANQPX01. The sequence goes on along the minus strand of JBCCUL010000051.1, from coordinate 12,775 downwards.
GATGTGTCGCGTATCCCTGTCACCTCGGGCGTATCGACAGCGATCTGCCGACCGTTCGACATAGCCGTCACGGCTCCCTCGCCATTCTTGACGACAATCTCCGAGACGCCGGCCGTCTGCAGGCGAATGATCGTCGTCTCCGGCGAGCGATCATTCCAAAGGCTTTGCTCGTCATCGAAACTGGGAAGAGCGATATCCGCGATGTCGTTGAAGCGCGACATGACGGTTCGGATCTCGTCCCCGGAGGGCCAGAGCCTTGGCCGTACATTCGGGTCGAACGAGACGCGTGCACCTCGTGACCTGGCGTCTGCCAGCACGTCCCAAAGGCGGTCGCGGGCGGCTGGTGACAGAATGGCGAGCGTGATGCCGGAGAGATGGATCAGCCCTGCCCCGTCCAGGGCGCTGGCCAGCCACTCCCGATCATCCGCCAGGAGACGTGCTGCCGATTGCGAGCGCCAATATTGAAAGCTGCGCTCGACGCCATCAAGGTCGATCATGTAGAGGCCCATGGTGCGATCGCTTACGCGTCCGATACAGGCCACGTCCAATCCGTCCTCTTCGAGCTGCCGCACGAATGCCTCGGAGACCTTGTCTGTACCGACTTTGGTCACGAAGCCGACGGAACGATCGCCGCCGAAGATCTGCGACATCTGCCAGGCTGTATTGAAGGTGTCGCCCGCGAAACCGCGCCTGTAGGTCTCATCACCGAGAGAGGCCATTTCGATCATCGCCTCGCCGATCGCGACGCATTTCTGTGATGTGAACGTCAACAAGGCGGATCACCCCGGCCGTCCCAAACACGAGAGATGATGATCGCCGGCTGCATCACGCTTCGATGCGATTCTCGGTCGCCGGATCGAAGGCGACGGCTTTTTCCATGTTCACGGCGAAGGTGAAGTCGGTGTCCGGCTCGACTTCGGCATCGGAGCGCATCCGCGAGATCACGTCCTTGCCGCCCATGGTCATCGTCACGAAGGTGTCGGAGCCCGCCGGTTCCGTAACAACGATACGGTTAGTGAGATGCGCGATGTTGGACGATTTCCGGTCCCCCGCATCTTCGTCCGTGATCGCCTCGGGGCGAATGCCGAGAAGGATGTCCCTGCCGTCCCAGGCGGCGAGATTGTCCTGACTGAAGGAAAGTGACGTCTCAGCGCCGTCATGCAGGACCACGCGTGCCACCGGCTTGCCGTTTTCAACAGCGACCCTGGCCGGGATGACGTTCATCGCGGGCGAGCCCATGAAGGTGGCGACGAAGATGTTCGAAGGGCTGTCATAAATCTCCTGCGGCGTGCCCAATTGCTGAACATAGCCGCCATTCATCACCGCGATACGCGTCGACAGCGTCATCGCCTCGATCTGGTCATGGGTCACGTAGACGATGGTGGTGCCGAGCTTCTGATGCAGCTTTTTGATCTCGGTGCGCATATCGACGCGAAGCTTGGCATCCAGGTTCGACAAAGGCTCGTCGAACAGGAAGACATCAGGGTTGCGCACGAGCGCTCGTCCCATGGCGACCCGCTGGCGCTGACCGCCGGAAAGCGCCCCCGGCTTCCGGTCCAAGAGCTGCTCGATCTGCAGGAGCTTCGCGACCTCGTTCATCGCCTTTTCGCGCTCGGGCTTGGGCACGCCATGCATTTCGAGACCGAAGGTAATGTTCTTGGCGACCGTCATGTTCGGGTAGAGCGCGTAGGACTGGAACACCATCGCGATATTGCGCTTCGAGGGGTGGACGCCGTTCATCACCTCGTCCCTGATCCGAATCTCGCCGCTGGTGATCTCCTCAAGGCCTGCGATCATGTTCAAGAGCGTGGACTTGCCGCAGCCCGAAGGACCGACCAGCACCAGGAACTCACCCTCCTCGATCGAGATGTCGACCGCATGCAGGACCTCGACCGGGCCGTAGGATTTGGTGGTGTTGTCGATGTCGAGAAAACCCATGGGCCCTATCCCTTGACTGAACCGGCCATCAGACCGCGCACGAAATAGCGGCCCGCGACGATATAGACGAGCAGTGTCGGCAGTGCTGCGAGGATCGCGCCGGCGAAGTGGACGTTATATTCCTTCACGCCATGGCTGGCCTGCACCAGGTTGTTCAACGCCACCGTCATCGGCTGGCTGTTGGCGTCCGCAAAGGACGCGCCGAACAGGAAGTCGTTCCAGATATTGGTGAACTGCCAGATAATCGAGACGACCGCGATCGGCCCGGATGAGGGCAAGAGAATGCGCCAGAAGATCTGGAAGAACCCGGCCCCATCGATCTGCGCTGCACGGACCAGCTCGGTTGGAAAGACTGCGTAGTAGTTCCTAAAATAGAGCGTCGTAAACCCGATGCCGTAGACGATGTGGACAAGCGCAAGGCCCCATGTCGAGCCTGCGAGACCCATCAGCCCGAGCATGCGCGCCATCGGGATCAGCACGATCTGGAACGGGATGAAGCAGGCGAACAGCATCAGTCCGAAGAGGATCGTGTCATATTTGAAGCGCCATTTGGTCAGCACATAACCGTTCAGCGCACCGAGGATGGTCGAGATGATCACCGCAGGGACGACCATCTTGATCGAGTTCCAGAAATAGGGCGAAAGACCCGTCGGCTCGACGCCGATCTGAGCGGACGACCAGGCCTTGGCCCAAGGTTCGAGCGTCCAGAGCTTCGGCAGGTTCATCATGCCACCGCCGGTGATCTCCTCCAGCGGTTTGACCGAGTTCACCAGCATCACGTAAAGCGGCAGGAGGTAAAACAGGATGAACAGAACAAGCACCAGATAGATCAGCGTGCGCGTGATGCGCCCGGTGCGAATCGCGGTGTCTTGGGTTGCGACGGCCATTATTTCTTCTCTCGCAATTCGGCGTAGAGATAGGGGATCATGATGGCGGCGATCGTCATGAGCATGATCGTGGCCGAGGCGGCGCCGATTCCCATCTGATTGCGCGTGAAGGTGTAGGAATACATGAAGGTGGCCGGCAATTCGGTGGCGCGCCCCGGTCCGCCGCCGGTCAGCGCGATCACGAGGTCGAAGGTCTTGATCGCGAGATGGCTCAGGATGACGAACGCCGAGAGGAAGGCCGGACGAAGCTGCGGAATGATGATCCGGCGATAGAGGTTCCAGTTGCTCGCACCGTCCATCTGCGCGGCTTTCAGGATCTCGTTGTCGATACCCCTGAGACCCGCCAGAAACATCGCCATGACGAAGCCGCTGGTCTGCCAGACCGCGGCCAGGACGATGGTGTAGATCGCAAAGTCACGGTTCTTGATCCAGTCGAACTCGAAGCTGGTCCAGCCCCAGCTCTGCATGACGTTTTCAAGCCCGATACCGGGATCGAGAAACCACTTCCACGCCGTGCCTGTGACGATGAAGCTGAGCGCCATGGGATAAAGATAGATGGTGCGAATAACGCCTTCGGCGCGGATCTTCTGATCCAGGAAGATCGCGAGACCAAGGCCCAAAAAGGTGCAGATCCCGATATAGAGAAAGGCGAAGACGCCCATATTGGTCAGCGAGATTTCCCAATGACTGAGGCGCCAGAGCTTTGAGTAATTCTCCCACCCGACCCAGCCATAGGACGGCAGCAGGCGGCTGTCAGTGAAGGACAGATAGACGGAAAAGGCGATGAACCCGTAGACGAACACCAGCACCATGGCCAGCGATGGCGACAGGACCAGTTTCGGGAGCCACGTCTGTAGCTGCGTTTTAAAATCCGCGTCGGCCGCCCTCGCCATGACGCGTTCTCCTCAAACTGAATGCGTTCGCGTTTTCTAGATCGAGTTCCAAGGCTGGTGGGGCGACGTTGCCGCCGCCCCCGCCGTCCAAGATCACTTCGCGATCGACACCGCGTCGACCAGTTCGACAACGGCGGTCTCGCTGTCGTAGTCGCCGTTGAAGTGCGCGGTCACGACGTCGTAGATCGCGTTCTTCACGGATGCCGGGTTGGCGTGGCCGTGGGCCATCGAGCCGAAGAGGTTGCCCGAAGACGCCGCAGCCGCGAGATCGGCCATGCCCTTCTTGCCGCAGTCATCGAAGGCTTCGTCCGAAACATCGGTACGCGCCGGCACCGAGCCCTTCACGACATTGAAGGCCGACTGGAAGGACGGTGAGAGGATCGCGGTCGCAAGCGCTGCCTGCTCGGCGGAAACCTCGCCGCCCTGGTCGAACATCATGAACTGGTCGGCGTTGAAGGTGACCTGCTCTGACGTGCCGGGGAACCGGAAGCAAAGGAAGTCCTCACCGGGCACCTTGCCGGCGTTCAGGAACTCGCCCTTCGCCCAGTCGCCCATCATCTGGAATCCGGCTTCGCCGTTGATGACCATGGCGGTCGCCAGGTTCCAGTCACGACCCGAGAAGTTCTCGTCGACATTGGCGCGGATCACGGCCATGCGGTCGAAAGCTTCCTTCATGTCGTCGCCGCCCAAAACCTCCTCGTCGAGATCGATGAAGGCGGCCTTGTAGCCATCGGGCCCGAGCACCGACATCACGACGCCGTCGAAGATGGTGGCTTCCTGCCAGGCCTGGCCGCCATGGGCGATCGGCGTGACGCCGGCTGCGCTCAGCGTGTCGAGAGCCGCGGTGAACTCGTCCCAGCTGGTCGGGACCTCGATGCCGTTGGCATCAAGCACGGACTTATTGGCCCAGACCCAGTTGGTCGAATGCACATTGACCGGAGCGGAAACCCACTCGCCGTCCACTTTGGCGAACTGCTGGAGCGCTGCCGGGATAACGTCGTCCCAGCCTTCCGCTGCCGCAACGTCATTCAGATTGGCAAGCGAGCCCTGCCCGGCCCAGTCGAGGATGTCGAAGCCGAGACCTTGGACCGCGGTCGGCGGATTGCCGGCGGTAACGCGGGCGCGCAAAACGGTCATCGCCTGCTCACCACCACCGCCGGCGACCGGCATGTCGGTCCATCCGATGCCCTGCCCTTCCAGATCCTCCTTCAGCACGTTCAGCGCAGCCGCTTCACCACCGGACGTCCACCAGTGCAGAACCTCTACACCTTCGCCTTCCGCCTTGGCGGCTCCGGCCGTCAACGCCAGCGCCAAAGCAACGGCTGTTTGTGTCTTCAACATAGAACGCATTGGATATCTCCCATCTCGCGTTACATATGAGCGCGCGTCACGCGCCTCCCTGAACCCAAGGTGCCCGGCTGCACGCGACGCGCATGACCAGCGATCCCACCTCGAGGAATTTCTCAAAACAGCAGCGGCCCACCACATGCCCACCTTCTGCCTGGCGGGAAAACGCCAAGCCTGTGTCGGCAGTGTCACCTTTGCCTCCCTGTGGCAGGTCCCTTATCTCTGTCCTTCTTAAGCGTACTGGCCTCGTCCAGTCTGTGGAAGCTCAGAAGAGGAGGACAGAGCGACCATAGATTTGACGACGTTATCAACGATATCCTCCTGCACAATGCTCTAGCTAGCGGATTTGCGGCACTGAGTTACATCGAATTTGACGCCTAGGATCCGCGCATGGACGGCATCTCTCAACCCAGGCGTCATCGATGTCCGCGTCGATCCTCTGAGGCCTCAAAGTCCGCTGAAGCGCGCGGAGCGTTTCTCGAGAAAGGCCTGCACGCCCTCTTCGCGGTCATCGCTCGCAGCCGCAGCGGCAGCGCCAAGCGTTTCAATGGCGGCATTTCTGTCTTCGCCGACGGCGCCGTGAATCATCACCTTAGCCAGCTCATTCGCGCGCGGCGAGACATCGCCAAGTACCGCGGCAATCTCCTTCGCGGCAGTAAGAGCATCCTCGGCAACCTCAGCCGCAAACCCAAGCGCATAGGCGCGCTCGGCGGATATCCGTCGTCCGAAGAGCGCCATTTCCTTCACGACCGGCTCAGGCAGGAGGCGCGTCATACGCTGCGTGCCGGACCATCCCGGGACGATGCCTACCTTGGCTTCCGGCAGCGCCAGCGTCGCGCGGGACGCCAGCACGCGAATGTCGCAACAGGCGGCCAGCTCCAGCCCGCCGCCAAAGGCATGACCGTTGATCGCACCGATGGTCGGTTTGGAAAGCCGCGCCAGACGATCGAATACGCGGTGACCGTTGCGGATCCAATAGCGGGCAAATTCGGCCGGGCTGAGCGGTCCCCATTCCGAGATGTCGGCGCCACAACAGAATGCCTTGGGACCAGTGCCCGTAACGATCACCGCGCGCACGTCTTGAGCACGATCGATCGCGGACAGCGCGTCTTCAAGCTGGTCCACCATGCCCATGGTGAGCGCATTCAGCTTGGCCTCATTGGCCAGTGTCAGCGTCGCCACCGGGCCTTCATATGTGCAGGTGACTTCACTCATTGCGCCAGCCCCAAAGATGCCAGAGCCGACCGCGGCCTGGGCATGAATTGCCTGTTCTTGGTCAATTGAACGCGTCCGCTTTACGTCGCAAATTGGACCGTTTCAAATCTTCTGCTGTAGCCTTTCGAAGATTGCAAGGGAGATAGCACCCACCCCGCGCTCGTTCATCCTGCCGTTCATCCTTCCCAACATCGCTCACGTCCTCCAGCCCAGCAGATGCCGTTCCGAACGACCGGCGGCGACCAGGAGGATGGATGACATGTCCGAGCCGGACGGCTTCAGCGAGATTGTGGGTGACGTAGACAGCGGTGAACGATGTGCGGATCCAAAAGCTCACCAGATCGTCGATCAGGCGTTCGAGCATCGAGGGAGGAGAGCGTCGGTTCGCCCTCCCCCCCCTTTCGATAGGGCTGTCGACGCTTTAGATCTTGTAGCCGAGCTTGCGGGCGCCCTCCAAAAAGTTCTTGTACTGGCTCTTCTGGTTGTCGATGCCGAGCTTCTGGACGATCTGCGTCCACTCCTCGGCGGCCTGATCGAGGGCGTCCTGCGAGGACAGTTCGCCGACCACGGCCTTCGAGATGTTGCGGCCTAGCGCGTCGGCATATTCAGGCGTGCCCTCCCAGTAGAACTGCGGGTAGCCGACCTCGACATTGGCCTTGCCGCCGGCGAGGTGGTCCTTGGCGCGGTCTTCCGTCGTGAAGATGCCGGCATTGGTGGACCAGAGCTCGTTGTCGGTGCCACGCTGGGGATTGGGCTGGGTGTAGAGGGCTGCCGCTTCGTCCGTGTAGTGCGAAAGTCCGAAGGGATCGGAGCCGCAATATTCGTCCGCCACGATCTCGTCCGAGATCGCTGGGTGGGACATGCGGAAGAGGTAATAGAAGGCGGCGTCCTTGATCTCCTGCGGGGCGGCCGCCGGGATAGCGCCGGTGCGGCACCAGAGCGAAATGGCCTTGTGGTTGATGCTGCCGTCTTCCTGCTCCCAGCCGGGCACGATCGCAGCACCCTGATCCTGGGCGCGCTCAGGTCCCTGCTGCTGCACCGTGAATTCGGCGAGATCGATCCACCAAACGGACATGACGTCAGCACCCGACTGCCAGCGCTGGATGGTCTGGCCGAGATCCATCGACTCCTTGCCCGGAGGGCCGAATTTGATGATCTCCTTGTACATGTCGAGGGCTTCGACCGCCGCCGGTGTGTTGATGGTCGGCGTCATGTTTTCGTCGAAATAATTGACGCCGTTGGAGGCGGCGATGTCCATCCAGAAACCCCAGCCGAAATTGGGCGGGTTCACCACCATGGACGTGCCGGCGATGCCCTGGCTTGCCAGTTCCTCGGTGAAGAACTGCGTGCACTCCAGGAAATGTGGCCAGGTCTTCGGGACTTCCAATTCGCGCTGGAAGCGGGACGAGAATTTCTTCTGGAGGTCCGGATCGTTGAAGTAGCTCGGGCGGTAGTGGAGGATGTGGATGTCGCCGTCCAGCATCAGGCCGTAGGTGCTGCCGTTCCATTTGGTGTAGAACTCGCCGTAGGCTGGCATCACCCAGTCCAAGTAGCCAGCACTCTCAGCGTACTGAGCGAAGTAGTCATCCAGCGGCTCAAGCATGCCGGTCTCGGCGAAGGAGCCGAAGAACAGGCTCGGGAACTGCACGAAGTCGAAGCGCGGGCTTCTGGACAGGAGCTGCGGCAACACCTTGGCCATTGTGTCGCCGCCTTCATAGAGTTCGCGGCTTTTGATGCCGACGCCGGCTTCGGCCATGAATTTGTCGGAAAGCCAGAGCGGAGCGTGCAGCCAGTTGCTGTCCTGGAAATAGGTGAGCTCGACGTCATTGAAGAGCTTCGCGGACGGTGTCAGCGACTTGCTGTCGGCAAAGGCACGCTTCGGCATGGCGATCCGGGACGATGCCGCCACACCCGCTGCTGCTGCCGCCGTGCGAACGAATTTCCGCCGATTCATGGCGCTGAAGATACCCATGGCTTGCCTCCTCTGTTGTTGGGCGGCAGCACCGCCCGTCCTGGTTTTCTCTTGGCTGCTCGTTAGCCGATGAACATTTCGCTCGTCGGATCGAACAGCATGACGTCGCTTCTATGATAACTTAGTGCGATCCGCTCGCCACGCCGATAGGCGGCGTCCGGCGGCGCCAATGCGCGCAGTGGCGCATCGCCGTGAGCAAACGTCAGGATCGACTGCTCGCCCAGATATTCGTTGATCAAGAGCTCGGCGTCGATGCGCTCGAGGTCATTACCGGTCTCGCCATTTGCGGGGCGAAGATTCTGCGGACGAATACCAATCAGAACCTTGTCGATGCGCCGTTCACGAACGGCCCGTTCGCGATCATCGTCCATCTGGAAAACCAGGTCACTCGCCTCGGCTCGAAGATGCAGCTTATCGCCGTTGGCGATGACGTCGGCGGTCATGAAGTTGGTCGGCGGTTCCCCGATGAAGTCGGCGACGAAACGGTTGGCGGGACGGTTATAGAGATCGTCGCGCGTGCCGTATTGCTGCAGCACGCCTTCGGTCATCACGGCGACTTTGTCGGCAAGGGCGAGCGCCTCCATCTGGTCGTGGGTCACATAGATCGTCGTCTTGCCGATGGATTGATGCACGCGCTTCAGCTCGAACAGCATCTGGAACTTCAGATGTGCATCCAGATGGCTCATCACCTCATCGAGGATGAACGCGGCCGGCTCGCGGATGAGGGCGCGGCCGAGGGACACGCGCTGCTGTTGCCCGCCGGAGAGTTCGCCCGGACGCTGGCTGAGGATCGGCTCGATCTGCAGGAGCTTCGCGATCCGCGCGATTTCCGACTCGCGCTTCGCCGCGTCGATACCTTTGACTTCGAGCGGAAAGCTCAGATTCTCGGCGACCGTGAAGTTCGGATAAAGCGCGTAGGTCTCGAACGCCATGGCGACATTTCGGCCCTCAGGCGAGAGGTGATTGACGACCTCACTGTCGAAACGGATCTCGCCGGCGCTGATCTCTTCGAGGCCGACGATCATGCGAAGCGTCGAGGTCTTGCCGCAGCCGCTCGGGCCGAGAAGCGCGATGAACGCGCCGTCCTCTACGGTCAGGGAAAAATCCTTGACCGCATGCACGACCTCGCCCCGGGAGCGGTAGATCTTGTTGACCTGATCGAGTTCGACGCGCGCCATCAGTGCAACAAGCTCCTGCCGGTCTCAGGACAAAAGTAGAGAAAGTGCCGGGGGTCGAAAGCGACGCGGAGCGGCTGATCCTTTTCAAAATCCCGATCGATCGCCGTAAGGCAGGTGAGCTTGTCCTCGCCGATATCGAACAGGAGAACACCGGTAGCGCCGAGCGCTTCGAACATCTCCGCCGTTCCGGCAAGCTCGTGATGTCCGTCCGGCAAAGCTTCGCCGTCTTCGAGAATGCGAATATGCTGCGGCCGAATGCCAAGATGCACGCCTTGCCGATTGTCGAGTGCGGCGCGATGGGCATCGGCCACCGGAAGCGCGAAGGCGCCGCCGGACGTCCTCACCTCCAGGCGATCCTGCTCCGCCATCAGGCTGCCGCCGATCTCGTTGATCGAGGGCTGGCCGAGATGGCGCGCGACGAAAATGCTGCTGGGGCGCTCGAACACGTCATGCGGCGTGCCGATCTGGACGAGCCCGCCATCCCCCATCACGCCGATGCGATCGCCGAGCGACAGGGCTTCGGCATAGTCGTGGGTGACATAGAGCGTGGCGGTCCGGCGGAGTTCCTCAAGCGTGTGGAACTGCTGGCGCAGCTCATGGCGGATCTTGGCGTCGAGATGGCTGATCGGCTCGTCGAGCAGAAACACCTTGGGCTCGGCCACCAGTGTCCGCCCGAGCGCGGTGCGCTGCTTCTGACCGCCAGAGATTTCACCGGGCCGGCGATCCAGCAGCGGATCGATCCTAAGCAGCCGGGCTACGGCTTCTACCTTTTCCTTGATCGCAGCGGCGTTCATCTTTCGCGCACGCAGCGGGCTCGCGATGTTCTCGAACACGGTGAGATGCGGATAGAGCGCGTAGCTCTCAAAGGTCATCGCCACCGGGCGCCTGTAGGGGGGCACACCGTTCATCGCCTGCCCATCGATCACCACGCTGCCGGCGTCCGGCTGCTCCAGGCCGGCGACGCAGCGAAGGAGCGTGGTCTTGCCGATGCCGGAGGGGCCGACCACGACGAAGAACTCGCCGGTCTCGATGGTGAGATCCATGCGGTCGATGACGGGATGATCGAAGCCTTTGCAGAGCTGGTGGAGTTGCAGCATCGATCAGCCCTTCACCACGCCGAGCGAGAGGCCGCGGACCATGTAGCGGCGAAGCAGGATGAACATGATCACCGGCGGCAGCATGGCGACGAGCGAAAAGGCCATCACCAGGTTCCAGAGTGTCTGGCTACCCGCCGTAAAGGACGGGATGTGCACGGGGAAGGTTTTGACATTGGTGCCGGTCAGAAGATTGGCGAACAGATATTCGTTCCAGGCGAAGATGAAGCAGAGCATGGCGACCGAGATCATGCCTGGGAACACGAGCGGCAGGGTCACCTTGAAGAAGGCGCGAAAGGGTGTGTAGCCGTCGAGATAGGCAGCCTCTTCCAGCTCGCGTGGGGCATCCCTGAAGAACACCATCATCAGCCAGGTGGCGAGCGGCAGGTTGAAGACGAGATAGAGGATGATCAGCGAGATGTAGCTGTCCGTGCCCCAGGGTGTAGCGTCGAAGAGGAAGAACATCGGGATCAGGATCGCGACTGGCGGGAACATGCGGTTCGACAAGATCCAGAACGCCAGATTTTCGCCGACCGGTCCCTTCAAAAAGCGAGCGAGCGCGTAGCCGGCGAGCGTGCCGAGAAAAAGCGAGAGCAGCGTGTTGGCGGTGGCGATGAAGAGGCTGTCCAGAAGGGATTTCAGGGAACCCGGATCGGCGAAGATGCCGGCGTAGTTGCCGGGCCTGACGCTCTCCGGCCAGAAGGTCGGGATCATGCGGTTTATTTCTTCGACGGGCTTCAAGGAGGTGATGATCTGGAAGTAGAAGGGGAAGAGCGTGAACAGCAGCCAGACCACCAGGAACACCCAGAGCAGAATGCGCACGAGGCTGATCGAGGACGTCGACATCAAGCGAACGCCTGAGCCTTCAGGACCCGTTTCAGATACTGCAGGAACAGCGTGATCAGCACGGCGGCGACCACGAAGATGATCCAGGCATAGGCGGCGGCCTCGCCCACCTCGAACTCACGAATGCCCTTTTGAAAGGCGATGAAGACGGGCAGTTCCGAACTCTCCGCGGGTCCGCCTGCGGTCATCACATAGACCTTGTCGACGAACTTATAGGCATCCATGAAGCGGAGGATGAAGGCGATCGCGATGATCTCCTTCAGCATCGGCAAGGTGATGCGGCGAAGCACGGTCCAGGACGATGCGCCATCAACGCGCGCCGCTTCGTAGACTGCGGGCGGCAGGGACACGCGGCCGCTATAGACGATCAGCAGCGGCAGCGCCGTCCATTGCCAGACATCGGCGATCACCAGCGACCAAAGCGCGAGCTTAGCGTCCAGCCATTCGATGCGCGCGAGAGGATCGAGGAAGCCGATATTGATCAGGAGATGGTTGATGGCGCCATTGTTCGCCTGCAGCAGAAACTTCCAGAGCACGCCGACGATCGAGGGCGGCAGCATCATCGGCATGACCATGAGGATCAGGCAGATGGTGCGGATCAGATTGCTCTTCACGGTCTCGTAGAGGATGAGCGCCAGCGCCGCGCCCAACAGCACCTGCAAGCAGGCGCCGAAGGTCAAATAGAGGGCAAGATGGCTGACGCTGGACTGAAAGCGATCGGAGGACAGCACGCGGGAAAAATTCTGCCAGCCGACATACTGCCAGTCCTGGCGGAACAGGCTCATCATGTTGGTGTCCTGGAAGGCGTGATAGGCCATCCAGATGGTCGGGTAGATGACGATCGCGATCAGGATCAGCACCGGCAGGCCGACCATGACCACCGGCACCCAGCGGCCGACGATCAGATGCTGCTTCTTGCGCCCAGCCTTGAACCAGTCCGGTGTTTCCGCCCGGCTCCCCGCAAGGGCGCTCATCCAGGTTTGCTCCTGCTACCCTCGCCGTGCGATCGCTTCCTCACCCTGCCTCCGTCGATCTCATTTTGTGGATCGTCGTTACACGTCTAAAAGGGTGTGAGTCTTCACCATCCTTTGTCAAGCGGCCCGATGTCTCTCGAAGCCATGATGTGAGCAATTGGCCTCACATTCGTTCTTCAGGCGGCATCCTCCAGGTTTATCGCCTCGCCAACGCGTCCGATCCCGGATGGCATGAACTGCACCTGTCTGCCGGAGGCTCCAGAGCTTGAGAGGTTGGCATTTGCACGCCTTGTCATCATTCCGTAACGGTTTGGTAAGATTGCATTAGAATAGGAATGCAACGATATTGAGGAAAGAAGAGAGAAGGAGTTTGGCTCATGTATCGTCGTGCCTTAGACCTGTTGCAGGCTCACGGCGTCAAACCGACGAAG
>JBCCUL010000050.1:0-34456 GCA_039197065.1 Pseudomonadota bacterium | reverse complement strand
GGAGCCGGTGAGGAATCCGGCGTCGTCGGAGGCGAGGAAGACGACGCAGCGCGCGATCTCCTCGGGCTCGCCGAGACGGCCCACCGGGATCTGCGGGATGATCTTCTCGTCCAGCACCTTTTGCGGGATCGCGCGCACCATTTCCGTGCCGATATAGCCGGGGCAGATCGCGTTCACCGTGACGCCCTTGAAGGCGCCTTCCTGGGCCAGCGCCCGGGTGAAGCCGACGTCGCCGGCCTTGGCCGCGGAGTAGTTCACCTGGCCCGCCTGGCCCTTCTGGCCGTTGATCGAGCTGATGTTGATGATCCGCCCGAAGCCGCGCGCCCGCATGCCGGGGAAGATCGGATGGGTCATGTTGAACAGACCGGAAAGATTGGTGTCGATCACCTCTTTCCACTGCTCGGGCGTCATCTTGTGGAACATGCCGTCGCGCGTGATGCCGGCATTGTTGACCAGCACGTCCACCGGCCCCAGATCCGCCTCGACGTCGGCAATACCGGCCGCGCAGGCCTCGTAGTCCGCGACCGACCATTTGTAGACGGGAATGCCGGTTTCGGCCTTGAAGGCGTTCGCCGCCTCGTCATTGCCGGCGTAATTCGCGGCGACGCTGTAACCCGCCTCCTTCATCGCTTTCGAAATCGCCGCACCAATGCCGCGCGAACCGCCCGTGACCAATGCTACCTTCGCCATGATCTTTTTTTCTCCTTCATTATCGGGAGATGCGCATGACACGCATCTCCCCTGTTAAAAAGACTAATCGCGCTCGACGCAAAGAGCGACACCCATGCCGCCGCCGATGCAGAGCGTGGCGAGGCCGCGCTTGGCGTCTCGCCTCACCATCTCGAACAAGAGCGTATTGAGCACGCGGCAACCGCTGGCGCCGATCGGATGGCCGATGGCGATGGCGCCGCCATTGACGTTCACGATCTCGGGATCCCAGCCCATGTCCTTGTTGACCGCGCAGGCCTGGGCCGCAAACGCCTCGTTGGCTTCGACCAGATCGAGATCGCCGACCTTCCAGCCGGCCTTCTCCAGGGCTTTCCTGGACGCCGGGATCGGGCCGGTGCCCATGATCGCGGGATCGACGCCGGCGGTGGCGTAGGAGGCGATACGCGCCATCGGCGTAACGCCCCGCTTCGCCGCCTCATCCTCGCTCATCAGGAGCACGACCGCCGCCCCGTCATTGATGCCGGAGGCATTGCCCGCGGTCACCGTGCCTTCCTTGTCGAAGGCCGGACGCAGTTTCTGCATGTTCTCGATGACCGCACCGTGGCGGATATATTCATCAGCCTCGACCACCGTCTCGCCCTTCCGGGTCTTGACGGTGAAGGCGGCGATCTCATCGCTGAACTTGCCGGCCTTTTGCGCGGCCTCCGCCTTGTTCTGGGAGGCGAGCGCGAACTGATCCTGCTCGTCCCGGGTCAGCTGCCAGCGCTTGGCGACGTTCTCCGCCGTGGTGCCCATGTGATAGCCGTTGAACGCATCCCAAAGGCCGTCCTTGATCATGCTGTCGACCATCTTGAGATCGCCCATCTTTTGCCCGGCCCTGAGATGAGCGACGTGGGGCGAGAGGCTCATGCTCTCCTGGCCGCCGGCGACCACGATATCGGCATCGCCGAGCTTGATGTGCTGGGCGCCGAGCGCCACCGCGCGCAGGCCCGAGCCGCAGACCTGGTTGATGCCCCAGGCCGCACTTTCCTCCGGCAGACCCGCCTCGATATGGGCCTGACGCGCCGGGTTCTGGCCCTGCCCCGCGGTCAGCACCTGGCCAAGAATGGTCTCCGAGACGGCGCCGGCTTCGATGCCAGCACGCTCCACCACTGCTTTGATCGCTGTAGCACCCAGTTCGTGCGCCGGCGTGTTCGCGAACGATCCGTTGAAACTGCCGACAGCGGTCCGCGCTGCAGATGCAATCACCACATTCGTCATGTCTTTCTCCTCCATCGGCTGCCTTTGTGCAGCGCCCTCACGCTATTTTGTCCTAGCCAGGAACCGCTTCAAGCGGCAACCGTTATACCGAAATGTCCTACCGATAGTGACTATGTGCCACAATCACGACAAAATCGAAGGGACTAAAGGTATCGACGTCGAACTGGCGCCCTGCACCAGGAGGCTTCCTTGCTTGAGCCTGCTTCGCTCATTCTCTGGTCTGGATTTGGATTAGGCGCCGTGATCGGCGCCGCTTCCCGCTGGACGCAGTTCTGTACGCTTGGCGCCATCGCCGATGTGGTTGTCGTCGGCGATCAGAGACGGCTTCGCGGATGGGCTCTGGCGATCGCCGTGGCTGTAGCGGGCACCCAGCTCCTGCATATCAGCGGCGCAGTCGATGTCAGCCAGTCCATCTATCTTCGCGAATCCTTCGGCTGGCTCGGCGCGTTGATCGGCGGAGGACTGTTCGGCTTCGGCATGGTGCTGGTGGGCACCTGCGGTTACGGCACCTTGATCCGGCTCGGGGGCGGCGATCTTCGCTCGCTGATCAATCTCGCCGTACTAGGCATCTTCGCCTATTTGACGCTCAGCGGTCCACTCGCCTATGTCAGGACCACGGTCATCGAGCCGACGGACATGGACTTGTCCGCCTTGGCGAACCCGGGCATCGCCGAGCTGCTGGCGTTCGTTTCCGGTCTACCGGAACAGGCCGCAAGGCTGATCGTGACGGTCCTGATCGTCGTGTCTCTGCTCTATTATTGCCTCAGCGATGCAGCCTTTCGTTCCCACAGGAACGAGATAGCGGCGGCGGTCGTGGTCGGTTCGGCCGTCTGCGCCGCGTGGCTGGTGACGGGCCATCTGGGCTATGACGAGTTCGATCCGAAACCGCCGGTTTCCTTCACTTTCGTCCGTCCTTTGGGCGACAGCGTCCTCTATGCGATGCTGTCAAGCGGCATGGTGCTGACCTTCGGCATCGCCTCCGTGGCCGGCGTCCTCCTGGGGGCGCATCTCGTCGCCCGGGCCAAGGGGGAGCTGCACCGCGAAGGTTTCGACGGCGACAGGGAAATGCTGCGCCATCTGACGGGATCGGCCATGATGGGTACAGGCGGCGTGCTGGCGCTCGGCTGCACCATCGGCCAGGGCATGAGCAGCATCTCGACTCTCGCCTTGTCGGCGCCGCTGGCCATGGCCGCGATTTTCACCGGCGCCGCCTTGGGGCTCCGCTATCTGGAAGAGGGCAGCCTTGCCGGCGCTTTTCGGGTGCTGACCAACCGAAGCGCCTGATGCGGCTGGCGATGGCGATGATGCGACCTATGTCAAATCAATCGACGAAGAAGCTGAAGGATCGAGCCATGATCAGCAGGCTTTGCTGCAGTGTTGGTCTCCTATTGATGGGGGCGGCGGCGCTGATCGCGCCGCTATCCCAGACACAGGCCGCCGAATTGGTCATGTTCGAAAGCAAGATCTGCGAGTGGTGCGACGCCTGGCATGCCGAGATCGGCCCGATCTATCCGAAGACCACAGAGGGCAAACGCGCCCCGCTGCGCACGGTCGACATTTACGAGCCCAGGCCCCGTGATCTCGAGGACGTCGACGGGGTTCGGTTCACCCCGACCTTCGTCCTGCTCGGCGACAAAGGACAGGAGGTGGGCCGCATCAACGGTTATCCCGGCGAGGATTTTTTCTGGGGCCTGCTCGGCGAGCTGATCGCGAAACTGCCCGCCGCTTCCGAAACGACGACTGAAGCTCGGGCTGGTCTCTAGGGCCGCGACGCCCGCACATGATTCGGAAGACGCTGCCCTAGCTTATTGGTGGTTCTGCATCAGTTTCTACAAACACCGCTGATCGCTTTGTTAGGATCGATGCACTAGGGACGGATGTAGGCCCAGCCGTCACCCTGAAGCTCGATGAGCTCGACCACGCCGGACTGAATCATCTCGGCTTCCGAGATCAATGTGATGTCGCCCCCTGCCTTCGACGACATCGCACGGTGGGTGTTGCCACAGGCGGCAAAGGTAAGGCCTTCATGCTCCAGCGACATCGCCGCGATACGCTCTTTGACCGGCGAGGTATCCTCGCGAAACATATGCAAACCCGGGCCATTCGCCACCAGGCGGACTTCAACAGCCTCGCCTTTTTCATCGTAGTATTTGTAGATATTGGCGGCGTTGTTCAGCGCCATGTTCATCCTTGCGGGATCATTTTCATCGACATGAATGGCAACTCGCTTGACGCCCTCCGCGAGAGCACCTCCCGATAAACTGCCGACGGATGTGATCATGATGGCAAAGCAGGCGAACAGTACGGCAGTCAGTTTTTTCATGAAACCTCTCCCTGATGATGGCTTACTGTAGACGTTAGGCCGTTTGACGATACTTCCGCATCACATGGTCGTGAGTACCTCATGCCTCAAATCCGATCATATTCAACTCTTACAGAATACAACTCTTGAATATATCGAATGGGTGCTGCTAAGGTGACATTCGCTAAAAAGAAAAGGGCAACAATCAGCGCGGTGGAGGCTCTGGTGAGAAGCAGCAGCAGTTTGACGTTTGTCGGTGCACTGGCCGCGGCAGCTGTCTTGGGTGGGCTTTCGATGCAAAGCCTCGCCGAGGAGGCGGTGGCCTACGAAATCGTCGACGAGACCAGCATTCCGGAGCCGCTGACCGGCAAGCCGGGTGATCCGGACAAGGGTCGGGAAACCTTCATCAACAGAAAGCTCGGTAATTGTCTCGGCTGTCATGCCGTCACCGAGCTGGAAGCCGAGCCGTTTCACGGCGAGGTCGGCCCGCCGTTGGATGGCGTCGCCGATCGCTACGAGGAAGGCGAGCTTCGGCTGCAGGTCGTCAATGCCAAGGTCGTAAACCCCGACACGATCATGCCGGGCTTCTACGTGACCGAGGGGCTGCATCGGGTCGCCGAGAAATTCGAGGGCAAGACCATTCTGTCCGCGGAAGAGGTCGAGGATATCGTCGCTTATCTGATGACACTGAAGGAAAGCTGAGCACTCGAGCGGTCCATGGACCGACGTGCCGAGCGAGGAGACGAGGATGAACAAGGATAGGGTAGCGCTGGATCGCCGAGATTTCGTTGCGGCAGGCGTGGCGTTGATCACCACCACCGCATTGTTCGGAGCCACGGCGAAGGCTGGGCTTCCGGAGGTCGAAGCGGCGATCAAGGAAATCCTGGGCGATCGCAGCGCCGAGGAAGGCCGCATCAGCCTCGACCTCCCCGAGATCGCCGAGAATGGCAACACCGTGCCGCTGACGGTCGAAGTCGACAGCCCGATGACGGATGACGATCACGTGTCGGCCGTGCACATCTTTGCCGACGGCAATCC
Source organism: Pseudomonadota bacterium (assembly GCA_039197065.1). Classification (GTDB taxonomy): domain Bacteria; phylum Pseudomonadota; class Alphaproteobacteria; order Geminicoccales; family Geminicoccaceae; genus JANQPX01. The sequence continues at coordinate 29,187 of JBCCUL010000050.1, read as the reverse complement.
GCTCCCCAATGTGGCCAAGATGAACTTCACGTCCAGAAGCGGCGAGGCTGTGGCGTCGACGCGCATTCGTCTCGCCAAGACTCAGAAGATCCACGCTGTCGCCGAGATGAGCGACGGGTCCGTATTTACCGCAGCACGCGAAGTCAAAGTCACGATCGGCGGTTGCGGCGGCTAGTGCGACGCGCACGTCGTTGACTTGGACCGTGATCGCCAACGTCTCTTGTATGCAGACTGATTTGCAATGGTGGTCACGGGGTGATGAGGTCGGAATAAGCCGGTAGCCGGCAGGAATGAGGACGAAGGAGACAAACCATGGCAAGCAAGGTCAAGCCGCGCGTCAAGGTTCCGAAAAAGGCCGAAAAGGGTGAGGTCATCGAGATCAAGACGCTGATTTCCCACAAGATGGAATCCGGCCAGCGCAAGGATAAGGACGGCAACACCATCCCCCGCCAGATCATCAACCATTTCGTCTGCAAGTATAATGGCGAGGTGATCTTCGAGAGCGACTGGCACGGCGCTGTTTCCGCCAATCCCTATATGGCCTTCCGCACCGTGGCCACGGAGAGCGGCGAGCTCGAGTTCATCTGGACCGATGACGATGGCTCGGAATACTCGACGGTCGCAAAAATCGAGGTCGTGTGACGACCTCATAGACTCGGGCTGGGGTAGCCTAGGCCCCTGGTATGTACCGGTCTGCAGGAGCAGGACTCCGAAGATCCGGCATGGCGGGTCTGACCTTCGTCACGATGCGGCTGCAGGCGGGGATATCGCCAGATTTCAGCAGCCTTGGATGAGAACCCGAAAGCAAGGATAAGAAAATGCAGATCAGGGGCTTGATGACGGGAATGGTTGCAACGGTACTCGCCCTTGGCGTGGTCCAAGTCGAGCCCATCGCCGCCGGCGATAAGCCGGTGGTGCAGCCGCCGGAGGGGCATCCGCTGGATGAGATCATCTCCGGTTACAGTTTCCGCGTACCGGAAACCCGGGCCGTTCAGGACGACGACTTCGAGAACCCGGCCTTTCTTTGGATCGAGCAAGCCGAAGAGCTGTGGGACCAGGCGGACGGTGAAGCGGGCAAGGCATGCGCCAGTTGTCATGAGGGCGTCGAAAGCCTGAAGTCGGTCGGCAGCACCTACCCGGTCTATTATGAGCCCTGGGGCAAGCTCATGAACATCGAGCAGCGGATCAACCACTGCCGCACCGAGAACATGCAGGCCGAGGAATGGAAATATGAGAGCGACGAGATGCTCGGCATGACGGCGCTGGTTCGTCACCAGGCCCGCGGCGAGCCCGTGAACGTTGCGATCGATGGCGATGCCGCACCTTTCTTTGAGGAAGGCAAGGCCTTCTACTATGAGCGCCGCGGCCAGCTCGATCTTGCCTGCGCTCACTGCCATGAAGGCTATGCCGGCACCAAAATCCGTGCCGACATGCTGAGCCAGGGGCAGTCCAACGGCTTTCCCACCTATCGTTTGAAGTGGCAGAAGCTCGGTTCGCTGCACCGCCGCTTCAAGGGCTGCAACGATCAGGTGCGGGCCACACCCTATAAGCGCGGCTCGGATGAATATGTGAACCTCGAGCTCTACCTCGCCTGGCGCGGCCAAGGTCTGCCGATCGAGACGCCTGCCGTCAGGCAGTAGAGAGAAGCCTCCCTGAGACTGACGGGCGGCGGGCGGCATGTTCCGCCGCCCTTTTTTTGGCCGAAGCCTGCATGCATGGCGTCATGGGATGCGCCCTTTGATCGGCTGCTTTGAAGACGCGAGGATTGAACCATGATGACGCGCCGGGATTTCATGCAGGTTGCCATGGCGACGGCGGCCCTGACCGCAGGCAGCGGCCCCCTTGGCCGCCTCGCCGCCCAGCAGGCGATTACCCAGGATCAGCTTTTGACCTTCGAGCCGAAGGGACAGGTCACGCTGCTCCATCTGACCGATCTGCATGCCCAGCTGAAGCCCGTTTTTTTCCGTGAACCGTCGGTCAATCTCGGCGTCGGTCCCGTGGCGGGATTGCCTCCACATATTACCGGAAGTGAGCTGCTCGACCGTTTCGGGATCGAGCCTGGCACGCTGGACGCCTATCTGTATTCGAGCGAAGACTTCACCGAGCTTGCCAGGAATTATGGCCAGGTCGGCGGGTTGGATCGCATCGCGACGCTGATTAAGGCGATCCGCGCCGAACGGCCGGACAACACGCTTCTGCTCGATGGCGGCGACACCTGGCAGGGCTCCTGGGCCGCGCTGCAGACCAAGGGCCAGGACGTCATGCAGGCGATGGCGCTCCTGAGGCCAGACGCCATGACAGCCCATTGGGAGTTCACGCTTGGCGAAGAGCGCGTGCTCGAGATGATTGATCAGCTCGGCTTTCCGTTCCTCGGCGCCAATATCCGCGACACCGATTGGGAAGAACCGGTCTTCGAGCAGGTGGCACGTTTCGAACGCGGCGGCGTCGATGTCGCCGTCATCGGCCAGGCCTTCCCCTACACGCCGATCGCTAATCCCCGATGGATGTTCCCAGCCTGGTCCTTCGGCATCCGCGAGGACGAAATGGCCGCCCTGGTCGAGGAGACGCGGGCGGACGGCGCGCAGGTGGTCGTGCTTCTGAGCCACAACGGCTTCGACGTCGATCGCCAAATGGCCGAGCGGGTGGATGGCATCGACGTCATCCTCACGGCTCACACCCATGACGCCATCCCCGAGCCCGTCATCGTCGATGGCACGATTCTCATTACCTCAGGCGCCAACGGCAAGTTCCTGTCGCGGCTCGACCTCGATGTCGGCGGCGACGGCATCAAGGATTTCTCCTACAGCATGATCCCGGTGCTGTCCGACGTCATCACGCCGGACCAGGAGATGGCCGATCTGATCGCCGAACTGCGCGCGCCGTTCGAGGCCGAGCTTTCCGAGGTCCTGGGTACGACCGAGAGCGATCTCTATCGACGCGGCAATTTCAACGGCACCTTCGACGACGTGATCCTGGATGCGCTGCTGGAAAGCCAGGACGCGGAGATCGCACTCTCGCCCGGCTTTCGCTGGGGACCGGCGCTGCCGGCTGGCGAGGAGATCACGGCGGAATTCGTCTACAACCACACCGCCATGACCTATCCCGCGGTCTACAAGATCGAGATGTCCGGCGAGCAGCTCAAGCTGGTGTTCGAAGATGTCGCCGACAATCTCTTCAATCCGGATCCTTATCTGCAGCAGGGCGGCGACATGGTGCGCGTCGGGGGGATGAGCTATCGGATCGACCCCAATGCGACCATGGGCGATCGGGTCACCAACATGACGCTGACCTCGTCAGGCGAAGCGATCGATGCCGGCAAGACCTACAGCGTCGCCGGCTGGGCCTCGATCAACGAGGGCACCGAAGGCCCGCCGATCTGGGAGGTGGTCAGCGACTACATCCGAGCCCAGTCGACACTCAAGGCCGCCCCTTCCGGCAAAGTCGAAATCGCCGGTATTTGATGCCGTGTCGGGGCTCGAAGTTTCCTATGCCGGCGCCTTGCTGGCTGGCCTTCTGAGCTTTCTCAGCCCCTGCGTCCTGCCACTGGTGCCGCCCTATCTCTGCTTTATCGGCGGCGTCACCTTCGAGCAACTCACCGACCGCGAGACCGCGGATGCTGCGCTAAAACGGCGCGTCATGCTGGCGGCGCTGGCTTTCGTCCTGGGTTTCGCCGTGGTGTTCACCACCTTTGGCGCCACGGCCTCCGTGGTCGGGCAGGTGATCGCACGCCATGCGGATCTGCTGACCAAGATCGCCGGCGGCATCATCATCATTCTTGGGCTGCATTTTCTCGGTCTCTTCAAGATCGGCTTTTTGCAGCGCGAAGCCCGTTTTCATCCGGAGCAGAAGCCGGCGGGTTTGATCGGCGCGTTTGTCATCGGCATGGCGTTCGCCTTCGGCTGGACACCCTGCGTCGGCCCTGCACTCGCTGCGATCCTGTTCGTCGCCGGCAGTGAGGATCAGATTCTCTACGGCGCCTCCCTGCTCCTCGTCTACGCGCTGGGGATCGGCATCCCGTTTCTTCTAGCGGCTGCCGCCATCGGTCCGTTCATGACCTTCATGCAGCGCTTTCGCCGTTATCTCGGCAGGGTCGAGCAGGTCATGGGCGGGCTTTTGGTGCTGACCGGTGTTCTGTTCATCACCGGCTCGATGAACGAGATCGGCTTTTGGCTTCTGGAGATGTTTCCGGCGCTTGGGCGCATGGGCTGATGGTTGGGGCGCTGGACATAATCTATAAAAATATATATTGTTTGGACGTAATGTATGGAGGCTTGATGTCATGAAAAAATGGGCTTTGGCGCTCGCATGCGCCGGGATGGTTTTGGCATCGCCTGTCGCCGCTGGCGACCAGGCAGCGTCCGACTCGCGGATCGAACCAAGGCTGACGGACGATGGTCTCTACACGCAGGATTGGTTTCTCCAGAGCTTTCTCGATCTCAACGAAGACCTCGAAACGGCCGCCGCTTCAGGCAAGCGCTTCGCCATTCTCTGGGAACTGAAGGGCTGCGTCTATTGCAAGGAAACCCATGAGGTCAACTTCGCCGATCCCGAGATCAACGCTTACGTCAAAGAGAATTTCGAGATCCTGCAGCTCAACTATCTGGGCTCGCGCCTGGTCACCGATTTCGACGGTGAAGAACTGGAAGAGCGGGCGCTTCGTGAGAAATACGGCGTCCGTTTCACGCCGACTTTTCAGTTCTTTCCCGAGACCAGCGAGGAGATCGCAGGCGAGATCGGTCAGGCAGCCGAAACCCTGCGCATGACCGGCTATGTCGAGCCCAATCGGTTCACCGCCATGTTCAACTTCGTGCGCGACAAGGCCTATGACGAGCAGACTTTTCAGGAATATCTCGAGGCGTCAGGCGGCAGCTAATGGACAGATCATGCAGGGCAGGTTCGCAGCGAAGGAAATGAGATGACGGAGACTTCAAAGGGCACATCGCCGCTCGCGCGCCGCGGTTTCCTCAAATCGGCAGGCGTCATGGCGGGCACCGCCGCTGCAACCGCCGCAGGCGCCAAGTCAACGCTGGGCGCATCGCCCGACCCGGCGATTACTGAGCTGAAGGACTGGAACCAGTATCTCGGCTACGGCGTCGATGCCCAGGGCTACGGCGTTCCCTCCAGTTTCGAGGAGAACACGATCCGCCGCTGGGTGCCCTGGCTGACGGCGTCTGCCGAAAGTTCGGTCAACTTCTCGCCTCTCTATGATCTGACCGGCTTTGTGACGCCCAACGGCCTCCATTTCGAGCGTCACCATGGCGGCATCGCCGAGATTGATCCCGCCGAGCACCGTCTCATGATCCATGGCATGGTGGAGAAAGACCTCGTCTTCACCATGGACGACATCAAACGCATGCCGTCCGAGAGCCATTTCTACTTCACCGAATGCGCCGCCAACTCAGGCATGGAGTGGCGGGGCGCGCAGCTGAATTCCTGCCAGTTCACCTACGGCATGATCTCGACCGCGCAATGGACCGGCGTACCGCTGAAATGGCTGCTTGAGTATGCCGGCGTCAAAGACGGCGCCAAGTGGATCCTGGCCGAGGGCGCCGATTCCGCCGGCATGACCCGCACCATCCCGATCGAGAAGGCGCGCGACGATGTGCTCGTCGCCTTCGCTCAAAACGGCGAGGCCATCCGCCCGGAGCAAGGCTACCCGCTTCGCCTCGTGGTGCCCGGCTTCGAGGGCAATATGTCGATCAAATGGCTCCGCCGCATCGAGCTTGGCGACGCGCCTTGGATGACCCGCGAGGAAACCTCGAAATACACCGACCTCCTTGAAGACGGTCGCGCCCGTATGTTCACCTGGGTGCAGGAAGCGAAATCAGTGATCACCAATCCTTGTCCCGAACGGCCGGTCGATGGTCCCGGCATGTGCAAGATCCAGGGTCTCGCCTGGACCGGCCATGGCAGGATCAAACGCGTCGACGTCTCCACCGACGGCGGCCGGAACTGGCAGACCGCGCGCCTGCACGAGCCCGTCCTCCCCAAATGTATGACCCGCTTCGAAATTCCCTGGGAATACAAAGGCGGTGATGCCTTACTTGTCAGCCGAGCGATGGATGAAACCGGCTATGTCCAGCCCTCGATGGCAGAGCTGCAGGCCGTGCGCGGCGTCAACTCGATCTACCACAACAATGCCATGCAGACCTGGCTGGTGAACCCAAGCGGGGAGGTCGAAAATGTCCGTCTCGGCTAGGGCGCGAGCGCGCGCCGGCGGTTACTTGACGGTGTTGGCGGGTGCGGTCGTTGGCTTGCTGGCGACCACGGCGTTCGCGGATCAGGCTGCTCTACCCTACGGCAGGCTGGCCATACCGGAGGAAGTGGCGGCTTGGGATATCGACATTCGGCCTGACGGTATCGGCTTGCCACCTGGTTCAGCGTCCGCCGCCGCCGGCGAGGAGCTGTTCTATGAGCGCTGTGCCGCTTGCCATGGCGAGTTCGGCGAGGGTGTCGATCGCTGGCCGGTGCTGATGGGCGGTTTCGACACGTTGACCGATGACCGGCCGGAAAAAACGGTCGGCTCCTATTGGCCCTACGCGTCGACGCTTTGGGATTACATCCACCGCGCCATGCCGTTTGGCGAAGCCCAGAGTCTGAGCGATGAGGAAGTCTATGCGGTCTCGCTCTATGTTCTCTATCTGAACGATCTGGTTGAGCTGGACGCGGTCTATGACCAGGACAGCTTCGCCGCGATCGAGATGCCGAATGTGGATGCCTTCTTCATGCCGGATCCCAGGCCCGACACGCCGACGGACGAGCCTTGCATGCAGGATTGCGACGCCCCGAGCGACGTCGTCGGCAAGGCGCGCATTCTCGATGTGACGCCCGATCAGGAGGGCGAAGGGGCTTTGGTGGATTGAGGCAGAACGAACGGCTGACGCAGATCTTTGATCAGGGAAGCGCTAGTGATGTGACCATATCATCTGCTGCCCACCTTCGACGCCTAAACGGACGGTATGGCGTCAGGTTTTCGAGGCATGCCGCGGCAATCTTCCGAAGTGGCCGTGCCACTAGCTTACGGTCGCGAGGACCTTGGCGTGCTGCTTTTGCAGATCGATTTCCGCCATGGCGCCGGAGCAGAACATATCGTCGAGGAGAGCGATGGTTCGACGGACGTTATCGTTCGAAAGGCTGTAATAGATCTGCTTGCCGTCACGCCTGGTATCAACCAGATCGTCCTCGCGCAGGCGGGCAAGCTGCTGCGACAGCGTCGGCTGGCGCAGCTCGAGCTTTTCTTCCAGCTCGCTCACCGAAAACTCACCCTCTCGAAGAAAACAAAGGATCATCAAGCGGTTGGGATTGGCGAGCGCTTTCAGGAAGTCGGCGGCGCTATGCACCTGCTCTTCGAGGTGATCCATCGATCAACCTTTCTCGCGCGGCATGGTTTTTAGAGATCTTCATATTCGGAAATAGCAAAGTGAGAGAGTTTTTCAAGCCTCAAAGTGTTTTTTATCGTTACTCTGTCAGGATGACATCAGTAAAAACCCTTACACAGATATGCCAATTGAGTGCTGATGAAGAAAAGTCGGGGGCAGGACGTTATGTTTCTTAAATTTTGTTCACGTTCTATTTTTGCAATCTTGATCAGCGCCTCACCATCCATGGCCGCCGACTTGGCCTACGGCGAATATCTCGCCGGCGAATGCGTCGCCTGCCACCATGTCGGCGCCCAAGGCGGCATCCCGCCGATCAATTCCCTGCCGGCACCCTACTTCATCGAGGCGCTCAGAGAGTATCGTGAAGGCGAGCGCGATCACGATCTGATGCGCACCGTCGCCAACTCGCTCGGCGAGGCCGAGATGAAAGCCCTTGCCGCCTATTTCGAACAGTTGGAAAACTAGAACCAGTCGAAACAACAACAGCGCCGGAATGGCGCATCAATACCAAGAAGGGAGCAAAACAATGTTCGATATCACAAGGCGCCGCTTCGGCCAGGCCACCGCCGCGGGCACGGCCATCCTCGCCGCACCCTCGATCCTCCGCGCCCAGTCCGCGGGACGCGTGGTCGTGATCGGCGGCGGCGCCGGCGGCGGCACGGTTGCCAAATACGTGAAAAAGGACGCGCCGGATCTGGACGTCACCCTGATCGAAGCCAACGCGCAATACACCACCTGCTTCTACAGCAATCTCTATATTGGCGGCATCCGCGATTTCGACAGCATCACCCACAGCTATGACACCATGGCCGGCAACGGCGTCAATGTGATCAACGCGTTCGCAAGCGGCGTCGACGCGGCGGCCAAAACCGTCACCCTCGAAGACGGGTCGGTGGTCGAGTATGACAAGCTCGTTCTCGCCCCCGGCATCGACTTCAGATGGGACGCCATCGAAGGTTACGACGAGGCGGCAAGCGAGATCATGCCCCACGCCTACAAGGCTGGTCCACAGACCCAGCTCCTGAAACAGCAGGTCGACGCCATGACCGAAGGCGGCACCTTCGTCATGGTCACCCCGCCCAATCCCTATCGCTGCCCGCCCGGCCCCTATGAGCGCGTCTGCATGATCGCCAAGCGCTTCAAGGAGAGCAATCCGACGGCGAAGATCGTGATCCTCGATCCCAAGGAAAAGCACTCCAAGCAGGCCCTCTTCCAGGAAGCCTGGACCGGTCACTATGACGGCATGGTCGAGCTGGTGCCGGGCGATTTCGGCGGCAAGGTCGCCTCGGTCGACGCTTCCGCCATGACCATCACCACCGAGGACGGCGACGTGTTCGAGGCGGACGCCGCCAACATCATCCCAGCGCAAAAGGCCGGCGTGATCGCAGCGGCCGCCGGCGCCACCGACGATAGCGGCTGGTGCCCGATCGATCCGTACACCATGGCCTCCACCGTGGTCGACGATGTCTACGTGGTCGGCGACGCCTCGATCGCTGGGGACATGCCGAAATCGGGCTTTTCCGCGAACAGCCAGGCCAAGGTCTGCGCCATGGCCGTGCGCGCGGCGCTCACCGGCTCGCAGACCTTCCCGGCACGCTTCAGGAACACCTGCTGGAGCACCGTCGCCGATGCCGACACCATGAAGGTAGGCGCCAGCTACGAGGCCACCGACGAAAAGATCGCCAAGACCGACGGCTTCATCAGCGAGGTTGGCGAAAGCGCGGATCTCCGTCTCCAGACCCGTGAAGAGGCGGACGCCTGGTACGACAGCATCATTGCCGATATTTTCAGCTGAACTGAATTTCCGGGCGAGTCGGCTCAAATCTGGGCCGGCTCGCCAAGCTTTCTATATGATTATTGGAAGGTGATGTTTTGGTGCAGAAAAAACCGATTTCAGGTTGGATAAGGGGAGACATGAAGTGACGCAAAAGCCGAAAGAGCGTGGTATCTGCGAGCTCTATGAAAACGACCCGGAGCAAGCGGACTGGCTGGTCTTCGGGCGGCGCGCCGCCGCTGGCCGGCGGGGTTTTCTTCAAGGCGCCGGGCTCGCTTCGATGGCGGCCGTCGTCGGCGCCTCCATCCCCTTCAGCCGGAACATGCCGGCTGGCCTGATCCCATCGGCGCTTGCCGACGAACTTTCTGACTTCAAGATCGAGGGCAAGGATGGTCTAAGCGTTCTGAATGACCGGCCGCTGAACGCGGAAACGCCCGCCCATCTCTTGGACGACGCGATTACGCCCACAGCACGCCACTTCATCAGGAACAATGGCGTGCCTCCCGAAGATACGGATCCCGCCAGCTGGACGCTCACGGTCGATGGCGAAGTCGATACGCCGCTGGAGCTGTCGATCGACGATCTTAAGAGTCAGTTCGAGGTGGTCACCGCGGCGCTGCAGATCGAATGCGGCGGCAATGGCCGAAGCGCCTTCAACCCGCCCGCAAAGGGCAATCAGTGGACCGTCGGCGCCGTCGCCTGCTCCGAGTGGACGGGCGTGCGTTATGCCGATGTGCTAAAGGCGGCGGGCGTCAAGGACAGCGCCATTTACACCGGCCATGTCGGCGCCGATGCGCATCTCTCCGGCGATCCCGAGAAGCTGCCGATTTCGCGCGGCGTGCCGATCGCCAAGGCCATGGACCCGAACTGCCTGATCGCCTTCGAGATGAACGGCGAGCCGATCCACCCGATGAACGGCGCGCCGCTGCGCACGGTCTGCCCTGGCTGGCCCGGCTCCTGCTCGCAGAAATGGCTGAACCGCATCTGGGTGCGCGATCAGGTCCATGACGGTCCGAAGATGACCGGCACGTCCTACCGCGTGCCCGGCTACAATGTGGCCCCGGGGACGGACGTGCCCGAGGAGGACTTCGTGATCATGGAGTCCATGCCGGTGAAGTCCCTGATCACCTTCCCCGAGACCAATGCCGCGGTCAGCGGTCTCTCCACCGAGGTGCGCGGCCATGCCTGGGCCGGCGATCATACCGTCGCCGGTCTCGACATCAGCATCGATTTCGGCGCCAGCTGGCAGGCCGCCACCCTCGATGCTCCGGTCAATCCCTTCGCCTGGCAAAACTGGCGCGCCGACGTCACCTTCCCGGCTGCCGGCTATTTCGAGGTCTGGGCGCGCGCCACCGACGATGCGGGCGTCATGCAGCCCTTCGCGATCAACTGGAACCCGAAGGGCTACCTCAACAACACCATGCACCGCATCGGCGTGACGGTGACGAGCTGAGCGAGGGAGCGGCCGTGAAGCGGATCGTCAGGCTTTCCTCAGCAGCGATCTTGGCGGCGTTCCTGTCTTGGGGGCTGACGCCCCCAAGCGCTCCCTTGGCCGAAGACGGCATGGACCCGGACGAGGCCTTACTGGCGAGCCTGCCGGAGGGGCCGGGCAAGGAAGAGACCTTCTATGCCTGTCACGGCTGCCACTCCTTTCGTCTGGTGGCCCAGCAGGGGCTTTCGCGAAAGCATTGGGACGAAACGCTGGATTGGATGGTCGAGGAACAGGGCATGCCGGAGCTCGATGAGGAAGAACGCGCCCTGATCCTCGATTATCTCGAAGCGCACTACAACGAGACGCGCACCCTGAACTGAGCCTGCCGGGACATCAGCAGGCTTCGCAAGGAACGGTGGGAAGGCCCCGGCCGATCCAGCCGGGACCATTCGGGCCGCCGACCATGCCTTCCGTGACGTCCAGCACGGCGGTAAACCCGTTGGCGGCAAGGAGTTTCTGGGCGAACGCCGATCGGTTGCCGCGGGCGCATATGAGGGCGATGGGCAGGCTGCGGTCGCCGTCGACCAGGGCGATGAGATCGTCGATGAAGCCCTGTCGCGGCTGCAGCGTCTCATCCTGGAGGGAAATGCCCTCCGCAGCCTCGGGCAGGCCGGTTTCCGCCCATTCGAAAGGCAAACGAATATCAACGAAGGCAATCTCGCCCTGCTGGGCGCGTTCAAGCGCTTCCTCCGGTGCCAGCTTCAGAGACTCCGCCGACGCAGCCGATGCCGTCAGGAACAGCAGCATGAACAAAAAGCGCACCACCTGTCGTCTCCTACCTTGGGTTCGAGGCCGTCTTGCCTGCTTCGGATGATATAGCCGTCTTGCCTGCTTCGGATGATATAGATGTGGCGCGGAGCCGAATGTGACAAAGCCGCCGATTTACGTTTCGTCCCCTGCCTGCAGTGCGCCTTTGGCGGGCTGGCTCTCTCGCCTTGATCCAAGTCAACGACATCCAAGCCCCGTTACTTCGTAATTTAGACGATAAGCGCAGATGAGGACAGTTCATGATGAACAAGACGCTGCTGGCTTTGGCTATGATCTTCGCGTTCTGGGGTAACAGCGTACAGGCTGCCGATGACGAGCAGCTGGAACAGGCGCGCGCCGCCGCGGGCGAGGTCTTGTTTCAGCATCGCTGCCGCGCCTGCCATTCGCCCGACCCGGCCGAAAACAGCTTTGGTCCAAGTTTGGTGAACGTTATCGGACGCGAAGCCGGCAGCCTTCCGCGCTTCGCCTATTCGGATGCGGTGAAGGACTCGGGCATCATCTGGTCAGAAGATAATCTGCGCGCCTGGATGGCCGACAACGAAGCCTTTGTTCCCGGCACGCGCATGCGCCATGTGAAGATCACGGATGAAGCCGAACAGGATTTCATCCTGGCCTTTGTCCGCTCGCTGGAGCGTTGAAGACATCCGACTAGTCACTGGCCTTGATGTTGGAAGGCTGCATATCCCTAGCCGGTTGTCGGCGCCAAGCACTTTCCAACGGTTCTTTGGAGTTCTTTGATGACAGTCATCGCTTGCATCGGACTAGGTCATATGGGGCTTGGCGTGGCAACCAGATTGCTTAGCGCCGGACACGAAGTCTCGGTTTATGATCCGGCCGCGGGATCAGCCGACGCATTGAGCACCATGGGCGCCATGCACGCCTCCAGCCCGCGCGATGCATGCGCAGGCGCCGAGGCGATCCTGGTCATGGTGCGCGATGATGACGTCTCGCGCGCCGTCTGGCTGGGTGATGACGGCGTACTCGCCGGCGAATTCGAAGAGGGCGCGCTCGCTCTCGAATGTTCGACGCTTAGCCATGGCTGGGTGACGACATGGGCGGAGGCCTTGCGCCAGCGCGGGCTTAGGCCGATCGATTGTCCCGTCACTGGCGTGCCCGATGCCACGGCGGCCGGAACCCTGGTCCTCAATGTCGGGGCTGAAGCCGGCGATCTGGAACGAGCCCGTCCGCTGCTCGATGAACTTGCCGAGGACATTCTTCATCTTGGCCCACCCGGCAGCGGCACCGCCTACAAGCTCGTCGCCAATCTCTTGGCATCCGTACAGCTTGCCGGAGCCGCCGAAGCGATGGCGGTCGCGGCGGGCGCCGGTCTCGATCTTGATCGCGTGACACAGGCCTTGACCAAAGACCGCATGGCCAACCGGCTGATCAGCGACAATCTGCGTCGCATGGTTGATGATCATCACGATCACGATCTGACTTTTCCGGTAAGCCTGCGGCAGAAGGACACCGCCTACGGCGTCGCCCTTGCCAAGGATGTCGGCATCGAAGCGCCCTTTGCGTCCGCAGCCCTGGTCGCCCTGGAGAAACTCCAGGAGCGTGGTTGGGACGATCTCAATGAAAGCAAGATCTTCGATCTGTTTCGTCGTCAGTCGACATAGCGGCTGACGGACAAGCTGGCACCGTTTTTTTCGTCTGACGTTCCGTCAGGCCGCGTCATCCCCTTCGCCGGAAGGCTGCTTGCTGCGGAGATAGTCGCCAAAGCAGCGACAGACATCCACCCAGGTGAAGATGCCAGCGAGCTTGCCCTGACGCGTTACGACGGCGGACCCGATATGCCGTTCGGCCATGGTCAGAACGACGTTGTCGATCGGTTCGTCGAGATCGACGATGTAGACATCCGTGACGCATACATCCCGGACCCGCATATTGTTTCCCTGTCTTTTTCCCTTGGTCACCGCCATGAGGTCCAGGTTGGAAAGAATGCCGACGATCTCATGATCCTCGTTGGTGACCGGAAGATGGTGGACCTCATGCTCGGCCATCAACTGTCCGGCTTCCGCAAGCGTCGCATCGATGGCGACCGCATAGGGAAAGGGCGTCATGGCGACTTTGAGGCTGGGAGGTGTCTGGAACATCGATAGGAAACCTCTCGGTAGCTGCGCGTGTGTCACGCGATCGGACAGGCCCGGAAACTAAACAGCCACCGAGTGGCGTGACGTCGCTGTCTGTCGATAGCTGTCGAAGATCGCCGCAACGACACGGGCGAGAGCACGGCCTTGATCGGTCAGCCGGATCGTGCCTGCGCTGAGCGTCGCCAGACCATCCTTGACCAGGGGATCAAGGCGCTGAAGCTCGTCCCGGCACCAATCACCGGGCAGGGCAAACTCCCGAGCGAGATCGGAAAGATCAACCACACCCTGGCACATAATCTGCTCGATGATGTGCCCCCTGATGCGATCGTCATCGGAAAGCGCATGGCCTTTGGCGACCGGCAGATCGCCTTCCTCGACAGCTCGGGTCCAGGCGCGGGTCTCGGTGATGCTCTGGACGTAGCCAGAAGGCGTCTTGCCGATCGAGGTGGCGCCGAAACCCAGAAGGGTCTCGGCCTGATCGGTCGTGTAGCCCTGGAAATTACGGCGGAGCGTGCCGTCCACAGCGGCGACGGCAAGGCTGTCCATGGGCAGCGCGAAGTGGTCGAGTCCGATATCGAGATAGCCGGCCGCCACCAGCCGGTCCGCGGCAGCGCGCGCCTGGGCGTAGCGGGCCTCGGCGTTCGGCAGCGCCTCTTCCTTGATCATGCGCTGATTCTTCGCCATCCAGGGCACATGGGCGTAGCCGAACAGCGCCACCCGGTCGGGCTGCATGCGGCGGCAGGTCGCGATGGTCTCGACGATGCTCGAAACGGTCTGGTGTGGAAGGCCGTAGATCAGATCGAAATTGATCCCGGTGACGCCGGCTTCTCTCAGGCGATTGACCGCGCGTTCGACCATATCAGGCGGCTGGATGCGGTTGATCGCGGCCTGCACCTTCGGATCGAACTCCTGAACGCCGAAGCTAGCACGCGTGAAGCCGAGCCTGCCGATGCGCCCGGCCATCTCGGCGGTGAGCGTCCTGGGGTCGCTCTCGATCGCGAGTTCGGCCTCGCCGGTGATCGCGAAGCGCTCCCGGATCACGTCCATCACACGCTCGAGATCATCCGGCGAGAGTGCTGTCGGCGTGCCGCCGCCCCAATGCAGATGGCTGACCGGAAGCTTGCCGGGAAGGGCTGCCGCCACCAGCTCGATCTCTTTGATGAGCGTGCCGACATAGTCGCTGATCGGCTCATAGCGATTGGCGAGCTTCATGTTGCAGCCGCAATACCAACACATCTTCCGGCAGAACGGCACATGCAGGTAGAGGGACACCGGCTCCTTCGGATCGAGCGCTTCGAGCCAGCGGCGATAGGTCGAGCCGGCGAAGCCTTTTTGGAAGTCGGGCACCGTCGGATAGCTGGTGTAGCGCGGCACCTTGGCGCCGGCATATTTCTCGATCAACGGGTCCATGATCGGTGCCATCGTCATCACCTCTGTCTATCGGAAAGCGCGATCTCGAAACGGCAGGCCGGCGCTCCGTTGCGACAGCAGTCCGTTTGCCGAACGCTGGCCTTTGCCGAGACCAGGCGCCGCAACAAGGTCTCGAAGACCGCGCCATGCCAGACGCAGCCCGGCATGGCGATCGGATTGGCGGCTATCTCGATCGCCAACTCGTTTCCCGTCACCACGCTGGTCTTCCCCGATCCCGCGAAAGTCCAGGCATGCCGTTGGATCGCGCGGAGCAGCAGTGGCGCCGACCATCTTGACGGCAGGAGCTTGAGAATGATTTTCACCGGCTTGGGAATGCGATGCGCCAGGATGTAGCGCGCCGTATAGATGCCGGCTTTCGCAGCGATCCTGCTGGCTGCGGCCGGCGGCAGGCGCTCGAACAGGGCTTTATAAAGATCGGCGACGGCGGTCTCGTCGACCATCTCCGTCGGCGGCTCCAACAGCATGGCGGAAAGGCCGGATCGATAGAAGATATCGCGCAGCCAGCGATCATGCTGCTCTTCGCGCATGACGGCGATCAGCTGCAGGATGGCATTCGGCCCGATCTTGGCGGGTCGCGTGACATCGACCGGCAGCGTCGTATCCCGTGCGGCACCAACCAGCTTCCTGGCCGGCACCGGATGGATCAGACGATCGGCGATCACGTTGCCCATCACATCCTCCTTGGCTTGCACCTCAAGCCGCTGCGTCCGGTTCAAGCATCGACGCTTTCCCGCAGCTGCTGCTCACCGCCACCGCAGGCTTTGACATTCGCATAGACCGTACTGCCGGTCTTTTCGCGCCGCCGGCTGGCGCGCTGGGCGCGCGCACGCGCGGCCTTGTCGGCGGCGCTGTCCCAATCGGCGAGCTGGGCGGGCGCTATCTTCTTGGTGCGGTCGAACTTGAAGTCGACGCCGCCTTTCGACTGCGGTCCCCAGTAATTGACACGGCCGAGATCGTAGAATTTCCGCTGGAACCCGGCCTTCAGGAACGCTTTCAGGCAGCCGAGCAGATAGCGCCTGCGGAAGCCTGTCCCGCGCCAGGGGTAATGGAACAGCGCCTTCTTCATATAGAAGCGCCGGTAGTTGTTCATGACCCGGTCGAGCAGTTCCGCCCGGTCCATCGCCTCAGGCTTCATGATGGGGGTCACGAAGTTGTATTTGGAAAAATCGAACACCTCGACCTTGTCGCCGAGATCCTGGAACAGCGACGAGAACGGCCAGGGCGTGTACATCGACCAGTTGGCGAGGTCCGGATCCCAGTCGCGCGCCATCTGATAGGTCTCTTCGAGGGTCTCCGCCGTCTCGTTTTCGAGGCCGACGATGAACTGCGCCTCGATGAAGATGTCGGCATTGCGCAAAAGCTCGATGGCGCGTCGGTTATCCTCGATCTTGGTCTCCTTGTTGAAGAGATCGAGCCGAAGCTGGGCCGCGGCCTCGGTGCCGAGGCTGACATGGACGAGCCCGGCTTTCCGGTAGAGCGGCAGTAGCTTCTCGTCCCGCAGAATGTCGGTGACGCGGGTGTTGATGCCCCACTTCACCTTGTCCGGCAGGCCGCGCGCGATAAGTTCCTCGCAAAAGGCGACGAATTTCTTGCGGTGAATGGTCGGCTCCTCGTCGGCGAGGATGAAGAAGCCGACGCCGTGGTTTTCGACCAGGTTCTCGATCTCGTCGACCACCTTCTTCGGATCGCGAATGCGGTAGTCCCGCCAGAACTTCCACTGCGAGCAGAAGGAACAGGTGAAGGGGCAGCCGCGGGCGAGATTCGGGATCGCGACGCGCACGCCAAGCGGCACGTAGATGTATTTTTCCCATTCCAGCAGCGACCAGTCGGGGTTGATCGCGTCCACGTCCTTGACCGTGGGGGCCGCTTTGGTGGCGATGATTTCCTCGCCGTCCCGGAAAGCGAGCCCCTCAATCTCGGTGCGCGCGGCGGGCCAGCAGCCCTCGGCGACCGCACGGACCAGGTCCAAAAAGATCTCTTCGCCTTCGCCGCGGACGATCACGTCGATCCAGGGCGCTTCGGAGAGCACCTGCTTGAACATGAAGGTCGCATGCACGCCGCCGAGCACGCGCACCGCGTCCGGGCAGGCTTCCTTGGCGATCTCCAGGACTCGCTCCGCCTTGTAGATCGAGGGCGTGATCGCGGTGCAGCCGACGATGTCCGGCTTCAGCTCCTTCAGACGCGCCGCCAGCACCTCGTCTTCGAGATCGTTGGTCATGGCGTCGATGAAGTGAATGTCGTCGTAGCCCGCTTTCCTCAGCGGCCCCGCCAGATAGGCGACCCAGGCGGGCGGCCAGTTGCCGGCGATCTCCGCTCCGCCGGAGTGATAATTGGGATGAACGAGCGCGATACGCATGACGATTCCCTGACTGTCACTCTATGCTGACAGTAAAAGTGTCATATTGAATTGACGCTCCACAAGTCAGGACCATTACTTAGTCACTCCCCGAACCTTTGATGACATGGTCCTATCGCTAGCCAGTTCTGGTCGAGCGCCTTGGCCGGCCGCCGTTGGCGATGCGGCGTAGACCGATGACGTCGATCATCAGGATCTGGTCGGTCTCCAATGTCTGAATGAGACCCTCCTGCTCCAGAGCGCGTACGGCACGGCTGAGCGTTTCCGGTTTCATGCCGAGATAGTCGGCGATGTCCGTTCGCCTGATTGGAACCCGAACGATCGGCTCCCCTTTTTCGCTGACATCGCTGTCCGGCCAGCGGCCGAGTTCAAACAGGACGGACGCCAGGCGTTCGAGCGGCGTCTTGGCCGCGAGGTCGGCGATGTGATCGTTGGCTCTGGCCTGCTGGCGCTTCAACTGGCGATCGACGATGGCGCCGATCGATGGGTGACGCGATAAACAGGCGTCGACCCAACCCTCATCGAAGGTGAGAATATCGGAAGGCGCGACCGTCATGATCCGGCATTGGCGGGCGCGATCCGATTGTCGGAAATCGATCAGATCGCCGTCGTGGAACAAGGCCACAAGGATGCGCCTGCCATCGGAAAGCTCACGCTCCAGCGCCAGTACGCCGCGTATGACAATGACAGCACTCGTGTCGAGATAGGTGTCCCTGTCGGCGACGACATGCTGCGCTCCGTCCAACAGAATCCGGCGGCTATCATCGTCGATGTCGCACCATGGCGGCAGGGTCGGCAACAACACTCCTGGACGGGAAGGGATTTGTCGCAAGGCGTCCATGCGCCCCTCCTCTCTTATGTTGTGCAGGAGCGTAGAGGGCGTTCGGCCAAAGATTCTTGATCTCGGTCAACTCATTTAAACGCTTATGAAAAATGTGGCCTTTTTGCCGATCAGGCAATTTGTGCGCTGCAACTTGATTGTAATCAATGACACTACCGCCTGACACTTTTGAATTAGTCGAATGAAAAGCGGCGTCGGTTGTCAGATCGGCGAGCTCATCGTCCATTCAGGGGGACAGAATGAGACTCAAATTTGCCTTGGCCTTCACGATAGGGTTTAGCGCATCAGCGCTGGCGCAGGACGCGGCCTTGCCGCCGTTAGAGGTCGATCCGGCGCTTGCCGAGCTTGGCAAGAGAATGTTCTACGACACGCGCCTCTCTGGCGACACGACGCTCGCCTGTGCGAGCTGCCATCAGCCGGACAAGGCGTTTACGGACGGCGAGGCGCTGTCCCAGGCCTATACAGGCGCCGGGCATTTCAGGAATGCGCCGACGCTTGCCAATGTCGGCTATCGGGACGCCTGGTTCCATGACGGCCGACAGGGCACGACGCTCAACGA
This sequence comes from Pseudomonadota bacterium, assembly GCA_039197065.1. Classification (GTDB taxonomy): domain Bacteria; phylum Pseudomonadota; class Alphaproteobacteria; order Geminicoccales; family Geminicoccaceae; genus JANQPX01. The sequence goes on along the minus strand of JBCCUL010000050.1, from coordinate 10,494 downwards.
CGTCACCCGCGAGATGATCACCGAGACCTATCTCATGAACATGGACATGCGGATCATGCAGGAGCGCATGAAGCAGGATCCGGTCTATGTCGAGATGTTCCAGGCGGCCGGCATGAGCGAGCCCTCGAATGGCGGGGCGAGAAACGCGATCCAGGCCTTCATGCAGACCATCGTCTCGACGGGTGCGCCGGTCGATAGCGGCTCGATGTCGGCAGCGGCCACTCGCGGCCAGGGACTGTTCGAAGGCAAGGCCGGCTGTGCTGCCTGCCACAGCGGTCCGCGCTACACCGACGATCGGCCCTACAATACCGGCGTGCCGACCAATGACGAGATCTGGGCCGACCCGATGCGCCATTCGGCCTTCGTCACCTACGCGAAGTTCATGGGCATCGAGAACTACATGAACCTGCGCGAGGACCTCGGCGCCTATATCCGCACCCATACGCCCGAGACCAAGCGCACGTTTTTGACGCCGACGCTCCGCGAGCTCACCTGGACGGCGCCCTATATGCACAACGGCGTGTTCGCGACGCTGGACGAGGTGGTCGACTTCTACGACGCCGGCGGCGGCGATGATCCTCTAAAAGACTCCCGCCTCAAACCGCTGGGTTTGGTGCCGAGCGAGAAGGCGGATCTGATCGCGTTCCTCGAAGCGCTCAGCGGCGACAGCTTCGACACCGACGCCTATGTCTGGCGCGAGGACGACTACAACTACGCGCTGATCGAAAACTGGCGCGAAACCACCAACTGAGGGAGGCGACCATGAAGAGAAACGTTCTCAGCGTAGCTTTGCTGGCCGCCCTTCTGGCAGCGCCGGCGATTGCAGATGACCATCGCCCAGACGGCCTGGCCCCGCTCGGCGACCCGCCGATCCCGGCTGACAATCCGATGTCGGACGCCAAAGTCGAGCTCGGCAAAATGCTGTTCTTCGACCCGATCCTGTCCGGCAACAATGCGATGCCCTGCTCGGCCTGCCACCTGCCGGAAGCCGGCTGGGCGGTACAGGACCGAATCAGCATCGGCTATCCCGGCACGACCCATTGGCGAAACAGCCAGACCATCGTGAACGCGGCCTATTATTCGAAGCTGTTCTGGGCGGGCGCGTCCAAGTCTCTCGAGAGCCAGGCGCGCTCAGCGGCGCGCGGTGGTGTCGCCGGCAATGGCGAAGACGACATGATGGAAGCGCGTCTCGCCTTCGTGCCGGAATATCGCGAACGTTTCGCCGATGTCTTCGGCGACGACTGGCCGAACATCCGCCATGCCTATATGGCGATCGCCGCCTTCCAGCGAACCATCGTGCAGACCGACACACCATTCGACGCGTATATGCGTGGTGATGACGACGCCCTGACCGACCAGCAGAAGAACGGCCTCGACTTGTTCGCAGGCAAGGCTGGTTGCATCGCCTGCCACAACGGGCCGCTCTTGACGGACGAGCAGTATCATAATCTCGGCGTGCCGCCTTATGCCGGCTGGGAGGATGATCCACTCGCCCAGATCACCTTCCGCTTCGAGCTCTACGCCAAAGGCTCGACCGAGGAGCTCTACCGCAACACCAAGGACGACCCCGGCCTCTACTTCCGCACCAAGGACAAGAAGCACAAGGGCAAGTTCAGAACCCCGAGCCTCCGCTACACCCAATACACCTTCCCCTACATGCATAACGGCATGCTGGAGACGCTCAGAGACGTGGTGGTCTTCTACAATCAGGGCGGCGGCGAGAACGAGTTTGCCGAGACCAAGAGCGATCTGATCCAGCCGCTCGGCCTAAGCGATGACGAAATCGACGATCTGGTGGCCTTTCTCGAAAGCCTGTCGGGCGAAGAGATCCTGATCGAGGAGCCGGACCTTCCCGTGATGGAAGCGCTGCCAGCGCCGACCGTGAATTGAGGGAGCGAGACGAGATGACGATCGACCCGAAGATCGCCGCCGCAGTCAATGGCGAGAACGGCGAAGCTGAAAAGGCGGGCACGCGTCCCTGCCTGATGAACCGCCGCTCCTTCCTTCTGACCAGCGGCATGGCCACGACCGTCGTGATGGTCGGCATCCCCGGCCTTGCGGAATCGCAAACACCGGCGGTGGTCGCGACCTATCCACGAAAATTCATCACCAAACTGTCCTCGCTGGTGGTGGATGAGCCCTTCGACTTCGAATATCCGGACGAAGGCCTCTATGCCGAGAGCATCCTGGTCAAGCTCGGGCGCGAAGCCGGCGGCGGGCTCGGGCCGGAGAAGGACGTGGTCGCCTTCAACTACACCTGCACCCACCAGGGCGGACCGCTGCAGGGCACTTACCAGGCGGCAGACAAGGCGCTCGGTCCCTGCCCTCTGCATCTGACCACCTTCGATCTCACCCGCCACGGCATCTTCATCTCCGGCCAGGCCTACCAGTCCCTGCCGCAGGTGCTCTTGGAGCTGGACGGGGACGACATCTACGCCGTCGGCATGTTCGGCCTGATCTACGGCCGTTTCGATAATCTTCAGGGCTGAGGGAGCGCACAAAAATGTCCACACCTTACTACGTCCCCGAAGAGAGCGTGCCGCTGCCTCCGCCGGATGCCGACGTCATCTCGACCGCCTGCGACTACTGCATCGTCGCCTGCGGCTACAAGGTCTATCGCTGGCCGGTTAAAGGCGGCAAGGTCGGCGGCCCGGCGGCTGATCAGAATGCGTTCGGCGAAGACTTTCCTGTCGCCCCGCTCGGCGCCTGGATCGCGCCCAACCAGCACAACATCGTGCTGCACAATGGCGAGCCGCACCATGTCGTGATCATCCCCGACAAGGACACCGAGTTCGTCAACCCGAACGGCAACTCCTCAATCCGCGGCGGCGCGCTTGCCAAGAAGGTCTACAACCCGCAAAGCCCGACGCGCGATCGGTTGAAGTCGCCGATGGTCCGCATGTTCGGCGTGCTGATGCCGGTCACCTGGGACTTCGCGCTCGACATCGCCGCCGAGGTCGGCCGCCACGTGCTCGACCATCACGGCACCAACGCTTACGGCGTCAAAACCTTCTCCTACGGCTATATGGAGAACACCTACGCGATTACGAAATACGCGCTGCGCAACGTGCGCACCGCCAACTTTACCTTTCATGATACGCCCTCAGACGTCACATCGACGCCCGGCTTTCGTGATGCGGGCTTCGACAATTTCGGCCCGTCCTACGAGGACTGGCGGGACGCCGAAACCCTGCTGATGTGCGGCACGGACCCTTACGAGTCCAAGACGATCCTGTTTACCGACTGGATCATGCCGGGCATTCAGAACGGCCAGAAGGCTATCTTCCTTCTCCCCCGTCGAACCGCAGGCGTGGCTTATGCGGAGAAGAACGGCGGGCTTCTCCTCGATATCCAGCCGGGCACCGATCTGCCCGTCGTGCTCGCGATCGCGCGGGTGATCGTCGAGAACGGCTGGGAGGACGCCGAGTGGATCCAGAACTGGGTCAACTCGAAATGGGAAAGCTCGTCAGGCTTCGGCCAGGGTACCCGCAACACGCCCTGGCAGTGGCGCACCACCTGGGGCAAGTTCCAGACCGACGGCTTCGAGGACTGGAAGGCCTGGCTGCTGGAGCAGGACTACAGCCAGCCGGAAAAGGCCGCCGAGATCGCGCAGATCGACGTCCAGAAGATCTACACGGCGGCGGAATGGATGGCGAAACCGAGGGACAACGGCTCCCGCCCCAAAACCTCGATCATGATCGAGAAGGGCTTTTACTGGTCCAACAACACCGGCAACACCAACGCCATCTCGTCCCTCGGCATCATCTGCGGCTGCGGCGGACGGCCGGGCCAGGTGATCGGGCGGGCGGGCGGCCATCAGCGCGGCGGTCTCCGCGGCGGCGGTTATCCCCGGAACAAGTCCCCGGAAAAGCTGCCCGGGCGCCGGCGGCGCGCGATGGACACGGACCGTTATCTGATGTCCGGCCACACCCGCCTTGCCCATGTCATTGGCACCACCTGGGTGCAGGCGATGTGCGGCTCCCAGTCGCTGCAGGCGAAGTTCGACGAGCTCACCACGCGAAATCCCCATCAGGTCCAGAGCTTCGACAAAGACGACATCATCGACACGCTGAAAAAGCGCGTCGACAGCGGCGGCATGGTGGTCTGGAACCAGGACATCTATCTGGTCGACCCAATCGGCGCGCGCTACGCCGACATCATCTTCCCGGCCTCCGGCTGGGGCGAGGATACGTTCACCCGCGCCAATGGCGAGCGGCGCATTCGCCTTTATCCGAAGTTCTACGATGCGCCGGGCGAAGCGAAGTCCGACTGGTGGATCATCGCCAATCTCGCCAAGAAAATGGGTTTCGAGGGTTTCGATTGGGAGAACTCCAACGACGTCCTGGAAGAGGGTTCGCGCTTCTCACGCGGGTCGCGGAAAGACTTTCACATGGTGAAGGTCGCCGCTCACCGGGAAGGCAAGACGCTTCACCAGAAGCTCGGCGAGTTCGGCACCAACGGCATTCAAGGCCCCGTCCTGATGCTGGCGGACGGTACGCTCGAAGAAACCAAGCGCCTCCATGACGTCAACCGGGTGCTCCCGGACGACGGTCCCGCCGGCGGCACGGTCTTCAACAAGAAGCTCACCCACTTCAACACCCAGACCGGCAAGTGCAATCTGCAGAAGGCGCCCTGGGATCTGTTCTCCAGCTACTGGGAATGGCTGAAGCCGAGGGAAGGTGAACTCTGGATCACGTCAGGGCGCATCAACGAGCGCTGGCAGTCCGGCTATGACGATCGCCGCCGTCCCTACATCGTGCAGCGCTGGCCGGAAAACTGGATCGAGCTGCATCCGGAAGACGCCGCCACCTACGGCATCGAGAACGGCGACTATGTGATGGTCTACTCCGATCGCATCCCGGTGCAGACCAACACCATCGTCGGCATCGAAGGCGACGACTTCGACTTCGCGACACTCCTGAAGAACGGGCACATCGAGCTGACCCGTGCGGCGATAACAGCCGTCGCCATCGTCACGCCGGCCGTCAAGAAGGGGGTCGGCTATATGGACTTCCTCCATACCAGCCAGCCGGCGAACGCCCTTGCCGGCCGCGTGGTCGACTGGATCAGCGGCAATTACAATTACAAGATGGGCGTGGGTCAGGTGCAGCGCATGGGCGAGAGCCCCTACAAGCATCAGTTCCGCTCCATGTCCTTTGCACGCCGCGACATCGCCTAGCCGGCAGCACCGGCAGGCTTGACGAGGTCAAACCTGCCGGTGCGCCTGGGTGAGGGGGATGTGATGACAGGACTTGAACGACAGGCCATCGACGTCGCCGATCCGGCGGCGGTGATCGTTCGCTATCTTCGAGAGGATGACGCGGTCATCCGTTGCGCTGGAGCGAAAGCGCTTGGCGCTCTCGCCGACCGTGGCGCCGCATCCGCTTTGGTCGATGCTCTGCTCGACGAAGATCCGGATGTGCGCACCGACGCGATGGAAGCGCTCATCACCTGCGCCGGGCCTTGTGATGCTGCGGCCATCTTGCGGTCGCTTGAAGGCGATCCCGTCAAGGAAGTGAAGGTTCTCGCGATTCGTGCGATCGCCCGCCTGGAAGATCGTGCCGCCATCCCTCTCATACGCCGCCTCGCCAAGGATCGGGCTGAGGACATGGTCGCCTGGGAGGACGACGCCGGCATGTGGGACGACTGGCTGGATGTGCAGATCGTCGCGATCGAAGCGCTTGGTCACCTACAAGCGAGCGAGGCGATCGACGATCTGCTGGAAGCGCGCACCGACGAGATGGGCCAGGAGCTGGACGAGGTCATCTTTCCGACCCTCGCCCGCATCGAGGAAGGCGGCATGACAGCGCTCCTCGGCTTTCTCCGCGATCGCGATGCTCGCGTGCGCGAACGGGCCGTCAAAGCCATGGCAAAAGCCCGCCCCGAGACGCTGAGACCGATGCGCGACCTCCTGCTGCAGGACAAGAGCCCGGCCGTTCGCCGGCTTGCGGTCTCAGTTGTCGATCCTGAAAATTCTAAAGCTACGGAGCTCGCCCTTCACGATCCCGATTCCGGCGTTCGCAAGTCGGCTCTCGAAGCCTTCGGAGAACACCGCCCCGCGTTGCTGGAAGCGGCGCTCGGCGATCCGGACGAAGAGATGCGGGCAACAGCGCTAAAGGCGCTGGTCGACGGTGATCATACACCCTTGCCAGCCGATCTCGCCGACAATGCCCAAGCCTGGATGACCATCGCTGATGCGCCCCTTGCTACAGTGGCGATAGCGGCCTTGCCGAGGCTGCTGGGCCAGCGATCGATGGAGCCCCTGCGTCGGCTGGCCGAAGAGAATGAACGGCCGATCGAGGTCAGGATCGCCGCGATCTCAGCGCTCGGCGAGACATCGGGCGATGGTTTGATCAACGCGCTTCGTCGCTGTGTCGTCGATCCGACCAGTCAGATTCGCGCCGCAGCGCTGGCGGCTCTGGCAAACTTGGCCGAACAGACCAAGCATGAACATCAACAAGATGCAGCCGAGCTTCTGGCATCGGCGATAGGCGGCGGTTTTGGAACGGAGGCGAAAGCGCATCCTCCGCTTGCCGAACGGCAAGGCGATCTCGCCGCTTCGAAGGTCGAAGGTGGACCGGGCCATGTCACCATCACGCCCGAAGGCGACATCGTGACCGCCGATGTCGAAGATGACACCGTGATCGAGGGACATTTCCCGAAATCGACGCTGGATGCCATTCAGACGATCGACAGACCGGCTGAGGAAAAGCTCGCCGATGGTCCAAAGCCGATGAAGCGTCGCGTGCCGGTCGACGGGCCCGCGGACGTCGCCACCGACATACGCAAGGTCGCTTTGACCATGGCTGCGAAATGCCAGAGCGCGTTGGTCACCGAAGCGCTCATCGATGCCCTTTCCGACAAAGAGCCGACAATACGCGCTGCCGCTTTTCGGTCCTTGACACGGCGCTCGCTTACATCGGAACGATCGGCCCTCGAAAAGATCGACGATGCGCTCGAAGATCCTGATCCGGCGATCCGGCATGACGCGGCTCGAATCCTCGTCAACCTGTCACCTGAGGACGTCGACGCTCGACTATCCATCCTTCTCGGAGATGATGATGCGATGGTACGCGGTTTCGCCATCGGCCAAGTAGGCCGACGTGAGCCGACTATCGCGATCAAGGCTCTTGAGGATCGTTCAGACCTTGTTCGGAGGCATGCACTCGATAGCCTTGTCGATGATGGCAATGCACTGGCTTTGGAGGGCGGCGTTCAAGTCTGTCTCGCCAAGGGCCACGCCGACACGTTGGCCGACTGCCTCAAGCGCTGTCCGAACCTACGCGAACCGCTTCTTCTCCATCTGGGAGACGAGCAGTTGGGCCGCCTCGAAATTCTGACGGCGCTGGAAGCACTGGCCTCCGCCTGATCGAGCACGATCATCGCTCCAGACAATGGAGATCATTCTCCGCGTCGCCTCTTTACCACTGAATATGCTCAATTTGGTTGAAGCTGATTTCGGTGCCATCCTGCATGGTGATCGTGCCCGAAGCATCGTCGGTCAGGTCGAGCCAACCATCCGTGGCGTTGGTGTCAGAAGCCTCGATCGATCCACTGTCAAACGCGATCGTCCAGTCACTACCATAGGTGCCGATATTGCTGCCGCCATTCGCATCCTGAAGTTCGATGATGTCCGTCCAGCCGCTACCGCCGATAACCTGATCATTGCCCTCTCCCTGGAGAATTACGAAGAGGTCGGAACCGCCCTCGCCCGACAGAAAATCGTCGCCAGCGCCGCCATAAAGAATGTCATCGCCATGGCCGGCCCAAATCCTGTCATCGCCCGCGCCTCCATCGAGAACATTGTCGCCGTTCAGCCGCTCGTTACCTTCGTCGTCGATCGTATCGTCGCCATCGCCTCCATAGACGATATCGTCACCCTCGCCGAAGAGAATGTTGTCGTTGCCCGCGCCGCCATAGATGATATCGTCACCTGCGCCTGCATAGATCGTATCCCAGCCGTCGAGACCATGAATGATGTCGCTTCCGGCGCCACCATTTAAGGTTTCTCCGCTATTTGATCCGAGCGCGACGTCGATGCTTTCGTCGTAGGTCGCCCCAGCCCCATCCGTCGTTCTGACGGTGATCGTATCCGTCGCCGTGCTCGAGCCGTCATGAGCGACGTCGAGGTCGAGTTCGCCCGACGCATTGATGCTGTAGCGTCCGCCGGCGTCGTTCGTCAGGCTGTAGCTCGCGCTATCGCCGCTATCCGCATCGACGGCCTCTAAGGTGGCCAGCGTCGTGTCCGCATCAAGGCCACCTCCCGAGGAGCTAACAACCACGGCGTTGCCATTGGGATCGCCCCAGGAAGTATTGTCGCTCGGATTGGTAGCAATGCCGTTCAGCGTAGCGCTGCCGGTAACCGTCATCTGATAAGCACCGGTGGTGTTTGCGGTAACCGTATCGCTGCTCGAAATGGCCTCGGAAGAGCTGGTGCCCCAGGAACCGACCGCGATGATATAATCGCCTGACGCGAGATCGGAAACGCTCAGATAGGAGTCGTACTGACTGGTCGATCCGTCGCTGCCGGCAGCGCCATCGTCATTGCTGCCAATCTGCGTATAACTGCCATCGCCATTGTCACGATACAGATAGACGATGCTGTCCAGATCACTGCCGTTGAAGCCATCGGCGAGCATATCGATGGTCAAGTCGCCACCATCATGGGTGAGCGACCAGCGATCGACAGACTTATAGCCTCCAACGTTTACGATCTCGCCCGTCGCCACCGTTTCGGACTCCGACTGCACAAACGGCAGCGTCGTGCCGCCCTGGTTTTCGACGATCTCGAAATTGTCGATACCCCAGGACTCGGTATTGTCTGAAGCGGACTCGTCCAGATTGCTGCCGAATCCGACTTTGATACTTGTCGCCGAGCTGTCGATGGTGAAGCTGTAACTATGGGTCTGGTCGTTATAGATGCCCTGTCCAAGATTGCTGCTCGTATCCGATGTGCTGTTACCATAGGTGCTGCTGTCGCCGGCGCCATAGTACTGCTGCGTATAAAAGACATCCGTGCTGACCAGGACGTCGTCGACCCAGATCTTGAACTCCTCACCGTTCCAGGTGTCGAACTCATAGAAGTCGAAATTGACGGTGACGCTGTCTTGGTCACCTGAAAGCGAGAAGGTTTTGTAGACGGTCTGCGCGCCGCCTGTACCGAAGAAACCGCCGAGATAACCGCCATCGAGACCGGCACCGCCCGACGTGGTGGTGTTGTCGCTCCAGCCCGTCGCGCCGGAGTCGAAGTCTTCAGTAACGACTGTAGTCGAGGTCGCGGCTTCGGCCTTGAATTGAAGACCGGTTGGCGCCTGGTTATCGACAACATCGGTGACATTGACGGTGAAGGTCTCATCATGAGTCAGTCCACCTGCGTCGGTGACCCTGACCGTCAAATCGTGGGAAGTCGCCGTCTCGTAGTCGAGGAGCGTGCCATCGGCGATCGTGATTTCGCCGCTTGTGCCGTCGATGGCGAAGCGTCCGTCTGCATCGTCGGTGAGGCTGTAGGTGAGAGTGTCGCCGGCATCGACATCGGAGCCGGATGCTGTGCCGACGACGGTGCCGTTCGCGGCGTTTTCGGCAACGGAACTACCCGACAGCGTCAAATCATGCGGCGTGTCATTCAGGACGTCGACAGCGGCGATGTCTCCATCGGCAAAACGGAACGTTTCGACGCCTGTGATTGTATCCGTGCCGTCCGATCCGACGTTGTCGACGACGCTATAGGTGCCATTGTTCAAGCTGATTGTGTAATCAACCCAGTTGCCGGAGAAGACGGCGACGTCAGTACCGCCGCCGCCATCGATCGTATCGGCGCCGGCGCCGCCGATGATCGTGTCGGCGCCTGCCGAACCAATGATGGTGTCGTCTGCATTTCGGCCTTCGATCTGATCGACGTCGGTCAGTGTGATTCCGCTGAAGTCCCAATTGATCTGCGAGTTCGACCTCTGGGCACGGAGGGTTTCGCCACTGACCGCCGAACCATCAATCGCCTCAATACCAGTGCTTGCGGCGTCGAACTGATCGGTCAGCTCGAAGTTGGACCCCGTACCTGATTTGAGGATGATCGTATCGGTCCCTGAGGAGCCTGTGTCCGCGTAGGTGTCGGCCAGACCATCACCTATGGCGTAGTACGTGTCGCCTGCACCGCCGCCATCCAGCGTGTCCCATCCACTGCTGCCGCCATCGAGACTATCCGCGCCAGCGCCGCCGGTAATGACATCATCACCGGAACCGCCGGTAACGCTGGTCTCGGTGACGCCCGCGTCGGTGAAGGTCACGCCGCCATCGGCAAGCGTGATGTTTTCGGCGACATCCCCGACAGCGATCGTGAAGGTCTCGTCGTAGCTGGCGCCCGAGGCGTCGGTCACGCGCACCGTCACGTCGTGGCTTGCCGCCGTCTCGTGATCCAAAAGCGAGCCGTCCGCGACGGTGATCTCGCCGCTCGAACCGTCGATCGCAAACCGACCGCCCGCGTCGTCCGTGAGCTGGTAG
>JBCCUL010000049.1:0-35815 GCA_039197065.1 Pseudomonadota bacterium | reverse complement strand
GCCGGAACCCGAGCCTGAGCCGGAACCCGAGCCTGAGCCGGAACCCGAGCCTGAGCCGGAACCCGAGCCTGAGCCGGAACCCGAGCCTGAGCCGGAACCCGAGCCTGAGCCGGAACCCGAAGCCTTCAATGAAGATGAGCCGCCGCCAGAGCCGGAACCGGAACGGGAGGAAGAACAGGCCGAGGCGCCGCCGATACCGGCGGCAAGGCCGGAGATTGCGCGACCGGAGCCGGAACCTGAGCCCGAGCCCGAGCCCGAGCCCGAGGAAGAGGACGCGTTTGCGGCACTGCTCAAAAGCGTCGAGGATCTCGATCGCAAGGTCACCTCGGATACCGAGCAGCAGGGCGAGGGGCGGGTTTTGGATGGCGATGGCGTCGCCAGCACTCGCGACGGCGAGGCGGTCGCGCTGACCTCGAGCGAGATCAATGGTCTGCGTTCGCAGATCGGCCGCTGCTGGACCCTGCCCGCCGGTATCGACGGCGGCAAGATCGAAGGCATGGTCGTGCAGCTTCGAATCGAAGTGCGTCCGGACCGCACCGTACAGCGCGTGTCGATCCTGGACCAATCACGCCTCAATTCCGATCCGACCTACAGAACCGTTGCGGAAAGTGCGCGCCGCGCGGTAGACAGATGCGGCAAACTCAACCTGCCGGAGGACAAATACACCCTCTGGCGCGATATCAAGATGAGTTTCAGGCCAGAGGACGCGGTGAACGGATGATGTCGAATTTGGGTGAGGCGATGCGAACGATCGGTTGCTTACTGTTCACCCTTTTGCCTTTCCTGGCCTCGTCATCGGCCTTGGCTCAGCTCGAGGTCGACATCACAGAGGGCGTCATCGAGCCCCTGCCGATCGCAATCAGCGATCTCTACGGTCAAAATCCCGAGGCCGCGAAATTCGGCCGCGACATCGCCGCCGTGGTCAGCGCCGACCTCGAAAGTTCGGGCCTGATGCGACCGCTCGATCCCCGCGCCTTCATCCAGTCGCCGGACGAGCTGCAGAACCTGCCACGCTTTGCGGACTGGCGACAGATCAACGCGCAAGCGCTGGTCGCCGGAACGGTGATTGCCGGCGAGGGGGCGACGGACATCACCGTCGAGTTCCGTCTTTGGGACGTATTCGCCGCAAGCCAGATGCGCGGCCTGCGCTTCACGGCCACCACGGATCAATGGCGCCGCGTCGCCCACCGTATCGCCGATGCCGTCTACGAGCGCATTACCGGAGAAAGCGGCTATTTCGACAGCCAGATCGTCTATGTCAGCGAAACCGGACCTGCTCTCGACCGCATCAAGCGCATCGCCGTGATGGACCAGGACGGCGCCAATCATCGCTTTTTGACCGACGGCAGCGATCTGGTGCTCACCCCCAGATTCCATCCTGCAGGCACGAGCATCGCCTATATGGCCTATCGCGGACAGGTCCCGCAGATTTACGAGCGCAATCTGCTCACCGATACCGAACGGCCCTTCGGCAACTTCCCGGGCATGACCTTCGCGCCGAAATTCTCGCCGGACGGGGAACGCCTGGCGATGTCGCTCGCCAGCAACGGCAACACCGATCTCTATATGCTCGATCTGGAAAACGGCCGGAGCGCCGATCAGCGCGAGCGCCTAACCAATAGCCAGGCGATCGACACCTCTCCATCCTTTTCGCCGGACGGCGAGCAGGTGGTGTTCAATTCCGACCGTGCCGGATCTCCGCAGCTCTACGTCATGGATGTGGATGGCGGCGAGCCGCAGCGCATCAGCTTCGGCGGCGGCAATTACGGCAGCCCGGCCTGGTCGCCACGCGGCGACCTGATCGCGTTTACCAAGATCAAAGGCGGCCTGTTCCATATCGGCGTCATGAATACGGACGGCAGCGACGAGCGCCTTTTGACCCGAAGCGCCCTCGACGAAGCGCCGACCTGGGCGCCGAACGGCCGGGTGATCCTCTTCAGCCGCAAGAACTATTCCACCAACACCACGCGCCTCTTCACCATCGACATCACCGGCTATAACGAGCGCGAGCTGCCGACGCCGCTCGACGCTTCCGATCCGGATTGGTCCGTCTTGATTCCATGATCACATCGGCTTATTCAACATTATGCCAAGATGACTTTAACGTGAGGAGCCGTCAGGCTGGTGAATGACAAGAGGGTTTGACGCCCTTCTTCGTCAGCGGTCGCCGGTTCGGTCATTGTGGCGAGAATGGGTCGGGGAAGCGTGCGAAAGCGAGTTTTTTTAAGGGCACCACGGTGCCGATAGGGAGCTATCAATGTTCAGGACCACCTCTTCCCTGATGGCCGTCGCTTTTCTGTTGACGGCCTGTTCGTCCAATGACGACTACGACTACGGTACTAATGGCGATGTCGGCGGCGCCGCCGATCAGCAGCAGAGCTTCGAGAACGGCCAAAGCGGCATCGGCACCGACGAAGTGGCCGCCAATCAGCCGACGCCCGGTTCTCAAGAAGAATTGGAGCTTTCAGTCGGGGACCGCGTCTTTTTCGACTATGACAGCGCCGTGCTCAGCCCGGTTGCGACCGAAACCCTGGACCGCCAGGGAGCCTGGCTGCGTCAATATCCCGGCACGGTGGTAACCATCGAGGGTCATGCCGACGAGCGCGGCACGCGCGAATACAACCTTGCAATCGGCGATCGCCGCGCCACGGCCGTTCGCAACTACCTCCTCGCCCTCAACGTGGCGCCAAACCAGATCCTGACCATTTCCTATGGCGAAGAACGCCCGGCCGATGCCGGCAGCGGCGAAAGCGCCTGGGCGAATAATCGCCGTGCGGTCACGGTCGTAACAACTGTGAACTGATGATATCAGCCGATCCGAAAATGCCTGCCGTCGCGCCGCGTCACGGCGGAAAACTCGCCCTTGCCGCAGCCCTCGGTCTGACGCTTGCGGCGACACCCGTAAGCGCAGGCGTGGCTGTTCTCGGTTCAGGGTCGGCGATATCCGATGTCGATCATGCGGCAATCCACGAGATCCAGGCGCAGCAGGACCCTTCGGCGCGGGCCCGTGATCTGGCGGCGATCGGCCGTCTGGAAGAACAGATCCGCCGGCTGACCGGCCGGATCGAGCAGCTCGAATTCGAGCAGCGCAACACCGATCGCCGCTTCGACAAGCTGGTGGAGGATCTGGATCAGCGTCTGCGCGCGCTCGAAGAAGGCGGCGGTGGAGGCCTGGCGGCAGGAGCGCCCGGCAACGAGGTGGATCGTGCGGAACAGGCGTTGAGGGATCTCGCGGCCACCGGTGGCGATCAGTCCGCGACTGGCGCCCAGTCCGCGGCTGGCGCCCGGGCCGCTCCTGGCGATGGGCAACTCGGCAGCGTGCCCGAAAGCGCGCTTGCCGGCCTCCCAAGGCCGGATCCCGCCGATGTGGCGGCGCCGGAAACCAGCACGCTCACGCCTGAGCAGCAATATGAGAACGCCGTGCAACTGCTGCAGGCCGGCGACTATCAGGGCGCTCAAGGCGGTCTGGAATTGTTTCTCGACCTGAACGGCGAACACCAGCTCGCCTCGAACGCCGCCTATTGGCTGGCGGAAACTCATTATGTCCGTCAGAACTACTCGGCGTCCGCCGCCGCCTTCGCGCGCAACTACCGAACCTACGGACAGGACTCGGCAAAGGCGATCGACAATCTCTTGAAGCTCGGCATGTCGCTCTCCAATCTCGGCGAGCAGGATAAAGCCTGCCTCACTTATGAGGAACTGGTCGGCGCCTTTCCCCAGCGGCCCGCGCATATCCAGCAGGCGCTTTCCAGGGAACGCGCGCGCGCCCAATGCGGCTGACCGACACGGTCGGTATCGAGGCTGGAGCCGAGGGTTTCCGCCGGCACGTCTGGACGGATGAAGGATCCGTGCTCGATCAAGCCGCCTTTTCCGCCTGCATGGCCCGCCTCGAACCGTTCGAGGATGAACCGCTGCTGGCGATTGCCGTCTCCGGCGGCGCCGACAGCCTGGCGCTTACCCTGCTCGCCGATCACTGGGCGAGGCAGCGTCGTGGGCGGGTCGTCGGCCTCACCGTCGATCACGGTCTCCGGTCCGGTTCCGACGACGATGCGCGCCAGACCGGCCTCTGGCTGGCTGAGCGAGACATCGAGCATCACATCCTGACCTGGTCCGGCGACAAGCCGAAAACCGGCCTGCAACGGCATGCGCGCGATGCCCGCTATGCCTTGCTTACCGCCTGGTGCATGCAACATGGCTGTTTCCACCTGATGACCGCACATCACCGTCAGGATCAGGCCGAGACCGTAGCGCTGAGAAAGTTGCGAAAAAGCGGGAGGGCCGGCCTTGCCGCCATGGCCGCGGTTCGAGAGATCGAAGGTCTGCGCCTGCTCCGCCCCCTTCTCGGCATCGACAAGGCGCGCCTGGAGGACACGCTTCGCGCTGAGGCGCAGCCTTGGCTGAATGACCCCAGCAATGACAGCCAGGCCTTCGAGCGAAACCGGCTCAGGCAGGCTGGTCTGGACGTCGAAAAATTCGCCGATGAGGCCGAGCGGCAGGGTCTCTATCGCCGGGACGCGGACCGGCAGGTTACCGAAGCGCTGGTTCGGCATGTCATCATCGATCCGGCGGGCTTCGCTACCCTTGATGCGGCTGGCTTCGAACGGCTGCCCAAGGATCTTGCCTCGGATCTTCTGACCCGGCTTCTCATCACCATCGGTGGCCGTATCTATCCGCCGCGCAGCGATGCCCTGTCACGGCTTCTCGACGATATCCGCGGCGAGGTGCCGCAGCGTGTCGAACAGCGGCCGGGCAGAACCTTGGCGCATTGTCGAATTCTGAAATCCCGTGGCCGCTGGCTGATCTGTCGGGAAAGGCCGTCGCCTGAACGACTGATGCTCGAGCCCCGCCGTGCGCAGCGCTGGGACGACCGTTTTGCCATTCACCTGTTTGCACCGCAGCCAGACCTTGCAATCGGCGCCCTTGGCGGCAAGGGCCGTCATGGCGAAGAGACCCTGAAGCCAAAAGGGAAAACGAGAAGGATCGCTGCTGTGATGAAACCGACTCTGCCCGCCATCTGGCGAGGCGCTGACCTGATCGCGATCCCACCTCTCGGCCTCTACGACGACTCGCTGACGCCAGACGACCTTGATCTGCAATTTTGCCCGCGCTCCCCCCTGGCGAATGGGCTCTTCATGCCCCATATATCGAGCTGATGGCATCGGGGAACCGTTGCACTGCGCCGATGTTAGCTTATGGTAAAGGTTGAGCGTTTATAGTGTTCAGCCAAGCATGGGTAGCGGGGCTGGAACTGAAACCCGGAACGCGTTTGAATTGGGCTATCGATCTGAATTTGGCTGAAAAATTGACGTTGTTTATCAAGACCCCCAGGTATCTGGGTGACGATGCGTATGCTGGCGAGATGAAAGGGCATCTGACGTGAACAATTTCACGAAAAATCTGGCGCTTTGGGTCATCATCGGCTTGTTGCTGATTGCCCTCTTCAACCTGTTCCAGAACCCTTCCGGACGCAGCCCGCAGGCGAGCCTTTCCTATTCGGATTTCCTTTCCGAGGTAGACGCCGGACGCATCGACGACGTTACGATCCAGGGCAAGACCATCAGTGGTCACTTCACCGATGGCCGTGCCTTCAGCACCTATGCGCCTGAGGATCAGAACCTGGTCTCCAGCCTGCGGAATCGCGGCGTGACCATCACGGCGGCGCCCATGGACGACAGCATGCCGTCGCTTCTCGGCGTCCTGGTCTCCTGGTTCCCGATGCTGCTCTTGATCGGCGTCTGGATTTTCTTCATGCGCCAGATGCAGTCCGGCGGCGGCAAGGCCATGGGCTTCGGCAAGTCCCGCGCGCGCCTTCTCACCGAAAAGCACGGCCGCGTCACCTTCAATGACGTCGCCGGCATTGACGAGGCCAAGGAAGAGCTCCAGGAAGTTGTCGAGTTCCTGAAGCACCCCCAGAAATTCCAGCAGGTCGGCGGCCGCATCCCGAAAGGCGTGCTCCTGGTGGGCCCTCCGGGCACTGGTAAGACCCTCCTCGCCCGCGCGATCGCCGGCGAAGCGAACGTGCCGTTCTTCACCATCTCCGGTTCCGACTTCGTCGAGATGTTCGTCGGCGTCGGCGCGTCTCGCGTGCGCGACATGTTCGAACAGGCGAAGAAACATGCGCCTTGCATCGTGTTCATCGATGAGATCGACGCGGTCGGCCGTCATCGCGGCGCCGGTCTCGGCGGCGGTAATGACGAGCGCGAGCAGACCCTGAACCAGCTCCTGGTGGAGATGGATGGTTTCGAAGCCAATGAAGGCGTGATCCTGATCGCCGCTACCAACCGGCCCGACGTGCTCGACCCCGCATTGCTGCGTCCCGGCCGCTTCGACCGTCAGGTGGTCGTGCCCAACCCCGATGTTCTGGGCCGCGAGCGCATTCTCCAGGTGCACATGAAGAAGGTTCGCGTCGGTCCCGACGTCGACGCCAAGGTGATCGCCCGCGGTACGCCTGGTTTCTCCGGCGCCGATCTCGCCAATATCGTGAACGAAGCGGCTTTGCTCGCCGCCCGCGCCGGCAAGCGCATGGTCAGCATGATCGATTTCGAGGCGGCCAAGGACAAGGTGATGATGGGTGCGGAGCGCCGCTCCATGGTCATGACCGAGGACGAGAAGAAACTGACGGCGTTCCACGAGGCCGGCCACGCCCTCGTCGGCCATTTCTCGCCCGCCTCCGATCCGATCCACAAAGCCACCATCATCCCGCGCGGTCGCGCCCTTGGCATGGTAATGCGCCTGCCGGAAGGCGACCGTATCTCGGTCAGCCGCGAGAAGCTCGAGGCCGACATTGCGGTCGCCATGGGCGGCCGGGTCGCGGAAGAACTGGTCTTTGGCCATGACAAGGTCACGGCTGGCGCTTCTTCGGACATCGAGCAGGCGACCAAGATCGCCCGCCATATGGTCACTCAATGGGGCATGAGCGACAAGCTCGGGCCGATCGCCTATGGCGAGAATCAGCAAGAAGTATTCCTCGGCCATTCCGTGACCCAGAGTAAGAACCTCTCTGAAGAGACGGCGCAGCTGATCGACGCCGAGATCCGTGAACTGGTGGATACCGGCTACGACAAAGCGCGGACGCTGATCACCGATCATAAAGACCGCCTGGACGATCTCGCCAATGCGCTCTTGGAACACGAGACCCTCACCGGGGACGAGATCAGCGCCATTCTGCGCGGTGAGCCGATGCCGAAAGCGCCGCCGCAGGAACCGCCGAGCGCATCAGCGCCGAGCAGCGGCAAGCGCGGCGGCTCCGTTCCCAGCACCGCCCCCGACGACGACACGGGCGGCATGGAGCCCAGCCCGCAGCCCGGCGTCTGACGCTGGCGGGGCCGCGCCATCGCTCGACAGGCGATGGTCGGTCGTTTGGGTATCGGCAATAAACGAGTCGATATCTCGGTACGTTCCGCATTAAGTTCATCGCTCCGCTGAACCGAGCTTTGCTTGACGGCGAATGTCCGGTTTGGCTCATTCGATAACGGGCCTGTGATATCCCTGCAACTTTACGGTGCATTCGCTTCAACGCCTTTCATACGAAGTTGCAAAATGCTCGCCTGTTGCGTATCAGGGCGCCGCTTGTGACATCACGGGCCAACGACCATAAGTCGAGGTTAGGAACGTCATGACTCGCCAACTCTTCGGTACGGACGGCATTCGCGGTACGGCCAACACTTATCCGATGACCGCCGAAACCGCGCTCAAGCTCGGCATGGCGGCCGGCAGCCAATTCACCACGGGCAATCACCGTCACCGTGTGGTGATCGGCAAGGACACGCGGCTTTCCGGCTATATGCTCGAGCAGGCCCTGACCGCCGGTTTCCTCGCGATGGGCATGGACGTCACCATCCTCGGCCCGCTACCCACGCCAGGCGTCGCGATGCTGACCCGATCGCTGCGCGCCGACCTCGGCGTCATGATCTCCGCCTCGCACAATCCCTATCAGGACAACGGCATCAAGCTGTTTGGGCCGGACGGTTTCAAGCTCTCGGACGACATCGAGCTTAAGATCGAAGCACGCATGTTCGATGACGATCGAGGCGACCTGAGTGCCCCCGATCAGCTCGGCCGCGCCCTCAAGCTCGAAGGCTCGCGCGAGCGCTATATCGAGGCTCTGAAAGGCACGCTGCCCAAGGGCATGACGCTGAATGGTCTGAAGATCGTCATCGACTGCGCCCACGGCGCCGGCTACGTCGCCGCACCCAAGGTGCTCTGGGAACTCGGCGCCGAGGTGATCGAGATCGGCACCGATCCCAACGGCTTCAACATTAACGATCAATGCGGCTCCACCCATCCTGAAGGCCTGCGCGCCGCTGTCCTGAAACATGGCGCGGATGTCGGCATTGCCCTTGATGGCGATGCCGATCGTATCGTGGTCACCGACGAGGATGCCCGGCTGATCGACGGCGACCAGATCCTCGGACTGCTCGCCAACCATTGGAAACGACATGACCGGCTCGGCTCCGACACGGTGGTCGCCACGATCATGTCCAATTTAGGCCTGGAGCGATATCTGGAGAGCCAGGATCTCCAGCTTCACCGCACGAAGGTCGGCGATCGCTATGTCGTCGAGCATATGCGCGCCTCCGGTCACACGCTGGGCGGCGAGCAGTCCGGCCACATCGTCATGACCGAGTTCGCGACCACCGGCGACGGCCTGCTGGCCGGCCTGCAGATCCTCGCCGCCATGCGCGAGCGCGATAAGCCCCTGAGTGCGCTCGGCCGCGTCTTCGAACCTTTGCCGCAGCGTCTCAGAAACTGCAGGCTGAACGGCGGCAAACCGCTCGATGACAGCGAGGTCCAGCGCTGCATCGAGGCCGCCAACGATCGCCTGAAGGGCCACGGCCGCCTTCTGGTCCGCCCGAGCGGCACCGAACCGCTTATCAGGGTGATGGTCGAAGCCGACGACGAAAGCCTGCTGACCGACGTGCTCGACGAGGTCAGTGGCGTCATCGAACGCCACGCCTAGCGGGCAAGGCCCGCTGCCTTGACTTAGAGGCAGCGCTCAGCGCGGATCCCGATTAGGCGTAATCTCGGAGTCGGCGGGAACTTGCTCAGAATCAGCGAACGGGCCGGCTGCGGATAGGTCAATCTACCGGGATCCGGTTTAGCGGTGCCAGAGCGGATCCTTGATCTGCTCCAGGAAGGCTTGATGCGCCTCCAGCTCCGCCGCCGTCGGCGCATGCGGCCTTGGCGGACGGGCGACCCGTTCTCTTGTAACGGCTGTTTTCTTGTCGCGTGCGCCGACGGCGAGGTCGAACCCCGGCTGACGCCCACCGATCAGACCCAGATAAACCTCCGCCAGGAGTTCCGAGTCGAGAAGGGCGCCATGCTTGGTCCGGGCCGAGGTGTCGACGTCGAAACGGCGGCAGAGCGCATCGAGATTGGCGGGCGCTCCGGGAAAACGCTGGCGCGCCAGCATCAGGCTGTCGATCACGCGATTGTCGGCGATCGGATCATAGCCGAGTCGGGCAAGCTCGCTGTTCAGGAACTTCATATCGAAGGCGGCGTTATGGATCACCAGCGTCCCCGGCGAAGGCTCGCCCTGACCGTCGGCTTCCAGAAACGCCAAAAAACCCTCTGCAATCGCCGAAAACACCGGTTTGTCAGCGAGAAAGGCCTCGCTTATGCCGTGAATCTTCTCGGCCTCGGCCGGCATATCGCGCTCGGGATTGATGTATTCCTGATAGGTCCGCCCGGTCGGAATGTGATTGATGAGCTCGACCGCGCCGATCTCCACCACCCGATGGCCGTCATTCGGATCGAGGCCGGTGGTTTCCGTATCCATCACGATTTCGCGCATGGGTCATCCCTTTGCCGGGCGAGTCGGCGCCTCGATGTCCGCCCACGTCCGATCGTTGTCGCTGGTGCCGCCCGGATTATGGATAAACTGAATGGCGGAAGCAATTGCCTCAGTTCTGCGCGATCGGCAGGCCTGGTCTCACCGCTTTCACCGTGACTTTCTCTGGCAACGGTGCTGCGATCGTCTCGGGCTTAACGCGCATGCTGCGTGGACTTGGCAGCCGCCTGAGAACCGCGCCGATCGAGGCGTAGCGCTCGGGGTCGGCCTTGAACGCCTCGCCGACGGCGAAATCCTGCCGATCGCGCGCCTGCAGGCTCATGCGGATATTGTTAAGGACCCAGGAAGCACGACGCGTCGTGTAGCGCTTTTCGGTCTCGGCCAAGGTGAGCCGGTTCACACCGTCGATGCTCTCGACCTCCAAACCCGTCTCGGCCGCCAGCCTTTCGATGTCGCTAAGCCTGTAGCCGTGACGAACATGCCCGCCGTCCTGCACAGCACTGGTCTTCAGGATCGGCGGAAACAACGCACCGATATGCAGAACGAAGTCGAGGCAGGGCGTCGTGATCAAAGCCGTCCCGCCAGGCCGCACGGACTGTTTTATCTTGGCGATCTGCCCAAGGTCATCGATCAGATGTTCGATCACCTCGGAGCACCAGACAACGTCGAACGCACCGAAATCCCAGGGGTCGTCCAGATCGACATTATGAAAGGCGACATCGATGTCTTCGATGTCCCTGTAACGCGGCTGCAAACGCTCGGCCATGCGGTCGATTCCGACATAGCGGGCAATCCTGCCGGGTGCCAGGGTCGCGAGATGGCGAAGGGTGATGCCCGCGCCACAACCCACATCCAGCACGCTCAGACCACGCCCTTCCAGTCGCGCAAGTTTGTAGAGAAGATAACGACAGCGGCTGTGAATGTTGAAATCGCGCGACGCAAAGAGATAGGGCAAACCGAATAAGCGCTGGAGAGAATTGTCCAACCGTCCGAGCATGGCGAATGACCATAGATAGGCGAAAGGGTTGAGGACGATGCTTGCTCATTGGCATATAGATCAAAACGATAAAATCAAGATTTTTATTAGCGCATGGGTTATATTTTCACCAACTCCCCATCGTCATCACCAAAAGAGATGATGAGGCGCGTCGACCTGCTTTATGCGATCGGATATGGTCGTCAAGGAGGCGTTCGACCTTCGTGCTTAGGCGACGATCAAAGCCAAGTTGAAGTTTCGGATCAGGTCGAGCGAGAGTCTTTGCTGAAAGAAAAGGAAACGGTATGTCGGGTTTCGATCGAAGCAAGAAACAGCTTGTGGTCGCCATGGACCATGCTCGCGCCATGGGGGCGGTCGAAGGGCTCGAAGACCCGGGCGCCGTGATCGATCTCGCGGTGGAGGCCGGCGCCGACGCCGTCATGACCAGCTATGGGGTCATCAAGCGTTACAAGGATCGCCTGATCGGTCGCATTCCAACCTTGCTCAGAGTCGATGGCGGGCCGAGCTTCTATCGCGAGGACTGGCTGAAGAATACCAAATGGAGCCTGCTGCACACCGTCGATGACGCGGAGGCGCTCGGTGTCGACGGCGTTTGCACCATGGTGTTCATGGGCTCCGAAGTGGAGATGGACACCCTCGAGATCACCTCGGAGGTGGCGGGCGAACTTCAGGGCACGTCGATGACCTTGATGGTCGAAGCCCTCCCCTGCCCCTGTGACCGGATCCCGGATCCTTTGGATGCGAAAGCCATGGCGGATGCCTGCAGGCTCGCCTTCGAGCATGGGGCCGATGTTCTGAAGACCTACGCCACCGGCAGCGCCGAGAGCTTTCGCGAGGTCACGAAAAACAGCCCGAACCCCGTTTTGATCGCCGGCGGCGCCAAAATGGACAGCGATCGCGCCGTCATGCAGGTGGTGCGCGACACCCTCGATGCCGGCGCAAGAGGCGTGGTCTTCGGCCGCAATATCTGGCAGAACCCGGCCCCCGCCAAGATGATTAAGGCGCTTCGCCATCTGATCCACGAGGACGGCAGCGTCGAAGACGCCCTGAACCTCCTGGCTTAAGCGCTGGCAGCCGGTGTGAGCACCAACAGCGGCGCCCCCCTGCTGCTCGGTATCGATGCCGGTACGTCCCGGGTGCGCGCGCTGGTCTTCACGATGGAAGGCCGCGTCGTCTCCGAAGGCAGCAGGGCGGCCGAGACCAGATGTCCGCAACCGCGCTGGGCGGAGCAGGACGCCGAAGACATTTGGCAGGCCACAGCCACGGCGATTAAAGAAGCTGTCGAACCGATCGACCGGCCCGAGCGCATTCGCGGCCTTGCGATCAGCAGCGTCGGCGAAGCGTTCGTGCCCCTGGACAAGTCGGGCTCGCCGACCTTCCCGGTCATCGCCTGGTACGATCACCGGACGACGGGCGAACTCGAGCAGCTCTTCAAGACGATCGGCCGGGACAGGCTGTTCGCCATCACCGGGCTCGCCGCCGATCCCACCTTCTCCCTGCTGAAACTCCTCTGGCTGAAGGCCAACGCCCCCGAAGCACTGGCTCGGACCAGCAGGATCTTGAACATCACCCATTTTCTCGCCTGGCGCTTGACCGGCATCGAGACAGCCGATCTGTCCCAGGCATCGAGAAGCCTCGCCCTCGATCTGCATGATCACGCTTGGGCCGACGATCTGATCAGTGAAACCGGCATCGATCCGAAGCTCTTTCCCGAGCTTCGGCCGCTCGGCGCACCTCTCGGCAAGGTAACGCCCGATATCGCCGGAGCCTTCGGCCTTTCTTCCGACTGCATGGTCGGCGTCGGCGGTCACGATCACATCTTGGGGGCACTTGCCTCGAACGCCCTGAGCGCGGGCACCATGCTGAACTCGCTCGGCACGGCCGAAGCCGTCACCTTGGCCTTGCCTTACTCGAGCCGTGATCCTGAGCTCGGCCGGCGGGGCTTCAATCAGGGTGCGCTGGCGGTCGACGATCAGACGATAGCCTACGTCTTCGGGGGCTTTCAGACGGCAGGCGCCTCAATCGAATGGTTCCGCTCGCTGTTCGAGTCCGGCGTCGGTTACGAGCAGCTGATCAGCGAGGCCGAAACGGTGCCGCCCGGCGCTGGCGGGGCCTTTTTCGTTCCTGATCTGCGCGGCCGTTTGCTGCCCATTCCCGACCCCTTCTCACGCGGCGCATGGTTCGGCTTGACGGCGGATCATAATCGCGCCGCCCTCTTTCGCGCCCTCCTCGAAGGCCTGGCCTTTGAAGCCAGGCAATCGATCGACGGGCTGGACGGCATCGACGGCATACCCGACATCCAGACGATCCGGGCCATCGGCGGCAACACGCAAAATACGCTCCTGATGCGCATTAAGGCCTCGGTCTATCGCCAGCCGATCACGGCAACCGTCATGCCTGAAGCCGCTGCGCTCGGCGCAGCTTTGCTGGGCGGTGTCGCCGCAGGCCTCTGGCCGTCCATGGCGGCGGCTGTCCAGGGCTTGTCGGTGGTTTATGAAAGGATCGATCCGATCGATGGTTGGACCGAACACTATGAGCAGCTTTATCAGGACATCTACCGCAAAGCCTACGGCGCACTCTGCCCTTTAAACCATGCGCTGAGCGGCATACCCGTTTCCTGATCGAGATCAATGCGATCCGGCGTCATTCGATAATGTTCAGAAATCTCTAAGACCACAAATGACGGACGCAGACTAGAATCGATACCAGTCGATGCCGTGCGACGACTGGACGGCAATGACCGTCTTCACCAGAACAACGATGACGGCGCCGACGACGATGCCCTTCCAGAAGAGATGGCTGGACCAGAAACTCTCATCATAAGCTGCTTCAGCGGTGGCGCCGGGACGTCGCGGAACAAAATCATCGCGCTTATCGACCCGGATCCTTGGGTCATCTTCGCTGTCATCATTCGCCGCGACCCGAACGTCGGGTGCGCCCCGAACGTCGGGTGCGGCCTGAACGCTGGAAGCGGCCTGAACGCTGGAAGCGGCCTGAACGCTGTCAGCACCCCGAACGCCCTCGCTTTCGGCAGGACGTTGCCAGCCTCCGGATGAGACTTGAACATTCTTAACCGCATCCGGCGGATCGGACTCATCCATTTGTGGCTCGGCAGCCAGGCTGGCCTGCCATGCTCTCATTACCGCCCTTGCCACCATACAGCCGCGCATCCCAGCAATTGACGATCATGCCAGCTTGTCGAACAGCAGGCCCAGCGGGCCGAAACGCCTTGCTGCGCCGCAGGCTGTGCTACCCTTGGAAGATAATCAAAAAGCCTTAACAGCCGGTTAATGACAGCGATCGTCGCCAGCCTGAACACGCTCAGCCCCTGATTGATCGATGGTGCCGAAAACGCCATGATCTCCAGGTCCCGTCCTCCAGGAGCCATGCGATGACCGACACCGTGCTCGACGCCCAAGGTCTCTCCTGCCCGCTTCCCGTGCTTAGGGCTCGAAAGGCGATGCGCGGCATGACGCCGGGCGCCGTGCTCCGTCTGATCGCGACCGACCCCGGCGCCGTTCGGGACGTTGCGGCCATGTGCGAGGCCACGGGCGACCGTCTGATCGAAAGCGACGAGAACGGCGGCGTCTTCACGTTCCGGATCGAAAAGGCCGGTTAGTGGTACGGCCACTTCGGAAGATTCTCTCGGCATCCCGCGAAAACTTCGCGGCATACCGTCGGTTTGGGCATTGACACGGGGAATCAGCCGCTTGCTGTTTCAACGGCCTGCCGTTAGATTTCGCCCTGTCCCGCCAAGGTCATTTCATCATCGAGAGCCTGAACGTGTCCAACGCAAGCGACAGTTTCTCATCGCTGGTTCATCTCGCCCTGCCCAAAGGCAGGATGGAGGAAGGTGTTCTTTCCCTTCTGCGTGATGCCGGCATTCGCGTCACCTTCGGAAAGCGCGGCTATCGGCCGACCCTGTCTCTCCGGGGTTTCGAAACCAAAATCCTAAAGCCGCAGAACATCGTCGAGATGCTACATCTGGGCTCGCGCGATCTCGGATTTGCCGGCGCCGACTGGGTTGCGGAAAAGGATGTCGAGCTCATCGAGCTGCTGGACACCGAGCTCGATCCGGTTCGGGTGGTGGTCGCAGCCCTTCCCGCTTTCGCAGGCGATGATCTCGCGGCCAAGGGACGGTTTCGCATCGCGTCGGAATACCAGCGTCTCACCGAGCAATGGCTGGAGAAGAAAGGCCTCGATGCCCGCGTCGTGCGCACGTATGGGGCCACTGAAGTGTTCCCACCGGAAGATGCCGACTGCATCATCGACAACACGGCCACGGGCGAGACGCTCAAAGCCAACGGTCTGATCATCATCGACGAGGTGATGCGTTCCTCCACCCGCCTCTACGCCCATCCCCGCGCCATGGATGTGCCGGAGAAGCGCGAGAGGATCGAGCGGCTGATTCTGCTTCTCCGCTCTGTGCTCGATGCCCGCGAGCGCGTGATGCTCGAGGTCAATGTGCCAGAGGACTATCTGAACGAGGTGATCGCCATTCTCCCATCGATGCGCGAGCCCACCATGTCGCCACTGCACGGCGACAAGGGATTTGCGCTGAAGGCGGCACTGCTGCGCCGGGACCTGCCGACCATCATTCCCGAGATCAAGGCGCGCGGCGGCAGTGACATCGTCGTCACGGCGCTCGCCCAGATCGTCGCATGAACGCGCCGACCCCGCCCCCCGCCACACCGCGCGCAATGGCCCCGCGTGAAGCCGCAGTCAGTCGGAAGACGTCGGAAACCGCGATCGAGCTTCGCCTGAACCTGGACGGCGAAGGTAAAGCTGATATCCAAACCGGCATCGGCTTTCTCGATCACATGCTGACCAGCCTCACCAAACATGCTCGCTTCGATCTTCATCTGCGCTGCAACGGCGATCTGGAGATCGACGATCACCACACGGCCGAAGACTGCGCTCTGGCCCTTGGTCAGGCCCTCGACCAGGCGCTTGGCGACCGCGCCGGCATCACCCGTTTCGCCCACGCCTACGCCCCCCTGGACGAGGCCCTGGCCAGGGCCGTGGTTGACTTTTCAGGCCGGCCGTCGGCGATAGTCAATCTCGATCTCAGGCGCGAAAAGATCGGCGATCTCGCGTCAGAGAACGTTGCCCATGTCTTCATATCGCTCGCCATGGCGTCCCGGACGACGCTGCACGTCGACATGATCAGGGGCGAAAACGATCACCACCGCGCCGAAGCCGCCTTCAAAGCCCTGGCGCTCGCTCTTCGCCAGGCGGTTACGCGCGACGGCTCGAGCCAGGTGCCGAGCACCAAGGGCGTGCTCTGATCATGGAGCATGTGCTGATCCTGCCGACCGGCACCGCGAACCTCGCCTCGGTCGAAGCCGCCTTTAGGAAGGCCAGCGCCACCACGAAGCGCGCCGATGATCCGCATGCCATCCTGAAAGCGAGACATGTGGTGCTCCCAGGCGTCGGCACCTTCGGCGCCACCATGGACGGTTTGCGCAAGGCCGGCTTTGATCAGGCCATTGCCGAACGTGTCGCAAGCGGAGCGCCAACGCTCACCATGTGCGTCGGACTGCAGGTTCTCTTCGACATCAGCGCGGAAAGCCCAGATGCCCAAGGGCTCGGTGCGATCGAAGGCAAGGTCGGCCGTTTTCCGGCAAACGTAAGCGTCCCGCAATTCGGTTGGAACCAAATAGAGGCCGACGAGGCCTGTCGTTACCTGGAATCCGGCTACGCTTACTTCGCCAACAGCTTCAGGGTCAGGACAGCGCCCGGCTGCAAAACGGCGATTGCCCATCACGGTGAGCCTTTCATCGCTGCGTTCGAGAAAGGCGACGTTGTCGCCTGCCAGTTCCATCCGGAACTTTCCGGCGCCTTCGGGCACCGCTTGATTAGCCGCTGGCTGGAGGGCTGACGCCATGTCAACGCCGGGCGCGTCGCACCTGACCAGGAGAATCATTCCCTGCCTCGACGTGAGCCATGGTCGGGTGGTCAAGGGGATCAAGTTTCAGGGCCTGCGCGACGCCGGTGACCCAGCGGAACGCGCAGCGCTCTACGAGGCTCAAGGCGCGGATGAGATCGTCATTCTCGACGTCTCCGCCACCCCCGAAGGACGCGGCAATCAGGTCGACACGGTCCGCCGCGTGCGTGAAAAGATCGGCATTCCGCTTACCGTTGGTGGCGGGGTTCGCGTGGTGGATGATGCCGGCGCTCTTCTCGAGGCTGGGGCCGACAAGGTTTCGGTGAACAGCGCCGCCGTCGCTCAGCCCGATATTCTCCAGGACATTGCGGAAAAATTTGGGCGGCAATGCACGGTGCTGGCAATCGACGCCGCCTGGCGGGGTGACCGATCTGAAGTTCTGGTCAAGGGCGGGCGCGAGGGCACCGGCATCGAGACCATCGGCTGGGCGGAGCGCGCAGTCGGTCTCGGCGCCGGCGAGATCCTGCTCACCAGCTGGGACCGGGACGGCACGCGCGAGGGTTACGACCTCGCCCTCACCCGCATGATCGCCGAAGCCGTCCGCGTCCCGGTGATCGCCTCCGGCGGTGCCGCCGGCCCGGAACATCTGAAGGAGGCCTTCGATGCCGGCGCCGATGCCGTGCTCGCCGCCTCCATCTTCCACGACAACGAGATGACCGTAGGCGACGTCAAGCAGCGCCTGATCGAGATAGGCATTGCGATCAGGCCTGCTTACAGCCGTGGCGAGGATCGCCCATGATCATCCCCTCGATCGATCTCGAAGGCGGCAACGCGGTTCAGCTCATCGGCGGCGAAGAGAAAGCTCTGGACGCCGGCGATCCAAGGCCGCTCGCCACCCAATATGGCCGGGTCGGCGAGATCGCGGTCATCGATCTCGACAAGGCGCTCGGCAAGGGCGACAACGGCGACACCATCAAGGACCTGATCGGTATCACGCCATGTCGGGTCGGCGGCGGCATCCGCGATGTCGAAACGGCGATCGCCTGGCTGGATGCGGGTGCAACCAAGATCATTCTGGGCACGGCGGCAACGCCCGAGGTGCTGCGTCAGCTGCCGCCCGAGCGCGTGATCGTGGCGCTGGATGCCAAACATGGCGAGGTGGTGGTCGAAGGCTGGCAAAAGGCCACCGGCCGCGGCGTGGTCGAGCGTATCCACGAGCTCAAAGGCCTTGCCGACAATTTCATGGTGACCTTTGTCGAGCGTGAGGGCCGTCTTGGCGGCACCGATCTCGCTTTTGCCAAGGAGATCAAGGAAGCCGCCGGTGATGCCGAGGTGACGATCGCGGGTGGCGTCACCACCCCCGACGAGGTCGCCGATCTTGATCGGATCGGCTGCGACGCCCAGATCGGCATGGCGCTCTATACGGGCAGGCTAGGCCTCGCTGAAGCGTTCGCTGCACCGCTCAGGAGCGATCGCTCCGATGGTCTCTGGCCGACGGTGGTGACCGACGAGCGCGGCATTGCGCTCGGTCTCTGCTATTCGGACGCGGACTCGCTGAGGACGGCCCTTGAGCGCGGTGTCGGCGTCTATCATTCACGGTCCCGCGGTCTCTGGGTCAAAGGCGAAAGCTCAGGCGCCACCCAGGATCTCATCCAGGTTGCTGCCGATTGCGATCGCGATTGTCTGCGCTTCAAGGTGCGCCAGGCGGAGCCGGGCTTCTGCCACCTCGACACCCGCACCTGCTGGGGCGAGGATCAGGGGCTCTCGAAGCTGGTTCGGCGTCTTGAAGCAAGGCGCAGGACAGCGCCCGAAGGGTCCTATACGGCCCGGCTTTTTCAGGACCCGGAGCTGCTTGGCAAGAAGCTTCGTGAAGAAGCGGATGAGCTGGCCACGGCGACCGATCGGGACAATGCCGTTCACGAGGCGGCGGATGTTCTGTTCTTCACCCTTACCATGCTTGCAGCCCGCGGCATCGAGTTGGACGAGGTCGAAGCAGCCCTCGACCGACGGGCCCTCAAGGTTACGCGGCGGGACTGAGCGCGCTTAGCCGCTGTTCTCAAAGTCCTGACGGCGATGCTTGTATTGCAGGGCGATCATCAGGGCCTTGGCGGGCCGCATCAGCACCAAAACCAGGACAACGGTAAGCGGCAGCCAAAGTGCCAAGTGAAGCCAAACTGGCGGCTCGTGGCGGACCTCCGTGAATAACGCCAACCCGACGATGATCGCGCCCACCAAAAAGATCACGAAAGGTGCTGGACCATCGCCGCTGTCCTGACCGGACAAGTCGGCGCCGCAAACGTCGCACCGTTGGCGAACGCTCAAGAAGCCCTGGAAGAGTGGTCCCGAACCACAGGCGGGGCACCGGCAGAGCAAGCCGGTGACCAGTGGTGAAGGCGCGGCTTCAGACATCAGGGGGCCAAAAAGGTTTGGACCCGTTCGAATTCGCCTCGAACGGGTCCCAAGACACAGCGATGATCAGCCGTCGATCAGTGGCCCACGATGCTGCCGCCCCACCAGTAAACCCAGCAGAACAGGAAAAGCCAGACGACATCGACGAAATGCCAGTACCAGGCGGCGGATTCAAAGCCGATATGTTTCTCCGGCTTGAAATGCGACTGATAGACCCGGTAGAGGCAGACCGCGAGGAAGGTCGTGCCGATGAAGACGTGGAAGCCATGGAAACCGGTGGCCATGTAGAAGGTCGAGCCGAAAATCTGGCTATCGATCTGGAAGCCTGCCGGATGGTAGATGATGTGCACATATTCATAGACTTGGAAGCAGGTGAAGATCACCCCGAGCCCCACGGTAAGCCAAAGCGGCAGACGCGCCTTGTCGTTGCGGCCTTCCAGAATTTCGTGATGCGCCCAGGTGACCGTACAGCCTGACAGCAGCAGGATCAGCGTGTTCAGGAGAGGGATGTCCCAGGTTGGCACGGGGTGCGCACCGGCTGGCAGCCAGCTGTAACCTTCCACAGTGGCAGGATCGGGATGAACCAGGGCGCCCCAGAAAAAGGCCCAGAAGAAGGCGAAGAAGAACAGCACTTCCGAGGTGATGAAAAGCGCCATGCCGAGCCGAAGGCCCTTCGAGACCACCTCCGTATGATCGCCGCCGGAACTTTCGGCGACCACGTCCCGCCACCATCCGAACATGGTGTAGAGAACGGCTACGAAACCTGCGAGAACGACCCATAGGCCGCCCGGCACTTCGCGCATCCAGAAGAGCAGCCCGACGACCAGAATGGCCGCGGCCGCACTGCCAACGAATGGCCAGGGACTGGGATTGACCAGATGGTAATCATGATTGACGTCATGATGGTGATCGGCGTGGTCAGCTGTATCGGACGACGAGGCCATCGCGTCTTCTCCTGGCTCTTCTAGTCAACAGTACGCGGCCATGGCATGGCCAGCTATTCTTAAGTGTTTCAGCTAACGGCCCCGTCATGATGCGGGCCGCTCATTCTTTGAGGCGTCGACCAGCTTCTCGGTCTCTTCCTCCAGCATGAAAAACGTGTAGGAAAGCGTGATGGTCTTGAGGTCACGCGTGCTCGGATCGTCCAGGATCGCCGGGTCGACGAAAAAGGAAACGGGCATGTCGACTTCCTCGCCGGGCTGCAACACCTGCTCTTGGAAACAGAAACAGGCGATCTTGGAAAAATAAGGGCCGGCCTTGTGCGGCGTCACGTTGAACGTTGAGGTTCCCACGACGGGATGGTCGGAAGTATTAGCCGCTCGATAGAAGGCGAGGTTCTCTTCGCCAATCCGGACTTCGATCTCGCGCTGGGCGGGTTGAAAACGCCAGGGAAGCTCGTCGCCGATACTGGCATCGAATCGAACGCGGATCGTTTCTTCGAGCGCTTCCGGAACAGCCTCTTCGGCAACTTGCGTCGTGCCGCCATAGCCAGTGACTTGGCAAAACAGACGGTAAAGAGGCACCGACGCTGCGGTCAGGCCGATCATGAACAGGATGACGCCAAAGGCGCTGTAGGCTGTGATCAGATGTTTGCGGGGCTTCGACATCAGGCCACGTTACTGCTGAGTTTGACCACGGTGATCACGTAGAACAACACCACCAGAAGAAGCAGTCCGACCGCAAGCGCGATATTCTTGCGGCGCCGGCGGCGCCTCTGATCAGGCGTAAGCTCGACCATGGTGCTCATCCCGAAACCATCGGAATCAGCGTCGACAAAAGACGATCCGCAGCAAGCGCGCCAAATAGGCCGAAGAGATAAATGATCGAGAAGCGGAACGTCTTGGTCGCTGAACGCTGGGTGCCGTCACGCCAGAGACGAAGCGCATGCAGCAGAAAGCCGCTTCCGAGCACCGCCGCAACGGTCGCGTAAAGTAGACCTGAGGGACCGACCAGCACCGGCAGCAGGCTGATGGGAAGCAGAATGATCGTATAGATAAGGATTTGCAGCCTCGTCGCCGCAGCGCCCGCTGTCACCGGCAGCATCGGCACGCCGACATTCTCATAGTCCTTGGACCGAAAGAGCGCGAGCGCCCAGAAATGCGGCGGGGTCCAGAAGAAGATGACGGCAAACAACGCAATGGATGTAAGGCTGACATCGCCCGTGACCGCCGCCCAGCCAATCATCGGCGGCAAAGCCCCGGCAGCACCACCGATCACGATGTTCTGCGGCGTGCGCCGCTTTAGCCACATCGTGTAGATCAGGACATAGAAGGCGATCGTTACGGCAATCAGCAAAGCCGCCATCCAGTTGACGGCAAGTCCCATGACCATGATGGAGAAGACAGCAAGCGTCAGCCCGTAGGCAAGCGCATCCGCCGGCTGAATTCTTCCGGATGCCGTCGGGCGCTTCTTCGTGCGCGCCATGATCCGGTCGATATCGGCATCATAGGCATTGTTGATCGCCGCCGACGCGCCGGCTGCAACGGCGATGCAAAGGATCGCGATAGCCGCCAAAAGCGGGTGGATCGTCCCAGGCGCCAGATAGAGCCCGACGCCAGCGGTGAACACCACGAGCGACATAACATTAGGTTTCAAAAGACGCCAAAAGTCGCTGATATCGGAAATATCAGCGACGTCTTCGGTTATGGCGATCGACTTCTCACTCATGGCAGCCGAGCCGACCCCTCCTATTTGACCTGCGGAAGATCGTTGAAGGTATGGAACGGCGGCGGTGAGGAAACAGTCCACTCCAGGGTATCCGCACCCTCGCCCCATGGATTATCCGAGCATTTTTCACCCGATGTGAAGGTCTTGTACATCACATAGATGAAGAACACGGCGCTTGCGGCGGAGATGTAGGCGCCGATCGAGGACACCATATTCCAGCCGGCATAGACATCAGGATAATCTGGGATACGCCTTGGCATGCCCGCGAGACCCAGGAAGTGCTGCGGGAAGAAGGCGAGGTTGACGCCGATGAATGTCAGCCAGAAATGGATCTTGCCGAGCGTTTCCGGATATTGGCGCCCGTACATCTTACCGATCCAGTAGTAGATGCCTGCGAAGATGGTGAACATCGCGCCGAGTGACAGCACATAGTGGAAGTGGGCGACGACGTAATAGGTATCGTGCAGGGCAAGATCGACGCCCGAATTGGCCAGGACGACACCGGTGACGCCGCCGACCGTGAACAGGAAGATGAATCCGACCGCCCACAACATCGGCACTTTGAACTCGATCGACCCGCCCCACATGGTGGCGATCCAGCTGAAGATCTTAATGCCGGTCGGCACCGCGATGACCATTGTCGCGGCGACGAAATAAGCACGCACATCGACGCCCATGCCGACGGTGTACATGTGATGCGCCCAGACGACGAAGCCGATCACGCCGATCGCGACCATGGCGTAGGCCATGCCGAGATAGCCGAACACCGGCTTCTTCGAAAACGTCGCTACGATATGGCTGATGATACCGAAGCCCGGCAGGATCATGATGTAAACTTCGGGATGACCGAAGAACCAGAAGAGATGCTGGAACAGGATCGGGTCACCGCCGCCTTCCGGCACGAAGAAGCTGGTGCCGAAATTCCGGTCGGTCAGCAGCATGGTGATGGCGCCGGCCAACACCGGCACGGCGAGCAGCAGAAGGAAAGCCGTCACCAGGATGGCCCAGGCAAAGAGCGGCATCTTGTGCAGCGTCATGCCGGGTGCGCGCATGTTGAAGATGGTGGTGATGAAGTTGATCGCGCCGAGCAGCGACGACGCGCCGGCGAGATGAAGCGCAAAGATCGCCATATCGACCGAAACGGACGCATTGCCGACTGATGACGATAAGGGTGGATAGATCGTCCACCCGCCTCCGACGCCGTCACCGACGAACATGGAGCCCACCAGCAGCAGGAACGCCGGCACCAGCAGCCAGAAGCTGATATTGTTCATACGCGGAAACGCCATGTCAGGCGCCCCGATCATCAACGGCACCATCCAATTGCCGAAACCGCCGATCAGCGCCGGCATGATGAAGAAGAACACCATGATCAGACCGTGGGCGGTGACCATGACGTTGTAGATGTGAGGATTGTCGCCGAAATACTGCATGCCCGGCTGCATCAGCTCCATGCGGAACAGCACGGAAAGGATGAGGCCGATGATACCGGCGATGAACGCGGAGCTCAGATAAAGCGTGCCGATATCTTTGTGGTTGGTCGAAAAAACCCACCGCGTCACGAAGCTTTTGGGTGCGCCATGCTCGTCGGTCAGCGCTGCATCATGGGCCATGCCGGCTCTCCTCGTTCCCTATCGTTCAGCGAGCGGCGACGTCGAGGTCGCCGGCCTTCGCGAACTGTTCCTCTGCCTGCTGTCTCCAAGCGTCATACTCGTCCTTGGAGACGGCTTCGACGGTGATCGGCATGAAGCCATGATAGGCACCGCAAAGCTCCGAACATTGACCGTAGTAGACACCGGGTTCGTCAACCCTGAACCACACCTCGTTCACATGCCCCGGCACGGCATCCAGCTTGACGCCAAAGGCGGGGATCGCCCAGCTGTGAATAACGTCCGAAGCCGTGGTCAGCAGCCGAATGTTGGTTTCGACAGGTACGACCACACGGTTGTCGGTTTCAAGAAGACGAACCTGCCCCGCCTCCTCGTCGATGTCCTCGTCTGCGATCATGAAAGCATCGAAGGTGAAGCTGACCTCGTCGTCCTCTTCATCCTGATACTCATAAGACCAATACCACTGCCGCCCAATCGCCTTGATCGTCATTTCGGTCTCTTCAACCGAGTCGGCATAGTAAAGAAGCTTGAACGACGGGATCGCGATCACGACCAGGATCAACACCGGGATCGCCGTCCACGCGATTTCGAGCATCGCGTTATGGGTGCGCTTGGAGGGCACTTCATTGTTCGATGCCTTGAAGCGCACACAGACGTAAGCGAGAAGCGCCAAAACGAAGATCGTGATCAGCGTGATGATCCACATCAGCAGATCGTGAAAGGAAACGATCCGCTCCATGGTCGGCGAAGCCGCTTCCTGCAGGCCAAGCTGCCACGGCTCGGCGCCTGTGGCAAAAGCGTTGCCTGCTCCGATCAAAACCATTGCGAAGGATAAGATTAGCAGCGGCATGCAGCTTCTCGCACTCTGTTTCGTTTAATCAAGCTCGCAGTCACTTTGCCGGGTAGGTACACGAAGAGGGTACATCGGTAAATTCTGAATTCTATAGAGTTCAGGCCATCACACGGCTTTGGAGACAGTATGTCGCAATTTCATCAGCATCCCTAAAGCGCATAGGTGTTATGGCCGCGCTTTGGCTTTATGGTTTATAAAGCTTACTGAATAGTGAATCATCTACCGCGACGCCTGGTCGCGGCGTCCCTCGCCAACGCCTGCCACGCCACGGGAACAGCAAAATGGCCTCCTCCACCACTCAATCATCACCCCTTGCCGAGCGCTTCGACCTGGAGCCTGATCGGCTGATCGACTTGATCGGCGACGGGCTTGGCGGGGTCGATGACGGTGAGCTGTTTTTGGAATATCGGGAAACCGAGAGCTATGGCTTCGACGACGGCCGCCTGAAGAGCGCTGCGTTCGACACCACCCAGGGCTTCGGCCTGCGTGCGGTCGCCGGTGACGCCGTCGGCTGCGCGCACAGTCCTGATTTCAGCGAAGCTGCGGTCAGCAGGGCGCTCAATGCGGTCGGCGCCGTGCGCGCCGGCTATAGCGGCACGCTTGCGGTTCCGCCCCAAGGCACCAACCAGCGCCGCTACGGCGAAGACAACCCCATTCGTGCCAAGGATCATACGGCCAAAATCGCGGTGCTCGAAAAAATCGACGCCTATGCCCGGCAGAAAGACCCGAGGGTGAAGCAGGTGAGCGCCAGTCTGGCCGGCACCTGGCAGCAGGTGGAGATCATCCGTCCGGACGGCCTTCGCCAGAGCGACATCCGCCCGCTGGTGCGTCTGAATGTAAGCGTCGTGGTGGCGGACGGCGATCGCATGGAAACCGGCGGCTATGGCGCCGGCGGACGCGTCGGCTATGACGATTTCCTCGATGACGCCAAGTGGCAGCATATGGTCGACGAGGCGATCCGCGAGGCCGTCGTCAAACTCGACGCGGTGGCGGCGCCCGCCGGTGAAATGAATGTCGTGCTAGGCCCAGGCTGGCCCGGCATCCTCCTGCATGAGGCGATCGGCCATGGCCTCGAAGGCGACTTCAATCGGAAGGAAACCTCGGCGTTCTCAGGCCTCCTCGGCGAGCGTGTCGCAGCACCCGGCGTCACCGTGGTCGACGACGGCACCATCAACGATCGCCGCGGCTCGCTCACCATCGATGATGAGGGCACCCCGTCCGGCTGCAACGTGCTGATCGAGGACGGTATCTTGGTCGGCTATATGCAGGATCGCCAGAATGCCCGGCTGATGGGTCATAAGCCCACCGGCAACGGCCGGCGCCAGAGCTTCGCGCACCAGCCGATGCCGCGCATGACCAACACCTATATGCGCTCCGGCACCGACGATCCCAAGGAGATCCTGGAAAGTGTCAAGAACGGTCTCTATGCGGTCAGCTTCGGCGGCGGCCAGGTGGACATCACGTCCGGCAAGTTCGTGTTCACCGCCTCCGAGGCTTATCTGATCGAGGACGGCAAGGTCACGGCGCCGGTCAAAGGCGCCACGATCATCGGCAACGGCCCCGATTGCCTGACCCGCGTGCGCGCCGTCGGCAACGACATGAAGCTCGACAACGGCGTTGGCACCTGCGGCAAGGAAGGCCAGTGGGTCCCCGTCGGCGTCGGCCAGCCCACTCTTCGCATCGACGGCCTCACCATCGGTGGCACGGCCACTTCGTAAACGCCCTGCCGGCGGCTTTTTTGGCCGGCGTCTCGTGCCGAACGTCATCGTTCGATAATGGAGACTCGGACTTTCTTGCGGGGCCCAGGCAAGTCCAGCCCGAAGGCGCAGCCTTCACTTGGATTGACAGGGGAGCGGTGGTAAAAGGCCGGCAACGCTGACGCTTGCGTTTCCTTCATGGAGGGCGGCCCCCTGCGTTTGATCCACACATCCGATTGGCATATCGGCAAGGTCTTTCCGTTTGCGGGCGACCGAGTCATGGCGCTGCTGCAAAAGGCGAGGCTCGATGCGATCGCCGAGATCGGCAAGCTCGCAGTCGCAGAGAATGCGCGCACCGTTCTCGTGGCCGGCGACGTTTATGACCGGCAGAGCCCCGATGCGAAGACGCTGGCTGAGCCGCTCGAGGTCATGCGCCGGTTTCCTGCGGTCACCTGGCACCTAATACCCGGCAATCACGATCCCGATCTGCCGAACGGGCTTTGGCACCGCGTTCATTCGATCGGGCTGCTGGACAATGTCAGGATCCATCGCGAACAGGTCCCCATCCCTTTGGATGATCGAACCTGGCTTCTGCCGGCACCGCTTCGCCAGAAACATATCCTTGATGACCCGACCGCCTGGATGGCGGGCGCGCCGACACCCGCGGGCTGCCTGCGGGTCGGCCTCGCCCATGGTTCGATCGCCGAATTCGGCAGCAGTACGCCGACGCCCAATCTGATTGCGCCGGACCGGGCAAAGCAGGCGGGCCTCACCTATCTGGCGCTCGGTGATTGGCACGGCACGAAGATGATCACCCCGAACAGCTGGTATGCCGGCACACCCGAGCCGGATGGTTTCGATCAGCCGGAAAGCGGCCAGGTGCTTATGGTCGATCTGGAGACGGCGACGCCGGCCGTGACGGCGCATAGGACCGCTCAGCATCGCTGGATGAAGGAGGATGTTACCCTTCAGGATGCCGATGATATCCGCCGGCTCGACCAGCGGATCCGCGATGATCAGCTCGATCTTTCGCGCCTTCTTCTCCGTCTCGAGGTTCAGGGCATGTTGACGCTTGCCGAGCACGACCTGTTCGAACAGCTGATCGCCGAAACCGGCCTTGCAGCAGCCCTTTGCCATCTGGATCTCGGCCGCGAGCATCTGATCATCCGTCCTTCGGACCACGAGCTTGATCAGCTCACCAGTGATCTGGTCGTCAAAGAGGCGATCCGGCGGCTGCGCGCCATCGCTGAAGATGAGGATCACACCGATCGCCCCGCCGCCGTCCGTGCTATCCGTCATCTCCAGCTCGCCTGCCACCGCCGCCATCAGGAGGCCGCGGCTTGAAGATCCTCTCGCTCAGGGTCGAACAGTTCAAGAAATTCGACCAGCCGGTTCTGGTGGGCAATTTCGGCGGCGGTCTCAACCTGATCGCCGGACCGAACGAGACGGGCAAATCGACCCTGCTGCTCGCCCTACGCGCCGCTTTGTTCGAACGCCATGGCGCCAAGACCCAGACCGTAAAGGACTTCTCGCCACACCATGTCACGGGCGCCAGGCCGACGATCACCCTGGAATTCGAGGTCGATGGCGAAAGATACCGTTTGGAAAAGAGCTTCTTGAAGCGCCCCCATGCCAGGCTTGAGAACAGTCATGGCCGGCGCTTCGAAGGATCGGATGCCGAGCGCGAATTGAAACGGCTTTTGCGATTGGACCTGGCCGAGAAAACCACCACCGGCAAGGACAGCCCGGCCCACTTCGGCGTGCTGCTGACCCCGCAGGCCCGCTCCTTCCAGCAGCCGAACCTAGCCGACGGCACCCGTCACAGTCTGGAGGCGGCGATCGCCGCGGATATTGCTGAGCTCGGCAATCAAAGCGAGGTCGACGGCCTTCTCGCAGAGATCGACATGACGCTGTTCGGCTTCGTCAGTAAGCGCGGTGAGCCCAAGAACCGTTACAAGGATGTAGCGACGCGCCTCACCGAGATAGAGCACGAGACCGAGCATGCGTCTTTGGAACGTGACGCGCTTCGAGAGCAGCTCGACCAGCTGGAACAGGCAATCGCTGCGCGACAGACGCTGCAGGCGGCGGATGATCAGGAGAAGCTCGCCGAACGCCTCGCCTCACTGGAAGCAGCGCGTGCGCAGGCGGCCGAACGTCAGGTTCTGGAAAACCACCGCCTGGCGGCAAGCCAGCGCCTTCAGGCGGTGGAAGCGAAACGGGCGGCGCGCCAATCCATGATCGAGGAAAGAGCGCGCATCGCCGCCGAAGTCCAGACGGTCGAGACTGCAGCCGAGGAGGCGAAGGCCCGTCTTGCCACGATCGAACAGGCGCTTTCCGAGTGCGAAGAGCGGCTTGCCGATCTCCGGGAGAGGCAGAGGTCAGCAGAAGAACGACGGCGTGACCTCGAGGCGCTCGGCCGGCGGCTCGAGGACCTATGCAGGATCGAGGCAACGCTCGACGCATTGGCCACTGACGTCCGCCTGGACCTGACGACCGATGGCCTCGATCGCGTCAGGCTCGATGGCGAGGCGGCAACGGCCACCAGCGATCTTCGCCAGGTCGTCGAGGGGCTTTCGATCGAGATCGACGGCATCGGACGGATCGGCATCGAGCCCAAGATCGAACCGATGAGAGAGGCGCTTGCCGCCAAGGTCGAGACCGAAGGCGAGATCCAGCGGCTTCGTCGAGCGCTCGATCTTGAGGACGCGGAGCAAGAAATGATCGAGGCCGCCTGGCAGGCAGTCGCCGATGATATCGAAGCTCTGAACATAGCACGCACCGAACGCGAAACCGCTCTTGCCGACGGGCGTCAGCAGGCTGCGGAGGCCAAAGCGGCAAGCGCCGCATCCGCCGATCGCCAGATTCGTCTAAGTGAACGTCTCGCCGAACTCGATATAGCGGACGGCGAGGAGGAGACGGACGACGTTGCCTTTGGCGCCGAAATTTCTGAAGCCAGGGCCGCTCTCGATGTCGCGGAGGCTGCGCTCAAGGCAGCGCCGTTGGCTCAGGGCATAGGCGCAGTGCTGGATGCGGAGATCGATCAGCTGCGCAGCAGGATCGAGGAACGACGACGTTCCTTGGAAGATGCCGGCAAGAAGGTTCTGGCCCTTGAGGCGGCAATCGCCGTCCGGGCCGGGCTAGGCCTCGATGAGAAGATCGACCAGCTCGATCGCCGACGCCATCTGCTGACCCGGGAGCGAGACGCCTTCGCCCTCGACCATCGCGCCATGACCCTCTTGCAATCCACCCTCAAATCTGCCGCGGACGAGGCCAAGGCCTCCTTCAACGCCCCGCTCTCCGCCCGCCTGGCGCCTTACATCCAGGACCTCTTTCCAGGCGCCGTCCCCCTGGTGACGCCGGCGTTCAGCATCCGCGCGATCGACCGCAACGGCGTCGAGGAGCCCTTCCTCCAGCTCTCCGACGGCACACGGGAGCAGATCGCGATCCTGGCGCGGCTCGCCTATGCCGATATGCTGCGGGAGCAGGGCCTGCCCGCGCTCATCGTCCTCGACGACGCCCTCGCCTTCTCCGACGACGCGCGTCACCAGCGCATGTTTAACATTCTGAAGAAGGCGGCCGAACGCCTGCAGGTCATCATCCTCACCTGCCGGGAAGACCGCTTCACCGATCTCGACGCGACCCGCCTCGCCATCGAGCCGTCGCCCGAACCGACATCCTCGGCCGCCTGACCAGGCGACCGCCTAAGTCCGGTTCCATCATCGGCCCGATCATGCCATCCACCGCAGAGTTGCGTGACATCAAGGCCGGCAATAAGCCCGATCGGCCACCAGCTTGAAGCCATTGTTGATGCAATGATCAGGCAGGCTGATGGGCGACAGCTCTAAATGCATCGTC
Organism: Pseudomonadota bacterium; assembly: GCA_039197065.1. Lineage (GTDB taxonomy): Bacteria > Pseudomonadota > Alphaproteobacteria > Geminicoccales > Geminicoccaceae > JANQPX01. The sequence goes on along the minus strand of JBCCUL010000049.1, from coordinate 6,050 downwards.
TCAGGCCCATTCGAAGAGTTATCGCATCGGCTCCACTTGCCGTCTGGCAAAGCTCGATCACCATGTTGTCCCACCGGCGCATTAACGCCGTCTTAACCCTCGCCTGCCACACTCGTCATCGAGTCCATGCGACCCTGGGAGTCTGGGCCAAACATCTTTTCTCTCGCGGGCAGACGGATTCCCAGGATCGCATGGACCAGCGAGACCAGGGCTGTGTAACGCAGATGCGTTAAGCCAGGGTTAATCCGCATCAAAATTCCGATGAGGGTTGGGGTGAATCTGAAAAGGCGATCGGGCCTCGTCTGGGTCTGAACCAGGTCCACATCTGCCTGCAGAAAAACCCGCCATTGCCAAGGCCAATCCCGCCGCGCATCATGGAATCCTGAAAACTATCCACAACACCGAACGCTTACGGACACTCCATGCCCGACGACATCGCCTCTCCGCGCCCTGGCAGCAACCAGCGCACCGGCGGCCAGATCCTGGTCGACCAGCTCCGCATTCACGGCACCGACATGGCGTTCGGCGTGCCGGGGGAGAGCTATCTTGCCGTGCTGGATGCGCTTCATGACAGCAAGATCCGCTACATCATCTGCCGTCAGGAAGGTGGCGCTGCGATGATGGCGGAGGCGTATGGCAAGCTCACCGGCCGCCCGGGCGTCGCTATGGTCACGCGCGGCCCCGGCGCCACCAACGCGTCGGCGGGCGTGCATATCGCGGCACAGGACAGTACGCCGATGATCCTCCTGATCGGCCAGGTCGCCCGCCATATGCGCGAGCGCGAAGCGTTCCAGGAGATCGACTACCGTCAGATGTTCGGCGGCATCGCCAAATGGGCCACGGAAATCGACGATGCGGGGCGCATCCCCGAACTTTTGGCCCGCGCCTTTCATGTGGCCTGTTCTGGCCGACCGGGGCCCGTGGTGATCGGCCTGCCGGAAGACATGCTGACCGAGGTCACCGCCGTTGGCGATGCGCATCGCTATCAGCCGGTGCAGGCGCATCCTTCGGTCGAGGACATGGCGCGGCTGCAGCGTCTCTTGAGCTCGGCCCGGCGCCCGCTGGCCATCCTCGGCGGTGGCGGCTGGAACCGGCAGGCGATCAAGGACATCCGCACCTTCATCGAACGTTTCAACCTGCCGACCGCCGTCTCCTTCCGCCGCCAGGACTTTTTGGACAATACCAGTCCCTGTTACGTCGGCCATGCCGGCGTTTCGCTCAAACCGCCGCTCAGCGATCGCATCAGGGACGCCGACCTCCTCCTCCTGATCGGCACCCGCCTCGGCGAGGCGTCGAGCATGGGCTATGAGCTGCTGGGCATCCCGAAGCCCGATCAGGTGCTGGTCCACGTCCACGCCGACGCCCAGCAGATCGGCGTGACCTATGCCCCCGATCTCTCGATCAACGCCGGCACCGCACCGTTCGCGCGCGCCGCACTTCGCCTGAAGCCCATCAACAATGACCGCTGGGCCCCGATCACCGAGGCGGCCCGCCAGGAATATCTGGACAGCCTCGCGCCAAAGGACGTGCCCGGCCGTCTGAACTTCGGCAGCGTGGTTCGTCATGTCGACGAGCATACGCCCGAGGACGCCATCATCACCAATGGCGCCGGCAATTACTGCGTCTGGGTCAACGGGTACTACCAGTACCGGGGTTACGGGACGCAGCTTGCACCGACCAGCGGCTCCATGGGTTACGGCACGCCGGCCGCTGTGGCCGCCAAGCTGGTTCACCCCGATCGCGAGGTCATCGCGTTTGCCGGCGACGGCTGCCTCTTGATGACAGGCCAGGAAATGGCCACGGCTGCGCAACATGGCCTGAAGATCATCTGGATCGTCGCCAATAACGGCATGTACGGCACGATCCGCATGCACCAGGAGCGCGACTACCCGACGCGGGTATCGGGTACGGAGCTGGCGAACCCGGATTTTGCCGGCCTCGCCCGCGCCTATGGCGGCCATGGCGAGATGGTCGAGGCGGACGAGGACTTTCCAGCCGCCTTCGAACGCGCCAAAGCGGCCGATACGTTCTCCCTGATCGAATGCCGCCTCGATCCGGAGGCGATCACGCCGACCATGACGATCGAGGATTTTCGAAAGCGCGCCGCTGGATGACCAAACTCTGTTGATCCAATTCCAGGGGATTTTCGCCCCTGAGAGCCCGTTTTGGGCGTTAAGCAGCCTCGCCTTGCACGCGTTCCGCCATCTCCCGCAGCCGCGCTCGAACATGTCTGTTGAGGGGGCGCTCGTGATCGCGGCGATGCCAGACGATGTGAAGCCTCAAGGTGGGCGTCGGCGCCGGGCAAGGGCTGCAGGCGAGATGCCTGAGCGTCGTCTGACCGAGACGTGACGGCAAGGTCGCGATCACATCCGTCCCCGGCAGCAGGCTCGCGAGCGCCGCGAAATTCGCCACCTTGAGCACGATCCGCCTGCGGCCATAGGTCGGCAGCAGCAGGCGATCCAATTGGGACTCCTCATCATCCGTGAAGACGACCTTGGCGTGGGGACGAGCGACATAATCCTCAAGCGTTTCCGGCGCCGTTACGGTCTCAGGATCGTAGAAACAGGCATAGCTGTCTTCGAGGATCGGCTGCTGCATGAACTCGGTGCCGTCAGGCGGATCCGGGGTCAGCATGAGATCGCACCGGCGCCGCCTCAGGAGATCGACATTTTCGAAGCCGGAGAAGATGACGCGCAGATCGAGCCCCGGCATTTCGCGCCGAAGCTTGCGAAAGGTCGCCGGCAGCAGCAGATCCCGTTGATAGTCGTTTGCGGCGATCACGAACTCGCCCTCAATTGACGCCGGATTGAATTGGGAGCGCGTGGCGAGCCGTTCCAGCCCGGCGAGAAGCTCGCGCGCCTGATCGACGATATCGGCCATATGGGCCGTGGGCGTGATGCCGCGCCCCTCTCGGACGAACAAGGGATCGCCGAGCTGCTGGCGAAGACGGTCGAGCGCATGGCTCACCGCCGACGGGCTGAGGCCGAGGCGCGGCGCCGCTCTGGTCACCGATCCCTCTTCGTAGATCGCCACCAGGAGGGCGAGACCACGACCATCGATTTCCCATAAATGCATATCTTTCATCAATTAAATGAAAATCATTCGATTGTGCTCATGTCAAGTATCATGGAGGCTTCGTCAGGACCATGGATGATCTGCCTTGGGAGGGCTCTCATGTATCTCTTGTCTCGCCGTTCCGTCTTGTCGGCTGCGGGTGCCGCGACCGGCGCCCTGGCGCTGGACGACGCATTTCCAAACCTGGCGCGCGCCGCGTCCGACGACGCATTTTCCGTGTTCACCGCCGATGCGATGGGCGGACTGGTCGATTCGACCCTGGTCCTCGGCGAGAGCAACGCGCTTCTGATCGACAGCCAGTTCACCAAGCCGAACGCCGAAAAGCTGCGGGACACCATCCAGGCGACGGGGCGCACCCTCGAAACGATCTTCATCACCCATTTCCACCCCGATCATCATTTCGGCGTCGGCGTTCTCAAAGAGGCCTGGCCGGAGGCCAGCCTGGTCGCGCATCCCGCCGTCGCCGGCATGCTCGCCGAGATGGGACAGGGCATGTTCGATCAGCGAAAGGAGAAGATGGGTGACGCCCTGCCGGATACATGGCTGGCGCCGGAGCCCCTTTCCGGCGGCCTCACGCTCGAAGGCGAGACCTTCGAGGTGCTGGAGCCGATGATCGGCGACACCAAGCAGATCACGCCCGTCCATCTCCCCCAGTTCGACGCTCTCGTCGCAGCCGATCTCGTTTATAACGGCACCTGGGCCTGGCTTAAGGAGGTCCCGGACGCCAAATCCGCCGATGCTTGGCTGCAGTCGCTGGGCGAACTCGAGGCGATGGGCGTTGCGGTCATCGTGCCCGGCCATCGCGCCGAAGGTGCCGCCAATGATGCGAGCGGTATCGCGCATAACCAAAAGCTCCTGCAGGCCTGGAAAAAGGCCCTCGACGAAACCAAGACGGCGGATGACCTCAAGGCCGCCATGGTCGAGGCGATGGGCGAATTGCCAGGCGCCTTCTTCCTCGATGTCGCCGTCAACGCCGTCCGCGGCTAACCTCCTCGAAACCGACATGACGGAGGCTGGCTTTTCGAAACCGGATCGATCCGTCATGTCGGCTGCGCGGCCTCAATGCCATTGCAAGGCGTCCATATCGCCGTAAAGAGCAGCGCGCCGATTTTCTTGCGCTGATCGGCATGGTCTAAGCCCTGACCTCACAATCAACCCCGGCACCGTCCCGTCCGCTTCGCGCACGCAGCACCTGCAGCCGATCCACTAAGAGCATTGGGAAAACATCACCGGTGCGGCTCGACCGGAATATGTGCAGGGCTTAGCGCCAAAGGACATGCCAGGCCGCCCGAATTCCAAGGCGATGGCGCGTCATATGACCAACGGCGAACGAGAACTTTCAAAGCGGACCGCTGGTCGTCGAAGACCGAACGACGGCAAACCGTTCCAAGGCCGCTGACGATACTTATGCGATCTGTCTTTGCGCCTATAACGAAGAAGCGGTTATTCGAGACAAGATCGTCAATCTTCTCGACCTTCGTCGTCACACTGAGGGCGACCTGGAGATCCTGATTTATGTCGATGGCGCTTCGGATCGCACGGCGGATATCGTTCACGAATTCGACGATGACATCACCGCCATCATCTCGAATGAACGTCATGGCAAGACTTACGGCATGAACCTCTTGGTGAGGCATACCGAAGCCTCGATCCTGGTGTTCACGGATGCCACCGTGATGGTGGAGAAGGACGCTATCAATCGGCTGCGCGACTATTTCGCAGATGACGACATCGGCTGCGTTACGGCACATCTCCGCTACGTCAACGCGGATGCCAGCGCGACGTCGGAAGTCGGCGCAGCCTATTGGCAGTTCGACGAGTGGACCAAGCGCCTTGAGAGCGCAACGGGATCAGCCATGGGCGCTGATGGATCGCTTTTCGCCATGCGTCGAGACGTGCACCAACCGGTACCGGAAGATCTGATCGACGATCTCTATCTGTCTTTTCATGTCCTTTGCAGCGGCAAGCGGGTCGTGCAAGCCGATGATGTTGTCGCTTATGAGCCGCATGCGACTTCCGTGCGCGATGAATATCGCCGGAAGATCAGGATCTCCCAGCAATGCATCAATGTGCATCAAGAGCTCTGGCCACGCATTCGCAAGCTGTCTTTCTGGAACATCTATAAGTATCTGACACATCGCTATCTCCGCTGGACAGGTGGCTACCTCCTTTTGGCATCGGCACTCCTCATCTTCGCGGCGATCGGTCAGGCATTTGGTTCCATGGTCATGCTGTCGGTTCTCGGCTGCGGCCTCATCGCCCTGACTCTCGGCATTTTCCTGGAGCTGCGCCCATTCACCCAAATCGCCAACGTTCTCGTCGCCTTCGCCGGCAACAGCGTCGGCACGTGGCGAGCCTATATGGGCCGTCGTCTGCCAACCTGGGAACTCGCGGCATCGGCGCGCCCGGACAGCAAGACAGCTTCAGGCAAGAGATATCTCACCCCACTTCAGGAGCGAGATATCTAAGAGCCCATTCGGAAAGTTATCGAATGATTTCATCGTCTTGCAGTCGAGTTCAGGTGAAAAAGAGGGCGCTGAGCGATGCGGCGCATCGCTCAAACCCGATGACGAGGCCTGGGCCGGCTGCAAGACGACCCTGCGGGTGGCCTTGTTCCTGGCACCAGAATCGTCCCGTGACGCTTGCGGTGCGCCGCACCGCGGCGCGGCACGCTCCTCGCATCTGCTCATGGACAAGGCCATGAAATCGCTCGATAATTTTTCGAATGGGCTCTAAGGCGCATGAGTGTTTGAACGCGCGGCCATAAAGGCCAGCATTCTCTGGCGGATTGCGGAAGTTCTCGGCGCCGAGTTCTTGCCTTCCTGTCCTTTCTGATCCTGACCCTGGTTGTTACGAAACGTCGGGGGATGGTAGTCACTTTTCGAGAGATCGAAGGGTGGATTGATGAAGCGCTATATCGAGGGCATGTCCCGAGAACAGGGGACGCTTTTTCCGGATCATTTGGACGACTGGAT
>JBCCUL010000048.1:0-40716 GCA_039197065.1 Pseudomonadota bacterium | reverse complement strand
GCCGCCCGCGTCTACCAGCTGGCATCCGACGAACGCCTCGCAGAAGCCTCAACAGCAGCCCTCGCCATCGTCCTCGTCGGACTCCTACCCATCATCATCCTGGTAAGAGCCATCTCAGGAAGCAGACCAAGCGAAACCTGAAACATGATGATCCATGTTACGACGCGACCATATCCATGAGTGAACTGAACGACCGCCGGACATCGCCTGCCGGATCATGGCAATATTCCTGGCGCTAAGTTTCGCGACACCGATCAGGGAAGCTATCGCCTGTTGAAGAGCCAAACGATCTTGCGTGGTGTTGTCATCGGCGTCTGCTGGATGCTGTTGACACCTCCTGCATTGGCAGATGAACCGTCTTCGCCTGAGGGCTGGGTTCGTTTTGCTGTCGATCAACTCTGTTCTGCCGAAGAGCCCCTGCTGGGTCTCGTTGCCGAGCAAGCCCTTCCCGGTGCCTGGCTCCTTGCCGAAGATCTCAGAACCTTCGGCGGTAAGACCGGACGGATCGATCAACGCTTTGCACTGCCAGGCGGCCATGAATTGCGCCTCATCCGGCTGCAACCAGGCGGACAGCTACGCAGGCTGACCGTCGAATTCTTCACACTCGACAGAGAAACGCTCCGGCCTGAGTTCCAGGCGATGGCCGATGGTGCTTGCCGATTACAGGCAAGTCGGCGAATCGTCCGCGCTCCTAACGGCGAGACTCTGCTGGAGCAACGCGATGGCGACCTGAAGACCGTCCGCTGGAGGGAGACGTTGGAAGCGCCTTGGCCGGACGGCATTGACCCAGGCGGACCGCGGGTCGCGCTTATCGATTCCGGCCTTGCCTATGATCTAGCGATCTACCGAAACCGGCTGGCCCGAAATGCGGATGGCGCGCCACTCGGCTATGATTTTTGGGATGAAGACCCCCTGCCCTATGACGGCGATACGTCGCGTAGTCCCTTCTTACCGATCCGCCATGGTTCGGCGGTCGCCTCCATCCTGGTTCGCGAAGCGCCGACAGCAGCGCTCATTCCCTTTCGCTATCCGAGACCGGATATGACGCGCATGGGCGACATCGTCGAGCGTGCGGCGAAGGCCGGCGTCGCTGTCCTCGCGATGCCGCTTGGCAGTCGTGATCCCGAAGACTGGAAGACCTTCGCTGATGCGATGCGCGAAAATCCCGAGATGCTGGCGATTGTCTCCGCAGGCAACGACGGTCAGGACATCGACAAGCAGCCGCTCTGGCCGGCTGCACTCGATCTGGAGAATATCATCACCGTCACCTCATCGGACGGTTTTGGCAGGCTGGCGCCTGGCTCGAACTGGGGCGCGGCGAGCGTCGACATCATGCTGCCGGCGGAGAACCTGGATGTCATCGACTTTCGCGGCGCAGAGGGTAAGGCCTCCGGTTCCAGCTATGCGGTAACGAGACTGGCGGCGCTGGCGGTGCGTCTGCTCGAGGCCGACCCATCGCTTGAAGCCGATGGCTTGCGAGCACTGATCTTTTCACGTGCCGTGCCGTCGCCTTACGGGGATAATGCTGTGAGGGTGGGCTGGATTCCCGACCCGCTACAAGACTGAGGCTTATAAAAGTATGAGGTGGCCAAGCCACTCATGAAGTGGTCATACCACTAGCGGGGCTGCGGTGCCGGTGGCGGCTGGTCGATGAAGCGCTTCGCAGCTTGTGCTTGTCGAGGATCAGCCTCGAGCAAGCGGCTGTAGGCAAGATCGGCAAGATCCGGATCGCCGCCCCAGACACCTGATTGAATGGCGAAACGTTGCGCCTGCGGATCCTCAGGCAGGCGTTCGCTCAGCCAGCGTGCGTGCGGCAGCATGTCCTGAAACCGTCCGCCAAGCTGCAGTGACACCAGGAGGGACAAGCGCGCATTGATGGAATGCGGCACCTCGGCAACGGCGGCGCTGTGCAAGTCGACAGCTTCGTCGAATCGACCCGCGAGTGCGAGAACGCGCCCGGCCTCCAGATACTGTCCGGCGTTCTCCGAAGCCCGGCAGTGGTTCGTCAGCGTTTCGGTCAGCGACTCGTCCAGAACCTGACCGCGTGGCGTGCCGCCCGCCGTCTCGATCGCCGACGCGCAGCGAACCAGGGACGCGCCGAGCTGTTGTTGAACGGCCTCGGCATCGGTTGCATTACGCTCGGCGAGAAGCTCGGAAATGGCCGTTATCGGGAGCGCCTCATATCGGCCTTCGCCGCCGCCGACCGCGACCCCGGCCAGCCGACCGGCTTGATCGACCAACGCGCCGCCACTGACGCCCGGCTGCATGACGGCCGTCACGTGAAGCCGACTGCGCAAGCCTTCGGCAGAGGGTGCAAGAATGAGCTCGCCAGGATCGAAGACGCGAATTTCCTGACGTGCGATGTCGGCACCGACAGCAAAGTAGCGTTCAGCCTCGACACCGTCGGCAGCGGACGCCTTCGGCGCCAGAATCAGCCCGTCATCCGGCAGGCCTTCAACCTGAAGCAAGGCGAGATCGCCACGATAGGCCGAAGGAACGACCTTGGCAGGTTTTGGCCCGGCGGGTGTGTGCACGGTTGCCTCTTCGCGATCGCCGATCACGTGACGGTTCGTCACCAGCAGATCATGATCGATGCGCACGGCGCTGGCGATCGGATCGAAACTCTCGATCGGAAAGACCGCTTGGCGCACCGCGCAGACCGGCTCTGGGTGTGGACAATCCAGATCGTCGCCGGCAGCTGTAACCTCCGTTGCATCTTCGGTCCGGTCAGCGAATGAAAGGGTTGCCCGGCGTTGTTGCCCCTCTCTTGCGAACGTCAGAGGCACAGCGCCGCCGCGCTCGATCAGCGCGAGCGCTCCGATGGCGTCGCGCGGACCTTGAATGCGTCGGTCGCCAATCGTCGTGATCAGATCGCCAACCCTGATTCTCGCCCGTGCGGCAGCACCCGCCTCATCGAGAGCCAAGACACGCGCACCGATGACCTCCGCTCTCTCGGACCTGGCGAGCGGCTCCAGCTGCCAGCCCGGCTCGACATAATCGACCTTTCCGTCATCGGCGAGATCGCCGGCAATGCGGTCGAGCAACGCTGCGGAGACGGCGAAGTTGATCCCGATATTCGCACCCCCTTCGGAGGCGAATATCGCCGACATCATGCCGACCAGTCGGCCTTCCTCGTCGACGAGGGCGCCGCCAGAGCTTCCCGGATTCGCGGCGGCGTCGGTCTGGACGAAATCTTCGACAGGATTGAACCCGGCATTGCTGACATCCACCGCCGAAACAACCCCGCATGTGACGGAGAGGCCGAGACCATAGGCGTTGCCGAATAGGCAGACAGGATCAGCGATGTCCGGTTTCGGAGCAACTTCCAGAAGCGGCAGATCAGCGGCGACGCGCAGGAGAGCGACGTCGCTCGCCTCGTCACGCCCGACCAGCGTCGCCGGCAAAACGCGGCCATCGGCGAGGCGCACGTCGATCCGCTCGGCCGGCTTCACCACATGCCAGGCCGTGACGATCAGACCTTCCGCATCGATGGCAAGACCGCTGCCTTCAGGTGCCGCCCGGTTCGGCAACTCCCCCTCGCGAACCGGATGGCCCGGCCAAACCGGCAGAACCGACACGACCGATTGAAGCGTTTCGGGCGGAAGCGCCTCACTCGGCTTCACCGAGAGCATCGCTGCGATCGCCCAAACGATCCCAATAAAGATTGTCGTTCTCATCATGCGACCCAGCTATTGTCCGATCGGATCACTTAAGCACGAAGCTGATGGGTACGACGAGTGTGAGGTTTGGTTCTTCGATGTCGTTCGGCATGGACGGCAGCGGCTGTGCACGCTCGATGAGGGCTGTGACGGCGCGGTCCAGAAGGCGGTGGCCGGAGCTTTGTTCAATCCAATTCTTAGACAGAGCGAACAGCGTGACCAATCTCGGCGAGGCGTAGTTGATCATTCAGATTTCGCTTGATAAATGTGATATGTATAGGTATTCATATGTTCAGACAAATTGGCAGAAAATGCCAATATATTCAGGGAGAAAAAGTCTGAAATCATATGCAGAATCAGTGAGCAGTTTGGATATCGCCCGGCTTGCCGGCGTATCGCAGGCTACGGTTTCGCGGGTTTTATCGGGCAAGGGCTATGTGGCTGAAAAAACCCGCTCAAAGGTGCTGAAGGTCGTCAAGGATTGCGGCTACCGGCCAAACCCATTCGCGCAGGCCATGCGCACCAAGCAGAGCAGTTCCGTCGGCGTTGCCGTCTCTCGCATCACCAACCCGATTGTGCCGGAGATCCTGGAAGCGCTCAGCAATCGCCTGGCCGAATTCGGCCGGCGTGTCGTGGTCTGGAATACCGACGCCGAGGGCGAAGAAGGTGTGATTGGGGCGATCCAGCAACGGTCGGTGGACGGCGTGATTTTCACCGCTGCAAGCCAGCAGGGTGCTGCGATGCGCGCCGCATTGGGTGGTGATCTTCCGGTGGTATCGATCAATCGTTATCTGGAGGACGCCGATTGCGATCAGATCGTGTCGACAAATTTCGAAGGCGCCCGGGCCCTTGCGAAATATCTGGTCGCCTCAGGCAGGCAGCGCATCGCCTTCATCAACGGACCGAGAAACAGAACGACCTTGGCCGACCGGGAGCATGGGTTTCGCAAAGGTCTGAGCGACGCGGGGCTGGAGCTGACGGCGCCGCTCTACGGACAGACGACCTTTTCCCACGATCACTTTCGACGTGTTGCGATCGAGATGATGGATCAGAAGGCTCCGCCTGACGCGATCGCCTGCGGCAACGACTTGATCGCCTTTGCCGTCCTCAGCGGATTGAAGGCAAGCGGCGTTTCGGTTCCGAGCGATGTTTGGGTGACCGGCTTCGACGGGATCGAGATGAGCGGCTGGGACGTGTTCGATCTGACGACGATGCAGCAGCCGCTGAATCTCATGGCGAGCGAGGCTGTCGAAGCGCTGATCAACAGGATAGAGGACAAAAAGACCAAGCCTCGATTGATCCAGTTTCGCACGGAATTCATCCCGCGTGGCAGCACCGCGCATACGCCGCTGCGGGATGCGTAGTAACTTCTCAAATCAGGGAGAAAACCATGAACAAGACCAATTCTCGACGGCAATTCTTGACGGCAACCGCTGCAGGGGCAGCCGCACTTCCCTTGGCGGCTCCGGCCTACGCTCAGGGCAAGCGGGAACTGAAAATGGCGACGGGTTGGCCTAAGAAGTTCCCCGGACTGGGTGTCGCGTCCCAGAGGATCGCCGATGCCATTACGGCCGCATCCGATGGCCGGATCTCGGTCAAGGTTTTCGGAGCCGGCGAGCTTGTGCCGGCCTTTGAAGCCTTTGACGCGGTCGCGTCGGGCGCAGCCGACATGTACCACGCCGCGGAGTATTACTGGCAGGGCAAGACAACCGCGTTCAACTTTTTTGCCGGCGTGCCTTTTGGCATGACAACGGCCGAGCACAATGCCTGGATCTACCACCGCGGAGGCCAGGAACTTTGGGATGAGGTTTCCAGTTCCTTCGGCATCAAGGCCTTCATGGCAGGAAATTCCTCGGCCCAGGCCGGCGGTTGGTTCAACAAGGAGATCAATTCCGTCGAGGACCTAAAAGGCCTCAAGATGCGTATTCCCGGCTTCGGTGGAAAAGTGATCGAGGCTGTTGGCGGAACGGCCGTCACCCTGCCAGGCGGAGAGATCTTCGCCGCACTGCAATCAGGCACCGTCGATGCTGCGGAGATGGCCGGCCCTTGGATTGATCTGGGCTTTGGTTTCTACAAGGCAGCCGAGTACTTCTATAATCCCGGATTCCAGGAACCAACCTCTGCTGAAAGCCTAGGGATCAATCTGGATCTTTGGAATGATCTGTCTCCAGCGGACCAGGAGATTATCCGCCTCGCCGCCGCCCAGGAGAATGTCATGAACCCGGCGGATTTCATTGCGAACCACTCTCGGTCGCTGGAGATCCTGCTGCAGGACCATGGCGTGAAGCTGCGCTCCTATCCCGACGAAGTCATGATCGCGCTTGGGAAGGCGTCAGCCCAGGTGCTGGCGGATGCCGCCGCCGCTGACCCGATGACAGCCAAAGTCTATGAAAGCTATTCCGTGTTCTTGGATGAAGCCGCCTCTTGGACGGAACAGTCCGAGCAGGCTTACCTGCGTGCACGATCACTGGCGCGCGCAAGCTAGCCCATCTACTCCTGGACAAGACAAATATGCGTCAATACAGCGATCAATCGTCGCTGTATTGACGACATTTTTGGACGACCTGAACAATGCTAAGGCTTATTCAAGCAATCGAAGCTACCAACAAATGGCTCGGCAAGACTGTGTCCTGGTGTGTACTCATCATGATGATGTGCCAGGTCTTTTCCGTCGTGTCCCGGTATGTCTTCAGCTATGGCGTCATATCGATCCAGGAAGTCGTTGTTTACGGGCATGCTCTGCTTTTCATGCTTGGCTCGGCATATCTGCTACAGATAAACCAGCATGTACGGGTCGATATCTTTTATAACTTGTTCAGTCCTGAGCAGCGGCGCTGGGTTGATATCATATCGCTGCTGTTTTTCGTCTTGCCTGTGGCAACGGTCATATTGTGGGTTGCCTTTCCCTATGTCGCTCGAGCCTGGGGAGCGCTTGAGGGGTCCCCTCAGGCTGGCGGGCTTCCAGCGATCTACCTTCTGAAGTCGGCAATCATCGTCTTTGCTGTCAGTTTTGGGCTGCAGGCAATCGCAACGCTCTTGCGGCTGGTCTTCAAGATCCCGGAAAAGCACTGGCGAATTGACATGGAGGCGTAGGTCCAGCCGATGACCACGCTTCAACTTTCCTTCGTTTTGATCCTCTTCATTGCGGCCTTCGGATCCGTCCTCGTTGGCATTCCGGTTGCGTTTGCGCTCTCCGGCGCAGCGCTGATCGTGTCAGTCCTGGCCGGGGCTGCCGGCCTGTTCGAGGTTTCGTTCCTCTTGGCCATCCCATCCCGGATCTTCGGCACGGCGATGTATAACGAGGTCCTGACAGCCGTGCCGCTCTTTGTCCTGATGGGCGTGGTCATGGAGCGGAGCCGCGTGGCGGAGGATCTGCTCGTCAACATGGGCAAGCTTTCGCGCAACCTGCCGGCTGGGCTTGGCATATCGGTCACCTTGGTCGGCGCGTTGCTTGCGGCTTCGACCGGCATCGTCGGTGCGACCGTGGTTGCGATGGGACTTCTATCGCTTCCAACGATGCTGCGCCAAGGATACAAGCCGTCTTTGGCAGCTGGTTCCATCTGCGCAGCGGGAACCCTGGGACAGATCATCCCGCCCTCGATCGTTCTCATCTTTCTCGGCGATCAATTGTCGGGCGCCTATATGGAGGCGCAACGGGAAATCGGAAATTTCTCACCCGATCCGGTATCCGTGGGCGATCTGTTCGCTGGCGCACTTGTTCCGGGCCTCGGTCTGGCTTGTCTTTATATGCTCTATCAGTTCGTGGTTGGGCTGGTGCGGCCGCAGGACTGCCCGCCGCCGCTTCGCGACGAGGCTGAAACTGAACTCATTTGGCCGATCCTGCGGGCGCTGGTCCCACCAGTTCTTCTCATCATGGCGGTGCTCGGCTCGATCCTCATGGGCATAGCGACGCCAACAGAGGCGGCTGGCGTGGGAGCACTCGGCGCATTCCTGCTTGCGGGCAGGCGCTTGTTCGACGTCAATGCCGATCAGACGCGCATGCCGAGGCTTTGGGGGCACCTTGTTACCGGGGCGATCCTTTCAGTCTTCGTCTTGCCGGTGCTGCGTTCCATCGCCGACCTTCGCTTGACGTTGGAAACCATCACGATCTTCAATGGCTCAGCGATCGCATTGGCGCTTCTCGCAACCTTGCTTTTGACCCTGGGAACCGGCGCTTCGATCCTGATCCTGCAGCGCGCTGGCCAGCTTCAGGGTGTTGTCATCGGAACAATGCGGATCTCGACGCTGGCCTTTGCCATTCTCATCGGCGCGACGATCTTCTCGCTGATTTTCAGATCACTGGGCGGCGAAGAGGTGGTTACGCATGCCATGGACAAGATACCGGGTGGACCGATTGGCGCACTTCTCGCGGTAAGCCTACTGATTTTCCTCCTCGGCTTCTTTCTCGACTTCATTGAGATCGTCTTCATCATCATGCCGATCGTCGCCCCCGTCATTCTCCAGTCGGACATCGATCCGATCTGGTTCGGCGTCCTGATTGCGCTAAATCTTCAAACCTCCTTTCTGACGCCTCCATTCGGCTTCGCACTGTTCTACTTGCGCGGCGTGGCGCCGCCCGAAGTCGCGACCGTCGATATCTATCGTGGCGTATTGCCGTTCATCGGAATTCAGCTGTTTGCACTGGCGATGGTCTTTAGTTTTCCGGACCTCGCCACGTGGCTGCCGTCAGTTCTGTTTGGACGCTAATGGAAAGACAAGAGATGACACAGCTTGTTCCAAATGCGTCGATATCGGTCTCGGATGGCGAGATGGATGTCTATCTGGCTGTGCCGGAGCAACCACCAAGGGTCGCAGTGCTAATCCAGCTCGAGTTGTGGGGCATGACCCTTCACATGAAGGAAGTGGCTGATCGGTTGGCCGATGAAGGATATGCAGCGATCGTTTGCGATCTCTTTCGCGGCCAGGAGCCAGCCCGCGAAAGCGAACCGGTTGAAAAATGGGCGGAGGTTTTCGAAGCCTTCGACGATGTCCGAAGCACGAAGGATTGCCGTCATGCGCTGGACTGGATTCTGTCCGGCGGCGGTGGTCTTGCCGTCGATGAAGTGTTTGCCTGGGGCTTTTGCATGGGTGGGCGGTTTGCGCATAATTTGGCCGCCTTCGATCGACGTCTTGCCGGTGCGATCAATTTCTATGGCCGGATCAACTTCCCCCGATTACCGACAAAGCCGTTTTTGCCAATCGAGATTACGCGAATGATTGATGTGCCGTATTTTGGGGCATTTGCCGAAACGGACAGCCTCATTCCAGATACCGATCTGGATCGACTACGCGCTGATCTGGCGCACAATCCTGATGCGGAGATCAAAGTTTATCCCGGCACTGAGCATGCCTTTTTGAATGACCATCGCGGGGCCTACCACCCTGACGCAGCTCGAGAAGCGTGGGCCAATGTCTTCGCATTTCTCCGTCGGCATTCTTGAATGCTCATGAAGTTGAAATCCAACGGATTGAATTTTTGCGCTGAGGTTGGTGGATCAGGCCCCAAGCTGCTGTTTCTCGGCGGCACCGGGTGGGATTTACGGCTGACACCCAATCCTCTCCAGTCGCTGCTGGTCGAGACGTTCACGCTGGCGGTGTTCGACCAGCGCGGCATGGGGCGATCCGATAAGCCACAGGGCCCCTATTCCATGCTGGACTACGCTCAGGATGCGATCGGTATTTTGGATGCGTTGGCTTGGGACCGTGCGCATCTTGTCGGCTATTCCTTTGGCGGCATGGTGGCGCAGGAAGTCGCGATTCGCTGGCCGGCACGGGTCGACGCGCTGGTTCTTGCCGCGACGTCGCCTGGCGGGAAGGAGGCCGCATCCTATCCCGTCGAAGAACTGCTCGGTCTTTCTCCCTATGAGCGGGCAAGGCGCGGTTTGGAAATAGCCGATCTCCGCTTCACGAAGGAGTACCAGGAAGCGCAGCCCGAAAAAGCGCGGCAGATGGTGGAGCGGAGAATGCTGGCCCAGACCAGGTTCATAGACGAGCCAGGTGCCCGCGACGGCCTCGCTGCTCAGCTATCGGCTCGGGCTTCTCATGATGCCGTCGACAGGCTGCATCACATCAGATCACGAACGCTCATTTTGAGCGGCGAACATGATGGACAGGCCTCCCGCAAAGGCCAGGTGGTGATGGCGGAGCGAATATCGGACGCAACGTCCAAAACGCTTCCGGGCGGGCATAACTTCATTTTTGAGAACACAGATGGCTACGCTGAGATTGCCGAATTTTGCAGCGGTCAGAATGAAAGCGCTGTCACAACGGAATAGTGACCGGACGCCGGAAACAGCGTGGAAGAGAGATGGCGATTGGTATCGTCGGACTTGGCGCGATGGGATACGGAATGGGACGATCCCTTCTGTGATCGTGTTTCGACACTTTCGGCTTTGACCTGAGTGGATGTTTCCTGACGAAAGGAAACTGTCAGAGAGGGTGGATCCGTTCCGACGGACTAGGTTCCGGACAAACCTGTCACGTCTTGATGCAGCCGCGTGTCATGAGGCACGACCGGATCTTGGAACCTAGTCGAAGCTGATTTGAAGCGCTGCTTGGGCTTCGCGCATGCATCACTAAAAAAACGCCCATCAACAAACTCGCTCGATCAATGGCGCCGTCGCAGCAATCATCTCGGCTTGATGTGGTTGCAGGGCTTGTCCGCCCCAGTCCGCCATCAACGGCGCCCACGGATCCTCGATACCCGTTCGAACACCCGTCAGCGCTTCCATCACCGCGAGGCCACAATATGGCGCGTACATCGACGAATAGCCGCCCTCATGAGACAACACCAACCGGCCGTCGCATAGCGCGTCCGCAGCTTCCATCAGTTTTTCGGTCATCGCGCGATAGCCTTCAGATGACACCATCATGCGCCCAAGCGGATCGACGCCCGCCGCATCGAAACCACTCGCCACGACGATAACGTCGGGCCGGTATCGCCGAAGCGCTGGCAGGACTAGGTCATCCATCGCCGCGAGATAGGCACCGTCCCCGCTTCCGGGCGGCAAGGGCAAGTTGATCGCATATCCGGCGCCGTCGCCCTCGCCATTGGCCTCGAGATGGCCGCTGTCCGGTGGAAAGAGACTGTCTTGATGAATGGACAAGGTCAGCACTCTGGAATCCCGCCAAAACGCTGCTTCTGTTCCATTGCCGTGATGTACGTCCCAATCGATGATCGCAACGCGCTCGACCCGTTGTTCCGCAAGCGCCTTCTTCACCGCGATCGCCACATTACCGAAGAGGCAAAAGCCCATGGCGAGATCGGCCAGCGCATGATGGCCGGGCGGACGAACCAGCGCATAGGCGTTTTGCACCTGACCAGTGAGAACAGCGTCGAGCGCGGTGATGCTGCCGCCAACCGCCAATGCTGCGATCTCGAAGCTGCCGCGCCCCATCGGTGTCAGCTGGCCGGCGTCGCCGCCATTTGCATCGCTCAGCGCGCGGATATGGGCGATGTGGTCCCTGGTGTGGAGTAGTGCGAGCGTGTCGTCGTCGGCGGGCTCCGGTCTAAGTCGCACCAGCCGATCGGTCCGACATCGCTGAACCGCGCCCTTTCCAAGGTTCTGAGGACCAGTGGCATCGACAACGTCAGACCGCATGATTTCCGGAAAGTCGTAGCAAGCTCAATGGCGGCTCTCGGCGTATCGGATTTACATATCGACGCAGTGCAAAATCATGTCCGCGGCACCGTTAGCGAAAAGCACTACATCCGGTACCGCTATGAGAAGGAAAAGCTGGCAGCGCTAGAACAGTGGCAAGGACGGTTGCAGGAGATCATCGGACAGCTTGTAATCAGCTGATCCGATCAACTCCACCGTTCCACGATCTACCTAAAGACGCCTTGATGGAGTTCATCGTAAGCGCCGGCTTCCCGGCATCCACCATGTGATGCTGTCAATTTTTCATGGCTGCATTGCTCCGAACGGCCACCTATTGGTAGGTTCAAATCGGAGGAACGCAACTCACTCTGTGCACTTTTCGTAGTCAAGAAACTTGTCGCTGTCAGATCAAAATCGAGTTTCTGCAGCCCCTAAGAATGCCGCTGTTCGCGACACGCTATCAAAACGAGCACGGATCAACAGATAGTGAAGTGCCCAAAGTCGGACATTCGTCCTTGTGACGTCAACTCCGCTGGACATGCCCTAGATCAATCGAAAAAGTCGCCAGCAGATATTCACACCACTGAGCAGCAGAACACAAAGCGATGCCAGTTAGTCGTGATTGAACGATCAAGATGGCCTTCTCGCTAAGCCAAGATGTCGCCAATTAGAAAAACTAACGCAGACCCAGCCGGTCAAATTGCTCAGGGGGCGCACCCTCATCGGTGATCATCCTCTGCATCAGCGCGAGCAGGCGGTCGCGCTCGGCCGTCTCGTGATCCCAGAGATTGATGGTCTGGCCGGGATCGCGGCCGCGGTGATAGAGGAAATTCTCATTGGTGCGTGGATCGATGTTGATCTGCATCTTCCAAAGCGGCAGCGAGATGGTTGGATCGAAACGGCCCTGATCGACCGGCGGATCCGGCATGCGGCCCACCCGGCCGTCCACCGGATTGTCGACGATCAGCGGGCGGTTGATCATCGTTGAGTAGGAAAACAGCGGTTTTCCTTCGACAGGCGCTTTAAAGAGCGACCACTCGCCGTCGGTGAGACACACACCCTGGCCGAAGGTGCCATACAGGATTGCGTCGCGCGGGGCGCCTCCCTCCAGGGTCGGCATGACGCTCTTCGAGTGGCGGTTGGTATCGGGGATGGGGACGCCGGCCGCGTCGATCACGGTGGCGAACAGATCAACGGTCTGGGTGAGCGCGCCGATCCGGGTGCCACTGGTCTTGCCCGGATGCCAGACCATCATCGGGATGTTGGCGTGGCTGTCATAGTGCGGGAACTGCTTGCCGAATACGCCGCGCTCGCCGAGGTCGTGGCCGTGGTCGGTGGTGAAGATCACCATTGTGTCGTCCCAGAGATCGAGGGCGTCGATCTTCTGGAGGAAGCGTCCGAGCCAGGCGTCCACCATGGTGGTCTTGCCCATGTATTGCGCCTTCAGGAAGGCGAGTTCTTCCGGCGTCGTCTGGGCGATGAAAGCGTTGAGATCGTCGTAGACCTGGTAGGGCGGCCAGATGTTGAAGTCGTTCTTTGACCCGTCCGTATACATCGAGGCGTAGGGTTCGGGCACGTCGAAGGGCTCGTGGACGTCGAAGCTTTCGACCTGGAGGAAGAACGGGCCTTTGGCGGCGTTCTCATCCAGCCAGTCTGCGGCTTTAGAAAACACTTTGGCCGGAAAGAAATCCTCTTCGCCCGCGAAATCCTTGACGTTGGCATAGTATTGGCGCGGGTGAACGGCGTTTCGAAACTCAGCGATCTTGTCGACCCAGGGCGGCACCGGGCCGGTTTCCAGGAGCTTCCAGTAGTCGGTTTCGTGGCCGCGGATCAGATCCAGGGACGAAAAACCCTGCATATAGCCGTTCGCCATCTCCTCCCAGTAGTGATAGTGATCGGTGACCATGCCGGTGTTGTAGCCGGCGTCGCGCAGGATGACGGGCAAGCGCGGATCGAACACTTCGAGGGGCCCCCAGGGTCGCCACATGAACTCCTTGCGGCCTGAAAAAATCTCACGGCGCGCGGGCATGCAGGGCAAACTCGAAATGAAGTGATTGTCGAACACGGTCGCCTTTTCGGCGAACGCGTCCAGTGCCGGCGTGCGGCAGGGCGTTTCAGGGTTGTAAGCCTTCAAACAGTCACGATTGAGACTGTCCACCAGGATCAGAATGATGTTCAAGAAAGCCCCTCCGTTCGCATGGATTTGTCGCCATCGGCCACGATCCTGAAGCCCTGGTGAGACGTCGTCGACGTCTTGGGCGCACCGATGCGCGCCGCGATCCGGTAGCGAAAGCAATAGCTTCGGTGACAGAGAAAGGAGCCGCCTTTCAGGATGCGCCTGTTGGGATCGGTGCCGATGCCGTTGTCGAAGATGTCAGCCGTCCACTCCCAGACATTACCGACCATGTTGAAGAGCCCGTATCCGTTGGGCGCGAAGGCATCGGCCGGGACCGTGCCGGGCAGCGGCCCCTCATGCTCGGGGAAAGGCCCGCGCCAGATGTTACAGCGCTGTCCGAGGCCGGCGTCCGGCTCGTCATCGCCCCAGGGATAGCGCACGTCGCCAAGACCGCCACGGGCGGCGTGCTCCCATTCGGCCTCTGTCGGCAGCCGCGCATCGGCCCAGGCGGTATAGGCTGACGCGTCATTCCAGGACACATGGGCCACGGGGTGGCCCGCCTCGACTTGGATATGTGACCTTGTGCCGAAGGGGTTGCGCCAGGTCGCTCCTTCGATCACCCGCCACCATTCCGTGCCGAACAGTCCGCCTCGATCCTTGGCGTCGGCGGCGACCTGGGACTTGAAGACGAAGGACGTGCCTTCGCGCTCCGCGTCGGTGACATAGCCCGTCGCTTCGACGAAGGCGGCGAACTGCTCCACGGTCACCGTGGTCGCCCCGATCGCGTAGGGCTGAAGCTCGATCGGCCGCTTGGTTCCCTCGCCGTCGGAGGGGATCACCGGATCGTCGGTGCCGATGAAGGACGGTCCACCCGCAAGAGATACCATGGTGGCAGGCTGCGCACCTGCCTGGCGGTCAGTCGCTGGTCTCATAATCGTTCGGGCCAGCGAGATCGGTGCCGAGCGTGATGCGCACATGGTCGATCTCGCCGGAAAACGTGAACGCACCGAGGTCAGCGAAGGCAGGCGACACGGCCGAGCCGACACTTTCACCGAGCGAGAAGCCCTCCCAGTCCATGAAGTATTTGTAGGTCTTCGGAATGCGGCATGCGCCGACATCTTGGCCGTCGATTAGGAGATGACCATCACCCTCGCAGACGCCGGTTTTTTCGAACTTGTAGGTGACCGTAATCCAGTCCTCGCCCGCGGGCAGATCAGCGCTGGCGCGATGGATCTCCTGATAGAAATTGTAGTCGAACACCAACTGGCCGTTCTGGACGTAGAACGCATAGCCGCCGCAAAGGCCGCCGCAGGTGGCGATCACGCCCTCGGTTCCTTGAGGGGCCCGGATGCGCGCCTCGATCGCGTAGGAACGGTCCATGATGAAGGGAGCGGTGCCGCCCGGTATGAAGGTCATGCCGGGGTGGAACAGATACTCTTCCTGAATGCGCGGCGAGTCTTTTCGCGGGCGGGCCATGGCGCGGCGCTCGGCGAAACCCCGGTCATCGAGCGGCAGCACGTCGTAGCGTCCTGCCTCGGCCCACCAGAGCTCAATCAGCTTCGCGAGGCGCTCCGACTCCCTTTCGGCGAGGTCGTGATGCTCGGCGAAGTCCTTGGTTGTGTCGTAGAGCTCCCAGGCGTCGTCGTCATAATCGCCATAGCGGGTATGGTGGCAGACCGCCTTCCAGCCGTCATGCCAGATCGCGCGGTGACCGAACATCTCGAAAATTTGGGTGCGTTTCCTGGTCGCCGCGTCGCCGTCGGCAAAGGAGTAGGCCATCGAGGTGCCATGCATCTCCATCTGTGCCACGCCGTCGATCTCGGCAGGCGCTTCGGTCTCCAGCACTTCGAGGATGGTCGGCACGATGTCCATCACGTGATGGAACTGGTTGCGAATGCCCGTTTCCTTCAGCCCCTTCGGCCAGTGGACGATCAGCGGATCCTGCACGCCGCCTGCATGGGTGTTCTGCTTGTAGCGGCGAAGGGGGGTGTTCTCGACCTGCGCCCAGCCGATGGGGTAATTGTTCTTGGCGCGTGCCGTACCGATGTCGTCGATCCTTGCGAAGTTATACTCGAAGCTTTCGGCCTCCATGTTTTCGTAGAAGGTGGTGCTGGTCGAGCCGTGGACCTGGCCTTCCTGGCTGGCGCCGTTGTCGGAGAGGAGGAAGATCAGCGTGTTCTCTTTCTTGCCAAGCCTATCGAGGTGATCGAACAGGCGGCCGAGCTGGCTGTCGGAATGATCGAGAAAGGCGGCATAGGCCTCCTCGAAGCGAGCGTAGAGCCGTTTTTGATCGTCCGAGAGGCTGTCCCAAGGCTCGACCCGGTCATTGCGCGGCACCAGGCCCGTGCCTTCCGGGACGATCCCAAGCTCGAGCTGGCGTTCGAGGCGCGCCTCACGGATCGCATCCCAGCCGGCATCGTACCGGCCTCTGTATTTTTCGAGAAGCGCATCGGGTGCCTGGTGGGGCGAGTGCATCGCACCCAATGCAAAGTACAAAAAGAACGGCTTGTCCGGTGCCAGCGACGCGTGGTCGGTCAGGAACTGCATGGCGTTGTCGACCAGATCCTCGTTCAGCGTGTAGCCTTCCTCCGGCGAACGCGGCTGCGGCACATGCTGGTTGTCGCGCACCAGGTTGGGGCGGAACTGATCGGTCAGCGCCTCCAGAAATCCATAATATTTCTCGAAGCCGCGCCCGAGCGGCCACTGGTCGAACGGGCCGACGGCGGAAAGCTGGTCAGAGGGTGCCAGATGCCATTTGCCGATAGCGTAGGTGGAGTATCCTTCATCCCTGAGCATCTCGGCGATGGTGCCGGCATTATGCCGGATCAGCCCGCGCTTCGAGGGAAAGCCGCTGTCCGCATTAGCGATGGTCGACATGCCGACGGCGTGATGATCGCGCCCGGTCAGCAGTGACGCGCGCGTCGGTGAGCATAGCGCCGTCGTGTGGAAATTGTTGTAGATCAGCCCACCGGCAGCGAGCGCGTCGATATTGGGCGTTTCGATCTCGCTGCCATAGCAGCCGAGGCTGCCGAAGCCCATGTCGTCGAAGAGGATGACGAGAATGTTCGGGCGATCCTTTCCTGACCTGTCGGGCTCCGGCCACCAGGGCGTCGAGTCCTGCCAGGTCCGGCCGACATGGCCTTGAAAGTGTTCCGATACCGCTTTTCTTGTCCGACCCATCGTCGTCACGGGCTCCGGTTTTTTGGTTCCTAAGGACAGGCTCGAGAAGAAGGAGCCCCGACGTCAACCCGACAAAAGTCGGTATACCGTCGAACATCGGAGCTCATTCTTCGAAGGCCGTCCAAAGTCAATGAAGTGGTCACACCACTAGTTGCGGAGAGCCTTGGCGGCCTCGAGGACCTCAAGAGCGAGCGGCTGCATCGGGCCGAAGTCGGGGACTGTGTCGCGCGCGCCGCCAGCAACCAGGACCTCGGCGGCGCCGGTGAGCGTCTCATTGGTGAGGCCCGAAGAGACATCCTCGATCGCCTCGTCCAGCGTGACCCAGTCCCGCATGCGCATGGCGTATGCCGCCTTGACGTCGTCGCCCTCAATGCCGGTGTCGGCGTAGTATTCGAGCACATGCTCGACCACCTTCGCCGGGTCGGTGGCGTTGATGTATTCGTTTGCGCGATAGACTGCCTCGACGAAGGCGGCGGCTGCGTCCGGATCCTCGTCCCAGAAACGCTTGGTCACGATATAGGGGGCGATGATGTTGGTGCCGGCCACCTTGCCGTCGCAGAGCATGGTGTAGGTATCGGTGTCCTCGATCAGCGGGAGATCGGCCGACGCCGCGGTGGTGCCGGCGCCGAGATCGCCGCTCTGCAGGGACTGGATGGTGACGGCAGGCGTCAGTGGCACGACGTTCAGCGACTCGGGTTCTTCCACGCCGAGATGGGCGGCGCAGGCGTAGAGCACCTGGCTCCAGGTGGAGTTGGGCACAGTGCCGATCTTGACCTCGGGCAGCGCCTCGGCCGGTGTCTTGCCTTCCATCGCGTCGTTGCGCATCACCAGCTTCAGGTTCTGGCTTTCCTTCTGCATGGCGCCGACCGAGATCAGCTCGAACTTCTCCCAGCCCGACACAGCGGGCGGACCGCCGGTCCAGCCGGCCTGCCATTGACCGGTGGCGCCGGTGGCGAGCGCGGCACCACCGTTCGGGAAATATTCGATCGCGATTTCGAGGCCGTTCTCCTCGAAATAGCCGAGGTCGTTGGCGAGCCACATCGGGAAGCCCGCTTCGTTCGGCTGGCTGTTCAGATTGAGCGTGGTCTGAGACCAAGCCGACCCGGCGGTGGTCAGCAGTGCCGCGGTGGCGACACCGGCGAGAATGTTTTTGCAAGTCATGATCTTTCTCCCTGGTTGCGATTTCAGTTGGTTTGGCCTGCGATGATTTCTTCTCGAACCAGCGCCCAGATTTCGCGGCGCGCTTCGATGAAGTCCGGATGTTCGGCGGCCGCCTCGATATCGCCGGTCTTCCAGACGACGTCGCGCGGCAAGGTCAGTTCTTTCTTGATGCGCCCAGGCCTTCGCGTCATCACCACCACCCGGTCGCCCAGATAGACGGCTTCCTCCACGGAATGGGTGATGAAGAGGACGGTGTAGTGCTTCTCGCGGTGCAGGCGCTGTACCTCTTCTTGGAGGATGGTGCGCGTCTGCGCATCCAGCGCGCCGAAGGGCTCGTCCATGAGGAGAATCTCCGGCTGCATGACGAGCGCGCGAGCAATCGCGACCCGCTGCTGCATGCCGCCGGAAAGCTCGCTCGGATAGGCTTTTCGGAACTGCTCGAGACCCATGATCTTGAGCTGCTCGATCAGGCGCTGCTCCTGCTCGGCTGCCGCAACGCCGGTCATCTGTAGGCCGAATTTGATGTTTTGCTCGACGGTTTCCGAGGGAAACAGGGCGAACTTCTGGAAGACCACGCTTCGCCTGGGGCCGGGAGGCCCGGCAGCCTTACCGTCGATCAACACCTCACCTTCGGTCGGGTCTTCGAGGCCTGCACCGATGGTCATCAGCGTGGACTTACCGCAGCCAGAAGGCCCGACCACGCAGACGAACTCGCCCTTGTCGATCGCGAGCGAGCAGTCGTCCACCGCAAGGATGCCTTCGTCCTTCTTCCCGAACCACTTTGTGATGCTCTGCAGCTCCAACTTGTGGGCTCCGGCCAGTTCAAGCGGCGCGCTGGTGGTGGTCGACATCATCTATTCTTCATCCTATCCACTGTTGACCATCACGTTCTTTCGCCAGGGCAGCACGTAGCGCTCGCTTCGCTGGACGAGATTGTCGATCAGCACGCCGAGGCAGCCGATGGTGATCAGGCCGACGAAGATGGTGGAGACCGAGGCGTTTTCCTGTCCCTGGGCGATCATGAAGCCGAGCCCGACCTTGCCGACCACGAGCTCGGCGCCGACCAGCGCCATCCAGCCATTGCTGATCGCGATGCGCAGGCCGGTGTAGATGCTGGGTGCGGCGGCCGGGATGACAACACGGCGCAGCGTCGCCGCCTGGCCAGCGCCGAACACGCGCGCGGCGTCGATGTAGATTTTTTCCACCTGGGAAACGCCGAGCTGCGTGTTGATCACGAAAGCCGGAAAGGCGGCGACGAACACCACCATCGCCTGGGTCGCGGTCGATGCGCCGAACCAGAGGACGGCGAGCGGGATATAGGCAAAGGGCGGGATGAAATGCAGAAGCTCGAAGATCGGATTGACGATCGTCTTAAACCAGGGCGCCCAGGCGAAGAACACGCCGACCGGTACACCGATGAGCATGGCGACGAAGACACCCCAGCCCCAGCGCTCCAGCGAGGCCAGGATATGGCCGGCAAGCGTCAGACCGCTGAACGGCTCGGTGACGTGCTGGACATATTTCTGCACCACCTCAGCGGGCGAGGGTAGCACGCGGGGCTCGATCCACTGGAAGACTGACGTGGCAAGAAACCAGAGCAGAAGCAGGGCCGTCAGCGAGAAGACGCCGTAAGCGATCGAGCGTCCACGGGTCGACACCACACCCATGTTCGCCAAAGCCTGGTCGATCATGCCTTAGCCCCTCCGTTCGCCAGCGAGGGACCAGGGGGCGAGGATGCGCTGGCTCATTTCGATGAGTGCGGTGAGGCCGATGCCGAGCAGGCCGATCATGATCATTGCGACGATCAAGACGTCCGTGTCCAGCAATTGCGAGGCGTTGACCGCGATATAGCCGAGGCCTGCGGTCGCCGCCAGGATCTCGGCGGCCACCAGGGTGGACCAGGCATTGCCAAGGGCCATGCGCGCGGCAGCCACCAGGGTGGGCAGCGCTGTTCGGCAAACCACGCGTGTCAGGATCTGCCGATCAGAGGCACCGAGGGTTCTGGCGGCATCGATCAGGAGCCTGTCGACCGAATAGACCGCGAGCATGGAATTCATCAGCCAGGGCACCAGGGCCGCGATAAACACCACTGAGATCCGGGCGGCATCGCCGATCCCGAGCCAGAGGATGGTGAGCGGAATCCAGGCGAGCGGCGGCACCGGGCGGATCAGCTGGAAGATCGGAAACACGATCCATTTGAGCCTGGACCACCAAGCCATGGCGATGCCGAGCGGAATGCCGACGAGGGCGGCCGCAGCCCAGCCCGTGAGGACGATGTAGAGGCTGCTGAGGATATGCTGCCAAAGCGTGCTGCCGATATAGGGACGCGTCCACATCCGCCAAAAGCGGTTCAACACATCGTCCGGCGGCGGGAAATACAAGGTCGGCACCGGCCCGCCGTCGCGCGTCAGCCAGGCCCAGAGGATCACCCAGCCGACAATGGCGGCGACGCTGAACCCAAGCATTCGGTAGGACGCCAGCCACCCCATCCATGCCTCCCCGAAATGACGCAATATTGGCAGGCGTCCGTTGATCTGTCGAAGATTATGCGTTAATCGTTTAACTGTCAACGCCGTGAAGGCTTGTCCTTCAGCACTGTCGGCAACTTGAGGAGGGCCTTGGCCATCTGCTTCTATTCCTATTGATTGTAAGGAATAGAGTGGCTGGTTAGCGTTCATCACCTTCGATGGCGGCTCGTGACTAGGAGTGGCCGGAGCGAAAGCGTGTCAGGTTTGGAAAAACGATTTACTGACGATGGCAAGTCTGGATGAACTGACCCCACAACGCAAACGGCCGTCGATAAAAGACGTCGCCGAGAAGGCCCGTGTGTCGACGGCGACGGTCTCGCATGTCTTCTCGGGCAAGAAGCATGTCAACGACAAGCTGGCGAAGCGGGTCCGTCGCGCCGCCGACGACCTTGGCTATGCGGTCGACCGGGTCGCGTCTCAGCTCCGATCCGGGCGTGCTCGGGTCATCGCCGTGCTTGTCCCCGATCTGGAGGACCTGTTCCTCAACCGCTTCGTGTCCTGCATCGAGGCGCGCGCCGAAAGTGCCGGCTACGAGGTGATCGTGTCCTGTTCGCGCAATGATCCCGCCCTGGAAATGTCGCGGCTGCGTGCGCTCATGGCCTGGCGCCCTGCAGGCGTCGTCGCGATCCCCTGCCGCGACTCCTTCCCGAACGAACTCAACGGCGAGTTCGCCGGCACGCCGATCGTCGGCGCCGATCGGATCCGGCCGGGCGACGCCACGTTCGACACGGTGACCATTGATAATTTCAGCTCGGGACGAAAGACAGCCGAACACTTGATTGCCAAGGGGGCGAGGTCGATCCTCGTGGTGACCTCGATGGTCGATCTCTTCACGGCGAAAGAACGGGTGCGCGGCGCAAGAGAGGTCGTCGACGAGACCGAGGGCGCCACCTTGTCCGTCCTTGAGATCGGCGCGGAGCCGACGGCCGGCGCCGAGCGCCTGAGCGCCTGGCTGGCCTCCCATCCGAAGCCGGATGCGATCGTCGGGCTGACCAACGTCACCACGCTCGCCGCTTTGTCGACGCTAGCCAAAGCGGGGCTGGAAGCGCCGGACGACATGCTGCTCATCGGCTTTCACGACTCGCTCTGGATGACTGCGCGCAAGAAACCCGTGACAACCGTGGCCCAGCCGGTCGACGAGGTCGCGCGCTGCGCCTGGGACCGCCTGACCCTCCGCATGGCGGGCGAGGCCGCACCGGTTCAGAACATCATGCTGTCGTCGACCCTGATCGAGCGAGCGTCGACGATGCAATCTCGCTGACCGAGACGCACCAATAGACCCGATCGACAACCCTGGGGAAGACAAACGCCTTACGGCAAATGGAAGCGTACCAGCGGCATTTTGAAGGATGGCCCTATATCGGCCAGCAGCAGCGGCCGCGCTCTGGCCTCGGAAAACAAGGCTAGAGGCGGAATCGGGGAGGACGTTGCGGAGAAGTGCACAGCGTCGATGGGTTGCGCGGGAACGATTCCAACGATACTTGCTGGGGTTGTTTGGCGCGGCTGCCTGAAGGAATGCGATATGCCGAAAACTCAATTCTGCCATAATTGCTGTTCCACAGAAAACTGGCGCGCTAACGCTCGCCAAAAGACGACGTTTCAACGATAACTGCAGTTTCTGGCACGAACCCATGTCGCCTGCCGATCGTTCGGGACATTTGCTTCGGTCGGCATGCGGGTGACAGTCACAAAGGAACGAAACGATAAGCGCCCAGCATTCGCCAGGATCGAGCGACAGTTGCAGAAGCTCCAGGGAGTGCTCCTGGACGACGGCGACAGCAAGACCTTCGTCAGGAAGGTGCAAGCGCTCGAAGCGCGGTAGGAAGCGCTGGAGACTGAGCTGCCGCACGCCGACAGCTCGCTACCGCTCTTTCATCCCAACATGACTGAGTCTTACCACCGCCAGATACGCGAGTTGCACACGGCGTTGGTTAGCGATAGCAGCAAAAAGGAAGCAGCGTAGGTTCTCCGTACTCCGATCGACCCGATCATCCTGACCCCGGAAGACGTCGAATTCGACACCCCTCGGCCTAAGGCTATCGGTCCTAAACGTCTCCGGCCCCCTCAATAAGGATATGCGCCAGTTCAGCGGCCGCGTCGCGCAGGCGGTCCAGGTGCTGATGGGCGGCAGAGAACGGCATGCGCGGCGTGGGGGCATGAAAGGCTAAGGCAGAAAGGAACCGACCATCTAGGCCTTTGATCGGCACGGCAAGCGCGATCATGCCTTCGATGAATTCTTCATTGTCTTCGGAGAAGCCTTTGAGACGTATCTGATCGATTTCGTCCGCCAGGGCTTCCTTGGTCGTGAGTGTCTTGCTGGTTCGCTTTTCGAGCTTGGAATTATTGAGGACCCGATCAAGCTGCACTTTGGGCAATGTGCTCAAATAAAGCTTGCCGCTGGCGGTGCAATGAAGCGGCACTTTCGTCCCGACCGGCAGCTGGATGCGCAATGGCCATTCGGTCTCGATACGATCGGCATAGATCATGCCGTTGCGATCGGGGATCGATAGGTTGCAGGTCTCGCCGATGTCCTCGGCCAATCGGCTCATGACGGCTAATCGCGCGTCACGGCTACCGCGAGACGAGATCGTGTTGATCGCCATGGACCGCATACGCAAACCCGGCGAGTAGGAGCGGCCGTCATGTTCTCGCTGCAGAAAGCCCTGGGCCTCCAATGAGGCGAACATCCGATGCAGCGTCTGTTTCGGCAGGCCGATCGAACGATTGATCTCGGTCGGCGTCGCTGGCGCGCCGGCCTTGGCCACCTCTTCGAGAATGAGGAGCAGCCGAAAACTCCTTAGAGAAGCTTCTGGCTGCTCCATATCACCCTCAGTCAATGCTGCACCTCAACATGTCCGTCATCTGTTTGGCAAAAGCATGGTCGACAGCTCCGGCACGAAAGCCACGATCAGCCAGACCGAGATCAGGGCGACCAGATAAGGCACTGTGTATCTCAGTAATCTGAAATAGGGCACCCCGGTCACGCCGGATGCGACATAGAGGTTCAGCCCGTAAGGCGGCGTGATGAACCCGATCGAAGCCCCGACAAGGAAGATCACCGAGAAGTGTATCGGATCCACGCCGACGCTTGCCGCAATCGGTGCGAGGATTGGTGCGAGGATGATCGTCACGGGCAGGGACTCCAGGACCATGCCCGACACGAACACGATGGCCATCGCCGCCAGGAGCACGGGGTAGTAGCCACCCAAGGAGGTCAGGAAGTCGGTGATCACGACCTGAGCTCCGAGCAGCGACAGGATTTGCTGCATGACCACCGAAATCGCGATCAGTGGCGCCAAAACGCCGGCGATCTGCGCCGATCGCATGGTGATGCCGGGGATCTCTTTAAGGGTGAAGCCCTCGACCACCAGCATTTCCGCGTAGGACTTTTCAGACCAGTCCCGGGTCATGTCCATCTTCAAAACATGGTTCGCAACCCAGCTGAGCACGCCTGCGATGACGCAAAAGCCCACGGTGACGCCTGCAGCCTCGGTCGGCGAGAACTTGCCGGTGTAGATACCCCAAAGCACGAGGCCAATGGCGAAGAATCCCAACCAGGCGCCGAAGGCGGTCTTGAGGGCGCGGTTAACCTGAAACCGAATCAGATGGCCCCAGCCGTTGGCTTGACAGATGAGCCAGCAAGCAAGCTGCATGCCGATGACCATCAAGGCGCCTGGGAGAATACCTGCAACAAAGAGGTCGGAAATCGGCAGGTTCAAAAGAAAGCCATAGACGATGAAGATGATCGATGGCGGGATGATGATTCCGACCGTGCCGCCGGCTGCAGCCGTCGCGGCTGAGAATCGTTCGTCATAGCCGCCTTTGACCATCTCGGGGTGAAGCATCGAGCCGATGGTCGCTGTTGTGGCTGAATTCGAGCCGGAAATGGCAGCAAACAGACCGCAGGCGCCAAGCGAGGCCATGGCGAGCCCGCCGCGCAGCCAGCCGAGACAGGCATAGGCGAAGTCCGACAATCTTCGGGCGATCCCCGACTTGTTGATCAGGTCTCCGGTCAGGATGAAGAGCGGCATCGCCAGAAGCGCGAAGCCTTTGTTGAAGACGTTGAGAAGCTCAGCACCCATATTGTCGAGCGTAAGGTCCAGGACGAAGGAACAGCCGACGATCCAGGAAGCGATGACGAGAAAAACCGGCACGCCCAGCATGAACAGGCCCGTCGCGCCAAGGGAAATGAGGGTGATCAGGGTTCCATCAGTCATTATTCACCTCCCCCGATAACCGCCTGCTTGATGAGGTCATCGCCGTTTCGATAATTCTCGAGGTCCTCGCTAAAGTTCTCGACCACACGGGCCGCCATCAGCAGAAACGCGAAGGGTGCGGTCAGCAGGAACCACCACTGCATCACGTCGTCCGTGCCGAGAACGATCTGGAAATTCGACGCGGAAAGCGCTGCGGCGCGTGTGGTGGTCACGATGACGATGATTGAAAACGTCATCCACAGAATGTTATCGAGACATAAGCAGGCCATTTGTCCTGCGCGACCCATCCGGCTACGAAACTCCGAAAAACTGAGATGGGAACGCAAACGGACGTTATAGGTCGCGCCGAACCAGGCCATGATCATGAAGAGAAGCGGCGGGATCGTCGTGGACCATGGCTGCTGGTTCGAAAAAACGAAACGGTCGACCACACCCCAGAAAATGATTAATGCGATTGCGAGATAGCTGCCAACCATGAACGTGCGTTCGAGGTGGCGGTCCAGCCATGGCACCAGCCTATAGACCATCGCAACGGCCCAACCGCCGACCAGGGCGACAATGAGACCCAACACCCATGCGGCGTCGCTCTTTAAGGCCTCACGAATTCCCCAAGCGTCCTGAGCGGCCACAGCCGCCAAGATCGCCCCGATGTCATTTAAATACGACACGTGCTCACCTTCCCGTCATTGGGGCTTCGCACGACATAGCAGAAGAAAGACCAGCCCCGCTCATAGAACTGGCCCTGCGCTAGTGGTGCGACCACCTCATTGGCTTCTCTCGGCGATGCTCAAGTCTGACTGTAGTTGGTCGATTCTCGAGCATGCCGGAGAAGCTTCTCGTATCGAGCTCACCACAAGGCCAAGTGGCTTAACCTCTCCACCAACGGCGAGGCTCGACGTTCTCGGCGAGTGTGTGCGGGTTGTTGCGCACCTCGTCGTAGATTTCCTGATAGGTGTCGATTCCACCGGCCCAGCCGTTAATCCGCTCACGCCAATCTTCCCACAAAGCCGGCTGGAACTCAGGCGAGCACATTTCTTCGGCTTTCTTGATTTCCTCATCCGACAACGCAGCGACGCGCACATTGTTTTGCGCGAAGATGGTGTCCGGACCCTGATGTGGATGTGAGAAGCCGACGGTGTTGACCAACGCTGCTTCGTTAGCCGCCTGCACGTGAACCTGCGTCAGATAGGCGGATTCCATGACGGCGTCTTGAAGCTCGCCGCCAAGGCCGTCGAAGGTGGACGCCGACATGGCCGTGTGCTCCGTCCCGCAGAAGAAGCGGAGATCAACGCACTGCGAAACCACCGGGGACATATTGGCGTAAGCAACCGCTGATGCCCAGGTCTCGGCACCATCGATCAGGCCCTGTTTCAAGCCGTCGAGCGTTTCTTCCCAGGCGACCGGGACCGGATTCAAGTTCAGCGCCTGCATGGCGATACGGCCAAGCTGCGTGCCCGTCACGCGGTTTTTCGTGCCGGCGAGTTGCTCGACCGAGGTTACAGTGTCCTTGTCTTCCCAGGACAGGCCGAGCTGGATGCCACGCAGTTCCGCGTGGGTAAAGAGAAACTTCAGGCCGTGCATTTTCTCGAATGGATCACGGAGGATACGTTGTGATGCCGGCGAGTACATGAAGTAGTACTGATCGGCGCGCGACCGGAACATGTAGGCGTAGTCGAGCACGTTGAGGTAAGGCGCTCCACCAGCGGAGTTCTGGGTCGAGGCCGCGTAAATGTCGACGATGCCTTGCTGGGTTTTCTCGACACAGGACAACTGACCGCAGATCTGATTGTTGCCGATGAACTCGACGCGGATCTCACCGTCGGTACGCTCTTCGAGGTCGCGAGCGAATTCAAGACAGCCGGCTCGTTCGATGAGCAGATTGTCTGGATTGAAGCCGGACGCGCCAAATTTGAGCGTGTGCTTCGGCTCGTTGGCAAAACGCTTCTCATAGGTCGATTCAGCCGCCTTCGCCAGACTTGAGAGGGTCAGCGCGCCACCGAGGCTGCCTGCGGCCAAGAGCGTTGACGACATGCCATAACGACCGGCGACCCGAAACAGGTCACGGCGCGAAATACTGTCGAGGGAACGAGAGAGCTTCATGGTATAGGCCTCCTGATTTGTCGTTTATTGATACTTGTATTCTCATTAGAGACATAATATGTGATGAAAGACAAGCCATAAAGAGTCTCTAATGGGACCGGGGGGCAGGCTGGATGGCTGACATTGAAGCTGACGTCATCATTATCGGAGCTGGATCTGCCGGTTGCGTGCTTGCGAACCGGCTTAGCGCTGATCCCGACATTCACGTCGTTCTGCTCGAAGCTGGCGGACGTGACTGGAATCCATGGATTCATGTGCCGGTGGGCTATTTTAAAACCCTGCACAATCCGAACACTGACTGGTGCTACAAGGCCGAACCCGACCCGGGCTTGAACGGGCGCTCAATCGATTGGCCGCGCGGCAAGACTCTTGGCGGTTCGAGTTCGATCAACGGCCTGCTGTACATTCGGGGGCAGCGCGAGGATTACGATCAGTGGGCCCAGCTCGGCAACAAGGACTGGAGCTATGACGACGTCCTGCCGCTGTTCAAACGTTCCGAGCGTCACGAGGACGGCGAAAGCGAGTATCACGGCGCCGGCGGCGGTCTTGCCGTCTCCAACATGCGCGCCAAGAGTGACGTCGCCGAGGCTTTCATCGATGCCGCCGTCGAGATGGGCGTGTCGCGCACCAGCGATGTGAACGGCGCGGTGCAGGAAGGTGCTGGCTATTTCCAGCAAACGGCGCGCAACGGTCTGCGCTGCTCGAGCGCCAAGGCGTTCCTGAAACCTGCGAAGACTAGGCCCAACCTACAGATCATCACCCACGCCCACGTCCAGTCTCTGACCCTCGCAGAGAGTGGCGCGCCCTCGGTGACCGGCGTGCGCTTTCGGCGGAAGGGCATCGAACAGACGGCAGTGCTTAAACCAGGCGGCGAGGTCGTGCTTGCGGCCGGCGCGATCGGTTCACCGCAGATTCTGGAACTGTCAGGCATCGGATCCGGAGACGTTCTGCAAAAGGCAGGCGTCGAGGTCAGGCGTGACCTCCTGGGGGTCGGTGAGTGCTTACAGGACCACCTGCAGATTCGGCTGGTCTACGAAGTGAACGTGCCGACGCTAAACAACGCGATCAACAGTTTCGTCAGGCGCATGGGCATCGGCCTGCAATATGTGCTGACCCGCACAGGCCCTATGAGCCTCGGCGCTAGCCAGGTTTGCATCTTCGCCAAGTCGATGGAAGGGCTCGAAACGCCGGACATCCAGTTCCACTTCCAGCCCTTGAGCGCCGACAAGCCGGGCATCGTGATGCACCCGTTCCCGGGGATCACATCGTCGGTCTGTCAGCTCAGGCCGCACAGTCGCGGTCATATCCATATCGCGACCCCGAAAGCCGACGATCATCCAAAGATCGTGCCCAACTATCTCTCGGACCCGGCCGATCAGCTTTGTGCGGTAAGAGCCGTCAAATTCGCTCGAAAGATGACCAAGACGAAAGCGCTCAGCCCGTTCATCGTGCGCGAGCATGTTCCAGAGGGCTCGCCGGAGACGGACGAAGAGCTTCTGAACGTCGCCCGCAATATCAGCCAGACCATCTATCACCCGACCAGCACCTGCAAGATGGGGCACGACAACATGGCGGTCGTGGACGACCGCCTGAAGGTTCATGGCGTCGCCAACCTTCGGGTCGCCGACGCCTCGATCATGCCGACGATCGTCAGCGGCAACACCAACGCGCCCACCATCATGATCGGCGAGAAAGCCAGCGACATGATCCTCGCTGACCGACGCGCCTGATTGATCCAAACACCGAATGAGCGGAGATCTCTTATGAAGATGACCACTGAAGAAGCATTCGTCAAAGTGCTGCAGATGCATGGCATCGAGCATGCGTTCGGGATTATCGGCTCGGCGATGATGCCGATTTCGGATCTGTTTCCGGCTGCCGGGATTAAGTTCTGGGACTGTGCCCACGAGGTGAACGCCGGCATGAGCGCGGATGGCTACACCCGCACCACCGGCAAGATGTCGATGGCGATCGCGCAGAACGGCCCCGGCATCACCAACATGGTGACCCCGATCATCACCGCTTACTGGAACCACACGCCGCTCCTTCTGGTCACGCCCCAGGCTGCCAACAAGACTATCGGCCAGGGCGGGTTTCAGGAAATGAAGCAGATGGCGATGTTCGAGGACTGCGTCTGCTACCAGGAAGAGGTGCG
This sequence comes from Pseudomonadota bacterium, assembly GCA_039197065.1. GTDB lineage: Bacteria > Pseudomonadota > Alphaproteobacteria > Geminicoccales > Geminicoccaceae > JANQPX01. Next base: position 11,999 of record JBCCUL010000048.1, on the reverse strand, counting down.
CGATGCGACGCGCATCGCCGAGGTTCTGAACCGCGTCATTCTTAAGGCGCATCGCGGTAGTGCACCTGCCCAGATCAACGTGCCGCGCGACTTCTGGACCCAAGTGATCGACATCGAGCTCCCGCAGGTGGTGAACATCGCGCATCCACGCGGTGATGCTGATGCCATCGAGGATGCAGCAAATCTGCTCTCCAGCGCCAAGTTCCCGGTGATCCTGAACGGCGCCGGTGTCATTCTCTCCGGCGGCATTCCGGCATCCGCCGCGCTGGCCGAGCGTCTATCGGCTCCGGTCTGCTGCAACTACCAGCACAACGACGCCTTCCCCGGCTCCCACCCGTTGTCCTGCGGCCCGCTCGGCTATAACGGCTCCAAGGCGGCGATGGAAATGATCGCCAAGGCCGACGTGGTGCTGGCGCTGGGAACCAGGCTCAACCCGTTCTCGTCCCTTCCGGCCTATCAGACCGAATACTGGCCGAAGAACGCGAAGCTCATTCAGGTCGACATCAACGCGGACCGTATTGGTTTGACGAAAAATGTAAGCGTGGGCATCCAGGGCGACGCACGCATGGTCGCCGAGCAGATCCTGGACCAGCTGTCGGAGACGGCCGGCGATGCCGGGCGCGATGACCGCAAGGCCCTGGTCGCCCAGACCAAGTCGCGCTGGGCGCAGGAGCTGACTTCGATGGACCACGAGGACGACGATCCCGGCGTCACTTGGAACGAGCGCGCGAGAGATCGCGATCCTGATCGCATGAGCCCGCGCATGGCCTGGCGCGCCATTCAGGCGGCGATGCCGGAGGACGCGATCATCTCCTCCGACATCGGCAACAACTGCGCGATCGGCAACGCCTATCCGACCTTCGAGAAAGGCCGGAAGTATCTCGCCCCCGGCCTGTTCGGCCCCTGCGGCTACGGTCTGCCCTCGATCCTCGGCGCCAAGATCGGCAACCCTGATGTCCCCTGCATCGGCTTTGCCGGCGACGGCGCGTTCGGCATCTCGATGAACGAGATGACCGCTTGCGGCCGCAATGATTGGGAACCGATCACCATGGTGATTTTCCGCAACTATCAGTGGGGTGCGGAAAAGCGCAACACCACGCTCTGGTTCGACGACAACTTCGTCGGCACCGAACTGAACGTCGGCGTCAACTACGCCAAAGTCGCCGAGGCCTGCGGCGTCAAGGGTGTTCAGGCGACGACCATGGAGACGCTGACCGAAGCGCTTCGGACCGCGGTCAAGGAACAGATGGAGGACGGCGTCACCACCTTCATCGAGGTGGTCCTGAACCAGGAGCTCGGCGAACCCTTTAGGCGCGATGCCATGAAGAAGCCGGTGCAGGTCGCCAACATCAGCAAGGCCGACATGCGCCCCCAGCAGCCCCGCCTCTAACGCGCGGCGCGCGTGGACAGGATGCTGTCGCGGTGCCTGATCCGAAGGTTTGCGCCGCAGACCTCGGACCGGGTGCGGGGCCACACCAGCCGGGCTTTAAGTCAGTGCCTGTTTCGAAGGTCTACGCCCAGGCCTTCGAACCAGGTGACCGGCCAACCAATCTGAAATACGGGCGGTGATGTCAATCTCAGGCAAGTCAACAAGGTCCGCGTTGGATGGCGATTATTGACGATATCATTGCAGCTTCACGGAAGGCCTCTCCCCGCATCGTTCTCGCCGAGGGTGAGGACGCCAGGGTCGTGCAGGCGGCAATGGAAGCAGCGAATGACGGGCTAGCCCGGATCTCGGTCGTGGCTCGGCCTGCAGCCTTTGAGCAGCTGGCGAAGGGGGCTCCCGGGAGTGATCTCGTTACGGTTCACGATCCGTCGACCTCCGAGCACCTGGACGATTATACCGAAGCCTATTTCCAACTTCGTCAGCATAAAGGCATGGATCGGGACGCGGCTCGAAATGCCATGCTCGGCAATCTCGGCTTCGCCGCGATGATGGTCCGCGCGGACCATGCCGATGGTACGATCGGCGGCGCCGTCGCGACCACCGCCGACACGGTGCGCGCAGCACTGCAGATCATCGGCAAGGCCAAGGATGCGAAGTCCGTCTCCAGTTTCTTCCTGATGCTGCTACCCAGCCCGCATGACCGCCCCTTGGTGTTCGCGGACTGTGCCCTGGTTATCACGCCGACGGCCGACGAACTCGCCGGTATCGCCATCTCTTCGGCGGCCTCGTTTCAAACCATGACCGGTGAGATCCCCCGTGTCGCGATGCTTTCCTTTTCAACGAAGGGAAGTGCGCGGCATGAAGCGATCGATCGAGTTCAGGAAGCCGTCAGCATTGCAAAGGTAGCTGCGCCGGATCTGATCCTCGATGGCGAGATCCAGTTCGACGCGGCTGTCGTGCCGGAAATCGCCAAGGCCAAGGCGCCAGGCTCGGCGCTGGAGGGGGAGGCCAATGTCTTCATCTTTCCCAATCTCGATTCGGCGAATATTGGCTACAAGATCGCGCAGCGCATCGGCGGTGCGACGGCGCTCGGCCCTGTGCTTCAGGGCTTGGCACGCCCGGCCAACGATCTCTCCCGCGGTTGCAGCGTCGATGACATCAGGCAACTGATCGCGATCACCGGCGCCCAGGCGGCGGCCCAGCTCAACGCCGGCGACGGCGAACCTTGAGGCGTCCATGACACACGAACCCAAGATTGATCTGAACAGCCCCGTCGGCGACCGTGTCGCCAAGACCACGTGCTATATGTGCGCGTGCCGCTGCGGCATCGACGTCCACATTCGGGACGGCAAGGTTCGCTATATCGAGGGCAATCGCGACCATCCCGTGAACAAGGGCGTGCTGTGCGGCAAGGGAAGTGCCGGCATCATGCAGCATTATTCGCCGGCCCGGCTGCAGGCACCGATGAAACGTGTTGGCGAGCGCGGCTCTGGCAAGTTCGAAAAGATCTCTTGGGAAGAGGCATTGAGGCTGGCCACCGACTGGATGGGCAACGTCAGAAAAACCGATCCCAAGCGTCTCGCTTTCTTCACAGGCCGAGATCAAAGCCAGTCCCTCACCGGCCTCTGGGCGATGCAGTTCGGCACCCCCAACTTCGCCGCGCATGGTGGGTTCTGCTCGGTCAATATGGCGGCAGGCGGGCTCTATACTTTCGGCGGGGCGTTTTGGGAATTCGGCGATCCCGACTGGAAGCACACCAAATACTTCATGCTGTTCGGCGTCGCGGAGGACCACGCCTCCAACCCGATCAAGATCGGCATCGGCAAGCTGAAGGACCGCGGCGCCAAGTTCGTCTCGGTCAACCCGGTGCGCACCGGCTACAATGCGGTCGCCGACGAGTGGGTCGGCATTCGCCCCGGCACGGACGGGCTGTTCGTCGGCGCCCTCATCCACGAACTGTTCAAGTCGCAAAAGATCGATCTCGACTATCTGATCCGTTACACGAATTCGCCCTGGCTGGTCATCGAGGATCCGGGTGCCGCCGATCATGGGCTGTTCGCAAGAGACGAGGACGGCAAGCCGCAGCTATTCGACAGTGCCTCGGGCGAGCTCGTCAGCGCGCTGAACCCTGACACCAGCATCAAGCCCAGCCTCACGGGTGCGAGAACACTCGCCAACGGGCGGACCGTCCGCCCGGTTTTTGAGCTGATGGCCGAGCGCTTCCTGGACGATGCCTACACCCCGGAGACCGTCGAAGAAAAAACCGGCGTGCCCGCGGCACAGATCCGAAAGATCGCTGCCGAGCTCGCCCATGTCGCGTTCGAGCAGGAGATCGAGATCGACCAGCCCTGGACCGACTGGAAGGGCCAGCGTCACGAGAAAATGATCGGCCGGCCGGTCTCTATGCACGCCATGCGCGGTATCTCCGCCCATTCCAACGGCTTTCAGACTTGCCGGATGATCCACATCCTGCAGATCCTCTTGGGCTCGATCGACTGTCCCGGCGGCTTTCGCTACAAGCCGCCCTATCCCAAGCAGGCCCCACCCTGGCTGCTCCCCCATGGCGCGCTCCAGGACATCAAGCCGGAAATGCCGCTCGGCGGGCCGCATCTCGGCTTCCCGCTCGGGCCGCAGCATCTGCTGCTGAATGGCGATGGCCCGAGCCGTATCGACAAGGGCTTTTCCTGGGACGCGCCGATGTCGGCCCACGGCCTGATGCACATGGTGATCAACAACGCCGCCAAGCGTGATCCCTACGGCATCGACGTGCTGTTCATGTACATGGCCAACATGGCCTGGAACTCGTCGATGAACGTGCCGGGCACGATCGATAATCTGACGGCGAAGGACGACAACGGTGACTACGTCATCCCGAAGATCATCTACTCGGACTCCTATTACTCCGAGATGGTCCCCTATGCCGATCTGATCCTGCCGGACACCACCTATCTGGAGCGCTGGGACTGTATCTCGCTGCTGGACCGGCCGATTTCGGAACCGGACATGGCCGCCGATTCAATCCGCCATCCGGTGGTCGAACCCGACCGCGACGTCCGCGGCTTCCAGGAGGTGCTGATCGATCTCGGCGCGCGCCTGAAGCTGCCGGCTTTCACCAATGAGGACGGCACGCCGAAGTTTCCGGGCGGCTATGCAGACTACATGGTCAACCACCAGAGGAAACCCGGCATCGGCCCGCTGATCGGCTGGCGCGGCAAGGAGGGTACGAAATCCGGCCAGGGTGAACCCAACCCCGAGCAGCTCGATCGCTATATCGAGAACGGTGCGTTCTTCGGCGAGCACATCGCGCCCGAGCAGGCCTATTACAAGCACGCCAACAAGGATTATCTGGCGTGGGCTGTCGAGATGGGCTTTCGCACGGTGACCCTGCCGACCATCTTCCAGCTCTACTGCGAGCCGCTTCAGGCCTTCCGCCTCGCCGCCGAAGGCCATGGCGAACGCCGGCCTCCGGAGCGCGCCCGCGATCGTATCAAGACGTACTTCGATCCCTTGCCGTTTTGGTACGAGCCATTCGAGCAGGCGATGACAAGTCCGAAAAAATACCCGCTGCATGCGATCACCCAGCGGCCGATGCACATGTATCACAGCTGGGGCAGTCAGAACGCCTGGCTTCGTCAGATCACCGCCGCCAACCGGCTCTACATTCACCGCTCCCTCGGCGAGACGATCGGCGCCAGAGATGACGACTGGGTCTGGCTTACCTCCCACCAGGGCCGGGTGAAGTGCCAGGTCCGGCTGATGGACGGCGTCAATCCCAACACGGTCTGGACCTGGAACGCCATCGGCAAGCGCCGCGGCGCCTGGGGGCTCTCCGATGACAGCCCGGAGGCCAATCAGGGTTTTCTTTTGAACCACCTGATCTCCGAGCTGCTGCCTGAAGGCGGTGGCGGCTATCGCTATTCCAATTCGGACCCGATTACCGGCCAGGCCGCCTGGTTCGATCTGCGCGTCTCGATCGAGCTGGCGACCGGCGACGCCCGCACCGAGCCTTATTTCGAACCGATCGGGGCTGGCGGCCGGCCGCCCTCGCCGAAGAAGATCGCGTTTGGCGCCGAATTCAGGAGCCCCCCCCGATGACCACCTTGCCCGAAACCACCAAGAAAAAACTCGGCCTGGTGATCGATCTCGATATCTGCGTCGGCTGCCAGGCCTGCGCCACCAGCTGCAAGGAATGGAACACCAGCGGCTACAGTGCGCCGCTGTCCGATCATGACGCCTACGGTGCCGACCCGTCCGGCGCTTGGTTGAACCGCATCCATTCCTACGAGGTCGGCGAAGGCTCGCTTGCGAAGACCGTGCATTTCCCACGCTCCTGCCTGCATTGCGAGGAGCCGGACTGCGTCACCGTCTGCCCGACGGGTGCCTCCTACAAGCGCGCGGAGGACGGCATCGTTCTAGTCAACCCTGACACCTGCATCGGCTGCAAGCTCTGCTCCTGGGCCTGCCCCTATGGTGCCCGCGAATATGACTATGACGACGGTGTGATGAAGAAATGCACGCTCTGCGTGGATCGCATCTATAACGAGACCATCCCCGAAGAGGACAGGGTGCCGGCCTGCGTGCGTGCCTGCCCGACCGGTGCGCGTGCCTTCGGTGACCTCGGTGATCCCGAGAGCGACGTCTCGAAATCGGTCGAGGCACGCGGCGGCTTCAATCTGCTCGACGAGTTCGGCTACAAGCCGGTCAACAAATACCTGCCGCCCCGCATCAACCAGGTCGCCGATGCGCCCGTGGCGCAGCCGATGACGACGGAAAAATCGGACGGCTCGAAAATCGAAAACCTGTTCGCCTGGGTCGACCGGGCGCTGTCAGCATAGGGTCGGCCCATGCATCCCGCCTATTCCGTCATTCTCTTCACGACATCCTCAGGCGCCGGCTACGGCCTCCTGTTCTGGCTATCGATCGCCCACGCCTTCGGCCTCGCCCCCGATGATCGCTGGCTCCTGTTCACGGCAATCGCGCTCGCCCTCCTCCTGATCACGGTGGGCCTCCTCGCCTCGACGCTCCACCTCGGCCATCCCGAGCGCGCCACCGGCGCCTTTTCGCAGTGGCGCTCCTCCTGGCTGTCACGCGAAGGTGTTGCCGCCGTCGCCACCTATGTCCCCGCAGGACTCCTCGCCCTCCTCTGGCTGATCGGTGTCGACAGCGGCCTTACCGCGCTCCTCGCCCTGCTCTCAGGTATCGGCGCTGCCGTTACGGTCTATTGCACCGGCATGATCTACGCGTCGCTTCGCACCATCCGCCAGTGGCACCAGCCAAGCGTGCCCTACATCTACCTGGCACTCGCCGCCGGCACCGGCGCCCTGCTGCTGGGCCTGCTGATCGGCCTGTTCGGTCACGCCGCCGCCTGGCCTGTTCTCCTGGCGCTCGCCTGCCTGGTGGTCGGTGCCCTCCTCAAATGGCGCTACTGGCAGAGCATCGATGCCGATCCCGGTCAGTACACCGCCGAGATGGCCACCGGCCTTGGCGCCATCGGCAAGGTCAAACCGCTTGATCCCCCGCACACCCGACCCAACTTCGTCATGCGCGAGATGGGCTACCGCGTCGGCCGAAAGCACGCCGAGAAACTCCGAAAGGGAGTCCTGCTCACCCTGTTCGCCGCCCCAGCCGTGCTGGTCCTGCTCGCCCTTTTCACCGGCTGGTCCGCCCTCCTCTTCACCCTCGCCATCATCGCCGCCGCCCTAGGTGTCGCCACCGAACGCTGGCTGTTCTTCGCCGAAGCCGAGCACGTCTCCATGCTCTACTACGGCGCCGAGCGGGCGTGAGGACGATCGATCGCGCGCTGACAAAACAAGAAAAACCGGGGAGGGCAGGATGGAAACGGTAAGCCTCACCTTCGAGATGATCGTCGTTCTACTCGTCCTCGGCTTTACCGTTTTCCTCTTCGTCTCCGAGATCGTTCGCGTCGACTTCGCGGCGATCATCGTGATGGTGCTGCTCGGCTGCCTCGCCTCTCTGCCAGGGCTCGAAAACCTCGTCGACGTGCACCATCTGTTCGATGGTTTCGGCAGTAATGCCGTGATCTCGATCATCGCCGTCATGATCATCGGCTCGGGCCTCGATCGCACCGGGGTCATGTCGGTCGTCGCGGCCTGGATCACCAAAGTCGGCGGCTCGACCGAGCAGCGCATCATCCCGCTGATCTCGGGAACCGTCGGTGCGATCTCCAGCTTCATGCAGAACGTGGGCGCCGCCGCCCTCTTCCTGCCGGTCTGCTCCCGCATCGCCGTGCGCACCGGCCTGCCGATGTCGCGCCTGCTCATGCCCATGGGCTTCTGCGCAATCCTCGGCGGCACCATGACCATGGTGGGCTCTTCGCCGTTGATCCTGCTGAACGATCTGATCCTCGGCATCAATCGGTCCCTGCCGCCCGATGGTCAGATGGAGACCTTCAGCCTGTTTGCCGTGGCCCCGATCGGCCTCGCTCTGCTTGCCATCGGCATCCTCTACTTCGTCATCTTCGGACGGCTGGTTCTGCCCGGCGCGGTGACCGACGACGGCACCAAGGGGCGTACACTTCTCGACTACTTCGCGCGCACTTATGGGCTCGAAGGTGAGATTCACGAGGTGCTGATACCGGAAGGGCACACCATCGTCGGCAAGACCATCGACGACATCGAACAGAGCTATGGGATCCAGCTCATCGCCACGCATTATCAAGGCAGGACCTACATAGCTCCGCCGCGAACCGTGGAGATCACAGCGCCTGGGCGTCTGGCCGTGATCGGCGAGCCCGACGCCGTCGCCCGCTTCCTTGCGGATACCAGACTCCGGGAGCGGCCCGATCTCAGGGAATTCGCCGAGACCCTCGGTCCAGCCAAGGCCGGCATCGCCGAGGTGGTGATCTCACCGAACTCCAGCCTGATCGGCAAGACCGGCCGGGAAATCGTTATCCGCAAGATCTATGGAATCTCTCCGCTGGTGATCTTCCGGGGCGGCGAGACCCTGACACGCGATCGCGAGAAGATCGGACGCACGCCTTACAAGGCCGGCGACCTCCTCGTCTGCCACACCACCTGGAACGCACTCTCCCGGCTTGAGAAGGACCGCGACTTCGTCGTCGTCACCTCTGACTACCCGAAGGAAGAACTCCGGCCGCAGAAGGTGAGCTGGGCACTTGCCTTTTTTCTGATCGCGCTTGGGCTGATTCTGTTCTCGGATCTTCGCCTGTCGCTCTGTCTGCTCGTCGGCGCGGTCGGGATGATCGCCAGTCGCGTGCTGAGTATCCAGGAGGCCTATGAGGCAGTCGGCTGGAACACCGTCTTTCTGCTCGCGAGCCTTATTCCGCTTGGTCAGGCCGTGCAGTCCACCGGAACGGCCGAGTGGATCGCAGCACAGGTCCTCAGCCTGCTCCAGGGCATGCCGATCTGGGTGATCCAGAGCGCCGTCGCCGCCCTGGCCACGGTCTTCACGCTGGTGATGTCCAATGTCGGCGCAACCGTCCTGCTGGTGCCTCTCGCCGTCAACATCGCACTTGGCGCCGGCGCCGACCCAGCACTTTTCGCCCTCACCGTCGCCATCTCGACCTCGAACTCCTTTCTGATCCCCACGCACCAGGTGAACGCGCTGATCATGGGCCCGGGCGGCTACAGCGTCGCCGACTACATCCGAGCTGGCGGGATCATGACAGTGCTGTTTCTCATCGTGTCGCTAATGGCGCTGAACCTGTTCAACTGAAAGCAGCACTTTCGGATGGCAATTGTGGAGAGACTGCGAGCCCGAGCGGCGATGTTCAAGTAGGTCGCCTCGATCCTACCGGAAGCACACCCGAGATCAGCATCAAGGCATCGTCCAAGGGCTCGGCTGAGCCGGCTTTCACCCCGCTCCCGGGCATGCTGGTTGGCTTTTCAGAAGCTGCTTGCGGCAGACCGCAAGCATGCTTGCCGACCGACAGCTGGCCTTGTGAACCTGTGAATTACCTGCCGAACCCCGTTTTCGGCAGGGGGGGGCTCCGACCTCACTCTCACTACGTGAACTGTGCGAGCGAGGTCAAGGCGCTGTCGGGCTGAGATTCTGGGTGGTTCAGGCGGTCAGAGGAGCCATCAAAATGATGAGCATGGGAGAGCTATCTGAAGAGTGGAACGCAGGAGATAAGAAGCAAGAAAATTCAGAAATCAGCGGGTGATCGGGAATAAAGGGGCGGTCTCATTCATCTAGGAATACGGGAGAAACGACAACGGGATTATCGAGGGAGCGCCGATGAGCAAGCGGAGGAGAGGCCGTGATGGCACCAAAGACGTATTGGCACCGACCAATGATAACCAAGCGACCGGTGTGCAATCTGGAGAGGCTGGGCTTGATGAGCTATGGTCGGTCTCCGATTTGATTCCTTTGGTTCGGTTGCTGACCCGCCAAGCGGCCCGCGAGATCTTTTCGAAAGCTGCGAACGACGATCGTCAATCGTTGACGGAACGACCGAAGGAGTGACGCCGATGAACCGTGTCGCCATCTATGCGCGCTATTCGTCCGACAATCAGCGTGACGCCTCGATCGAGGATCAGATCAGGCTTTGCCGTTAGCACACCGAGCAACAAGGCTGGCAGATCATTGAGACTTTCGCCGATCATGCGATCTCTGGTTCGAGTCTGCTCCGTCCCGGCATCCAGAAGCTTTTGACCGACGCCACCTCCTCGAAGTTCGACGTCATCTTTGCGGAAGCGCTGGACCGCCTATCCCGTGACCAGGAGGATATCGCGGGCCTCTACAAACGCATGCGCTTCGCTGGCGTTCGGATTGTCACTTTGTCGGAAGGCGAGATCTCGAACCTGCATGTCGGTCTCAAGGGCACGATGAACGCGCTTTATCTCCAAGACCTCGCCGACAAGACGCGTCGCGGCCTTCGTGGTCGGATCGAGGCCGGCAAATCTGGCGGCAGGCTTTGCTATGGCTATGACGTGATGAAGCGCGTCGATCGGAACGGTGAGCCGATCCGCGGCGATCGCAAGATCAATGAAGCTGAGGCCGCGATCGTCCGTCAAATCTTCGAAGACTATGCGCTTGGCCATTCCAGCCGGAATATCGCGCACAAACTCAAGGTCGATGGCATCCCCGGACCGTCGGGCCGGACTTGGGGAGCGAGTACGCTCCACGGCAATCGGCGACGTGGTACTGGCATCTTGAACAATGAGCTGTATCTTGGCCGTTTGATTTGGAACCGCCTTCGCTACGTCAAAGATCCAGACACCGGCAAACGGCCAACCCTGAGGACAAGTGGATCATTCAGGACGTACCGAATCTCCGCATCATCGACGCCATCATCCTGACGCCCGAGGATAGCGAGCTGTCGGTTTACCTGAAGGGCGATCTGGCCGGCATTCTGACTTTGGCGCAGAGCAAGATAAAGCCCCTCGCTAGGGTTGCGAAGGGCTCTGATCATCTCGCGCAGCAAGTATCGTTGGTTGCGGGGGCTTGCAAGAGTCTCTGTGCACTTTTTGTGGTGAGGGGGCTGCATTGATTTCGACATAGATCAATTTCGATTGGGGCAATTACTGGTGCTTTGTGAAGACACGATCTTAAGAATGCTGAACAGCACTGCCGGATTCTTCACTCTCGATGGCCATGCATCTTGATCGTCAGGTCAGCGCGCTCCACATGGCCATCTTCGTCGCCCCAGACTGGCTCGGCGAGGAGTTTCATCTCTCGGATTCCCAATGTCGGGAAGTCCAGTCCCATGGAGTGAGCGACGGCTACGCGGGCGCCCGGCTTGGGGTTCAGGCCGCAGCAGATTTCCGTCCTTTGCAGCTTCAGATGGTGAGCGATGTCCCATTCCAGGACGACGCCTGCATGCCGCGTGACCACCCAGCAATGCATGTCCTCGCAGCAGCCGTTCTTCTCCTCGGGAAAAAAATAACCGGTGACATAGCCGGCCTCGAACCCGGCAGAGCGCAGGGCGGCGATCAGGTAGGTGTTGATGTCGACGCACGAACCCTCGGTCAGGCCGCAAGCGAGAAACGGGATGTCGTCTGCTCCGTCGTTGAACTTGATCTCGGGATGGCCTTAGGTGAACTTGCCGGCGACATCGTTGACGATTGCCGCGATCGCACCGTGACCGTCTTGGGCGCTATCCGCAATCCGGCGCGCATCGCGCATCAAGGTGTCGGCGGCGCGGGTAAAGCGATTGGGGCGATGCTGAAACAGCAACTCCGGGTAGGAGGAGCCACGGTTCAAGTAGGTGTAGCGAAGCGTCACCGGGCCACCAGGCTTCGGCGTGATCAGCGCCGCCATCTGGCCAGTATGGATTTCACCGATCAGGATGAAGTCCGCGCCTTCGACGGTGAAGCCTAAGAGCATGTGTGAGAAGTTTTCTTGATCGCGATTTTCGATATTTTGAGCGCCCTCAAACCACCAGGAGGGCATGATGGCGAGATCTGGATATCCGAGCGTTCTGTCGGACGAGGAATGGAATTTGATCGTGCAACATCTGCCGGCCACCAAGAGTGGCGGCGGGCCGCGGAGAGTGGCGGCAGGCCGCGGACGACAGATCTTCGTCAGGTCGTCGACGCCATCTTCTACCTTGCGCGAACCGGCTGCCAATGGCGCCTGCTGCCGAACGATTTTCCACCTTGGGGCACGGTCTGGTGGTATTTCCGACGCT
>JBCCUL010000047.1:0-48994 GCA_039197065.1 Pseudomonadota bacterium | reverse complement strand
TCTGTCGTTCAGCGTCCTGCCAGCCCTGATTGCCTGGCTGGCGCTGCTGCTGGACGGTCCTTACGATCTCGCCGCCATCGCCGCGGCCTTCGCGCTGCTGCTCTATTCCGATCTTCAGGCCGTGCAGCAAGGCTGGGCGCCCGCCTGGTATCGTCGCCTTCGCATTCCACTCACGGCGATCGTTATAACCTGTCTGCTTATCGCTGCAGGGATGATGGCTTGGCGCGGGTGACGTCGGCACCCCGACGCGCCTCGCTACCGCAGCGCCTGGAACAATAGCGCACCTCCTCCCAGCACAGGGCCCATTTCTTTCGCCAGGTGAAGGGACGAAGGCAATGACGGCAGATCTTGCTCGGCAGCTTGCTTTTTTTGCGCGCCCTGGCCATCAATCACTGGCCAGCAGGGAGAGCTGAATGCCCTTCGGGTCGATCAATGAAAGCACACACCATGCCTAAGCTGGTCACTTTTCTGCTTCGTCATGCCGCCCTCGGCTTTGTGATCGCCTGCGTTGCCTTCACCCTCATGATGATTGCGAATTTCGCAAATCTGCGAACGCTGATCATGGAATCGGAGGTCGGTCTGCTGGCACTGTGTCTCCTCACCTTTTTTCTCGCCCTCACGCTGGCGAGTGTCCAGATGGGGATCGCGGTCATCATGTTGAAGGACGATGGTCGTGGTCGCGACATCAGACGCGGCTCGTGATCTCGGGCTTCGTGCGAAGTCGTCGTTCGTTTCTCTTGCTCCTCTCACTGATCCCCTGCTTGAGAGCCAAAGCGCAAGGTCGATACATGCTGATCCATGACTTCTCAAATCGGAGCCTGACGTCGGAACTCGGGACGGAGTGGCGTGCCGTCAGCGACCAGGTCATGGGCGGCGTGTCCGAAGCGACGATCGATCTCACCACGCTTGGCGAACGTGATTGCCTACGGCTCACCGGCGATGTCCGCCTTGAGAACGATGGAGGCTTCATTCAGGCCTCGCTCGATTTGGTCGCTTCCGGTGACGCACTCGATGCTTCGGCCTTTCACGGCATCCGGCTGGTCGCTCGCGGCAACGACGAGAGATATTCGCTGCACCTGCGCACCACCGACACCAAGCGTCCTTGGCAATCCTACCGGGCCCACTTCATCGCCAGCACAGATTGGCAGGCGATCGAACTTCCCTTCACCGAATTCGTGCCTCACCGGTTCGACACCGCCATGAATCTCAAGCGACTGCGACGCTTGGGTCTGGTTGCCATCGGGCGCGCTTTTCAGGCCGATATCGCGGTTGCCAAGATCAGCTTATGCTAATCACAGCACCATCCTATTTGCGCATGAGGATCGTCACCTTAGCGCACATGAGGCCAGATTTCTTGATGTAGTAGCGCAAGGTCTCGTCCAAGATAAAACCGTTCTTCCTCATGATGCCGTCTCACCGAGAAGCTGCGTACGAAGCTTTGGCAACGAGGCCTGTTCGCCAAGCCACACATCCAAAAAGCGCTTGCCGAATTCCTCATCGTGGATCACGCCAATGGGCCTGCCATTCTCAAAGAACCGTGTGTACCCATCCTCGTCGACGACTCCCGTGATCGTCGTCCCATGGTCGACATCGGGAAGTATGGACGCTATATCTCGCGACCAGAGCGCGAGCCTCGTCTCATCATCTGCTCCTAGTCTTCGCATGTGCTCGATCGATTTTTCGACGATGCGCTCGCTGTGGAGATCACGATGAAAGGCCAGTGACAACGCGAATGGCTGTTCTTCGGACCAGGAGCCATGTGGCGTATAAAGGGCCGCGTCGAACACATTCCAAAATAGGATTTTGAAACGCCCCTCACCAACAAGTTCGGCCTCGGGGAGGACATGTCTTGCCGTCCTGAGATCAGCCATAGCCGTGCTAGTACCGGCCGTCGCCATCATCAGGCTTATGATCAACCAATACTTCATGAGGGTGTTTCCGCCAATCAACTTGATCACCGTTTTTGCTGCGAGATTAGTGAGTAGAGTCTCAGTTGCGATTGTTGATGTTACGGAGGAGCCGGGGATAAAGATGACTTCTTCGGTCGGAATGCGAGAAAGCCTCCCGATGCGAATGAGCGCATCAGTCGTTTCGACGTTACAGTGCGAGGTCTCTGTCAGCTTAAGTCGAGCGCATAGCGCTTCAGATCCTGAAGATCGATGACGTCAAGGGCCGCTTCATGCGTTGCCTGCAAGACGACCATCGGCGCCACGTCGTGCTCCAGCGCTTCCCGCCATCGATCCGCACAGAGGCACCATCGATCACCCGGCTTGAGCCCCGGAAAGCCGAATTCTGGCCTCGGTGTCATCAGATCATTGCCTCGCGATTGGGAAAATTCGAGGAACGCCGATGTGACCTCAGCACACAGGACATGGCGGCCAACGTCTTGTGGCCCGGTCGCGCAGCAGCCGTCACGATAAAAGCCCGTCAGGGGGGCGAATGAGCAAGATGCAAGGGGTTCCCCTAACACGTTGCGAAGCTCTTGTTCCGCCATGGTCCATGTCTCCCTAAGACGGCATTCTCTAAGAATCTGCCGACGATCTGCATGAGGCAAAGAATTTGTCGTTGGTATGCTGCCGAATTCAGCATGCAGTCTCGATTGTTCGCCAACATCATTGGTTGCCGCGACATTCTATGTACCAAGCTTGCTATTCCCAGGACCCATTAGGCTTTGGCCCGAGTCGACGTAGATTGTTTGACCGGTAACGTGTCGGGCGTTCGCGAGATAGATGACGGCATTGGCAATATCGAGCGGCCCGAGCCCGATGCCAAGCGGCATGATCCGTTGTCGTTCGACGAATTGCTCATGAGTTTGGCCGGCACTTTCGAGGACCAGTCCAGGTGCGACGCCGTTGACACGGATAGTCGGCGCGAAGTCGAAGGCCGCGAGCCTGGTTGCTCCTTCCAAGCCGATCTTTGCGACGGAATAACTGAAATACTCAGGTGAGGGCGCGGTAATCTGCTGGTCGAGCACATTGACGATCGATGCATTCACAGGCGTGGGGGCCTGTTTGGCAAAGGCCTGCATCAAAAAGACTGGCGCTGTCAGATTGATGTCGATGAGCAGGCGCCAGCTCTCCATGTTGAGCGTGCTTAGGCTATCCCCTTCATAAAGGCTGGCGTTGTTTACCAAGAGGTCGAGCGGTCCCAACTGATCGATCGCAGCGTCGACAAGGTTCGCGACTGCGTCTTCTTCAGACAGATCGGCGTTGATAGTTATCGCTCTTCGACCGATCGCTCTGATCTCATCGCGGACAGCCTCGGCGCCGTCCTGGGAGCGATTGTAGTGGACGGCGACATCAAAGCCCTCTTCGGCCAATTGCCTTGCAAGCATACGCCCGATGCGCCTGCCGCCTCCGGTGATGAGAGCGCGTCTGACCAGTTGTTCTTGTCCCGTCGTCAAGACGAAAGGGCCTCGATAACCGGCTGCACACGGGCAACCTCATGGCTTCGAAGAAGATTGGCTTTGCTCAGCAAGGCCAGCGTCGCGAAGCAGGTCTCGGCCGAACGGACCTCCTCTTTGAACATGGCGACAGGTGACGGCATCGTCACGCAGATTGGCCAGCCGAGGATGCGAAAGCGGAAAGCCTGTAGCATGCTTTCGATTTGATAGGCCACTCGCGCCGGCCCGTCCGGCAAACGGTTGTAGAAGCCGAAACCAGGATCGATCCAGATCGTTCTGACACCTGCGCTTTGAGCCAGCTCCAGCTGCTCGCGAAAATAGGCTAGCTGCGTGTCGACCAGGTCGTCACGATCGGGCAAGGCGATGTCTTCACGCGCATCTTTGCCTGCGGTGAAACAGATGATGACGCCGGCGTTGTAACGCGCGATCGCACGATAGAGGTCGATGTCGCTTGGACGCCCGGTCATGTTGATCACAGCGGCGCCTCGATCCAGCGTGGCCTCCGCCACATCGGTATGATAGGTCTCGACCGAAACTGGGACGCCGGCCTCGACCAGGGCTTCGGTCACCGGCATCAGCATGGACCGCTGTTCGTCGGCGCCGACCTTGCGCGCGACAGCGCCAGTCGACTCAGCACCGATATCGACCAGAGACGCACCTTCCAGCTGCATACGCCGGCCGCGATACACAGCCTGCTCTACGGAAAGACAGATGCTCTCGCGATAGGATGAGTCGGGTGAGAGGTTGATCACGCCCATCTGATAGGCGCGATCGTCGAAGGTCAGCGATACCGAAGGCAGCGAAACCGTCTCGATCGCGCCGGTCAGCGCGTCGTTATGCCGGTCCCAAAGGCTGCGAAGTCTGTCGGGGTCGATCATGAAAATGATCCATGGTCATCGTACCTGACGTACACGGTTTGATTTCGTCTTTTTGTCAACGCTTGTCCCCTCGCGCTTTGGAGCATGGTTGAATGTGGGTCTCGGACAGCAGCTACCAGAAACTGTCGCTCAAAAACGCCGCAGTCCAGATCAGAGTCGGCGCCTTCGAGCATGAGAAACGACAGCCACAGACTGTCGAAGTCGATGTTGAGCTTTATCGCCGCCATCGAGGCTATCGTGGCGAAGCTCTCGATCAATGCCTGAACTACGAGCCGATCTACCGATATCTTTACGACGAATGGCCGAAGCGAGATCACACGGATCTTCTGGAAGCCTGGGCGGAAGATCTCGTCAATTACTGTCTTCGAGACGACAAGGTCGAGGCCTGCCTCGTGCGCCTTCGAAAGCCGGATATTTTTCCGGACTCGGCCGTGCCCGAAATCGAAGTGCTTCGTTACCGATGAGCAGCATTGCTCCACAAGGCAGGTGCTTCACATGACGGCCCGAACCTTCGGCAAAGACCAAAAAGCTCTGTCTGAGCGAGCGCTAGCTAAGACCGTGGTCGCCTTGGGAAGCAACATGGGCGATCGGCTGCAGATCATCGATCAAGCCATTGGCAGAATCGAGCAAACTGTCGGCGCGTGCCTCGCTCGATCAGACCTTGTGGAAACAAAGGCCGTGGTTCACCCCGATGACGATGCCGACTGGCATCCACCCTTTTTGAACGGCGTCGCCGTCTTCGCAACAAACCTAACGCCTTCGCAGGTCCTGAACGGGTTGCTGGCGATCGAGACCGATCTTGGTCGGCAGCGCCTGCCGGACTCCAAGCCCTGGCAACCAAGGCCGATTGACCTGGATCTCATCGCTATAGACGACGCGATCATCAACACTAAGGATCTCGTCTTGCCGCACCCACGAATGCACGAGCGTCGTTTTGTGCTCGAGCCCATGGCATCGATCCTGCCCGAGTGGCGGCATCCGATCTTGAATAGGACCGTCGATGATCTCCTGAGCAGTCTCTAGACGCTGTCGGCGGATGACTGTCATGAAAACGCTGTGTGCAGCGGATCATCACGACCAGCGTGCACAACCAGTCGAGGAAAAACCAATGGATGGATCCGTCTCACAAGGTTCGTCAGCAGAAAGCGCGCCTGGCTCTGCAGGATTTCCATCATCTCGCCCGTCTCGAGCCGAAGCGGAGGCTGCGGTGCGCACGCTCCTCCGTTGGGCAGGCGACGATCCGGATCGAGAGGGTCTGATCGATACGCCTGCTCGCGTCGTGCGTGCCTATGAAGATTGGTTTGGAGGGTACAAAGAGGATCCGTCGACACTGCTGAATCGAACCTTTGCCGAGGTCAATGGCTACGACGAGATGGTCGTTCTGCGCTCGATCGCTTTCAGTTCGCACTGCGAACATCATCTTGCCGCGATCACCGGCCACGCGCACATCGGCTACCTGCCGAAAAAGCGCGTCGTCGGGATCTCGAAGCTCGCTCGGGTCGTCGATGCCCACGCCCGTCGCCTCCAGATTCAAGAACGCATGACAGCCGATATCGCCAATACCCTCATGCAGGTTCTTGAGCCACATGGCGTCGGCGTCGTGATCCAGGCGACGCACGGTTGTATGACGACGAGAGGTGTGAGCAAGCACGAGGCCACCATGGTCACAAGCCGCATGCTCGGCGTGTTTCGAGATGATCCGGCAACCCGCAATGAATTCTTGACAGCCGTCGAACTGGAGGCAAAGCGCTGATCTAGACGTCTTGTCGGGCGTGGGCCGACTTTGTCGGCGGAGTTTCCAGCCAGACTCTATGAAGGCTCGCAGATATGCGCGTTACCAAAGCTGGCTGGGAGCGGTTCGATTCTCTTGATGCCATCGCTGGACGCCTGATGTTCGAGGATCTCCGACGTCGCCGCGATCACCACCAGCTGCTCGGGCCACACGCCACGCAAAGCTGACTCGACCCGCTGCGCGGTGTTTACGGTATCGCCAACCAGCGTGTAGTTGATGCGTCCAGGAAAGCCGATATTGCCGACGATTACCGGACCACAATGCAAGCCGATGCGCAGACGGGGACTGCCGGCACGGTGCTCGGCGACATGCCCGCTCAGACGACGGGCGATCTGGGCGGCGGCCTTGCATGCGCGTTCTACATGGTCTGGCTGCATGTCGGGTGCACCCCAGAACGCCAGCAGGCCATCCCCGGTATATTTATCGATGACGCCACCGCTTTCTTCGATGATGGGACCGATCCGCCCGAAGAGGTCGTTTAGATAGGCGGCCACCTCGCCCGCATCTCGGCCGCTGGAGAAGGCGGTAAAGCCCTCCAGATCAACGAACATCACCGTAACAACGCGCTCCTCTGAGGCGGCACGCTTGTCGACGTTGTTGAACAATCGGCGGACAAGGGTGCGAGGCAGATAGGTCTGGAAGGCCGAAAGAGCCGACGCCGTGGTCTCAAGCCGCTGCGCCATGGTCCGCCATTCTTTGATTCGGCTCTCCACCAAGCTCGGTAGTCTGACCTGATCGAACGCCATCTCGCCAATGGCGCGCATCGCCCCGTCGAAGTCCGCTGTCGGCCTGCTTAGCATGCGACCCAAGCACCAAGCCGCTGCCGCAGCAAGCATCATCAAGATGCCCCCAACACCGGCGGCAATGGTCGCCGCCCAGCGCGCGAGGCGCGTATCGGCCGACTGCGATGCAACGCCGATGATCAGCGGCTCCGGACCATAACCCGCAACCTCACGATAGAGATAGGTGTAGGGAACGCCATCGACCCAGCTCCAATGGCCCTGGCTCCTTGTCAGCTCGGCAATCTGCGTGAGCGGCCTCGGATCGTCCCAAAGACTGGCGATCACCGGATCGCTGACGCTTTCAAGCGAGGGCAGGTCAGTGGAGACGATCCGGTCTTCCGGTGCCCGGCGATCCGGGTAGGTGATCATTCGGTCGCGACCGGCAAGGATGAAGGCGCGAATGCCCAGCCGATTGGAGATCTCGGCGACGTAACGCGACAAACCCTCGCTGGTAACGCCAGCAGCCAGCACACCGAGGAAATCGCCGTCGCGCTCCAGGGTGACACGATAGTTCAAGATCGTATCGCCAAGGGCAATGCTGACGAAAGGCTGTGCCCAATAGGCTTCCCGACCATTTCGCGCCGCCCTGATCGCTTCGTCGGCAAGGGCAAGGCGCTCGGCAGGCTCGACCATCTCTGAAAATCCGTCGCGCTCGAAACGGCGCATCGATCGATCCAGCCTCAGATGACCGAGACCGAACATCTGCGGCGTGCCGCCGAGGAGGCCCAGGATGAAGGTGCGAAGCTCGGCGGGCTCGCTCGGATCGACCTCGCCTTCCAGCACGGCGAGGCGGGCGTAATTCAGTTGCGCAACGACAGGATCCAGCAAGCCCCGGATCTCATGTTCGAGACCATCGACCACCAGCTCCGCCCGTTCCGCCAGCAGCCGCTCGGCGGTGCTGCCGGAGATGAAATAGCTGATGGCAATCACCGGCGCGACAGCTGCGATGACAAGGCCAATCAACGCGGCAGATAGCATCGTGCTCAGCGAGACTTGTCGCTGTGACGCCCGATCATGGCTCCAATCGGCAGGCTCGGCCATGTCGTCTTTGCTGATCAAAGAACTTTTAATGGGCATCCCGAAAAGCCGAAGTCTGAAGTGGCGTTACAGGAGATAGATCAATCGAGGCTGCAGGCCAGCGTTACGGAGTCTGTGGTTAGACAGCCAGAATGGCTGATGCGCACAGGTGTCTTTGCCCAAGAAAAGGCGAACGCTTGTGCAATGAGCCAGGAGGCCGCATCTCGGTCGGCAAGACGGAGTTTACGACCACTTACGAAACCTAGCCAGTACACCAACCTGTCTAGGTGCTACCGAGCAAGAACGAACTGAAGCCATCACTCACCCTCGCCTCTTAGCTCATCGGCGCGCCGGTTCACCCTCCGATGTCTTGGCACAAGAATTGATAATCGGGGATTGAAGTGGGAAATTAATTCGGCGGGCTGGGTTCGAATATGGTACAGGGAATCGAACCGGCTCATCTGAAAAGGCCAAGTTTTACTATACATTTTGCTGCACAAAATACACTCACATAGGTATAAGAATTAAACAAAAACAAAGATTTATGAGAATATCATCTTTCCGATGTCGGACACCCCCATCCGCCACAAATTGTTGTCTAACTCATTGAAATGTCTATGCTTGTTTGGCAAGTGAAAAATGCGCCCGCCAAAATGACCACCATTCGGAAATGCGCTGCCGGCTCAAAGCAAATCTGAGCATCTCTCGATGAGGAGCCGCCGAATAGGTTCAGATCGGGGGAACGCAACAGCCTCTGTGTGCTTTTCGTCGTGGGGAGCTAGCGCAGGAACGAGCACGTCACGGATCAGATTTAGGTATGCCCTGTTCGGCCATTCCGCATATAGGCTACCGAACGAACTTGCACGCATCGGTTCTAGAACCGGCTGGTACTTGCGCAGCCAGACCTTAGGGTTCTGTTGCAGATTGAGCTGGCACCCGACGGCTGGATCAGCTAGCATTTTTAAACATAAAAAAAATCAAGACCGGCCAACGGTACGCGCCTCCGACAATCGGGGAGAGAGGCAATGGTCGATATCATTTCGAAACGCGACGGTCCGCGTCGCGAGGATTTGCCTGCGCGCAGGCTGCTCAAGGAAAACCGCGGCACGATTCATAAGATGATGGATCATCTGACCGGCGGGCAGCTGAGCAGCCAGGCCGCGAAACCCGCTGCGCCCGAGCCGGAAGGCTTGGTCATCCACACCGGCCGCGTCATCGATTCGCGAGAAACAGCAAGGCCTTATGTGCGCATCAGCGTCAATGGCCGCGTCGTGGTCGCCGATCAGGAGACCAGCAAGCAGCTGCATTTCCTAGGCGAGATTCGAGGTCCCCGCCGTAGCCAGCACTTCGTCCTGGCAACCAGGGAGAACGGCTTTTTCGCCCTGATCGAAGAGGAGCTTGGGACAAAGCTCGCCGATCTCGATGGCAGCGCTATCACATCTGAGTTCTCTGAGGATGACCTGATTGGCACGATTGCCGAACGGCTCGGCATAGGAATCGATGAAGCCGGCGACGCCGAATAATGGCCGAGCGGTGATCGTGATGCCCAGAACGCCTGGAAAACAAGCCCCTCTCCCTCCCGCCGCCGAACAGGACGATGCCTCCTATGACGAGCAGCGGACCATGCGCGCCTGGGAGAATTTCCTGACGGGCGATGCATCTGTTGGTAGCCAGCAGGTACGGAATATCATCCGAAATTCCTGGGCAAGAAGCGCTACCTCCGGCGTCAACGCCCATGCCTCGGCGACCCCGCTCGTAATCGACGATGATCAGCTTGATCGCAGCAAGCAGCAGCGGAGGTCCTTGCTGGCGGCGGCGGATCACGCTCTTCAGCACGCCGCCGACCTCCTCGAAGAAACGTCGGCGATGGTGGTGCTGACCGACGAAAACGGCGTCATTCTCGACACACGTGGCGATGGTCGCACCTTGGATGCCGGCCATGACATCAAGCTCCAACCGGGCGGCCACTGGAATGAAGACGTCGTCGGCACCAACGGCATCGGCACGGCGCTCTCCACCGGCAAGCCCGTCTTCGTCCACGCCGCCGAGCATTTCTGCCAGGGCATCAAAAGCTGGACCTGCGCAGGCGCTCCGATCCGCGACCCGGTCGACCAGAGCATCATCGGCCTGATCGATATCTCCGGCCCGCCCGAGATCTTCCGCCGCCACAATATCGCGCTCGCCGTGCTCGCTGCCGAGAAGATCGAGCTGGCGCTTGGCGAACATGCCCGCATCGAGCGGCTTCGTCTCCTCGAAGCCTGCCTCTCCTCGATGCCGGTCACCGACGGCGCCGACGGCCTGGTCGTCCTCGACCGCCATGGCCGCATCATTCACTTGAACGGGGACTCCGTCCCGAAGCACGTCCAGGCCGAAGACGGCGTCAACTTCAATATCGGCCGCCGCCTGGTGGACCTCCGTGACGCCGCAACCGAACAGGAGATCTATGAACGCTTGCCCATGCCGCTTCGCCCCGCTTGGGTGAAGCCGCTCAAGATTGGCAGCGACATGTCCGGCGCCATGCTCATCTACGCGGCGGCAAGCCGAGCGCGGACCAGGAGCACGCCGCCCGCGCCGACACTCAAAGTCCCCGAACCGCCACACCCCGAAATCCAGGGCGAAAGCGTGCGTCTTCTTCATGCCATCTCGAAGGCCAAGCGCGCTGCCTCCAGCCGCGTCCCGGTCCTGGTCGAGGGAGAGACCGGGGTCGGCAAGGAACTGTTCGCCAAGCTCATCCACAGCACCGGTCAAAACGGCGCCCACGGATCGAGCAGCCCCAACCGTCAAGACGACCCCAAAGCTCCCTTCATCGCCTTCAATTGCGGCGCGGTCTCCAAGGACCTGCTGGGCGCCGAGCTCTTCGGCCATGTCGCCGGCGCCTTCACCGGCGCTGCCAGAGATGGCCGCGCCGGCCGCTTCGAACTCGCAAGCGGCGGCACGCTCTGCCTGGATGAAATCGGCGAAATGCCGCTCGATCTCCAGCCCTATCTCCTGCGCGTCCTTGAAGAAGGCGCTGTCTATCGACTCGGCGACGGCAAGCCAAGGCCGGTCGATGTCCGCCTGGTGGCGCTTACCAACCGCAATCTAAAGGACGAAGTCGCCGCCGGACGCTTTCGCCGGGACCTCTATTTCCGCATCAGCACGGTCACCATCGAGATACCTCCCCTGCGCGAACGGATGGGCGACATCGATCGGCTGATCGATCACTTCAACCACCTGTTCGCCATCAAATACGGCGTCGAACAGCTGACCATCGAACCGGACGCCCGTCAGGCTCTCCGCGACCACGACTGGCCCGGCAATGTGCGCGAGCTTCGAAACCTCATCGAAAGCCTCACCCTCATGTCCACCGAGCGCAACGTGCGCCTCGTTGACTTGCCCGAGGACATGGGAGGGCCTGGCGCTCCACAGACGGCGAGCCCGATGCTCGACGGAGGCGGAAGCCTGGAAGACACCGAGCGCCAGGCGATCGAGCAGGCGATCGAGACCGGCGGCGGCAATCTCTCGCTGGTGGCTAAAACACTGAAGATCTCCCGAAGCACCTTGTACCGGAAGATGAGACACTACGGCCTCGAACGCTAAATTTCCGTTAACCACGTTCATGAAATCGATGAGCAGCGCGCGCCGAGATACGCAGTCCTCCGAATTCAATCGAAAAGTGCATGATCCTATCGTGATCCCGCGCCGTAATAGGTTCGGTGAGCGGCTACATGGCGCGGTGATGCACCCTATCCAGATTTCGTTGGTTGTTGGCAGGAAGGGCAGCGGTGTCTCGACGCTTCTCGATGCGTTCAGCCGGCGCGCGGACGTAGAGAACACGACCATCATCGATGGCCTTGCTGGCCTGACCGAGACTTGGGACGCGGCCACGATCGCGGCCTGGCTTAAACAGGCTCAACCGAATACCAGCCACGTCGTTCTCGCCGCAAACGATCCAAAAGCGCCCCGCCTCCTCCTCCAGGCCCTCACAGGCGATCCCGCCTGGGGGTCGACGTTCCGCCTGAGCTCCGTGACGGCCGTGGCCAGCGCCTTGACGTTGACCGAGGCGGCGGGGTGTGTTTGCGCCGGGTCCGATGGGACAGCAGAACGAGAGGAAGCACGTGGCTCCAAACTCGTCGCCGATCCGAAACTGCATCGGTTTTTCGCCACAGCCGACCGCCTCATCCTCACCCACACCGATCGGGTGCGACCCGATGCGGTCACTCAGCTTGCGAAGCAGCTCAAGGCCCTGAACCCGCCGGCCCCCATCCTCCGCGGTCGCAACGGCGACATCGGCCCCGCCCGCCTCGTCGACAGCGGCCTTTTCGACCCGGTCGACGGCAGCATCGACATCGACCGCTGGCTCTGCGAAGCCGCTTTTGGATTTGAGGCATCCAGAAGGGGTGTCAGCGCCCCAAAGCTGGGCGAGGTCCAGTCAACGCTCGGCCGGTCGGCCGGCGGCGTTCAATCCTTCGCCGTGACGATCGATCAGCCGCTGGACAGCACCGTGCTCTCGGTTTTTCTGAAACTTTTGATGGCCGACCGCGGCGCGGATCTGCTTCGCCTGAAGGGCATCGTCGCCATCGAGGACCACCCGGACCGCCCGGCCCTGATCGACGGCCGCGAACACCTCATCCAACCCCTCCTCTGGCTCCCCGCCTGGCCGACCGCCGACCGCCGCGGCCGCCTCGTCTTCACCACCGCCGACACTACCGAGGCCTGGATCAGAACCCTCCTGACCACCCTCAGCGATCAGCTCAAGCTGCAGGCAATGCCGGAACTGCAGATGGCGATGGTGCGGGAGGTGGGGTGACAGTACAGCCTCAGTTTCCGCCCTTAATCCGAACCAGCCACATCAAGTCGCAATTTTTCGGTATTTTTAAGCAAACCTGATTCAAGATTTGACTCAACAAATCCTGCTCCTGATTGCATGTTCGGCGGCATGTTTGATTTTTTCTCACTCAGCCGTCGACTCATGGTGTGGTTCGCCAGCGCAATTGGCTCGATCATAATCATCGCGGTGTTGAGCGAATTCGCCGTCGAATTCGCGCGTGAACAAGGACTGTATAATCAGCCTTCAGAAGCAGTCGCCTCTTTGTTCGATTGGCTATCTTTTGCCCTCAATCCGTGGTTTTTGACGCTATCTGCTGGCATCATCGGGTTTACCATCGGCCTTCGAGCCAACTCGTTTTTAAGCCAAAAACACTCCGTTGGTTATGCCGATGAAACTCCATTCCAAGAGCGACTCTTCGTAGGGCAAATTTATGTCTACGTCGCAAAATTAGCATCGGAACGCATCATTGAAATCCAAATCATTTGCTTTAACGGCAATTCGCACGACATTGTGCTTCTCGGATCAACCGGAGTAGTGAGACTTAAGATATTTGGCAGGGAAGGCTCTGAGGAGAGCAATGAAAAGTTGCCGCCCGCTCCAATGACTGAGGGAACAGAGGTCGGTAAAAGAAAAAAGGCGTTATCCGATTTTATTGTAGCTTTCGAGCAGCGAATCCCTTCGGAAATTGCAAACAGAATTAGCTCCATCATTGACGACAAGACCGTTTATCTCAATTTCAGCGAGCTTTCGATCGAAGTTGCTTCAGACCTAGATCAAACTCAAAAGGCTACGCTACGCCTGCCTACAAACATTAAGCTAAACACATTTGATGAACGGTTTTTCTTTGTTGGAAGAGTGTCTACTGTGGTAGTTGGTTTGACAAGTGAGAATTCATCTGTTCCACATTAGTTATATCGAAGAAGAGATAGCGGCAGCTCCTGGAACATTTCGGATCACTGATCCGAGCGCCTTTTTTCATAGCGCCATCATAAGTCAACGCCGCGGCGCGTCGCCGCCTAATACCCCCGCCCATACCCCCGCGTCATATCCCGTAACCGCGTCAGCACGGCCTCCTGTTCCTCGGTCACGCGCCAGGGTGCGGCCTCGGCGATGCCGCCTGTGGTGCCGATGAGGGGTTGGTCGGGTTCATTGTGTTCGAGGACGAGGGCCATGGCCCATCTTGAAAACAACCGCGCCGGCACGTTGCCGGCTTCGCGGATTTCGACGCTGTCGTGGCGCGGGTCTTTCTTGATGCTTGATATCAGCGCCTTGACCGTCTCCTCCGGTCCTTCCAGGACCTGGGCGAAGCGGCCTTTTTCTTCGTAGAGAATGAGCGCGCCGGTGACGCCCTGACGCTGATTGTTCTGCCGCGCCACCCGCAGGATTTCCGCGAGTTCCGCCTCGCCCTCCTTAGCGCCCTTGGGGAGGAGACTGCGGCTTCGATAGACGAGCCTGTAGCAAGGCTCGGCCTTGGCGTCGACATTCTCTAAAGTGGTCGTATCGCTCACAGCAGTCTCTCCCCCAAGTCAACGGTGCAGCGCGTCGCTGCCGTAGCTGTCTTAGAACATGACCTCGCCGCCATTGGGCGAGATGCAGCTGCCGTGGAAGAAGCTGCCGGCGGGCGAGGCGAGGTAGGCGACGGCCGGCGCTATCTCTTCGACCTGGGCAAACCGAGCCAGCGGGATCGCAGCCTTCAGCGTGTCGAGGACTTCATCCGCGAGCGGGGTCAGCAGATCGGTATGGGTTACGCCTGGCGCAACCGCGTTGACCAGCACGCCGGTGCCGGCGCACTCCAGCGCCAGCGCCTTGGTGAGCGTCGCGTTCGCCCCCTTGGCCGCCGCGTAGTGGGTAAGCATGGGCGCACCCTTGTAGGCGAGCTGCGACGTGATGTTGATGATGCGGCCTGACCCTCTTTTCTTCATGTCGCGATAGGCAGTCTGGGCCATGAAGAACGTGCCTTTGACATGCACGTCCAGCATGCGGTCGAAGCTCTCTTCGCTGATGTCCTCGAAGTTCTCGGTGATGTTGTGGCCGGCGTTGTTGACGAGGATGTCAATCTCTCCCAGGGTCGACTTCGCATCCTCGTAGAAGGATCGTACCTGCGAGACAGACGAGACATCGCATTCGGCCGCATAGCATTTGCGCCCCAGCGCCTCGATCTCCTGCTTCGTCGCCGACGCCTTCTCTTCGTCTCGGTAGTGGCAAAACGCGATATCAGCGCCTTCATTCGCCAAAGCATGCGCGATGCCACGGCCAATACCGCGTGAGGCGCCAGTAACAATGGCCGTCTTGCCAGCAAGTGTCTGACCATTCATGGGTTATCCCTCCCTGTTTGTAAGTTCCGTGTCCTTAACCGACATCGCTCTCGTCAACGGTGGCGCACGCTGCGCCTATTCCCTTCCCAGATACTCAGCGCCGCCACCCAAAGCCGGACCGATCGTCGGGTCGGGGGCTTCGGACATGTCGCCGACCAGGGTGTTGGTGGTCAGCACCAGGGTCGCGACCGAGGCGGCGTTTTGCAGCGCCGTATAGGTGACGCGCACCGGATCGATCACGCCTGACGACGTCATGTCCGAAAAGTTCTCCGATGTCGCATCGAAGCCCGTGCCTGATGGTGATTGCATCACCTGCTGAACGACGGACTCAGGGTCACGGCCAGCATTCGCAGCGATGCAGGCGACCGGCTTTGAGAGCACGGTCTGCACCAGCTTCACGCCTGAGCCGATATCGCCATTCGTCTGGCCAAGCAGCTGTTCAAGAGCGGGTGCGCTTTGAGCAAGGGCGGTGCCACCGCCGGGGACAACGCCTTCTTCGGCAGCAGCGCGTGCAGCGTTCAGCGAATCGTCGATCAACTGGATGCGCCGCTTCTGTTCCACCGGCGTGACGCCGCCCGCATAGATCACCGCCGTGCCGCCGGTAAGCTTCGCAAGCCGCTCCTGCAGCTTGTCCTGCTCGATATTGGGCGGAGCCTCGTGATACATGCGCGTCACCTGCGCCCGCCTGGCCGCGATCGCGGCGGGATCGCCCGCCCCGCGTTGAATAATGGTTTCTGAGCTGGAGGTCTTCACCTGCTCGCACTGACCGAGATCGTCGAGCATGACGTTTTCGAGCCGCCCGCCGAGATCGCGCGCAATCACACGCCCACCCGTCAGAATGCCCAGATCCTCCATCATCGCCTTTCGCCAATGACCATATTCCGGCGGGTGCACGACGAGGACCTTGCCCTTGCCGTCCTCGCTCAACAGCGTCATCAGCACCTCGGGCGAAATCTCTTCCGCAACAATAAGCAGGGACCGGTCCGTTGCGCGGACAGCGTTTCTTATGTTTTGGAGTTCGTCAGGGGATTTGACCTTCAAATCGGTGAGCAGGATGTAGGGTTTGTCGAGCACCGCCTCCATCTTCTCGACGTCGGTGACCATGTGGTGGGAGACGTAACCACGGTCGAAAGACATGCCCTCGATCACCGACAGGCTGTTCTCGACCGTCACGCCGAAGTCCGAGGTGATGATTCCATCCGCGCCGACACGCTCGATCGCTTCCGCGACCATCGCGCCGATGCCGGCATCGCCTGCGGCAATCGAGGCGACCGAATTCAGCGAGCCGTTAGCGACGGGCTTTGCTGATCCCTTGAGCGCATCGACGATCACCGCGACCGCCTGGTTGATGCCCTTGGTGAGATTGACCGCGTTCGCGCCATTTTCGAGCGCGGTGACGCCACCCTGAATGAGCGCATTCGCGAGCACGGTCGCCGTGGTGGTGCCATCGCCTGCGACCTCGTTGGTCTGGTACGACACTTCGCGGACGACCTGCGCACCCATGTTCTCGAAGCGATCGGGAAGCTCGATCTCGGCCGCGATGCTGACGCCGTCGCGTGACACGATCGGTGTGCCGACGGGCAGATCGATCATCGCATTCATGCCCTTCGGCCCAAGCGTGCTCTCGACCGCCTTGGTCAGCTGTTCGACACCCCGCGCCAAAGCGCGCCGCGCATCCGCGTCATGAAGAAGTTTCTTCGCCATCTCAAACCTCCCTGTCTGATGCAGCCCGTTTCATCGAGTTTTTTGGGACTTGGTCCGCCTATGTTGACTCCGCTGTGGCCGGCGTCCTCGGTGGAACGTTGCCGTGTATGAAATCGACGAGCGTCGGCTCCTCACCGTCGAGCTTCGCCTCCTTGTAACGGGTCGACAAAAGCCCCCGGCACATCGCGCCGTTGAATTCCATGTTGATGCGCACGCCGCGTAGCTCTTGGAGATACGCCTCGAACGCGTCCTCCGGGATACGGTCTCCGAGCGCCGTCACGAACGCCGGATCATCCGGTTCCGTCCCAAAGCCGAACTCACGCAGGATCCGAAGATACCGAGGCTTCTGCCTGGCCCCGTCCTCGTCCAAGATCTCGACCTGCTCCAGTGTGCCGAGATCCATCTCGACGATCGAACGATCGTCAAAACCAAGTCTACGAAGTGCTCGCAGCACCATTTCCTGGCGGCGTTGGAAGGCCTTCAGCCGGAATTTTTTGCGGACGTCGTCGAGCGTGTCGTCGGCGCCGAGATCGTCGAACACCTCCTTGAACGACCGGCCGCCACCGACGGCGCGGTTGACTTCGTCCTCGTACATGTGATCAAGCAGGCGAGGCCTGACCATCGACACCCAATCAGCACCCTCCACGGCGATGCGGATGTCGTCGACCATGAGGAAGGCGAAGTTGGCGGCGCACCAGTAGGTCGGGAGCCGGAAGTCGACTTCGACATTGTCGCCTTCCACCGCCACCCGCTCGACGAAGCCAAGCTCGGTGACCGGCTCGTCAAGCTCCGGGTCGGTCACCTCGCTCAAGCGATTCCAGATCTCCGCAACGCGGAGATCTAAAGTATCCGATGCCATCGTCATGACCTACTCCGCGGCGATGGCGATGGTCTCGTTTTCCAGCTTCTTTTTCTTGGCGTCGATGTCGATGCCGTAGAGTTTGGCGGCGTTCAGGCCCATGATCTTCTTCTTGCCTTCCATGGTGAGATCGACGCCGCGCTCCTTCTTGATCTCGTCAGGCAGCTCCCAGGCCATGAACTTGTCGACGATCCATTTCGGCGTCCAGATCGCGTAGTCGCTGGCGTAGAGCAGCTTGTCCTCGCCGAGCCAGAAGAGAAGTTCGGCCATGACCTCGTTGAAGTAATGGGGCTTGCCGTGGATGAACGGGAGCGCCACGGCGAGGCCGCCATAAACGTTGGTTTCCTGCACCGCGATCCAGCAGAAGTCGTCGAGGCGCGGCAGGCCGCAATGCTCGATGATCCAGTTCAGCCCCTGAAAGTCGGTGGCGGCGTGGTCGACGTCATGCACGTCGAACGCGTCCTTGGACAAGGGGATGATGGTCGGGCCCTTGTGCACGTGGACGTTCTTGATGCCGAGCTTTTCGCAAAGCTCGAAGCAACGGTAAGCGTTCGGATCGTTCAGCTTCCAGCCGCGGCTGTCGCCCTTCCATTCGGCCGTGTAGAGCTTCACGCCCTGGATGTCGAACGTCTCTTTCATGTAGTGGATGTAGTCGAGCGCAAGCTCGCCATCGCGCGGGTCGAAGGAGCCGTTGCAGATGAAGCGATCGGGGTAGGCTTTCGCGACCTCGGCGTTCTGCTCGATGGTGTTGAAGCCCTTCTTGTAGAAGTCCTTCAGGTAGGTGGACTGCAGGATCGCCATGTCGTCGGGGCCTTCGACGAACAGGTCGTTGTACATCTTCTGCGGCCCGTATTTGCCGAATTGCTCCAACGTCCAGAGTTCGTCCGGCGGGCTGAGGGCGGTGTGGTAGGCGTAGAAGCACTCGATGAACTGCTTGCCGTGCACGTTCCGCTGATTGTCCGGGCTGCCGTCCCACATGTGGGTGTGCCCGTCGATGATGAAGATCTCTTCTCCGTCTGGCGTCTTATACATCTTTCGCTGCCTCCCCGAAGGGCGACGCCGGTGCCAAGTCAAACGCCGACGCCACCCATAGTCTCCGTCAAGTAACGCAAATAGGCGGCGCCTATTCGATGAACTGGAACATTTCTTCCATGTTGCCGTAGAGGCGGATGGTGTTGTCGTCGACTTTCACCATGCGGCCGTAATGGGTGGAGGTGTTCACCTCGAAGGTCTCGACGGTCATCTCCTTGCCAAGGATCTCGCTGATTTCCTCCATCTCGAAGGTGAGCGTGCCTTCGCCGTCGATGCGGATGAGGGCGGGCTGATAGGTCACGGTCACGTTCGGCTTATCCGCCATATGCTCGGCGATCGCGCGCGCCTCGACGCTATCGTTCATGGTGACGCCGCATTGGTGGGAGATCGTGTCCTTGAACTCGATCTCGTCCATCTTCTTGAAGACGGTGTCGCTGTGGTAACCGGTGTTGGTAGCCATGAGAGCTGTCTCCTTGATCGTCAGCCGAGGCCAAGCTGCGAGGTGATGGTTTTCAGGCGCTCTTCGCTTTGCGCCTGCGCGTCGGTGAACTGGATCGGCTTGCCATGGGGCTGCGACCAGATCGGTTGCAGGCTCTTCGCCGCTTCGCGCGCGAGTGCAGTGTGCGTCTTCAGCCAGCCGTCGAACACCTTCTTGTTGTGCTTGGCGTGCGTCTCGTCGTTGAGGAGCAGGTAGATGAGATCCGTGCAGTTCGCGAGATTGCGATCGAAGTCGGCCTCGGCCGCGGACACCACGGCAGGCGTCACGAAATCCCGGTTGGACGGTGCTGATTGCATGACGAAGCCCGAGCGGAACAACTCACCGACGAGCGGCTCGAAGCAGATATTGGTCGCGAAGTACTGCTCCAAGTAATCGTCCGAGCCCATGATATGCTCGACGGCTTTTCTTGTCGGCGTCCACGCGTCGTTCTCCATCCACGCCTTCTTGCCGGCATCGTCATCGAACCCGTCGATGTCCATGCCGATCTCGGCGAGGTAGAGCGTGAGGTCCTGAGCGAAACGCAGCTTGTAGCTGGAGTTGGTCAAGACGGCGTTGTTGATCATCTGGGTGTAGCCGTAGCGCTGTGCTTGCATCAGCGACGTGCCGAGGCCGAACTCCGCATGCTTCCAGGCGCCCAGATTGTTCTGCAGAACCTTCACCCAAGCCTTGTCGAAGTGCTGGGCAGCACCTGCTCGACGAGCATTCTGAACCACATTTTGGATCATGCCCTCGATGGTCGACTGGCGCTGATAGTGTGTCCGCTCCCACTCCTGATCGGGTGCGCGGAAGGCGTGCCAGTTCGAACTCTTGGCCTCGGTCGCGTCTTTGACATAGGCGCCCTTGCCATCCGGGAAGGAGATGATCCAGTCCTGCATCAGATAGCGTTCGGGATCAGGCTGCACATCGACGGTCATGTCTTCGTAATGGGTCGCCCGCTTGCCGCGCGGTTCGAAGTAGCGATATTTGCGGCTGTCGCTGTCTGCAAATTGAGCAGCACCCGCAGCACCCGATTTCACTTCTGCTGGATTGGTCGCCATTTCAGTCTCCCCTTCCTTTGCTCTCTTGCACCGGGCAGCGCTTGCTACCCGCTGGCCTGGGTGAACTTGTCGAAGAAGATGCGATCGCTATCGAGGCCCGCGATTTGCAACACCGGGATGACCGCATCGATCATGGGCGGCGGCCCACAGGTATAGGCGTCGCCCTCATCGTCCAAATCGAAGCCGCTGATATGTTCGCGCAGCACTTCGTGGATGAACCCACGCTCGCCGCTCCAATCCGCATCGTCGCCGAGATCGGACAGCGCCGGGATGAACTGGAAGTCCGTGAGTTGCTCGCCGATCTTCCGAATTTCATCCAAGTGAAACAGGTCGGCTTCGGTCCGCGCGCCATAGAAGAAGCGCACCGGCCGCTCCTCGCCGCTCTCGACGTGATCCTGGAGGATCGACCAGAGGGGGGACATGCCGGAACCACCGCCCACCAGGATCAGCGGTCCTCCTCGTCCTTCCCGTCTGAGGCAGGTGCCGTAAGGTCCGCGGAGCTCGACTCTCGATCCGAGCTCGATACCTCCGTCGAGCTGTCCGGAGAAGGCCCCGCCTTCATATCGCTTGATGATGAACGCAAGCTTCTCCGTCTCGCTCGGCGGATTTGCCATGGAAAACGAGCGGGTAATCGCCTGGTCCGGTAAGGTGATGTCGACATATTGTCCCGCCCAGAATTTGAGTGGTTTGTCGATCGTGATTTCAAGCAGGCGGATGTCGTGGGTAAGCGGCGTGATGCCGGTCACCTCCCCCTCGAAGTCCTTCACTGGGATCGCGTAGGCGAGCAGCTCTTCGTCGTAGTTCAAAAGCTCGACCTCGAGATCGCTGAACGCCAGCGTACGGCAGAGAAGGATGTGTTCCTGATCGCGCTCCATGTCGCTGAGTGCGAAGGTCGAGTATTTCTTGAGATCGACTTCGCCGTCGATCAGGATCGACTTACAGCTGGCGCATTGACCTTCCTTGCAGCCATGAGGAACCGCAATCCCCTGGCGGAACGCCGCGTCCAATACCGTTTCATCTTCTTCGACCTCAATCTCGATGCCAACCGGCTCGAGGCGTACGGTGTAGACCTCTTTCGAGCTCATCTGCGATCCGTCCCCGCGCTTGATTTGTCTTAGGCCCGCTCCCTATCCGGACCCTGGGGTACACGTCGTCTTCTCGTCTGTGTTCGCTTTCGGCGAACGGCGTCTATCGGCCGGTCGGCCTACTTGAGACGCGTTAGTTGATCTCTACTTGCTCCGCTTGCAGTCGGCCTCCTCCAGGCACCTGCCTGAAGTCGACCGACTGCCGGCGGCAGTTAGTTACAAGGATTGATGGTGAAGCCCTTCTTGTACTCGGCGATATGCGCTTCACGATCCGCGTCGGACATTTCGCGCAGCAGCGTCAGCGGGCTCATCAGCGTGTGACCGCGGACATCGTCGAGCGTCCACATCTCCTTGTCGTCGAAGCGGAGATGCGGCTGCGGGATGAGGGTCTTGCCGTCCGTGCGGACGAAGCCGAGATCCTCGATGGCATCCGCGAGATCCCAACCGTGGTAGCAGGTTTCCCACTCGCGCCGGCCGCTGAACCGACCCATGGCCGGCGTCGGGCGACCTTCATACTCGCCGGCAAACGCCGTCTTCACCGTCCACGCATCGATCTCATGCGCAAAGGTGTGCAGCTTGCCGTCGATCTCCTCGACCACGATGTCCTCGCGGATCAAGCAAGGCACCAGGCAGCTCCAGCAGCGATGCGGATAGACGTAGCCGACCTCTTCATTGAAGGTCACGACCTTCTGACCAGGCTTGCTAAGCTTCGCGTACCACTTCCAGAACTCGCCGAACTGAGCGTACCAGCCCGGATATTTGTGCTCGAACCACTCGAAGTCCTTCTCGGTCTGCGCTTCGATGCGCCAGAAGTTCACGGGCCAACCGACCGCGAAGAACTGACCGACGGTGTGGACATACATCTTCTCGGTGATGCGCTTCCACGCCTCGTGGACGTCGTCGTGATGGATCTTGATGCCGTATTTCTCGAGCGGCAGCATGTAGGTCCGGTAGTAGTCCTCGAAGATCCACCGGTGCCACATTTCGGCATAAGATTCTTTGTTCTTGTCGCGATTGGTGGTGCCGTATTCGATGAACGTACCGATGGCGGCATCGACGATCGCGTGGTTCTGCCAGAACGCATACTTAAGATCGCGCTCGAGGAGCTGATGATTCTCAGGCTCTTTGAGCATCGACATCAGCATGGAGTGGCCGTTGCCGATGTGACGGCTCTCGTCCGACTGCACCGACAAGAAGACGGTCGGAAGCGCATAGTCGCCGTTTCTAGCTGCCTCGGAAGGCATGGCGACGAACAGCGTGTTGGTGAACGCGGTTTCCGCGACGACGGTCAGATAAACGTTCGCTGACGTAATCGCATCACCGGTGATGAAGCCTTCGCCGAACTGGCGACCGATGGTGGTGGCGTAGCACTTACCGAACGCCGCCTCGGTGATATCGAACCCGGCGGGATCGATATAGTTCTCCATGTACCACTTCTTCAGGTTCATCTGGATGGTCGAATGACGGAACTCGTCGACCATCTGCATGGTGAAGCCGGTCCGGAGATCCTCGCCCGGTGCCAGACGGCCGACCATGGCCATCGAGCGCGCCGCCGAGATTTCGGGGAAGGGGATGATCGCCAAAAACAGCTTCATCCACTCGACCCAGCGCGGCTCGACATTGCGGAACATGTCGCCGCGGAGAGCGGCATCGAGCGCGCCATAGACGCGGTTGTCCTTTTCTTCCTGCATCGGGAAGTAGGAACGCAGCACCTGGCGCATCGGGTCCTTCGGCGCCTTGGTGATCTTGTAGTCGGTCGGGAAGGTCATCGCTTCCTGCACATAGGAAGGATTCCACCCGAGATCGGCGATCTTCTTCGCCGCTTCGCTTACGGGTATCCCCCGCTGCGACGTGATCTTATTGAGGGTCAAGCCTTCAGCCATCTTATTTGTCCTCCACAACAACGATGCGTTGATCTTGAGCGGCCACGCGCGGTGACGGCGCAGCCATGAAACTCCTTGGTCCGCCCAGTGCTCGATGCGCGAGAAGGGCCGCACGGGTAGGAGTGCGTGCGGAACTCGTCGGATCGGAGACAACCGGGCGGACCGGATTGGGATGGCGAAGGTCCCGGTTCGCGATGGCGCGCAGGATCGACGGGGAAACACCGAAATGGCGACGTCCGCTCAGCACGAACGTCATGTCGTTCGAGACGGTGCTCTTACCTCCGAGCCAGGAGCCCATGCAGCTTCCCTTCCTTCGTTCTTTGGCGATCCGTTCAAACCTGCATCAGCAGTCATGTCGGATCGGCTTGTTCGTGAGGAAGTAAAGAGCAAGGCGCGTGCCAAGTTTTCTTTTTGCCGTTTTTCAATAGGTTACATCATTTCATATCGATAGGCGATTGTGTCATTGTTTCATTTTGGCACAGGTCGATTGATACAATCTGTGTCACATTGAGACATATTCAAATAACATCGATTGAATGATCAATCATTTATTGCATTTTTATTTCGTATTTCCAATGAAAATCAGTTGACGTCTGGTTTTTGGCTTGGTCACTATTGGTCAAAATCAATCGGCTTACGCGCGACGGCGCCGGGCCGGGAAGGTCGGGGCAGGCATCGTGACGGCTGACAGCTATGCGATCCAGATGACCGAACGCACCCTGGCGAGCGCTGGGGAAAGCGAGGTCTTGTCCCTCCTCGTGCTCTATGCCGAAAAGCCCATCGGGTCGGTGACCATCGAGTGGCATGGCGAGTTCGAGCTTTCCGTCTCATCGAGCAAATTCTTCGGCGGCAAGAGCCCCGGCATCGACAATGCCTGGCAACTCGCCGATCTCGTCCGCCGCGCTGTCGAAGCGGAAGATGCTGCGGGCATCACCGCCGCCATCGATGGTTTCATCGGCCGGGACGGCGAGGAGATCATCTGGGAAATCAACCAGCCATCGGCTGGAGGATCGACATGACCGAGCCCCCACCGACAGATGGCGGCCTACCGGAAGAACTGCGCCCGTCGCCTGGCGGCATCGCAGCCGAAATCATGACGCGCGCAGATCAGGACCTGGTGCTCTCAATCCGTTTTCTTACCGACAGCCAATACCTGCTGCAGCGTCACTTCCAGACCTATGTGCAAGAGGAGCTGGAAAAGCGCGGCATCACCTTCGGCGACCACCCGCTGCTGCTCCCCTTCATCGAAACCCACGGCGCCGAACTTGCCGAGTTCGTCACGACGGGCATCGGTCTCCATCACCAGTTCCGCCTCCAGGATTTCGAAGAGATGGCCGGCGATCCGCAAAAGCTGCTGCGCCTCGACATCTGGAACACGCTGCAGTCCTACATAGACAAAGCCGAAGCCCACTTCATCTCCGACATCGGCGGCCTCCAGCAAATCCTCGCCGCCGTCGAGGAGGCTGCCAGCCTCCGGATTGACTTGCCTGAGGAAAAGTCATGAGCGACGTCGCAGATCTGATGCAAAAACGCATGGCTTTGGTAGAGAAGCTGGCTGCGCTTAACTCGAAGCAGCTCCTGAACACCCAGGCACGCTCCGGCGCCGAGGTCGAGTTGCTCGCCTGCATCGAGATGATCGAGCGGAACGGCGAAAGCGAGGCCATGCTTTTCGCGCGTGCAGATCTCGAAGCCCGCTACAAGGCCGCCATCGCCGTCTGCGAAGACTGCGAGCGCGAACTGGATGAACTCGCGGAGCAACTGAACGCTTTAGACAAAGAGATTGCAGAAGCTCAGTAAGTTCGAAAAAAAATGGAAGAAAACATGGATCGGATGGAAGCGGAGGACTTCAGTTTATTTGGCCTGCTCGGGCGATCCTGGGAGCAGGATGCTCCGGTGGTCGATATCGCCTTTGACAGCAGCTCAGGTGCCGTCGCCTTCGCCCTTGCCGACGGTTCGGTGGCGATCGCCAAGACCAAGGACGCCGAACCCGCCGCCAAGCGAATCCGCATCAGCGCCGAGGATGGACGCCAGTCTATTTTGCCGCGAATCAAGCCGCTCCCGCCGATCACCCGCATAGCTTTGCAGGAGCGCACGCCCGTCGCGCTGACCGCTTACGGCAAGCACGGCTTCGTCATCGGCGACGCATCCGGCGCGCTCACCAGCCTCACAATCGGTGGCGAGCGCACGCCTTTTTCCAAACCGCAGGGCGCCCCGATCATTGCGCTGGATCATGCGCCGACAACCGGCGATCTTGCCTGTGCAACGGATGACAACCGGGTCATGCTTATCAGAGGTCCGAGGACGGAACCCGAGGCCCTTGATACCGACGAGCCAATCGCGAACCTTGCGTTCTCCGCTGACGGAAGCCAGCTTGCTGTCGCTTGCAAAACCCACGTAACAGTCTGGAAAATAGCGGAAAAACCTGAGAAACTGGGCGAACTGTCACCTTGCGAACGTCCATCCTGCCTGGCCTGGAGTTCCGATCAGACCAAACTCGCACTCGGCCAGGTAGAGGGCGGAGTCACCGTCTGGCAGCTGGACAGCAAGGAACAGATCATTCTTCCCGACTACCCAGCCGCCGTGCACACGCTGGCCTGGACGACCGACAGCGAGACCCTCATCACCAGCGGCGCTTTCCGGATCATCGCCTGGCCGCTCGATCAATTGATAGCGAACGGTACGCATCCAGCGTCGCTGAACACCGGCAAGCCTGGTCTCGCCGCCGTCGAGGCCATCGCCAATCACCCGACCCACCCCCTGGTCGCCGCCGGCTACGAGAACGGCATGCTGATCATCACCCAGATCGGGAAGTCCGACGAACTGGTGATCAAGCCCGAAGGACAAGGTGCGGTCGGCTCGATCAGATGGTCCGGCGATGCCGGTTACATCGCCGTCGGCAGCAGCCATGGACTGGCATCGATCATCGAACTTCCGCAGCAGTTGTTCAAGTAAACCTCGATAACGGGAAAATAGGAGGATGAATTCCATGGCGACACAACTTAGCCCGGAAGAACTCAGCAAAGACCTCTTCTTCAAGAAGCTGGCTGATCTATCGACGGAAATGATCAACGAGCATGGCAAGGACTTCACCATGGGCGCCCTGCTCCTGGCCGCGCGCTTCATCGCCGAGAACAAACCTTTCGAAAACGGGGCAAACAAACAATAGGCCGTTCGGGTCAGAGGCTGTCACCAACTCCGATAAGTCGGAGCAATATGGTTTGATCTAGTGCACTGACGCCGCCACCTGATTCAGTGTTCCGATGATCGTTTCAGCCAGCTTGGTATTGCGGGACGGAGGCGAGAAAGGCGCTGTAGGCCTCGGCATCCGGATAGCTGAACTGCTCAGCCAGCGGGTTCGAGCGTTTCCAGGTCGCAGCACCCATGTCCTGCATGAGCTCGTCGAAATGCTGGAAGTGGAACGGCGCGGAGCAGAGGCCGCCATAGACCTTGGCCGCTGGGCGCTGGTTTCGCCGCCAATCCAGCATCATCTCGATATTGTCGTTCATCTCCTTTGCCGTCGGTTGCTGCGCGAGCTGACCATCGGCATAGCGCACCAGCCAGTTGGCGATCAGCTCGGCCGACAGCACCGTGCAGAAGCTCGAATTGAAACCGACGAAGCCCATTTCCGGCAGATCGGGATTGACCGCCAGGCGATAGACCCGGTACTGGCCATCGTGCTCGATTAGCTTTTCTTGATACGCCTTCGGCAAGAACGGCACGCCCAGCTTCCAGCCGACGGCCTGGATGGCGATGTCGCAGGGGATGACGTCACCCGACGTCAGGCGGAGCTGCTGTCCTTCCTCAAAGCGTTCGAACGTCCCCATGATCGGCGTGATCCGGCCGGCATTCAGCGCCTCGAAGAAGCCCGGCGTCACGATCGGCACGGAGCAGGATACCTCCTTTTCGATCGGGGTCTTGGGCACCATGTTGTGGCGCTTGAGCCCGAGCTGCAGTTTTAGGAGCGTTTCGAGCCCGCGGAAATTGGCCCAGATCAGCGGTTGTGCTAGCGCGCCAAGGGCTCTCTTGATCGGACTGGATGTCCCCCAGCCGTTGAACTGCATCTCCTGGGCGCGCATGTAGAGGAGCCGCTTGAAATTGATGCCGCCGACGAAATAGGGGATCCGCCAGACGTTTTCGAGATAGACCAGATGGACCGACTTGGCGCCGTTATTCGCCGCGTTCACCGCGATGTCGGTCGCCGATTTCGAACCGCCCAGCACCACAACATGTTTGCCGTCGCAGATCGAGGGATCGGTGTATTCGGATGAATGCATCACCTGACCGCCTTCGGCGGCAAACGCCTTCTGGCCGGGATGGGTGATGATGTTCTTCTCGGAGAACTGACCGGTGCAGACGGCGACGAAGTCGACATCCTCCGTCCAGACCTGCCCGCCGGCATCGAGGGCCAGGATCCATCCGGGCTCGCCGTCGCTCCGTCGGTCCATGGAGAGGACGTTGGTGTTCAGACGGAACAGCCGGGCGAGGCGATGCTTCTCCGCATAAGAGTGCAGATAGGCATGCACGTCCGGCCCTTTCGGCCATTCCGGATAGCTCTCGGGCATGGGGTGATCGGTATAACGGTAGAGATCCTTTGGTGACTGGGTCTGCACATCGGGATAGGAGCGCGATGGCTCCCAAACCCCGCCGAAATCATGGCTGCGCTCGAAGCCCAGGACACGGTGGCCCCGCTCATCGAACGCCTTGGCCGCGGCAAGGCCGCTGACCCCGCCGCCAATGACGGCCACTGTCTTTCGTTTGATGGTCATCTTGCCCTCCTGTCCTTCATTCTTCGTTCGACGGCCGGTTTGAGGGGCTCAGGCGCATCGATCTCAGCGAACATCTCATCTCGCCAAGGAACTCGGCTCGCCGTTGACCGAGGCCAAGGGAGAGCCGGTTCCGCGAAATTTGATGTTTTCTAGTCGTTGGCCTCGGGGGGTAGAAAGTCGACGTCATGCTCGGCGGACAGTCGCACGACTTCCTCGACATCCGTGAGCTCGTGCAGTTCGTCGAACAGCTCCTTCAGCTTACCTGCCGGCGACACCCAGAAGAGTGCTCGCGCCGGCTTGTCGGATTTGTTGAAATAACCATGCGGCACACCCTTCGGCATGCGGACCAGATCGCCTGCCTTGGCCTTGCTCCAGACGCCATCCAGCTTCAGGTCAAGTTCGCCCTCTTGCACCAGGATGAATTCGTCCTGTGTCGGATGGATATGGACGGGCACATATTGACCCGGCTCCGAGTTGGTCTCGAACGCGAACGTGGTCTCGCACCAGGCCTTGATGAAATAGGTCTGGCCAAGGATGTCGAGCTTGGTGCCCTAGCCATTCCGGGTGATACCTTTGTCGAGATCAGGCATGTTCTTCTCCCTGCTGCCCTGTGTTGACGTTAAGGTCTTTGGATGAAGGCAGTCGCCTCGATTTCCACCAAGGCGTCGTCTTCTATCAGGTCTTTGACCACGATCATCGACATCGCCGGAAAATGCCTCCCGAAAACGCGTCGATAGGCCTCGCCGACATCCTGCTGTCGGGCAAGATAGTCGGCTTTGTCCTTCACGAACCAGGTCAGGCGACCGACATCGGTGACATCGCCGCCTGCAGCTCGAACGATGGCTGCGATGTTGGCGAGCGCCTGTTCCATCTGACCGATGAAATCCCCGGCATGAAATCGCTTATCCTTGTCCCAGCCGATCTGGCCGGCAATGTGGAGCGTGCCATCCGGCATCAGCATGCCGTTCGCGTAGCCGAGCGCTGGCGCCCATCCTTCGGGGTGAATGGTCTCGGGTTTCATGCAGCCCCTTTCATCCTGCCTTCGTTCATGTGACCAGCGAGACGGTCTGATAGGCCGGATCGCGCCAGCGTTCGCTATGGAGGACATCCTCGATGATCTTCGCCGCCTGACGCACGTCCTGTTCGTCGATGTAAAGAGGCGTGATGCCGAAACGCATGATGTCTGGAGCTCGAAAATCGCCGATGACGCCGTGGGCGATGAGGGCCTGCATGACGGCATAGCCGTGTTCGAAGGCGAACGATATCTGAGAGCCGCGCATGGCCGGATCGCGGGGCGACGCGAGGGTCAGTACGGGACAGCGGGCCTCGGTCTCGGCGATGAACAGCTCCGAGAGCTCGATCGATGCCGCGCGAAGTGCCGATATGTCGATGTCCTCCCAGACATTCAGCGCCTGATCGAGGATCGAGAGCTGAATGATCGGCGGCGTGCCCACGCGCAGACGTTCCGTCGACATCGCGGGACGGTAGTCAAGCTCCATGGCGAAGGGCGCATCATGCCCCATCCAGCCCGCGAGCGCCGGCTCCACGTTCTCGATGATGTCAGGGCGAACATAGATGAACGCCGGCGCGCCGG
Source organism: Pseudomonadota bacterium (assembly GCA_039197065.1). Lineage (GTDB taxonomy): Bacteria > Pseudomonadota > Alphaproteobacteria > Geminicoccales > Geminicoccaceae > JANQPX01. The sequence continues at coordinate 19,538 of JBCCUL010000047.1, read as the reverse complement.
GGCCGCCGTTCAGATATTTGTAGGTGCAGCCGACGGCGAATTCGGCCTCGCTCGCCGCGAGATCGATGGGCAGGGCCCCAGCACTATGGGCGAGATCCCAGATCATCACGGCACCGGCAGCGTGCGCAGCCCGCGTGATCGCCTGCATGTCATGCAGCCGACCGGTGCGGTAGTCGACTTGGGTCAGCATGACAGCGACAACGTCATCGCTGATATGGCCCGCCACCTCCTCCGGTGCCGGCGTGCGCAGCTCATAGCCCTTGTCGATCAGCTTCGCCAGACCATCGGCCATGTAGAGATCGGTCGGGAAATTTCCGGCATCGGACAGGATCACCCTGCGTTCGGGACGCATCTTGAGGGCGGCCGCCAGCGCCTGATACACCTTGATCGATAGCGTGTCGCCCGTCGCCACCGAGCCTTCCGGTGCGCCGATCAGTTTCGCGATGCGATCGCCCACCCGCTTTGGCAGCGAGATCCAACCGGCGGTATTCCAGGCCCGGATCAGCTCGCCGCCCCATTCGGCGCCGATCACCGTCTCTGCCCGCTGCAATGCGCCCTTCGGCAGCGGTCCCAGCGAATTGCCATCGAGATAGATGACCCCCTCGGGGATCTCGAAAAGGTCCTTTCTCGGAAGCGGCGCTGACATGATCAAAGCTCGCCACGCACATGCCAGAGTTCCGGGAAGAGCTCGACGCTGAGCATGCGGTGCAGATATTGAACGCCGGAGGTGCCGCCGGTTCCGCGCTTGAAGCCAATGACGCGTTCGACCGTGGTCACGTGGTTGAAGCGCCAGCGTCGAAAGTAGTCCTCAAGGTCCACCAGCTTTTCGCCGAGCTTATAGAGCATCCAATAGGCGTCGATATTCTCATAGACGGTCTTCCACCTTGCCTGGATCGCGGGGCTGGCTTCATGCGGCCTGTCGAGTTGTGGCGCGGGCATGTCGTTTCTGTGCCCGTCGATCGTCTCGAACAGAACGGCGACCACTTCGTCATAGAGGCTGGGGCGGGCCAGTTCGCCCTTCAGTATCCTATGAACATCTGGCGTCTGCTCATGGGGCTTCAGCATGTTGATGTTGCGGTTGCCCAGGGCAAACTCGATCAGGCGGTATTGGTAGGACTGAAAGCCGGAGGACTGTCCGAGCACCTCGCGAAAGCGGGTGTAGTCCGCAGGCGTCATCGTGCGCAGCACGTCCCACTGGTTGTTGAGCTGCTCGAAGATCCGGCTGATCCGTGCGAGCATCTTGAACATGTTGGCGGTGTCGCCAGCCTTCAATGCCGAGCGCGCGGCCATGATTTCGTGGATGATCAGCTTCATCCAGAGTTCGCTGGTCTGATGCTGGATGATGAACAGGAGTTCGTCATGGGCGTCGCTCAGCGGGCGCTGCTCACCGAGGATGGCCTCAATGCCGAGATAGTCGCCGTAGGACATCGCATCCGCGAAATCCATCTTCGCCCCATCCGCTCCAGGGTCGATGGATGGATTGCTCACGAGACCTGCCTCAGCCGGAAGCGCTGGATCTTGCCGCTCTCGGTTTTCGGCAACGCCTTGGTAAAGACGACGGAGCGGGGGTATTTGTAAGGGGCGATCACCGCTTTGACATGGTCCTGCAGCCGCTCGGCCAGCGCGTCGCCCGGCGTGTCTCCAGGGCCGAGCACCACATGCGCCTGTACGATCATGCCGCGCTCGTCGTCGGGAACGCCGATGACCGCGCATTCGGCGACGGCGTCATGGGACAGAAGCGCGGCTTCGACCTCAGGACCGGCGATGTTGTAACCGGAACTCACGATCATGTCGTCATTGCGCGCGGCGAAGTGGAAATAACCATCCGCATCCCGAGTGAAGGCATCGCCGGTGATGTTCCATCCCCCCTGGACATACTCTTCCTGGCGCTCGCCGTGCAGATAGCGACAGCCGGTCGGACCGCGTACCGCCAGCTTGCCCAAGTCGCCCGGCGCAACGTCCTCTCCATCCAGACCGATCACCCTGGCCTCATAGCCCGTGACCGGCTTTCCCGTGCAGGCGGGCTTGTGATCCTCGAAGCGATTGGTGATGAAGATGTGCAGCAGTTCAGTTGCGCCAATCCCATCCAGCATCGGCTTTCCGGTCTTCTCCTGCCATTCCTGATAGACCGGTCCCGGCAAGGTCTCGCCCGCCGAGACGGCAGCGCGAAGGGACGAGAGATCCGCACCTTCGTCCATCGCTCTCAGCATCGCGCGATAGGCGGTCGGTGCGGTGAAACAGACCGTCGCTTTATACTTCTCGATGATCTCCACCATGTTCGGCGGTGAGGCGTTTTCCAGAAGTGTCGCCGCAGCGCCGAAGCGAAGCGGAAAGATCGCGAGCCCGCCGAGGCCGAAGGTGAAGGCAAGCGGCGGCGAGCCGACGAACACGTCATCCGGCGTCACGCCCAGCACCTCTCGTGCATAGCCATCGGCGATGATCAGAAGATCCCGGTGGAAGTGCATCGTCGCCTTGGGATTGCCTGTGGAGCCGGAGGTAAAACCGATCAGCGCCACGTCGTCCCTCGATGTCTCGACCGCCTCCATCCTGACCGGCTTTTCCAAAGCCAGCCGGTCGAGTTCCGCATCGTGATTGGACGTTCCATCGAAGCCGACGACGGTTTCGAGATAGGCGCTGTCCTTGGCGCAGGCGATCATCTCGTCCATCAGCCGCGTATCGCAGAGCGCCAGGCTGATCTCGGCCTTGTCGACATATTTGGTAAGTTCCGCCGCGCGGAGCATCGGCATGGTGTTGACCACCACCGCCCCCGCTTTGGTCGCAGCCAGCCAGCAGGCGACCATCGCCGGGTTGTTGGCGGAACGGATCAGGACCCGGTTTCCGGGCTTCACCCCGAGATCATCGACCAGGGCATGCGCCAGCCGGTTGGTCCAGTCGGTCAGCTCCTTATAGGTGCGTCGCCTGCCATTGCCGATCAGGGCGGTATGGTCGCCGAACCCCTTCTCGACCATGTCATCGGTCAGCGCCACGGCAGCATTGAAGCGATCGGGATAATCGAAGCCGTCCAGGAGAAGATCGGGCCAGGTCTCCATCGCCGGCAGATTGTCGCGCGCGAAGCTGTCGGTATGTGCAGATCGTCCAAGCATAGTCAGCCTCCCCGATGGCTTGCGAGCGCTTGTCTGGCGATGACCACGCGCTGGACGTCCGAAGCGCCCTCATAGATGCGCAGCGCTCTGATTTCCCGATAGAGCTTCTCGACGGCCGTGCCCGATTTCACGCCGTCGCCGCCATGCAGCTGGACCGCCTTATCGATGACCTGCTGTGCCTGATCGGTGGCAAACAGCTTGGCCATCGCCGCCTCGCGAGTGACCCGAGCGGCACCGCTGTCCTTGGCCCAGGCGGCGCGGTAGGTGAGAAGGGCCGCGGCGTCCACGTCCAGCGCCATATCGGCGATATGTCCCTGCACCATCTGCAGCTCGAAAAGGGGGGCGCCCTGCACCTCTCTGGCAGCGACATGCTCCAGCGCTTCATCCAGTGCGCGCCTGGCAAAGCCTAACGCCGCGGCGGCAACGGTCGCGCGGAAGACATCCAGGACCGCCATGGCGATCTTGAACCCCTGACCCGGCTCTCCGAGCATGGCCGAGGCCGGAATCCGGCAATCGCTGAAGCGAAGGCGCGCCAGCGGATGCGGGGCCAGGACATCCAACCGCTCGATCACCTCGAAACCGGGCAGCCCTGCCGGAAGGATGAACGCCGAGAGCCCCTTGGCGCCAGGCGCTTCGCCGGTACGCGCGAACAGCGTGTAGACATCCGCGATCCCGCCATTCGAGATCCAGGTCTTCTCGCCATTCAGCACGAAGTCATCGCCGTCGCGCGTTGCGGTCATGGTCGAATTGGCGACATCCGAGCCCGATTGCGGCTCGGTCAGCGCAAAGGCCGAAATCGCCTTACCCGCACGCGTTCTCGGCAACCACTCGCTCTTTTGCGCGTCGGTGCCGAACAGCGAGACGGCGCCCGTGCCGAGGCCCTGCATGGCGAAGGCGAAGTCGGCAAGGCCGTCATGACGCGCCAACGTCTCGCGGATCAGGCAAAGACTGCGCACATCCAGCAGCGCATCACCCATGGGGTCGATGGCCGTGTGCTTCAGAAAGCCGGCCTCGCCGAGCTTGATGACCAGGGCGCGGCAGGCTGCATCGACATCAGCATGATCGATCGCGGCTAGCTCACACGCGGCCCACCCGTCCACCGCCTCCGCCAGGGTGCTGTGCCGATCCTCGAAAAACGGCCAGACGAGGAAGGTCCTATCCGCCATCAGTCACCCTCGAAGACGGGTTTTTCTTTGGCGACGAAGGCGTGGTAGGCGCGATGGAAGTCCTGTCCCTGCATGCAGATCGCCTGCGCCTGCGCCTCGGCTTCGATGGCCTGTTCGATCGACATGGACCATTCCTGCGCCAGCATGGTCTTGGTCATCATATTGGCAAAGCCCGGCCCCTCGGCGATGCGCCGGGCCAGATCGCCTGCCGCGGTCATCAGCTCGTCGTCCGGCACGACCCTGTTGAAATAGCCCCAGGCGAGGCCTTCCTCGGCATTCATCGAGCGGCCGAGATAGAGGAGTTCCGCCGCACGCCCCTGACCGATGATGCGCGGCAGGATCGCACAAGCACCCATGTCGCAGCCTGCAAGCCCAACCCGATTGAAAAGAAACGCGGTCTTGGCCTCGGGCGTGGCGATGCGCAGATCGGAGGCCATGGCGATGATGGCGCCTGCCCCGGCGGAGACCCCGTCGACCGCCGCGATGATCGGCTTGCCGCAAGTCACCATCGCCTTGACCACATCTCCGGTCATGCGGGTGAAGGCCAGGAGCTCCTTCATGCTCATCTTGGTCAGCGGACCGATGATGTCATGCACATCGCCGCCCGAGCTGAAATTGCCGCCATTGGAGGCGAAGATCACCGCCGTAACGTCATCGGCATAATGGAGGTCGCGGAACCAATCGCGCAGCGCTGCATAGCTATCGAATGTAAGGGGGTTCTTGCGTTCCGGCCGGTCCAGCGCAACGGTCGCGATGCCATCCGCAATGCTGCATTTGAAATGGGTGACGTCGCTTCGCATGTTACCCACGCTCCTCCAACTTGCCCGACAGATGGTCGAGCCTCTTGATCATGCCGTCGATGTCGTCGGCATCGAGACCGCCCAGGATCTCGTCGATCCAGGCCTCATGGATCGCGGCCTGCTCCCTGAAATTCGCCTGGCCTTTTGGTGTCAAGCGCACCAGATTGGCGCGCCGATCGCCAGGCACGGCGACACGCAGCGTCAGCCCTTCCTCGGTCAGCTTGTCGACAATGCCCGTGATATTGCCGTTGGAGACGCGCAGCAGCTTGGAGATCTCGCTCATCTTCAACCCGTCCGGGGAGCGGTCCAGGGCGGACATGACATCGAAGCGGGGAAGGGTCGAGTTCAGTTCGCCCCGAAGGCGGCGCCGGATCTCGTCCTCGATCAATCGGCTCGCCTTCAAGAGCTTCAGCCAGAGGCGAAGTCGTTCCTTGGAGATCGGCGCCGTTGCTTGCCGGGTCCCTGCCTTGGTGCTCATACCTCGCCTCCCGAAAGCGCCAAAGCATGGCCATTGACCGAGCGCGCCGCATCCGAGCACAGCCAGAGTGCCGTGTCCGCGACTTCGTCAGTTTGAATGAAGCGCTTCTGCGGATTGCCTTCGATCAGAGAGGCAAGCACCTCGTCCTCGGCCATGCCGGTCTTCTCGACGATTCTTGCAACCGAGCGTTCCAGCATCGGCGCCTCGATAAAGCCCGGACAAATGGCGTTGACCGTGATCCCGTCGCCGGCAAGCTCCAGCGCCAGAGCACGCGTGAGACCGACGACACCATGTTTGGCAGCGCAATAGGCCGAGACGTAGGGATAACCCTTCAGTCCCGCGGTCGAGGCGATGGCGATCATGCGACCCCATGCGGCAGCCTGCATGTCGGGAAGGGCCGCCTGCCAGACTTGGGCCACGCCCGTCAGGTTCACCGCCAGCATGGCCTGCATCGCTGCGGGTGGCATCTTGGCAAACGGCGCGCTTTCAACGGCGCCGGCATTGGCGACAACCACGGTGACGGCGCCGCGCTCGGCACGCGCTGCATCGAAGGCGGCCCTGACATCATCCGGCTCGGTCACATCGCAAATCTGGTAGGGCAGTCCTTGCGCCTCTAAAGGCTCTTCGCGGCGGCCCATGATCGTCACGGCAGCGCCGGCCTTCGCAAACCGGCCGGCGATCTCGGCACCAACGCCTGTGCCGCCGCCCGTCACGACGACATGCCTGCCTTGAAGCTCGCCCAAAACGGTCATACCCGGATCGCCTCCGCCTCGCGGTCGGCAAGACGCCAGGCCTGGTCGCGGCCCGCGAGATAGGGCAGGGGCCAGGTCTCACGTCGGTCGCCGATCTTCGCGGCCTCGCGCAGGGTCCAATAGGGATCAGCCAGATGCGGGCGACCGACAGCCACCAGATCGGCGCGCCCGGCCATCAGGATTGAATTCGCATGATCGGCTTCGTAGATGTTGCCAACCGCCATGGTGCGGATGCCGGCCTCGTTTCGAATGCGGTCCGAAAACGGCGTCTGGAACATGCGGCCATAGACCGGTTTGGCGTCGACCGTGGTTTGCCCAGCCGACACATCGACGAGATCGACGCCTGCGTCCGCAAAGGCGCGCGCAATCTCGACCGCCTCTTCCGGCGTGACGCCGGCATCGCCGACCCAGTCATTGGCGGAGATCCTGACCGACATGGGCTTGTCTTGCGGCCAGATGGCACGCATCGCTAAGAAGACCTCCAGGGGATAGCGCAAGCGGTTCTCGAGACTGCCGCCGTACTCGTCGCTCCGCTTGTTGGACACCGGCGAAATGAAGGACGACAGGAGATAGCCATGGGCGGCATGGAGTTCGATCATGTCGAAGCCCGCGCGCTCGGCCATCTCGGCCGCCCTGACGAACTGATCCCGGATTGTCGCCATGTCCTCGTGAGACGCCTCTCGCGGCGCGGCGTTGTCCTGCGACCAGGGAATGGCGGAGGCCGAAACCAGGTCCCAATTGCCCTCGGCGAGCGGCTGATCCATGCCTTCCCAACCGATATTGGTCGAGCCCTTCCGCCCGGAATGGCCGATTTGGCAGCAGATCTTGGCGTCCGTCTCGGTATGGACAAAGTCGGTCAGCCGCTTCCAGGCGGCTTCATGCTCGGCCGTATAGAGGCCGGGACAGCCGGGCGTGATCCGACCGGTCGGCGAAACACAAGTCATCTCGGTATAGACCAGCCCGGCCCCGCCCTTGGCGCGTTCGCCATAATGGATCAGGTGCCAGTCCGTCGGGCAGCCATCGACCGCCTTGTACTGCGCCATGGGCGAGACCACGATGCGGTTCTCGAGCGCCATGCCGCGCAGCCTGAGAGGTGCAAACATCGGCGGCCGCACCGGCGCGTTCGCGGGCGCCCCGGCCTGTTCTTGAAACCACGCCTCGGCGCTCTCCAGCCAGTTCGGATCACGCGTGCGCAGGTTCTCGTGGCTGATGCGCTGCGAGCGCGTCAGAAGCGAATAGTTCAACTGGACCGGATCGAGATGCAGATAGCGCTCGACCGCCTCGAACCACTCGAGCGAATTTCTCGCCGCCGACTGCAGTCGAAGCACCTCGAGCCGGCGCTCCTCTTCATATTTGGCAAAGGCGGCGACGATATCCGGTTCGGCATGCAGATAGTCAGCAAGGGCGATCGCCGATTCCATCGCGAGCTTGGTGCCGGAACCGATCGAGAAATGCGCCGTAGCCGAGGCATCGCCCAAGAGAACGACATTCTCGTGGTGCCACTTTTCGCACAAGACCCGCGGGAAGCGAATCCAGGCGGAACCGCGCACGTGGTTCGCATTGGTCATCAGGCGATGTCCGTCGAGATGATCTTTGAAGATCGCCTCGCAGACAGCGATGCTCTCCTCCTGGCTCATCTCGGCAAAGCCGAAGGCGTCGAAGGTGTCTTGCGCGCATTCCACGATGAAGGTCGCGGTGCTGTCGTCGAACTGATAGGCGTGGGCCCAGATCCAGCCATGCGCCGTCTCTTCGAAGATGAAGGTGAAGGCGTCGGCGAAGGTCTGGCGGGTTCCGAGCCAAACAAACTGGCATAGACGACGATCGATCTCGGGCTTGAAGGTTTTCGCATAGAGCTGGCGCGTCTTCGAGTTCAACCCGTCCGCGGCAACCACAACGTCGACGTCCCTGCGATAGGCTTCGATACTCTCCACCTCGGTCTCAAAGCGAAGCTCGACCCCAAGCTCTTTGGCGCGCTCTTGCAGCAACAAGAGGAGTTTCTTTCGCCCGATTCCGCAAAAGCCGTGCCCGGATGAAAGATGCCGTCCGCCCCGATAATAGACCGCGATGTCATCCCAATAGGCAAAGTTGTCGCCAATCGCCTTGGCGCTGACGGAATCGTTCTTCTCCAGATTCTCCAGCGTCTCGTCCGAGAGCACCACGCCCCAGCCAAAGGTATCGTCAGGCTTGTTGCGCTCGATCACGACCACGTCATGCAAGGGATCGCGCAGCTTCATCGAAATCGCGAAATAGAGGCCGGCAGGACCCCCGCCAAGACAGGCAACACGCATGACTGATCCTAACTCCGGCATGGCAGATGGGAGCTGACAAACGCCAGAATTCCATCACGGTAGATCAGTTATAGATTTATTTCAATCTTAAAATTTTTAGGCTTCGACAATATCGGCTGATGATACTGAACAGCGAAATGGCAGGCTGCCAACGCTTGCTTTGGATTCTTAGGCGCTTGAGGATCCGATGGTCTTGATGTCCCAATCTTGCTCGGCGGTCATCTCACGACCTCGGAACATCCAGACCTGCTCGCAAACATCATTCGGGAGTTGCGGCCGCCAATGCATCAATGAGGAATCGGAGTAAGAAGGATGCTGTCAAACCTCTAGCGCGGCGGCGCATTCAGATGGTTCGGGAGACGCTGCACCAGGTTGCTGGTCTTCCGCCAGTTTCTCCAGACTTCGCGGATCGCTTCGTTTAGATCGATGCACTAGCCCGCTTTCTTCGCCACGAAGAACGCCGTGTGACCCTTGTTAGGCACCCAATGGTGGTCGATCTCGAAACCGGCATCGGTCAGGCTGTCCTCGAGCTCCTTCACGGTGAAGACCTTGACCATCGGCATCAGGCCCAGACGCCGACCGATCGGCTCGATATATTTGAAGAACCAGAGCTTGTCGCCGAGGCAGGCCGTGCTGCTGACGAAGACGCCGCCGGGCTTCAGCATGTTTCGAACCTTGGCGATGATCGCTTCCTTGTCCGCCACGAGATGCAGGATGCTGAGGCCGAGCACGACATCGTAGCTTTCATCGGCGGCTTCGAAGTCATCGATCGCCGCCTGCTCGAAGGTGACGTTGTCGACGCCGGCTTTGGCCGCTCTGTTCTCGGCGATCTCGAGCATCTTGGCCGAGACGTCGATCGCGCGCAGATGACGGACGAAGGGGGCGTGAATGACCGCCGTGGTGCCGGTGCCGCAGCCGAACTCGAACACATCCATATCCGGCGTGAAATAGCCCTGGGTGATCGAGAGCTTCTTCCGATAGACATCCTCGTCAGGCACGGGCTTTCGTGCGTAGCGCTCGGCTACTCTGTCCCAGATCGCGTTGGTGTCGGTCATGATCATGATCCATCTCTCCGATGTGATAGTGAGGTAGGGTTCGCCTGATCTCAAGCCAGCGGCTTTCTGCCGATGCAGGCGAGGCTGAGGTTACGGCAGCGTTTCTGCCCCTCGAAAGGAAGGCTGCGGACATGCTCCAGGCCATGCTTGGCGAACCAGCTTTCGGCATCCCTGGCGGTCAATCGGTGGGTCCGCCATTTCAGGTGGATGTACATCCCGAGCGAGGACCGCCGCGTCAGGCAGGCGAGAAGGGTGCCGCCGGGCTTGAGGACGCGCACCATCTCGGCAAGAGCCTGGTGAGGATCGACCAGATGCTCCAGCACATGGGCGGCCATCACCAGATCGAATGCCTCGTCGTCAAAAGGGAGCGCCTGAACGTCACCGAGACGGAGATCGGCCTCGATACCGCGGTCCCGAAGGCGGCGGTACGCCTCGTTGAGCATACATGCGGAAATGTCGATGCCATGAAACACCAACGGTCCGCTTCTAGCCTTCGCAAGCGCCGCCGAGAGCCCGCCCGTGCCCATGCCAGCATCCAGCACATGCAAGGGTTTGTCGTGGCCTTCGAAAAAATGGCCCGGCAGCGCCTGGCCTAGCATGGTCTCGTAAGCGTCGGAAAATCCGAGCCGCTCGATCGTCCGTTCCCAGCCCGCCGCTTCGCGGTCATAGGCGTTGGCGAGCTCGGCGGTGCTGAGCGCACGGCGCTGCACGGAAATTTTCCAGGATCCGAACCAGCGGGCGAAGACGGGAATCGTCCCGCCGTTTTCGCCGACTTCGGGCATTGTGACGTCGATGGGGGTTGCGTGCGCCATGTTTCTCTCCTGCGTTCGAGAGAGGATTTATCCATGCGCATGAAAAAGATAAATTGCCGAATATTGCACTTCTGATATACAAAAATGCATGAATTGGCAGAGCGTCACGTTCGACTGGAATCAGGCGCGCGCGTTCTTGGCGACCGCCGAGGAAGGGTCGCTGTCGGCCGCCGCACGAGCGCTCGGCCAGACCCAGCCGACCCTCGGCCGGCAGGTGGCTGCGCTTGAGGAAGAACTCGGTGTCGCGCTGTTCGACCGCGTCGGCCGCTCGCTCGTGCTGACGCCGTCCGGGCTCGAGCTGCTCGACCATGTCCGGGCGATGGCCGATGCCGCCAATCTCATCTCGCTCACGGCATCCGGCCGCTCCCAGGCTATCGAAGGCCATGTGAGCATCACGGCGACTCCGGTTCTGGCGACCTATCACTTGCCGGCCATCTTGAAGCGACTCCGCGATGAAGCGCCCGGCATCATGATCGAGATCGTCGCCTCGAACGAACTGCGCGATCTCACCCGCCGGGAGGCCGACATCGCGATCAGGCATGCGCGGCCGGAGCAGCCGGACCTGATCGCCAAGCTGATCGGCGAGACATCGGCACATCTCTATGCGTCGAAAGCCTATCTCGACAGGCATGGAAGGCCTGAAAAGCCCGAGGATCTGGCAAAGGCTGACTTTGTCGGCTTCGGCCATCCCGAACGCCAGGTGCCGATGCTCAATGCCATGGGTATTCCGATCACCGCCGACAATATCAAGATCAACACGACCAGCGGCACGGTGATCCTGGAGCTCTTGAAACACGGCCTCGGCATCAGCTTTCTGACCAGGGACGCGGAAGCGTTGGTGCCCGGCATCGAACCCGTTCTCCCAGGGCTCGACCCCATTCCTGTCCCGATTTGGCTGGTAACCCACCGCGAGTTGCACACCAGCAGGCGCATACGCCTGGTGTTCGACTTCCTGGCCGATGCGCTTTCAGGGGTTCGACAGTCTTGAGCCCCGCAGAAGGGCGGCCGAGCGATAAAGTCGAGAGATTGATTTCATCAGCCCCTCGCTAAACTGCCTATTTGACTTCAAGCCGCTGCATGGACCGGACCTCGTCCGAAGGCGCCTGATCGAGAGTTTTCGGAAGTTCATTCATTCATAACGAGATTCGAGGCTTCCAGCGCCGAACTGGCCCAAAAAGCGCCCAAACAGATAACTCCAAAAATCTCAAACATTGACGACGTTTGTCGAATGCAAATAATAATATCCAACATTTTTACTTTTAGGCCACAGAATGCTGTTCGGTAAACGTGTCGATGAAGATGACACCGTTGTCGCCATGCTGGCGTCAGCGCTGAGGCGGGACATTGCCTTTGGCGTTTTGGTGCCGGATCAAAAGCTCAAGATTGAAGCGCTTCGCCAGCGTTATGGCGGGTCCAACCATTCGATGCGTGAAACCTTGCGGCTGCTTTCTGCGGAGGGGCTTGTGGAGGCGACCAACCAGCGTGGCTTTCGAGTGATGTCAGCGACTGAGGAGGACCTTCGGGACATCCTTTTCATGCGTCTCGAAGTCGAGCGTTTGGGGCTATCCCGTTCACTGGAACGGGCGACGGTGACCTGGGAGAGCGAGGTGGTCGGCGCCTTTCATGGGATGGCGAGGGCGGAGATGCGGGTGCAGACCGAGCCCGGCGACCTGACGGCACTGGAGTGGGACGAATCCTGCCGCGCCGCATCGGCAGCCCTGGTCATGGCTTCCGGATCGCCCCGGCTGATCGATCTCCAGCAAAAACTCTACAATCAGTCCCGCCGCTTTCGCCTGGCGCTTCTGCGCGAAGGGCGGATCGACTTTGCCGCCCGAGAGGCGAGAACGAGCGCGCTACAAAATGCCATTATGGCGCGTGACGAGGCAAAGGCCCTGGTGCTCCTGGAACAGGATATCAAGGCCGAGCTCACCACCGAAAAAACAGCCTAAACCATCACATCATCAGGGAGACCATCATGCTGACCATGCAGAGACGAACCGCCCTTCAGTTACTGGGCGCCAGCGCTGCCGCCGGTTTGGCGGCGCCGGCGATCGCGCAGGAGCGGAAGGTCGTGGTGGGCGCGCTTCGCTTCACCAGCCATTCCGGCAACTTCATCGCCGTCGAGCGCGGCTATTTCGCTGACGCCGGTCTCGATGTCGAGCTGAAGTTCTTCCAGGCGGCGCAACCGATGGCGGTGGCGATCGCATCCGGCGACATCGACTATGCCGTCACCGCCATATCCGGCGGTCTGATCTCGCTCGCCCAGAAGGGCGCGATCAAGGTGATCGGCGGCGCGCTTTCGGAAGAAGAGGGGATCGACGGCCAGAAAATCCTCGCTTCGGACGCGGCTTTCCAGGCTGGTCTGACCAGTCCTGCGGCGCTCGACGGCAAGAGCTACGGCATGACCCAGGCAGGCTCCTCCTTCCACTATATGGGCTCCAAGATCGCCGCCGCCGAAGGCGTTTCGCCCAGTTTCAAACCGCTGCAGAAGGTGGGCGCCATCATCGGCGCGCTTAAGTCCGGGCAGATCGACGCCTGGTCGATCGTGCCGCATATCGCCAAGCCGCTTGCCGGCTCCGGCGCTGTGCACATCATCGGCAATGTTGCGGACTACCTGCCGGACTATCAGGTGACGACGGTCTTCACCTCCGCCGCCAACGCGGCTGACGAGAAAGGGATGACCGGCGATTTTCTGGCCGCTTATTCGAAGGGTGTCGCCGATTACAACGCCACCATGATCGACAAGGCGGGCGGCGAGGATGGCGTCAACGAACTGGTCGATCTGATCCACAAATATGTCTACACCGATCGGCCGCGCGAGAAAGCGGCACCCTCGATCATCAATGGCACCATGCGTCTCAACGAGAACGCTGCGCTGAGCGTCGCCTCGGTCAAGGACCAGCTCGCATGGTTCCAGGCCGAAGGCCTGGTCGACGCGGACATCACGCTCGACACGCTCCTGGATACCAGTTACGTCGACACCATCGGCGGCTAGGGTCGCAGGGCGACGGCCTGGACGTTTACGCCAGCGTTTCAACGGAGCAACATGGAACTCCGACTGGACGGCATCAGCCACAGCTACGGCGAGACGGAGGTCTTGCGCGACATCGCGCTCGATATTCCGTCGGGTCGTATCGCCTGCCTGGTTGGGCCGTCCGGCTGCGGCAAGTCCACGCTCCTTCGCTTCATCGGCGGGCTTGAGCGGCCAGCCGAGGGACGCATTCTCCAGCAGGGCGAGCCGCCTGACGGTTGCCTTAATCCGCTGACTTTTGTCTTCCAGGACTTCGCACTGCTTCCCTGGCGATCCGTTCGCGGCAATATCTCGCTGGTTCTGGAGGATCACGGCATCAGCGGTCAGGACGCGGACGCGATCATCGGCGACGTGCTCGAACGAACGCGGCTCGGCGATTTCGCCGGGGCGTTGCCGCGGCAATTGTCCGGCGGGATGAAACAGCGCGTGGCCATCGCGAGAGCGCTCGCCGTCAATCCTGCGGTGATGCTCATGGACGAGCCGCTTTCCGCCCTGGATGCTCAAACCCGCGAACTCCTGATCGACGATCTGGTGAGCCTTTGGACCCGCACGCCGTTCACCGCCGTCTACGTCACCCACAATCTCGCCGAAGCCGTCCGGCTCGGACATATCATCGTGGTGCTCTCCAGGCGTCCCGGCCGCATTCGGGACATCGTCGAGCTGGATAAGCCGATCGACCAGCGCGGCTACGCGGACCCGGATCTCGACGCCACGCAAAAACATCTCTGGACACTGATGCGTGACGAGGCGCGCGCGGCCGATGCGGAGCTCATCGATGGCTAGTACCACGGGTACCTCGGATACTGGGTCAGAGCCTGGAAGCCGAGAAGTAACGTTCCGAGGAGGCGGCTTCGTGCCCGATTCCCGCCGATGGGTGGGTTTCGCGGTCTTTGCGCTCCTGATCGCCCTGATCGAATGGGGAACCAGAACGGAATGGATCTCGCCGCTGACCCTGCCGCGTCCCTCGGACGTGCTGCAGACCTTTCAGGAACTCTACCAGTCCGGCCTGCTTTTCAAGCATCTGCTGCCGTCCCTGACGCGTCTGGTCATCGGCGCTGCGATCGGGGTGAGCATCGGTATCGCGACCGGTGTGTTGATCGGCCTTTTCTCCTACATACGGGCCGGTCTTTCGCCCTTGATCGCGGCCATCTTCCCGATACCCAAGATTGCGCTCCTGCCGCTTTTCGTCATCTGGTTCGGCATCGACGAGGGCTCGAAATACGCCCTGATCGCCTTCGGCACGTTCACACCGACGGTGGTTGCAACCTATGGCGCCGTCGACAATGTCGATCGCTCCCTGATCCGCATGGGCCAGAGCTTCGGCCTCACCTGGCTTTCGATCGTCAGGAAGATCGTGCTTCCCGGCGCGATGCCTGGGATCCTCTCCGGTCTGCGCATTAGCCTCGCGATCGCCATCATCCTCCTGGTCGCCGCCGAGATGCTCGGCGCTGAATACGGCATCGGCGCCTACATCCTGGAGGCGGGCTCGCTCTACGATCTCGAACGCTTGTTCGTCGGCGTCGTAATCCTATCACTCCTCGGCATCCTCGTCAGCGCCGCCGTCGGTCGTCTGGAACGGCACCTGCTGGGCTGGAGGACGTGAGCGATTCTATGAAATATATGACCAGGAAGCTCTTAAGGGCGGCACCCGCCAACGTTGTTCGCCAGTCCGCGCATTGCTGACGGTGAGTCCGCAGCCCCAATCTGGTTCGACGGGAATGCGAGCTTAAACAGGAAACGTTTGGGAATCGTTTTCAGGAGGCGAGTTGGATGATGTTCGCTTCGCAGATAGTCACGTCTTCCGATCCCGATCCAAGAGGCAAATCTGCCGGTCTGACGCTGTGACCAGCCATCCGACCCAGATCAACATATTAAAAGGGCCCCGGAAGGGGCCGAAAGACGTTTGGTGTCCGCGATATGTCTGGGCCACCATGCCAGGAGTTCCAATCTGCCCCGCTACGGGGTTTCCTACCTTCGGCGGTCGCATGAGCAGGCGCTGGCGATAGGCGGGAAGGGACTGATCTCGTCGATCCGTCCCCTCCCCGGCGACCTCGGATTTAAGATGGAAGACTGGCGTCAGTTGATCGCGTGCCCGGCGACATGACCACCATCGACATTGATGACTGTTCCGGTGATGAAGTCACTTTCCGCCATCAGAAGTGCGACGTCGGCGATTTCACGTGGTTCGCCGATTCTCGAGAGAAGATGCAGCCCGCCTAGGCTATCGTCGTCCTCGATGCCGTTTCGCCTGTGCATCGGGGATCTAATGATGCCGGGGGCGATCGTGTTGAACCGGATGTTCTTTGGCCCGAACTCGGCGGCGAGTTGTCCGGTCAAAGCGTGAATAGCCCCTTTGCTGCTGATCGGCGCCGTCGCAGGCACGCCGCCAATCGCATGATCGACCAGCACCGTGCCGACATTGACGACCGAACCACCGCCGGCTTGAAGGAAATGTGGGACGACCTCCTGGGTGAGAAAGAACGTGCCCTTGAGGTTGATGTCCAGAAATCGGTCGAGATGCGCCTCGTCGACGTCGAGGAAGGGGCGTGGCTTGAAGACGCCTGCGTTGTTTACGAGCACATCGATACGGCCGAAGTGATCGATGGCGGCATCCACGATCTTCCTGCGATCCTCATGGTGCCTGACGTCGGCGATAACGGCAGCGGTGCGATCGGCTTCGCCGATCTCTGCCATCGTCTCGGCAAGCTTCCCAGCGTCCGTGCCTGTTATGAGGACACTGTATCCGTTGGTGACAAAGGCTTCGGCAATGGCTCTGCCTAGCCCCCCGGACGCACCGGTGACGATGGCGGTTTTGGCATTCCGTGACATGATTGTCTCCTCTTTCGATCTAAGCTCGGATTGGCTTCGGGGCTACCGCGAGGCCCGCAGTGCGACCACGTCGCAAGAGGCTCTCGGCGCCCATGGAAACTTGGCGGCATAGCGTCGATTCAGGCGTTGACGGCGGGAATCGAATTATATGGTCATACCGCTAGGTTTGCTTGGCGCGGATCTCGCTGACGCGGCGTCCGGACGAACCCCAGTTGTCGAGAGGCACCTCGTCGATCACCACGAAAGTTGAGGAAGGCTTCTTGTTCAGGATCTCCTGAAGCAGATCGGTAACACCGGCAATCAGTCGGGCCTTCTCCTCAGACGAGGGACCGGTTCCTTCCGGCCCGCCCTCGCGTGTCACTTTGATGTTCACGTAAGGCATGGCTCACCCCTTTCTCTCGACATGGGTGAAAACCTTGGTCAGTATCTTCCAGCCGTCGTCCGTGCGGATTACGGTCAGAAGATCCTGGTAGTCGCGCCCGAGCATCGTCATGCGCGCTTCGACGACACCGATCTGGCCGCCCTTCAGCGCGATCCGCTCGATGACATCATCGCGTGGCTCCTGGCGTGAGGCCGGCGGCGTTCGTCCGTCGATGCGCGCCATGTAGGCCTCAAAGCCCATGAATTCGTGACTGCCTGGGGTCGCGTTGACATAGGCGAGCTCCGGGTGGAACACGGACCGAAGTACGGCGCTGTCGGACTGATAAAGCCCATCGAAATAGCGCTGCATCAGGGTTTCGATTTCGGTTAGATCGGCCGAGGTCATCGCACCAGGCTCTTCGCAGTCATGACCGAACGGGTCCGCTGGACGCGCCTCGAGGACGGCGGCAGGTTGATGGTGGGTTTTCATTGTTGGCTCCTTTCCGATTGATGTGATGACTCTCGGATATCAACGGAGACGAGCAATTAATAACATCGATTTCTCGTGATAATGATCTATGAAATAGATCATTATGAGTTTGCACCATGACGCTCGACCAGCTCCTCGCCCTGGACGCTATTGTCGCGACGGGTACCTTTCGCGGCGCTGCGGAGCGACTGAACAAGGCCCAATCCGCTGTCAGCCATCAGATCCGCAAGCTCGAAGACCGGCTGCGCTTCGATCTGTTTTCCCGCGATGAGTATCGCCCCCGCCTGACGACCGAGGGCGAGGTGTTCTTTCGAGAGGCCTCGAGGGTGTTGGAACAGGTTCGGGTGCTGGAATCGACCGCGCTTGGTCTGCGGAGTGCGCAAGAGCCCGTCCTGCGCATCGCCATCACCGCGACCATGTCTCTCGACCCGATTCTGAACCTGCTCGGCCGCATCGGGCGGGCCTATCCGAGCACGCAGATCCGCGTTGCCGCCGAGATGATGGGCGGGCCGCTCGCAAGGCTGATGGAGGGCGAGGCCGACATGATGATCGCCGGTCTGCACGACGTCCCGGTCGATCAGGTCGATACGGTTCCGGTAGGCTCCGTCACGATCCGCCCCGTCGCGCATCGCGACTTTCCTGCAGCACAGCTGAGCGGCATCCGCTCGCGAAGGGAAATGCAGGCTTACATTCAGGTGATCGTCCCCGGGACCGGTGGTCGGGATTTCGAGCAGAGCCGGGATCTGCTTTCGGGCGGACAGCGCTGGACGGTTTCCGACTTCGAGACCAAAAAATCGGTGATCAAAGCCGGGCTGGGATGGGGCGGCATGCCGGAACATCTGATGGTATCGGAACTCGCGAGTGGTGAACTCGTCCCGCTGAACGTCGAAGACTTCCCACCGCGTCACACCGAGATTTTCGCCGTCCGGCGTCGTGATCAGACGATGGGGCGGGTCATGTCGGAGATTTGGGCGGCGCTGCAGGATCAGAGCACCGCGATCAGCTGTCCATGACCGTCGAGATAAGGCGCGAATGGAGACGCTTCGGCCTGGATCTCGCCGAGAACCCCTTTCAGGTGCGCGCGCTCGAAGCGGTGATGGGCTTTGAGATGGGCAAAGCACATCTCGACCTTCCTAGGTTCGATCGGCATTCTATCATGAGATCGATCGACGAAATTGGTAGAAGCTATAGCCAAGCGCGCTGTTCTCTGGCGTTAGCAGCATCAAGCACAGGATTTCGTGCCTCGCCTTTTTCCGGTCGGCGCGATTGATGGACGTGTGATCGGGACCAGTGAATTGGGGCCGCTCACCTAACGCATTCTTGGCTGTTATCAGGTGCTGATGGAGGTGGTGTCATGAAAATCGCCATGTGGTCCGGGCCGCGGAACCTGTCCACGGCCATGATGTACAGCTTTGGCAACCGGACCGATCTGCAGGTCTGGGATGAGCCGTTCTACGCTGCCTATCTGCATGCGACCGACCTGATTCACCCGATGCGCGACGCCGTTTTGGCTGCCGGCCCATGCGACCCCCAAGAGGTCGCTCGACAGATCACGGCGATGGGCGATGGTGTGATGCTCAAACTTATGAGCTTTCACATGCTGGACGGTTTCCCGATGGATTGGGCCGAGGCGTTCACCCATGTCCACCTGCTGCGCCACCCGGCTCGGGTGATTGCAAGCTACGCCGCCAAGCGTGAAAACCCATCCCTGGATGACATCGGGTTTGACCAGCAATTGGCGCTCTATCGGCGTTTCCCCGGCCCGGTGGTCTCGGCCCATGACCTCCGTTCGAACCCGGAGGCCATGTTGCGAAAGCTCTGTACCGAAATTGGTCTAGCTTGGGACGGCGCCATGCTGTCCTGGCCCCCTGGGCCGAAGCCCTTTGACGGTATCTGGGCGCCGCATTGGTATGACGCGGTGCACCGCTCAACCGGGTTTGCAGCCCCCGAAGGCGACATGCCCGACCTGACCGACGACCAGGCCCTCTTGATGCAAGCTGCCCTGCCGGCCTATGAGGCGTTGGCGCAGGCCAAGCTCTAAGAGCCCATTCAAAAAGTTATCGAGCGATTCCATGGCCTTGTCCATGAGCAGATGCGAGAAGCGTGCCGGCGATCGATGTTTGGCGCTCCTACACCGTTCCTGGTTCGAGCCATGATCACCATTTGCCGAAGATGTTCGAGATATTAAGTGTTACGCGCAGGCCAACAAATTCGTTTATTTCTTCGATGCTATTGACCTGCTTCCCGGAAACTGGACCGTGGATTGTGAGAAAATTCTCGTTTAGCTGATAGGGCTGCAGAACGAGGATGAGTGATGAAGAAGTCGAAGTTCACGGACGCGCAGATCGCGTTCATCTTGCGTCAGGCTGAGGA
>JBCCUL010000046.1:0-53748 GCA_039197065.1 Pseudomonadota bacterium | reverse complement strand
GTGCTTTTGACCTTCAGACACTTCAAGCCTTCAAGCTTGAGCAACGCGAGGCTCCTTGATGAGAAACCCGCTTCTGGATATTCCCGCCGCGTTTCATCGAGGGGAGCCCAGGGGGATTACGTCGGTTTGCTCGGCACATCCTGTGGTGATCGAAGCTGCTTTATGCCTTGCTCGCGATCTGGATCGCCTGGCACTCATCGAGGCGACCTGTAACCAGGTGAACCAGGACGGTGGTTACACCGGGATGAACCCTGCCGACTTTCGGCGCTTCGTGGAGAGGATTGCCGAGAAAGTCGGTTATCCATCCGAAAGGATCATTCTAGGCGGTGACCATCTCGGTCCCAATCCTTGGAAAGCTTTGCCCCCGGATGAGGCTATGGCGAAGGCGGATGTCATGATCGCCGCCTTCGCTGAAGCAGGCTTTACCAAAATCCACCTCGACACGTCGATGGGGTGTTTAGGTGAGCCTGTCGCCCTTGATGACGCAGCGACGGCTGCGCGTGCAGCGCGATTGGCGGTCATTGCCGAAGCCAGGAGCAAAAGCGATATCCCGCCCGTCTACGTGATCGGCACGGAGGTGCCTGTGCCGGGCGGTGCTACAGAAGACCTGGACCACCTGCAGATCACCAAGCCGGAGGCTGTCGCGCAGACCTATCACGTTCATCAACACGCCTTTGAGACCCGCGACTTGGAGGATGCGTTTGCTCGCGTGATCGCTTTGGTGGTGCAGCCCGGTGTCGAATTTGGTCATGCGGATGTGGTTCATTTCGATCCTGAAGAGGCGGTCGAGCTTTCTGCCTGTCTCAACGATATGCAAGGCTTGGTTTTCGAGGCGCACTCGACAGACTATCAGACGGTGGCAGGGCTGCGCGGGTTGGTGCAGCAGGGGTTTGCCATTTTGAAAGTGGGGCCTTGGTTGACCTTTGCGTTGCGCGAGGCCCTCTACGCCCTCGACGCCATTGCCGATGTCATCGATGGTCATCCTCCCAAGGGGCGGTTGATGGCAGCGATGGAGGAGGTAATGCAGGGCGCCCCTGAGAACTGGAGCAACTACTACAGCGGAAGCGACCGCGAGCTTTGGCTGCAGCGGCATTTCAGCTATTCAGATCGTATTCGCTATTACTGGCCATCCGAAAAGGCAAAGTCGGCTGTGGCAACGCTGCTGGCACGCTTCGAAGGTAGGACGATACCCGAACCAGTCTTGAGACAATTTCTGGGCGACTTAGTGCAGCAAAGGATGAGCGCTCAACCTGATCAGCTCTTAGTATCGTCAGTCCAGCAAGTCCTGAGGGTCTACGAGCACGCAGCGAATCCCATGCAGACATCTGTAGCTTGATAAAAGCGCAAGAAGGCTGGTCTAACGATCGAACCCGGCGAGTTTTTCTGGGAAGGTCGGTGCGCTAAACGAAGACTGACAAATCAACTCAAAGCCGAAGCACTCAGGGTTGTGGCATGAAGAGGCGGATGCTGCTCTCATTTGACGTTAGATCATTTAGGAAATCGTCGATGGGTGAGGGGTGAAGTCCATCATTTCCGCCTTCTTCATGACGTGCTGTCTCGCGAGACGGAATTGCCCTTGATCTCAAGTTAGCTTGAAGTTGTAGCATGCCCTTTGCAACTTAGGCATTGGACTGCACATGACTGATTTGGAAAAAGCGCTCAAGACAGACCGAACGATCGATATCATCACCATCGGAGCAAAGACTGGGCTCAGGCGGGTCACCGAGATTTGGTTCACCAACATCGATGGGCGTATCATAATTTGCGGAACGCCATCTGTTGACGGTGGGTTGGGGCGTCCAAGAGAACGCGATTGGCTCGCCAATCTCAAGGCGAATCCTGCGTTCGAATTCTGCTTCAAGGAGTCGATCACGTTTTGCGTGTCTGCAAGGGCAACGCCTGTTGTCGACAGCCTGGATAGAAGACTAATTATGAACGCTCCAGCAACCCGCTGGTATCGTGAGCGGGGATTTAGCATTGATGATCTTGTTGCCGGGTCACCGATCGTCGATGTTCTGTTCTCGGGCGCTTACACTTATCTGAATCGGCCTATATGGGCTTAACCGGCTTGTTCTTATCTGATCGCTAAGACACCGGCCCAAGATGAAAGGGTGCGCAACCCGAACGCCATAGGTTTAGATCCTACCCCCGCAACCATCGCTGTGCACTTCTCCGCAACATCCTCCCCGATCCCGCCTTTGGCCTTGTTCGCCAAGGACAAAATGCCGGCGAGATGACCGTATAGGTCGATCGCGAGTGTCTTCTTGCCCTCTACCAGCACCGGCTTGAGCTCAATGCGGTCGATCAGCGTGCGCAGGATGTCGGCGGCCTCGGTGCGGTTGTCGGGATGGTCCAAAGCGACGCGTAGCTTCGAGACTTGCTCGCGATAGTAGCCGGCCATGTTCGGATGCAAGAGCGGTGGCGGTGTGTCGGCGTTCGAGAGCTTCGCCTCAATCTCTATCTTGCGCGCCTCCAACTCGGTCATGCGATCCTTGACCTTGCTGCCAGGGACGCCGTCACAGATCGCTTGAACGATCCGATCGGACTCGCGTTCGATCTTGGCAAGTTCGGTATGCAGGCCAGCTTCTGAAGCAACATGTGCGTTCCGAAGCCGGTTCATGTGCTCGGTATATTCTTTGCAGAAGACCTCCGTGAGCTCTGGGTCCATCAGGTGATGTTGCAGGCCATCGAGCACGGCGGCTTCGAGGTGATCGCGGCGGATAGTATGCTTGTTCCTGCAAGTGCCTTTGTTACGGGCATTGGCGCAGCCGATGCGAATCTGGTTCCAGATGACGGCGCCGCCACCGCATTCACCGCACTTCATGAGACCAGAGAAGAGGTATTTGGGCCGGCGCCGATCACCCCAATTGCTGTTCGGGATTTTTTGTGACGGCGAAGCGTCGAGCTTAGCTTGGCGTGCCTTCACCTTGTCCCAAAGCGCTTGCTCGATGATGCGAAGCTCCGGGACGTCCTGGATGATCCACGTGTCTTCAGGATTAGGGCGGGAGATGCGCTTGCCGGTGTCTGGATCTTTGACATAGCGAAGGCGGTTCCAGATCAGACGGCCAATATACATCTCGTTGTTCAAGATCCCGGTGCCGCGCTGTCGGTTGCCATTGATGGTCGACGGTCCCCAAGCCTTGCCTGTCGGTCCAGTCACGCCCTCCTGATTGAGCGACAGCGCGATAGCACGCGGCGACAGCCCGTCGGTATAATCCTTGAAGATCCGACGAATCACTGTCGCTTGCTCGCTGTCGACCTTCCTGTCGCCGCGGATCAACTGACCGTCAGCGCCAAGCGCGTGTACGACTTGATAGCCATAAGCATTGCCGCCACCGGACTTGCCCGCCTCGATTCGGCCTCGCAACCCGCGCCGTGTCTTGTCCGCAAGGTCCTTGAGATAAAGCGCGTTCATGGTGCCCTTGAGGCCGACATGCAGCTCGCTGACCTCACCCTCGGACAGCGTCACGATCTTGACACCGGCAAAGCCGAGACGCTTGTAAATCGCCGCCGTGTCCTCCTGGTCGCGCGACAAGCGGTCCAGCGACTCGGCGAGGATGATCGTGAACTTGCCGGCAAGCGCGTCGGCTAACAGTTGTTGCACGCCTGGCCGCAATAGGTTCGCGCCGGAGGTCGCGTGGTCCGCATAGCTCTCAGCGACGTGCCAACCTTGCTTCTCGGCGTGCTCGCGACAGAGGCGGAGTTGATCCTCGATCGAGGCGTCACGTTGATTTTCGGAGGAATAGCGGGCATAGAGCGCACAGCGAAGCATGGGCATCACTCCCTCGGCTGCTTGTTGTCGTTCGCAGCCTTCTCAAAGTCGTCTTCTGCAGCTCGCCTGGCCAGAAACTTCACCAATGGAATCAGACAACGCCTGGACCATAACGCAAGATCACCATGCTCTCCAGATTGCACAGCACCGGCTTGATGATCATTGTCCGCCGCCCAACGATCGTTGCCTCCGTCACGCCCTTTGCTTCGCTTGCCCATCGACGCTCCCACTATAACTTCGTTCTTGTTTCTCCCGTATTCCTAGATGAATGAGACCGGCTTTTTATTCCCCATTGCCTGCAGATTTCTGAACTTTTTTGCCTCGTTTTTCCTGCATTTCAGTCCCCAATTTGCTTTCCCATGCCCCTCATTTTGTTGGCTCCCCCGACCGCCTGAACCACCAAGAATCCCAGCCCGACAGCGCCTTGACCTCACTCGCACAGTTTACGTAGTGAGAGTGAGGTCAAGGCGCTGTCGGGCTGGGAAAGCCAAACAATATCAGGCGGTTATGGGAGCCAAACTGTCGAAAACGGGATTCGGCAGGTAATTCGCAGGTTTGATGAATCTGCTGTCGGCCTGCAATGCCGTTTGCGGTTTGCCGCAAGCAGCTTCTGGACAGCCAAACAACATGCTCAAGATCAGGGTCTGGGCCGACGAAGTCGAGCTTAGGCGATGCCTGGACGCGGATGACGGGGGCTCCCTCATCCGATCGCCAATTTCGACCGACACACGATATCGCAATCCATCCAGCTCATTTCAGACCGTTCGCCCGTTCAGCGATCCTGTTTTCCGCCGCTAGCCAAGCTCGGCCACGTCCACACTCGGTGCCGGCTTCAGATCCGAGCATCCTTGGCAATTAGGACAGAAATTGCGGACGAGGCAGTCGTCGACGGAATGACAGCTCACGGTGACGGTCAGTCGAGTGACGGCAGCTCCGTGCACTCGAGATCTAACAATGACCTGATCTGGAAGGGAACAACCTGTCTGCTGAGCCGACAAGCGATTTGGCTCGCTGCTCATCGGCTTATATGTTGGATGCTCGCGCGGCTTCGATCAGGTCTTGCAGTATGGTCCATCGGTCCAGGCTGCGCCAAGCGATGGCAGTATCGAGTGTGATTCCGGTGCTGGAGGATGCGCCGCCAATCGGGGGCAGGCATGGTCGTTCGCGAGCGGCATCCAGACATAACGCTTGTCATTCGGCCTGCTGATGTTGCTCCCTGCAATCCAAACAAAAGCTATGACACTACCCAATGAGATCAGACGCCCGCAAACTCAATACGTTCCAACGTCCCTAAGAGTAGTTGGATGGCGGCAAAGCCCATCGAGCTCTTTCTCAAGTGAAGGCCGGCGCCGCGCTTTTTCATCCTTTTCAAAGCTGGGCGGATGACGAGGCCTTGGGCTTCGATGTTACTGGCCAACTGTAAGGGGGCTGACATCACAAAGTTGCCTTGCGCCACCATTTGCAGGCCGGTCGTAAATGAAGTTGTTCGCACCTTGACGTTCGGCGGCATGTTGCCACCGGGTACGTAGTAATCGCTGATCGTTTTCTCCGTGTCAGGATCGTCTGTGTACACTACCCAGGATTTACCGGCAAATTGTGCAGGGTCGACACGTTCCAGGCTCGCAGCAGGCTCGCTCTTCGGCATGACGATACCGTGTTCGACATCGACCATATGCTTGACGAAGATCGAATCATTCAGCGCTTCGGGCTCGATAATCCCGAAAACGGCATCAAGCGTGCCTTCCAGCAACATGGGAATGGTTCGCACATTGGCATCGGTCAGCAGTTCGAATGTGAGCTCGGGATAGTTTTGGGAAAGCTCGTTGAAAAGAGGGGCGATGTAGCAGAGGTGAAAAAGCGGCCCGGCGCCGACCCGCAGCACGGATAAGCCCGCAGCACCGATTGCAGCAACCCTTTCCTTGCTTTGCCGATATTCAGCGTCAATCTGCGTCGCATGGTCGAGAAATATCTTGCCGGCCGGCGTCGGGCGCATGCCCCGGCGGTGCCGCTCGAACAGGCTGGCACCGACTTCCAGCTCCAGATTGGCAATGCGTTTCGTGACGGAGGACTGGGTCACGCGAAGCTGTTCGCTGGCCTTCGTCAGGTTTCCTGTTCGTGCAACAACCAAAAACGCTGTTAGATTCTTATCCATTAGACATTCGATTTATCGATGATAAAGATCATATTTCGAATTTTACAGAATGTCTGAAAGCGTTCAAGCTGTTCTCAACAGTCAATCGGGAAGGCTATGAAAACGGTTTTCGTCCTCTTCGACTCGCTGAACCGTCACGCGCTGGGGGTGTATGGCGGAACCGCGGTCCGGACCCCCAATTTCGACCGTTTCGCGGAAAAGGCCGTCACCTTTGACAAGCACTATGTCGGCAGCCTGCCCTGCATGCCTGCGCGCCGCGACATGCATACCGGCCGGCTGAATTTTATGCACCGCACCTGGGGTCCGCTCGAACCCTTTGACGATTCCTTCGCGCGCATTCTCAGTCAGAACGGGACCTACACCCACCTGATCTCGGACCATCTGCATTACTTCGAGAATGGCGGCTTCGGATACGCCAATGCGTTCGACAGCTGGGATTTCATCCGCGGCCAGGAGTATGACGCGCAAAAGGCCTTGGTAGCGCCGCCCATCGAGCGCTACAGGGAGAAATTCGATGCCCGCCACTATCCGCTGCAGGAGGTGGATTTCGGCCGGACCGTGACCCGCTTCAACGTGGACAAGGCGACTTGGAAGAAGTCGCGGGCGGCCATTAACAGCGATTTTCTAATAGAGGAAAACGACTTTCCGACGGCCAGGTGCTTTGCGGCGGCCTTCGACTTCCTGGAATTGAATGCGAAGGCCGACGACTGGTTTCTGCAGCTGGAGTGCTTTGATCCGCACGAGCCCTTTGTCGCCCCCGAGCGTTTCCGAGATGCTTATACATCCGGCTACAACGGCAAAATTCTGGATTGGCCCGTCTACGAGCGGGTTGCCGAAAGTGCCGAGGAGATCGCCGAGATCCGCGGCAATTACGCCGCCCTGGTCGCCATGTGCGACGAGTATTTCGGCAGGCTCCTGGACTATTTTGACGCCCACGATCTTTGGCGAGACACCGCCCTAGTCCTGTCGACCGACCACGGCTTCCTGCTTTCCGAACATGACTGGTGGGGCAAGAACCGCACACCCTATTACGAAGAAATCTCGCACATACCGCTGATGATCGCGCATCCGGACGCTTTGGAATGGGGCGGAGAGCGGCGTGCCAGCCTGACGCAGACGCCCGATCTGATGCCGACATTTCTCGATTTCTTTGACTGCGAAGTGCCTCCCAGCGTGACCGGAGCATCGCTTCTGCCGCTCTTGGGGTGCGAGGCGCCGATCCGCGACAGCGTCATACTCGGCATGTTTGCGGGTCCGGTCTGCATTACGGACGGACGCTACAGCTATTTCCGGTTCCCCGACGATCACAGCGCCGAGCATCTGAACCTCTACACCCTGATGCCGAGCCACATGATCGAGCATTTCGACGTAGGCGAACTGCGGACGGCGCAGTTGTCGGGCCCGTTCGATTTCACCAAGGGTGTACCGGTCCTCAAGGTGCAGCTCGATCCCGGGAACACGCAGACAGGCATGGATGGGCACGCGGCGGTCGACTTCCAGACCTCTCTGTTCGATCTCGATCTCGATCCGGGCCAGGAACGTCCAATCCATGATCCCGCGACCGAGCGAAGTCTCATGGCAAGCATCGCCGAGCACTTCAGGCGGCACGATGCGCCAAGGGAATTGTATCCGCATTTCGGCATGGAGGCGCCGGCTGCGGATGTGCGCGAGACGGACACCCGTCTCTAACTTCTCAAGGTTGATCGACCGGGAGGCAATTAATGAAACTCACCAAGCTCTTGAAAACTAACCTGATCGTGGCCACCTGTGTCGCGCTGGGCGCCGGCGCGGCTGTGGCCGAATTTCCGGAACGAACCGTCGAACTGATCCATCCCTGGGCGCCCGGCAATGCCATGTCGGTGTCGCAGATCATCGCCAAGGCCATGGGCGAGGAACTCGGCGTGTCCGTGCCGGTGATTTCGACCCCGGGTGCTGCCGGCACCAAGGGGTTGCAGTCCGCGATGTCGCGCCCGGCCGACGGCTACACCATCATGGACGGCTATGTGGCGCCGCTGGTGCTGCAGCCGGTACTCGGCAAGGTCGACTGGGTCTATTCGGACTTCAAACCGCTCAATGCCGCCGTCTCCAACGCGTTCGCGATCGGCGGCCGCCCAAACGAATCGCGCTGGTCCAACTTCGAAGAGATGATGGCTTACGGCAAAGAAAACCCCGGGAAACTTCGCTACTCCTCCGGGTCGCGCAACAACCTGCCCCACATGGTCATCGCCAAGGTTCTCCAGTCCTACGGCGTGGTTGCGCAAAACGTGCCGTATTCGGCCGACGGCAATGCGGTCAAGGATCTGAAGTCCGGCGTGCTGGACTTCGCCTTCGTCAATGTCGGCAACTACATCCAGGACAAGGACGCCTTCAACATCATGCTGGTGCTCTCGGAGCTTCCAGGCGCCAAGGCCTCCTATGACGGTGCGCCGAGCATCGTCGATCTCGACATCGACCTTGGCCTCTCCGGCCTTGCGCCGATGGGTTGGACTTGGTGGATCGTGCATGCCGACACGCCTGACGACGTCGCCGACAGGCTGCGCGAGGCGATGGCCGCCGCTATGGCAAGGGACGACGTCAAGGAAGCGATCGAGGCTGTCGGCTTCGTGCCGCTGGAGTGGGATCACAGCCAATATGACGAGGTCATCGGACCAGTATCCGGTCAGCTCAGCGCCATGGGCGATGCGCTTGCCTGGGAAGAAGAAGAACTGAAGAAGCTCCAGTAGGGGTAAGAGGAGGAACGGCCGTGATCATCCGAAAACGCCATCTCAACATCGTTGCGATCGTGTTCTTTGCCGTGGTGATCGCGGTTGTCTTCCAGCAAATCGCCACGTCCATGACCGAGCAGGGGATCGCCTCGGGCGGTCCTTATGACAATGCAGCGGCCTATCCACGGGCCATTTCCGTGCTCATCGGCATTTTGCTGGTCTGCCAGCTCGCGGCTTCGTTCCTGATGAAGAGCGACGAGGAGCAGGATGACGACGGCGTCGACATCGGCAGCCTCGGCAGGCCTGCGGCGATGCTGGCCGTCTTCGCAGGCTATCTCGGTCTCCTCAATTGGCTTGGCTATCACCTGACGACACCCATAATGCTCTTCGCCATCATGTGGATCGCCGGCATGCGCCGGATGGTTCTCATGGTGATTTCCGCACTCGCCATGTCGCTCTTTTTCGCCTTCATGTTCGAATTTTTTCTGAAAATCGTTCTTCCAGGCGGCGTCTTCCGCCTGAATATTCCCTGGAGTTGATCCGATGCTGATCGAGTCGCTCATTGTCGGGCTCGACGCCTTTCTCACGCCGCTTGCCCTCGGGCTGACGCTGCTCGGCATCCTGTTCGGCCTTCTGGTCGGTGCTCTCCCTGGCCTTGGCCCGCTGATGGGCATCATCCTGATGCTGCCCGTGGTGATCGGCCTGCCGCCGGTGGCTGCGATGGGCTTCCTCATCGCCATTTTCGTCGGCGGTTCCTGCGGCGGCTCGATCTCAGCGATTCTGCTGCGCATTCCGGGAACGCCGCTCGCGGCGGCGACCTTGTTCGACGGCTTTCCAATGGCCCAGAAAGGCCGCGCGTCCGATGCCATCGGCATCGCGATCTCTGCTTCAGCCCTGGGCGGCCTGTTCGGCGGCATCATTCTGGTTCTAGCGTCGCCAGCACTCGCCAAGTTCGCCGCCAATTTCGCACCGCCCGAATACACCCTCCTTGCGATCACCGGCCTTCTCGCGATCGCGGTGATTTCCGGCGGCTCGATCTTAAAAGGTTTGATCGCCGGCTGTTTTGGTCTCCTTTTGGCGACCATCGGCACCGATGCGTTTTCGACCGGTTATCGTTTCACCTTCGGCTCGCATCATATGCTGAACGGCTTCCACATCGTCGCGGTGGTGGTCGGCCTGTTCGCAATCTCCGAAATGGCCTATCAGATGATGGGCAAGGACCTCTTAAAATCCCCCGACATTCAGATCGCGAGACCCGGCTTCGGCACGGCGATTATCACGCTGAAGCGCTGGATCAACCTCATACGCTCCTCGACCATCGGTGCGTTTTTCGGCGCCCTTCCCGGTGCCGGCGGCGTGATCAGCTCCTTCACCTCCTACGCCGCGGCCAAATCCCTGTCGCGCGACGACGAGGTCTATGGCGAGGGGGCGGAGGGCGGCGTGGTCGCCACCGAAGCCGCCAACAACGCCACGGTCGGCGGCACGCTGGTGCCGACACTGGCGCTTGGCATTCCAGGCGACGCGTCCTCCGCCATGCTGCTGGGCGCGCTCCTGATCCTGGGCATCGTGCCGGGCCCGGAGATGTTCGAATTCCGGCCGGACGTGGTCGGCGGCATCTTTCTCGTTTACCTGGCTTCCAATGTGTTCCTGCTGATCGCCGGCATCCTAGTAACGCCGCTGTTCGTCTACGTGCTGCGCATCCCCAAGAGCTATCTGATCCCGATCGTGCTCCTGTTGTGCTCGATCGGCACGTTCGCGCTCCAGGCTTCGGTGTTCGATCTGATGGTCATGCTCGGCTTCGGTCTGATCGGCATCCTGTTCCGCGCGACCGGCATCCCGCTCGCGCCCGTGGTCATCGGCATGATCCTGGGGCCGCTCCTGGAGAGCAATTTCCGGCGATCGCTCCTGATCTCTCAGGACGGTCTTTGGATCTTCATGGAGCGTCCGGTCTCGGCGGTTCTGGTGGTCGTCAACCTGCTCCTGATCGTCGGCGCGATCGTCATGACCGTGCGCGCGCAGAGAAAGCCGGAAGCCGTTGCCGCGTGACCGGCCGGGCTCTTACTGCTGCGCTTCCTGGTGCTGATGCCACATGTCGGTGACGATCTTCCAGCCCTCGTCCTGGCGTTCCAGGACGAACAGATAGGTGCCGTCGGCGTCCATGCCCTGGCTCTCGACCAGAACGTCCGCGCTGCCGATCATCACCGCAAGCGTGCCGTCGTCGGAGACGAACAGTTTGTCGACGTCGTGGGTCAGCTTGCCCTGGTTGTCGGTCAGGAACTGAAAGGTCTGACTCGGGGCGTCATGGCCGGCGACCGGCGGCGTCGCCGGCGCGATCCAGAGCGTTTCGTCGTCGTAGAGGGAGAGGAAGGCCTCCAGGTCGTAGCTGGCGGCGGCCTCGTTGAAGCGGTCGTTGAGCGCATTCAGTTCCTCTAACGTGGCTTCGGACGGCCCCTCGGCGAGGACGGGACCAGCGGCAACCATGGGGGCGACGAGGGCTAGGGCGGCGAGGGTGAGGAAGGGGCGCATTCTTTTACTCCTTGTTTGGGAAAGATGGGGGGTGAACGTCCGCCGGCTACCCCGGCTGATGAACCGGGTCCTGCGTCGCGTTCAGGCGGGTCAAGACGAGGGCGAAGAGGCCGCAGGCGAGAATGGAGGCAATCATGGGCGTGGCCGTGCCGTCGAAGAACGGGCTGGCGAGCGCGATCATGCCACCGACCACCATCATCTGGAGCGTGCCGCCCAAGGACGAGGCGAGACCGGCGATCTCGCCATGCCGTTCGAGCGCCAGTACCATGGTCGTCGGGATGACCAGGCCGAGACAGGCGTTGCCGAGAAAGAGAAAGCCGATCAGCATTGGCAAGGTGCCGAAGCCTAGGGCGATCACGGTGAGGAGCGTGAGCATGAGCAGGACAAAGCCCAGGATCGCGAGGGTGACCATGCGCGCCATGCCGAGCCTGGCGCCGATGCCCGCGGCGGCCTGGGTGGCGAAGAAGAAGCCGACTCCGTTGAGCGCGAAGGCGAGCCCGAAGCCGGTGGGCGAGAGCCCGAACTGGCCAGTGTAGACGAAGGACGCGCTGGCGACGAAGACGAAGAAGCTCGCCATGCAAAAGCCGCAGATCAGGGTCGGGATCATGAACGGGCCGTCGGTCAGCAGGAGACGCGTGCCGCCGAGGAACGTCTTTTTGTTGAACGGCACGCGGTCGTTTTCGTCCAGCGTTTCGGGGTAGAGGAAGCCGATCATCAGGAGCCCCAGGAGCGCACCGGCACCGAGGGCGAAAAAGATGCCTTGCCAGCCGCCCAAGAGCATGACGCCGCTGCCGGCGAGCGGGGCGATCATCGGGGAGACGCTGACCACCATCATCATCAGGCCCATGAGGCGCGTGGCCTCGACGCCGGTATATTGATCACGCACGATCGCCCGCGGCACCACCATCGCCGCACCGCCGCCGATCCCCTGGGCGACGCGCGCGGCCAGGAGAACTTCGACGGTCGGCGCCAGCGCGCAGACGATCGAGGCGATCGCGAAAATGGCGAGACCGGCATAGAGCGGCGGCTTTCGCCCGACCTGATCGGCGATCGGCCCGTAGACCAGCTGCGAGACGCCGAAGCCGAGGAAGTAGGCGGCAAGCGTCATCTGCACGGCGCCGACCGGCGAGCCGAGATCCTCGGCGATCGACGGCAGGGCCGGCAGGTACATGTCGATCGACGCCGGCCCGAGGGCGGCGAGCAGACCGAGGATGACGGTCGAACGCAGCAGACTGGGAGACATGGTTCGGCTCACTTCGAATGATCGGGCTGGCATGCGGGTGCGAGGATCAGGCGTAGGACCCGTTGATCGGGAATTCCCCCTCGAGATTGCGCAGGAACTTCACGCCCATCAGGATCTTGTGCGGGTCGGGCCGCGCGAAGGGGACGTTGGAGATGTCGACGATCTGCACCCTGCCGTCGCCGTTGATCACGAACAGGCCGGGCTCGGCGAAGGGGCGCTCGGCGTTCATGCCGTTTCTGGGCGAGGAGATGTAGAGGCCCATTGCGCGCATCTGCTCGACGCTCAGATCGTAGCCGACCTCGTAAGCGGGCTGGACTTCCGCGAGCTGGTCGGCGGCCCGCTCAGCAGAATCGGCGGAAACCGCGACGACGTCGACGCCGATCTCGCCGAGCGTGGGTGCGACCTCGTTCAAGGTCTGCAGATATTTCGTGCAGAGCGGACAGTGCTTGCCGCGATAGACAACCACCAGCTTCCAGTCGTGACCATCCTTCGGCTTGCCGAGTTCGACCGATCCGCCTCCCCATTTCGGGGTCGTGACGTCGGGAAAAGGCTGTCCGGCCTGAAGGGCGGATACGGTCATGGTCGTCTCCTTGAAAATCTATATCGATCGTTATATAAATAAACTGAAGCCCATCAGTCAAGGATTCTATTTTGAGCGATACAAAAAAAATAGGACGACCGCGCAGCTTCGATGCCGACGAGGCCCTGCTCGCCGCGATGAACGCGTTCTGGATCAAGGGCTACGACGCCACCTCGCTTCGGGATCTGACCCGGGCCATGGGGATCAGCGGGCCGAGCATGTATGCGGCGTTCGGCGACAAGCGCGAGCTCTACCTCAAGACCATCGACCGCTACGCCGACGTCGACGGGTGTGCGCCGGTGGTGGCGTTCGAGACGGAGCGGAACATCGAAAAGGCGGTCAAGGCCTTTCTCGAAGCGGTGATCGACCATTCGACCGCCCATGATGGCGGGGCGCGCGGCTGCTTCCTGGCGTCCTGCGCCTCGGCGACGGTCGGCGAGGTCGAGGGGGTGGCGGAGCGCGTGCAGCAGGCGATCGACGATACCGACACGCGCCTCGCCGCCCGCTTCGACCACGAAAGGGAAAACGGCACCCTGCCTGCGAATTTTCCTTCCAAGGAGCGAGCCAGGCTGATGTTCGACATGCGCCAAGGCTACGTCTTCCGCGGTCGCGCCGGCTGGTCGGCGGAGGTCTTGAAGGAGGATCTCGACCACCGGGTCAGGATGATCGTCGCCACGCCGGACTGACGGTCGGGTCGCAGCGAGCGACCGTCGTCGAGAGCAGCCTACCGGGAGATCAGTCGACCGGCTCGCCCCGGCCCCGCGCATTGGGGTCGCCGATCTGCACCATCTGCTTCTTCATCCGCTCGCGAATGTCCCAGATTCCGGTCCAGCCCTTCGGCATCACGAAGGTATCGCCAGCCTTGAATTCCAGCGTGCTGCCGTCGTCGTTGGTGATCACCAGATGTCCGCTGATCATCAGCACGTATTCGGTGTAGGGATAGTCGAACAGCTTGGTCTTGCTGACGTCCGCCTCCCAGAGGCCGACACGCGCGACGATCTCGCCCTCGTGCATGTCGTCGAAGGTGATCTTCTGGCCGACATACACGCCGGGCTTGACCGGGAGCTCCTCCGTCGGCGTGGCGCTGTCGATGGCGACGATGGGCGGGGCGGTCTCGGCGAAGGCGGCCGTCCCCGACAGAAGCACCAGACCCGCGAACCAAGATATGAAGCGCATAGATTATCTCCCTGAGAAGTTGTTGTCATTGTGGTCAAGATCGAGAAGACTCATATCTTGGACCGACTACCATCGCTAGTACCGCTCGTCCTCTGCGGGCAGCGCCACGTCTCGCTACGTTGTCCGGCTGACGCCCCCCATCAGTCCGGTCCCCGGACGGCAGTTGACGTAGTCCGCGCGCTGGTCGGCCGCGGGCAGGACCGACACTTCATGCCAAAGCCTGAGCTGCAGGTTCGGCCCGTGTCTCGGCGCGATCGACAGGAAGGTGTTGAAGATTTCGAGATGGGTCGGGTGATGCTCGGCCCAGTCCTCGAGATCCTTCATCGTCCGGAAGTAGGCGAGGCCGCAGGAGCGCTTCGGGTCGCTGCCGTCCAGGGCCATGTCCTTCATGTAGCGACAGGCGTAGCAGTTCACCTCCGAGCCCTTGTCCCGCAGGAACGCCATGCCGGCCTGAAGTGTCGGCTCGATGGTGTCCTTGTATTCCGCGAGCTGCTCGGCGTCGCACTGGCTCCAGTCCTGCCCGGATCGGATGATGCAGAGGTTCTCATGGGCTTCGACGGTTACGTGGCGATCCGACTGCGCGACCACCCGGACGGGGCCGGGCGCTTCCAGCGCGTCATGGGCCGAAAGCGGAATGCGGTCGCGCATGCCGCCCCAATATTGATGATGGGGGATCGGTCCGACAGTGCTTTCCCGAAGCTGGCTGTAGCCGTGGTCGTGCACCGGGCTGGAGAAGAGGGTCTCCGTGCGCTCGAAGGGGATGTTGGTGCACTCCTTCAAGACGCCGTAGCCCAGGCCCTCGGCGCTGTGCTTCTCCCAAAAGGCGTCGAAGGCAGCGGCGGCCAGGGTCGCGCCGGCAGCTCTGGGGCTCCGCCAATAGGCGATGCACACGGTCTCGCTGAGACCGTCGCCGGCATCGCTGACGACCAGATCGCGGACGTCCGCACCCTCCAGCGCCGCATGCAGCTCCTGGAGAGGCTCGGCCATCGACGTCGCCTGCGGATGCTGGAAGCCGACCACGGCCATGGACACGCCCGCCTGCGCCTCGGCGAAGGTCGAACTCCAGGCCGGCACCGGGGGTTCCCACCCCTTCGGCATGCGAAGCGGGTGGGTGCGTTCGGTCGGGATCGCTTTATTCGGCTGCATGATCCTTCGCCTCCATGAGGGGGGCCTCGGCCGACGGCTCCGCGTCGTCGTCGGCGACCGCCCGCAGACCGGCGGCATCGTCGAAGGCGACCACCGGACGCTGACGCTTGCCGTTCAACAGGAGTCGGGTGACGTCGCGGCGCGCATAATGGCCGGCCGGATCGGCCGCGGCCTTGGCGAATGCGATCATGCCGAGGTCGATATCGGCGGTGATCAGCCCTTCCTCGGTGTGGGGCAGGTTGGTGCCGATGTCCTGACCGTCCGGCGCGTAGATCCGGGTGTAGCCGCCGCCGACCGGGCAAAGCGCTTCCCGCTCAGGATCGCCCTGACAGAGCATCTCGCGCTGCTGTTCGCTGACCAGCGCGCAGGCAGCGATCACGAAGCAGCCGCCTTCGACCGCGTAGACCATGCTCGCACCGTTGTTGACCTGATGGCCGAGCGCGTAGGCGCCGCCTTCGTAGAGCGCCAGGTTCGGCCAGGCGGCGCAGTGGATCTGCTCGTTCTGGGCGTACATCGCGTATTTCGAGAGCGGCTGCAGATGCTCCCAGCAGGAAAGCTGGCCGATCCGGCCGATCGAAGTCTCGTTGACCGCGAGATCGGAACCATCGCCCTCGCCGAAGACGGTGCGCTCGACATGGGTCGGCTTGAGCTTGCGGCGGCGCTGCACGATCTCGCCGTTCTCGTCATAGTGCCATTGGGCGATGTAGAGCGAACCGCCGTCACGCTCGGACAGGCCGAGGGACACCTGGATGCCGTGCTTTCTGGCGGCGGCGGCAATCGCCTTGTCCGCGTCGCTGCCGACCTCGACCGAATTCTCGAAATAGCGGCCGACAAACTGCATCGACCAGGCGACCGTGCCGAGCCAGATGTGGTTGGGATAGCCGGGCAGCCAGGTCTCGGGGAAAACCACGAGCTTGGCGCCGGTTTTCGCGGCGTCTTCGATGTAAGCGACGGCGCGCTCGACGCCCTCGGCGAGGTTGAGGAAGGACGGGGCCGCCTGCACGGCGGCGACCTTGAATTGCTGAGACATGGCTGCACGCCTCCCGTTGGTTCGCTTGGTTCATCTCTGACCCGACAGCTTAAAGCAAGGCGCGAAGCGCCGCGTTCGGTCCTGGGCCGAAAAACGTTCGATTTTGTGCTATGATGCCGTCGCCTTCGGAGGCGAGGCATGACGATGGAGAATGACAAGCAGGCCGCGGTCTACGATACGGCCGAGGTCAAAAGCAGGGACCGGTTCGCGTTCTGGCGGGACGCGGTCTGCGACAGCTATGTCCAGCTCGGCTGCGAAGCGGACGACGTCAGCGGCTTCGATGGGCGCATCGAGATCGCCCGGCATTCGCTCCTGTCTATTTCGAAGGTCGGCGGCAAGGCGCACACCGCCGAGCGTAGAGCGCGCGATATCGGCGCCTCGTCCGAGGCCTATTTCCTTCTCAGCCTGCAGACGGAACGAACCGCGCGCGTCAGTCAATTTGGCCAGTCAACGCTGCTCCAGCCGGGCGATATGGCACTCTATGCAAGCACCGATCCCTATCGGCTCGAGCTGCATGACGACTTCAGTCAGATGGTTGTGCAGCTACCGGCGGAAATGCTGCTTTCCAGACTCCCTGACGCCCATCTTACGGTCGCCCGCAGAATCGACGGACAAAACGCGATCGGCAGGCTGGTGCGGGATAGCATCCTCGCCTTTACGGAGCACATCGATCACGACAGCCCTATCGTGCGATCGCTGGTTCAGGAAACCCTGATCGATCTGATGGCGACGGGGCTCGCCTCTCTCGACGGCGGCACCGCCGACCTCTCCTCACCCGAGCGGCAGGCGCTGCTTCGAGCCCGATCCTTCATCCAGAACAACATCGCCGATGCCGACCTCGATCGCCATAGGGTCGCCAATGCCGTCGGCCTGTCGGTGCGCCGTCTCAACGCGATCTTCGCCGAGGCCCAAGGATCGATCAGCCAGTGCATCCGCCAAGCGCGGCTCGACGCCATCAAGGCCGATCTCCGTGATCACCGTTTCGACGCCATGACCATCGCGGAAATCGCTTTTAGGAACGGCGTCTCCAACATGCAACACCTGTCTCAGACCTTCAAAGCGCACACCGGCATGTCGCCCCGTGCATATCGCCGATTAAGTGATGTTCAGTAGAGCACCCACCCACCTAGAGTAACAGTGGTGGGAAAGGTCCTGGCACCTTTTTGAAGACCTATCTGGAGTGAGGAATTGATTGGATAAGTAAGCGTTGAGTCACCGAAATTCAGCAAGAAACTCAGTGGAGACAACACTCTTCGGTTCTATGTCGACTGCCATGATAATCAATGACGGTCTCGCTGCATGATCAGAAACGAGAATTCTCCCACCTGTTACGGTCAGGAAGGTCAATGCCATTCAAGCTGTTCTGTCGAGCCAGATGCCAATGTTGTGGCACCAGGCTCGACGAAGAATGTCGATAGCGGTCAGATAACAACAGGTGCAATGTCCAGCGCACCGCGCATGGCGTTGGAGTGGGGGCGGACCTGATGGGCCTCGTCGATCAGCTTCTCAGCTGTTTCACGATCCACACCAGGCAGTGGCACCTCCAGTTTGACACCCAGCCCGAAGCCGCGCCTTTTGACCTTAGGCCCGATGGGGCCGACGGCCTTTTGCAAAAATCAAGCTCTGATTTTAGTTGCAGCCAGCCACCAGATCACCAGGGCCAAAACCGTGAAAATCAAGTTGAACGTGATAAGAAGGCTCCACGGTGCGGACGAGGCGAACATATAGCGCGACAGCAGCGAGGGAATGGCTATCCCTGCCAGCAGCGATAGACTGATGGCTTGCGCGCGTGGCAACAATCGCCAAAGGCTTGCGAACAGTGCCACCAGCAGGATAGCGACAACGTAGCGACCCCATGTGGTGATCAGTTTGAGATAGGGAATGCCGAGATAGGCGGTTATGGTGGCGGATTGTAGTAGAAGCGCGCCCACGCCACCCGCAACAATGGACAGAACAGAACGAGCGTCCATCGGGCTGACGCTCTTGGCAGCGGCAGTATCGTTCACGAGGCCTCTCCCTTTAGGTTGATGTCGACAGGCATGGGCTTACCCTAGCAATAGGGTGACGGTGATCAGTCAGCTTCATAAGCGACAAGGCGTCCCGGCGCGTGCAGTAAGCGCCGGGACGAGACGTTGCTCTCTATTTGGCGGCGATCAGGGATATCTCCACCAGGACTGGCGCTCCCGGCTTTCCACCGGGCAACGCGCTGACTTCGACGGCAGCGCGGGCTGGCGGAATTTTGCCTTCGCCCCAATAGGTGCCGTAGACCTCGTTGATGGCGCCGTAGTCATTGATGTCGGTCATGAACACGGTGGCGCGCACCGTATCGTCGAACGTGTAGCCGGCCTCATCCAGCACCGTGCGCAGGTTCTCCATGACGATCTTGGTCTGGTCGGCGACGTCATCCGCGCCGTCCTTGGCATGGTCGGGAATGGCGCCGTCGACATAGGCGATCTGACCGGAGACGAACAGCATGCCGTTCGCGACTTGCACACCTGGCGAATAGGGGGCGATAGGCTTGTTGCCGGCCGGATAGATTGGCGTGCGTGCGTCACCGGCGATCGCAGCAGCGCTGACGGCGCAGGCCGCGATAGCGAGACCCGCGATAATGGTTTTTTGCATGATCATCGTTTTCTTCTCCCGTTTTCGCGATCACTTCGCGGCTTCGATGATGAGATCGGCGACAAATTCGGGGTTCGAGACCATGATGGCGTGGCTCGAATCGACCTCCCTGGAGGTTGCGCCTATCTTGGCCGCGAATTCGCGCTGCAACTCGGTCGGCGTCATGTAGTCCTCGCCGGCGATGGCGTAGAATGATGGTTTCTCCTGCCATGCGACGTTGGTGACCGGCTGGCCCAGCGCTTCACTATTCAGCAAGCCCTGGCTGGCGGCGATGAAGTCCGTCTGGTCCTCTGAAAGGTCTTGGGCGAAGTACGTCGCCGCAGCTTCGTCTGGAAGATAGAAATATCCAGCGTCATCTTTCTGGAGCGCGTCGATACCGGGAGCCGGATAGACATCCAGCTTGGCGGCGTCACCAAGGGCCTGGCCGGCATCCGGCGCATAGGCCGCGACATAGACCAACGACGTCACCTTGTCGTGCATGCCAGCTTCGGTGATCACCATGCCTCCCCAGGAGTGGCCGACCAAGACCACGGGCCCTTCGGCGCGTTCGATCGCCCGGTTGGTGAAGGCCACGTCGCCGTCAAGCGACTCCAGCGGGTTTTGGACAGCGATGACGTCTAGCCCTGCGTCTTCCAGAAGTGGTGTCACCGCGCTCCAGCTCGAGCCATCGGCAAAGGCGCCGTGCACCAGCACGACGGACTTGGCGTTCAAGTCAGCGGCGAAGGCAGCGCCACCTGCGATCATCGCCACCCCAAGGGCGGCGGTACCGAGAACCATTCTTTTCATGGATTTCATATCTTTGCTCCTCCTGTCCCTCCCGGCCTCAAGGCGAGATCGAGAAGATTATTTGTACACTAATAAATAATGTACTATCTATTAGATAGCTTTTAGTTAGAAGGCTTGTCAAGCTTCTTTTCGCCCCGTAGCTTGTGGATCGGGAATCAGGGGGTTGGCGCGTTTAGCTTCAGCATTGGGATGCGATGGCCGAGATGCAGCGTGATCGAGACAGCGGGGTGATGGAGCCCTACACAACTGATGTAAAAGACCTTCTCAGGCTCGAAGACCAGCTTTGCTTTGCGCTCTACTCGACGTCGCGCGCAATTACCAAGCAATATGCAGTGATTTTGGATGGGATGGAGATCACCTATCCCCAATATCTGGCCCTGATGGTGCTCTGGCGACGCGACGGTCTGTTGATACAGGAGATAGCCGCCAGCCTCGAAGTCGATCAGGCGACCGCGACACCACTTGTTCAACGTCTTGAGAAGCTCGGTCTGGTGGACCGCCGGAGAAGCACCGAAGACGAGCGCAAAGTTCAGGTGTTTTTGACGAAGAAGGGCGAGGATCTCTACAGCGACGCCCTCTCGGTGCCCCATGCTTTGGGATGCGCCATTGGGGTCGATGATGAGAAGGCACGGGAACTCATCGCCGAGCTCAACGCCATTAAGGACTTCA
The DNA here is from genome assembly GCA_039197065.1 of Pseudomonadota bacterium. Lineage (GTDB taxonomy): Bacteria > Pseudomonadota > Alphaproteobacteria > Geminicoccales > Geminicoccaceae > JANQPX01. Next base: position 33,341 of record JBCCUL010000046.1, on the reverse strand, counting down.
TCAAGCGAGATGGATGAAATCCCTCCGCACGCTCCCATCAATACGGAAAACCATGAATCGTATGGCTCTCTACATGGCAAGTTACGACCATTTCGCGGTCATCATGTTGAACAATGGCACTTCCGCTGAGCGCGCATAAACCGCCAGAAAGCAGACAAAGGAGTATGGCAATCAGCCGTTTCCGTCGACGAAGTCTGCCCCAATGGTCGCTTTCCGATCCAAAACGCGCGAGCGTGTCTCAGTCCGTGAACTTGACATGACTTCGCAACTTGCCTCCCGGTTCGAGGCCTGCCCGCCCATCAGACGACTGCCATACCAGGCAAACCTCTGATGACAAAAAGTGCACAGAGGGTGTTGCGTTCCCCCGCAACCAAAATAAATACAGCAAGATCAGACAGTTACCCCAGACCCAAGCCGTCCCATTCGGGCGGCTTTGTCATTCCAGGTAAGCTATAGGTAAGCAACAGGGAGCTAAACAACGCAAAGACGGGCATGGTGGGGCAAAGTGTACGCAACGTGGCCTGGTTCTCTGAATCTCCACCAGTTTGATGTAGATTCCATCACCGTCACCGACTTTGTTGGAGCACGTTGGTCGTGTTTCGAGCGCCTGCCTCATGGTAATCCATGGCCCGAAGCAACCGCTGCGATCTCACCGGAGATCCTCGGGCTAATCACATCGATAGGCTCGTGCATTAATCTTGAACCGTGATAGGCGCGAGTAGAGCGTCGTCGGTTTGACGCCAAGGAGTTCCGCAGCGCCACCTTCGCCGGAAACGCGCCCTTTCGTCAGCCTGAGAGCTTCAGCGATATCGGATTTTTCTCGCGCACGCCGCATATCGTCCGTGACGATCGCTGACGTATGCAGTTCTTCGCATTCGACATCGTTGAGCGCGTCCTCCGATTGGGAAAGGTCAAAGCGCAGCCTGCCGCCGCTGGACAGGATGACGGCGCGCTCGACTGCGTTCTCCAGTTCGCGGATGTTACCCGGCCAACTGTACTCTTTAAGCCGTTCCGCGACCGCTGCCGAAAGTGCAAGGCACGGTTTGTTCAGGCGTTGGCATGCCTTCTCAACGAAATACATGGTCAGTTGCGGGATATCTTCTTTGCGCTGACGAAGAGGCGGTGCTTCAATGGGGAAGACGTTCAGCCGAAAATACAAGTCTTCTCGAAAGCTCTTGACCTCAACCGTCTGCCGTAAGTTCTCATTGGTCGCGGCAATGACACGGACATCGACTTGTCGGGTCTTTGTATCACCTACGCGTTCAAACTGCTGCTCCTGCAGGACGCGTAAAAGCTTTGCCTGCTGTTCGAGCGTCAGCTCACCAACTTCATCCAGAAAAATCGTGCCGCCATCCGCCAGCTCGAAACGTCCGACCCTATCATCCTGTGCGCCTGTGAAGGCTCCCTTCACGTGACCGAAAAACTCGCTCTCGAATAGTCCCTTTGGAATGGCGGCGCAGTTGACGCGGATAAGTGGTCGCCCCGCACGCCCACTGCTTTCGTGGATAGCGTGCGCCACCAGCTCCTTGCCGGTGCCAGATTCGCCGGTGATGAGCACGGTGGCGTCGGTCGGTGCCACCATTTCGATCTGTTGCATGATTGTCAGGATCGCGCGACTCTCACCGATGATGTTCCGATGATTGTGCTCCGAAAACAATTCGCTCTGAAGATAAGCATTCTCCTGCTCCAGCCGGCTTTTCAATGCTTCGACTTCCGCAAGCGCCGATTTCAAATTCTTCTCCGCCTCGCGTCGCTCGGAGATGTCGCGAAAGACAATCACGGCGCCGACATACCGACCGCCATGGCGTATCGGTGTGCTGGTGTATTCGACGGGGAATGATGTTCCGTCCTTTCGCCAAAACACCTCGTCGGAAACATGATGAACCGCCCCGTCATGGAAGGCGGCGTAGATCGGGCAATCCGCAATCGGGTAGTGATCGCCGCACTCATGACTATGGTGGATCATGAGGTGAGCGACCTGTCCAATCAGTTCGCTCGCACGCCAGCCCAGCATGCGCTCGGCGGCTGGGTTGAGGAACGTCGTCAGTCCGTCCGCATCAACTCCGTAGATTCCTTCCCCGGCAGCTTCAAGGATCAGCCTATTGGCGGTCTCGAAACCGCGAAAAACCGCAGCGGCATCCTGCTCTGTTAGTTTGCAAAGCTCGAAGGCGCCGATCGGCGCCGCTCTTCTTCGACGATACTGAAGCGTTTCCTTGTTCATGAGCAGGAGCGCCAGGAGTTGCGTATCCCCGAAAGAGAATGCAGAGCCTGTTACCTCGACCGAAAGAGTGCCATGTCGCGCAATGACCTCGAATTGGTCGTCCCAGAATCGACCCTGAGCGATGCAGGCCTGCGTGAGGACGATCAGTTGCGAGAGCTGACCCGGAAACAAGTCGCTTGCTGCCATGGAGGCAAACCGATCCGGGGCGAGACCGGTCAGACGCTGAAGTGCCTCTTCTGCAACCTGCACGATGCGGTTCTCGCCCGGATCGATGACGACAAGCGCGAATTCGCTAGTCTTGAAAGCTTGTGACCAAAGCATGTTGGCCAGCTGCTGGTGCATGCGTTCGTTCGACAGCAACGCGATCGTTCCCCCGGCCCGTGCTGATTGACGTGTTGTCTCCATCAGAAGGGGGGCGATCCATGGCGGGAGTCAATACGGAATTTCGTAAAATCTTGCGCGAAAAATCGTAAAATACGAACTTTCGTAATGTGATGGCCAAGGTTGCAACCATCCTAACACATTGTTCTATAAACAAAAAAAATCACCAGATGTGATTGGCATGCTTGTTGCTCAGACTTTGATGCGTCGGCGAAACGGCAACCCGACTGTTGAAGATAAAGCGATGTCGGATAGACGTCGGAGAAGGAAAAGGAGGTAGCGACGATGACATTGACAACGGCGACAACGGCGATGGTCGATACGCCTGCCGCGGTCGCGCCGGTGACCAGCGTGGCGATGACCGAAGCGATCATGGTGGCGAAGCATCTGAAGGGTGCAAGCTGGGCAGAGATCGCCGCTGCTACGGGGTTTTCGGAGGTCTTTGTTACCTCAGCTTGCCTCGGTCAGAATAGCCTGCCGCCAGATGCGGCAAATAAGCTTGCCGCTTTTCTGGGCCTTGAACCCGCTGTCGCGGCGAGACTGACGCTATGTCCGTCAAAAGCGCAACAGTCCGACACCGTGTCCAAAGATCCCCTCATCTATCGTTTTCACGAAATCACGTTCGTCTACGGCGACACGATAAAAGAGCTGATTCACGAGAAATTCGGGGACGGCATTATGAGTGCAATCGACTTCGATATGTCGATTGACAAAGTAGAACATCCAAAAGGTGACCGTGTCAAAGTGACCATGAGTGGAAAGTTTCTCGCCTACAATAAATGGTGACCTTTCGACACCATCTCTTCCGCCAACTTTCAGAATTTACCTTGGGGTATCGCGATGAGCATAACAAAAGACCCGTTCGACCCTAACGTTGATCTTTGGAATGAGTGCAGCGAGCGTAGCGCCGATGAGACCGATCCGGCCCGCAGCGTAGCTGACGTTATCAAGGCTCCGGCAAAGGTCGAGGCCGACAACAACAGCTTTTTAGATGAGCGCAAGCAGAGCTTCAACGACAAGGACCCAGCAGCACGGATGGTGCGCGCGATGGAGAGTTCTATTCTCCATTCGGTGTTTCAGACGGATAACAACCGACGCAAGTTTCTGAAAAGTGTCGGCGCAGGTGCAGCGGCCGCGATCTTTGGCAAGGTCATGCCTTTCGAATCGCTGCAAGCGATGGCGCAAGACGCGATGAAGAACATGGAGAAGACGAAGCTGAAAATTGGCTTCGTGCCGATTACCTGTGCAACGCCGATCATCGCCGGTCACGCGCTCGGCTTCTACAATCAATACGGTCTTGACGTCGAGATCATCAAGACCGCCGGCTGGGCGGTCGCTCGTGATAAATGCATGAACGGCGAATATGACGCTTCGCATCTCCTGGCACCGATGCCAGCCGCCATGAGCATGGGGCTTGGTTCCGCCTCACAGGACTGGCGGATGGTGACGAACGTCAACACAAACGGGCAGGCCATCGTCCTGGCCAACAAACATAAAGGGCGCCAGGATCCGAAAACGTGGAAGGGTATGAAGTTTGCCGTCCCCTTCGAGTATTCGATGCACAATCTGCTGTTGCGGCTCTACGTTGCGGAGCATGGGATCGATCCGGATAAGGACATCCAGATCCGCGTGGTGCCGCCGCCTGAAATGGTCGCCAACCTTCGCGCCGAGAATGTCGACGGCTACCTTGCGCCGGATCCGTTCTGCCAACGTGCCGTTTATGACGGTGTCGGCTTCATCCACCTGCTGACGAAGGAACTCTGGGATCAGCATCCCTGCTGTTGCTTCGGCGTCTCCCAGAAGTTCATCGACGAGAACCCGAATACGTTTATCGTGCTTCTCACGACGATCCTCGATGCGACCTACACGGCGGAGCAGCCGGATCAGCGGGTACGCTTTGCGGAATCGATGTCCCCTCGAAACTACCTCAATCAACCATCGGCGATTTTGAAGCAGATCCTGACCGGTGTGTATCCCGACGGTTTGGGGAACATCAAGAAAGTCCCTGACCGGATTTCGTTCATGCCCTATCCGACCCAGTCCATGGGGACCTGGATTCTCTCGCAGATGCGGCGCTGGGGCTACATCGACAGCGATGTCGACTTTCAGACACTGTCTGATGAGATCTTCATGTCGGCGGAGGTCGGCAAGCGCATGACAGAGATGGCCGATGAGAACACGGACCTCGCTTGGAAGGATATTCCTGAGACCAAGTACCCAGTCTACGACATCTATGGGAAGTCCTATAATCCGGAGGACATCAACGGCTACATCTCCAGCTTCGACATCAAAAGGACCTGATCGCGATTAGGTCGAGCGGTGTTGGTCACTTTCCTGGCCAACACCGCCTTGATGGTACGCCTATCTCCAAGAAACGGGCTGTGGATGCTGAACGTTGATCGGAACCTTCAGGCGACGGCACTCTCAGTCGCGCTGTTCGTCGGCTTTGTCATTTTCTGGCATCTCACGACTGCTAAAACGGTCGAGGAAACCGCCGCGGTCAGTTTGTCGAGCGGCCAGATAGAAGAACTGGTCGGGGTGGGTATGCTGGAGGAGGACACGGCATACTATGCCGACCAAGGTCTTGCCTTCGACCAGATCATGCAGATCGCCGGCCTGGGTCTGTCCCGTTCGGATATCGACGCGGCTGGCGGCGTGGCTGCGTTTGGCTTCACCACGGCGACCGGGCAGGCCGAAGAAGCGACAACAGGTTTTCCGTCGCCCGGTCAGGTTTGGGCAGAAGCGAAGGAGCATCTTCTCGACCCGTTCTACGACAAAGGCCCAAACGATAAGGGGATCGGTGTCCAGCTCTATTATTCGCTGGCGCGCGTCTTATCAGGTTTCCTCCTCGCCGTCATTGTCGCTGTTCCGCTTGGCTTTCTGATCGGCATGTCGGAGCTTTGGAGCAAAGCGATCAACCCCTATGTGCAGATCCTGAAACCGATATCGCCGCTCGCTTGGTTGCCCGTGGCGCTCTACATCATCAAGGACGCCGAGCAGGCGTCTATCTTCGTCATCTTCGTATGCTCGGTCTGGCCGATGCTGATCAACACGGCTTTCGGCGTCGCCAATGTGAAGCGCGACTGGCTCAATATTGCGAGAACGCTCGAACTGAACAAGTTGCGCACCGCCTTTCGCGTCATTCTTCCCGCAGCGGCTCCAACAATCCTTACCGGCATGCGGATTTCCATCGGCATCGCCTGGCTGGTGATTGTTGCAGCGGAAATGGTGATTGGCGGTGTCGGAGTTGGTTACTTCGTATGGAATGAATGGAACGGCCTTAACTTAGCCAGCATGATCTTTGCTATTTTCGTGATCGGTGTTGTCGGGCTACTCCTCGACCTCGCTATCGGTCAGATCGCACGTGTCGTCGAGTATCAGGAGTAGCTTGGATGACCACATCGAAAGAGACGCACATCGTCAGTGCCGAGCTGCTCACTAAGACGTTTCCGAGCCCAACCCGTGGCGGTCCAGAAAACATCGTCTTTGAGAACGTGAACTTTTACTTGGATAAAGGAGAGTATGTCTCCTGCATTGGTCATTCCGGTTGCGGGAAGTCAACGATCCTGAACATCGTTGCAGGTCTTGAGAAACCGTCCATCGGCTACGCCTTTGTCAATGGAGAGCCCGTGAGCGAGCCTGGCCTCGATCGCGCGGTGGTTTTTCAGAATCACTCCTTGCTGCCATGGCTCTCGGCGGAAAAGAACGTGATGTTCGCCGTGCAGTCGAAGTTTCCTGATTGGTCCAAAGAAGAAATTCGGGAGCATGCACATCGATACTTGGCGCTCGCCAGCCTGACGACGGGATACGATCGTAAGCCGCACCAACTGTCCGGCGGTATGCGCCAGCGCGTCGGGATCGCAAGGGCATTCTCCCTTGAAACCGACGTACTGCTGATGGACGAGCCCTTTGGTGCGTTAGATGCGCTCACGCGTGGTTCCATCCAGGACGAATTGATCAACATCTGGGGGCGGGAGAACAGTAAGACTGTTTTCATGATCACCCATGACGTTGATGAGGCAATCTTGTTATCCGACCGCATTTTTCTAATGACAAATGGACCCAGAGCGCAAATTGCGGAAGCGGTCGTTATCGATATTCCACGCCCTAGAAATCGCGCGGAGATCATTCATACTCCAGGGTACTATGAGATCCGGAATCATATCATTGACTTCCTGGTGAAACGCTCGAAGGAACTGTCCAGCCAAGTCGCGCAAGACAGCAGCAACGGTTTGTCAGCTACCCCTGGAAAGCTCGTCTATCCGCCGAATTTCGATCCATTGACGGGAACAAAGAGCGAATATCCGCCGACTTCAGCCCCGCGCGTCGCCTTAGCAGCCGCGCGATCATGCTAGTCGCCACCGCCTTCACCTTGTTGCTGCTCTTTGAAGTCAAAGTAATCGCGTCCTAGGAACAGTTTGAAAGTCAGTCATGTCACTTGAGATCGAAGAGCCGCGTCCGCCTTACCCACCGTTCACTGTTGAAACTGCTATGCTGAAAGTACGCGCTGCCGAAGACGCCTGGAACACACGCGACCCCGAACGCGTTGCCGCCGCCTACACGCTGGACAGCCGCTGGCGCAATCGTTCCGAGTTTCCGATCGGCCGACAGGAAATCGTCGAGTTCTTGAGGCGGAAATGGGAGCGTGAGCAGGATTACCGCTTGATCAAGGAGCTTTGGGCGGTTGCAGGAAACAGGCTCGCCGTGCGTTTCGCTTACGAATGGCACAACGACCAAGGCGTTTGGCTTCGCTCATACGGCAATGAGAACTGGGAGTTCGCAGACAACGGATTGATGCGCCTTCGATATGCGAGCATCAACGATCTAGAGATCGGTGAGAAGGGGCGAAAATATCACTGGCCGCTCGGGCCACGTCCTAAGGAGCATAAGGGCCTGTCCGATCTCGGGCTTTGACGAGTACGTCTACGATCCGCGCATCACAGAAATTGTTGAGCCGCAGGAGACAACGTTCCGGCGAGTCCTGACTGAACAGACCTTGCAGTAGGCTCAGCAGCTATCGCATTGTCTGAAATCAGCGCTCCGACTTCTGAATAGGCTCTTACCGGAGCCTATCTCGCCAACCCCAAGCTGCAAGCCCAGCGCTTAGCGGTGCCGATACCATCTTCGCTACTGTCGATGATGTCTTGACAAAGACCTGCATCCGCTCATCATGCCGCAGTCGGTTTCCTTCGGGATGAAAAGGGAATTCGGGACCTGCACGCATGCAGGTGAGACCGAAGCTGCCCCCGCAACTGTTCGCGGCGAGCGTTGATCCGATCGGCCACTGGAGCCTGGCTCCGGGAAGGCTGGATCGACGCTGCGACCCGCAAGCCAGGAGACCTGCCGACAGAACCAACCGTAAGCCGGGCGGGTGGCCCCGGAGGGTGTGGCATGGATGACGGCAGGATCATTGTCGAGGTGATGACGCGGCGGGCCATTAGGTCGGCGCGCGCTCGATATCGCTTGGACACCCCTCTGTCATTTTCATCACGTCTCCGCATCATCGCGCCGATTTCGGCAAGCCTCACGATGCGGAGAACAGCTCCATGGGCAACGCCTCTAGACTAGCTTCAGCGGCGAACCTGCTTGTCGTTGCAGCGCCGCCCCTGGCGCAGACTACAAGCTATTCCTCTCGCCTGCACGCGCCTCGCGGCGAAGGTCGGGCCTGTCATACCGGATCTTTGGAGCTTTACTCCTGCAGACCGGCCATCTGGTCATGCTGATCCGCGTCGGCGACGTGCCGGACGACCTGCCGAACCCTGCAGCCGGCCGGTTCGGGCAAATCAAGTGAAATAAATCCAAGCCCCTTCCCCATAACCATAGGAGTTGTTCGCGTGTCCCTTGCTGCCAAGTCTTCCACCAAAATCCCGACTACCGTGTTCACCGGATTTCTCGGCGCCGGCAAAACCAGCCTCATTCAAAGACTGCTCAGCCAGGCGGCGGATCGCCGCATTGCGCTGATCATCAATGAGTTCGGCGATATCGGCGTCGATCGCGAGCTGTTGCTCGGCTGTGGTGACGCCAATTGCGACGAGAGCGACATCGTCGAGCTCGCCAATGGCTGCATCTGCTGCACCGTTGCCGATGACTTCGTGCCGGCGATGCAGCAGATTCTGAAAAGAGAAACGCCGATCGATCACATCGTGATCGAGACATCGGGTCTCGCCTTGCCCAAGCCGCTGATCAAGGCTTTCAACTGGCCGGAGATCCGAAACCGCGTCACGGTTGATGGTGTGGTCGCGGTGGTCGACGCCGCAGCCGTGCGCGATGGCCTCTTCGCGTCCGACCCGGCGGCGCTGGAGGCGCAGCGCAAGGCAGACGACAATCTCGATCACGAGAGCCCGTTGGAGGAATTGTTCGAAGAGCAGCTGGGCGCCGCCGATCTAGTGGTGGTCAACAAGGCGGATCTGATCGCGGAACAGGACTGGGCTAGCATCGAGGCGCGGATCAAGGAGGAGCTGCGTCCTGGCATTCGCATGGTGCGCTCAAACCAGGAAGGCCTGCCGCCCGCCGTCCTCCTCGGCCTCGATGCCGCTGCCGAGAATGATCTGGACAGCCGCAAGTCGCATCACGACGACGGCGAGGATCATGAGCATGACGATTTCGAGAGCTTTCATGTTGAGCTCGCTGCGACTACCAGTCCCGACGAATTTATCGGGCAGCTGCGCAATACGGTCCGCGTCCACGGCGTGCTTCGGGTCAAGGGCTTCATCGAGGTCGAGGGCAAGCCGATGCGCCTCGCCGTCCAGGGCGTCGGCGACCGGCTGCAGCATTACTTCGATCGCCCCTGGCATGATGGCGAAGCACGCCGCAGTCGCCTGGTGGTCATCGGCGAGCACGGCCTGAACCAGCAAGCCATCGCTCAAGCGCTCTGTGCCGTCGGCAAGCTCGCCGCCTGAGGTCTTTCGAGTGTCTCGGAGATGACCCCGCCGCACAATGCGGCGGGGCCAAAGGGCGCGGCTGTTGGTGGGCGAGGAAAACGATCCATATCCTCCACAAAGGAGAGGACCGATGCCGCATCGACTAGCTGGCTATGATGACACCTATCGCCGCTGGACTTGGGTGCTGCTGCTGGCTGGTGCCAGCTTCGTCTTCAGCCTGGCGCTCGCTTGCGCCACGCCGTTCGCTGCCCTGGGCGCTCAGCAGCTCGTGATTTATCTCGCAACCTTCAGGTTGCCGAGCGATCCCGCAGCCTTTGCGCCTACGGTGCTGTTGGGCATCGCCTGGACCAATGCGCTCGCCTTTGTCGTCCTGGCGGCGCTGCAGATACTAGGAGCCAAGCTGCGATTGAGCGCTCCGCTCATCGGACTGGAGCGCTTTCAGACGGGATAGAAGATCGCGCCTGGAAGATAGCTCTTCGGGATATCCATCCCCGCAGGCATGGCGCGGCCCGAAGCGAGATAGGCAGGCAGCAGATGGGTGTGCGGCCCGTTCGGCGACTGGCCGCCGGGCGGTGGGATCGGCGTCGCGATCTCGACCCGGCCAAGCGGCGTCTCGATCACCCGGGTCGGGCTCGTCCGGACCAGCATCGGTCCGATCTTTGGTAAAACCTCGAGTAGCGGCGCGCCGAGATGGGCTTCCATCACCTCTCGGCTGCGGTCATCAGCGATGCGTACCAAAAATCGCGCCTCCTGGCGGCCGAGACCGAGATCAAACAAAAGCCCCGTCCGTCCATCCTCGGTTATCCCCTCCCGATCCAGACCCAGCGCGGTCAGAACAGAGACCGCCGCAAGAGCGCTGCGTTGTCTTGGAACCACCAGTGCTATCGGCGCCTCGCCGTCCGCCGGATCGACATCGCTGAAAGCAAGTGCTCGTGTCCCGTCGTCCAGGTGAAGGCGAAGGGCGGCCTCCTCGGTCGTCGCGCTCAGAACGTTGCCTTCCAAACGCACATCGATGGGAGCGTTGGGTCCAGGCATGAACTCGCCGAGCGCGCCGACAATCCCCAGGACAGCCATGCGCCGGCCCTGGCCAAGGCCGTCTGCGGCAAAGCGGCGGATGCGCTCGACGTCCCAGGCGAGCCTGCGGCAGGCGACACCTAGAGCTGCGAACCGCGCCGGCAGCGCCGCCCAGACCGCTTGGCGCTTGGCCTCGTCCGCTTGAGACCAGGCGGCGATCTCGTCGCCGGTGCGGGCGCAGCCGAGGCAATAGCCACTCGCTTCGTCCAGCTCACAGATGCCGACGCAGGGGCTGATCGACCGACGCGTCGTCATACCGTGATTTCCGGCGCTCGGCCATCGCGGATAAGCGAGACCATACGATCGAGCCCGTCGGTCAACGCCGCCGGTCCCGGCTGCAGTATTAGCGGTGACTTGATTTCGTGGATGCGGCCATGGGCAACGGCCGGGAGATCGGCCCAACCATCCCGGGCGGCAATCTTCTCTGGACACACTTTCTTGCCGCACCAGGAGGCGAGAATCACATCCGGCGCTCTGACGATCACGTCTTCTGGCTGCACAATCCTCTCCCTTGCCGACGGTCTGGCCGCAAGCTCGGCGAAAACGTCGGCGCCGCCGGCGATCGCGATCAGCTCGGACACCCAGCCGATGCCACTGATCAGCGGTGCGTCCCATTCCTCGAAGTAGACCTTCGGCCGGACGCGACCAGCGCTTGCTTCACGAATTCGGGCGAGCCGGCGCTCATACCCGCCGGCAAGCTCCTCCGCGCGCGCCGCAGCACCCACCAGCGTGCCAAGGGTTCGGATCATCGTGAGAATGCCGGCGACGTCCCGCTGGTTGAAGCCGATCACCGTTATCCCCTGGCGCAGCAGGTCGGCGGCGATATCAGCCTGGAGATCCGAAAACGTCAGGACAAGATCCGGCGACAGCGCCAGGATTTTCGGGATGTCGGCGCTGGTGAACGCCGCAACGCTCGGCTTTTCCCGTCGCACCCGTGGCGGTCGCACCGCATAACCCGAGACGCCGACGATCCGCCGCTCCTCGCCCAGGAGATAGAGGGTCTCGACCGTCTCTTCGGTCAGACAGACGATCCGCTCCGGCGGAAAGCGGCGCATGGCGACGAACCTCGCCTTTAGTGACGCTTGACTGGCGCCGGCTCGGCGCCGAGGGCGGACTCGACCCGTCCACCTTTGGGAACCGCCCTGATCATTTCGCAGGGCGTCCGGTCGAGACCGGCAGGAAGCGCGATCGTTTCATGCCGCCCGCTTTCGAAGAACGAGTCGGCGAAGGTTGCAAGCGACGTGAGATCAGTATCGGCGCCCACGTCTCCATAGATCGAGATGTGAGTCTTGTTGGCGACGAAGCGTGCAGGGCAGGTGCGCGCGCAGCCTTCGAGCCGACCATGGCCGGTCACCTCGAAATCTTCGGCGGTGAAAGGCGACGCTCGCCGGACCGCTTCGACCAGCTTGCGCGCCAGCACCGTAGCATCGGCGCATGGCGCGCCGAGATGGCGGCAGTTCGTGCAGGTGAAGATATGGGTATCATCGGACCAGATCATGGCGCCCTCCGCTAAGCGACGGGAGCATGCCGGGACAGATCGGTTCGGGCGGCAAATGCCGGTCGGCCATCACTGTTCTCCTGCCGGGACACCCCGCCCGGGTTCGAGTTCAAGGAATGATGGCAGGTCTCCTGACTTGCGGCTCGACGCGTCTTCGAACCTTCCCGGGCACAAAGCCCAGTGGCGTTCTCGAAGTCACTCGCCGCCTACAGTTGCGGGGGCAGTCGCGGCTTTGCCTGCACGAAGGCCGACGCACCGCGTTCCCTTTTTCATCCCAGAGATCAGAGCTCGATCCCAAGGAACCATCAGCCGCCTGTTATGAACGTCTGCCTTGGCCTGTCAAGCCGTTGCAATTCAGGCCTTCGACGACCCAAATGCCTTGGAGTTGGATCAGGACAAAAACGGTCAGTCCAAAACGTGCGGCCATCTAGCGCTTGCCAAAAGACATGTGGTGGCCCCAGGCTATACGCATGTTCATGCGGCCCGCACCACCCTGGCTGAGACTGCTTTGTCTGCTGCCGTTCATGGTGAGCGCATTGTTGCCAGCCGGCATGATGCCAGCTGTGTCTGCCGACGGCAGCTTCACGCTGGTCATCTGCACGGCGGACGGGGCGGAAGAACGGTCGTTTCCCGTTGAGGGCGAACAGCAGAACAGCGCATCGTCTTTGTGTCCCTTATCGCTGCTCAGTGCACCGGCTCTGCCATCGGCACCGGTTTACTGGACTGACAGCCGTCTTGGCGAAATAGTCGACTTTATCGTCGCAGCGCGCGACGTTCCCACCACCCGGAACGTCCGAACCCCCAGGCCGCGCGGGCCGCCCTCCATCCTCTAAGAGCAAGATCGTTCAACAAATGACCGCGCAGCATCGCGCGACCTGACTCTTTAGAGGATTTCCCATGGCAACCGACACGTCGTCGATCGGGCGGACGGCATCACCGCCGTCGGCCAACGCATTCTACTTCGCGGCCTGGCGCTGGCATTTCTATGCCGGACTTTTCGTCGTGCCGTTCCTACTGGTGCTGGCGATCACCGGCCTCATCATGCTCTACTTCAACTCGATCGAAACCCGCTTCGGCGAGCGGCATCTGGTCGATACCGTCGGCGATCCGCTCCCGGTCAGCCAGCAGGCCGAGGCGGCGATGGCGCTTTTTCCGGATGGCAATCTGAAGCAATATATCGCGCCGCCTTCACCGGACCGCGCCGGTCTCTTCAGCGTCGACGTCAGCGAGAAGAATATGGTGGTTGCGGTCAACCCCTATAATGGCGAGGCGCTCGGTTCTGTCGAGAAGGATAGCACTTGGATCTACTTCGCCTCCGACATCCACGGCACGCTCCTGATCGGCGATCTCGGCGACCGGCTGATGGAGATCGCCGCCGGTCTCGGGATCATTCTGCTGGTGACCGGCCTATACCTCTGGTGGCCACGAGGCGGCATGGGTTTCGTCAGCGCTCTGGTTCCGGATCTGAGCGCCAGGGGGCGAGGCCTTTGGAAGGAACTGCATGTCAAAACAGGAGCCTGGATGTCAGTCGTGCTCCTGTTCTTCTTGATCTCCGGCCTCGCCTGGACGGGGATCTGGGGCGGTCAGTTCGTTCAGGCCTGGAGCACGTTCCCAGCCGAAAAGTGGGAAGCCGTTCCGCTCTCCGACGACACACACGTGACCATGAACCACGGCGCATTGCATGAGGTGCCCTGGGGCCTGGAGCAGACCCGCATGCCCATGTCGACGCTAATCGCTGCCGGCAGCGACCACACAGCACCCTCGTCGTTCACGCTGAACGATGTTGTAGCGCTCGCAAGAGACATCGGCTTCGATGAACAGTTCCGGGTGAACGTCCCCGGAGATCTGACCGGCGTCTACACCATCTCGGCCGATTCGATGGACGGGGACACCACCGTTCCGACCGGGGATCGCACTGTGCATGTCGATCAGTACAGCGGCGCCATCCTCGCCGAGGTCGGGTTCGCCGATTACGGGCTCGCAGCCAAGTCGATGGCTGTCGGCATCGCGCTGCATCAGGGCGACATGGGCCTTTGGAACACGATCCTGAACACCATCTTCTGTCTCTCGATCGTCTTCATCTGCGTCAGCGGCGTCGTGATGTGGTGGAAACGCCGGCCGTCGGGTGCGCTTCGCCTCGCACCGCCGCCTTTGCCGGTGGACCTGCCGCTCTGGAAGGGCGCTGTCTTCATCGCCCTCCTGCTCTCGCTCGCCTTCCCGCTGGTGGGCCTGACGCTGCTGGCGGCGATGGCGCTGGATCTTCTGATCCTCTCCCTCGTCCCGGTGCTTCGCCGCGCCTTCTCGTAACTTGCGAAGCCTGGGCGTTCGTCCAACGGACGTCCAGGCAATTCCTTCAGGATCCGATTGACTTTGTCGGGCTCTTCCAGCGTAAATAACCATGTCAGCATGGTCGCCACTTCCCGGTGGCGCTAAGAGGGAACGAGGTGCGGGTGATCAACACCCAATGCCTCGGCTGCCCCCGCAACTGTAAGCGGAGCGTTGACGCCTGACATGCCACTGGCCGCTTGGCTGGGAAGGCGAGCGTCGACAAAGCTCCGCGAGCCAGGAGACCTGCCTGCTGATGAACGGCAATCAACCGGGCGGGGTGTTCTGGTAGGAGCGGGCCGATGCATGACGCCAATCCGGCGCAAACATTGCTAAGCATCGATACGGCCGTTTGGCCGACCGGACCGACCTGTCCTCGTCTCAGAGGCAGGCGGGCATGGCGGACAACGGACTGACCCTTTCGATCTGCCTGCGCTGTCGCGACGGGCGTGAGGATCGCGACACCGATCTCGACCAGCGGGGCGGTCGCCGTCTGGCGCGCGTTGTCGCGGACAGTTTTTCGGACAGCGCGGCCGAGCAGCTGGGCGTTCAGCTTCGCGGCGTGAACTGCATGAGCCAGTGCAAGCGGCCCTGCACCTTGGCACTCTCAGGTTCTGAACGTTTCACCTATCTCTTCGGCGATCTCGATCCGACGCAACATGTCGGCGACGTTCTCTCTTTGGCCGCCGCCTATGCGAACGCGTCCGATGGCTTTCTGCCGCGGTCCGCACGGCCAGAGGTGCTTCGAGCTGGCATCCTGGGCCGGTTTCCACCGCTCGGTTTCACGGGCGATCTGGTCGAACCGCTTTTTCCGGCACCCTACAATCCAACAAAGGAGGCAGACGACACATGACCCCATTCCGTTTATCTCGAACGCTCGCTACGGCCGCCATCGCGACTGTGATCATGGCTCCCGCCATCCCCCACGCGGAGGAGGTGGTCATCGGTCAGACCTTTCTCGCGTCCGGCCTCGACCCTGCCGAAGGGTCGAATGGCTGGGCGCTTGTGAGCCATGGCATCGCCGAGCAATTGTTCCGCGTCTCACGCGAGGGCGAGGTGGTGCCGAACCTCGCCTCAATGGCGACGCTCAACGACGACGGCAGCTGGACGGTGGAGCTTGCGCCGGATCGTTTCTTCTCGGACGGCGCACCCGTCACCGCTGAGGCCGTCGCCACCGGTTTAAACCGCACAGGCGAGGCCAACCCTTCGGCGCGGGCCACCGCCGGGCGCCTCACCTTCACCGCCATCGATGACGACACGCTCAGCGTCGAGACCGAGGAGCCGACGACGATTCTGCCTTCGATCCTCGCGGAATGGGCCTTTCCAATTTACCGAATGGAGGATGACGAGCCGATCTTCACCGGGCCGTTTGAGGTCGAGACCTTCGAGCCTGGCAGGTCCATCGAGATGACGCCCAACGCCCATTACGAGAATGCCGAGGCGCGGCCGGCGATCACGCTGCGGCGGATCGCGGACGGCCAGTCGATGGCGCTCGCGTTCGCCTCAGGCGAGCTGGACATGGCATTCAATCTGCCGGTCGAGACGCTTGAAATGCTCGAGGCGACCGAGGGCGAGACCGTCTCCTTCCCGGTGGCCTATCAGTATATGATGTGGATGAACACAGCCTCTCCGGCATTGTCTGACTCAAGGGTGCGTCGCGCCATCGACATGGCCATCAACCGTGCGGATCTGGTAACGGCGGCGCAGGCTGGCGTGCTGGCGACGGGCGCCTTCGCCGACAGCTACCCCTTCGCCGCCAAGGATCCGCTGCCCTATGATCCCGACGCGGCAGCAGCCCTTCTGGACGAGGCCGGATGGGCTCTGGGTGAGGACGGGATGCGCACACGCGACGGCGAGCGGTTGGAGCTTGTGCTCTACGCCTATCCGCAGCGCCCCGATCTCGTCACCTTCCAACCGGTGATCCGCGCGGCCCTGGCCGAGCTTGGCATCGCCGTGACGACGCAGGTAACGGAGTCGCCGAACGACGTCGCTACAAGCGGTGAGTTCGACCTGTTTCTCTGGGCGCAGCATACGGCACCAGCAGGCGATCCGGGCCTGTTCCTATCGCTATTCTTCGAAACGGATGCCTCCCGCAACTATACCGGATGGTCGAACCCCAACTACGACGCGCTGATCGCCGAGCTTCGCGCCGAAGGCGATCCAGCAACGCGCATCGAGCTGACGCTCCGGGCACAAAAAATGATCGCCGAAGAAGCGCCGGTCTCGTTCCTGGTGACGCCGGAATGGCATGTGGGCCTCTCGCCGGCGCTGGCCAACTACGAACCCTGGGGCGCGGACTACTATGTGATCCGGCCGGACTTGGTCACCGCCCAGTGACCGCTGCGGCAGCGGCGCGGCTGCTGGGACGGCTTTCCCTGTCCTGGCTGGCGGTCGTCGCTGCCGCATTCGTCCTGCTCAGGCTCATGCCGGGCGATCCGATCGAGCTGTTCCTGACAGAGCTCAATGTCAGATCCGGTTCCGAGATCGTCGCCGCCTATCGCGCGCAGTGGGGGCTCGACGGGTCGCTCGGCGGGCAGTTTCTAGATTGGCTGGGTGGCTTTTTGACCCTCGATTGGGGCTCCTCTTTCCAGACCGGCCAGCCCGTCGCCCCCGATTTTGCAAGGCGGCTTCCCTATTCTGCGGCGATCGGCTTCGGCGGCATGACGATCGCCGTTTTTGGCGGCTTCGCTCTCGGGTTTCTGGCCGCACACCGCAAGGATGGATGGGCTGACACACTGTCCCGCGGGCTCGCCGTGGCCGGACAGGCGCTGCCCGCATTCGCCGTGGGCCTCGTCCTGCTTTGGGTCTTCGGCGTGCAGCTGCGATGGGTCAATCCCTTCGGCGGAGGCCCTGTCGAGCAGGTGCTGCTCCCCATCGCGCTCGTCGCCATGTTCTCCATCGGGTCGCTCTCAAGGCTCGCGCGTGCCGGCTTTGCCGAGGTCAAGCAGAGCGCTTACTACCAGACGGCGTTGGCCAAGGGCCGGTCCGATGCCGGCGCACTTTGGCATCACGGGCGGGCGGCAAGCGCCTTGACGGTGATAGCAGGCCTTGCCCCTGAGATGGCCTGGCTCGTCGGCGGCACAGCGATCGCCGAGATCGTGTTTGGCGTGCCCGGGCTCTCAGAGCGCGTCGTGCAGGCCGTCAACCATCGAGACTATGCGATTCTGCAGCCCTATATCGCGCTGGTCGCCCTTTGGGTGACCCTCGTGCTTCAAGGGGCCGCCCTGTTGCGCCGCACCCTCGATCCGCGGCTTCCATGATCAGGCCTGCGCTGATCCTCACAGGCATCACGCTCGCCGGGATAGCAGCACTGTGGTCGCTCATATCAAGTATGGATCCCCACGCGGTCGATCTGTCCAACCGGCTCGCCGCCCCGTCCGTCGCGCATCCGCTGGGCACGGATCATCTGGGCCGCGACCTCGCCACACGTCTCGTCCGGGGAGCGCTCCCCTCGTTGACGGCGATCACCATCGTGCTGGCAGGCGGGCTCGGGCTCGGCATGGTCACAGGCAGCCTTGTCGCCTTCGCCCCGCCTTTGGTTCGTGACGCGACGCGCTGGCTCGCCGAGACGGCGCTTGCCGTGCCGACCCTGGTCACGGCGCTGGTCCTGTCGGCCATTTTCGGCGCCAGTGCGCTCACCGTGGCGGCGGCACTACTGGTGACGAGCTGGGCGCCTTATGCGCTGACCATTGCCGCCCTTTTCGACCGCATCCGCGGCGAATCCTATTGGCAGGCGAGCCTAGCCCTCGGCGCGCCGCTATCCGAAGCGGTAAGACGTCATATGCTGCCCAATGCCTGGCCAGCCCTCGGCGCCCTCGCCGGCGCCGATGCGGGACGCGCGGTCATCGTGGTTGCCTCGCTCGGCTTCATCGGTCTGTCGGCGGATACCGGCCATCCGGAATGGGGCGCCATGATCCACGAATACCGCCTGTTCCTGTTCACCGAGCCTCGCCTCGTCATGGCCCCGGTCCTCGCCTGCGCGCTCGTATCGTCACTCCTTCACTTCGCCTTCGATCGAAGCCGGTCGTGACGCTGAGCAGTGGCAGACTGTTCTTTCTGAGCAGAGCCTGTGGCTGAGGTTTAGCGACTGCCTGGCGTCAATGACGGCCATAGCCTGTTTCAGAAAACGACTTTCGTTTTAAGGACCTCATTCGGAGCCAAAAAACTGTTACTGGCGAGCAATCAATGAAAATAATGGGACTTCGTGGTTGTTTCTCGATTGTACGCTAGCCGTCAGATTGTTAGCGCGGTAGGCAATCCCTTGGCGAGAAAAAGTGCACAGAGGGTGTTGCGTTCCCCCGCAACCAACGATACTTGCTGTGCGAGACCGCAAGAGCCCTTCGCAACCTTCTCGAGGGGTTTCGTCTTGTTCTGTGCCAAGGTCAGAATGCCAGCCAGGTTGCCCTTCAGGTAGACTGACAGCTCGCCGCCTTCTGGCGTCAGGATGATGGCGTCGATGAGCGTTCGAAGAATCTCTGCTGCTTCGGTCTTGGTTTCGTTGCTGATCAGAGCCTGATGCAGCTCATTGATCTTGCTGTGTTAGACCTCCGCCATGTTGGGATGCAGCTAGCGGTGGCGGACTGTCGGCTTGCGACAGCTCGGCCTCCAGAGCCTCCTGTCGCACTTCTAGCGCCTGCATATTCTCGACGATCGTCTTACTGTCGCCGTCGTCCAAGAGCGCATCCAAAAGCTTCTGTAGCTGTCGCTCGATCTTGTCGAGTTCGGCACGCTTGACCTCGGCCTTACGTTGTGGGGGTGGCGTCAAGCGGGGAACCTGGGGAGGGGCGGCGCCTTTTCAACGAGTTAGCTTGACGCGCCTGATCCGTTCTGACGGACCAAGGTTCGGACCGACTTGTCACGCTTTGATGCAACCTCGTGTCACGGGGCGCAACTGCATTTTTGAGCGGTCTTTTGGTCAATTGGCGAGCTGGTTCGAAGTTCACCGCAACCAGCTCATGGACAGCCAAACAGCAGGGTCAAGGCCGCCGCCGATGAGCCCATGCGCGGTGCCTTGATGCTGCTGGCGGGTGTGCTCGGTCAGTGCCCTAAGCTGAATGAATGTGCGCAAAGGCAAGACTATCTCTTGTTGGCTGCTCGAAAACACATGAAGCCTTCTGTCGACGCTAGACAAACTTTCTGGCCGGGACGGCTTGCTCGCCGACTCATCATTTGTAAGCGGCTTCCTGAGCCATTCATGCCGAAAGATGGCTGAACGCAATCGCCGCCGCTGCAGTTCGGTTCTCGACGCCGAGCTTGGTGAAGATCTGTTCGACATGTTTGGTGATGGTTCGAGGGCTTAGGTCTAGGATCGTGGCGATATCCTTGTTTGACTTGCCATTGGCGAGCCAGGCAAGGACTTCCCCTTCGCGTGCTGATAGTGGCAGTTTTTGGCTCAAAATCTGGCCTGGCGGCTCCTTACGATTGAGCGACGCGCGGGCTAGGATGTCGCCTGAACCTGATCTTCCAAGTGAGCTCAGCCTGACCGAGCTGCCATCCTGGCGCTCGACGTCGAGCGGTTGAGATTTCGACAGGGGTTGATGGCTGACCTCATCAATCCAGCCTTCGAGAAGGCTGCTTGCCTTCGGGCAAAGCGCGTTCAGATCCGTACCCAAGAGCTCGGTTGCGCGCGCTGACGCCCAGGCAATGGACAGATCCGTGCGAAAAGCGATCAGGCTCTGACCCGAACCGTCCAACGCCTGTCTCGCGTCTCTGATCATGCGCGCATTGGCGACGTGGATTGAGACGCGTGCGATCAGCTCATCGGGTTTGATCGGTTTGGTGACGTAGTCGACGCCACCCGCCCTCAACCCCCTTACCACATGCTCGCTATCATCAAGACCGGTCATGAAGATGATGGGGATGAGGGCGAACTCTGACTGTTCCTTAATGGTTTGGCAGACGTCGAAACCGTCCATGCCGGGCATCATGGCATCGAGGAGGATGAGATCGGGTTTGACTTGCACCAGGATCTTGAGCGCGGCGTCACCGCTTCTGGCGACCAGGGTCATCAGCCCTGCGGCTTCCAGGGCCTCGATCAGGAGGCTCAGGGTTTCCGGGCTGTCGTCCACCAGGAGGACCATGTGCTTGTCGGTGTGTGCGACATCATCCATGACGGGTCTCCCGGATCAGTGATGTTAGGCCGTCGAGGTCGACGTCGGCGAGGTGTTGACGGGCGTCCTGTACGAAGCGGTCGACGCCCTTGCCGGTAATCGTAACTTCGTCGAGCAGTTGTTCGGCGCCGCGGACATGACCAATCTCGACCATCGCTTGCATGCGCTCGAGGATGTGGCCCGGAGCCTCTGGATGCGGCAGATGATCCTCGCCCTTTGAGACGATCGTCTCGTCATGCAGCCAGGTGAGGTTCAGATAGCGCTCCAGGCGTGCGAGGAGCTGCTCGATATTGACCGGCTTGGTAAGGAAGTCGTCATGATCGGCGACGCGGTCATGGGCTTTGGCGGCATCGCCTGCATGGGCGGAGACCATGATGATTGGTAGCGCCAGACTGCGTTCGCGCCTGAGGATGGTGGCAAGTGTCCAGCCGGACATGCCGGGCATGGCGACGTCCACGAGGGCGAGATCGATGTCCACCGCATCGACAATCGGTAATGCTGCCTCCCCGGACTCTGCCATGGCCAACTCGAAGCCGAGGGGGCGCAAGAGGTCTTCGAGGAGGGTTCGATGCTCAAGATTGTCGTCGACGATCAGGATCCTTTGTCGTTCGCCGAGATAGCCGAAAATGCGCTTCTTGGGTTCGGTGCTGACGGCTTGATCAAGTCGCGGCAACATCAACCGGATGCGAAAGAGGGTGCCTTTACCGGGCCGACTTTCCAGATTTAGGTCACCGCCTTGCATGTCCACAAGCAGCTTGACGATGGTGAGGCCAAGCCCAGTGCCCGGTACGGGTGCGCTCGGATCTTCCAGTCGCTCGAAGGGCTCAAAAATTCGCTCTTGCGCGGCCTTTGGGATACCGCGCCCGGTGTCTTCGATCAGAATGGTGGCGATGTCGGTCTTGTGGTCGATCCTGAATCGGACATGACCAGTTGATGTGTAACGGACGGCATTAGAGAGGAGGTTCATCAGGATCTGGCGAAGATGGCGTTCATCCGTGATGACCAGGCGTGGCAGATCGGGTGCGGGTTCAAAGTGGAAGTCCAGGCCATTTTCCTCCGCTTCCATGCGGAAGATGTTCGCCATCTGCTCTAGGAGTTCTGCGAAGTCGGTTTCGCGCCGCTCGATTACGAGACGTCCCGCTTCAATCTTGGAGATGTCGAGCAGGCTTTCGATCAGATCGGCGAGATGTTCAGAAGAGCGGCGGATGATTTTCACGCCGGGACGCCGATGCTCCGGCATGCTGGGGTCGCTCTCCAGGAGCTGCGCATAGCCGAGGATAGCGTTCAGCGGCGTGCGTAGCTCATGGCTGATGCCGACCAAGTAGCGGCTCTTCGCTTCGTTCGCGGCTTCTGCCATTTCCTTGGCGCGCTGCAGTTCCTCATCGGTGCGTTGATGTGCTCTGATCTCCGCCTGAAGCCGGCTGGTTTGGCGCTCGCGTTCGCGGGTGGCAAGCACGGTGCTTTCGCGGGCGAGCGTATGCAGCCAGGCCGTGATGCCGACGATGATGATCAGGAACACGAAGGCAAGTGCTAGGCTTTCGCTCAGGACCGACGCGTGATCCGGAAGCTCTTCCACCGCCTGCTGATAGATCGCGAAGAAGATGACGCCGATGACCAAGAGCAGCGCCCCCGCCACCTTGGCGAAGGTACCGTAACGCGAGGCGAGGAACGCCAGCGCTGATGGTGGCAGCACCTGGCTGGCCGCTCTGTCGAACTGCTGATCGAAACGTCCTTCCGGCTTGCAGACATCGCCGCAACGGGATTCGAGTGAGCAACAAAGCGAGCAGATGGTGCCAGCGTGGAACGGACATTGGATTAGGTCTTCGGCATCGAAGCGATGGCCGCAGATCGTGCATGCCGTTTCCCGCTGTTCTCGGATCGGCTCTGGCTGTCGCGCGAGATAGAAGCGGCCGCCGGTTAGGGCAGCTAAAAGCGGTGTCATCAACAAAGCGGTGACAAGCGCGATCAGCGTAGAGAAGGCTTCTGCCGTATCCCCGAACAGACCGAGAAAGGCGGCGAGCGATAGGACGGTCGCCGTCGCCATGGCTATCGTGCCGACCGGATTGATGTCGTAGAGATAAGCGCGGCGAAACTCGATGCGCTTCGGCCTCAGGCCGAGGGGGCGGTTGATGGTCAGATCTGCGAAGATCGCTGCAATCCAGGCAACCGCTACATGGGCATAGATGGCAAGCGTCTTTTCGATTGCTTCAAACACGCCGAACAGCATCAGCAGCATGGCGATCGCAACATTGAAGATCAGCCATACAACGCGGCCGGGATGGCTGTGGGTCAGTCTGGAAAAGAAGTTGGACCAGGCGATCGAGCCCGCATAGGCGTTGGTGACGTTGATCTTGAGCTGAGCGAGGATCACGAAAAGGCCGGTTACGAGAAGCGCAATCTCGGCGTTCAATCCTTCCTCGAAGGCCTGCAGATACATCTTGGTGGGATCGGCTGCCGCCTCCGGTGATCCGCCAGTTTGAAGCACCAGCACCGCGAGGAACGACCCGGCGAGCATTTTGGCTGTGCCGAGAACCGCCCAACCCGGACCAGCGGCAAGGAGGGCCGCCCACCAGGAGAAGCGTTCGCGCCTGGTCTTCGGCTCGGGTAGGAAGCGCAAGAAGTCCACCTGCTCGCCGATCTGCGCCATGAGGGAAGATGCGACACCGGCGGCGGCCGCGCACAAGACCGGATCGATCCCGCCAAACGGACTGCCAAGTTCGCCCTGATGTTCAAACCAAGGGTTCAGCGATGCGCCACTGAAGGCGAGGAACAGGAAGGGGAGGGCATGAAGGATGATCCAGAAGGGCTGCGTCCAGGTCTGGAACAAGCCAATGCGCGTGAAGCCGTGGGTGACCAGGGGGATCACTACGAGTGCGTTTAGGAGATAGCCGATGCCGAGCGGGATGCCGAAACAGAGTTCGAGCGCGAGCGACAGGATCGTGGCTTCGAGTGCGAAGAAGATGAAGGTGAAACTGGCATAGATTAGGGAGGTGACGGTCGAGCCGAGATAGCCGAAACCGGCGCCGCGTGTCAGGAGATCGATGTCTACGCCGGCCTTCGCCGCGTGGTAGCTGATGGGTAAGCCGGTGATGAAGAGAATGGCCCCGACGATGACGATGGCAACGGCGGCATTCTCGAAGCCATAGATCAGGGTGAGCGTGCCGCCGATGGCTTCAAGGGCGAGAAAGGAGATCGAGCCGAGGGCGGTATTGGCGACCCATCCAGCGGACCAGCGCCGTGCGCGTCTTGCCGTGAAGCGAAGCGCGAAGTCTTCGAGCGTCTCGTTTGCGACCCATTGATTATAGATGCGCCGGGCCGGCGTGATGCCATCAGCGCGCAGTGGAGAAAGCGTTTCGTTACAATCTGTTGCGGCGTTCTCATTACCCATGGCGACGTCCATGGTTCCCTGGTTGATGTCTGGCCCTAATGCCTTTTTCCTTGCTCACAAATGAAACTATACGCCCGATGATTTGCTGATCGCACTACGCAATTCGTCGTATTGCTGCGCTGCACCATGACGCGGCAGGCTGACATCAGGTCCCATGATCAACGAAGCCGATCAGCGAAGGCTTCCGAACGAAGAGGGAGTGTCAGATGCCCAAAAACCCGATCGACAAACATGGTCCCATCGACGAGGTCATTTCGACGACGGCGTCCAGGCGTGGCGTACTCATGGGCGGTGCTGCGCTCACTGCTGGCATGGGTGCTGCATTATTCATGCCAAAGGGCCTGCGTGCCGAGGATTTCCCGACAGCGGAGGTCAACACGACGGGCCTCTCGGTCACAGACGACACCGTGACCATCGGCATTCTGCATTCGATCACCGGCACCATGGCGATCTCTGAGACCGGCTCGGTGCAGGCGGAAAAGCTGGCGATCGAGCAGATCAACGCCCAAGGCGGAATCCTCGGCCGCAAGATCGACTTCATTCAGGAGGACGGCGCATCCGACTGGCCGACCTTCGCCGAGAAAGCGAGGAAGCTTCTGGTCAATGACAAGGTCGCCTCGGTGATGGGCTGCTGGACGTCTGCCTCCAGAAAGGCTGTGCTGCCCGTTTTCGAGCAGCATAACGGTTTCCTCTACTATCCAACATTCTACGAGGGTTTGGAGCAGTCGCCGAACGTCATCTACACTGGCCAGGAGGCGACCCAGCAGATCATCGCCGGGATCGACTGGGTGGCGGAGACCAAGGGGGCGAAGACGTTCTACCTCCTGGGCTCCGACTACATCTGGCCGCGCACGTCGAACAAGATCGCGCGCAAACACATCGAAAAACTTGGCCTCGAAGTGGTGGGCGAAGAGTACTATCCGCTCGGCCACACGCAGTTCAATTCGGTGATCAACAAGATCCGTCTGCGCAAACCGGACGTGATCTACGCAATCGTGGTTGGTGGCTCCAACGTCGCCTTCTACAAGCAGCTCAAGGCCGCCGGCATCGATATGACCAAGGAAAAGCCTGTTCTCCTCACCATCTCGGTGACCGAGGACGAAATCCGCGGCATCGGTGGCGAGAACATCGTCGGTGCCTATGCCTGCATGAAGTATTTCCAGAGCCTGGAAAACGAGAACAACATCGAGTTCGTCCAGGCTTTCAAGGATATGTGGGGTGGTGACATGGTGATCGGTGATGTCACCCAGGCTGCTTATCTCGGTCCCTGGCTTTGGAAATATGCCGTTGAAAAAGCGGGCTCGTTCGACGTCGACAAAGTTCGAGAAGCCTCGCCCGGCATCGAGTTTACCAAGGCGCCGGAGGGATACGTCAAGGTACACGAAAATCATCACCTCTGGTCCAAGACCCGCGTCGGTCTGGCGAAGGACGACGGTCAATATGAGGTGGTGTTCGAGACGGCCGATCTGGTTGAGCCCGATCCGTTCCCCGAGGGCTACCAGTAGGCCGCGCGGGGCCGCCTCTCCCTGAACCCGCAGTGCTGCCGGGCGATTGAAACCGCCCATCGGACGCCCGGCGATCTTTCGAAGCTCGTTTAGGCGAAGCTGGTCCAAGCGAGGAGACCGAATGATGTTTGACGGCTACACGGCAGGCGAACTCGGCGCCATCTTCGCGATGCAAGGCTTTGCCGGCCTGATCCTGTTCTCGGTTTTCGTGCTGATGGCGCTCGGTCTAGCGATCATCTTCGGCCAGATGGGCGTGATCAACATGGCCCATGGCGAGTTCATGATCCTCGGTGCCTATGTCACCTATCTGACCGCCAGTTTTTTCCAGGCTTATCTGCCCGCACTGTTCGGCATCTATTTCTTCATCGCGATGATCCTCGCCTTCTTCGCTTCCGGTGCGCTTGGCATGGCGGTGGAATGGGGATTGATACGCCACCTCTACAAGCGCCCCCTCGACACACTCCTCGCCACCTGGGGCCTTAGTCTGATCCTGCAGCAGGTCTACCGCTCAACCTTTGGCGCGCGCGAGGTCGGTGTCTCGGTGCCGGACTGGATGCTCGGTTCCTTGCCGCTGACCGATCTAATCGAAATCCCGATCAATGGGCTGTTCGTCATGATCCTCACACTGGTCATCGCCTCGGTGGTCGGCGTCATGATGTTCCGTTCAGGCTGGGGGAAGCGCGTGCGCGCCGTAGTCCAAAACCGCACCATGGCGGGCGCCGTCGGCATCGACACCGAGTGGACCGACCGGCTGACCTTCGGCGTTGGCTGCGGCATCGCAGGCATCGCAGGTTCAGCCTTCACCATGATCGGTTCGACTGGGCCGACCGCAGGGCAGCTCTATATCGTCGACACGTTCCTGGTGGTGGTGTTCGGCGGCGCCGGTAGCCTGCTCGGCACGATCGCCTCCGCCTTCTCGATCAGCCAGGCGCAGTCGATCCTCGAATTCTTCCTCTCCGGCTCCATGGCCAAGGTGCTCACGCTCCTGACCGTGGTCGGCATCCTGATGCTCCGTCCACAGGGCCTGTTCGCGCTCAAGCTCAGAAAGTGAGGCCGACCATGGAACGCGCAAGCAACCGCCTGTTTTCACCCGCCGATCTTACCGGCTTGCTGATCCTCGCCGTCCTAATCTTCTTGGTCATGCCGGCGATGCTCGACGACTTCCGCCTCAACCTGTTCGGCAAATATTTGACCTACGCCTTCGTCGCTGTCGGCCTGGTGCTCTGCTGGGGCGTAGGCGGCATTCTCTCGCTGGGCCAGGGCGTGTTCTTCGGGCTCGGCGGCTACTGCATGGCCATGTTCCTCAAGCTCGAGGCCTCGACACCGGAAGCGACCGCGATCCAGTCCACACCCGGCATTCCGGACTTTATGGACTGGAACCAGATCACCGCACTTCCCTGGTGGTGGGAGCCGTTCAACAGCTTTTCTTTCACGCTCGTTGCTATCGTCGCTGTTCCAGTAACCTTTGCCTTCATCATCGGGCTCGCGATGTTCACGCGCCGGGTCGGCGGTGTGTATTTCGCGATCATCACCCAAGCAATCGCTGCGATCCTCACCATCCTGATCATCGGCCAACAGGGCTTCACCGGCGGCGTCAACGGCATCACCGATCTGCGCACGCTCATGGGCTGGGATATCAGGACGGACGCCGCCAAGACCACGCTCTATTTCGTCAGCGCAATCTTGCTGTTCATCGTGCTGATCATCGCGCAATGGATCAGGACATCGAAGGTCGGCCGCCTCCTGATCGCCATCCGCGACCAGGAAGATCGGGTGCGCTTCTCCGGCTACAACGTTGCGAGCTACAAGATTTTCGTCTTCTGCCTCGGGGCCGGCTTCGCCGCGATCGGTGGTGCCATGTTCACCCTTCAGGTCGGCTTCATGTCCCCGACCTTGATCGGCATCGTGCCCTCGATCGAGATGGTCATTTTCTGCGCGGTCGGCGGACGCCTGTCGATCCTGGGCGCGGTCTACGGCGCGGTTCTGGTGAACTGGGCCAAGACCACCTTCTCCGAGATGTTCCCAGAACTCTGGCTTTTGGCCATGGGCGGCCTCTTCATCGCCGTGGTGCTCGCCTTTCCCTACGGCCTTGCTGGCCTCTATCGCGACCATGTCGAACCGCGCCTTGCCGGCTTCGTCCGGTTCATGCGCGAGGCCCGTGGCATCGAGAGCCCGCGTTCCGCCGAACCGAGCGCCCTTCGCGCTCCCGCCGAGTGATGGGAGGCAGGTCATGACCATGCAAACGCCAGGCTATTACGACACGGACTACCTGCTTGCTGTCGAAGGGCTGACGGTCTCCTTCGACGGGTTCAAGGCTGTCGACGATCTCTCCTTCTATGTCGACAAGGAGGAGATCCGCGTGATCGTTGGCCCGAACGGTGCAGGCAAGACCACGGTCCTCGATCTGATCTGCGGACGCACCCGGGCGAGCGGCGGGTCGGTCAAGTTCAAGGGCAAGGAACTCCTTTCCATGCGCGAGGATCAGATCGTGCATGCCGGTGTTGGGCGCAAATTCCAGACGCCTTCGATCTACGAAGATCTGACCGTTTTCGAGAATCTCGAGCTCAGTTTTCCCGAGGGCTACAGCGTGTTCGGCGCGCTCGCGTTCAGGCGATCGAAGCCGATCGTCGAGCGCATCGAAGCGGTCGCGGAGATGATCTTCTTGGCCGACCAGCTCGACGATAAGGCGGCGTTCCTCAGCCACGGGCAAAAACAGTGGCTGGAGATCGGTATGCTGCTGATCCAGGAGCCGGAGCTAGTGATGTTGGACGAGCCGGTCGCCGGCATGTCGGTCGCCGAGCGCAAGCAGACGGCTGAGCTATTGAAGCGCGTGATCAAGGACCGCTCGGTCATCGTGATCGAGCATGACATGGGCTTCGTCGAGGACATCGCGGACAAGGTCACCGTCCTCCACCAGGGCAAGATCCTGGCCGAGGGCTCGATGGACAGCGTCAAGAGCAACCAAAAGGTCATCGACGTCTACCTCGGTCACTGAGAAGGGCAAGGGAGTGAACATGCTAACCGTCGCCGATCTTCATGCCGCTTATGGTCAATCGGAAGTGCTCCATGGTCTGTCCTTCGATACCGCGCCCGGCGAGATCGTCGCGATCATGGGGCGGAACGGCATGGGCAAGACCACGCTCATGAAGACGCTGATGGGCATCGTCCCCGAGCAGGCCGGTTCGATAGCGATCGAAGGCGTTGACTTGAGTGGACAAAAAACATTTCGTCGGGTCTCGTCCGGCTTCGGCTATGTCCCGCAAGGCCGCGCAATCTTCTCCGCGATGACCGTTCAGGAAAATATCGAGACCGGCTTGTCGTCTACGGGTGAGACGTCAGTCGACGGCGATATCTACGAACTCTTCCCGGTGCTGCTGGAGATGAAGAGCCGCCGCGGCGGCAATCTCTCCGGTGGTCAGCAACAGCAGCTCGCGATTGCACGCGCACTCGCCTCCAAGCCGAAGGTGCTGCTGCTCGACGAACCGACCGAAGGCATCCAGCCCTCGATCATCCGTGAGATGGCCGGTGTCCTGAAACACATCCGCGATCAGCGCGGTCTCTCAATCCTGGTCTCTGAACAGGTCCTGAGTTTCGCGCTCGACGTCGCGGACCGGGTCCTAGTGCTGGAGAAGGGCAGCTTCGTACACGAAGCGAAGCGCGCCGATGTCGACGAGGACTATGTCGCAAAGTTCCTCGCCGTCTAACCGTCCTGACGAACGGGAAGGACGTCAACTGAGGAGGATAACCATGCCTGACACCTTGATCACCGTTGATCTGGAAGCAAGTCCGCATACCAATGAGAAGATTCATAATCGTTGGCATCCCGACATCCCTATCGTCGAGTGGGTGGAGCCAGGGGCGGACTTCATCGTGGAAGCCTATGACTGGACCGGCAGTCAGATCGCCAACAATGACGACGCGTCTGACGTGCGCGATGTCGAGCTTCCGCAGGTTCACTACCTCTCCGGTCCGATCGGTGTGAAGGGTGCCGAGCCGGGCGATCTGTTGGTGGTCGAACTCCTTGATGTCGGTCCCCTCAACCGAAGCCTTTGGGGCTTCAACGGCGTGTTCTCCAAGAACAATGGCGGCGGGTTTCTCACCGATCATTTCCCCGAGGCACAGAAGTCGATCTGGGACTTCAAGGGGATGTTCACCACGTCCCGCCACGTGCCGGGCGTCAGATTTGCGGGCCTCATTCACCCGGGTTTGATCGGCTGTCTGCCGGACCGCAACATGCTTGATATGTGGAACGCGCGTGAAAGTGCTCTTTATGAAACCAACCCCAAGCGCGTTCCGGCACTGGCGGAGCTTCCCAATACTCAGGCAGCACATATGGGTCAGATGATGGGGGCTGCACGCGAGGCCGCTTCGGCGGAGGCCGCACGCACCCTGCCGCCGCGAGAGAACGGCGGTAATTGCGACATCAAAGACCTCTCCCGTGGCTCCAAGATCTGGTTCCCTGTCTATGTTGACGGCGGCGGGCTCTCGATGGGGGACACGCACTTCTCGCAGGGCGATGGTGAAATCACGTTCTGCGGCGGCATCGAGATGGCGAGCTGGCTGCATGTGAAGGTTGATCTGATCAAGGATGGCGTTGCGAAATACGGCGTCAAAAACCCGATGTTCAAACCTTCCTCGACCACGCCCAACTACGACGACTACCTCATCTTCGAAGGGATTTCGGTCGATGATGACGGCAATCAGCACTATCTCGACATGAATGTCGCCTATCAGCAGGCTTGCTTGAACGCCATCGAATATATGACGAAGTTCGGTTACTCCCGCGAGCAGGCTTTGGCGATCCTGGGCACCGCGCCAGTGCAGGGACATGTGTCGGGCATCGTGGACTACCCGAATTCCTGCGCGACGCTGTGGCTGCCGACCGACATCTTCGAGTGGGACATGATGCCCGGTGCTGATGGCCCGACAAAATACCTCGACGGTTCCGTTGATGTACCCGTGGCACCAGATCTGTAAGGGAGGCTCGAGCATGCCTGTCTACGAATATTGGTGCGACGAGCACGGCGTCTTCGAAGCGACGCAGTCGATAAGTGCTTACAAGCAGCCATCAGCCTGTCCAATATGTGGCGCCGCCGCGGCGCGCGTTCTCTTAACGGCGCCCGGCCTTGGGGTGTCCGATCGCGCCTCGATCCGCGCCCACGATGTCAATGCAAGGGCGGCCGATAGTCCGAAGCGGCTTAGCCAGCAGGGCCCGGGCTACGGCGGGCGTGGTGGCAGGAGCCGAGGCAATAACCAAAAGTTCACACACGCCAATGGCACCAATAGCTTCCCAAAACAACGCCCGTGGATGATTGGATGGTAGGTCGATAGCTTCGCTTGAGCACCAAACTTACCAACATCCGAGAGATGAAAATCTGCGCTGCCGGCGATACAACCGGCAGCGCAGAGCTAGGATGATCAGCAAGTATCTTTCTAGGAATGCATTGCTGTCTTTAGCAGTGTCGTTAGTTTTGGTGGTCCTACGCCCCCAAAGCCTCAGACCGCATGCAAAGCTGCCACAATGGAACGTTTGTTGTAGGGATCAAAGAGCCGCTCCTTGATAACCGGACAGCGACGTAAACTACAAACCATTATCTGTTGGTCGCTCAGGTCAATCGCATCTCTAAGGCAGCCGGACTTCTCAAGGCGGCGTCGAGTTGATCCGTTTGCCCTGCAAAGACGGCGATCAAATCGGAATTTTGAGGAAAGTATGTTCTCGGTGCGTGCGTTCCCCCAACAACCATCGTTGTGCACTTCTCCGTAACATCGTTGGCGCGTCCACGTTCTTGAGCTTCGTCTCGATATCGGTCTTAGCGAGTTCGGCAAGCATGCCAGTGAGCGACGCTGTCGCGTCCATCGCCAAGCGGTTCATATGCTCGGCGTATTCCTTGCAGGAGATCTCTGTGAGTCCCGGGTCCATGAGATGGTGCTGCAGTCCATCGAGCATGGCGGCTTCGAGATGTGCGCGGCGGATGGTGTGCTTGTTCGAGTAGGTGCCTTTGTCCCGAGCATTGGCGCAGCCGATGCGGATCTGGTTCCAGATGGCAGCCCGCCAACGCATTCTCCGCACTTCATGAGGCCGGAGAAGAGGTACATTGGTCGGCGGTGATCGCCGCACCCGCTGTTCGCGATCTTTTGAGACGAGGCGTCGAGCTTGGCTTAGCGCCCATTCCCTTGCCGCCAGGCCTTGAAATCGGCGCGGCTCTCCTCGGTCGCCGGGTAGAGGCCAAAGATCCGCCGTCCGGCACCCACCTGCTCCTCGACGAAATCCTCATACGCGGTCATCTCGAAGGCTTCTTCGGCGATCTCGCCTGCCAGGTGAGCGGGCAGGCAGATCACGCCGTCACCATCGCCGACCATGATGTCGCCGGGGAACACCGGGGCGTCGCCGCAGCCGATCGGCACGTTGATGTCGATCGCGTGATTGATGGTGAGATTGGTCGGTGCGGACGGTCGGTGGTGGAAGACAGGAAATTCCAGTTCAGCAATGCCTGCTGCATCACGAAAGCCGCCGTCAGTCACCACGCCTGCGGCCCCTCGCGTCATCATCCGCTTGATGAGAATGCTGCCCGCGGAGGCTGCGCGATAATCTTTTCGACTATCATAGACCATGACATGGCCGGGTGGGATCTCCTCGACTGCTTTTCGCTGGGGATGGTCCCAATCCTCGAACACTGTGATCGGGTTCAGATCCTCTCGCGCTGGAATGTAGCGAAGTGTATACGCTTCCCCCACCATGCGCGGTGCTGTGGGATTGATCAGGCCGACATCCTGAATGAACTGGTTGCGTAGCCCTCGCTTGAAGAGGCAGGTGGCGAGTGTGGCGGTGCTGATTTGCTTTAGCTTTTGGCGGTGGTCGTCGGTCAAGGTCGCGGGCATAGGACAGTGTCTCCAAGAATCGAACGGGATGGGGGCGGAAGGATCTCTGCGGCGTTGATCTCTATCGGATCAGGCGGTCTGAAACATTTTGGGGATGACAATCTTGAACTGCCGGTCTTCGCTGTCGGTGACGTAGAGATTGGCGTGATAACCCTGATCGTCGATGAAGGAAAACAGTCTCTTCGGTGCCGATTTCGGATAGGGTACCAGGAGGGTGGCGATGATCTGGGACGGAGTCTTCGGAAAGCTCGCTTTCAGATGCCATTGGGTCTCCAGCCCCTCAACCTCGGCAGGATCGACATCGGTATAACCTTCGGTCTGCGCAAGGACGGGGCGGCCGGCCGGGCTGTAGACGAACTGGCCGTAGAAGCCGGCGCGCTCCCCGGAATAGCGAAAACTGTCGCCGCCGACTTCCAGAGGCCCTGACGTGTGGATTAGCCAGTCGACGGTGACAGGTCTTGCCGCTTCGATCCGATCAACGATCACGAAATAGCTGTCATGAACGAAATAGACGAAGCGCTCGGCAAGGCGAATATCGGGATTGACGACCGCATAGGCCGGTGTCTGGTCCGACGCGATGAAAAAGTGATCGGCACGCTCCTCGGCTTCAAGGATGCGCCCACTGGCCTTCATGGCAAGTGCCTTGTCGGCATCGGCATACTGGCCCTTGCCATCGATCAGAACAGCGTTCTTTGATCGGGTCTGGCGGCGCCAGTTTTTGTGCATCGAGCTGTTGAAGGCGATGTAATGCCCGCTTTGAAGGGCGAGGTCCTCGCCGAAGGCCGACATCAAGAAAGCCCCCTGGTCGCCATGGCTGTGGCTGACCGAGCCGTAGGGGCTGCTCTTCAAGATGAATTGGATGTGCTCTGAAGGATCGTCCATGCGATGCTGGATCGCGACCCAGCCGACATCCCGGAACCATTTGAGCTTCGGCAAATCCGAGGGCGGATTGGCCTCGACTTCAGAAAAATCGTGGCGATAGACGAGCTCGTCAAAATTGAGATCCCACCAGCCGTAATTGTAAAAGGCCATTTCAGTACCGGGATCGTTCCGCCGGATCTCATCGAAATACCACTGAT
>JBCCUL010000045.1:0-56075 GCA_039197065.1 Pseudomonadota bacterium | reverse complement strand
TATGAGCGCCCGCTGAACCGCTTCGTCGCCGACTTCATCGGCGAAACCAATCTCCTCGATGTCACCGTCGAGAGCGTTTCCGGGGACCGCTGCCTATGCCGGTTGCCGGGCGGCGGGACGCTGGCCTGCCAAGCCTCTGGCACACCCGTGCCGGGTGCGGCCGGGCATGTCTCGATAAGGCCCGAGCGCCTGTCACTGACGCGGAAAAGTCAGGGTGACGAGCCCCTCGCAGGGGCTCTTGAGCGGACCGTCTATCTCGGCACGGATACGCAATATGTGGTGCGCCTCGACGACGGCCCGGAGGTGACGGTGCGCTCTCAGAACGCGCACCGCACAGCCCTTGACGTCAACGCCGGCGACCGCGTCGCCCTTGAAGTCGACGCCGGCGCCGCGCGCCTTTTGGTGGACTGATGGCGGGCGGCGGCATCGGGAGCAGCAGGGCCGTATCCGGCAGCTTCGCCTCGCTTCGCGCCTGGCTGCTGGTCCCCTCCTGGCTGGTGATCGGCTTTTTCCTCCTCCTCCCGATCCTGATGATGCTGGTCTACTCCTTCCTCACCAAGGAGTTCAGGGGCGGTGTGATCTTCGAGTTCTCGCTCGCCGCCTATGACCAATTCATCTTCGATCGCGGCCTGTTCGGCGACGAAGCGCCGAGTATCGAGTGGACCTACATCACGATCTTCGGCCGCTCGATCGTCCAGGCGGCGATTGCCACGCTCCTCTGTCTGATCATCGGCTTCCCGACCGCCTTTTTCATCGCCACAAGGCCAAAGGAAACGCGCTCGATCTGGCTGTTCCTGATCACCGTGCCCTATTGGGTCAATCTTTTGATCCGCACCGTGTCGATGAAATTCCTGATCAGGGACAACGGTCCCTTAAACGACGCACTGATCGGCACCGGGCTGATGTCGGAGCCGCTAGGCCTGGTCAACACCGACATTGCCGTGCAACTCGGCCTTTTCTATTCCTATCTCCCCTTCATGGTCCTGCCGATCTATGCTTCGGTGGAGCGCTATAATTTCGCCCTGTCCGAAGCGGCGGCCGACCTTTACGCCGATCGCTGGACCATCCTTCGCCATGTGGTGATCCCGTCGGTCAGCCCGGGCATCGCAGCCGGGTGCATTCTGGTGTTCGTGCCAAGCCTCGGCGCCTTCCTCGCCCCGGATCTTCTGGGCGGCGCCAAGAATTTCATGATCGGCTCCCTGATCGAGGAGCAGTTCAAGGGCAATGCCGGCAACTGGCCCTTCGGTGCTGCCGCCTCCATGATCCTCCTGAGCCTGGTGCTGGTGGCGCTCCTCTTCTATGCCCGTCAGTCGGCGCGTGCCGAGCAGGGGGAAACATAGCATGGCATCGCCCGATGCCCTTCGCCGTTATCCCGGCTTCTTCCCGATGACCATGACCTGCCTGGTCATCCTCTACGCGCCGCTGATCGTGGTGATGATCTACAGCTTCAACGCCTCGCCTTCGATCACCGTCTGGGAAGGCCTAAGCCTTCGCTGGTATCAGGACGTGTTCACCGGCATCGAATCGCAAAAATTCAAAGCCGCCGCCTGGAACTCCCTGACCATCGCTGTCATGGCGGCCATCGCGTCGACGATGATCGCCACCGCCGCGGCGATCGGCATGGTCAGAGGCGGGGCCTTTCGCGGTCGTTCCTTAAGCTTCGCGCTGATCAGCATGCCGATCATGGTGCCGGAGATCGTCACGGCCGTTGCGACCTTGATCTTCTTCAGCTTCATCGGCTTCAAGCTCGGCTATCTCTCGATCCTGGTGGCCCATATCGTTTTTTGCATTCCCTTCGCCTACCTCCCGATCGCCGCCCGGCTGCAGGGGATCGAAAGCAGCTATGAGGAGGCGGCGCAGGATCTCTACGCCACCCGCGCCGAAGCCTTTCGCCATGTCCTGATGCCGCTGATGGCGCCCGGAATCATTGCAGGCTTTCTGCTCGCCTTCATCATCTCGCTCGACGACTTCATCATCACCAACTTCGTGAAGGGGGCAGGCGTCGAAACCCTGCCGACCGCGATCTTCGGTTCGGTCAAGCAGGGCATCAAACCCAACATCATGGCACTTTCGACGCTCATGCTGCTCGTTTCGATCATCTTCGTGACCGTCTCCTATTTCGTCAGCCGAAGCGGCGAGAGACCGGAGACGTAAGGCCAAAGCCCTGAAAGGGGCAGTCTTTAACCCATGGGAGAACGCTATGAACAGACATATGACCTTGGGGGCCGCAGCCGTCGCGCTTGCCCTTAGCGCCGGTGCGGCCAAGGCCGAAGGCCAGCTCTCGATCTATCACTGGTTCGAATACATCCCCCAGGAACTTCTGGACAAGTTCACGGCGGAAACCGGGATCGAGGTGACCATGGACACCTATGATTCCAACGAGGCGCTGCTCGCCTCGCTCAAAGCCGGCAAGCTCGGCTCCTACGACGTCGCCGTGCCCGGCGACTACATGGTCAAGATCATGGCCGGCGAGGGCATGCTGGATACCATCCAGCCGGGAGAGCTTGCGAATGCGGCGAACATGCAGCCGGAATGGGTCGATGTGGACTTCGACCCCGGCCGTCAGCATTCCATTCCCTATCAGTGGGGCTCCACCAGCTTTTCGGTAAATCGAGACGTATATGACGGCGATATCCGCACCACCAGCATCATCTTCGACCCGCCGGACGAGCTTAAGGGCAAGATCAACATCCTCGACACGCAAGGCGAGGTGATGCTCTTGGCGTCTCTGCATCTTGACATTCCGCAATGCACCCAGGACAGGGACCAGCTGAAGCTTCTGGACACCACGCTGCAGGAAGCGAAGGCGCATTGGGCGTCCTTCAATTCGGACAGCGCCAAGGACGTCCTCGTCTCCGGCGATGCCGCCGCCGGCATGATCTGGAACGGCTTTTCAGCGAAGGCGCGCGCCGAAGGGGCGAATATCGAATATGCCTATCCGCGAGAGGGCATCATCGTTTGGATGGACAATGTCGTCCTCCTGAAAGACGCGCCGAACCGGGCCAATGCGCTGAAATTCATGGACTTTCTCCTGGAGCCGGAGAACGCTGCCGCGGTCAGCAACTTCGCGCAATACAACGCAGGCGTGACAGGCGTCATCGATCTGATGGACGAGGAATTGAAATCCCAGCCCGAAACCGTCCCGCCCGCCGACGCACCAAAAGGTACCTTCGTCGCCGTCTGCGATCAGGAGACGCAGGAAGTCTACGACGCCATCTGGACAAGGCTTAAGAAGTAACCGCCCACATAACCCCCCGGCGTGGTACAGCAACCGCGCCGGGGGCGACCTTCACCAACCCCTTCACTGATTGAACCGTTCCAACGCCCCTAGAGCTGGTCCCGATCGGGGGTGATCGGGATACGCGCTTAATCTCTTTGTTTCGCAGCATTTCCTTATCGAACAGTTGGTTCCAACCGTTCGGGAAAAGCTCTAGAGCATTTCCGGGGCAAGTCGATCCAGCCCGCACCCCCTCCCGACCACCCAATGCAAGGGTACCTTATGGGTGGTCGGGAGGGGGTGAGGGCTGGTGCCGCTTAAACCTGACTAGAAAATGCTCTAGCCGATATAAGCCGTCGCTCATCGCTGGCAAAAATGACGAACGGCTTAACCTTTCGTTAACCCGACCTTGCGAGATTCCTTGGCGGTCCATGCGACCGTGGGAATCCACCCACCGTCGGCAGAGACTCCTGCGGGCACGGACTCCCAGGGTCGCATGGACCGTGAAATAATATGGCAAGCGGGCGTTAACGGAAGCTTAACGCCAGCGAGAAAACGCAGTGGACGACATCACCCGATCATCCATGCATAAAGATCGAGGCCAAAGAACTCATTCCAAAACCGCGCCTGATAGCCGTTCGATCCTCACACCGTCTCGCCTACTCGGCCAGGCCGGCAGACTGAACTTGGTCAGGGTTCGGCCGCCGCAACGTTCCGTTGATTGGCGATCTCGATCAGATTGTCATCGGGGTCGCGGAGATAGATCGAGAGGATCGGCGCAACAGCGCCGCTTCGCTCGACCGGCCCTTCGACCAGCCGGAGGCCGGCCGACTCCAGCTGGGTTTTGAGCTGGTCGACGGGTTGATCGGTGAGAAAGCAGAGATCGGCGGAGCCGGGCGTCGGGCGTTCGGCCTTCGGTTCGAATTCCTTGCCCAGCTCATGAAGATTGATCTTCTGCGATCCGAAATGCAGGGCGATGCGCTCGCCGTCTTTACCGAAACGACGCGCATCCATGCCCAAACCATCCCGATAGAACCGGACCGTTGCCTCCAGATCGCGAACCGTCAGCACCAGATGATCGAGCGCCTTGATCATGCAGGATCTCCCTCTCAAGGATCGCCGAACTCGATACGGTCCATATCGTCGTCCGATAAACCGAAATGATGGCCGATCTCGTGAATCAGCGTATTCTCGATGACCTTAGCCAGCGAAAAATCATGATCGCACCAATAGGCCAGCAATGGGCGCCGGTAGAGGAAGATCATGTCGACCTGATCGCGCGGCGCATCGAAGCCGCCGTCATGACCGATCGGGACGCCATGATAGAGGCCGAGCAGATCGTAAGGGCTCTCCAGCTCCATGGCCCTTTCGGTCGCGGCATCCGGGAAGTCCTCGACCTTGATGACCACGCCATGCAGATGCTGGGTGAACGCATGAGGCAGAGCGGTGAGCACCTCCTCGCCGATACGCTGAAAATCCTCGAGCGAAGGCGGCGCGATGTCGAAAGCCTGATAGGATGTGTCGTCGCTCATCGACTGACCGGCTCAGACCAGGAGTGCAGACGACATGAACAGACCTGCCGCCCTTGAGGGTGAGGAACGCAAGGAGGCGCTCGCCGCACTCGACGGCTGGCGCGATCTTCCGGCGCGCAACGCCATCGCCAAGACGTTCACATTCAAAAACTTCAACCAGGCCTTCGGGTTCATGACCAGATCCGCCCTCCTCGCCGAAAGGATGGACCATCACCCCGAATGGTTCAACGTCTACAAGACTGTCGAGGTCACACTCACCACCCACGACGCAGAAGGCTTCACCGAGCTGGATGTCAGGATGGCAAAGGCGATGAACCGTTATGCCGGCGAGCTGTAGCCTGGAAATCCGAGGCATTCAGTGAACCACCTTCCGTCCGAAGCCGCGGAGAAGCCCAAGAGGCTCATCTCCAGGTCCTGAATGTTGGCCTGCATCGGCTTGCGTGCTGTCTGCATGGCCCAAAGCCAGCCAAACCGACTATCCGACATAGCCCGTTACGCCATCCAGGCAGGTGACACAGCGCTGTTCACGAACCGGCGTCGGCGAAGCTCTCGGCGACATGGGTGGCGAAGGCTTTGCCGGCGGGGCCGATGTCGGTGCTTTCGCAGAGACGGATCTGATAGTGGCCGATTTCCGGTAACCCGCTGAATTTGTCCAGCCTTTGGTAATCCGGGGTCAGCAGGCTGAGCGGCAGTGGGGCGATGGCGAGATCGGCCAGAAGGGCGGCCAGCTGTCCCTGGCAGTTCTCGCAGCTATAGGCGATGCGGTAGGGCCTGCCGGCGCGGTCCAGGGAGCGCAGCGCTGCCGCCCGCCAGACGCAGCCATGGTCGGAAAGTGCTAGCGGCAAAGGCTCCATCTCATGGGCGCGTCCTCCTTTGACCCCCACCCAAATCAGCGGTTCGGCATGAATGGTCCGTCCCAGGACGGCGCCATCCCCGGCTTCATCCGTGGTCACCAGCGTGAGGTCGATGTCGCCATTCTTCAGCTGTTCCTGAAGCTTGATGCTGGTGGCCAGAACCACGCTGACCTCGACTTTCGGATGGGTCGCTGCGAAGCGTGAGAGGATGTTGGGAAGAAATCGGGTGCCGAAATCGTCAGGCGCTCCGAACCGAACCCGGCCTTCGACCGGCGGCACCAGAAAGCGTGATACGGCCTCCTCATTGACCCGCAGCATCTGGCGCG
The DNA here is from genome assembly GCA_039197065.1 of Pseudomonadota bacterium. Taxonomy (GTDB): domain Bacteria; phylum Pseudomonadota; class Alphaproteobacteria; order Geminicoccales; family Geminicoccaceae; genus JANQPX01. The sequence continues at coordinate 50,146 of JBCCUL010000045.1, read as the reverse complement.
CATAGCCGAGCAGCGCCTCGCCATCCGGCGTAAGCGCCACCGAACGGCCTTCCCGGATGAACAGCGGACGACCCAACTGCTCCTCCAGGCGTTTCATCTGCATGCTGACCGCCGATGGCGTGCGCAGCACCCGCGCGGCTGCCGCAGTGAAGCTCCCGCTGTCGGCAATGGCGACGAACGTCCTCACCAGATCAATGTCGAGAAGCAGATGGGCCGAAGGTTGCATGACCGCTCATTCATCAATTTTTCTGAACGTTCAGATAAGAGCAATTCGTTCGATTGATCAATTGGCCTGGTGCAGTCTGGTCGTTGAGGAGGAGATCGACGATGACCATTCAAGCGATAGACGCCGACGGTCACAGTGTGGGGCGTCCCATCTGGTCAGCACCGTTCGCCATGCTGGAAAGCCTGCGACGATGGTACCGGCAGCGCCGGGATCTGAAGGAGGCCCGCGATGCGTTCATACACATGGCTTACCTCGATGACCGGATCCTCGACGACATAGGCGCTACCCGCGAAGAGGTGCAATGGGCATTATCGCTGCCGCTCGAGCGGAATGCGGCTCTGGCCCTCCGGGCGCGCGCTGCAAAAAGGTGCATCTCACGGTCCGCCTGATCAGCCTCGGGCTCACGTCGCGCTTTGACTCTCGGTCAGGATATGCCGCATACCCCCTGTTAATGCGCAAATGCAGCTGTTTCGGGATGTTGGGAACGCGGCTGAATGCTCTTCAATTCCTATGAGTTTCTTCTTCTCTTGTCGGTCACGCTGGCGCTTTACTACCTCTTCGAAGGGGCGAAGCAGCGTGTCGCCATTCTGATTCTTGCATCGCTGACATTTTATGGCTGGTGGAACTACATCTATCTCGCCCTTTTGCTGGGCTCGGTGCTCTGCAATTTCTGGATAAGCCGGCTGCTGGTCGGGCAAGGCAGGAAAGGCCTTTGGCTCGCGATCGGCATCGTTTTCAATCTGGCGCTGCTCGCATTCTTCAAATATGCGGATTTCGTCATCAGCTCGATCAACATCTTGCCGGCAGCCGATCTGGCGCTGCTGCACATCGCGCTGCCGCTCGCGATTTCGTTCTTCACCTTTCAGCAGATCGCCTTCCTGGTCGATCAATACAAAAGCAAGCCGGCGTTCTACAGGTTCACCGACTATCTCCTGTTCGTCTCCTTCTTCCCTCAGCTGATCGCCGGACCCATCGTTCATCACCGTGAGATGATGCCGCAATTCAAAAAGCGGCTGATCGCTTCGGACGCGCTGGTCAATCTGAGCGCAGGCCTCGCTCTCTTCGCGCTCGGCCTCTTTAAGAAGACCATCCTGGCGGATCAGTTCGCGATCTATGCGGACGGCCTGTTCGACGGCGTGGATGGTGGTTCGGGACCCACCGCCGTCGATGCCTGGATCGGCAGCATCGCCTACAGCCTGCAGATCTATTTCGACTTCTCCGGCTACACCGACATGGCGCTCGGCATCGCCCGGATGTTCGGCATTCGCCTGCCGCTCAACTTTTTCTCACCCTATAAGGCGAGAAGCATCGTCGATTTCTGGCGGCGCTGGCATATCACGCTTTCCCGCTTCCTCCGCGACTATCTCTACATTCCGCTCGGCGGCAATCGTAAGGGTGCCCCGCGGCGCTACGCCAATCTGATGATCACCATGCTGCTAGGCGGTCTTTGGCATGGCGCCGGCTGGACCTTCGTCATCTGGGGCGGCTTGCACGGTCTCTATCTCGTCATCAACCATGCCTGGAACGAACTGACCGCCACCGGTCGGCCGCTTGCGGCGCTCGAGGGGACGGGACGGCTTATCGGGCCGGCGCTCACCTTTATCGCCGTGGTGATCGCCTGGGTGTTCTTCCGCGCCGAGAGCTTCGAGGACGCTTCACAGGTTCTCCAGGGCATGGCCGGGATAAATGGGCTGATCGGAGAAGGCGGGCTGCCCGTCTTTGCCGACGTCGAAGCTCTGTTCTGGCTCGCTGGCGGTCTCGCCATCGTCTGGTTCGCGCCCAACAGCCTTCAGATCATGCGCCGCTATCGCCCGGCGATCGATCCGAGCGGGATCACGACCAGCGCGCCGGCGCCAAAAGGCATCAGCGGTCGCCTGACCCGCGCGATCGCCTGGCGCCCCACCGTCCCTTGGGCGATCGCATCAGGCGTGATGGCCGCCGCCGCCATGCTGACCTTCAGCAAAGTCAGCCCCTTCCTCTACTTCCAATTCTAGTGGTATGACCACCTCATTGACGTTGGGCGGCCTTCGAAGAACGCGTTTTTTCTCGATGGGTATGCGTTCCTTTGTCGGGGGAACTCGAGGCCGTTGCGGCAGAGCCCTTTCCGGGTGCCGACAGGAAACGGCATACCCAGCAAAAGCCAGGTTCGTTCTTCGAAGGCGCTCAAAGTAAACGAAGTGGTCGCACCACATGAAACTTAGAGCTTATCTGCTGGTGTTTTTCTTGGTGGCCCTTTTGCCGGTGGCCACGGTGGTTGCGGTCAACGGGATTGGCTTCATCGGCTATCGGCAGACCGCGAAGGGCTCTGATGTCGTCAATGAGCGGATCGCCAAGCTGCATGCCAGCAGCGGCGTCGAGCTTTTGATGCTCGGCGACAGCTCGTTGAGGGCTGCCATCGATGACGAGGTCTTCTCTCGATTTTCCGGTTACGAAACGCTCAGCCTGCCGCTCACGGGCCGCTGGGGATATGCCGGCTCGCTCGCCCTGCTCGAAAGGGTGTTGGAGCGGGAAAACCCGTCGACCGTTCTTCTCGTGCACACCACCGACATGTTCGGCCGTGAGGTTGCGGATTTCGGCTATTTTCTTGCGAGTGACCGCCGTTTCCAGGCGATGCTCACGGATGCCGAGCTTGCAAAATCGGTGCTCGACAATCTGACGTCGACCAAGAATTTCGATCGCTGGCGCAAGACCTGGAAGCGGCGGTGGTTCGGCGAGGACCCGGCCAGGGTGGCGGCGCGCCAGGAGAAGGCCACCCGTTCCATCCGGGATGACCTTTTCAACATGGCCGACCATCAACCCTTCATCCAGAGGCGGATGAAGCTGAACGCGGTCAATCCGGCGAAGATCAAATATCTCGAGCGCCTGGCGTCGATCTGCCGGGAGCAAGAGATCCGGTGCCTCTACGCCCACGGCCCGATGGCGCGTCCGCTTCTGGAGCCCGTTCAGGCGTTTCTCGAGGACGTCGATCCGATCATCACGTCGCTCGGTTTCGAACTCCTGCCGTTCACGCCGGTACCGATGGACTATGCGGATATCGGCAATACCGAAGACCATGTCGCCATCGAGCGGAAAGAGACCTTCACCCGGCGCTTCGCCGAACTGATGGCGCCGCATCTCGACGACGAGCGCGCGGTCAGGATCAGCGCCCGCGACTGAGCGAGAAGGCGCCCTTCATCCCAGCTGTCCTCGCCTGCCTTTCCCTCCTCCCGTCTTGGCTTATCAATAGCTTGCGTGAGAAAGACGCTTGGGCCAAGCTTTACGAGACGGTTGTCGGTCAAGGTGAAACCGACACCGATCTTGGGGAGGTGGGGTGTGATGTCGTTCGGGATGAGCAGGCGCGCCGCTCTCAAAGGCTCGATCGCGCTGGGGGGCGGGTGTGCGTTGGCGGCGCAGCCTTATTTCAACACTGGTGCGGCGCTCGCAACCGAGCCTTCCGGGCCGCTTGGCCTGAGCGCTGTCGATGCGCTTTCGGCCCTTCGTGAGAAGCGATTTTCGGTCAAGACCTACGCTGAGGCCATGCTGGCGCAGAGCGAAAAGCTGGCGCGGCTGAACGTCTTCATCAATCAGGACAAAGAAGCTGTTCTGGCCGCGGCTGCTGCAGCGGATGAGCAGCTCGGGACCGGCGACGAGGCGCCGCTCCTGGGTCTGCCGCTTGCGATCAAAGACAATATCGATACTGCCGATCTGCCGACCACCGGCGGCACGCCCGGCCTTCGGGATTGGACGCCAGCCGCCAATGCGCCGGTCATGCAGGCCCTGCTCGATGCGGGTGGCCTGCTCGCCGGCAAGGCCAACATGCATGAGCTCGCCTTCGGCATCACAAGCAACAATGTGAGCTTTGGCGCCGTCGGCAATCCTTATGATCCAACACTGATCGCCGGCGGCTCGAGCGGTGGCACGGCGGCGGCGATCGCAGCCAGGATCGTGCCGGCCGGCCTCGGCACGGATACGGGCGGGTCCTGCCGCATACCCGCCGCCCTTTGCGGCTGCGTCGGCTTTCGACCGAGCCACGGGCGTTACAGCCAGACAGGCGTCATTCCGATCTCGCACACCCGCGACACCATCGGGCCCTTGGCAAGGACGGTCGCTGATATCGCCTTGCTCGATGGCGTCTGTGCAGGCGAGGCGCTCGCTGCCTTCGACAAGCCGATCGAGGAGATCAGGATCGGCGTACCCGCCGACTATTTCTATGAGGATCTCGACTATGAGCTGGAAATCGTAGTCGCCAAGGCGCTCGAAAAATTCCGCGCCGAAGGCGTGCAACTCATCGATGTCGATATCGACGACGTTCGAGAACTGAACGAGTCGATCAGCTTCCCGATCGCTCTATTCGAGGTGTTGCGCGAGCTAAGCGCCTATCTCTACGCCCATGGTCAGACCATGTCGGCGCCCGATCTGGTCGCCGAGGTTGCCGGCGGTGACGTCAAGGGCCTGCTCACCTCGCTCATGGGAGACAATGCCGTCCCGACCGAGCTCTATCGCCAGGTGATCACCCGGGGGCGGCCGGCTCTGCAGCGCGCTTATGCCCGCTACTTCGAGGAAAACGAGCTGGACGCGCTGGTGGTGCCGACCACGCCGCTGCCCGCGCGCCCGATCGGCGATGACGAGACCGTCGATCTCAATGGCGAGCAGGTTCCGACGTTCATGAGCTATATCCGCAACACGGATCCGCCGAGCAACGCCGGCCTGCCCTGCCTTTCGGTGCCGGCTGGGCTGACGGAGAGCGGTCTTCCCGTGGGTGTTGAGTTCGTCGGCAGGGCAGGCGGGGATGCCGCGGTCCTTCATATCGGTGGCCTGTTCGAAGCGGTCGTCGGTATGCTGCCGGCGCCTGAACTTTGAGAGGAGGTGCCATGAGCGCCCAAGCCTCGTCCATTCATCTCGAAGCGGAAACCGCAAGAATCCTGAGCGAGTTCGCCGATGAGCAGCCATTCGATCGATCAGCCTTGTCGGTGGAGGAGGCGAGGGCGCAGATGGTCGCCAACACCGAGGCCTGGAACGAACCGCTGCCGGCTATGGCGGAGGCCCGGGATTTCGCCATCGACGGTCCGGAAGGCGCCATCGGCGTCCGGCTGCTGCGGCCACTGGACGTCGAGAGCGACGGCGCGATCCTCTATTTCCATGGCGGCGGCTTCGTCCTCGGCTCGCTGGATACCCATCATCGCCTGATGCGCCTGCTCGCCATCGAGAGCCGGGCGACGCTGATCGGCATCGACTACCGCCTGGCGCCCGAGCACCCGTTTCCCGCTCCCCTCGACGATTGTGCCAGGGCCGTCTACTGGCTGCAGGATGAGGGAAAGTCGATCGACATCGATCCTGAGCGCATCGTGCTCGCCGGCGACTCGGCAGGGGCCAATCTGGCGCTTGCCAGTCTCCTCCGCGCGCGCGACGAGGGGCGCTATCCTCTCTCGGGTGCAGCACTTTTCTATGGCTGCTATTGGTCGCGGCTCGGTACGCCGTCGCATCAGAAGTTCGGCGATGGCGCCTATCGCCTCAGCACGGAGGAGATGGGCTGGTTTTGGGAGAACTATCTTGGCAAGCATGGTCGCGGCAATGTCTATGCCGAACCGATGGATGCGGATTTATCCGCCCTGCCGCCGCTCTTCCTGAACTATGCCGAGGTCGATCCGCTGGCCGACGATACCCTCGAGCTGGTGACGCGGCTGGACAAGGCAGGCGTTGTTCATGAATGTGTCGCTTATCCCGGGCTGGTGCATGGTTTCCTGCATATGACCAGCCGGGTCGAACCGGCGGCGGCTGCCATGACGGCCGCCGGGCGCGCGATCCAGGACATGCTCCGCTGAACCCGCCTCCCATCGCCGCCGATGGCGTGAAGGTCGACGCTCTGCCCAAAGGCAAACGCTCGTCGATCGAAACAGGCATGCTGATGATGGCGGCCGGCGTCATCGTCATTCCCGGCATCGATGCGATCGCGAAATTTCTATCGGATGCGCTCGCACCCGGTCAGATCGCAGCCAGCCGTTTCCTTTTCCAGCTCATCTTCCTGCTGCCGATCGTCCTTGCGGCGGGAAAGCCCCTGAAGTCGCGCTATGTCGGCCTGAACGCGCTTCGCGGCGCCCTGATCGGCGGCGCCACGCTTTTTTTCTTCTGGGCTCTTTACTATCTGCCGCTCGCCGACACCATCGCGATCTTCTTCGTCGAACCGCTCATTCTGACCCTGATCGCCGCCGTTTTCCTGAAAGAACGCGTCGGCTGGCGTCGGCTCACGGCGATCGTCATCGGTTTTGCTGGCGCTCTCCTGGTGATCCAGCCGAGCTTTCAGAATGTCGGCCTACCCGCCTTCCTGCCGATCGCCGCAGCACTCTGTTTCGCTATCTATCTGGCGCTGACCCGGCATGTCGCGGTGGCTGAAGACGTTCTCACCATGCAGCTCTGGGCCGGCATTTTCGGGCTCCTCACCCTTTCAATCGCTATCGGAGTTGGAGAGCTGGCGTCGATCCCGGTGCTTGATCCGAGCTGGCCGGATGTCGGCCAATGGCTGTTATTAGCTGCCCTTGGCGCCATCGCGACATCGGGCCATCTTCTGATCGTCGGCGCCTTCCGCCGGGCGTCGCCCAGCATTCTTGCTCCCTTTCAATATCTTGAGATCCTGGGCGCAACGGTCCTCGGTTTTCTGATTTTCGACGAGTTTCCGACAACCGCCACCTGGATCGGCGTTGCCATCATCGTCGGTTCAGGGCTCTATGTCTTTCATCGCGAACGCAGGCTGGCGCAGGCCATGCCGTCCAGTATTGAGCCGACCGTCGACACGCGGCCGACCGCCGGCCCCGAATCGAGCGCCGGCGGGGAAAAGTGAGGAGTGATCCATGACGGTAAAAGCGGTGCCCACTGTTCAGATCGAAAATGACCGTGTGCGCGTCACGGAGTGGCGCTTTGCCAAAGGTGCTGCCACCGGCTTTCATCGCCATGAGTACGATTATGTCGTCGTGCCGCAAACCACCGGCAGGCTGAAGATCGTCGGCCCCGACGGCAGCGAAAGCTTTGCCGACCTGACCAGCGGTCAGTCTTATGCGCGCGAGGCCGGTGTCGAGCATGACGTCATCAACGCCCATGACGGTGAGTTCGTGTTCGTCGAAATCGAACTCAAGCCCTAAGTTCGGCGCGGATCTCGATCTGATCAGCGTAAACAATACCGAATAAAAAAACAACCATAAGTTTATATTGACGAAAATTATTCGCGCTAAGAAAATAAACAATCCTACAGTCGATCTTCCTGTGAGGTGCTATGCTCTCATTACGGTTGCCTATCGACGACCCCCGCCCAGGCCTCGCGGAACGCCCCGAACCTTTCATCGCTTCCGCCGGCATGTCCTTGGCCGGTGGAGCACTGTCCGACCATGATGTCATCGCGTCCGGGCTCACCGATTTGGAGCGCGAAGCGATGGCGGCGCAGTTCGAAACCGCCTGCCGCTACGGTGCGGCGATCGAGCGTGTGGCGGCGCGTCATGGCCTCTTACCTTCGATCATCGCAGGCTTCTGCTCGCGTCGTTCGGGCTGGGGACAGGGTCTTTTGCCGAACGGTGTGGAAGGCACCTGCGATCTCCAGCCGCGCATGACGGACGTTGAAGGCCGCTCGTCTCCCTTGCCGCCCGATGGCCTCGGTTTCCTGCGTGGCTTGATGGGCCTGGATTTCGACCGGCATCCCCTGGCCCGCGAGGAAGGCTGGCGCGACCCCGAAAGCAATATCGAGGCGGCGTTCACCCTGATCGCGAACTACCGCACGCAGCTTCGAAGGCGCACCACGCTTCAGGGAACCGGCTTGCTTCGGGCATCGCTCACCGCTTTCGAATGCGGCCTCGCGCGTGTTCAGCGCGCCATTCGTCTGGGCCAGGACGTCGACAGCCCGACACCCGGCTGGCGAGGGCTTCCGGGCCGTGGATGCGGGCGCGATGTCATGATCCGGGCAGGCTTCTTCCAATCGGAGGGGTGGGACTGAACCTTGTGATTAAGATTGTCCTTCCCTAGAATCTCCTCCCGGATGAGAGGAAATACGCTATGTCTTGCGATCCAGATGCTTTTGAGTTTAACCAGCGGCGAGGCCAGCTCTTCGGCCCAGCATGCGCTATCTTACTGATGATCGGCCTTTCGGCTTGTAGTGCCGCCAAGCTTCCCGAAGCCGAATTGCCCGATGTTTCGCTCGCCGGGCTCAGTTTTGCCGAGGCCGGCCTGTTCGAGCAGAGCTTTACGCTGCAGCTCCGCTTGAGGAACCCCAACGAGTTCGACATTCCGGTCCAGGCTCTGAATTTCGCGCTCGACGTCAACGGCGCTGAATTCGCCGAAGGCCTCACCAATGAAGACTTCACCATGCCGGCTTTGGCTGAGGTCATCGTGCCCATCGAGGTGTCGATCAACACCAATGATCTCATCGAGCGGGTGACCGCGATCGGTACCGGCCGAAGGCTGGACTACGAACTTACCGGAACCGCGGAAATCGATTCCTGGTTCAGCGCCCCAGTGCCGTTCCAGCGCGCCGGCAAGCTCGCGCTGCCGGAAATTCCGGGGCTTTTCCGAGACGACGCGCCGGCGACGCCAGTTAGCTGAACCGTGAAGGCCATCAGACGCTGATCAGCGATATCTCAGACGCTCTGTCGGGACATTTCGCGATCAGCGCCGACACGTAACTCCGGAAAAAACCTCGCCCGGACGCCGTCGATCGGCCCGATCCTGCTTCTCTGATCATCGGTCGGAACGGAGGTCGGCGTGCAATGCGCGCCTTCAATACAAGGAAGATCATGCGGCCGGCTGCATGGAGAACGGCGCGAAGGATTTTTGCGCGCTGGTCTCGGATTTCGACCGAGGCAGCTTAGCAGATTCTTAAGGTTAGGTTGGTAGAGAGGGAGGGCACGCATGCTGAAAGTCCGGGCCGGAGGCGACCGGCCGTCGAGGGGATGTTTACGTGAAAAGACGGGAGTTCATGGAAACGGCGGCCGCCCTGGCTCTTGGAGTGGCCTGGAGTGCGGCGCTCTCGCCTGCACAAGCAGGAGAGACAGCGTTCGGCGTGATCGATGCCGGTACTGGCGAGGAAACGGCCATGCTTGCCGATCATCTGTTTCAAGCCTTTCCAAAACCCGCGAGCCTCCAGGTGATCGGCAAGGCGTATCGACGGGAGCGGGCGGACAGCGCTTCTTCCTGCTGGCGCTGCATGCCGGATGCCTTTGAGGGTTTTCTCCGTCATCTCGATCTTTCCAAAGCCGATCTGCAGAGCATGACAGCGGCGACGCTCCGCACCCATATCGACAGCCGAACGGCGAGAGATTTTGCCGAGGGCAAGATCATCACCGTCGAGGGGTGGCTCCTGGGCGAGACCGAAGCCAGGCTTTGCGAGGTGGCGGCGTTGCACAGGGCCTGATAAGGGTCTGGATCAGCTCCGTGGTTCCCGCATTTCGATGGGGTGCCGTGACGAGAGCTTCGACCCGTCGTCAGCTGCAATCCTATCAGTTTGCGCCAGCGGTTCGACGACGGCCTTTCGGCGGCGAAAGTCGGCCATTCGTCTTAGAACCTTGCGTCTTGGTCCGATCACCCGACGGCGAAGCCGCATCTTGAACCATCGCCACCAGGCATCAAAGCGACGCTGCACCGGCTCGGGCGTTCGCCACCAGACGATGTCGATGACCCAATCGACGATCCTATTGACCAGCGGTCCCAACCCCATGCGCTCGAAGACGAAGAGGGCGGCGCGCGCCAGCTGACGCCTAAGGAACAGGACGGTCACAACCGGCAGGCCGCCGACCCAGGGGATAACGAAGGTCACGCCGAAGAGGGCGGCGATCAGCAGGCCGCTGATGATGAACAGTGCCACGGTGGCGATAATCGCCGGGATGAGCGTTGCGGCCTTGACCCACAAAGGCTGCCGGCGCCAGCGGACCCAGCCACGTAAAAGCCGCATGCGCGACCAGCGCCGCGCATCGATCAGGGCGTGGTGCAGCCAGTAGCGCTGTCTGCGGGTCATCAAGAGCGGCAGGAGCCAGGCGGTCACGGTTTTGTTGATCAGTCGAAATAGCGCTTTCGCGGCCAGCAGCAAGGACTGGACCAGAGCCTGCAGCAGGTTCTTCTTGGTGAAGAGCGCTTGGATCTTGAGGAACAGAGGCCAGATCTTCTTCCACAGAAGCAGCACCAGCGGCGTCAGAACACTGTCCGCAAAGAAGAAGGTAAAAAGCGCCACGACGATCATGAGCACCAGGGAGGTCATGTGCCGATCATCTCCCAACGCTCCGGTGTTATCCAGGGCATCTGCCCAAGGCGAACCATCATCCTACGTATCTTGGTGCCAACATCCATTAAACGGTGCCAAGTGGCCGGATAGCAGGGTCCTGTGGCGGCAAGAGCGTCTTCGTCCGCGCGACCCATCTTGGAACGTCGTGAACGTCAGTGTCCGCATCGAGAATCTTTCTGTGTGACCACGTCAGACACGCCTATTTGATCCGGTCAGCCACGAAATCCGTCCAGGCTCTCCACCGGGTCTGGCCTCGGCCTCGCGCTCGGCGGTTTTAACCAAAGATTGATAATTGGTCGCTAGACTGCGGATCTTATCGAAGCCACTTAGGTCGGCGAAGCCGGCAAATGCGGCTGTTCTACTTAAAGGATTCACCGATGGCGCGACGGTGCCCATGTTTTCCCCGATGAAGCTGCCCGCCGCTACCATCGGCCTGAGCTTGTGCATGGTTATTGGTTTAAGCCTGATTGATCCCATGATCAGCGTCGCCAGCCTGGAACATGACCAGCGCCATAGACTGGAGGCGGTCGGAGGAATCAAGGTCGGGACATTGGATGGCCATCTCGAAAGTCTCGAGAAAGATCTGCCGGTCATCGCAAATGCTGTGGCCACCAGACAATTCACCATCGCATGGCGGGATGCCGGCAAATTTGCCCACCGGCCGGTCATCGCGCGGGGTAAGACTGAGATGATTTCACAAACAAATCGGATACATAGTCGATGAGTGCCGAAACGATGGTCCAGACAATGGAAACCAGCCGCCCGCCTCAGACGGGTGGGGTATCCTCCGAACAGGGCTGGTCTCAATATGTGACCTTCCTGGTGGATGGACGTTCCTATGCTCTCGAGATCACCAGGATCCGTGAGATCAGAGGCTGGACGATGCCGACCAGCCTGCCCAACGCCCCCCATGCGATGCGTGGTCTGCTCAATCTTCGCGGCATCGTGGTGCCGGTTTTCGATCTGCGCTGCCAATTCAGTGGCGTCAGCACCGAAGTTGGCAGCTCCCACGTGGTTATCATCGTCGCCCTCGTCGATCGGCTGATCGGCGTTCTGGTGGATGCCGTCTCGGACATCCTTACCCTCGAGCCGGGTGACATCATGCCGGTTCCCAAAGTGGGCGGCGGCGCCGACCAGGAGTTTCTCTACGGTCTGGTATCACGGGGTGATCGGATGATCGCTCTGCTTCAGCTCGAAGGCCTGTTCAACATCGACATCTGAGCTCGTGGGGCATCGTCGTTAAGCGAAAATTCACGACGACGATATAGCCTCGTTGATCAAACCGGAACGTCGCCGTTGGCAACGATCGTGCGTTGCCGACTGACAGAAAGCGAACCTTTGGGCGAATGATGAACGACGATGACGATCAGGACGCCGGTTCGGAGACGAGCGCCGACTCCATCGACTTCGGGGACGGAGAGACCCTGAGTGAGGCGGAGATGGACGATCCCTTCGCGCTCGGTGATGGCGATGGAGCTTTGGACGATGCGGCTCTCGGCCAGTCGGAGATCGACGACCTCTTCGGCATCAGCACTAGCGACGAGGCGCCGATCGAAGGCATCTATGCGCTGCTCAACAGTCAATATATCCGGCATCGACGCATGCCGGTGCTGGAAGCCTGCTTCGATCGGTTGGTCCATGAGCTTTCCAAGGGCCTGCGCAGTCTTACCGCCGGTGACATTGAGCTCAGCCTGACGGACAGCACGTCGGTCCGCTTCGGCAACTACATCGAAGAAGTGCCTCTGCCGGCGCTGATCTCCGTCTTCAAGGCGGTCGAATGGTCCGATTACGGGCTGATCAACATGGACAGCGGACTGATCTACGCCCTCATCGACGTGATGCTCGGAGGCCGGCGCGCGGCCTCGTCACTTGCCGTCGAGACGCGCTCCTTCACGTCGATCGAATCGAAACTGATCGAACGCATGATCCTTCTGACACTGGAAAATATGACATCCGCCTTCAGGCCCTTGATCGACGTGACGTTCCAGCTCGAGCGGATGGAGGCCAATCCCACTCTCGTCGACATCGCCTCCCCGTCCAATCTTGCCATCCTGTTCACCATCGACGTGAATTTCAGCGATCGCGGCGGCCAGATCGAAATTCTGATTCCCTACGCCACCCTCGAGCCGATGCGCGACCTGTTGGATCAGATGTTCACAGGCGAAAAATTCGGTCACGATTCGATCTGGGAAGCACATCTTTCCGGTCAGGTGCTCCGTGCCGATATCGATCTCGAAGTGACGTTCGGTGAACAGATGATGCCGCTAAGCAAGATCTTATCCCTCGAAGTGGGCTCGACCCTGACGCTGCGCAACAAACCCGGCGATACGGTAACGCTGAGCTGCGGCGACACGGCGATCATGAATGCCGATGTTGGCCGGGTTGGCGATAACCTGGCGGTCCAAATTGCTAATTGGTGCAATGGGACGAGGCGGTCCGCATCAAAGATTGATGGGCGACCAGGATGACCGCTATCCGAAACCGCGCTGCAGCGCCATCGCTCCCGATGGAAAGTCCAGACCGTGACGGGACGCCGCTGCCGCATCATAACGCAAACGGCGCGAACCACGATCGTTACGATCTGGCAACGGTGCTGGCCTTCGTCAGGCACGAGCTCAGCCAGTCTGCGACGACGCTGGGCGATCTTGCCGAACGTCTTTCCCAGACGCTGTGCGCGCTCGCATCGTCGGACGACAAGGACAGCTTTCAATCGCACTTGGCCGACGGCACGGTCGCTTTGCAGAGCGAGGATAGAATCCAACAACGGCTCTGTGACCTGACCGCCATCCTAGCCGTGCTCGAACGGACATTGGCGGATGGTCCGTCACCAAGTGGCGCCGAACTTGACCAGGCCATCGTCGAAAGCCTCCGTCTTGAGGAGTTGCGGCACGCTTTCGCTGTCGCCGCTGGAATGCCGAACGCATGTCACCAACCGACAGATGACGCTGCGAAGCCGTCAGTTGGCGATATTGACCTCTTCTGAAATGTGGATTCCGTTCAAATGCCAAAGGTTTTCCCGCCTTCTCACCGGATCGGACGATTTGATCGTCGCTAACCAAAATGAAAGTTTTTCTGCTTAACCTCATCAGCTGTAGATAGAGACCGATTGATGCGTGAAAGAAGTGAGAGCCCTATGAAAGGACAGCAAGCCGAGGTGACCGACGATGTCTGCAGGATTGCGCTGCCGCGTATTCTCGACATCCCAGCCGCCGCGGACCTTCGCGAGACCGTCCTGGAAGTGGTGGAGCCCGAGATGACCGTCACTATTCAGTCCGACGCGGTCGAACAAGTTACCACACCTGGCATTCAGATGCTGATGGCGGTGGCGGCTTTTGTCGAGCGCAGAAAGGCTAGGTTCACGGTGACGAAACCGTCCGACGAGCTGATTGATGGCTTCAGCGAACTCGGGCTGTTCCCACAGCTGATGGCATGGAATGTGGAATAATGCAGAAACGCGTTTTGACCGTCGACGATTCCAAGACGATGAGAGACATGCTCCTGGTTACGCTGAAGCAGGCGGGCTACGACGTCCTGCAGGCGGAAGATGGACAGGAAGCACTCACCAAGCTCGAATCCGCCGAGGTGGACGTGATCATAACGGACATCAACATGCCTGTGATGGACGGTATCGCCTTCATCAAGGCCTGCCGGGGCAAGGCTGCCTTTGCCTCGACCCCGATCCTGACCCTTACCACCGAAAGCTCGGATGCCAAAAAGGCTGAAGGGCGTAATGCGGGGGCTACTGGCTGGATCGTCAAGCCCTTCAATCCGGATAGTCTCATCCGGGTTATCGAAAAAGTCTGCCCATAGAAGAGGCTGGAATCTGAGGGTCGATGAATGGATGATCTTGCTGAATTTAAGCAGACCTACTTTCAGGAATGCGAAGAACTACTGGTCGATCTTGAGGGCCAGCTTACCGCTCTGCAGGACGGGGAGACCGATGATGAAATTCTCCACGCCGCATTCCGGGCGATCCACTCGATAAAGGGTGGCGCAGGCGCCTTCGGGTTCGCCCAGCTTGTGGGCTTTGCCCATGTCTTCGAAACTGTACTCGACCAGATGCGCGAGCACCAGCTGGAGACCAGCACCGCCAACGTTGCGCTGCTGATCCGCGCCGGTGACATTCTTTCCGACCTGGTCTCCGCAGCCCAGCAGGACGAGACGCTCGCTGATGACTTCGGTCAGGACCTTCTCGAGAGTCTGCATGAACTTGCAGGTACCGAGGCAGGTGGGGACGATGACGACGACGACGATGATCCGTTCGGCGACGTCAATGACGGCCCGGCTGAGGAGGCAGAGCCGTCTGTGTCGGCGGCCGCTCGCGATATCAAGATTGCCTTCGCCCCGACTCCTCAGCTCTTTCATCGCGCTAACGATCCCTTGATTTTGATTCGTGAGCTGAAGAAATTTGGTTCGCTGGAGACTGAGGTAGACAGCACCCGGCTTCCGACGCTTGAAGATATTGAAGCTGATGGCGCCTATTTGACTTGGCGTTTCACCTTGCACACGCCGGCATCGGTCGATGACATACGCGATGTATTCGAGTTCGTGATCGATGATTGTCAGCTTGAGGTCGAGGAGATCGGTGCAGATCCCAGCACTGATACCGACTCCGAGAAGGCAGCTCCCGTCCAGGAACCTGGTGCCGGTGCGAAAAGCGGCGAAAGGCCGGAAGATAAGACGGACGAATCTGAGGCCAATACGGCTAGCGCCGAAAACGACGCCAGGACTAAGCCTGAACGAAAGGCTGATAAAGCACCCAGGCCCCAGACACCAGCCGAGTCTCCTTCTGGGAATAAAGCTGCAGCAGACAAGAAACCACCGGCGTCGATTCGAGTCGACCTTGATCGGATCGACCGGCTGGTCAACATGGTTGGTGAGCTGGTGATCACTCAGGCCATGTTGAGCGAACAGATCGGTCAGCTTACGGTTGAGGACCAGGCTGGTCTGCTTCACGGTGTAGAAACACTCGAGCTGCAGATGCGCGAGCTGCAGGAAAGTGTCATGTCGATCCGCGCTCAGCCGGTCAAATCAGTGTTTTCACGCATGACCAGGTTGGTGCGCGAACTCTCCTGCTCTCTTGACAAAAAAGCCAAGCTGGTGATCACCGGCGAAACGACCGAAGTTGACAAGACGGTCATCGAGGAACTTTCCGATCCGCTGACCCATATGATTCGAAATTCGATGGATCACGGCCTGGAAACACCATCGGAACGCGAACAGGCAGGTAAACCTGCTGAAGGGACGATTCAGCTTTCCGCCGAGCATCGCAATGGCAAGATCGTCATCGCAGTCAGTGATGACGGGCGTGGCATCAACCGTGAAAAAGTACTGAAAAAAGCAATCGAAAAAGGACTGACAACACCGGATGCGCGTCCGTCGGATGACGAAATCGATAACATGATCCTGCTACCGGGATTTTCGACCGCCGATCAGGTTTCCAACGTGTCCGGTCGTGGCGTTGGCATGGATGTGGTCGTTCGCAAAATCCAGAACATGGGCGGCCGAATTGGTATCACGTCAGTTCCTGGTCAAAGCTCCCGCTTCAGCCTGACACTACCACTCACTCTCGCGGTGCTGGACGGAATGATCATTCGGGTCGGCAGCGAGTTTTACATTATTCCGATCACCAGCATCGTCGAGACACAGAGACCGGACGATGAGACCATTCACCAGCTCGCCAGCGGTGGTGAAGTCCTGGCAATACGCGGTGGTTTCATCAAGCTCGTCCATCTTGCAAGGCTCTTTGGCTGCCAGCGACCGGCGAGCGAGGAGGACGATCAATTGGTCGTCGTCGTCGAAACCGGCGCCAGCGGGCCCATTGGACTTGTGGTCGACGAGCTGGTGGGTCAGCAGCAGGTGGTGATTAAGAGCCTCGAATCGAACTACCGCCGAGTTCAGGGCGTTGCCGGAGCGACGATTCTCGGCAATGGCATGGTTGCTCTTATCCTCGATGTGGATGGCGTCCATTCCATGTCCCAGCAGGGAAATGGCTCCATGATCGCAACGCGTCCCACTGAAATGATCGAGATGCCTCAGGATGCCGTGGCATGAAGTTAGGTCTCTCTAGCGTGATGGTCAGACGGGCAATCTACAAGCCGATTTTGGCGAAGGAGGCGGTGTGATCGGTCTCGCGGCACCCGACAAGAAGTTCGTCTTCACGAAAGATGACTTCCAGTCGATTCAGGACAAGGTGTACAAGCTTGCCGGAATCCATCTGGAAGATCAGAAAACTGATCTGGTCTACAGCCGTCTGACGAAGCGGTTGCGCGAACTCGGACTGACGAGCTTTCAATCCTACCTCGACCTCGTGGACAGTCCCGAAGGAGCTGCCGAGATCGAGCGGATGCTCAACGCGCTAACCACCAATCTGACCTCTTTCTTCCGTGAGGCACATCATTTCGACCACCTGAAAACCACGGCGCTCGGTGCGTCTGTGGAGCGACAGAACGGTACGGGTCGCCGCCTTCGTATCTGGTCGTCCGCCTGCTCGACCGGTGAAGAGCCCTACAGCATCGCCATGACTCTTCTGGAAAGCCCTTTCGACCTCGCACATGCGGATGTGCGCATCCTGGCGACTGACCTGAATACTGAGGTGCTTGAACAGGCATCCAGCGGGCATTACAGCGCCTCTGTCTTGACGAAGTGTCCGGATTTCTGCCGACGATATGTTCAGATGAACCAAGATGGCAGCGGCGTGATGAACAGTTCGTTGCGGGATCTCATTCGCTTCAAGCAGCTCAATCTGTTGAGCAACTGGCCTATGAAAGGTCCATTCGACATCATCTTTTGCCGTAATGTTCTTATATACTTTGATTGCGAGACCAAGCAGCGGTTGGTGGACAGATTTGTTGGTATTCTAAAGCCGGGTGGCTGGCTTTATCTTGGTCACTCCGAATCCACAAGTGGCAATCATCCGAAACTCGAATCTCTCGGGCACACCATTTACAGGAAGATGCTCTGATGGCCGTGCGGGAAAACTCACTCTTCCGATATCGGCAGGACTCAGAAGCTTCGGGAAAAGAAAAGTCGTCCGGCCCGTTCTTTGATGCCCGTTATGGTGCGAACACCGTAATGGTTCTGCCAGGTCGGCATTACGTGACAGGCAAATCTGACGAAATGATCGTGACGCTGCTCGGATCCTGTATCGCGGCTTGCATCCGTGATCCCATTGCAGCCGTCGGTGGCCTGAATCACTTTTTGCTTCCGGAAAGCGAAAATGGCGATTGGGGCAGCACAGCAGGCGCCGCCATGCGCTACGGTAATCACGCCATGGAAACGCTTATCAACGATATCATCAAACTCGGCGGTCAGCGGTCCCGTCTAGAGATCAAGATCTTCGGCGGCGCACAGATCATCGAAGGTGCTACGACCATTGCCGTC
Source organism: Pseudomonadota bacterium (assembly GCA_039197065.1). GTDB lineage: Bacteria > Pseudomonadota > Alphaproteobacteria > Geminicoccales > Geminicoccaceae > JANQPX01. Next base: position 32,306 of record JBCCUL010000045.1, on the reverse strand, counting down.
GGACGGAAAAATATCGATTTCGTTCGAAGTTATCTGACCAATGAAGGGTTCAACATCGCCGCTGAACATCTAGGTGGTGCGTTGCCGAGACGCATTCACTATTTTCCAACCACCGGGAAGGTTCAGATGCGTCAGCTCACAAGGTTCGTGGATAAGGAACTATTCGATCGAGACAAGACCTACCTTCATCAAATCAAGGTCGACGACGATACCAACGATCCAGAACTGTTCGACTGACGCCATGGCACATCGGAATATTCGAGTCCTGGTGGTCGACGACTCAGCCTTAATGCGTCAGATGCTGCGATCAGTCCTGGACGGCGATCCCGGAATAGAGGTGATCGGTACGGCTCCGGACCCCCTTAGCGCCAGACAAATGATCAAAGACCTCGACCCAGACGTCGTTACTCTGGACGTTGAGATGCCTAAGATGGACGGCATTGCCTTCCTGGAAAAGATCATGACTCTCCGCCCGATGCCAGTGATCATGGTGTCCAGTCTTACCAGCCGAGGGGCTGAGACAACTTTGCGGGCCCTTGAGATCGGTGCCGTCGATTTCGTCACAAAGCCAGGCGGAACGGCGGGAGAATGCCTGCCTCGCCTTCAGGCTGATCTCATTCCCAAAGTCAAAGCAGCGGCTCAGGCGAGAGTCGCACCAGCAGGACAAAATCGTACGCACTCTACGCGAAAAGCGATGACATCCAGGAGGTCCGCCGCTGAATTGATCGCAATTGGCGCCTCAACGGGCGGCGTAGCTGCTCTTCAAAAGGTCTTCGAGACCTTGCCGTCGAACTGCCCAGGTATCGCGGTTGTGCAGCACATGCCAGCGGCCTTCACCAGGTCCTTCGCCGCACGCCTCGACAAGACCAGTGCTCTAACGGTGACTGAGGCTCGTCACGGTGAGCCCATCCTTTCAGGCCATGCCTACGTCGCACCTGGAGGACATCACTTGAAGGTTATCCGCAGCCAGAAGGGGCTCACATGCCAAGTCTATGACGGTGACTTGGTCTCCGGCCACCAGCCCTCCGTCGACGTTCTGTTTCAATCTGTTGCTGAGCATGCAGGCCCTCGATCGGTCGGCGTGATTCTAACAGGTATGGGGCGTGATGGCGCCAAAGGCCTACTTGCGATGCGTAAAACAGGTGCTGTAACGCTAGGCCAAGATCAGTCGGGTTGCGTCGTTTACGGCATGCCACGTGCAGCTATGGAAATCGGCGCAGTTGCGGCAGAACTCTCGCTAGAAGACATCGGTAAGGAGATCCGTTCCGCAATCGGTGTAACGTAATGCTCAATTCGTCGATGTTGCGCTGCGCCTGTCAGGTGATCTGACTCCCAGATCCGAGGCAAGTTTTCATCATCATCAGTATCAGAAGAAGAGAAAATACCTATGCCTTCCGCGAACAACTTACAGATCTTGATCGTAGACGACCAGCAGAGCATGCGCGAGCTGACCCGTCATTGCCTCAAGCAGATCGGCTGCAACCAGGTGACATCCGCGAAGAGTGGCGAGGAGGCTCTGGATGCCCTAGGCCAAACAAAGTTCGATCTTATTATTTCCGATTGGAACATGGACGGGATAAGTGGTCTTGATCTATTGACCAAGATCAGGGGTAATCCGGTGATTAAGACACTGCCGTTCATTATGGCCACAGGGCAAAAAGACAAAGCACTGGTTATCGCTGCCAAGGAAGCAGGTGCGAACAATTACATCGTAAAACCTTTCAGTGCCGCCGATCTGAGAAAGCGTGTCGAGGCGGTTCTGGGTGCTCTTAGCTGATGGCCCAAGACTGGATCCTGTACGTATCCACGCAAAAGCCGATCATACATTTTACCTAGAGAGAGAAGAGGCTTGTGGATATTTGCTGTCTTATTTGAGCAATTCCCAAACCGAGTAGTCTTGTTTGGTTGGCATAGTGAGATTTAGGTGTTTATTGGGTCTTTTATTGGAGAAATTTTAGATTTAATTTCTTTGATTGGATTTCCTGTTGCGATGTTTGTGCAAGCCTTGAATAATGATCGGTTTTTTCTTCAGTGAGCAGAAGATCTAGCCGACGAGCAGCTTGGCTCGCAGCCAGGCATTGAAGTTTTTGATATAATCGTTCTACAGCAGTCATTTGTTGAGAGCGGCGTAGCCATCTCGCGAATTGTGACACTGACCATGGCTAGGTCTATGGATAGTCATATTGCCCAAGTCTACCTGTTTTAGATGATACACACTGGTCGGCGACGTCGTTGGAGTTTCGAGGAGAAGCTTCGGATAGTCGAGGAGAGCTCTCAAGGACATTGCCAAGACTCGGCGGTGGAACGCTGACATGACATTTCGCAGTCGTCTCTATTCAGATGGTGGAAGGCGTTTTGGCAAGGCCGTTTAGGTATGGCGCCGGCTGAACCCGACTTGGTGCCGGCGACTATTACCCAAGACGATGGTCTTGACGACGATAACGATCCCGGTTCCGTCGGGCTTTCGGATTTACCTTTCGACTCGGGTCACGGATATGCGCCGGGGCACGCCCGCCGGTCGTTGCAGGTTCAGCATTCTTTCGACCGCAATCCGCACGGCGGCGATTTGTATGTTTTCAGAGACTGCAAGGGCGATTTCATCAAGGGTCTCTGACATGACGGTCTCGGTCTTTTCCTGTATGCGAAGCGTCTCGAACTGAGCGTTTAATGGGTCCATCGCTGGCCGATGAGATGGTCTCGATTTCAACAGCTCAGACTGGTCACTTGCTTGAGAGGATGGACCGGTGTCACCCGTAGCGCACCTGGCGGCAGGGTGACTTGCACTGAGACTGAAGAGGCTGCAGAATCGGTCGAATTCGCTGTTCTTCGGCGCATGGTCGACGTCGTCTATGAACTCGAAGCGAACTTGCTGCGGGACGTGCGGCACGCCTTGCCGCAGAGGCCAGGGTCTCGAGCATCTGCCGTTCTAGCGGGTGTTGATCCCCGGTCCGACGTCATGTGATTGCTGAAGATCGAGTAAGCTGGCCAACCTGGTCGGTGGTTCTAAGTTCTTTGGCCGATCTGATCAAAGCCCATGTGCTCAAGGCTGATCGGCTGTGTGCGGATAATACGCCGATCCGGATGCTGGCTAAGGGTCAATGCAAGAAGGAGACAGCCTGGGCATTTGGTCGAGACGACGAGCCATTCGGCGGTCCCGATCTGCCTGCCGTGTTCTTTCGATATTTGCACAACTAAAAGGCAAACAGACAGCGCGACATGTCGCCAATTTCGCCGGCGTTCTGCAAGCTGATGCCTGTAGTGGCTTCAACCCGATGCCCGATCCCGGGCGTGAACCGGGACCGATCACTCTGGCTCTCTGTTGGGCGCACAGCCGCAGGAAATTCATCGAGCTGGCCGATCTCAAGAAGCAGACTGTAGCCTTTCATGGGCAGGTTTACGATAACCCTGATGCCGGAAGTAGTTTGGACACTGGGTTTCACAGAAGGCATTGATCGCTCTGCCGATCTGCTGTTGCAGGCCTTTGGTGATACGTTCTCCGGCGTTTCGGATCAGGGTTTTGAGCTTGGTGAAAGTGTTTTCGATCGGGTTCAAGTCCAGTGAGTAGGGCGGCATATAGCAGAGCTGGGCACCGGCCTTGTCGAGGATATCGCGGACACTGGTGACCTTGTGAGCGGGCAGGTTGTCCATGACCACGGTGTCTCCGGGCCCCAATGTCGGCATCGGACAGTGGCGGAGATAAGTGAGGAACGCAGCACTATCCATAGGAGCATCGATCACCCAGGGGGGGCGTCGATCCAGGGCTAAATGCATCGCCAAGCCTCATGCTTTTTTATCCGGCCGATTCTGTTCCGCAGCGTGAGCGATCTTTCTCTAAACGGATACGGTTCCGCCGGCAAAAGGTGTGAAGGTATCTCTTATTGACTTGAATGCGGTCTGCCCTCAGGCGTTCGCCGATCTGCTTGAGCGTAACATCCTGAACAACAATACTGATTCAATCCGTCGCGGAAGTGCTCTCGATCCAAGAAACACTGGTGATCTCACCGATGGCACTGGAAGCCGCCAAGAGATCGATGTCCTGTTCGACATTGAACGCGTAATGCTGAGGTGCCGGGATCGCTTCGCCCGCATTTCCGAAGACTGCGGGATCTGCCTGACCAATAATGCAGCAGAACGAGCGCTTAGAGGTTTGGCTCTCGGAAGACAATCATAGTTGTTCAAAGGCTCCGATCGTGGTGGTGTCGCAAGCGGTCACCGCCAGCTGGCGACAGCCGATCACGCATCGGGGGCGGACGATATCGGAGACGATGCGCCCGGATCGGTGAGGTTTCCGTCATGTCATCGCCCCCCTCGTTGGGGTTCCTTGAAGCGGGCGGCGTTGGCGGCGGCTGCGGCCTCGATATCGCCCTTGCCGAAGGCGGACGGCCGGGGTTCCGGGAGTTGCAGGGCGGCCTGGGTCTTGGGGCGGGCGTCGATGCGCTCGAACCAGGCGTTCAGGTGATCCAGGCCGTCGACGTCGACCGTTGCCCAGAAATAGCTGCGTGCCCAGGGATAGGTGGCCATATCAGCGATGGACATCGCATCCCCCGCCAGCCATTCCCGGCCATCGAGGCGGGTGTTCAAGACCTCGAGGAGACGCCGGCTCTCGTCGACATAGCGCTTGATCGCATAGGGCACGTCGTCGCCATTGGGCTTGGCGATGCGCTGGAAGAACATGGCTTGGCCCATCATCGGCCCGATGCCGCCCATCTGGAACATCAGCCATTGCAGCGTCTCGGAGCGTTCGTCGGGATCTTGGCTCAGAAACATGTCGTACTTCTCGGCGAGATACCAAAGGATGGCGCCGGATTCGAAGACCGCAAAATCGTCATTCCCCCGATCGACGATGGTCGGGATACGGCCGTTCGGGTTGAGCTTCAGATAGTCCGGCGCCTTCTGCTCCTTCTTGGAAAAGCTGATCGGCACCATGTCATAGGCGATCTCGCCCTCATGCAGGAAAATCAGTGGCTTCCAGCCGTTCATGGTGTTCGCGGTGTAGAGCAGGATATCGGGTGTCGGCATGGCTGGTCTCCGCTACGTTTCCTTGATGACGCTTGACGTCATCACGCTTGTTGCAAAGGATGCTGATGAAGGTATCAAGAATCAACCAGTATACTTTTGGTAACCTGGTGACGTTGTAAACTGGTGAGGCAGTCTCATGCGGGCATATGTCGTGGAGGACGACAAGGGGCGGCGGCAGGCGGAGGAGGCGTGCCTTGAACCCTGCGCGATCGAGCGCGGCATGCGGATCATCGGCGGCAAATGGACGGGCTCGATCCTTTGGCATCTGAAGGACGAGCCGGTGCGTTTCAACGATCTGGCGAGGATGATCGGCGGCGCCAGCAAGAAGATGATCACCGAGCGCCTGCGTCAGCTGGAACAGCAGGGCCTGGTAAGGCGTGAGGTCATGAACACCTCGCCGATATCAGTGCAATACGCGATCACGCCGTTCGGCGAGACGGCGCTCGGCTTTCTCGATGAGCTGAGACGGTGGAGCAAGGCGTTGCCGCCTCCGGTGAATGAGGACCGCTGACGCGACGCCTTCCAACGCTCGAGGAGCGATCGGGGCTCGGTTTGCGGCCCGGCTAGGCGATCTCCCGTCTCGGCGGGTCGTTCCGCTCATGCTCGAACACCGCGGGCGGCAGCGGATCCAGGCCGCGCACGAGGTCGGAAGCCTTCTCGCCGATCATGATGGTCGGTGCGTTGGTGTTGGATGAATTGATCGCCGGCATGATCGAGCTGTCGCAGATACGCAGACCCTCCAGACCGTGAACCTTCAGATCCGGCGCCACCACCGCGTCCTCGCCATGGCCCATGCGGCAGGTGCCGACCGGATGATGGTCGGTCTTGGCGAGCTTGCAGGCGTAGTCGAAGAGCGCGTCCCTGCTGGTGACATCGGGACCGGGCAGGGCCTCGTGCCTGACATAAGGCTTGAGCGCTGGCTGGCGGAGGATGTCGCGCGCCATCTCGAGGCCGCGCAGCGACATTTCGAGATCGTAAGGTTCGGCCCAGAAATTGGGATCGATCAGCGGAGCGGTCTTCGGATCGGCTGACGCCAAGGTCACCCTGCCGCGCGATCGCGGCCGCATGAAGGCGCTGTTCAGCGTGACGCCGGCGCCATCGATCTTGACGATGCCGGCCTCGATGCCTGAGCCCTGGCCGAAATGGAATTGGATGTCGGGCGAGCGGGCGTCCTCATCCGCATACCAAAAGGCGCCCGTCTCGAAGAGGGACGAGGTCACCGGGCCGGTCTTGAAGAGGAGATATTGCAGCCCGGCCATGATCGTCCGGTCGAGCCGCTGGACACCGTCATAGCTGTGCGGCCCGGTGCATTCGGCGAGCGCGCAGATATCGACGTGATCCTGCAGGTTCTTGCCGACGCCTAAGAGATCATGCCTGACCTCGATGCCCACCGATGTCAGATGGTCCGCCGGACCGATCCCGGAGAGCATCAGAAGCCTTGGCGAGCCGATCGCGCCCGACGTGACCAGCACCTCGCGGCGAGCGTGATACTGGGTTCGCCCGCCGCCTTCGGCCACCTCCAGCCCGACGGCGCGTCCGTTCTCCAGGAGGATGCGGGTCGCCTGTGCTTCGATCCGCACGGTCAGGTTCGGGCGGTCTTCGGCAGGACGTAAAAAGGCTGTCGCCGCCGAGGAACGACGCACATCGCGCTGGGTCAGCTGGTAATAGCCGACGCCGCCCTGCACGCGGCCGTTGAAGTCCGGATTATAGGGAATGCCATATTGCTGCGCCGCCCGGATGAAGGCATCGGCAACAGGCAGCGTGCCGCGCGGCATGGCCACGCCGAGCGGCCCCTCGGCGCCGTGATAGTCATCGGCGAAGCGCTCATTGCCTTCGGCACGCTTGAAATAGGGGAGGACCTCGCGATAGCTCCAGCCGGCACATCCCTCCTCGTCCGCCCAGGCGTCATAATCCTTGGCGTTGCCGCGGGTGTAGACTTGCGCGTTGATCGTGCTGCCGCCGCCGATCACCTTCGCTTGAGTGTACCAGAGCTCGCGCCCTTTCATCTGGCGCTGCGGCACCGTCGACCAGCCCCAGCTGGCAATGCCCTTGGTCATCTTGGCGAAGCCGACGGGCCAGTGAAAAAGCCAGTTCTTGTCGCGCCCGCCCGCCTCCAGGAGGAGAACCGAAATATCGGGATCTTCGCTCAGCCGGTGGGCCAGCACACAGCCCGCCGACCCAGCGCCGGTGATGATGTAATCGAATTCCCGAGGGATCTCTTGCGTCGAGACGATGGTCAGCCTCCCTCTGTTTTTCTTACCCTATTGGCAGAACCGTTTCGTTAGAACCCTTGACGCCCTTCGAAAACCTGGCGGCATACTAATGATCTTGGCAGAGGCGGACGAAACCAATGAGGTGGCCACGCCACCCTAGGCTTCGACGAGGCGCATGACCGTGTCGATGTTGAAGGCCAGCCGCTTTTCACGCGCGGCTTTCGTCATGAAGTCGCGCTCGAACAGGATGCCGCCGGTGAAGCGGTTGGTCAGGTAGTAATAGCCGATCGCGGCGATGGTGATGTTGAGCTGGACCGGGTCGATGCCGTCTCGGAACACGCCGTCGGCAACCCCACGATCAAGAATGCCGCGCACCATGATGACGAAGCGGCGGCTCGCTGTCTTGAGACGCTCCGAATTTTCCAGATGGCGGCCGCGATGCAGGTTGGCGCTGTTGACCAGCGTGATGAATTCGGGGTTGTCGAGATAATAGTTCCAGGTGAAGCGCACCAGCCGCTCCAGCGCCTCGCGCGGGGCCAGGTGATCGAGGTCGAGCTCCTGCTCCGCACTTCGGATGTCGAGATAGGCCTCCTCCAGCACCACCTGGAAGAGATCCTCCTTGCTGCCGAAATAGTGATAGATCATCCGCTTGTTGGCGCTCGCCTTCTCCGCGATCTCGTCGACGCGGGCGCCGGCGAGGCCGAGACGGGCGAACTCCGATTTGGCGGCGGCCAGGATCCGGGCCTTGGTCGCATCGGCGTCGCGAGCGCGCGGCTTGGTTTTCGGCATCAGCGCGTCGCCCCCTTGGATCTTGTTCTGTGCGGTCTGCATCGAGTCCCCAGGCTCCGAATTACGACTTTCCACGCACAGTTATAGTGGACTTGACACGAAAAAGGAATTAAAAGTAACTAACTGGTGCGTTACCGATCGAATCAACGGTGCCGGTCCATATTCCGGAGCGTCACATAACGGCCGGCCGCCAGGGCAACGGGACTGAGGCCTCATCAAGAGGTCGATTGGAAAATGGGAGGTCTTCCATGTCGTTCATCAAGAAATATCTCGAGCAGGAGACGATCAATCGTCGCAATCTCCTGTTGGCGTCGGCCTATGGTCTGGGTGGCGTTGCCGCGGCCGGCCTGATGGGTCCGGGCATGGCGCGAGCGGCGATTGCCGACCCGACGGTCGCCTGGAGCTATCGCAACCGTACCAACCCCTATTGGAACGAGATCGTCTCCGGCGGTGAGGCGTTTATCGAGAGCCTCGGCAAGTCCAAGGATGCCCTTACGCATCTGATCAACGAGGGTTCGTCCGAAAAGTCGCTCGCTGACGTCAAGGCGTTGCTCGCCAAGACCAATGGCGATCTGGCGCTTGCGATCGACACCAATGATGCGCCGAACGCGCGCCCTGTGGTCGAGGCCTGCGTCGAAGCGGGCGCCTATGTCTCGACGCTCTGGAACAAGACCGACGATCTCCATCCCTGGGACTTCGGCGACAATTATGTCAGCCACATGAGCTGGTCCGACGAGAAGCCGGCCGAAGAGACCGCGCGCATTCTCTTGGAAGCCATGGGCGGCAAGGGCGGCGTGGTTCATCTGGGCGGCATTGCGTCCAACAACCCGGCGATCGAGCGGCTACAGGGTCTGAAGAACGCGCTCGCCGACTACCCGGACGTCGAACTGCTCGATGCCCAGCCAGCTGACTGGGATACCCAGAAGGCCAATCAAATCATGTCGTCCTTCATCACCCGTTATGGCGACGAGATCACCGGCGTGCACTGCGCCAACGACACCATCGGCTATGGCGTGCTCGAGGCCCTTCGCGCCGAAGGCATGGACATTCCGATCGTCACCTATGACGGCAATCCGCAGGCGGTCGATCTGGTGGCCGAGGGCAAAATCCTGGCGACCGTCTTCACCAACCCGCACTGGGGCGGCGGCATCACCGCATCGCTCGCCTATCATGCTGCGACCGGCGTCTTCAAGCCGTCCGAGGAGCCGAACGAGCATCGCGAATTCTACGGACCGACCATCATGGTCACGCCGGAGGACGCGCTGCAGTTCAAGGCGGACTATCTGGACAATGTGCCGACCTATGACTGGTCCGACTTCTGGGGCCCGTCCAACGGCCAGATCCAGTACAAATAACGTTAGGGGCGCGGCCGGTGGTTCGGTCGCGCCCGCCACGGGCTGACCGGCGTTCTCAAACAAGACCGAAGCCACGATTCCGTCCTCTAACGGATCGCCCTTTTAGGGTGCGCGCACCATGACCGACATTGCGATCCAGTCGCCGCCGATGGAGAGGTTTCTCACCAGGGAGCGGATCATCAAATGGGCGCCGCTCCTGGTGCTGGCTGTCCTGATGCTCCTCTTTCCCTTCTTCGAGTGGCTGGAGGATTTTCGCGAGGGGAAGGACCACATCTATCTGGTCGACAGCCGGTTTTTCTCGATCCGCAATGCCGCCCGCATCTTCGTCGCGGCGAGCCCCGCCCTCATGGTCGCGGTCGGCGTGACCTTCATCATCATCATGGGTTCGATCGATCTCAGCATGGAGGGCACGGTCTCGGTCTGCGCCGTGATCTTCGCCTTTGCCTTCCTCGCCTGGGGTGGCACGATCGCAAGCTTCGGCATCTTGGCGATCCCGCTCGCCATGCTGGTGGGGGCTGTGATGGGCTTCATCAACGGGCTCGTCCATGTCCGGCTCAAGATACCCTCCTTCATGGCGAGCCTCGCCATGGGCTTCGTCGGCACCGGTTTTGCCCTTCTTCTGACCGGCGGCGACCGCATCCGGGTCGAGGACGAGCTTTTCCGTTCGCTCCTGACCGAGCGCATCTTCAACTTTCCGATCATGTGCTACGTGGCGCTCGCCTTTCTCCTGATCGCCTGGTTCATCCAGTCCCGCACCACGCTCGGCCGCAATTTCTACGCCGTCGGCGGTGGGGAGGAACTGGCTCATGCGAGTGGCCTCAATGTCGAGCGCGTCCGCGTCCTGGGCTTCATGCTCGCCGGCATTTTTTTCGCGGTTGGCGCGCTCCTCGCGGTTGGGCGCATCGGCATCGCCGAGACCGCCACCGGCAACAATTTCATGTTCATCTCGATCACCGCAGTCGTGGTCGGCGGCACCGCCCTTTGGGGCGGCATCGGTGGTGTCTGGAACACGCTGGTCGGCGTCCTGGTCGTGAACGTCATCAATAACGGCATGGTGGTGATCGGTCTTCCCGGCTACGTCCAGGACGGCGTGCTCGGCCTCCTGGTGATCATCGCGGTCGTGCTTTCCACCGACCGCAAATCCGTCAGCTTCGTAAAATAGGGTCTGGCGCGATGTACGAACTCAAACAGGTCGACAAGCACTTCCCAGGCGTCCATGCCCTCAAGGCGGTCGACTTCGAGGTCAAGCGTGGGGAGATTGTCGGTCTTGTCGGCGAGAACGGCGCCGGCAAGTCGACGCTGATGAAGGTGATCTACGGCGCCTATCAGCCCGACGGCGGCAACATCACCATCGACGGCACGACGGTGCGTTTCCAAAACCCGCGCCAGGCCATGGATCACGGCATCGGCATGGTGTTTCAGGAACAGTCCCTTATCACCAACCTCACGGTGATGGAGAATATATTTCTGGGCTTCGAGCAACAGTTTGTGAGCTACGGCGTCATCGACTGGAAGAGCATGGCCGATGCCGCCCAACATCAGCTCGCCAAGGTCAAGCTCGACATCGATCCGGCCACCATCACCTCGAAGCTGTCCTTCGCCCAACGCCAGCTGGTCGAACTCGCCAAGGTTCTGACCCTCGAAGAGCGAGTCGACGGCGATCTGGTGATCCTTCTCGACGAGCCGACCTCGGTGCTCGCGAAGGAGGAGGTCGAGCTTCTGTTCAAGCTCGTCCGCGACCTCACCAAGCGCGCTTCCTTCATCTTCGTCAGCCATCGCATGGACGAAGTGCTGGAGCTCTCCGATCGCATCTATGTCATGAAGGATGGCGAGGTGGTCGACGTGGTCGGCCATGACGAGGCCGACGTCGACGCCATTCAGCACAAGATGGTCGGCCGTGAAGTCGACAAGGAATATTACCGCGAGCAAAAGCAGCAGGCCTACGATGCCGAGAGTGTGCTGCTGCAGTTCGACGATGTCAGCAATGGCTCCCGCTTCAAGAATATTTCTTTTTCGCTACATGCGGGCGAGGTGCTTTGCCTGGTCGGCACGGAAGGCTCGGGGCGGGAAGCGATCCTGCGCACGATCTATGGCCTCGAAACGCCGAGCGCCGGCAAGGTGACGATCAAGGGCGAGCAGATCGCCCAGTTTACCGCCCGCGGCGGCGTCGAGCGCGGCGTCGGCTATGTGCCGCGCGAGCGGAAGGTCGAGGGTATCGTGGGCGGCATGAACGTCTATGAAAACATGACGCTCAGCCAGATGGAGAACTATGCCAGCAACGGTGTGCTGCGCACCGGCGAGGAGAAGAAACTCGCGAAAAACTGGATCGAGCGCCTAGGGATCAAGACGCCCAGTGAATACAAGGACTGCGGCGGTCTTTCAGGCGGCAATCAGCAAAAGGTCGTGCTCGCCAAATGGCGCTCCGGCGGCTCGGATATCATCCTGCTCGATCACCCGACCCGCGGCCTCGATATCGGCGCCAAGGAGGACGTCTACGAGATGGTGCGCGAGATGTCGGATGCGGGCATCGGCATCATCCTGATCGCCGATACGCTCGAGGAAGCCATCGGGCTCAGCCACACGATCATCGTCATCAAGGACGGCGAATTCCAAAAACGCTTCGACGGCAGGCCCGGCGACAAGCCGTCGCTCTACGACCTCGTTCACCACATGATCTGAGGCAGGTTCATGAACTTGGAAACCATCAGACCGCATCTGCCCTGGATCACGCTGCTGGGCCTCGTCGTCATCGTAGGCCTCATCAATCCCAGCTTCTTCAACCCATCAGGCCTGCTGTCGCTGGCCACCGATGTCGCCCCGCTGTTCATCATGGCGCTCGGCATGACGTTTGCGATCTATATCGGCGGCATTGATCTCTCCGCCCAGCAAGTCGCGAACCTGATCACCGTGCTCGCCACCGTCTATCTCGCCCAGTTCGGCATCGGCGTCGCCCTTCTTTGCGTGCTCGCCGGCTTCCTAATCGGCGCGATCTCCGGCTTCGTCACCACCCGCCTCTACGTCCCGTCCTTCGTCTCGACCCTGGCCATGGGCTTCGTTGCCCTCTCGGCCGCGAAGTATTTCTCCGGCGAGCGTGCCCTTTCAATGGATGCGACCGCGCGCAATGAAAGCTTCGGCTGGATGTTTGCCTCGACCGCCGGAATCCCACATCCGCTGATCATCGCAGGCGTTCTACTGGCCATCGCCTGGTTCCTCCAGACTCGCACCACCTTCGGCCGCGCGCTGAAGGCCGTTGGAGCGGGCGAACTCGCCGCGGTCGCCTCGGGCCTGAACGTCGATCGCGTGAAAATCCTGGCCTTCGCGCTCTCCGGCACCTTTGCCGCCATCGCCGGCCTGATGTTCTCGGTCAAGCTCTCCGGCGGCGACGCCAACCTAGCCAATGGATTTTTGTTGCTTGCCATCGTCGCTGTCCTGGTCGGCGGCACGCCGCTCACCGGCGGGGTCGGCGGGGTGCTCAACACGGCTATCGGCACGCTCATCGTGATGGTGATCCGCGCCGCCATGGTCTATCTCGAAGTCGACGCCACCCAGCAGCAGATGGTGTTCGGCGTCGTCCTGATCATCGCGATCGCCCTGACCATCGACCGCAGCAAGCTTCGAGGCGTGGTCAAGTGACCACGACCATGTGCGCCGCTGTGCTGGTCGAGCCCGGCCGGTTCGAGGTGAAGGACGTGCCGCGCCCCGAGCCCGGCCGAGGCGAAGCGCTGATCAAGATTGCGCGCACCGGCATTTGCGGCACGGACATTCACATCTTCAATGGCGCTTACGCCGTCGACAAACTGCCGATGATCCCCGGCCACGAGTTCACAGGACATGTCGCAGGCCTCGGGCCTGACGTGACCGGGCTCCGGGAGGGCCAGCCCGTCGTGGTCGACATGAATATCGGTTGCAACAACTGCTATTGGTGTCGTCGCCACGAGATCCTTAACTGTCCCGAGATGCAGCAGATGGGAATCACGATCGACGGCGCCTTCGCCGAGTATCTGGCGGTACCTGCTCAACTCGTTATCCCAGCATCGGAGGCCATCTGCCCGGAAGTTCTGGCGCTGACCGAACCGCTTGCCTGTGTCGTGCGCGCTGCGAGAAAGGCGCGCGTCACCTTTGGCCAGTCCGTCGTCATTCTCGGTGTCGGACCGATCGGCAATCTCCATGTCCAGCTGATGCGCACCATCGGAGCCGCTCCGATCATCGCCGCGGATATCAGCCTCGAACGGGTGCAGATGGCGCTCGATGCCGGCGCGGATGTCGGCGTCAGCGATCCCGCGGTCCTGAAGCAGACAGTGCTTGATGCCACCGATGGTCGCGGCGCCGACATCGTGATCGAAAGCGTCGGCAATGTTGGACTCTACGCCAAGGCGACCGAACTGATGCGCAAAGGCGGGCACCTCGCCGCCTTTGGCCTGACCGGACCGAACGAAGCGCTCTCGCTGGACATCCTGACCACGATCCTCGAAGAGAACTCGGTAAAAGGATCGGTCTCCGGCATGAGGGAAGACATGCACGATTCGCTGACCCTGCTGACCCACGGCCGGATCAAGACGGACCTGTTCACGCGCGCATCCTATCCACTTGAGAAGATCCAGGATGCCTTTGACAGCTTCGCCGATCGGCCGGAGGATCTAAAGACGCAGATCGTCATGTAGTGGGTGGCGCGGCCACACCGCAGATTTTGTTTTGAGCTGCACAAGAGCAACACGACCAACGGATCGGGATGATGGCGGACAGAGGTTACGACTATGTGATCGTCGGCGGTGGTTCTGCGGGCTGCGTGCTGGCGAACCGGCTGAGCGAGAACGCCGATGTGCGTGTGCTTCTGCTGGAGGCCGGCGGCGATGACAATCACTACCTCATCCACATGCCGGTCGGCTTCGCCAAGATGACCGACGGTCCGCACACCTGGGGCCTCACCACGGCGCCGCAGAAGCATGCCAACAATCGAGAAATCCCCTACGCCCAGGCGCGCGTGATCGGCGGGGGCAGCTCGATCAACGCCGAGGTTTTTACGCGCGGCAATCCGGCGGACTATGACCGTTGGGCGAACGAGGAGGGCTGCGACGACTGGGCGTTCAAGGACATCCAGCAATATTTCATCCGCTCCGAAGGCAACACCATTTTCGCCGGCGACTGGCACGGCACGGAAGGCGGGCTCGGCGTCTCGAATATTCCCGATCCCCAGCCGATGACACGGGCCTTCGTCAAGGCCTGCCAGGAACTCGGAATTCCCTACAACCCCGACTTCAACGGCGAGCGGCAGGCGGGCTCCGGCGTCTATCAGACCACCACCAAGAACTATCGCCGCTGCTCGGCCGCCGTCGGTTACCTGAAGCCGGTGATGCACCGGCGCAATCTCAAGGTCGAGACCGGCTGCCTGGTCGATCGCATCACCTTCGAGGGCACACGCGCGACTGGTGTTCGCTATTTCAATGGCCAGGAAAGTGTGACGGCACGCGCCGACAGCGAGGTCATCGTCACCTCAGGCGCCATCGGTACGCCTAAGATCATGATGCTCTCCGGGGTCGGTCCGGCAGCCCACCTGAAAGAGCATGGCATCGACGTGGTGCACGACCTGCCGGGAGTTGGTGAGAACCTGAACGACCATTTCGGCATCGACATCGTCGCCGAGCTGACCGGCCATTACAGCCTCGACAAATACAACAAATGGCACTGGGCGGCGCTGGCCGGCATTCAATACTACCTCTTCAACTCAGGTCCCGTGACCTCGAACATCGTCGAAGGCGGCGCCTTTTGGTATGCGGACAAGGCGAGCCCGATCCCCGACCTGCAGTTCCATTTCCTCGCCGGCGCTGGCGCCGAGGCAGGCGTGCCGAGCGTGCCGCCGGGATCATCGGGCATCACGCTCAACTCCTACACGCTTCGTCCCAAAAGCCGCGGCACGGTTCGTCTTCGCTCGGCTGATCCGCTCCATCCGCCGATCGTCGATCCCAACTTCCTGGCCGAGCAGGACGACCTTAAGACCTCGGTCGAGGGGGTAAAGATCAGCTGCGAAATCTTCTCGCAGTCGAGCCTGAAGAAGTATGTGAAGGCGCTCCGTTTTCCCGACGAGAAGGTCAAGACGCAGGCGGATTTCGAAGCCTATGCCCGCCAATATGGTCGCACATCCTACCATCCGACCTGCACCTGCAAGATGGGCGTCGACGACATGGCCGTCGTCGATCCGCAACTCCGCGTGCGCGGCCTGGATGGCATCCGCATCTGCGACAGCTCGATCATGCCGAGCCTGATCGGCTCCAACACCAACGCCCCGACGATCATGATCGCCGAGAAGGCAAGCGATCTGATCCGCGGAAACCAGTAGACGCTAGGCGCGTCGCCTCAAAGCCAGAATTGTTCCTGGACGATGGCGTCGCGCAGGCCCTCCGGCGTCTCGACCTTGAGCCGCGTGCCCGGATTCCAATGGGTCATGCGCACCATGCCGATGGCGACATTGGTGCCGAAATCCGGGGACCAGGCGGCGGAGGACACGCGCCCCACCCTCTCGCCGTCGGCGACGATCGGCCAGTGACGGTCGCAGGGCGGGACGGCATCCCCCTCGATGGCGATAGCGCGGATCTGCTTCACCGGCCCTTCCTTGGTCACCCGCAAGAGCGCGTCACGGCCGATGCAGCCGATCGCGGTCTCGGTATGGCAAAACCGTTCCAGGCCGCACTCATGGGGCGTGTTGTCGTCGGTCATGTCGTTGCCGTAGGAGAGCAGCCCGCCTTCGATCCGCTCGATCAGATTGGGGCAGCCGGCATGCACATCCCAAGGCGCTCCCGCCTCCATCAGCTCGTTCCAGAGCGCCATGCCGAGATCACTGCCCTCGAGATAGATCTCGTATCCCCCCTGCTTGGAATAGCCGGAACGGGCGATCACCATGTCACGTCCCTGGTACTCGTAGACGCCGAAGCGGAAGAAGCGCACCGAGCGGATGCGTTCGCCGAACACCGCCGCCATCAAGTCCTCGGCCTTCGGACCCTGCACCGCGAGCGGCGAGATGTCGGGCTCGTCCACCAGCACGTCCAGGCGATAGCCATAAGCGATGCCCTTGACCCAGTAGAGCAGATCGCTGTCGGCGATCGAGATCCACCAGCGATCCTCGGCGAGCTTGACCGCGACCGGGTCGTTCAGCATGCCCCCTGTCTCGTCGACGATCGGCATGTAGCAGCACTGCCCCGGCAGCATCCGGCGTAAATCGCGCGGCGTCAGCATCTGCACCAGCTTGCCGGCCTCGGGCCCACGGATCTCCACCTGGCGCTCACAGGCCACGTCCCAGATCTGCACCGCCTCCTTTAGATGACGGTAATCCTCTTCAATCGAACGGAAGACCGTCGGCAGGAGCATATGGTTGTAGACCGTGTAAGCTTTGACGCCTGCAGCTTCGACGCCTTCGCTGAAAGGGGTGCGCCGGAGACGGCGGGAGAGGGAAAGAGCGTGCATGGGCATTTACCCCGGTGTGTGTTGAGGATCGAGCCTGTGTCGAGGATTGGACGGGTCGCCGTTCCTCAGCTGCCAGCGTCTCCATGGAGACTGTCCAAAACGAGAGATAAACAAAGCGAAGGCAAGGGGTCTAGAGGCCCCGTTGGCTAAGCCGTCGCGAATTCTTGGTGGTTCGATCAGCGACGGCTTTCCATTGCTCTTTTTGCCAACATCGCTTGGTGCTGATCGGCAACATGGGCCTTCCGCATGAGACAGCGACAACCCGCTCCCCGGCGTTAAGACTTCATCAACCAAAATCTGTCACCATAGCAATCTGGTCCATGCGACCCTGGGAATCCGTCCGCCCGCAGAAAGGGTTGGGCCGTGCCCGGACTCCCAGGGTCGCATGGACCACCAAGGAACTTGCCGGAGCGAGGTTAATGTCGCGTTAATCGGCGTGTCGCCCGGCGCTTTGCTTGATCGTGGATAGGCCGCTAGAGCTTTTCACGCACAGTGGAAATATCTGTTCGATAAAGACATGCGGCGAAACAAACGGAGCGTGTATTCCGATCACATCCGATCGGGATCCGCTTCAGACCACGCTCTAACGTCGCCGGCAGGCACCCCTCAACGCCGCCGGCCGCGCCGGCTCAGCTAGTCCCAGCTAGGAGCCCAGGGGACGAGGTCCTGGTCGACGATGCGATAGCCGGTGTGGGTCAGCTTTTCGATGCGCGCCATGTCGACGCTGGAAAGCGTGAAGTCTATGATGTCGAAATTGGCGCGGATGTTCTGGGGTTTGGTCGACATCGTGTTGATGCTGACGCCCTTCTGGATGATCCAGCGCAGCACCACCTGAGCGGCGCTCTTGCCGTAGCCTTCGCCGATCTTGGCGAATTCCGGGTGCTTGAACACCTCACCGCGGGCGACCGAACAGTAGGAGGAGAGCGGAATGCCGATCTCGTCGGCGCCGGCCAGAAGCTTGTCCTGATTGAGGAGCGGGTGGAATTCGACCTGATTGGTGACGATCGGCGCATCGACGATAGAGACCGCGTCTCGCATCATCGCAACGGTGTAATTGGAGACGCCGATGTTCTTCGTAAGCCCCTTGTCATAGGCCTGCTGCAGGAGCTTCAGCGAAGGCGTGATGTCGCCGCCGATCGGCGGCCAGTGCAAAAGGAGCACATCGACAGCGTCGACCTGCAGCGCCTTCAGGCTCTGCTCGACCGAGGCGATGAACCTGTCCTCGTCGAAATTGTCGGGATGCACCTTGGTCGTGATACAGAGCTCGCTGCGAGCGATCCCGGTAGCCTTCAGGGCCTCGCCGGTTTCGGCCTCGTTGCCGTACATCTGCGCAGTGTCGAAGGCGCGGTAGCCGACCTCGGCGGCCGTTTGGATCGCCTGCCTCGCCTCGTCCCCGGTCAGAGGAAACGTGCCGAAGGCGCGCTGGTGGGTCTTTTGGAAGTAGACGTTCATCCTGGGCTCCCTCATCGCTTTCTTCACTTGTAACTTAATGGTTACTTAGAGGAAAGCCCTTGACGTGGAAAGCTTGATTTTGTTGGTGTTTTTCGATGCTTGATTCGCGCCTGGGGCCTTGGCATAGTGAGATAACCAATTAGTTACTTTGCGCGACGACACGACGTTGGGGGAAACCTTTGACCAAGCAGATGACAGCGGCTGACGCCGTGGCGCTGATCCCGGACAAAGCGACGGTTGCGGTCAACTCGTCGAGCGGGCTTTGTTGTCCCGACGCCGTGTTGAAGGCGATGGGCGAGCGTTTCGACGCCACCCGCAGCCCGGCGGGTCTCACTATGATCCACCCGATCGCGGCCGGCGATTTTTTCGGCACCAAGGGCGTCGATCATATCGCGAAGCCGGGCTGCATCGACAAGATCATCGGCGGCTCCTACCCCTCCGGCCCCACCAAGGCGGATCCGCCGTTGATCTGGCAGATGATCACCGCGAATCAGGTCAAAGCGTACAACCTGCCGTCCGGCATCATCTTCGACATGCTGCGCGAGGGGGCGGGCCATCGTCCGGGTGTGCTCACCAAGGTCGGCATGGACACCTTCGTCGATCCCGAGCAGGAAGGCGGCGCGATGAACGCCGCGGCGGCGGAAGAGCCGATCGTGCGGCATGAGCATTTCGCGGGCGAGGACTGGCTCTATTTCCAAGCGCTCAAGCCGGATGTCGCCATCATCCGCGCGACCACGTCGGATCAGCGCGGCAATCTCAGCTTTGAGGGCGAGGGCGCTTATCTCGGTGCGATGGAAATGGCGCTGGCTGCGCGCAACACCGGTGGCATCGTCATCGCCCAGGTCCGGCGGGTCGCGAAAAACGGCTCGATCCCGCCGAAGGACGTGCATGTGCCGGGCATTCTGGTCGACCATGTGGTCGAAGCCCCGGACATGCTGCAGACCACGGCGACCCCCTACGATCCGGCGATCTCGGGCGAACTGATCCGCCCGCTGGAGAGTTTCCAGATCCCGGACTTCGGCGTCGGCAAGGTAATCGCGAGAAGAGTCGCGCAGATGCTTGAGGCAGGCTGGGCGGTCAATATCGGCTTTGGCGTCTCGGCCAACGTGCCGCGCATCTTCATCGAGGAAGGCCGCCATGGCGACGTCACCTGGATGATCGAGCAGGGGGCCGTCGGCGGTGTGCCTCTCCTCGATTTCAAGTTCGGCTGCGCCTCCAACGCCGAAGCCTTCGTCGCCTCGCCCCACCAATTTTCCTACTTTCAGGCGGGCGGCTTCGACGCCTCGCTGCTCTCGTTCCTCGAAATCGACGCCGAGGGTTCGGTCAACGTCTCCCGCCTCGCCGCCACCCCGCACAGGACGGCGGGGGCGGGCGGCTTCGTCGACATCACCGCCCGCGCCAAGCGCATCATTTTCTCCGGCACGTTCAACGCCGGCGCCAAGATGCATATCGAGGACGGCCGGCTGGTGATCGACAAGGAAGGCCGGATTCCGAAGGTTGTGCAAAAGGTCGACCAAATCTCCTTCTCCGGCCGCCGCGCCATCGCCCAAGGCCAGGAAGCCACCTACGTCACCGAGCGCTGCGTCATGAAGCTGACAGGCGACGGCCTGATCGTGACGGAGATCGCACCGGGCATTGATCTCGCCCGCGACATCCTGGAGCAGGCGGCAACGCCGCTCGACGTTGCGCCTGATCTCAGAGAGATGGATGCGAGACTGTTTCAGCCGGGCTTGCTTAGGCTTCAGCTGTGAGTTCTTATTGCTGACGCTATGGCAAGTATGGTTGTCGCGGGTCAGGTCGAGTGTAACCCGCCATTCCAACGGTCGTTTTCTCGGCGACATCGGGCCTAAGCTGAATGGATATAGCGCTTGCTGCTGACCCAACTCGGCCATCCCCACTCGGAGGCGCTGCGGCTTAAAGGGGCCCCTTAGCTGACTTCTTAACAATGTCCTATCGGGCCGTTTGGCCAAGAATGCCGAGGCCGTATTTTTATCCTCAGGGTGGTCCAAAGTTTGCGGCAAAATAGTCGATTAGTTCGGCAGACTGTGTGCCTTGTCTGAAACGCCGCTGATCCTCGAAGTCTAAAGAAGGGGTAAGATGGATGAACTGGTTGTCGGCGTAGAGAGACATCACTGCGTCGGGATCGAGGCCACCGGAACGTAGACCCGTTACACTGTATGCTGCTTCGATTGCGGCACCAATCATTACATCTGCCAGCTGCACCGCTGGGCTCGATTTGGAATCAACCTGCGTGACCTCGGCGATTTTGAGTGGAAATTTAATGGATGTAATTTCAGTTTGGCGAAACTCGACGTCTTGGTCATGATTGATAAGGCGCTGCAGCAGATCGTGATAGGTAAGCAAATTCTCTGATTGGTCGTGCTCAACACGATAATTGCTTTCTGCCATGATTTCCATTCGGCTTATCAGCGATTGCAGGACCACCATGGCTGCGTCAGTGCTTACGTTAGGCGTAGCTATCGCAGTAAGGCATTCAGTGCTGCGTACTGGGCAAGTGGCCCAAGCGCTTCTGGCAATTCGCGCCATCGTGTCGCTGTGACGAGCGCGTTCAAAGCTTCTGGCGTCTTATCCCTGACGGCGTGTTGAAATGCTGCGAGCATATTGTCGAAAGCGGGCTGTCCTAGGAGTGTTGGTCCTGCAATGGCGAGCAAAGACACCATAGCGTAGTTCTGTCCGTCTTCATAGAAATTAAAACCTCGTTCGTAGTAAAATGGCTCAACAGCATAATCTACAAACATCAGGATGAGCAAATATCTCTTGTCGCACACATAGGTCACGTTTTTGTAGTTAGAGATAAGCTCCCTTTGAATTGATAGCAGTTGTTGGTGATTTGTGGATCGACGCGACATTGAGCGGTACTTAAGCTCTGGTGCTTGTAGCTTGGAAAAGTGTTTTTTGATGAGGCGAGCGGCATCTTCGTTACTGATGGCAATTGCCGAAGCGCCTTGAAAACGTTGGTCGGGGTTGAGAAGATCGAATCCGGTGTATCCGCTTTCATCAACGCGAAAGCACTCCAGGTCTGCGCATTCCACTAATGTCGACACTGATTTCTCTTTCTTTGAACAAGATCTCCGAGAGCAAAGAGCCAAAAAGTTGCTGTTTTGTAGAAACAAATCAACCTGTAATTTATTGCTGTTTCTGCAATATGTCACTTCTGCGCTCGTGTCAAAAGGTAGCACAAAGCCCGAACAAGCCCAGTGACAGCTTACCGCTGGTGAGCTGAACATAGACAATCTCAGCCTATCGATTTCATACTCACAACATCAACCCGTCTCGAAGCCCTCTCGACCTCGTCAAGCTTGGCGGCATACCGTCGATCGAGACGATGGCGGTCGGAGTCCATGAGGTGGCCATGCCACTAGGTTGGGGCATCCTCGCGAAGGAGGCCCTTGGTTTTGAGGTCGGCCCAGAAGTCGGCTGGGATCGGGTGGTCGAACCAGGCTAGGTTTTTTTGGAGCTGTTCGACCGTGCGGGTGCCGGCGATGAAGGAGGGGACGGCGGGGTGGGCGACGACGAACTGGAGGGCGGCGGCTGGGAGCGGGACGTCGTAGTCGGCGCAGACGGCCTCGATTTTTTTGACCTTGTCCATGATGTCAGCGGGGGCGGGGGCGTAGTTGTATTTGGCGCCGTCGATGGCGCCGGTGGCGAGGATGCCGGAGTTGAAGCCGCCGCCGATGACGACGGCGGCACCCCGTTCCTCACAGAGCGGTAGGAAGTCGTCCAACGACTCCTGCTCCAGGAGGGTGTAGCGGCCGGCGAGGAGGAAGCAGTCGAAGTCGCGCTGTTTCAGGGCCTCATAGCAGACTTCCCATTCATTGACCCCGACGCCGATCGCCTTGACCACGCCTTGGTCGCGCAGGTCCGAAAGCGCCTTCCATGAGCCGTCCATCGCCTGCGCAAAGACCTCGGGCTGCTCGTCGCCGCGGGTGAAGCGGTCGATGTCGTGGATGAAGCAGATGTCCATGCGCTCCAGGCCCATGCGCTGCAGGCTGTCCTCGAAGGCGCGCATGGTGCCGTCGTAGGAATAGTCGAAATGCATGGTGAACGCGCCGGCATTGGTCCAGGGCGCGAAGTCGATGCTTTCGCGCCTGGCGGGCTTCAGGAGGCGGCCGACCTTGGAGGAGAGCACGAAGTCGTCCCGGCGTTTCCAGCGAAGGGAATGGCCGGTGCGAAGCTCGCTCAAACCGTGGCCGTACATCGGGGCGGTGTCGTAATAGCGCACGCCGGCGTCCCAGGCGGCCTGGATCATGCCGTCGGAGGTCGGCTCGTCGATCTCGCGAAAGATGTTGCCGATCGGCGCGGTGCCGAAGCTGAACGCGGTAACCTCGAGATCGACGCGGCCGAATTTCACCTTGCTGCCGGGCTTCATGATAACGCCTCCCCAAACGCCTTCTTTCTGCAAGTAACTTTATGGTTACTTTAGTCAGGTCGCATCGGCTCGGCAAGGGAATTTTTGTCGTTTCCCTTGACCTTGGCTCAACGCATCGCATAAAGTAACTATTCGGTTACTAGTGAAAGAGCCTCGGGCACGGGACGCTGACGTGTATCTGACGGAAACCCATCTCCAAGTGCGTGATATGGCGCGTAACTTCGCCGATGAAGTGGTGCGGCCGGTCGCCGAGGAGCTGGACCGGGACGAGCGGTTTCCGGGCGAGATTTACCAGCAGATGGGCGAGCTCGGGCTCTTCGGGATCGGCGTGCCGGAGGCGATGGGCGGGCCCGGCTTCGATACGCTGACCTACGCCCTGGTGATGGAGGAGCTTTCGCGCGGCTACGCATCCATTGCCGATCAATGTGGGCTGATCGAGCTGATCTCGACCCTTCTCGTGCGCCACGGCACGGATGCGCAGCGAGAGCGCTGGCTCGCCGCGGTCATGACGGCCGAGACCAAGGTCGCCTATTGCATCACCGAGCCGGAAGCCGGCACGGATGTCTCCGGCATCCGCACCGAAGCGGTGCGCGACGGCGAGGGCTGGGTGCTGAACGGCGGCAAGATCTGGATCCACAATGCGCCGGTCGCCGATGTCGGCTTCGTCTTGGCGCGCACCGACAGGGAGGCGGGGCACCGCGGCATGTCGATCTTCATCGTCGATCTGCATGCCGATGGCGTCGAGCGCGGGCCGAAAGAGCACAAGATGGGCCAGCGCGCGAGTCAGGTGGGCGCGCTCACGTTTACGGATGTGCGCCTGTCCGCGGATGCGCTGCTCGGCGAGGAGGGGCGCGGCTTTCACATGATGATGAGCGTGCTGGACAAGGGGCGCGTAGGCATCGCGGCGCTCGCCGTCGGTATCGCCCAGGCGGGATTGGAAGCGGCGGTCGACTACGCCCAGCAACGGAAACAGTTCCAAAAAGCGATCGCCGAGTTTCAGGGCGTGCAATGGCTGCTCGCCGACATGGCCAAGGACATCGAGGCGGCGCGACTTCTGGTGCATTCGGCGGCCAGCAAGATCGACGCGGGTGAGAACGCGACAAAGGCCTGTTCTATGGCCAAATGCTTCGCCGGCGACATGGCGGTGGCGCGTACCTCGGATGCCGTGCAGGTGTTTGGCGGTTCCGGCTATATCAGAGGTTTTGAGGTCGAGCGCCTTTATCGGGACGCCAAGATCACCCAGATCTACGAGGGCACCAATCAGATCCAGCGCATGATCATCGCCCGCGAGCTGATCAAGCATGGAGCGGTCTGGTGAGTCGCCCGGTCGCCTTAGTTACAGGCTCGTCCCGCGGCATTGGTCTCGGGGCGGCCTGCGCGCTCGCTAAGGAAGGTTTTGCGGTGGCGATCAATGGGCCGGCGGATGACGCGGAGCTTGCGGCTGCGCTCGACACGGTCCGCGCTCTGGACGTTCCAGCGATGGCCGTGTCATTCGACGTCACCGATCTCGACGGTCATGACGCGCATCTCGAGCGGGTCGAAAAAAACCTCGGACCGCTGACGACGCTGGTCAACAATGCGGGCGTCGGCGTGATGCAGCGGGGCGATCCGCTGGAGGTGAGTGAAGAAAGCTGGGATCGTTGTCTCGCGGTCAATACAAAGGCGGTGTTTTTCCTGACCCAGGCCTTCGCACGACGTCTTCTGGCGCGTGAGCGTGACCGCGAAGTGTGTCACGCAATCGTCAACGTCACCTCGGCCAACGCGGTCGCCGTTGCAACGCCGCGGGCGGAATACTGCGCCTCGAAGGCCGCCGCTGCGATGGTTTCGAAAACCTGGGCCGTCCGCCTCGGACAGGAGAATATCGCTGTTTATGACGTGCAGCCTGGGCTGATTGCGACCGACATGACCGCACCCGTGATCGACGCCTACGAGGCACGCGCGAAGGACGGACTGACGCTTTTGCCGCGCGTCGGCCAGCCCGAAGAGATCGGCGCGATCATCGCAGCGCTTTGCTCCGGCAAGCTTCCCTACACCACCGGGCAGGCGATCTCGGCCGACGCCGGGATGCTGGTGCCTAGGTTCTAAGGATTTTTTTCGATGAAGATCGTCCTGCCCGACGAGAAGGGCCTTCCCAGCGACTACAGCCTGATCGGCACACCGATCGAGGCCGCACCCCTTGGCGCTGACCCGGCCAGGGGGACCGCCCCGGCCCGGTTCGTGTTTTCGGCGGCGCATGTGGTCGCCGATCCGTTCACCGCGAATGACCCATCCGGTCCGGCGACGGTGGACTGGGACGCAACCATGGCCTTTCGCCGCCATCTCGCTGGTCTCGGCATCGGCATCGCCGAGGCGATGGATACGGCGCAGCGCGGCATGGGGCTGGACTGGAAAGGTGCGCTTGAGCTGATCACGCGCACGCGGTCGGAGGTTCCAGACGCCCTCGTTTTCAACGGCGCCGGCACCGATCAGCTCGATCCGGCCGACGCCAAGAACCTTGATGACGTGAAGCGCGCCTATCTCGAGCAGATCGAGGCGATCCAGAAGGTCGATGGCCGCATCATTCTGATGGCGAGCCGAGCACTTGCGCGTTTCGCGACCTCGCCGGACGACTACCGCACCGTCTATCGGGACGTGCTCGCCGCCTGCGATCAGCCGGTGATCCTCCACTGGCTCGGTGAGATGTTCGATCCGGCGCTTGCCGGCTATTGGGGATCATCGAGCTTCGAAACGACCATGGAGACGGCGCTCGCCGTCATCGAGGAAAACGCCGCGAAAGTGGATGGCATCAAGATTTCCCTGCTCGACAAGGAGAAGGAAATCGTCATGCGCCGGCGCCTGCCAGGCAACGTCAAGATGTATACCGGCGACGACTTCAATTACCCTGAGCTGATCGCCGGTGACGAGCAGGGCTTTAGCCACGCGCTTCTCGGCATTTTCGATCCGCTGGCGGTGGCGGTCGGCAAAGCGATCGGCCAGCTTGGCGAGGGCGATGTCGAAGGGTTCCGAAAAACGCTCGATCCGACGGTGCCGCTCGCCCGGCTGATCTTTCGAGCGCCGACGCAATACTACAAGACTGGCGTCGTATTCCTGGCCTGGCTGAACGGGCATCAGGACCACTTCGTCATGCTCGGCGGCGCGCAGTCGATGCGCCCTCTTCCCTATTTCACCGAGACGTTCAGGCTTGCAGATCAATGCGGATTGCTGCGCGATCCCGAGCTTGCGGTGAAACGCATGAAGTCTCTGCTTGCCGTTTACGGTGCGTGATGCGCGACTTCTCCAACGATCATTCCGCCCTCGCCCTGAACACCGCGACGCTCGGGCATATGCTCGATGGTCACGGTGCCGGCTGGTCGCCTGAGCAGATGATCGACGCCTGTGCCGAGCGCGGGCTTGCCGGCATCGTCTTCTGGCGACGTGAGATCGGCGGCCGCGCTCAGGAGATCGGCGACCGGGTGCGGGCGGCGGGGATGGAGGTCGTCGGACTTTGCCGCACACCTTTCCTTGTCGGGGCTGACGCGCCTCGCGTCCTGGATGAGGCGAAAGAGGCCATCGACATGGCGGCGGCGCTAGGGACGGATGTCTTGACCATCGTCACCGGCGGTACGGAGCCCGGGACCAAAGGCGTTCTCGAAAGTCAGAAAATCCTGGCCGAGCGCGTTGCCAACATTGCCGCCTATGCTCAGGATCGCGGCGTCAAACTGGCGCTGGAGCCGCTTAATCCGATGTTCGGCGGCAATCGCACCTGTTTGATGACCGTAAGGGATGCGCTTCGCGTCTGCGATCTCGTCGATGCGCCGAATGTCGGTGTTGCGGTCGATGTCTATCATGTCTGGTGGGACACGGATCTCGCCGAGAGCCTGAAAGAAGCGGGTAGCCGCCGGCTACTGGGCTATCACCTCTGCGACTGGCTGGAGGACACTCGCGACATGCTGCTCGATCGTGGCATGATGGGGGACGGCGTCGCCGATCTGACAGCTATTCGCCAAGCCGTCGAGGCGGCGGGCTATGATGGGCCTTGCGAGGTCGAGATCTTTTCGGCGGAGACTTGGTGGAAACGCGATCCGGCGGATGTACTTGATACGATGATCGAGCGTTTCCGAAAAGTTTGCTGAGGGAGGCTGGCAACGCGACGAGGGCGGTGAACGTCCGGCGTGACGCAAGGAAAAAGAGGAGACTGTCATGGGTGCGGTAACCATTCAAAACGGCATGGTCTGGGACGGCACGGCGGACGCGTCGTCGCCGGCTACGGTGGTGGTCGACGGCAATCGGATCACCAAGGTCGTGCCTTCAGGCGAGACAGCGGGCGATCTGCCGCCTGAGATGATCGATGCCGAAAGCATGACGCTGATACCCGGCATGGTCGAGGGCCATTGCCATCCGAGCTTCACCGGCATTTCCGAGCCGACCCAGCTCGGCCAGCTATCGCCTGAGACGCATATGCTGCAAACCGCGAAGAATCTCCGGCTGCTGCTGAGCCACGGCTTCACCTCGATTTTCGAAGCGGCGTCGGCGAAACCGCTGCTTGGCGTGACGGCCCGTGACGCCATCAATGAAGGTCTGCTCGTGGGGCCGCGCATGCGTGCGGGCAGCCCCGAGATCACCAACACGGCCGGGCTCGGCGATGAGCGAAAACGCCACATCTATCAGGAAAGCTTCGGCCTCATCGCCGACGGCCCGGACGAGATGCGCCGCGTGGCGCGCGAATGCGTGCGTGACGGCGTCGACACGCTCAAGATCAACATCTCCGGCGACGAGTTCGTGAGCCATGCGCGCGCCGAGATCACGCCGCTTGAGGACGAAGAGCTGGCGGCGCTGGTCAAGGTCGCCCGCACCTTCAACAAGACGATCGCCGCCCATGCGCGCTCAAGCCAAAGCGTGAAGATGGCTGTGCGCCACGGCATCGATTGTATCTACCACTGCGACTTCGCTGACGAGGAAGCGATCGACATGCTCGAGTCGGTGAAGGGCACCTCCTTCGTCGGCCCGGCGTTTGGCCTCGTGCACAACTGCACCAAGGAAGGCAAGGTCGTCGGCCTCACGCCCGAGGTCTGCGAGGCGCTGCAGCTCTATCGGAAGTTCGATGCCTGCTGCGCCACCTATCACGAAATCCGAAAGCGCGGCATCCGCGTGGTGGTCGGCGGCGACTACGGGTTCGCCATGACCCCGATGGGCCAGAACGCCCGTGACCTCGAACATTTCGTCACCTATTTCGGCTTCACGCCGATCGAGGCGCTAAAGAGCGCCACCGTGATCGGCGCGCAGTTGATGGGCACCGCCGACGAGCTTGGCCAAGTGAAGGAAGGCTTCCTCGCCGATCTCCTATTGGTCAAGGGCGATCCCACCAAGGACGTCTCCCTGGTCCAGCATCAGGACAATCTCGCCATGATCATGAAGGACGGCGTGATCTGGAAAGATCCGCGCCATGGCACGGCGGCGATGGATAGCGGCCTGATTCAGGCGGCCGAGTAACGCGATCAGCCGATCTTATCTCCCGCCGGGCTGGCGTCTCCCGGCCCGGCGGGCGTGATCGCCACCGTCACGTCCAGTAGTCGACCACGACGACCTTCGCGATCCATTGTCCGACCCAATCGGCAAAGGCTTTGTGATTGGGATGCGGCAGATAGGCGTCGCGCGCGGCCGCCGTTGCGAAGGTGAGAAGAAAGCAATGGCTGAGGCCGTCATTCAGCCCCTCGGGGCTGTTGTTCTCACCGCACTCGAACGCCTTGATGTCCGGCACCTCGTCCTTCAACGCTGCGAACCGACGAATGATCTCGTCGATCTCGGCGGCCGTCGTCCCATCCTTGAAGCCAAACATGACGACGTGACGCAACATCTTCGTTTCGGACATGGTGTCTCCTTTCATCCCGCTCTTTGGAAGTAGGCGGTCTGCTGAATTGTAGCGCTCAAAGCCGGCTTAACCCAGCAAGGCGATCGTCACCAGTTTGTCATCTGACGATCATATGAAGATCAGATGCCCTCGACGAAGCAATCAAGAAGGTGATCTCCATGACGCTGCGCCTCACGTCCTCCCTCGCAACAGGCATCCTGGCAACGCTGATGGCGGCTGGCGCGCAGGCGGAGCCGGTGTTTAACCGGATCGCCTCCTTCCCGGTGCCCATGAACCTGCCCTCGGACATGGACCAGGCGACCGAAACCTCGGCCGAGATCATCGCGGCGACCGAAGACGGCATGACGCTGGTCTACACCGACAGCCCGCTGGGTGCGATCGGCATGATCGACATCACCGATCCCAAAGCGCCAGCGCCGAGCGGCGTCGTGATGCTGGACGGCGAGCCGACCTCGGTCGTGGTGGCCGGCGGCAATGCCTTTGTCGGCGTCAATACATCGGAGAGCTATACAGATCCCTCCGGCCACCTCGCGGTCGTGGACATCGCAACGAAGTCGGCCGCGCCGACCTGTGATCTCGGCGGCCAGCCCGACTCGCTCGCGATCAACGATGACGGCACCATGATCGCGGTCGCCATCGAGAACGAGCGGGACGAGGATCTGAACGACGGCGTGATCCCGCAGCTCCCCGCCGGCAACGTCACCATCATCCCGATCGTCGATGGCGCGCCCAATTGTGACGGCATCATCGTCGCCGACGTCACCGGCCTCGCCGAGGTGGCGCCCGAGGACCCCGAGCCCGAATTCGTCGACTTCAACAGCGCCGGCGAGATCGTGGTGACCATGCAGGAGAACAACCACCTCGCCATCATCGACAGCACCGGCGCGGTGATCGGTCACTTTTCGGCCGGTGCGGTTGATTTGACGAACGTCGATCTGGACGAGGAACGAGCACTCACCTTCGATGGCGAGCAGCTTGGCCGCGTGCGTGAGCCGGATGCGGTGAAGTGGATCGACGACGAGCGCTTCGTCACCGCTGACGAGGGTGACTATGAGGGCGGGTCGCGAACCTTTACCATCTTCAACAAGGACGGCTCGGTCGCCTACGATCCGGGCCTCTCCTTCGAATATCTGGTCGCCCAGGCCGGCCACTACCCCGAGCGCCGCTCCGGCAATAAGGGCGTGGAGCCGGAGGGCGTCGAGACCGCGGTCTTCGGCGATCAGGGCTACATCTTCGTTTCCAGCGAGCGTGGCTCGATCGTCGGCGTCTACAAGGACACCGGCGCCGATCCCGAATTCCTCCAGTTGCTCCCCTCCGGCATCGGCCCGGAAGGCCTGCTCGCGATCCCTGCGAGAAACCTCTTCGTTACAGCCAACGAGGTCGACCTGATCGAAGACGGTGGTGTGCGCGCCCATGTCATGCTGTTCGAGCTTGCGGACGGCGAGCCCGCCTACCCGACGCTGATATCAGGCACCGACGACGAAGGCCGCCCGATTGGCTGGGGCGCTCTTTCAGGTCTGACCGCCGATCCCGAGGCCGCCGGCACGCTCTATGCCGTGAACGACAGTTTCTACGGCATGCAGCCGACCATCTTCACGATCGACGCGGCGCAGACGCCGGCTGCCATTACCGACGCCATAAGGGTAACGCGGGCAGGCGTACCTGCCCAGAAGCTGGACATGGAAGGCATCGTCGCCGATGGCGAGGGCGGGTTCTGGATCGCGTCTGAAGGCCGAACGGACCGGGTCATCCCTCATGCCCTCTATCACGTGGACGCGGACGGCGAGATCCAGGACGAGATCGGTTTCCCCGATGAGCTGATGGGAGTCGAGAAGCGCTTCGGCTCCGAGGGCGTCACCATGGTCGGCGAAGGTGAGGACATGACCCTTTGGATCGCCATCCAGCGGGAATGGCGGGATGACGAAAAGGATATGGTGAAGCTGGTCGCCTACACGCCTGCAACCGAGACCTGGGGTGCGGTCGCCTATCAGCTGGACAAGGGTCAGCAGGGCTGGGTCGGCCTTTCGGAGATCACCGCCCATGGCGATCATGTCTACATCATCGAGCGGGACAACCAGATCGGTCAGGCCGCGGCGATCAAGAAGCTCTACCGCGTGCCGCTTGCCGAGATGCAGCCGGCCGAACTCGGCGCCGAACTGCCCGTGGTCAGCAAGGAGGAAGTCCATGACTTCATCCCCGATCTCCAGGCGTTCGGCGGCTATGTCGTCGACAAGGTCGAGGGCTTCGCGATCGACGCTGCCGGCGACGCCTTCGCGGTCACCGACAATGACGGCGTCGACGACAGCTCCGGCGAGACCTTTTTCCTAAAGCTGGGAAAACTCTAGAGGATTCAAGGGCTCCCGACGGGTCGCTTTGACGGGTGCTGACGTGATGCTGAAGCGTCGATTTGCGAATGTGATCGAAAAATCGGCAGTGCGACAGGATTGTCACAAAATGACCACATAATTGTCATAAAGAAATGTTGCTTTGCACGCAGGTTCACGCCTGCATGTCAAACCAGAATCGGGAGATACCCTTGATGAGAGGCACCACCCTCGCCTTTGCCACCATGGCGGCCACCGTCGCTCTGGTCGGCGCTGCCGAAGCCCGCGATCAGATCCGGATTGTCGGCTCTTCCACCGTGTTTCCGTTTTCCACCGCGGTTGCTGAGCAGTTCGGCCAGACCAGCGGTTTTGCGACGCCTGTCGTTGAGAGCACCGGTTCCGGCGGCGGTCTGAAGCTGTTCTGCGCCGGCGTCGGCGAAGAGCACCCGGACATGACCAATGCGTCGCGCGCGATCAAGGACAGCGAGCGGGAGCTTTGCGCGTCCAACGGCGTGAAGGACGTGACCGAGGTCAAGGTCGGTTTCGACGGCATCGTGCTCGCCAATCACAAGAGCGCCGAAGCGGTCAATTTGACCATCCCGCAGATCTTCCAGGCGCTCGCCGCCGAGGTCGAGGTGGATGGTGAGGTGGTCGCCAACCCCTACACCATGTGGAATGAGATCGACGCTGGATTGCCCGCCGCCAAGATCGAGGTTCTCGGCCCGCCGCCCACTTCCGGCACCCGTGACGCCTTCGTCGAGCTGGTGATGGAAAGCGGCTGTGAGGCCTTCCCGGCGATCGCCGCGCTCGAAGAGGCCGACGAGGAGAAGTTTGAGACGGTCTGCGCCACGATGCGTGAGGATGGTGCGTTCGTCGAAGCCGGCGAGAACGACAACCTGATCGTCCAGAAGCTCGAAGCCAACCCCGCCGCCTTCGGCATCTTCGGCTTCAGCTTCCTCGATCAGAACCTCGACAAGATGCAGGGCAGCTTCGTCGACGGTGTCGAGCCGACCTTCGAGAACATCGCCGCCGGCGACTATCCGGTGTCCCGTTCGCTCTACTTCTATGTCAAGAACGCCCATGTCGGCGTGATCCCGGGCATGGAAGAGTTTGTGACCGAGTTCACCAGCGAAGCCGCCTATGGCGACGACGGTTACCTCACGGACAAGGGCCTGATCCCGCTGCCGGAAGAGGATCGTGAGGCGGTGCGCACCCAGGCGACCACCTTCACGCCGATGTCGTAAGGTTTGTTACCGGGAGCGTCTTCGGACGCTCCCACCCTTCTTCCCCTGTTTTGGGGGCGAAGTTAAGGAATGAAGTATGATCACCACGCTTATTATTCTTTTGCTTGCTGGTGCGGCTTATTATTTTGGTTTGCGCCGTGCTTTGGATAAGAGCGGTGGTCGGATTTCGGCGCTTCATTCATTGCCTGGGCATTACGCCTGGTATGCTGCGCTTCTT
>JBCCUL010000044.1:0-60886 GCA_039197065.1 Pseudomonadota bacterium | reverse complement strand
CATAGCCATCGCCAGGATTCCTGCGCTGCACTTTTTGCAGCACATCGTAGCTAGAGACCAGTTTGATCCTCGAAGATACGGAAAGCAGTTGCTATCTGTACAGTGTTTTGTGATGCTTTTTGTGCAGCAAATTGGTCCAATCCGAAAACCAGATGGAGGAGATTTTGGGCTAATCTGCTGATTTTTCAGATAGTTAGTCGAGATAACATTATGGATATTTGGCGGAGGGGACGGGATTCGAACCCGTGAGGGGCAGGACCCCAACACGCTTTCCAGGCGTGCGCCTTAAACCGCTCGGCCACCCCTCCAGCGGGCGAAATGTAGACGGAAGCGGGTGGATTGACAACGGGTGGCACGCGCGTTTGCACGGGCCGTACGCAATCAGCTGTTGTCCATCTTGAGGGCGGCCAAAAAGGCCTCCTGAGGGATCTCGATCTTGCCGATCTGACGCATGCGCTTCTTACCGGCTTTTTGCTTTTCCAGGAGTTTGCGTTTGCGTGATACGTCGCCGCCATAGCATTTGGCGGTCACGTCCTTCCTAAACGCCTTCACGGTCTCGCGCGCGATGACCTTGCCGCCGATCGCGGCTTGCAGCGCCACCTGATACATCTGGCGCGGGATCAGTTCTTTTAGGCGGACACAGAGCGCGCGCCCTCTCGCCTCCGCCATGGTTTTGTGGACGACGAGCGCGAGGCTGTCGACGGGGTCGCCGTTGATCAGGATGGAGAGCTTCACCAGATCGGCGGGGTCATAGCCATCCAGCTGGTAGTCGAAGCTGGCATAGCCGCGGCTCATGGATTTGAGCCGGTCGTAGAAGTCGTAGACCACCTCGTTGAGCGGCAACCGGTAGACCAGCATCGCGCGCGAGCCGACATAGGTGAGCTCGATCTGTTGGCCGCGCTTTTCGGTGCAAAGCGAGAGCACCGAGCCCAAATGGTCATCCGGAACGAGGATGGTTGCCTTGATCCAGGGCTCTTCGAGCTGCTTGATCTGGGTGGGGTCCGGCATGTCGGCGGGGTTGTGCAGCTCCATCCGGGAGCCGTCGGTCTTTTCGAGCTTGTAGACGACGCTCGGGGCGGTGATCACCAGGTCCAGATCGAACTCGCGGGACAGGCGTTCCTGGATGATTTCGAGATGCAAGAGTCCCAAAAAACCGCAGCGGAAGCCGAAGCCTAAGGCGCCGGAATGCTCGGTTTCGAACTCGAAACTGGCATCGTTCAGGCGCAGGCGGCCAAGAGCTTCCCTGAGATCCTCGAACTGGGCGGCGTCCGTCGGGAACATGCCGCAGAAAACGACAGGCTGGCTCGGCCGGAAGCCGGACAGAGGCTCGGCCGCAGGCTTCCTGTCATCGGTGATGGTATCGCCGACGCGGGCATCGGCGATGTCCTTGATGCTGGCGGTGATGAAGCCGATCTCACCTGGATGGAGGGCCTCCACGGGCTGGGCTTTTGGGGTGAAGACACCGACCCGGTCCACAGGCTGGACCGCCCCCGTCCCCATCATGCGGATCTTCTGGCCTTTGGCGAGGCGGCCGTCCTTGACGCGGATCAGGGTGACCACGCCGAGATAGGCGTCATACCAGCTATCCACCACCAACGCCTTCAGGGGAGCATTCGGATCGCCCGTGGGCGACGGCAGATCCTTGACGATGCTCTCCAGCACCTCGTCGACCCCCTCACCCGTCTTGGCGGAGACGGCCAGGGCATCCGAAGCCTCGAGGCCAATGATCTCCTCGATCTGCGCCTTGATCCGCTCCGGCTCCGAGGCGGGCAGATCGATCTTGTTCAGCACCGGCAGGATCTCATGATCGGCATCGATCGCCTGATAGGCGTTGGCAAGCGTCTGCGCTTCGACGCCCTGGGTCGAGTCGACCAGGAGAAGCGAGCCCTCGCACGCCCGTAAGGACCGGCTGACCTCGTAGGAAAAGTCGACATGGCCCGGCGTGTCCACCAGGTTCAGATGGTAGGTCTCCCCATCCTTCGCCTTGTAGGTCAAGCGCACGGTCTGCGCCTTGATGGTGATGCCGCGTTCCTGCTCCAGCTCCATGCTGTCCAGGACCTGTTTGGACATTTCCCTGGCTTCGAGACCGCCGCAACGCTCGATGATGCGATCGGCAAGCGTCGACTTGCCGTGATCGATATGAGCGATGATCGAAAAGTTACGGATTTTTGAGAGATCGGTCATGGCTTTCCGGGAATATGAGCAAAGGCGGTGGTGCGAGAACACATAGATGGGGTGGCAGGGCTCCAAGCTCAAAGCCCAATCTGCGCCCTCCCGTCAAGCACGGATCCGCCTTTTCCCTGCAGACGTTCTGATTTCTTTCGATTTTACGCTTTCCTGATCCCGAAATCCCATCATGCGCATGTGACCTTGAGGGTCCTGTCACGGCATTTCATCCGACCACCAACAGACAGCCGTTCGGCATGAGAAATTTTCTCTTTTGACGCTGATCGACCTCGACTTTTTGTCTTTCTGCATGATCGTCTCAAACCTCTTTCAACCAATCAACATCAGCCGATAGTCGATGAGGTCCACCGGAACGGACCTCGATCGCTGCGAGCGCATCGATCGAGTGACAGCCAAGCAGTCTATCGTCTGTTCGCTCTTCACTGACTTCGTGTGAGCAACCGATCAAGATTTGCATGCGTCACCAAAGGCTCTGGAGAAAGACCCATCGAAAAAACAAAACTTAAAAGCAATAACACTCACATCTTTATCTCGCAAAGAGAATAATAAGAGCATCAGAAGAATACTTTTTCGATTAATACCGCACAATCATTATACCTTAGATTTATATTCGAATGGATACCGGGCAAAATTGCGAACTTCCAATGTTGTTTTACTTGACATGATCGCTTGAGATTACGACGTTGCTACGCGATGAACGTCGCGCTGAGACCAGCTCAAAATCTGCCCGCAAACGGCTTCATAGCTCTCAAGCACTGAATTGATGGTTGATCTATAGGATTGTCGTTGTTCGATGACGGCATGGATTACTAGCCCTGCAATTGGGCCTGACATGTCCGACTGCGTCGGAGGATAATGAGCGAGTGAGCGGCATTGATGAATTTTGAAGGTAATCCGAGCCAAATCGAGAGAGCGCGCGGCGCACGACAGATCGAAACACCAGCGCAACGATGGAAGATGGCCCGGAACGCACCTTTCCAATCGCTGCCAGGACCAATCGCTCTGTCGTTATTCTTGTTTGCTCAGATCTTCCTCTGGCCGTCCGAAAGCTTTGCGGATCTGGTCGCTGTCGGCGATATGAGCACGCCCTCCTACAGGACCGGTGTCGCTCTATCCGCTGTTGTAACGCTTGGCTCCGGTAGCCAGCCCGTCAACCTCAGCGCTCTGTCTTCGGGTGGCGATGACAGCGACCATTTACAGTCGGTTCTCGGGCGGGTTGCCGACTTCGCCGTGCTCGACATAGGCCAACTCAGCAAGGGCGGCATGCCGGCGAATCAGCTGTCGATGGTTCGGGCCGTCGCGGTAATCCAGAACACAGACGACTCGGGGACAGTCCTCGTCACACATCAGGAAAAGGACGGTCGACAGGTTCAAGCCGTCATGCAAGCTCTCTTCAGCAACAACAAAAAGCTCGCTGTTCTGCTCTCGGCATCAGCCTCGTCAGATCCAGCCCCTGTCCTAAAGGACATTGATCTCGAATTGCATCCGGCTGCTGCGCGCTTTTATGAAGAGGCCAGCCAAGGAGGACTAGTCGCCGACAGCGATCAGGATGACAATGCAGCTTCGTCCAATCTGTCCACCGACGCATCGCCGAACCCGACTGTCCAGAACACGATCGAGACGGCGATCTTGAGACGTGAGCGTGATGAGTTAGCCAACGACTTCAGATCGCTGTCAGCGCAGCAGCAGTCGATGGCGGAGCGGTTGAGGGAGGCCGAGCGCAACCGAGAGGTCATGGTGACCGAGCTCGAAACCCTCAAACAAAACGCCTCAGAGAATGAAGCCGCACTTGCTCAGCTGCGCAAGGACGTCGAGGTCGCCCGCAGTGAGCGCGGTCAGGCAAGCCGTCGACGAGACGAGTTGCAGCAGCGTGTCGATAACGTGACCTTCCAATCGGTCGAAGAGGCGGCGCAAAGCGCAGATGCCATGCGCCAAAGGGCTGAGACGGCGGAAAGCCGTTATGAAGAGGCCTTTGACGTCGCTGAAGCCTGCCTGCAGCAGCGACAAGGCGGAGGCATCCAAGCACGGGAGGCGCTGCAGCAGATCGAGCAGCTGGAACAACGTCTGCAGCAAGTCACAGGCGCCCATCAACAATGTATCGCCGACCTCGAAGCATCAGCCAACTGAATGCGCGAAGAGCTCACAGTGGCAAGATGCCGACATTCCCGTTGAAGGGTTGTGACGGGACCACACGCAAGCAAGACATCAAAACGACAGCGACAGCAAGTCAGCTGAACAAGGAGATTGCCCCGTAATGCTCCCAAGAATGATCGTCGCCGCCTCCATCAGCGGACTTATCCTGACGGGCGGAGCCTTCGCACAGACGGCCGAGCCTGCAGACACCGATCAAGAGCTTCGTAGTCTGGAGTCCCTGAAGAAGGACCTGATCGATTCGACCTCAGGATTTTATCTGTCGCCGGTTTTTTCATTCGGCTATGTGGCCGGCGATGCCGACATCGAAGAGGCAGGCATCAGCATCGAGGACGAGTTCGATGGCTGGATTTTGCGCTTCGGCGGTGCAGCAGGCTATCAGACCGAATTTCTGCGCAGCGAAATCGAGCTGACTGCCGGCCGCGCCGAGGCGGAGCTCGACATCCTGAACGAGAATGCCGACATCAACTATGGCAAGTTGAGCGCGCTCAGCTTTTTCGACGTGCCTTACGATTTATCGATGCTGGTCGGCGAGGGCCTGCCGGAGACGATTCCCTATGTCGGATTTGGTGTCGGCGGCCTGTATTACGAACTTGACGGGGCCGATGCCGACTTGACCTTCGTTGCCGAAGTCCTGGCTGGTATCGGCGTTCGTCTGTCGCCCCGCTGGTTCCTGGATGGAGGCTATCGCTGGACCTACGTCCCCGTTCTCGAGGATGAGGTTTCGGAGAGTGAGGTCTCCTTCAACAGCATCGAGGCCAAGTTTCGCTACCGATTCTGACCTGACCATCATAATTGGGACGGCCCCGGAAAAAACCTGGCCGCCGCTCCGGCCTTGATGAGCCAACGGATTTCGCCGGGAAACCGAGCAGGGCATTCCCGAAAAACCCGTCCTCAAGGCCGGTCTTGACCGCCACGGCGGTCAAGCGCGCAAGGTGGCGCCCGTCGCCTTGGCGGCGGCGGCGGTGATCTTCTTGACCGCAGCGTCGATCTCGCCTTCTTCGAGCGTGTGGTCCATGGCCTGCATTCTCACCGCGAGCGCGAGGGATTTTTTGCCGTCCTCCAGCCCCTTGCCTTCATAGACGTCAAACAGCGACACGTCCTGGATCAGAGCCTTGTCGGCACCACGTACGGCGTGCAGCAGGATTTCGGCGGGCACGTCCTTTTCGACGACGAAGGCGAAGTCGCGATCGACCGGTGGGAAGTTGGACGCCTTGAGCGGCGGTCTCGCACAAGACTTTTTCTTCTTGGGCTTGGGCAAGCGATCCAAAAAGACCTCGAAGCCGACGGCGCGGGTTTCGAGATCGAGCTTTTGCAGGATGGCGGGATGGATCTCGCCGAACTCGGCGAGCACGGTTTTCGGGCCGAGCATCAGGCGCCCTTTGCGGCCGGGATGATAGTGGCCCGGGCCATCAGCGACGACGCGCAGGCCGTCGGGATTGACCTTGCAGGCGTGCAAAACGGCAAGGGCGTCTGCGCGGGCGTCAAAGACGTCAACGTCGCGGGGCTGACTTGACCAGTGGCGACCGTGATTCGGGCCGACGCGCACGCCGCCGATGGTCACCTCCTGCTCGCCGGGCTGGTCTCCGTAGAAGCGCGGGCCTGATTCGAAGAGCGCGACACTCTCGATGCCGCGATTGCGATTGCGTCCCGCCGCCTGCAGGAGATTGGGAAGAACGCTCGGGCGCAGCACGGAAAGCTCGGCGTTGATCGGGTTGCGCAGCTTTAATCCATCCTCGCCAAAGGCCTTGGCCATGGCGGGTTCGATGAAGGACCAGGTGGCCGCTTCGGAAATGCCGCGGGCCGCGAGCGTGCGCCTCGCGATCGAGCGCATCCGCTGTTCGGGTGCGAGGATCGGCTCGCTGACCGCCGTGGTGCGCCGGACCGGCATGGGCGGGATGCGCTCATAGCCCTGGAGGCGCGCCAGCTCTTCGACGATATCCGCTTCCATGCGCACGTCATGGCGCCAGGATGGCGGCACCACCTGGATGGTCTCGTCGTCGACCGCTTCGACTTGAAAGCCGAGAGCTCGGAGATGTCTTTCGATCGTCTCGACATCGAGGGTGATGCCGGCGAGGCGCTCGAGATGGCCGAGACGGAACGGGAAAGGCGGGCGGAGGCCGGGGACCGAGCCCGCGACCACCAGCTGGCTCGCCTCGCCGCCGCAGAGTTC
This sequence comes from Pseudomonadota bacterium, assembly GCA_039197065.1. Taxonomy (GTDB): domain Bacteria; phylum Pseudomonadota; class Alphaproteobacteria; order Geminicoccales; family Geminicoccaceae; genus JANQPX01. Next base: position 54,375 of record JBCCUL010000044.1, on the reverse strand, counting down.
CTGGATAAGCTTGGTGGCGTATTCGGCGCCGGCGATGACCATGGCGGGATCGAGGCCGCGCTCGAAGCGGGTGCGCGCGTCGCTCTCGATACCGAGTTTTCGTCCGGTCAAGGCCGTCCGCCTCGGACAGAAGAGTGCGATCTCCAGGATGACGTCAGTGGTCTCTTCGGTGCAACCGGTCGGCTCACCGCCCATGATGCCACCAAGTGCGGCCGGGCCCGAGGCGTCCGCAATGACCGTCACCTCGTCGTCGAGGTCGTAGGTTTTGCCGTCCAGGGCTTCAAGTCGTTCGCCTGCCTTCGAGAAGCGAAGGGTGAGACGTCGGCCGTTCAGCTTGTTGGCGTCGAACACGTGGAGTGGGCGGCCGAGATCGAAGCAGACATAGTTGGTGATATCGACCAGGGCCGAGATCGGCCGAAGCCCGATGGCGGTGAGGCGGGCCTGCAGCCAGGCGGGGCTCGGGCCGTTCTTCACGCCTTTGAATTCGCGCGCCACGAACAGCGGACAGGCGGCCTCTCTCCCTTCCGGCAGATCGAAGACCACGTCGAGATCGGTCTCGAAATCGGCGGGCACCGGGCTGAAATCCCGGCTCTTGAGCGTGCCGATACCACCCGCGGCCAGCTCGCGGGCGACGCCTGAGATACCGAAGCAGTCGCTCCGGTTCGGGGTGATGTCGATGTCGATCACCGGGCCTTCGATGGTCATGAAATCGATGGCGGGCTGGCCGACCTTGGCGTCCGCCGGCAGCTCGACGATACCGTCATGATCCTCGCCGAGACCGAGCTCGCGTTCCGAGAACAGCATGCCCTGGCTTTCGACGCCGCGGATCTTGGCGCGTTTCAGCACGTCGCCGGTCGCAGGAATGACCGAGCCGACCGGGCCGAACACAGCCTTCATGCCGAGATGGACGTTAGGGGCGCCACACACCACCTCGAGCTTGCCCTTGCCGGTGTCGACCTCGCAGAGGTTCAGGCGCTCGGCATCGGGATGGCGGCGAAGGCCGACGATCTCGGCGACGGTGAAGGCGGTGAGATCGGAGCCTCTCGCCTCGACATCGTCCACCTCGAGACCAAGCGCGGTGAGCTTGTCGGCGATCTGCTCGACGTCGGCGTCGGTCTCCAGATGCTCCTTCAGCCAGGGTAGGGAAAACTTCATCGGGACAACCCTCCATAGGTGGTGGGCACGTCGATGGCGCCGAAGCCGTAATTGCCGGACCAGCGCAGATCGCCCTCGAAGAAGGTTCGAAGGTCGGGGATGCCGTATTTGAGCATGGCGATGCGATCGATGCCCATGCCGAAGGCGAAGCCCTGCCAGACCTCGGGGTCGACGCCGACGGCGCGCAGCACATTGGGGTGCACCATGCCGCAGCCGAGGATTTCGAGCCAGTCATCGCCCTCGCCGATGATCAGCTCATCGGCGGTGCGCTTGCAGCCGATGTCCATTTCCGCCGACGGCTCGGTGAACGGGAAGTAGCTCGGGCGGAAGCGCACCGGGATGTCGTCCCGTTCGAAAAACGTTCGAACAAAGTCGATCAGGCAACCCTTCAGATGGCCCATATGGGTGCGTCGGTCGATCAAGAGGCCTTCCACCTGATGGAACATCGGGGTGTGGGTGATGTCGTAGTCGCAGCGATAGGTGCGGCCAGGCGCGATGATGCGGTAGGGCGGCGGGCCGGACAGCATGGTGCGGATCTGCACCGGCGAGGTGTGGGTGCGCAGGACCAGCGGCGTGCCGTCCTTCTCCGCCTCCATGTAGAAGGTGTCCTGCATCTGTCGGGCAGGATGCTCGGCCGGGATGTTGAGGGCGGTGAAGTTGTTGAAATCGTCCTCGACATCGGGGCCTTCGGCGACGCGGAAGCCCATCTCGCCGAAGATCGCGATCAGCTCCTCGGTCACCTGGCTTACCGGATGCAGGCGCCCCATGATTTCCGGGCGGACCGGCAGGGTGACGTCGACGGTCTCATGAAGAAGCTGGGCATCGAGGGCCTCGGCTTCGAGGGCCGTCCGCTTCCCGGCAATCGCCTCGGCGACCGCGTGCTTCACCTGGTTGTAGCGCTGACCGGCTTCGCGTCTGGCCTCGGGGTCGAGCGCGCCGAGGCTCTTGGTGAGCTGCGTGATCCGGCCCTTTTTGCCGAGCTCCCCGACACGGATCTGCTCAAGCGCGTCCAGCTGATCGGCAATGTTGATCTGTGCCAGGATCTCGCTTTCGAGCCGATCGATATCGACCGCGCCTTCAGCCTCTTCGCTCTTTCTCGCCATCTCAACCATTGGCCGTCTCGTTGTTGGTCATGTCAGTGGGCTGTCATCAAATTGTCTTCAGGCCTGAAAACAGCAAAAAGGGGCCCACCGGCCCCTTCCTACCCCAGATCTGATGATGTCTATATTCTCAGTTTTCCAGGGCGGACTGGGCCTGCTTGGCCAAGCTCATAAACGCAGACTGATCGCGCACGGCGATATCGGCGAGCACCTTGCGGTCGATTTCGATCCCGGCGGTCTTGAGACCGTGCATCATGCGGCCATAGGTAAGGCCCTGCTCGCGCGCCGCGGCGTTGATGCGCTGGATCCAAAGCGAACGGAAATTCCGCTTCTTCACGCGGCGATCGCGATAGGCGTATTGCAGACCCTTCTCGACACGATTAATCGCCAGCCGGAAGCAATTCTTGCTGCGACCGCGATAACCCTTAGCGAGAGCGACGACTTTCTTATGTCGCGCCTTCGTCGTTACGCCTCTTTTGACCCGTGCCATGTTCTCGTACCTTCAATCTTCCAAAAGACTTTCGACGCCAGCTTCGACCTAAACAACCCCGCGGCTGGCAGCCGCTAGCCGTAGGGGAGCATGCGCTTGATCAGCTTGGCGTCGCCATCGGCAACCACCACGGTGCCGCGCTGATTGGCCTTCACCTTCTTCGCCTTATGGGTCAGCTGATGACGGTGATAAGCCTTGTTCCGCAAGATCTTGCCCGTGCCGGTGAAGCGAAAGCGCTTCGCCGCAGCGCGCTTGGTCTTAAGCTTCGACATGTGAGGAAACTCCGTTCGTCGTGCCAAGCTGTCAGGTGCTCGGCCGACCTGAAGCAGAGGCGTTATAGTCAAGAGTTCGTCAGTTCGCAAGCACTTGGCAGCAATTTCCTGCCGATCAGCTTCATGTTTTCGAGCAGGCGAACCGGAAAAAGCGGCCTTACGGCAAAAGACAGTGCGCCAGGCCACGTTTTTCCAGATATTGCTGGTGATAATCCTCGGCTTTCCAAAAGGTGCTTGCAGGCGTGATCTCGGTGACGATGGCGCCTCGATGGATACCTGAAGCTTCCAGCCTTTTGAGCGAGGCCTTGGCTTCTTCCTCCTGTTCGGCATCGTGAAAGAAGACGGCCGATCGATACTGCGTGCCGATGTCCGGGCCCTGGCGGTTGAGCTGGGTCGGATCGTGATTCGCCCAAAAGACATCGAGGAGCCGGTCGTAACCCACCTTCTCGGGATCGAATTCGACCTCGACCACCTCGGCATGCCCGGTGCGGCCGGTGCAGACCATTTCGTAGGTCGGGTTCTCGACAGCGCCACCGGCATAGCCGACCGCGGTCGACAGCACGCCAGGAACCTTGCGAAACTCGGCTTCCACGCCCCAGAAACAGCCGGCCCCGAATGTCGCCTTGGCCATGGTCACGTCCTTTTGGTTGGCAAAACAAGAGGGTTCGATGTCTTGGATCCTGACGAGAGATTTGGGGTTTGGCAGGTCTTATATCAATGGCCGCATTCTGACGTTTGTGTTCAGCACAGGTCTGCAGCGGCTACCTTCGAGAAGTCGCCTAGGGGCTCGGCCATGAGCGACGCCAGCCGGACGTCTATGACATCGACATCTGGTTGATCCTTATAACAGGCATGAGTGGCTTCCCGCAGCGATCCGGCTACGCCATCTTCGCCCGCCCGATCGCCGCCTTGCTCTTGACGGCGGCGATCCTCACACTGATCTGGAACAGCACCGCCGCCAGCTGGCGGTCGGATGACTTGCCGGGGGCCACGGACGAGGGGGACCGACCATGACGAACAACGCGGGACATGTGGAGGCTCCTGAGATGGTCGTTGCTCAGCTGGTCGATCGCGCCAGAGCCGCTATGGAGACCTTCGACAATACCGATCAGGCGGCCATCGACGATGCGGTCACAGCGCTGGCCTGGTCCATCTACAAGCCGGAAAACGCACGGCGCCTGGCGGAACTCGCGGTCGAGAGCACCGGCCTCGGCAATGTCGAGGACAAGGTCATCAAGAACCAGCGGAAGACCTTCGGCACCCTTCGCGATCTGCTCCGGGTCAAGTCGACCGGCGTCATCGAGGAACTGCCGGAGAAAGGCCTGGTCAAATACGGCAAGCCGATCGGCGTGGTCGCGGCGATCACGCCATCCACCAACCCGGCGGCGACGCCCGTCAACAAGGCGATGATGGCTGTTAAGGGCGGCAATGCGGTGATCATCGCCCCCTCCCCCGCCGGCTATGCGGCGACGGCTGCAACCGTCGACGGCATGCGAGCGGAACTCGCGAAGGTGGCAGCGCCATCCGACTTGGTGCAGATCGTGCCGGCGCCGGTGGATCGGGAGCGGACGCTGGCGTTGATGGCCGCCGCCGATCTGATCGTCTGCACAGGCTCGCAGAACAACGTTCGAAAAGCTTATTCCAGCGGCACGCCGGCGATCGGCGTCGGCGCCGGCAATGTGCCTGTGATCATTGACGAGAGTGCGGATCTGACGGCAGCTGCCGAAAAGATCACGGCGTCCAAGATCTTCGACAACGCCACCAGTTGCTCCTCGGAAAACAGCGTGATCATCGTCGACGAGATATTCGATGACGCGATCGCGGCGCTGACCGAGGCGGGCGGCTACATGACCACGCCAGACGAGGGGCGGCGCGTGGTGGAGCGCCTTTGGGTCGACGGCAAGCTGAACCGGAAGGTGATCGCCAAGGACGCTGAAACCCTGGCCGAGGTGTTCGACCTGCCCGCGGCAGCGAAAAGCGCTCGCTTCATGATGGTCGAGGAAACCGGCATTGGTCCCGCCCACCCGCTTTCCGGCGAGAAACTGTCACTGGTGCTGACCGTCTATCGCGGCAATGATTTTGCGCATGCCCAGCAGCTGGCCCTGGAGATCCTTGAGTTCCAAGGGAAAGGCCATTCGCTCGGCCTGCACACCAATCTTCTGGAACGCGCGAGAAAGCTCGCCGAAGACATGCCGGTGGTGCGGGTGCTAGTCAATCAGGCGCATACCTTTGCCAATGGCGGCGGTTTCGACACCGGCCTCCCCTTCACGCTCTCCATGGGCTGCGGCAGTTGGGGCGGCAACTCGATCACGGAAAACTTGAACTACCGCCACTTCATCAATATCACCCACCTCGTCACCTCGGTTGCCGAGGACAAACCCACCGAAGCCGAATTATTCGGTCAATACTGGGAAAAATACGGTCAATGAATGTCGAGGAATACGCCGCGAAGCCAATTCTGGCCGCTGCCGGTATCGCCGTGCCGCCGGGCAGGCTTTGCACAACCGCCGCTGAAGCCAAAGCCGCCGCCGAAGTCATCGGCCCTGCTGTGGTCAAGGCTCAGGTTCCCACCGGTAAGCGTGGCAAGGCTGGCGGCATCAGGCCGGCGGCATCGCCTCTGCAAACCGAGGAGGCCGCGGCCTCCATTCTCGGCATGACCATCGGCGAGCATGTCGTGGACAAGGTGCTGGTGGAGGCACAGGCCTCGATCGATCGGGAATTCTACGCGGCCGTTTTGAACCATCAGGAAACCAAAGGCCCTCTCCTCCTGTTCTCCACCGAGGGCGGCATGGATGTCGAAGACATTACCCGCGATCACCCCGACAAGATGGCCCATCTGCCCGTGGACATCCGGGATGGCGTCGACGACGAGCTCCTGGAGCACATCTTTGGCGTGCTTGGTCTCGAGGAGGAAAAGGAAGCGCTAGTCGAGTTCTTCTTGAAGCTTTATGACGCCTATCGGATCAGCGACGCCGAGCTGATCGAGGTCAACCCGCTGGCGCTGACCACGGTTGGCGATCTCATGGCCCTCGACTGCAAACTCGCCATCGACGATTCCGGCGCCGCCCGGCGCCCGGATATCGCCGCCATCGGCGTGCCCGAGAAACTGACAGCGCTCGAAGCCCGCGGCCGTGAGCACGGTCTCAACTATATCGAGCTCGACGGTGAGGTTGGCGTGCTTGCCAACGGTGCGGGCCTCACCATGACCACGATGGACGCGATCAGGCATTACGGCGGCGCGCCCGCGAACTTTCTCGAGATCGGCGGCGATGCCTATACCAAGGGCAAGCCCGCGCTCGAACTTGTTCTTGCAAACCCGAACGTGAAAAGCCTGCTGGTCAATTTCTGCGGCGCGTTCGCGCGCACCGACGTCATGGTCGAAGGCTTGATCGAGGCCTGGGAGGAGCTGAAGCCCGATCTCCCGGTTTTCTTTTCGATCCACGGCACCGGCGAGGACGAAGCGATCGCGATGGTGAAGGATCGCCTTGGTTTCGACCCCTTTGATCTCATGGATCATGCGGTCGAAGCCGCCGTGGAGGCGGCTAAATGATCATCGGCGGCAATGAGCGCGTTCTGATCCAGGGCATCACCGGCCGGCAGGGGACGTTCTGGGCGGAAAAGATGCGGGAATACGGCACCACGGTGATCGGCGGCGTCAATCCTAAGAAGGCGGGCGAGAGCCATCTCGGCCTGCCGGTCTGGGGCTCGGCCACGGAGGCGGCCTTCGACATGGCTGACATGGATGATCGGATCGATGTTTCCGTCCTGTTCATCCCGCCGATGGCCATCAAGGCGGCTGCGATTGATGCCATCGAGGCCGGCATCAGGAAGCTGGTGATCCTGACCGAGCATGTGCCGGTTCAGGATGTCATGTATGTGCTCGCAGCGGCGGAAGACGCCGAGGCGCAGGTTCTGGGCCCCAACACCGCGGGCGCCGTGACGCCGGGCGAGTGTTTCGCCGGCTTCATGCCTGCCTTCAACGAGCGCATCTTCAAACCGGGGTCGATCGGCGTCGTGTCGCGCTCCGGCTCGCTCGGCACGCTGGTTTGCCTGAACCTGGTGCAGGCCGGTCTGGGCATCTCCGCTTTCATCGGCATCGGCGGCGATCCGATCATCGGCACCACCACAGGCGACGCGCTTCGCCTACTGGATCAGCATGAGCGCACCGAGGCGATCGCATTGGTGGGTGAAATCGGCGGCACCATGGAGGAGGACGCGGCTGATTACGCCGCCACCATGAAGAAACCGATTGCCGCCTTCATCGCCGGAAGCGCCTCGCCGCCTGGCAAGAAGATGGGCCATGCCGGCGCCATCGTGCTCGGCGACCGCGGCAGCTATGCCAGTAAGAAGTCTGCGCTGGAAGCAGCCGGCGTCACCGTCACGCCAACGCCCGCCGGCATCGCTCGGACGTTTTCGAACGAGCTCACCTGAGCCATCGATAGGCTGGTCAGCACTCCGCCTCGTGATGTCGACGCTCGGTGGATGCCTGCCGACGCATTTTTCGACGGTATTTAGGTATTTCCAGCTCGCATACTCGACTAGAGCCGTTTCCGATCGCAGCGATCGAAACAGATGCTCTATCTCTTTGTTTCGCCATATTTCCTTGTCGATCAAGTGGTTCCACTTTGATCGGAAAAGAACTCTAACGTTTTCTTAACGCCTAATCATCAAAATGCCGATCCGGTCCATGGGATCCAGGGAGTCTGAGCCTAGAAGCTCTCATCTGCGCTTGGTCGGATTCCCAGGGTCGCATGGACCATGAACATGGGTATCGGCGTCGGGTTAGAATTGCGTTAAGAGCCTATCTTCGGAATGCCGAGGAAGTTGAGCTGGGCCACCACCTGATGCTCCACCATCGGCCGGCCGCCGACCACGATATCGAGCCCCGTTGCGCGCGCCGCCTCCATCAGCTCGGTATCGCGCGGCGCGATGATGTCGAAGAGGCGCATGTCAGGTTTAAGCGTCGATGGGTCCATCGGGATCGGTTCACCTGGCTTCAGGCCGAGTGACGTGCAATTCACGATCAGATCATGGCCGGTGGCGTCAGCCGGGCCGGCCTTGACCTCGACGTCCTCGAAAACGGTCTGAACCACCGTCGCCAGATCCTTCGCCCGGTCTTCGGTGCGATTCGCGATGGTGATTTTCGCCGCCCCCTCGTCGGCAAGGGCGATCGCGATCGCGCGGGCGGCGCCGCCCGCGCCGAGCAGCAGAACTCTCGATCCTTTGGGCTCGATGCCGTTGTCGCGCGCGGCGTTGACGAAGCCGACCCCGTCAAACATATCGCCGCTCAGCCGCCCGTCCGGCTCGAAGCGCACCGTATTGACGGATCCGGCCAGCAGGCCGTTCGGTCCCGTCTCGTCGCAGAGCTTCGCCATCGCTTCTTTATGGGGGATGGTGATCACCAGGCCCCTGAGATTGCCGATCTTCTGCAGCATCGGCACCATCGACGGCAGGTCCTTCGGCAGCACGTGCAGCGGCACCAGGAAGGCGTCGCGCCTCTCCGCCTGGATGATCGGCGCGAAGAATTCCGACGCGCGCACATGGCCGACCGGATGGGCCAATATCGCGAGAAGATGGGTCTTGCCGCTCGGGTAATGCATGAAGGCTCGGCCTTGTCAGGGTGAAGAGGCGATCTCACGAGAAATGGTATAGGGCGAAAGCCGCTCGAACAATGTCTGACGCTCGGCGACACCTTTGAGGACTTGATCCATGAAGACGTCGAAAGGCCATTCCGGTTCGAGTATTCCGGCGGTGTTGCGAAGCGCTGAGCGGTGGGAACGGGCGATCAGGCTGCTGCCGACTGCCGTGATTTCTGCAAATCGGATCGCCTCGCCTGCCGGTGCGAGCATGCGGCGTGAGAGATAGGCGCCTGCCTGGTCGACGGGTTCCATGCGCTCCGGTCGAAGATCGAGGCCGGCAAGCTCGACGAAGTCATAGCGCTGCTCCGTTTCACGGCAGCTGATGACGCCTTCGCTTCGATGCATCACCGTGAGCTGGGGCTGAGTCAGCCAGGTTATCCAGACCTGGCTGCAGGCGCCTGGATGCGGACAAAGCGTTGCGGGAATGGCGCCATAGGCGGTGAAGTGTCCGGCGAAAACCACCGCGAAATGCCGAAGCTCGGCGCGCGTTACCGGTATCGCCTCGGTCTCGCCGAACTTCGCGAGAAGGCGCTCGGGTGACGCGTTCGAGCCCGAGGCGATGATCGGCGACCGGCCGGTACAGGCATCCGGTGGCAGCGGGTGCATCCCGCCATCTCTGAACAGATAGGAGCAGGCCGGTCTCGCGAAGGGATAGCTTTCGGCATGACGGATGCGATCGGCGAGATCGGGGCTGAGAGCCGGACTGTTCATGATGCGGAAGATGGCAGATCAAGACCGGGCTTTTCAACCTTCCGGCCTTCTTCGGCTGGACATCTCTGATCGAACCACGTTCCATGAAGGAAAGCCATCGGGGAGGCAGGTCATGAAAGCTGGCGCGGCAATCATCGAGATCCTGAAGCGCGAAGGTGTCGAGATCATCTTCGGCTATCCGGTCAATCACCTCCTGGAAGAGGCGGCGAAGGCCGGCATCCGGCCGGTCATCTGCCGGCAGGAGCGAATCGGGCTGCATATGGCGGACGCCTATTCGCGTCTATCCTCCGGGGACAAGATCGGCGTGTTCGTGATGCAGCATGGGCCTGGCGCCGAGAACGCCTTTGGCGGCGTCGCGCAGGCATTCGGTGAAAGCGTGCCTATCCTGGTGATGCCGATGGGCTATGCGCGCAGGCTCGCGCATGTGCAGCCTAACTTCAGTTCCGTTCTCAACATGAAGCACATCACCAAATCGGCGGAGCCGATCACCTCGGCGGCCGAAATCCCCGACATTATGCGCCGCGCCTTCACCGCACTTCGCCATGGACGCGGCGGTCCGGCTCTCGTCGAAATCCCGCTCGACATGTTCGCCGAGGAGCTCGAACGCGAGCTCGATTACAAGCCAGTTGCCGCGCATCGATTAGGTCCCGATCCTGAAGCCGTCGACGATGTCGCCCGGCGGCTGGCAGCCGCCAAGAATCTGGTGATCTATGCCGGCCAGGGTGTGCATTACGCGAAGGCCTGGGATGAACTGAAAACGCTCGCCGAGCTGTTGGCGGCGCCGGTCTGCACCAGTCTTCAGGGAAAGAGCGCGTTTCCGGAGGATCATCCGCTGGCGCTCGGCGCCGGCGGCAATGCGGTGCCGAAGCCGGTGCATCAGTTTCTACAGGATGCCGATCTGATCTTCGGCATCGGCTGCAGCTTCACGACATCCAACTTCGCGGTCGCCATGCCCGATGGCAAGGCGATCATCCACGCCACGCTGGATCCCGCTGATCTCAACAAGAACGTCGAGGCGGACGCGGCTCTCCTTGGAGATGCCAAATTGATCCTCGGCGCGCTGATCGACGCTGTCGGTCCCATGATCGATGACGACCCACGCGACATCCAAGCGACGGCGGCGGCGATCGAAGCGGTCAAGAAACCCTGGCTCGATCATTGGCAAAAGAAACTGTCCTCGGACCAGACGCCGCTTACCCCTTATCGCGTCATCGGCGATCTCGCCAAGACGGTCGACTCTGATAAGGTCATCATCACCCATGATGCCGGCAGCCCGCGGGATCAGATCTCGCCGTTCTGGGTTTCGACGAAACCGCTTTCCTATCTCGGCTGGGGCAAAACCACCCAGCTTGGCTATGGCCTCGGCCTGGCCATGGGTGCGAAGCTCGCCTGTCCGGAAAAGCTCTGCATCAATGTCTGGGGGGATGCCGCCATCGGGTTTACCGGCATGGATTTCGAAACGGCAGTGCGCGAAAAGATCCCGATTCTGTCGATCCTCTTCAACAATTTCTCGATGGCGATCGAGCTCAAGATCATGCCGGTCTCGACGGAACGCTATCGCTCAACCGATATTTCCGGCGACTACGCCGCCATGGCCCGTGCCTTCGGCGGATATGGGGAACGGGTAACGGATCCAGCCGAGATCGTCCCGGCTCTTCAGCGCGGTATCGAACAGACGGAAAAAGGCGTCCCAGCACTCCTCGAATTCATCACCGATTTGGAGGTCGAGATCTCCAAGTTCTGATACCCGTCGGTCGTGGGACGACCGCCAAGGCAGATTCGACGACCAAGTCACCGCGTGACCGGTGATCAGCTCGCAAGCGCTCTCAGCGAATGGAGTCTGTCGGCGAGGGCCTCTTCGGCGAGTCGCTCGGCGATGATCGCGGTGGGAAGAGCTTCTTTCTCGGCGCGGTCGATGACGCTGGCCATGCGATCCGCGATCGCCCGCAGCTGATCATCCAGCGGCGCCGCCGTCACCTCGCCGGTGATCAGGGGCTGCACCAGGCTGATCAAACCGCCTGCATTGATGACGGTATCCGGTGCATAAAGAATGCCGCGGTCATGAAGTGCCTGGCCCTGCGCCCTTGATTGCAGCGGATCGTCCACGGCGCCGGCGAAAATCTTGCAGCGCAGATGGGAGATCATACCGTCGTTGAGCGCATCCTTGGCCGCCGTGGGGGCGAGGACGTCGGTGTCCAGATGGATGATTTCTTCGGTGGCCACACAGCTGATCCCGAGCGCCCGCACGGCACGCTCGGTGCGCCTGGGATCGCGATCGGCGACGGTCAGCTTTGCCCCCTCCTGGCGGAGCAGTTCGGCCAGACGAAAGCCGACATCGCCCAGACCGGCGATCCCGATGCGCACGCCCATCAAATTCTCCCGGCCAAGCTTTTGTCGCACCGCGCATTCGATCCCATAGCGAAGCCCGAGCGCTGTCGCTTCGCAGGCGTCCAACGTCACGTCCCACTGGCGTCCGAGCACATGGGCGGTGCCCGTGGCGGCCTCGTCCATGTCTCTGAGATCGCCCTGGAGATCGGGCATCAGGAAATAGCGCCCGCCCAGCATCTCCACGGCGCGGCCAAGCGCCGGCATGGGTGCTGCGGCTCTGCTGCCGATCGGCGAATCGCTAAGGAGAACCGTGCAGCCGCCAGCGATCGGCAGACCGGCGATCAGAGCTTTGGCGGTGGTTGAGCGTGTCTGGCGCAACGCATCGGCGAGCGCCTTCTCCTCATCCACATAGGGACGGCTGCGGCAGGCGCCGACACAAGAACCAAGACCTGCATCATCGAGGACGGTGATCCCTCGAAGACCGGTTTCCCGATCATTGAAGAAAATGACCTCTTCGCGCTCGTCACCAGTTGATGACCCGACGGCATTCATGGCCGCACTCCTCAATGCAGGTTCCTCGCTGTGAAGCCAAAGCTGCGGTCGATCACCAATCCATCGCCTCGCTTCACCGAATTCCCGCATAAGTTTAGCGGCGAATGGTTAACAGTTTATCAACCAAAAGCACAATTAAAAAAATCCTGTGACGCTTTAGCGACAAGAGCCCTTCATGGGTCGCCAGGTCAGGCGCGCCAGTTCGGCTGGCGTTTTTCGAGGAAGGCGCCCAATCCTTCCTTAGCTTCCGGCGTCGCGCGCAAAACGGCGATGCGCTTTGCGGTCTCATCGACCATGTCCGTTGTGATCGCCGATCCCGCCAGATCCTGGATCAAGATCTTGGTCGCCTGCATCGCCAGCGGACCGCTGCTCAAGAGTTCAGTCACGACCGCTTCGACCGACTGTTCGAGCTCTTCCGCCGGGACCACGTGATGAACCAGACCAAGACGAAGCGCTTCGGCAGCCTTGAAGCGTTCGCCGGTCAGCATGATGCGGCGCGCTTCGCGCGCGCCGATGGTTCGAATGACATAGGGGCCGATGACCGACGGCATGATGCCGAGCTTCACCTCGGTGGTGCCGAAGCGCGCATGTTCGGACGCGATCGCGATATCGCAGCAGCAGATCAGGCCGACACCGCCGCCCAGCGCGGCGCCGTTCACCTTGGCGACGGTCGGTTTCGGCAGACGGTCCAGGGTGGCCATCAGCCTGGCGAGCGCGCGCGCGTCCTTCAGATTGTCGTCCTCGCCGTAGTCGGCGGAACGGCGCATCCAGTTGAGATCGGCGCCTGCGGAAAAACTCTTGCCGTGGCCGGTCAACATCAGCGCGCGTACGCCGTCATCCTTGCCGACGGACTCGAGCGTCTCGGTCAGCATGACGATCAGCCGGTCGTCGAAGGCGTTATGGATTTCAGGCCGCTCCAGCGTGATGACAGCGACGCCGTCGGCGCGGTGTTCGATCGAGAAAGGGCGATCATCGGTCATCTTGGCCTCCGGCATTGCAGTGCGGATCATCTTGACCCGCTGGGCTTCACTTCTTCGTAACCTGTCTACGCGACAGACGTCGGCTCGGGCGTTTATCGCATCACAAAATCGCCGGAAATCCATGGTGACAGCCTGCGTTCGCGCGATAAACGTTCGAGGCTGACATCGATAGAGATACCCGGCATTAGAAGCAGGATGGCTCGGATTTCTTGAAGCCAAGGCCGGAACCCGGTGCTGGCGAAGTCCCGGCACCCGAGCCGCAGATGCAGCTCGGGGCTCAGGCTTCGTCCGGCTCTTGATCGTGATGCCAGCGCCTAAACGGCACCGGAACCATCTGTTACGTCAGGCGAACGACCAGCGCTCCATCCACCGCTCGCCATCCATGTCCCAGTGGGACGAGAAGCTGTCGCCGGTAACGACGTCCGGTCCCGTGGCGAAGACGTAATTGGCGAACATCGGGATGATGGCGCCGCCGTCGTCGTTCAAGATGGCCTGCATCTCGAAATACATGTCGCGCCGCTTCGCCTCGTCCAGTTCGGCGCGCGCCGTGATCAGGAGTTCGTTGAAGCGCTCGTTCTCCCAGAACGTGTCGTTCCAGGCAGCGCCCGCAGCATAGGCTGTCGAGAACATCGCATCCTCGACGGGCCGGCCGCCCCAGTAGACGGCGCTGAACGAGTCCTTCATCCAGACATCCGACCAATAGCCGTCATTCGGCACGCGGTTGACCGTGAGGTCGATCCCGGCCGCGGCGGCGGAGCTCTGATAGAGGACAGCGGCATCCACGGCGCCCGGATAGGCGGCATCGGCCGACGACAGCTCGACGGTCAAGCTGTCGAGACCCGCCTCCTTCAGGTAGAACTTCGCCTTGTCCGGATCATAAGGCGTCTGCTCCAGCTCGCTGTTGAAGAAGCGCTGCCCCTGCCCTATCGGATGATCGTTGCCGACCGAGCCGTAGCCGAACAGGATCTTCTCAACCAGCTCCTCGCGATTGATGGCATGCTTGAGCGCACGCCGGACATTGACGTCCTTGAAGGGCTCCTGGTTGGTGGACATGGCGAAGGTGTAATGCTGATTGCCGGCCACGGAGTGAATGTTCAAAGCCTGATTGCGGCTGAGAAGCCCGATGGTTTTGAGATCGAGCTTGTCGATCGCGTGAACATCGCCGGAGATCAACGAGGTGGTGCGCGCGTTCAGATCGACGACGGAGAGCAACTCGACGGTTTCGAAGAAGCCGCGCTCGCTGTCCCAGTCATCCGCGAAGCGCTCGAAGCGCGCGGATACGCCGGCGTTGAACTCCACCAGGCGATACGGGCCGCAACCAACACCGGAGCGCCAGTCGACGCCGCGATCGTCACCGGCAGGCAGGATCGGCAAATGGTAGTCCGTGAACGTCGCCGGGAAATCGGCATTGCCGGCATCAAGGCTGAACACGACCGTGTCGCCATCGGCGCTGATGTCGGTGATGCTCTCAAGCAGCGGCTTGGCGGCCGACGTGGACTCCTCGCCGCGATGGTAATTGATGGACGTGATGATATCGTCCACCGTCACCGCCTGGCCGTTGTGATAGGTGGCGCCTGACCGGAGTTTGAAGCGCCACTGCTTGGCGTCGTCGCTGGCCTCGAAGCTCTCAGCGATCTGCGGCTCGATCGATCCGTCGCGGGCAAAACCGGTCAGGAAACCGTGAATGCCATAGGACACCGAGAGCATGAAACCATTTTCATAAGTCGCCGGATCGAGGGTATCCGTCGTCTGGCCGTGGCCTTTGGCGACGCGGAAATTGCCGCCGCGGGACTGCGCCCGCACCGGACGCGGTCCAAGGCCGGTGATGGCGAGGCCGGTAAGAGCGGCGCCGGTGCCGAGCACGCCTCTGCGCGTGGGGCCTATCCCTGACAAGGGTTTTTGGGGTGTTTTCATCTTCATACCCTTTATGTGTGTTATGTTGTCCGACAAGACATGAGCTGTGACGCCAGCGTAGACAATCGGCGGCGGCTGTCAAAGCAACCTCGTGGTTCGTTTCGATCACAAGATTCCCTTGTGATCGAAACACAAGAACCACGATTCCCAGGATTCTAGTGGTGTGACCACATCATTTCATTCCGCCTTCGATGCATAAACCGACGGCATGCCGCCAAGTTTTCGAGGGACGCCGAAGGAATCTTCCGTCGTGATCGCACAACTAGGCGTCGATCGAGACAATATGATGAGAATTCGAACCCGGATCGACTGAGCGTTCGGGCGTCGCATCGACGGTTCAGGTCCAGGCCCAGCCTGTCAGAGCAGATAGAGCGAGGCCAGGCCGAGAAAGCTGAAAAAGCCGACGACATCGGTGACGGTCGTCAGGAAGACGCCGGACGAAACGGCGGGGTCCTGGCCGAGCTTGTCCAGAATGAGAGGGATGCAGACCCCTGCTAGGACGCCGGCCACCAAGGTCACCACCATGGCGAGGCCGAAAAGCGCGCTCAGCATGGGATCACCGAACCAGAACAGGGCGACGGCGAGGCCTGCGGCCATGAAGAGGATGCCGTTGATCCCGCCTGCGAGGCATTCCTTGATCAGGACGCGAAAGGCGTTGGCAGCCGTGAGTTCGCGCACCGCCAGCGCCCGGACGACGACGGTGAGCGTCTGGGTGCCGGCGTTGCCGCCCATGGAGGCGACGATCGGCATGAGGACGGCGAGCGCCACCACCTGGCCGATGGCCCCCTCGAACTGGGCGATCACGACCGAGGCGAGTATGGCGGTGGCGAGGTTGATCAGGAGCCAGGGAAAACGCCGAAAGCTCGTCTTGACCGGCGAGGCGAAGATATCGGTTTCGCTGACGCCACCCAGGCGGAGAATGTCCTCTTCCGCCTCGTCCTCGATCACCTCGACGACATCATCGATCGTGATCACGCCGAGCAGCCGCCCATCGCCGTCGACCACGGGTGCTGAGACCAGATCATACTGGCTGAACCGGAAGCCGACCTCCTCTTGATCCATGTCGACGGGAACGGAGTGCAGTTCCTTCATGGTGAGGTCGTTCAGATGGACATCCCGTTTGCTTCTGAGGATACGGCTAAGCGGGATGGAGCCCACCGGGCGGAATTTGGGATCGACGATGTAGATGTCATAGAAATCGTCCGGCAGCCCGTCGTCGACGCGCAGATAGTCGATGGTCTGACCCACGGTCCAGAATTCAGGGGCCGCCACCAGCTGACGCTGCATCAGGCGCCCTGCGCTGTCTTCCGGGTAGGTCAGCCCCTGCTCGACCGCGACTCTATCCGGCATGGGCAGGGCTTCGAGCAGAGCGGCCTGTTCCGGCTCATCCAGATCCTCGAGCAGCTCGATCGCATCGTCGGTCTCGAGCTGCGCGATGGCGGCGCCGACTTCCTCCGTGCTCAACGTCTCGAGAACGTCCGCCCGGACGGTCTCGTCGAGATGGGCCAGAAGCTCGGGGTCCAGCTCCTCCCGGATCTCGGTGATCAACGCGACCCGCTGGTCGGGGCCGAGCTGTTCCAGGAGATCGGCCTGGTCGGCGACATGCAGCGTCGAGGCAAGCGCTGCAGCTTCTGCCGCCGCCCCGACATCGAGCGCTGCGCGGATCGCCCAGATCAGCTCGTCGGAAAGTCCCTCCAGAACCTCGGGCCCGGAAGGTGCAGCGTCCTGTTCGCGCGTGTCGGACGTCTTCGCCTGATCGCTGCTGATCTCATTCACGACGACGGCAAACCTTTATGCGCCGAGGGTCTGCGCCTCTACAGCAGCAACCGCGGCCAGATTGATGATGCCTCTCGCGGTAACGGAGGGGGTGACGATATGGGCGGGTTTGGCGGGACCCATGAGGATCGGCCCGATCGACACGGAGCCGGTCGCAACTTTGACCAGATTATAGGCGACATTGGCGGCGTCGAGCGAGGGCATGATGAGGAGATTGGCGTCACCCTTGAGCGTCGAGTCCGGGAGGATGTCAGCACGGATTTCGGCCGAAAGGGCGGTGTCGGCGTGCATTTCGCCGTCGACCTCAAGCTCGGGCGCCCGATCGCGCACAAGCTCCAGCGCCTCGCGCATCTTGTCGGTGGTCGGCGACTGACGCGAGCCGAAATTGGAATGCGCGACCAGGGCGACGCGCGGTTCGATACCGAACCAGCGAACCATGTCGGCGGCGCGCACCGTGGTCTCGGCCAATTCCTCGGCGCTCGGATCGTAGGAGACATAGGTGTCCGCGAAGAACAGCGGACGGTTTTCGAGGATCACCAGATGGAGCGTCGACATGTCGTGCATATCGCGTCGCCGACCGAGCACGCCCTTGATCTCGTTCAGATGATTGACGAACCGGCCGGTTGGTCCCGCGATCAGGGCGTCGGCCTCGCCGCGATCGACCATGACGGCGGCAATCGCCGAGCTGCGGGTCCGAATGATCTCCCTGGCCGCGACCGGCGTTACGCCGCTCCGACCGCGCCGCTCGCGGTAATGGGCGACATAGTCGTTGTAACGGGGATCGCTCAGCGGGTTGCAGAGCTCGACATCGTTCTCGATGTCAAGGGCGAGGCCGAGGCGGTCGATCCTGGACTGGATGACATCGGGGCGACCGATCAGGATTGGCTTGACCAGGCGATCCTCATGAAGTGCTTGAACCGCGCGCAGCACCTTGAACTCCTCGCCGTCGCTGAACACCACGCGCATCGGCCGCTCGCGGGCGCGCTCGAAGATCGGCTTCATGATGAAGCCTGAGCGGAAGATGAACTGGGAGAGGCGCTCGCGATAGGCGTTCATGTGCATGATCGGCCGCGCGGCGACGCCGCTTTCCATCGCGGCGACGGCAACGGCAACCGGTAGTTCGACGGCCAATCTCGGATCGAAGGGCTTGGGGATGATGCAGTCGGGGCCGAAGTTCAGATCGGCGAGGCCATAGGCGGCGGCGACCGTCTCGGGCGCTGCTTTTTTCGCGAGATCGGCGATCGCTTCCGTGCAGGCGATCATCATCTCGCGATTGATGGTGGTTGCGCCGACATCCAGGGCGCCGCGGAAGATGAACGGGAAGCAGATGACGTTGTTGACCTGGTTCGGATAATCGCTTCGGCCGGTTGCGATGATCGCATCAGGCGCCGCCTCCCTCGCATCCTCGGGGCTGATTTCCGAAACCGGATTGGCGAGCGCCATGATCATCGGCTTTGCGGCCATGGTGCGCACCATATCCTTGGTGAGGATCCTAGGTGCTGAAAGGCCGAGAAAGACATCGCGGCCGACGACGGCTTCGGCAAGCGTGCGCTCATCCGTCGCCCTGGCGAAGCGTGCCTTGTAAGGGTCCATCAGCTTTTCACGGCCCTCATAGACCACACCCTCGATGTCGACGACGGTGATGTTCTCCTGCTTCAGCCCCATCGCCACCAGATGGTCCAGGCAGGCGAGCGCCGCCGCCCCTGCCCCGGATGCAACGAGCGTAACGTCTTCGAGAGACTTGCCCAAAAGGCCGAGACCATTGGTGATGGCCGCGGCGACGATGATCGCGGTGCCGTGCTGATCGTCGTGAAAGACAGGGATGCGCATCCGCTCGCGAAGCCGTCTCTCGACCTCGAAGCACTCGGGCGCCTTGATGTCCTCGAGGTTGATCGCCCCGAAGGTCGGCTCGAGCGCGGCCACGATCTCCACCAGTTTGTCGGGATCGGTTTCATCAAGCTCGATGTCGAAGGCATCGATATCGGCGAACTTCTTGAAGAGGACCGCCTTGCCTTCCATCACGGGCTTGGCTCCGAGCGGACCGATCGCGCCGAGACCGAGAACCGCCGTGCCGTTGGTGACCACGCCGACCAGATTGCCGCGGCAGGTGAGGTTTGCTGCCTCGGCCGGGTTTTCCGCAATCACGGATGACGCGGTCGCCACGCCTGGCGAGTAGGCGAGCGCGAGGTCCCGCTGGGTGGCGAGCGGCTTGGTGGCGACCACCGAGAGCTTGCCGGGCGTCGGCCTGCGATGATAGTCGAGTGCGTCCTCGCCGAGCTGGTCCGCCATGGCATCACCGTTTCAAAGGGTTATAGTGAGAGGCCACTATAACCAAGTGGCCGGTCCACACCATGTGGAATATCCAGGGCATGTGGAATGTCCACGGCATGGACTTTTTACCGTCATGGTCTGGAACGGCGATAGGCGCCCAAGTTCGGGGGCGCTGAAACAAGAGATGAGTGAGAAAGAGAAAAGATGGTGCGGTCGAGAAGACTCGAACTTCCACCCCATTTCTGGGACAGCGACCTCAACGCTGCGCGTCTACCAGTTCCGCCACGACCGCACATCAAGCAGGGCTCGAAATCTCTGCTATGCAGGCGGAATAGCAAATGACGGTGGTCCCCGCAAGTGGTGCGGTGCCGGGATTGACGCAATCCGGCGACAAGCTCTCCGCTTCATCGCCGGAATGGCTCACCAGCGAGGCGTTGGTTCCCTATCCTGACGCGATCCGGTTCATGGAAGATCGGATCGAGGCCATACACGCCGGCTCGGCCGCAGAACTCATCTGGCTCGTCGAACATCCCCCTTTGATCACGTCAGGCACCAGCGCCAAGGCGGCCGACCTGATCGATGCGGAACGCTTTCCCGTTTACAACGCCGGCCGCGGCGGCCAGTACACCTATCACGGTCCGGGCCAGCGGGTCGGCTATGTCATGCTGGACCTTAGAAAACGCGGCCAGGATCTCCGGCGTTACATCCATCAGCTCGAAGAGTGGATCATCCAGACGCTCGACGCGTTCGACATCAAAGGCGAGCGGCGGGGCGGCCGGGTCGGCATCTGGGTCGCCCGCCCCGATGGTCACGACGACAAGATCGCCGCCATCGGCGTGCGCGTCCGACGCTGGATAACCTATCACGGCATCGCCATCAATCTCGCCCCCGAACTCGACCATTTCGAGGCGATCATCCCCTGTGGGATCAGCGGCCACGGGGTGACGTCGTTTCGGACCCTGGGACGTCAGACGACGTTCGGCGAACTGGATGCGGTGCTGAAGACGACGTTCGAGACGGTCTTCGCCTGAAAACCAGGTTCAGCCGGCCACCGATCAGTCGATCATGCCGGGACCCGGTCTAGCCATCATCCCGGTAGAGGATCTTGCCGCCGAGATTGATGAAGTTGACCTCGTCGGCGGGGCCATCGTTGCCCGGCCAGAACGTGCGGGACATATACGGGAAGAAGAGGTCGCTCTGCACCGTGCCGTCATCCGACTGCAGTTCGAGCGTGTAGCCGTTGATGCGATAGCTGCCCTCGCCTTCGCTGCCGCTGCCGGTCGACGCCAGGAACCCGCCGACCACGCCGCTGCTGGCGGATGTCGTGTAGCGGCCGTTTCGATTGAACACCAGCGTCTTGCTCTTAAGGACGGAGATGCCCAGGCCGGCATAGCCGTTCGATGAGGTGAAGACGCCTTCGATCGTGGCGCCGTCCGGCTGCGGCGGCACGTAGTAATAGGTGCTGTCGTCCATGTCGACGACAGGTCCGTCCTTGTCGAGGACGGCTTTGTCCAGATAGCGGACGTCGTCGTCATAGCTGAGGCTAAGGGTGAGCGCATTGATCGAAGAGTTGGGGGTCTCGGCGAAGATCACCTGCCCTGCTGCCGGCGGCGCTCCCTTTGCCGCCTCGGCCGTCATGCCGCCCGGATTTTCGGCCAGACTAGTCTTGATGATCGCCTCGTCCATCTGGAGCTGGGTAATGGTGTAGGTCAGCGCTTCTTGAGCTTCCTCAGAGACCCTTCGGTCTTCGCTGTAGTGAAGCTCCGCGATGGTGGTCAGGCCGTTCTTCTCGAGCGCGAAGAGCACGTGGCGATCCGCGTCGCCGTGACGTTGGGCCAGCACATTGCGGATGGCGAGACCATCGGGCTGCATCGCCATCCGCGACGCGTAGCCGGCGCTGTCCAGCTGTTGCTGTTCCAGCACGTTGTAGGCGTCGGTAAGCGCCAGCATCTGATCGATCGCCTGATCGGCGCCCAACGGCACGGCCTCGTGGACGACCAGCTGAGGAAAGTTGAAATCGCCATTATCATATTCCAGCGCCACGCAGCGCCAGACACAATAGGCACCTCCTGATTTGGTGCTCCGCACGCCATCGATCGCCTGCCACGTGATGCCCGGCAACGCCTCGACGCGGTCGCCAATGGGGGCTGGCATGCCGAGCGCTCCAGTGGGGGCCGCAGCAACGGGCTGAACGGGCTCCGCCGCCGGACGCTTTGCCGGGACGGCAGGCGCTTCGGCTTCAACAGTTGCCTGGGCTGCATCGGCGACGTCGGCTCCGCGGCGATCCAGGCCATAGGTCTCAACCAGCGCCGCGAGGCTCTTGAATTCCGAGTCGAAGATCTCGGCTCTGAAGGACTCGCGGCATTTCTCCGGCGTTCCCTCGATCGACGCGCGGATCGCCTTTCGCGTCAAGCCGAGTGTCAATTCGACCGTCGCCGCACTCTTGGCATCCGCCGCCTTTTGCCAAGCGATGTAGTCATTGACCAATGCCCGCGCCCGATCGATCGAGCGGGCCTCGATGAATTCCGCCATGGCCGCCTGATTGGCGCTGCTGTAGCTGGGTGCAATTTCATCGCAAACGGGAACGAGTTGGTCGATGGCGTCGATTTCAACATAGGCGCCCAGCAGCTGCTTGCGCTCGGTCTCCGAGAGATTGCTTAAGTCTTCAGCCGCAAGCGGAAGGGCCGTGATGAAGGTTCCGGCGAGTGCCAGTGGTGTAATGCAACGAATAATGTCGTTCGGCATGGCGTCTTTGCTCCCAATATATCCTTGGCCTGCAGCCTTTAGAAAAGAACAGATGAACCGCCGGTGAATTCCGAAGTTCTTGCCATGCAGGAGCGCTAAACCGTTCCCCCCTACGCCGCGATACGCGCTCAAGCAGACTTCGGCAGGCTCAGGCGAAAATAGCTGCTGTTGTTCCCGGCAAATTCGACGGTCAGATCACCGCGCATGGCGCGCATGATCGCGCGGCTGATCGGCAGGCCCAGGCCGGCGCCCTGACTGCGGCTCGAGCGGCTGCCGCGGGCAAATTTCTCGAAGACCATGGCGGCGTCTTCCCGGCTGACGCCGCCGCCATTGTCGATCACGTCGACATGAACCTTGCCATCGCCAAGCTGCGTGCGGACCTCGATCTCGGGGCTTTCGGCGTCGTTATATTTGATCGCGTTCGACAGGATGTTGATCAGGACCTGCCGAAGCCGGTCGTCATTGGCGGAGACGGCGAGCCCGTCCGAACCGGGCGTCGTGCGCACGGCGACGCCTGCGCTACGCGCCATGCCGGCAATGGTGTCCAGCGCCGCCTTGATCGCCCCGTCGACGTCGATCGGCTCGACATCGAGCTCGGTCGTGCCCGACTCCAGCCGATTGATGTCCAGAAGTTCGTCGAGCAGCCGCGTCAGCCTGATGCTCTCATTATGGATGATCGAGACGAACCGCGTCCGCTCGTCGGGTGCAAGTTCGTGATCGTCGACGAGGATTTCGGAGAAGGATCGGATCGAGGTCATCGGCGTTCTGAGTTCGTGACTGACCTGGCTCAAAAACGCGTCCTTTTGCGCGTCGAGCGCGCGAAGTCGTTCATTGGCGGTGCGCAGCTGCCAGGCCGCACGCTCAAGCTCGTCCGACTTCTGGGCGAGCTGCCTCGACGTCTGGATGAGCTCCTGGGTTTCATCGGCGATATTGATCAGCTCGGTGATCCCCACGGTCTGGCGCCCGGCGATACGCGTGACCATGGCATGGGCGGAGACGGCGCCGATCGATCCGGCAAGCTCGCGCTCGAGGCGCGCGATGACGGCATCGGTTGCATGCGGCAGTCCGGCCGTGCCCTGCGCTCGCGCCATCTCGTCGAACAGCCGCCTTGCCGGCAGTGCGCCGAGAATGCGCTGCGCCAGGACGAAGAGGTCCTCCGATGTCGCCGTGCCGGCGGAAAAGCCGGAGGGCGCGCCGCCGGTCGAGCGGAAGACGTCGACGAACAGCGCCGCCTGCAAACGCTCCAGTTCGCCGGACTGTGTAAAGCTGGACACCACGATGAAGACCAGCGCATTCGCGCCGATGCTCCACACCACGGCATGCACCAGCGGGTCCAGATCCCGAAGACCGAACAGGGCTTCCGGCCGGAGAATCTCAACGCCCCAGGGCCCCTGGATCAACGTCGCCGTGCTCAGGATCAGTTCGCCGCCGAAACTTGGCAAAAAGAGGGTGTAGGCCCAGAATGCAAAGCCGACCAGAAGGCCGCTCAAGGCGCCGAGCCGGGTCGCGCCGCGCCAGAAGATGCCGCCCAGCAGGCTCGGCAGGAACTGCGCGACGCCGACGAAGGCGATTAAGCCGATGGCGGCAAGCGCGTCCGATCCGCCGCTGACGTAGAAGTAGAGAAAGCCGAGACCGAGCACCACGCCGATGCTGATCCGGCGCGACGTCAGAACAAGGGCGCGCACATCGCCGCTGACGGCGTTTCTTGCGGCCATCAGTTTCAGAGCGGCCGGCATCACCATATGGTTCGAAACCATGGTCGACACGGCGATCGCGGCGACGATGACCATCGATGTGGCCGAGGAGAAGCCGCCCAGAAAGGCCAGAAGCGCCAGGTCGTGGCGCTGCTCGATGAGCGGCAGGGTCATCACATAGAGATCGGGATTGGCGCCCGCCGGCATCACCTGCTGCCCCACCAGTGCGATCGGCATGATGAAGATCGTCATGCCAAGCAGATAGAGCGGGAACAGCCAGGATGCGGTGGCGAGATGGCGCTCCTCGATATTCTCGACCACGGTAACCTGAAACTGCCTCGGCAGGCAGATGATGGCGGTGGCCGAAAGGAAGGTGAGCACCGCCCAGCGCGGTCCGAAAATATCCTCGGCGCCGCGGATCGCCTCAGGCGAAACATCGGCGAAGACATCGCTGAAACCATTCGCAATCCCGTAGGTCGCGAAGATGCCGACGGCGAGCAGGGCCACCAGCTTCACGATCGCCTCGAGCGCGATGGCGGCGACCACGCCGTGATGACGCTCATTGGCATCAAGATTTCGGGTGCCGAACAGGATGGTGAACAGCGCCATGCCGGCGGCGATCCAAAAGGCGGTGGTCACCTCGTCGGCCCCACCCGCGATCACCTGATAGCTGCGCGTCACCGACTGAAGCTGAAGCGCGATATAGGGCGTCGTCGCGATCACGGCGATGATGGTCACCAGCACGGCGAGGCTGGTGCTCTTACCGTAGCGCGACGAGATCAGATCGGCGATCGAGGTGATGCGATGCGCGCGGCCGATGCGCACCAGCTTTCTGAGCAGCCACCACCAGCCGACGAAGACCAGAGTCGGCCCGAGATAGATGGTGATGAATTCGAGGCCGTTGCGCGCCGCCGAGCCGACGGCGCCGTAAAACGTCCATGACGTGCAATAGACCGAGATCGACAGGGTGTAGACGACGGGCGAGTGAAGCAGCTTGATCGGGGCCCGGCGGGTGCGCCGGTCGACGATGAAGGCGACGGCGAACAGCAGCGCCACATAGCCGAAACATGCCGTAAGAAGAATATTGGCCGAAAGCATCAGTTGCCGGGTTCGGGCGTCTCCGTCGATGACGGGGAGTCTTCGGTTTCGAGGAGGGTTCGCGCAAGGGCCGCCGCACCGGCGATCAGCCCCGCCCAGACGGCGAACACGTAAAGCAGCGGTGCTGGAATGCCGCCGATTGATCCGTCGGTAAGCGAGATGCCGGCCACCGGCGGCAGAAGAAGCACGGTGCCGACCAGGACGAGCACGATCGATCGATCACGCACCTTGCGCCGCAACAGCTGCAGCTGGCCGCGATCCATCAGTGGTGTGACCACGTCATTGCGTTTCGCCCGTCTGCGCCAAGGGTCGCTGGTATGCGGCCAGGCTTTGGAAGGTATTGGCTGACATCGGATGATGTGGTCGGACCGCTAGGCATCGGGGGTGTCGCCGGTGAGCTGCTTGACCGCTGCGATGATGTCGGAATTGGCAAAGGGCTTCGTGATGAAGAGATCGGCACCGCATTCGAGCGCGGTCTCGCGATCCTCGCGCTGGCCTTTGGCGGTCAGCATGACGACCGGAAGCTCGCCGGTGCGCCGATCCGATCGAAGCTGGCGCAGCACCTCATAGCCGTCGAGCTCGGGCAGCATGACATCGAGAATGAGGACATCCGGTCGATTCTGAAGCGCTGAATCGAGCGCGTTTCGACCATCGGTTTCCACACTCACCGCAAACCCGGCCCGGTCCAGAAGAAATGTCAGCGACTCGACAATATTGGGCTCGTCTTCGGCGAGAAGCACGCGTTTGGTCATGGCATAATGATTCCTGTCCTCAACGTTAGCCTTCCCATTTTTTTTGTTTTGTTGCGCCCATTAGACCTCAGATGGAACGCTGTCGCAATCTTCCTACGCTTATGGCGTGCTTTCGAAAAGTCATCGCAGGATGCAGGGCGTCGTCCGCCGCGCCCCTGCCTTTCTGATACCGACCGTAACTTATTGGTATCATTCGATCATTTTTCGAGATGAGCCTCAAGCCGACAAGGGGTCTTCGACCCGGTGCAGGCAGGATTGACGCGGACAGAGACGGCAGGCCGGACCCACCTCCTCCACCGGCACGGACGCGTCCGGCGCGTAGACCGTGTGCCGCGCCTCGTCCTCCTTCATGGCAATCATGTCGGTGATGTAGTGACGGGGCTTGCCGAAGCCCGTCGTACCCTGATGTCTCGCCCTTGCAACGAACACGAAGCGCGCGCCTGAAGGAAACAGCGTGCGCTGCCGGATCGCGGCTTCGGGCGATTGCTGGGCGCGATAGAGGACCCAAAGGGGACAGGCAGCCGCATAGCGCGGAAGGGCCAGCCCCTCCAACCCGAGCATCTCGATGATGGTACCAGCCGCATTGGCGCGAAAATAGCCGAAGCGCGGCACATCCTCAGCGCGCGGCAGGGCGGTCAGTCGAAGGCATACCGCCTCCACCTCGACCGAGAACGACTGCGCCAGGGTCTCGATGTCATAGCGAAGCGCTGCGGTGCGTTCCGCGAAAGCCTCGATCGGCATGAGCATGGCGCCGACCGCATAGGCCGACAGCGACTGAAAGGCGCGGCGGCGCGCCGCCTCCGTTCTTATCTGGGGTTGATCAGCGACGACGCCCTGGATCAGGTCGCCCAGCCGTTCCGCTACCAGTTCGCCGGCCTTCAGGCGGCGTGAGACCGGCCGGTGGTCCGTAAGCAATAGGGTCAGCGCGCCGGCCGCCGTCTCGATCTCGCCGAAATGGTTGTCACGGGCCTCGAAGAGGGCCTCCACCTCGTCGAGCGGCGTCAGGATCCGATCCGCGTCGTCGGCCTTGTCCAGATAGGTCGCCAGCGCCTCACCGATCTGGGACAGCGCCAGGCTTTCATCATGGATCATGCGATCGAAGCGATCACGTCGATCAGCCGGCAGCTCCGGATAGTCGCTCAGGATGTCGGCGGCCGAGCGTATCGACGCGATGCGGGTCAGCATCCGGTGAACCGTTTCGCCCAGAAACGGATCGTTCGACAGACGGTCGCTGATGGTCTGCGCCCGCGCCACGGCCTCCCTCTCGGCGCGCACAAGGGCCGCCAAGCCCTTCGCCCAGCCCGGGAAACGGGCGATCAGCTCGCTGGTCCGATCGGTTTCGATCCCGAGCGCGCCCAGCGAAGGCAGGTGAGCGATTTCCGTCAGGAGTTCGAAAAGGCGCACTTCCGCCGACCCTTCCAGATCCTCCCGCGGCACGTCGAGCGCACCCGCGATGTCATGCAATCTGGCGCCTGCGACCCGTCGTTTGTTCCATTCGATGAGGTTCAGGTAGGACGCCGAGACGCCGATCGCCTTGGCGAGATCCGCCTGGGTCATGCCGATCTCGCGTCTGCGCTGCCGTATGCGGGTTCCGACGATCCTGTCCGGCAAGGGGATTCCTCCTTAGGACGCCGTGGGTTGAAGCGAGATGAGTCAATGATTGACAATTATTCTCTCGAACGGTTGAATTTTTTGACAGAAATTTTCAATAATGTCAATTAGTTATTGACCTCTTCACACAAAGGCTGCACCGTCACGGCAGGGCGAAATCGTCCTGAGCTTGAGGTGCTCGGCGCTATCCGTGCCGTCTTCGAGCTCGGAATCAGAGAACATGCTCAACAGGGACGACATCTGGAAAGGGATGACATAATGAGCAAATTCAACATCACACGCCGCAGCGCTTTGAAGGGCACGGCGCTGGCCGGTACGGCGCTCGCCGCACCGATGATCTTCACCAAGAAATCCTGGGCCTATACCAACGAGCCGACCGGCGCCGAGGTCATCCTGGGCTTCAACGTGCCGCAGACCGGCGCCTATGCCGAGGAAGGTGCGGACGAGCTGCGCGCCTACGAACTGGCCGTCGAGCATCTGAACGGCGAAGGTGACGGCGGCATGCTCAACACCTTCTCCTCCAAGGAGCTGAAGGGCGACGGCATCAACGGCAAGAAGGTCACCTTCGTCACCGGCGATACCCAGACCAAGTCCGATGCCGCCCGCGCCAGCGCCAAGCGCATGATCGAAAAAGACGGCGCCGTCATGATCACCGGCGGTTCGTCCTCCGGTGTCGCGGTCGCCGTGCAGGGTCTTTGCCAGGAAATGGGCGTCATCTTCATGGCCGGCCTGACCCACTCCAACGACACCACCGGCAAGGACAAGCGCGCCAACGGCTTCAGGCATTTCTTTAACACCGAAATGTCCGGCGCGGCACTTGCCCCGGTGCTCAAGAATGCGTTCGGTGAGGATCGCGTCGCCTACCACCTGACCGCCGACTATAATTGGGGCTGGTCGCAGGAAGGCTCGATCAAGAAATACACCGAGGAGCTGGGCTGGGCGACCACGGCGGCCGTGCGCACGCCGCTGGGTGCCGGCGACTTCTCACAATATATCACGCCGGTGCTCAACTCCGACGCCGACGTGCTCGTGCTGAACCACTATGGCCGCGACATGGTCAACTCGCTGACCCAGGCGGTGCAGTTCGGTCTGCGCGACAAGCAGGCCAACGGCAAGGACTTCGCCGTGGTCGTGCCGCTCTATAGCCGCCTCATGGCTCAGGGTGCGGGCGAGAACGTTAAGGGCATCTTCGGTTCGACCAACTGGCACTGGTCGCTGCAGGACGAGGGCTCTAAGGCCTTCGTCAAGTCGTTCGGTCAGAAATACGGCTTCCCGCCGAGCCAGGCTGCGCATACCTGCTATTGCCAAGCCCTCCTCTACGCCGATGCCTGCCAGCGTGCCGGCAGCTTCCGTCCGTCCGAGGTCGGTGCAGCGCTTGAAGGCTTCACCTTCGACGGTCTCGGCAACGGACCGACCGAATACCGCGCCGAGGATCACCAGTGCTTCAAGGATGTGCTGGTCGTGAAGGGCAAGGAGAACCCGGACTCGAAGTTCGACGTCCTCGAGGTGGTCGAGGTCACGCCGCGTGCGCAGGTCGAATACCCCGCCGATCTGCTCGGTGGCGAGCTCGGGCCCTTCAACGACGGCGCCTGATCGGCGATCCGCAATAAACGGTCACCCCCGGGGCTCACCACGTCCCGGGGGTGACCGACACTTCGCGACGGGGGCGGTCCGATGGATGCAATTCTGCTGCAGATCTTGAACGGTCTGGACAAGGGGGGCGCTTACGCACTGATCGCCCTTGGGCTCACGATCATTTTCGGCACGCTGGGCGTCGTCAATTTTGCCCATGGCGCGCTCTTCATGCTGGGTGCATTTTGCGCCGTCACCATCAAGTCTCTGCTGACCCTCGAAAAAATCACGCTGGATGAGGAGAACCTGACTGCTTGGGGTTCGCCCAGCGAAATCAGGGAACCCTATGTCGAAGCCTGGTTCGGCGACTTTGGGGCTACCCTGGTCGATTTCTCCGTACCGGTCTCCATTCTCGTCGCTATTCCCGTCATGCTCCTGATCGGCATCGCCATGGAGCGCGGCCTGATCCGCTTCTTCTACAAGCGGCCCCACGCCGAACAGATCCTGGTGACCTTCGGCCTGGCGATCGTGCTGCAGGAAATCGTCAAGGGTGCCTTCGGCGCGAACCCCATCCCCCAGCCGGCCCCCGACGTGGCCAAGGGCATGGTCGATTTCGGCGCCGCCATCGGCCTGAACGCCGGCAATGTCGTCTATCCGGCATGGCGTCTCATCTACTTCCTGTTCTCACTGATGGTCATCGGCGCCGTCTTCGCCTTCCTCCAGTTTACAACCTTCGGCATGGTGGTGCGCGCCGGCATGGCGGATCGAGAAACCGTCGGCCTGCTTGGCATCGACATCGACCGACGCTTCACCATCGTCTTCGGCCTCGCCGCCGTGGTCGCGGGCCTCGCAGGCGTGATGTATACGCCGATCCTCAGCCCCGACTACCATATGGGCATGGACTTTCTGGTCCTGAGCTTCGTGGTGGTCGTGGTCGGTGGCATGGGCTCGCTGGGCGGCGCTGTCGCCGCAGGCTTCCTGCTCGGCATCCTGCAGAGCTTCGCCTCCATGAACGAGGTCAAGAGCATCCTCCCCGGCATCGATCAGATCATCATCTACCTGATCGCCGTCGTCGTCCTTCTCGTCCGCCCCCGCGGCCTCATGGGCCGCAAGGGCGTCATGGAGTAGACCGCCATGAGCCTGTTCGCCCTAGACCGCAACGACCTGATCCTGTTCGTCTGCTTTGCTGCAGCTGTGCTCGCCGGTCCGATCATCCTGACGCCCTTCGGCGCTGGATACCCGGATCTCCTGCAGAAATTCGCGATCTTCGGGATCTTCGCACTCGGCTTCAACATCCTCTTCGGCCTGACCGGCTATCTCTCCTTCGGTCACGCCGCCTTTCTCGGCGTCGGTTCCTATACCGCCGTCTGGACGTTCAAGCTCCTGAGCATGAACCCGATACCCGCGATCATTCTGGCGACGATTGCCGGCGGTTTGTTCGCCACCGCGATCGGCTTCATCTCCCTTCGGCGCACCGGCATCTACTTCTCGATCCTGACGCTCGCCTTCGCCCAGATGAGCTACAACCTGGCTTATTCCGTGCTGACGCCGATAACCAATGGCGAGACCGGGCTGCAGCTTGCCCAGTCCGACCCGCGGGTGCTCGATGTGATGTTCGGTCGCGACTACGGCGCTGTTCTGCCGACCTCGGACTTCTTCGGCATCACCATGACGGGCTATCCCGGCTTCTACTTCTGCGCCATCGTCCTAATCATCTGCTTCTTGATCACCCTTCGCATCTTCCGTTCGCCCTTCGGCATGATGCTGCGCGCCGTGAAGTCCAACCAGAACCGGATGAACTACACCGGCCTCAACACCCGGCCCTACGCCATGGCGGCGTTCGTCATCTCCGGCATGTTCGCGGGCCTCGCCGGCGGCCTGATGGCGGTCACCGATCCGCTGGCCGGTGCGGAGCGCATGCAGTGGACCGCGTCCGGCGAGGTGGTGCTGATGACCATTCTCGGCGGTGCCGGCACCTTGCTCGGCCCGGTGATCGGCGCCGGCGTGATCAAATATTTCGAGAACATCTTCTCGGCCTTCAACGAGGGCATCCTGATGCGGTTCTTCGACTTCCTGCCGGAGACGCTGCAGCATGCCATGGTTTCCCTCACCTCGCTGTTCGTCGGCGAGGGATGGCACCTGACGCTCGGCGCCCTCTTCATGCTGATCGTCATCTTCCTGCCCGGCGGCCTGATGGAGGGCTTCAATCGGCTGCATAACTGGATCAGGGGCAAGTTCGGCGGCGGCGGCGGCAATGCGGCCGAGCCGGCGACGGCCTAGGGAGGACGATCATGGCCATTCTTTCCGTCAAGAACGTCAATAAGAGCTTCGGCGGCCTGAAGGCGTTGAACAACGTCAATCTCGAGATCGATGCGGGCAAGGTACACGCCATCATCGGTCCGAACGGCGCTGGCAAGTCGACGCTTTTGAACTGCTTCGTCGGCCGTCTTGAGCCCGACACCGGGACCGTCACCTTCGATGGCAAGTCCCTCCTCGGCATTAAGCCCCATGAGATCAACCAGGCAGGGGTCAGCCGGGTGTTTCAGACACCGGAGATCTTCGCCGATCTCAGCCTGATCGAGAACGTCATGATCCCCGCCTTCGCCAAGCGCGACGGGTCGTTCACGATGAACGCCTGGAACCCGGTTTCCGGCCAGAACGACCTGCATGACAAGGCGAAGTCGATGCTCGCCGACGTCGGTCTCGACGGCAAGATGCATGACATCGCCGGACAGTTATCGCGCGGTGACAAGCGCCGCCTCGAACTCGCCATGTGCCTGGTGCAGGAGCCGAAGCTTTTGCTGCTCGACGAACCGACGGCCGGCATGGCGCGCGCCGACACCAACGCCACCATCGATTTGATGAAGCGCATTGCCGAAACCGGCGTGACCATGGTGGTCATCGAGCATGACATGCATGTGGTGTTCTCGCTTGCCGAGAAGATCTCGGTCCTGGCGCAGGGCACGGTCATCGCCGAGGATCTTCCCGAGAACATCAAAGGCAATCCCAAGGTCCAGGAGGCCTATCTGGGCGGCGCGCATCTTTGAGTGCCGCGAACCTGGCGGAGGATAACATGGATACTGCAAACCAACGAAAGACGCTCCTGGACAACGACCACATGGCCGGAGCCAAGGCGCCTGGCACCAAGCCGACGCTCGCCGCCGGCGGTCAGCCAGCCTATTTCTCCTGCTGGGATATTCACGCCTACTACGGCGAAAGTTACATCGTTCAGGGCGTCAGTTTCGATGTCCGCGAGGGTGAGATCGTTGCCCTTCTCGGCCGCAATGGCGCCGGCAAGACCTCGACGCTGCGCGCCATCGCCCGCGCCGACGATCCGACCCTTCGGCAAGGCGAGATCTGGCTCGACCATAACGCGCTCCACGAGATGAAGGCGCATCAGGCGGCGCAATCCGGCATCGGCCTCGTGCCGGAAGACCGGCGCATCATCCAGGGTTTGACGGTCGAGGAAAACCTGAAGCTCGCGCAGATCGCTCCCCCGGTCGGCTGGTCGATCGAGCGTATCTATGATCTGTTTCCGAGGCTCGGCGAGCGCCGCAATCAGGAGGGCACGACCCTTTCCGGCGGCGAGCAGCAGATGCTGGCGCTCGGCCGTACGCTCGCGCGCGACGTCAAGCTCCTCTTGCTGGATGAACCTTACGAAGGTCTCGCTCCCGTCATCGTTCAGGAGATCGAGAAAACGCTGGAGCAGATCAAGTCCCTCGGCATGACCACGATCATCGTCGAGCAGAACGCGATCGCCGCCCTCCACCTGGCCGATCGCGCCATCATCCTGGACATGGGTCAGGTGGTCTTCGACGGCACCTCACAGGCCGTACTCGACGATGCCGATCTGCGTCAGCAGTATCTGGCGATCTAGTGATGCGACCGCACCGGCGGGGCGACCACGCCGATGGTAAGACTACGTCGGAAGGTCCTCCCGGCGTCGCCCGAAAACCTGGCGGCATACCCTCTGTTCAGGCGTCAACGGTGGAAAGAAATGATGTGGTCATACCACTGACGTGGGCACACCACTTGTGGTCACGCCACTGCTGGAAACAGCTTCCATGACCGAGGAACGGCCCAATGCCCCCACCACCCTGGCGCTCAGCACCAAGGTCGAGGAGGATTTCGTCGCACCGCTGACCTCGCTGCGCGGTGCGCTCGAAATTTTGCGCGACTTCAAGGATCTGTCAGGTGACGAGCGCAAGCGATTCCTGGAAACCGCCTTGCGCGGCTGCAGCAAGCTGGAGCAGAGCGTCGAGGATCTGGCGAAAACGGTTTATGCCGCCGGACAAGGCACGGACCCGCTCTTGGCCACCGGGCTGTCACAGGACAGCTACGGAACCTATGCCGCGCGTGTCCATATAAGAAACGAGATCGATGTGATCGATATCGATTTCAGCCATTTCACGTTCCGCAATTCCGAGATCGTCAACGATTTTCATGACGTCATCGAGCACATCATCGATGAAACCGGCCGCGACTGGTATCTGGCCGTCAACTACAGCGACTGCAGCATCTGGCCGGAAGCCTGGGTCGCCTTCGCCCACCGTGGCAAGCGGGTCAATGTCAGCCACTCGCTCGGAACCGTGCGCTACAGCGTTCGCGATGACGGGGAGGATGGCGCTGCAACGGAGGCGCGATCGGACAGCTACGATCCCAATCTGTTCGACTCGCGCGAAGCGGCGCTTGCCAGGATCGACGAGATGAAGTCGGCGAAAACGATCTACAGCTGACCGGGTGGCATGACCACGTCGTTCGGCCTGGCCCGTCAACGCCCAAGCCGATCGATGCCGCCAAGTTTTCGAAGTCTGCAAAGGCTATCCGTCAAGTCCGGGGCGATGGTTTTGAACGCCGGTGCAGGACGCTGCATCCCCCCGATCTTATGAGCCGGCGGGCTCATTTCTTACGGCAGTTGTCGCCTGAAGGGTAATTTGCTCACCGAAGAAAGGCTGGAAGATCGGCACCATGATGTCCCAGTCATAGGTCAGCCTGTAGAGAACCACCTGACCGGCGTCACCCGCCCCTGCCCGCCCCTGATCGTCGTCGCGGGCGCCATTGCCGTTGATGTCCTGGAAGATCTCGTTCTCGTCGAAGCTGCCATTGCCGTTGGCGTCTTCGAACGGCTCGGCCTGCCCGATCGCTGCGAACGAGTTGTAGGTCAGGGTTTCGAGGCGGACGTCGTCGGCGTCGATGACGCCGAAGGCGTTTTTCTCGATGATGTCACGAATGGCCTGCTCGCGGCTGCTGCCGTCGGGCACCGATCCGAGAATGCCGAAGCGGGACGCCTGGCCGGCCCCGCCCTCGAGGAGGGTTTGGGCAAAGGTGATCCCGGAAAACTCGATGATCGCCAGGACGATCGCCAGGAATAAGGGTGCGACGAAGGCGAATTCGACCAAGGCGCCGCCCTTCTCGTCCTTTGCGGACGTTAGCGCCCGATAGACCCGAACCCGTTTCACGAAAGACTTCAGCATGGCGTAAGTCCTTTCCAAGCTCGGATTACTGGGTCAGGCGGAGCGAGGTGAGCTGGCCGGCGATCTCTTTGAAGGCCGCTTCGAGCTCATCGCCATCCGGCGCATCGAAGAAATGCTCGTCCGAGCTGGCGCAGGCGCGGAAGTTCTGTTCGACCTGTGCGTTGTTGAGGGCGAACATGATCGTGTAGACCTCGATCCCTTCCTCCTTGATCAGGTCGCAGCTCTCCAGCATGCGATCGTCGATCTCATTCTCCGCTGCATCTTCGTTTGAGGTGCCGAGGCGCTGGTCGCTGAGCTCGCCATAGGATGAGTAACCGACGTAATCGAGGGCGGTCTCACCGTCCGTCATGAAGATGATGGCCTTTGCGATGGTCGGATGGTCATAGTCGACCGGCGCTTCGGTGCTGCCCCACTCGCCTCGCCAGCGTGGTGAAATCGTCCGCCATCCCCAGCTCAAGCCGATATTGTTGATCGTGCCGCCGTCGGCGATCAGGTCTTTGATATGGTCGCCGACCACCGACTTCTCGGCTGTGAGCGGCAAGACTTCGTTCTTCGTGCAAAGCTTGTTGGGATTGCCGGTCGGAAAGCGATAGGCCGTAAATGGCGAAGTCGTAGGCGGCGTGTCATCGCGATCGCGTGTTCCGCTCCGCGCCTCGACGCAACCGCCCCATCCGAAGCTGCCGAAGTCATCGGGATCGAAGCCGGTCAGAAGGTCGGTGCGATCTGTGCCGACATTGACGGCCGTGGTGTAGGGCACGACCGAAACCGAGACGTCGTCGACGGTCTCTTCCTCGCCATAGATGATGTTGAGCAAGCTGTTTGCAGCCGTTTTCAGATCGCTGATCTTGTCGCCCTTCATCGAGCCGGTCGTATCGAGGACGAGCGAGAGCTCCAAGCCGCTCAGCTGCTGCTGCGCCGCCGTCGTAGCGGCGACGGTCACGGTCGGCAGACCGGCGATCTTCATGAAGGCGGTCGGAATCTCGACTTCCGCGTCGATGGTGATCTCACCGCTCTCATCATCGAAATCAGGATCGAACCGGATGACGCGGCCACCGAAGATGTCGTCTGGATAGTTGGCTTCGAAGAACATGGTGGCATCGGCGCTGATGTCGGCACCGTCTTCGGTAGACGCCCGAGCCGCGGCGAGCGCTGCGGCATCGATCGCGCCTTGAAGCTTGTTCTTCGTCGCATAGGCCAGCCCGCCGTCGACCGCGAGACCGATGACAAGGGCAATCGGAATGACCGCGAGGCCCATGAACGAAGCGACACTGCCCTGGCAGTTACTGACCAGCGAGGCAGCCTTGTTCCGGCTGACCGCACCGGCCCCCCGGAAAGTGGAGATGGCAGACGACGACAGGAAGTGGTTAAGCATGAGCTGACCTTATCCCAGTAAGTTGACGGCTTCGTTGAGCCGCATTTGTCTGGCATTTTACGGATCGGTCAGCGGGAATGTGTTAACGCGCGTTAGTTTTTGATTAACCAGTTTTTTTCTACTTCAAACAATAAGTTAGCGAAAAATAGGCTGAACGGAGTGGCTTCATGCCTCCGCCAAGGCGATAGCGGAGTGCATCACAGAAGCGGCGATGATCGTTGGTCTTGAAGGTTAATGATCAATGATGATCCGCGACAATATTCGCGGATCATCATGAAGAGATATCGTTAATGGTTGTCGTTATGGACGTCGTATTCATGCGCCAGCACTGACGACAGGACACGTGGCCGCGTGATCGCGAACCAGCGCCAGCCTCCCGTCGGCGGCATCAGTGCAGGAGTTCTGGCGGCGGCTCCTTGGCGCCCGTCATGAGGGCGACGGCATCGGACATGGTGAAGTCCTTCGGATCGATCACGCAGAGCCGCTTGCCGAGCCGGTGGATGTGGATGCGGTCCGCCACCTCGAACACATGGGGCATGTTGTGCGAGATCAGGACGATCGGCAGGCCACGGGCCTTCACGTCGAGAATAAGTTCGAGCACCCGTCGGCTTTCCTTGACGCCGAGCGCCGCCGTCGGCTCGTCCATGATCACCACCTTCGAGCCGAACGCAGCAGCGCGCGCCACCGCAACGCCCTGCCGCTGACCGCCGGACAGCGTCTCCACCGCCTGATCGATGTTCTGGATGGTGGCGAGCCCGAGTTCCGAGAGCATGGTTCGGGCGCGATCGGCCATGGCCTTCTTGTCGGTCATTTTGAACCATTTGCCGAGCGGTCCGCCGCGCACGATCTCGCGTCCCAGGAACATGTTGTCCGCGATGGTCAGGGCGGGCGAAAGCGCCAGGGTCTGATAGACCGTCTCGATACCGGCTTCCCGCGCTTCGAGCGGCGACTTGAACTGCACCGGCTTGCCGTCCAGCAAGATCTCGCCTTCATCGGGCACGACCGCACCGGAGACCGCCTTGATCATGGAGGACTTGCCGGCGCCGTTGTCGCCGATGACCGCGAGGATCTCGTTCGGCATCAGCTCGAAATCGGCGTGATCGAGAGCGGTGACCCGGCCGTAGCGTTTGACCAGACCTTTCCCTTGAAGGACAGGTTGTTGAGTAGACCCTGTGCTGGCGGCACTCATGATGAGATCTTCCTGATCCATTGGTCGATGGCAACGGCGATGATGATCAGCCAGCCGACGGCGAAGACCTGCCAGAGCACGTCGACGCCTGCCAGGCGAAGGCCGCTCTCGAAGACGCCGACGATGAGGGCGCCGATCAAGGGGCCCATGATCGAGCCTCGGCCGCCGAAGAGACTAATGCCGCCGATCACCACAGCGGTGATCGATTGCAGATTGCCTTCGTAGAACGCTTGGGGCGACACCGACCCGACCCGGCCGATCGCGGCCCAGGCACCGATCGCACAGACCAGGCCGGCGAGCGCATAGACCGAGACAAGGGTCCAATCGGTGCGAATACCGGTGAGCTCGGCTGCCTCCTTGTCGTCCCCGATGGCGTAGACATGTCGGCCCCAGGGCGTGTGGTTCAAGAGGTACCAAAGCACCACGAAGATCACGATCATCAAGACGGAGCCGTAGGTGAACTGGGCGCCGAAAATACCGAAACGTTCGCCGAAGAATTTGAGGAGCGGCGCATTGGCGTCGATGTCCTGGCTTCGGATCGACTGGGCGCCGGAATACCAGAGGTTCAGCGCGAAAAAGATGCTCCAGGTGCCGAGCGTGACGATGAAGGGCGGCAATTTGAGGCGCGTGATCAACAGGCCGTTGATCAGGCCGCAAAGCGTGCCGATGGCGAAGCCGATCGGGATGGCGATGGCGGCCGGGATGCCGAGCACCACCGCGAATTTGCCCATGATCACCGACGAGAGCACCATGATCGCGGCCACCGAGAGATCGATGCCGGCGGTCAGGATGATCAGGCTTTGGGCTGCGGCGAGGATGCCGATGATCGACACCTGCTGCATGATCAGCGAGAGGTTGAAGGCGCTGAAGAACTTGCCGCCGGCGATCACGCCAAACGCGATGACGCTGATCACCAGGACGATCACCGGCACCATCGTCGGGTTGCCGTGGAGGAAATGCTGGAGGCGATCGACGAAGCCGTGGGTCTCGCGCTCGAACGAGGCAACCTGGGTGTCGCTGTCCTTCAGGACGGATTCGAAATCGTCCTTTCCAGACGGCGGTGCTGTCGGCTCTGCCATGTTGACTGTCTCCCGGATGCCCTTTTGACGTCAGGATGAACCCGACCGGGGCAGGATGGCAACCTGTTGATTCGAGGGTGTTCGTTTCTGGTGGCGGGGCGACCCGAAAGCCGCCCCGCAGGTATCAGTTATCGGCGATCAGCCCCAGCACTTTTCCAGGCCTTCGGCTGAGGTGATCGAGGGGATGCCCTCGACCGGCTCGTCGGTGATCAGCTCGACGCCGGTGTTGAAGAAGTCGAGGCCTTCGCTGTTTTCGGGCAGCGAGCCATCCTCGGCATATTTGGCGATCGCTTCCACGCCGAGGGACGCCATCAGCAGCGGGAACTGCATGGAGGTGGCGCCGATGACGCCGTCGGCGACGTTCTGCACGCCAGGGCAGCCGCCATCGACCGAGACGATCATCGCCTGCTCTTCAAGGCCAACGGATTTGAGGGCCTCATAGGCGCCGGCCGCTGCCGGCTCGTTGATGGTATAGACGACGTTAACTTCGGGATCCTGCTGCAGCAGGTTTTCCATGGCGGTGCGTCCACCCTCTTCATTGCCGCTGGTCACGTCGTTGCCGACGATGCGCGGATCGTCCTCGTCGCCGATGTCGGTCGGGTTCTTGATGTCGACGCCAAAGCCCTGAAGGAAACCCTGATTGCGCAGATAATCGACAGAGACCTCCTGCGGGTTCAGATCGAGCAGCGCGATTTTGGCATTGGCGGTATCATCGCCCATCTTGGCGGCGGCCCACTGGCCGATCAGCTCGCCCGCCTTGAAGTTGTCGGTGGCGAAGGTGGCGTCGGCGGCGTCGGCCGGCTCCATCGGCGTGTCGAGCGCGATCACCAGAAGGCCATTCTCGCGCGCCTGCGCCAGCACGGGCACCAGCGCCTTCGAATCGGTGGGCGTGATCAGAATGCCGGAGGCGCCGGCTGCGATGCAGGTCTCCACCGCGGCCACCTGGGTGTCGACGTCACCGTCCAGCTTGCCGGCAAAGCTTTGCAGCGAAACACCGAGCTCGGCGGCCTTCGCCTCGGCGCCTTCCTTCATCTTGACGAAGAAGGGATTGGTGTCGGTCTTAGTGATCAGGCAGGCGCTGGTCTCGGCGAGCGCCGGGCTCGCGGACAGAAGAGCCAGGGCCGAGGCGCCCAAGAGTGCAGAGGAAAGCGTCTTCGTCATGATAGTCTCCCAGTTTTGATTGATGGCGCGTTGCGCCGCTCTAGTTTTGTGGGCGGCACCGTCGCTGTTCAAGCCTCCCATTGCCGAAAATCTGTCATGGAAGAAAGGGCCTGTCAAATAATAAATCAATTTGACGAAATAATTATTTTTTGTCAGATTCCTCTCATATCGGGGCTGTGCGTGGCTCCCGGCGGGAGGCTTGGAACTTGGCGCATGGATGCGTGACTTGAACAACGAAACGCAAAAGGACCGAGGCTCGAACCAAGCGAGCCTGCGCGCCTATAATGAACGCCTCGTGCTTTCTTTGGTGCGTCGCCAAGGCGGCCTTGCCAAGGCTGATATCGCGCGCAGCACCGGCCTGTCCGCGCAGACCGTCTCCGTGATCATGCGCGGCTTGGAGGCGGATGGCCTCCTGGTTCGCGGCACGCCGATCAAAGGCAAGGTCGGTCAGCCATCGGTGCCGATGCATCTGGCCTCGGACGGCGCCTATTCGATCGGGCTTAAGATCGGACGCCGCAGCGCCGACCTCGCCTTGATGAACTTCGTCGGCGAGATCCAGCAGCAAATTCGCCATGCCTATCCCTACCCCATGCCCGAGCCGATCCTCGACTTCGCCGCCGATGGGATCAAGGCGCTTCTCGGCTCCCTGCCGAAGCGATCGCAAAAGCGGGTTACCGGCATCGGCATCGCCACGCCGTTCGAGCTCTGGAACTGGACGGAGCAAGTCAGGGCGCCGGCGGACGACATGGCCGCCTGGCGCGGCTTCGATCTCGCTGACGAGATGGGTCGGCGATCCAAGCTGCCGGTCTTCGTGCAAAATGATGCAACCGCCGCTTGCGGGGCTGAACTCATCGTCGGCCATGGCGCTGATCACGCCGACTTCGTCTATTTCTTCATCGGGTATTTCGTCGGCGGCGGCGTGGTCCTCAACAATGACGTCTATGTCGGCCCGAGCGGCAATGCCGGGGCTCTTGGGCCCATGCCGATGCCGGCGAGCAACGGCAGGGCGCAGCAGCTGGTGGATGACGCCTCAATCTTCGTGCTTGAAGCCGAGTTGGAGCAGCACGGCCTGGACCCAGCCTGCCTTTGGGACGAACCGGATAACTGGGGCGGATTCGATGAGCTGCTCGATCCTTGGATCGAACACACGGCAAAAAGTCTGGCGCGCGCCATCGTGACCAGCTGCGCCGTCATCGACTTCCCCGTCGCGATCATCGATGGTGCTTTTCCGGTCCATATTCGCGAAAAGATCGTTGCCTCAACCAAGTCCTCATTGGCCCAATTCGACCTCAGAGGCCTGGATTCGCCCGACATTTTGGAAGGTTCCGTCGGCGCCAATGCGCGTGTGATCGGCGGGGCGCTGCTGCCATTCTTCGAACGCTACCTCGCAGATCAGAGCGTCCTTTTCAAAGCCTCGGCCTAGTAGTTCGCTTCAATCGCTCGGGAGCGGAGTGACTGCTGCAGACCACTGGCCGGCAGCAGACAAGTCGATCATACCGAGATCCGGCCTAACCCCAGAACGACGCATGCTGGGCAACGATCCTGTCTTCGAGTTCCGAAAATGGCCCACGCACCTCGATCGGCCGTCGGCCTGCTGCGAAGATCGTTCGGCATTCGAGATCCTGGGTCAGATTTTCCGGGTTGTCGCCGGTCAGCTCACCAAGCCGCCGTTCGGTCATGCCGAACACCACGGCCCCAATCTCGGCCCAATAGATCGTGCCTGCGCACATCGAACAGGGTTCGACCGACGTGTAGAGCGTCGCACCTCTAAGCGTATCGATATCGAAGCGTCGCGCGGCGTCCCGTGCCAGATTGGCTTCGGCATGACCGGGACCGCCGTCAACTGAATGGCTGTTCTTGCCCTCCGCGAGCACGTCGCCATCCGCCGACACCAGAACCGCGCCGAAGGGATGGTTGCCCTCCGCCACCGCCTCGTCAGCGAGCACGATCGAGCGCTCCAGATGAACTAAGTCCGCTTTGTCGGTCATCACGATGCTCCTCTACCACCGTTGGAGGCGTCCCTTTTCCCTATCGATGTGCAAGCCTTGCGCCATATCGATTTGTCGATGATGCCGCTGGGATCGGGCCCTTTCTTGCTCAGATTACGGCCACTGAGGCGGCAAAGCGCCTAAGATTTTTGCATATCGCAAGATGCAGGGTGGCGTTTTCGCTGAAGAATTGACGATTTGCGCCGACTTTCGCTGCCTGATGCTCAGGGATGGGTTTTGGCGCGCTCTGTGCATGGTTTGAACGAGATCACGATCGGCGCCTACCGGGTGGCGGCAAGAATGCCGGTTGCTGAAACCGGCCTGGCAACCAATCGGTCCAATGAAGCAACAACGTCTGACGAAGAGGAAACAACCCGTGCGAAACTTCTCACTGTCTTTATGCACAAGCGCCCTCCTTGCCGTCGCGTCAACGGCGACCCTGGCGCAGGACGCGGTCACCTATCAGCTGGATTGGCTGCCGGGCGGCGACAAGTCGCCGATCTATGTCTGCATCCAGGAGGGTTTCTGCGCAGAGGCCGGCATCGAGGTGACGATCGAGCCCGGACGCGGCTCGTCCGAAGCGATCACCAAGATCGCCACGGGGTCATCCGATATCGGCTCGGCCGGGCTCGGCGCGCTGATGGCGGCGAAGGCGACCGAAGACGTGCCGGTGACCGCCGTGATGTCGATCTTCAATACGGGGCCGCATGCCTTCTACACGACGGCCGACATGGGCATCTCGACCCTGGCCGACGTCAAGGGCAAGAAGATCGCGACCTCGCCCTTCACCGCCTCCAACGTTTATCTGCCGCTGGTGCTCGAAGATAACGGAATGTCGGAAAGCGACATCGAGCTCACCAAAGCCGATCCCGGCGCTCTCGGGCCGCTACTGATGACCGGCCAAACCGATGCGATCATCGCCTGGCTGACGGATGTGTCCCGCTATACCGGCCAGGCCGAAGATGCCGGCAAGGAAATCGTCGTGCTGCCCTGGTCGGATGCGGGGCTGGTTCTGTATTCGGCATCGCTGGTGGCCAGCGATACCTTCTTGAGCGAACGACCGGAGGTCGCCAAGCGCTTCATCGCTGCCTTCAAGAAGTCGATCGAGTTCGCCGAAGCCAACCCTGAAAAAGCAGGCGCTGCCGTCTCGGCGATGGTCCCGGAACTGACGGCCGAGGACGTCACCGCGGCATGGCTGGACGCGTCCAAGCTGGCCTTCAACGAGATCACGGAAAAGGACGGGCTCGGCGTGTTCGAAGCCGAGCGCGTGGCAGCGACCTGGTCACGCGTCGCCGCCGCACAGGATCTCGATCCAGCCGCCATCGATCCCGAGAGCATCGTCGATCGCTCGTTCCTTCCAGATTGATTTGAGGCCTCGGTGTCCATCCCGACGGCCGTCCGGTTTTCCGGCGTAGGGCAGACCTTCCAGACCGACACCGGTCCGCTCACGGCCCTGTCAGATGTCTCGATGTCCCTGGCGCAGCATGAGTTCGTCGCTGTGCTGGGGCCGTCCGGCTGTGGCAAGTCCACGCTATTGCGCCTCACCGCCGGCCTGCTGACACCGAGTGAGGGAACGGTGAGCGTCTACGACATCCCGGTCAGAGGGCCGCGCGACGATATCGGGATCGTCTTTCAACAGGCCACGCTTCTTCCCTGGGCGACCGTCGATGACAATGTCGTCTTTCCGGCAAAGCACATGCGCGGGCGGGTCGATGCGGATGACCGGGCGCGCGCGAGAGAAATCATCGTCACCGTCGGCCTCGATGGCTTCGAAGAGCGCCTGCCGAGCGAGCTTTCCGGCGGCATGCAGCAGCGCGTCGGCATTGCTCGCGCGCTTTTTCTAAACCCTGATATTCTCTTGATGGACGAACCGTTCTCAGCGCTCGACGCGCTGACCCGCGATGCCATGGGCCTGGAGCTCCTGCGGCTTTGGCAGGCCAGTCCGAAAACGGTGATGTTCATCACCCACTCGATTCCGGAAGCCGTACTGCTCGCCGATCGCGTCATCGTCATGAGCGAACGCCCGGGCCGCGTCATCGCCGATATGCCTGTGCCGCTGGGACGCCCACGCTCGGAAGATGCGCTGCGCTCGGTGGAGATGCAGGATTACATCGCCAATCTGCGCAGCCTTCTTATCAAGCGCGAGGTGGCCTGACCATGGCGTCGTTGGCCGAAACCAAGCGAACGAAGGAGACGAACGCTCGAAGGGGGATGGACGCGGGCGCCTGGCTCTTACGCACACCTCTCGTGCTGCCGCTTTTGGCCTTCGGGGCGATCCTGATCCTCTGGGAACTGGGCACGCGCCTCTTCAACGTCCCACCCTATATCCTGCCGGCGCCGACGCGCATTCTGACCGGCTACGGGGCGATCGATGCCGGCCGCTGGGCCGAGCATGTCTGGGCCACCCTTAGGGTCGCGCTGATCGGCTACGCCGTCGCCATCGCGGTTTCGTTGCCCATCGCCGTCGGCCTTGCCAAGTCGCGCTTCATGAGCCGGGCGATCTACCCGCTTCTTGTGGTCATTCAGTCCGTGCCCGTCGTCGCCGTCGCACCGATCATCATCGTGGTGCTCGGCACGGATGATGCGCCGCGTGTCGTCATCACCTTCATGATCTCCTTCTTTCCATTGGTCGTCTCGATGACC
The DNA here is from genome assembly GCA_039197065.1 of Pseudomonadota bacterium. Classification (GTDB taxonomy): domain Bacteria; phylum Pseudomonadota; class Alphaproteobacteria; order Geminicoccales; family Geminicoccaceae; genus JANQPX01. The sequence goes on along the minus strand of JBCCUL010000044.1, from coordinate 10,809 downwards.
ACGGGCCTCATGGCCACGCCGCCCGAGCTGATCGAACTTTCCCGCTCGCTCCGAGCCCCGGTGCGCCGCGAGATCACCCAGATCCGCCTCCCCTACGCCGTCCCCTACATCTTCTCTGGCCTCAAGATCTCGATCACCCTCGCGGTCATCGGCTCGGTGGTCGCCGAGTTCGTCGCCGCGGAGAAAGGCATCGGCTACTTCATCCAGTTCTCCACATCCATGTTCAAACTGCCCCAGGCCTGGGCCGGACTGATCGTGCTCATCGCCATGTCGCTCACGCTCTTCCAGATCGTCAGTCTCGTGCAGCGTTTCTTCTTTCCCTGGTCGCTGCCGAAGGAACGGCGATGACCGATTTTCTGATCACCAACATCGAACACGGCCTCACCGGCGATGCCGACGGCACCCGTTTGACCGGCGCGGTCCGCGTTCGCCAAGGGATGATCGCCGAGATCGGTGCGCTCAGTCCGGAAGAGGGCGAACGGGTCGTCGACGCGCGCGGCGCCGTGGTCACGCCCGGCCTAGTCAACACCCATCACCATTTGTTTCAGTCGGTCTTGAAGGCCGTGCCTGAGGGCATGAATGAAGGCCTCGACATCTGGCTGCAGAAATGCCCTTACGCGTTCTGGCCTTTCATGGACGCCGAGGCGCTGGCCGTGTCGGCGCGTATCGGCCTTGCGGAGCTGGTGCTGACCGGCGCCACCACCGTCTGCGATCACCATTACCTGTTCGCGCCACAATATGACTACGATCCGGCCGAGATATTGTTCGCCGAGGCCGCCCGCTTTGGCGTGCGCTTCTTGCTGGCGCGCGGCGGCAACACCAAAGGGCGGGATTATTTCGACGATCCATCGCTGCCGCCCGCTTTCAAAGAGCCCGCGAAGGATTTTCTGGATAGTGTCAACGCGGCGGCGGCCGTCTGGCACGATCCGAGCCCGCTCGCCATGACCCGCCTGGCACTCGCGCCGACCACGCCGCTCTTCAATCTCGAGCCGGAGGAACTGCCGCTTTTTGCCGAGGCGGCCCGAAGCCTCGGCCTTCGCCTGCATTCGCATCTCTCCGAAAACACCACCTATGTCGACTACGCGCTGAGAGCCTTCGGCCAGCGCCCCGTCCCCTGGCTGGCCGAGCAGGGCTGGACCGGGCCCGACGTCTGGTACGCCCATCTGGTCGAACTTGACGAGGGCGAGGTTCGACACCTGGCTGAAACCGGCACGGCGATGGCCCATTGCACCCAGGCCAATGCGCGCCTGGGCTCAGGCATCGCGCCCGCCGATGCGCTCCATCGCCAGGGCGGCACCGTCTCGATCGGCGTGGACGGCGCCGGCGCGAACGAGGCTGCGGATATGGGTGCGGCCATGTATTCGGCCTTCGCCACCCACCGTGCCGCCAAGGGTGTGGGGGCAGTGCGCGCGGAGACCGTGCTGAACTGGGCAAGCGAAGGCGGGGCGCGCGCGCTCGGCTTCGAGGGGATCGGCAGGATCGCGCCCGGCATGGCGGCGGATATCGTGCTGTTCGACCTCTCACACCCACGCCATATGGGCCTCCATGATCCGACGCTCGCCCCGGTGATCACCGGCGCCGCCCAGGTGCGCGACAGCTTCGTCGGTGGCCGGCCGCTGGTTCAAGACGGGCGCCTTCCCTGGCTTGACTTGGGCGAGCTCGGCAAGGAGGCGAAGCAGATCACGACGAGGCTGAAGGAACAGCGTCAGGCGAGCCTGAGCTAAGCCACGAAGGAGGAAAACATGAGCGACGACATGCCCTTGGCCGAACTCAAGAAGGAACAGGGTTTCGGTGGTTATGGCGTCGAGATCGAGCGCGACATCCCGCAGATCGACATGTCCGATTTCTCCAGGCGCAAGCCCGAAATCACCGAAGCGCTCTGGCAGGCGGCGACCGATATCGGTTTTTTCCAGCTGACCAATCACGGCATCCCGCAGACGCTGGTGGACGAGGCGTTCGACGCCTCAGCCGGTTTCTTCGCCCTGCCCGCCGAGACGAAGCAGCAATACCCGCTGAAGCCCGGCACCAATGCCGGCTGGGAGTATAAGGCGCAGGTGCGTCCCTCCACCGGCACGGCGGATCAGAAGGAAAGCTATCAGATCACGCTGCCGCGCATGGCTGCGCTTTGGCCAACGGGCGATGAACTCCCCAGCTTCAAGGCCACCATGCTCGCCTTCGAACGGCAGAACTGGGCGCTGGCGATGAAGGTGCTTTCCTGCTTCGCCGACCGTCTCGGCTTTGTGACCGACGCCTTCACCGAGGGCCATGATCCAGAGAGCCCCGAATACCAATCCACCCTTCGCCTGATCCACTATCTCGGCATGGAGGACGCCAAGCCCGAGGATTTTTCCTTCTGGCGCGCCGGCGCCCATACCGATTTCGACTGCCTGACGCTGCTCCATCAGAAAGCCGGGCAAGGCGGCCTGCAGCTCTGCCCGGGCAAGGATGCCGGCAGCGACGATCTCGCCTGGACCGACGTGCCGCCGATCGGAGGCGTGGTCACCTGCAATATCGGCGACATGCTGATGCGCTGGTCGGACGACCGGCTCCTCTCCAACCTGCACCGCGTGCGCATGCCGAAGCCGGACGAGTCGCTCGGCCCTCGCTATTCCATCGCCTTCTTCGCCCAGGCCAACAAGGACGTGGTCCTGCAGGGACCGGAGGGCAAATATGAGCCGATGACAGCGCATGACTATATCCAGATGCGCATCGGCGCGAATTTCGGAAAGAAAGGATGAGCCTCCCCGTCATCGACATCGCCGGCCTCGCCAGCTCAGACGCCCAAGCGCGGCGCAGCGTGGGTACAGCTTTGCACGAAGCCTGCAGCACCTACGGCTTTTTCTACTGCACCGGCCACGGCGTGCCGGAGGCGCTGATGGACGCGGTGATGTCAGAGGTGCGCGCTTTGTTCGACCTGCCGGACGCCGCCAAGGCCAGGCTCGACAAGGCGGCATCGCCCTGCAATCGCGGCTATGAGGCGCTCGGCGGTCAGACCCTGCAGCCGGGAGCCATGCCGGATCGGAAGGAAGGTTTTTATATCAGCGAGGAGGTGACCGAGGGCGACCCGCGCCTCGGCCGCTTCAATCAGGGACCGAACCAGTGGCCCACCGATCTGCCGGCCTTTCGCCCCGTGATGATGGCCTATTTCGGCGCACTCTCCGTCGTCGGCGCCACCCTGATGCGCGGCATGGCGCTGTCCCTCGATCTCGAGGAAGACGCCTTCGAGCCCTTCACCCGTCAGCCCCTCGCGACGCTTCGGCTCCTGCACTACCCGCCCTCGCGCCCCGAGATGCCTGACGAGATGGGTGCTGGCGCGCACACCGATTTTGGCGGGCTGACCCTCCTGATGCAGGATGAGGTCGGCGGCCTGCAGGTTAAAGGCCCGGACGGCTGGATCGACGCGCCACCCATGCCGGGCGCTTACATCGTCAATCTCGGTGACATGATCGCGCGCTGGACCAACGACCGCTACCGCTCCACCGTCCACCGCGTCATCAACCGCTCCGGCCGCGAGCGTTACTCGGTCCCCTTCTTCTACACCGGCAACCCCGACTACCAGGTATCCTGCATCCCCACCTGCCTGGAGCCCGGCGAGACGCCGAAGTATCCCACCGTCACGGTCGAGGATCACCTCAAGGCCATGTACGCCCGCACCTACGTCAAAAACGAAGCCTAACACCAGTGCCAGGTGCCGGCGGGTGCCAGCGGCACTTGCTTAACTTGGGGCCAGCGCCTTCTCGAGTTCGGAAAGCTCCCCATCCCGCCGATGATACCCGCATTCGCGGACCAGCGAGGCTGCTGACTTCAAGTGCTCACGGGCATCGTCGTGCCGGTCCTCGGCAAGCGCCAGGCGGGCGTAGCCGAGATGAGCGTCGCATTGATGCAGACGCATCCCGCCGCGCTCGGCAATCCGCACCGCCTCATCCAGGTCGCGCCGCGATTCCCGGTGCTCTTCCACTTCGCGGAATAAGTCTGCACGTGCGAGGAGGCCGCGGGTTAGGAACTCCATATGGCCAGCCTTGCGCAGGTCATCGACCGTTTGGTCGAGTCGACAATGGGCCTCGTCCCAATCCCCCAGCTCCAATGCCGCCCGGCCAAGGGACAAGTGGTCAAGGGCAATGGTAAGGAGACTCAACTCAGCTGTTTTAGCCCATTCCAGCGTTTGGCTGGCTCGCTGCCGCACCGCATCGGCCAGACCTAGGGTGAGCAGCAAGTCGCAATAGCCATAGCCCTTGCGCGAATAAAGCCAGCGATAGCTGGGCTGGATTCTTGCTTGCATGAACTCAGCCTCTTCGAACAACTGATGCGCAGCCGTCGTGTCGCCCGACTCATGGTTGGCGTCGGCGAGCACAGCGCGGGTAACGCAAGACCAGTAGGCGTCTTCGCTCTTGTCAGCATGTTTGACCGCCGCCTTGCCCGCAGCCACAGCCGCTGCGACGTCGCCTAAGGCGAGTTGCAACTCTGAAAGATTGACGGCACTGATTGCGGCTTGCTTCCAATCCTCCTGGTCGACCCGCAATTCCAGCCCCGCCCGCATCGGTGTCACCGCCTCGCCGAGCCGGCCAAGCGCCCGGAGATCAAAGGCGGTCGTGTTCAATAGCCAAGCGCGAGCAGCTTCGGAGAGATCGGCGGCGGGATGCTCGAATGGCGTTTCGAAGAAGGATGCCACGAGAGCTAGATCCGTGCCGAGCGCGCCGAGTTTCTTAATGAGATAGAATTCACTCTCGCGAACAATTCGGTCAAAATAGGCCTCGTTCAGCGTTTCCTGCCGTCGCCCTGCCTGGCAGCCATGGTGGACTGCCTGGAATAGCGGCGCCATCTCGTCAAGCGTGTCGGGCTGATGCTCCTTTGGCACGGCTTTCAGATGCTCGTACAGCCGAAGATGCCCCGCCCTCCATACCTTTTCGCTCTTGTCCCTGAGCTGTGCGCCGAAGTGCTCGCGCACGAGGGGATGCGCGTCCAGCTCGTCCTTGTCCTCGTCGCTCAGGAGACCGGCCTTTTCGAGGCGTGTCAGGGTGCGCTGCCAGTCCTTATTGGTCTGGTTGACCAGCGGTTCGTTCAGCCCCTCGATCACCGGTGCTTGGCGCAGCACATCGATCAGGGAGCGCTGCACTGGCCGATCGAAAAATCCGAGGAGGTAGAGGGCGGCCCGTTCTGGCCCGTCCGAAAAGGCCCACTCATAGGCCGCCATGATCCGCCGCGCCTGTTCACCCTGCCTTAGGTCCCCGTCGAACAGATCCACCTCGTCGACGCGGCGGATATCGTTGTTGCAAAAATCTCGAAGATAGGTGGCGAGCAGATTGAGTGCGAGGCCGTGGCCCTGCACCTTGCGGGACGCCGCTTCCAGCCCCTCGATCTCGCCTTCGATGCCCATCACCTCCAGAAGCGCGCCGCCGGCCTGGTCCGAGAGATGGTCGAGTTCGATCACGGGCGCGGCGTTATTGCGCCGGTCCCGGATATCCTCCACCAGCACCCGCGTGGTGATCAGGCAAAGCCCCGGATTCTGCCAGCTCAGCCTCCGCAGCAGATCGGCGAGCGCCCGGTCCTTCAGCTCCCCCGCCTGCACCGTCTCCGCCCCATACTGCAACGGCTCCAGCCCATCCAGCACCAGTAGCGTCTTTCGCGCCTGCACCAGCTCCGCCAGCCGCTCCGCCCGCTGCTCGGTGTTTAGCTTCTCCGGCTCATCCTCCCCAAAACCAACGAAGCGCATGATCAAAAAACTCATCCGCCGACCCCTCGCGGCTGTTCGTGCCCTGGCTGTAAAACGACCAGGCATAACCCGCCTCCGCCCCGCGAAAGTTTTCTCGCGCCAGCCGGTCCAGCCAATGCTTGGTCAGCGCCGACTTTCCGACGCCGCCCCAAGCCACCAGGCTGATGATATTTTTGGATGGATCAGCCCAGGCGTCGTCGAGCTGGGCAAGCTCCGTTTCGCGCCCAAGCAAATGTTCGCCGACCGCCGGCAGGCGGATGAGGTCGATGGCCGGGACGCCGACCTGCGATGGTTTGGATCTCGCCAGTTTTCGACCGACCTCCAGGAGATCACTGATCTCCTCGGCGATAGAGGCAAAGTCATGATCGATCTGGTAGTCGTTGCCTGCGGCGACCACCCTGCCGTCAGCCGGGCGCATCTGGATTTTGGCCAGCCAGTCGACTTTGCGCCATGGGCAAGGCCGGATCAGGATGGGAATGACGCGCATACCGTCGCGATGACGGCGTTCAAGGAAGGGACCAACTTCCTCGTCGCGGATGAAGTCTGACGTCAGAAAGTCGGCCGAGATAAGGAGGACGGCAACATCGGCTCGCTCGATCGCCTGCTCGATCTCATCACGCCAGTCATCGCCCGCTGCGATCCGGCGGTCCTCCCAGACATTGAGGACGCCTTCCATGCCGAGGACGTCGAGCTGCGTCTGGAGACGATCCTTCCAGACCTCGTCCTTATGACTGTAGCTGATGAAGACGCTGGGTGCGTCGCCCGAAGTTGCTGCCATCGAACATCACATCGAAATGAATTGCTCCAGATGGGCAATCTCATAACGCAGGGAATGATCGATGTCCAAAGTTCAAGAACTCAGAGGCGAGCGATGCTCGGTCTGGCGGGCTTTGGCGAGGAGCCGGATCCGGGCAGAGCGTCGGCCCCGCCCGGATAAGGATCAGCTTTTCTTGGCGGTGGACTTTTTCGTTGCCCTCTTGCGAGGCGCCTTTTTCGGCTCGGGCTTCCGACCGAGACCGATCTTCTTCGCAAGCTCCGAGCGTGTCGCCGCATAGGCGGGCGCGACCATCGGGTAGTCTTCCTTCAGGCCCCAGCGCTGGCGATATTCTTCCGGCGTCATGTCGTAGCGCGTCTTCAGATGCCGCTTCAGCATCTTCAGCTTCTTGCCGTCTTCGAGGCAGATGATGTGATCGGGCGTCACCGATCGCCTGATCGGCACGGCAGGCGTCGGCTTCTCCTCCTCAGGCTCGGCCGCTTGCTGTCCGAGACTGCTGAGGTTCTTGCCGACCGTGGCGATCAGATCCGGCAGATCGGATACCGCCACGGTGTGATGCCCGACATAGGCGCCGACGATCTCAGCCGTGAGGGTGGTGATCTCGTGGATGTCGGTCTGGTCCTGATCGTGCTCAGCCATTGACGGCGTCTTTCAGCGCTTTGCCGGCTTTGAACTTCACCGCCTTGCTGGCCGGAATATTGATCGCCTCGCCGGTCTGCGGGTTGCGTCCCTGGCGGGCGGCGCGCTCGGCGACCTCGAACTGGCCGACGCCCGGCAGGCTCACCTTGTCGCCCTGAGCGAGGGTGGTTTTCAGGTGGTCCATGAAGGCGCCAAGCGCCTGGTCGGTCTGGGCCTTGGACAGGCCTGCCCTGGCGGCGACAGCGGATTTGAGGTCTTCATAGCTCATGGAGTGGCATCCGTTTTATGAGTGATGTGATGGTCCGTATCACATAAAGGCTTGATCGACCAAGCCTTTCGAGATCTGGTAGCACTTCTGTGCGAAGGTTGATTTGCGACATGAGGCCGCGTTCAGGCCTAGAACTGTCGTACCACTGGCGCTTCACTCGGCGATCATGTGGATGAAGTTCCCGTCAACAATAGACAGTTTTAACGGACACTCCACGCAAAGCAACTCACAGCTTTGAATAATCCTTCAGAAAAGCTGTTTGTTCACCCATTTCTTTGGATATCTTTAAGAGCGCCATGCACCGAATTCGATTCTTGGTCATCATCACAATTTCGATCGGGTTCGTGGTCACCTTGATTGGCCCCTGGCTGCGCGCAACATAGGCGGATCTACCGTGTCCAGACTGGCCCACCTGTTATGGCCGATGGGTACCCTTGGCTGCGGATATCCCTGCTAATGCCGGTTTCACCTATCCTGAGATCATGCTTGAGTTGATCCATCGGGCGTTTTTCAACTTTATTTTCATGCCGCTCTTACTTTGAATTTCCTTTCTTTCATTGGTGCCATCAAGGCCAAATCCCGCAAAGGAATACTCTCTTACACAGGCTTTTCTTTCTTTCGCAGACCGACTTCGTTGACTCAGGCCAAGGAGAGGTTTCGGCGAGCCGGATCCTCGCTTGTCGTGCGGGCGAATGGCGGCGGCCGGCGACGGTGACCAGGGAGATGGTGCGGCTGACCTCGGGACCGTTGATCGGGCGGCTGGAAATGTGGGGCAGCACCGAACAGCCGGGACTGGCGAACAGACGCTTGAACAGATCGACGACCAGTCCTTCGAGATGATCTTTCTGGATGTCGGTCTCCCCGACCTTGACGGCCGCGATCTTTGCCGTCTGCTGCGCAAACGCCGCGTCAAGAAGCCGATCATCATGCCGAGCGAGGAGATCAGCGACGCGAACACCATCCTCGCCTTGAACAGCGATGCTGGCGATTGCGTTACCAAGCCCTTGAAATCGGATGCTCTCCTGGCGCGCGTTCGAGCCCATCAGCGCCAATCTGAAGCGGCGTACTGACCTTGCTGGCGACCTTTGTCAGGTCTTTTTCGCGCTGCCCATATAGAGAATGCCCTTGAACGGCAGACGACCGAAGCTGAAATCGCCTTGGCGATCAAACCCGCGCGGCCCCAAGCCGGTGAAGGGACCGGGTGTTAAACCGTGCCGGGCAAGGATGTCGCGCAGTTCGTCAGGCCGGATGAACTTTGCCGGATCATGGGTGCCCTTTGGCAAAAGCCCAAGACATCCCTCGGCGGCGGTAACCACGACCAGGCGCGCGAGAGGATTGCGATTGATCGTATCGAACAGGAAAAGCCCGCCTGGCCTCAACACCCTTGCACTCTCCGCGATGACCCGATCGAGATCCTCGACATGCTCGAGCACGTCGACACAGACCACGGCATCAAAGGCGTTTTCCACATAGGGCAGTTTCTCGCCCAGACCGACATCGTAGCGGATGGTCAGTCCCTGATCGGCAGCGTGGGTGCGCGCCGCCTCGATCGCCTCCTTCGCCGGATCGATGCCGGTCACGACGGCGCCCCGTTTGGTCAAGGCTTCAGCCATGAAGCCGCCGGCACAGCCGAGATCCAACACATCCTTGCCCGTCCAGTCGATCAGGCGATCGAAGAAAGCGAGACGCGCCGGCACCATCTTTTCGAGCGTGCGCACCCAGCGGGTCTGCCCGCTCCACCAGACGGGCGCTGCATCGTCATAGATGGAGAGATCGTTTCGCGTGAGTGTTCCGTTAACGCGTTCCATGGTTCAGGCCCCAGAAAAAGTGAGCCAGGACGGAGGCGTCCTGGCTCGAATTGCCGTGAATGAATGGGGGGATGCCGAGGAGGCAACGCGTTCATTCACGGATCAGGAAAGCGAACATGCACCTTGCGCCAAAGATAGAAACGTGACGCATTGAGACTTACATCTCGGGCATGATCACCGTGTCGATCACGTGGATGACGCCGTTCTCGGTTTCGATATCAGCGGTGACGACGGTGGCCTCATCCACCTTGACGCCGTCGGTGGCGTCGATCGCGATGGTGTCACCCTGGACGGAGGCAACCTCCAGGGTCTGGCCGGCCAGGTCAGCGGACATCGTCTTGCCGGGCACCACATGGTAGGTGAGGATTGCAGCGAGCTGATCCTTGTTCTCCGGCTTCAGGAGATCGTCGATGGTGCCCGCAGGGAGCTTGGCAAAGGCATCATCGGTCGGGGCGAAAACGGTGAACGGCCCCTCACCTTTCAAGGTTTCAACGAGGTCTGCGGCCTGGACCGCAGCAACCAGCGTTTCGAACTGACCGGCCTCGACGGCGGTGTCGACGATGTCGGCTGCCTGAGCGCTGGCGGCAGCGAGAACGAACGGCGCAACGACAGCGGCGCCCAGAACACGGGACGTAAGAGACATGGCGAAAACTCCAGTGATAAGAAGATTCGGTTAAGTCAAAACCACCAACGAACTCGATCTTGACTGCGTTACTCGTCAATTTTTACGGGTATATTTTAAGATCAGTTCACAACTATTAATAACTCTTAAGAAAACTTTTCAAAAGCATTATTTTTGCACTTCAAGCACCAAGCCAAGCAGCTTCATGACATGCCTCACAGGACCGGCGTTGCGCCACGTGACCATCGAGATGGGCGAGACAGATCCGGATCTCACCGCAGGTTCGCAAGCGCCATAGGTGTGAGTTTCGCGCTGCCGCAAAGTATCGAGGCGGCTAGTTCCTCAAGTCCGACCGCAAGATGTTCGGCATGTTCCCGCCCTTTGGCATGGCGGTCGCCATATCGGCGATATTGGTCCGCAGCCCATTGTAGTTTCGCCGCTTCACGAGCAGCATCGCGTATCACATCAGGCATAAAGGCTCTCCCGATCGGCTCTCCCGTGACAATTGCAATGGCTACGTCTGCGGCGGCGCGGTGGATCATGCGATGGTGATTGCCTGCCAGACCCGAAGGGCTTCATCGACGACGAAGACATGGTTGAAAGCCAGCGATTCCAAGCGATACGCGCCGTTACACCCCGATTTTTTGGGATCTTTCTCCTATCTCAAGTGCAAATTAACTTTTCGCCATCATTGATCCCTTGAGCGGTAAGCCCCGTATTTAATGACGTCTACAGGTCAAAGATTGACGGGTGCGTATGGCGCACCATTCCAGGATGGAAACGATGAACGAGAGCAACGGCAAACCAAACGCTGGCGGTCCCAATAAAGGCGGAAATCAGAACAATGGCATGTGGCTTTGGGTCGCCGCCGGGTTTCTGTTTCTCGCGCTTGCGATGTCGATGCAGTCATCGCCCTCGCCGCGCCACCAGCAAGTGGCGTTTTCCGAGTTTCTGACCGATGTCGAAACCGGCCGTGTATCGGATGTG
>JBCCUL010000043.1:0-67974 GCA_039197065.1 Pseudomonadota bacterium | reverse complement strand
GCCGCCCGCGTCTACCAGCTGGCATCCGACGAACGCCTCGCAGAAGCCTCAACAGCAGCCCTCGCCATCGTCCTCGTCGGACTCCTACCCATCATCATCCTGGTAAGAGCCATCTCAGGAAGCAGACCAAGCGAAACCTGACAAAAGGGGTGTAGGCGGCGGCTCGTTGACGTGTCTTGCGGGAGACGTGGGCCTGTCGACGACTATCTGGACATCGACTTCAGTCCAAGCAGGACGGCCGCGAGAATCATGAAGGCTCCGCCGATACGCTCGACCCAGGCTTTTGCGCTACCTCGAAGGCGTCTCGATATCCAGCTGGCACCTGCGCCGTAGGCTGAGAGAAAGCATCCGTCGATGACGATGTAGGTTAGGGACAGGATCAGGAGCTGGGGCCAGAAGGGGCTATCGGCCTGAAGAAACTGCGGGAAGAGGGCGGCAAAGAAGACAACGGCTTTGGGATTGGCTGCTGATGTCACAAAGCCCTGCAGCCAGAGCTGGCGCAAAGAGACGACCTGCCGGGCTTGGCCTGATGCCGAATTGTTCGGATTTGCGCGCCGTATCATGCGGATGCCGAGCCAGAGGAGATAGGCGACGCCCGCCCATTTGACCACCGCGAGCGCCGTCCCCGAGGCTGCGATGACGGCGGCCAGGCCGAGGCCGGCGGCCAGCATCTGCAGGGCATTGGCGCTGAGGTCTCCGGCAGCCGTCGCCAGGGAGCGGCGAAACCCATGGGCGCCGCTGTTGGACAACATGAGAAGCTGGCTCGGCCCCGGCGTGCTCATCAGCGCCAGCACGGTTGCAACGTAAAGCATCCAGGTTTCAATGGTCATCGTGTCTCCCCCCATCGCCGATCGGCTGGATGCCGGTCAGTCCATGCCAAGCGCGCGGCGTTTCTTGGCCGCGCGAGACGCGACCGACTTTCGGCTGTCCGCAGCCAACCGGGCCAAATGCGGCTCCAGCCATGCCTTGAGGTCCCGATCATCGGCGGCCCATGCGGCCAGCGTCTCGATGGTCGTGTTGAGAACGATCCAATCGTCATGGTCGGCAAGGTTGCGTTTCATGATGTCGAGGGCGGCGCCGCGCTGGCGCTCGGTCATGTCCTCGGACAAGCGATCGAAGAGCTGGGCGAGGGTCCATTGCGCCGACGCCTGATCAAGCTTGCCGATCTCGCCGATGAAACGATCGACATAGGGAACCAGCAGATCACGCCGTTCGGCTTCAATGCGCTTCATCGCATTGGAGGTCCGAAGGCGCACCACGGCATCATCGCTCCGATAACAACCGAACAGTTCGTCGAACCGATCCGGCTTCGAGAGGACCAGATCGACGACCTCGACGGTTCTGCCGAGCGAGTTGGGATGCCCTCCCGTGAGCATCTGTTCGAATGTTTCACCCATGAAAGAGGCTTACCATTTTCTTGATGGTCAAAACCAGAATATCGTGATGATTGCGCAGGTGCCGCGATTAGGCTGTTGCTATCCGGTAAAGACGCCCTGGTGGCGGGGCTCGCTTGAACTATCGAGGTGGGCTTAGTGACGAATGATGCGGGCATCTTGGCGATCTGGAACCGCTGTGCATCCGAAATGGAGGCAGACTATGAGGTCTGGTATCAGACCGAACATCTCCATGAGCGCCTGTCGATCCTGGGATTTCGGCGTGGCCGTCGCTATCAGGCGCTTCAGCCCGAAGAGGGCTACTTCACCTATTATGAGACGGATGGACCGGATGTGCTGACATCCGGCGCCTATCGAGAGCGCGTCGATAACCCGACGCCCATGACCGCGCGTATCATGCGCCATGCCTTCACCGATATGAGCCGCACTGTTTGCCGGCAGACCTTCGTGTTTGGCGAGATGCGCGGCGCTTTTGCGGCGACGCTGCAGATGCCCCGCCTCCCGCCCAAGGCGTGGCTGCGTGATTGGGCGGGTTTGAAGACGCGAGCGCCGTCGATCGCAAGGATCGAAGGCTGGCAGGCGATCGAAGAGACTCTACCGGCGTCAACCGAGGCCCAGATTCGCGGTGGGGACGAGCGGATCGAGGCTTGTCTCTTCATCGAGACGCTGAGGGAATCGGATTGCGTTTCGGTGCTGGACCATCTGGACTCGGAGCTCGATCTTTCCGATGCAGAGATCGGTATCTATCGTCTTCTCTGCGAACTGACGTCATCTCAAAGTAGCCCTTGAACAGGAGCCCCGAAGCGACATGAAAACGAAAAACACCGCTCTTGTCGTTGGTGCCACCGGCGTCGTGGGGCGCAATCTGCTGCGGCATCTGCTGTCCCTGGAAAACTGGGACGTCATCGCCATTTCCAGACGAACGCCGGATCTGGCGGGCGACTATCGCCATATCAGCGTCGACTTGCTCGACCCGGACGACTGCAAGAAGAAGCTCTCAGGCGAGCAGAGCATCACCCATATCTTCTTCACCGCCTATGTCGAGAAGGAAGACTGGGCGGCGACCGTGGCGCCCAATGTCGCCATGCTGGTCAATCTCATGGACGCCATCGAGCCCGCGAATCCGGACCTTCGGCATATCAACCTGATGCATGGCACCAAGTGGTACGGGAACCATCTCGGCCCCTTCAAGACGCCGGCGTCCGAGGATGATCCAAGGCATATGCCGCCGAATTTCTATTACGACCAGCAGGACTTCATCACCGCGCGCCAAAAGGGCAAGGCCTGGACCTGGTCGGCGGCGCGGCCGCACGCGATCTGCGGCTTTGCGACCGGCAATCCCATGAATCTGGTGATGGTGCTTGCGGTCTACGCCACGATTTCGAAGGTGCTGGGCCTGCCGCTTCGTCACCCCGGCTCACGACGAAATGCGGCGGCGCTGTTTCAGGTGACCGATACGGCGCATCTGGCCAAGGCGGTGCTCTGGATGTCGACGTCCGAGGAGACGGCCAACGAGCCCTTCAACATCACCAATGGCGACATCTTCCGCTGGGAGACCATGTGGCCGGCCTTCGCCGACTATTTCGACATGGACCTCGCCGAGCCGCAGCGCATCGACCTGCCGCTGATGATGGCCGACAAGGCGGCGCTTTGGGCGCGGCTGGTCGACGAGCATGGATTGCTGCCCATTCCTTTCAAGAGCCTGGTCGGGTGGAACTATGGGGCCTTCGTCTTCACGCCGGAATTCGATGTGATCTCGTCAACGACCAAGGCCCGACAGTTCGGCTTCCATGACGTCGTCGACTCGAAGGCGATGTTCCTCCGGCAGTTCGATCAGCTTCGCGCGGAACGGGTCATCCCGACCCTTTGAGGCGTCGATCTGGAGAACGAGGCATGATGGCGGTTCTCGGCCGCCTCCAAGCTACGACCAATCGAACAGCTCCGGCTCGTTGTCTCTGATATAGGCCTCGAAGAAATCGGAGAAGGTGGCGACCAGCGGCGGCAGCTGTTCATAGGGCGGATAATAGAGCGTCAGCCAGAGCATGCTGACCGTCCAGTCCTCCAGAATCTGGCGGATCTTGCCGGTTGAAAGGCTCCGCTGAACGATGAAGTCGGGAAGGACAGCGATCCCGGCGCCGCGTCTTACCAGGGCGTGTAGCAGATCACCGCTGTTGGAGATGATGGTCCTTCCGGCGCGCACCTGGCGCTTCATCTGGTCCTTTCGAAAATGCCAGGTCTCCTCGGTGCCGTCGCTGCTGTAGGAGAGGCAGTGTTCCGGGTGGAGGTCATCCGGTGTCTCCGGCATATCGATACGCTCCAGGAGCAAAGGGGCGGCGACCGCGAGCCTCGGCACGGCGCAGACCTTTCGCCAGATCGTGAACTTGTCGGTCGGCGGTTCGGAAATGCGGATGGCGAGATCCGCCCCGTCCTCCATGATGTCGACCAGATGGTCGGTCATCGAGAGCTGCAGTTCGACATGGGGAAAGGCCAGCCGGAAGCTCTCGATCAGGTCCGGGAGCAGGCGGAGCCCCATAGACATCGGCGCGTTGATCCGAAGGCGGCCGCGATCGGGAAGGCTCGCCCGTTTGACGTCATCGATGACCTGATCGAATTCCTCGACCAGCGGCCCGTAGCGCGCCGCGACCACGGCGCCCGTGCTGGTAAGCGAGACCTTGCGCGTGGTGCGCAGGAGCAGCTGAACGCCGAGATCCTCCTCCAGCCGCGCCACCGTTCTGGTCACGGTCGCCGGCGTCATGCCGAGATGGCGCGCTGCCGCGGCGAAGCTCGTCAGCCTCGCCACCTCCAGAAACACGCGAATGGGCTTCAGGTCCTGCATCGCTGGATTATTACTTCAAATGCAACAGTGAATGCAAATTCATTGTCGTTGAAGGCATTAGCCAAAAAGCCATATGCACAGTCAAGAGATGACAGACACAGGATCAACAGGGATAACCGACATGACGATCAAGCACATCAAAGGGCTCCACCACGTCACGTCGCTCGCGGCCGACGCCAAGGAGAACAATCGTTTCTTCACCAAGACCCTGGGCCTTCGCCGGGTCAAGAAAACCGTGAACTTCGACGCGCCCGAGGTCTATCACCTCTATTATGGCGACGAGGTCGGCACGCCGGGTTCGGTGATGACCTATTTCCCCTATGGGATGATCCAGCGCGGCAAGCGCGGCACCGGCGAGGTCGGGATCACCGAGTTCGCCATTCCCAAAGGCTCCCTGCCCTTCTGGGCCGAGCGGCTCGCTGCCGCCGGCGTCGAGAAGCTGGACCACGAGACGAGCTTCGGCGAGGCGCGGCTTCACTTCGACGGGCCGGACGGCGATGACTTCGCCCTGGTCGAGACCGCTATTGATGACAGGACGCCCTGGACCGGATCGGACGTGCCGGAAGATGCAGGCATTCTCGGCTTTCGCGGCGCCCGTTTTCAGCTGCGCGATGCCGATGCCACCGGTGAGCTCCTGCAGTTCATGGGTTATCAGAAGGCCGAGACCGAAGGCGACATCACCCGCTATGTGATCGAGGGCGGCAATGCAGCCGATCGCATCGACATCCAGGCCCTGCCGGATGCCAAGGCCGCGACGCAGGGTGCGGGTTCGGTGCACCACATCGCCTTTGCGGTCGAGGATCGGGAAGCGCAGCTGAAGGTCAGACGGGATCTGATGGACACGGGCTATCAGGTCACGCCGGTGATCGACCGGGACTATTTCTGGGCGATCTACTTCCGCACACCCGGCGGCGTGCTGTTCGAGGTCGCGACCAACGAGCCCGGCTTCGATCGTGACGAGGACACCGCCCATCTCGGCGAAGCCCTAAAGCTCCCCACGCGCTACGAGCAGCATCGCACCCAAATCGAAAGCCGGCTCCCAGCGGTGGTGTGACCACCTCATAGACTTTGACCGCCCTGGCCTGGGTCGCAGGTTTGCGCCCAGGTCTTTAGGCGGTCGGAGAGATTTGATGTCGGGGACGACAATCCAACGAAGGAGGAACGCGTTATGGCAAGCCATGCCTATCACGCGCTGAAGAAACCGCCCGCCAAAGGCGCACCATTGATCTTTGCCTTTCATGGCACGGGCGGCGACGAGAACCAGTTCTATGGGCTTGCCGAGCAGATCGCGCCCGAGGCGGGGATCGTCTCCCCGCGGGGCGACGTCTCGGAGCATGGTGCGGCCCGCTTTTTCAAACGCACCGGTGAGGGCGTCTATGACATGGATGACCTTGCGCTGCGCACGGAGAAAATGGCCGGCTTCATCGCCGCCCATAAGGAAACCCATCCAGGTTCCGCGGCTTACGGCTTCGGCTATTCCAACGGCGCCAACATCCTGGCTTCGGTGGTGCTAAAGCATCCCGGTTTGTTCGAGCGCGTCGGCCTCCTGCATCCGCTGATCCCCTGGAAGCCCGAGGCCGATCCGAAGCTTGCCGGCCTGAAGGTGCTGATCACCGCAGGTCAGAACGACCCGATCTGCCCTTGGCCGATGAGCGAGCGGCTGATCCGCTATTTCGAGGAACAGGGAAGCGATGTCACGACCGCCGTCCACACCGGCGGCCACGGCATCCTCGACCCGGAACTGACCGAACTTGCGAGGCTGCTAAACGCACCGAAAGCGGAGGCGGCAGCGTAAGCCGGCTCCTGCTGGCAGCGTGGCTCAGGCGACGCTGCCTTTCAGGAGAGAGCGGTCGGACATGACCGCCGCCTCCTCGAGGATCCAGCTCATGAAGGCTGCAACATTCGGGCGGGTCTCATCACCCGCCTGACAGACGACGAAGTAGCTGACATGCATCTGAAGAATAGGACCGAACGGCGAGATCAAGCGCCCATCGAGCATATCGCTGCGCGCCAGGAAATGCCGCCCGAGCACGACGCCGGCCCCATTGATCGCGGCCTCGATGGCATGATCGCCGGCATGGCGATCGAATCGCGTGCCGCGTCGAGCACCGGCCGGATCGAGACCGGCATGCTTGAACCAGGTCGACCAGTCGGGCGCGTCCTTAAAGATCTCCGGGCTGGTGTCATGGAGGAGCGGTGCGCGCACCAGATCATCCGGCGTTCGAAGATCCAGACGCTCGATCAGACCCGGGCTCGCGAGCGGCAAAAGATACTCCTCGCAGAGCTTGCGTGCGAACAGTCCAGCTCCGGGCGTCCTGGTGAACCTGATGGTGATGTCCGGCCCATCTTTGCTGAACGTCGTGAGATGGCTCAGCGATTGGATGGTGACGCCAAGATCCGGGTTGCGCACCGAGAAGCGGTGCAGCCTTGGCAGCAGCCATTTTCTGATGATCGGCCCGCTGGAATCGACCCTGAGCGGCTCCAGCGACTGCGGCCGAACCTGATCGACCGCTTCACGGATCGTAAGGAACGCCGTAGTGAGCGCCGGCTGAAGCTGCCGGCCTTGCGCCGTCAGCGAAACGGAACGGACGGCGCGTGCGAAGAGCTTCACGCCCAAATCGTCCTCGAGGGCCCGGACTTGCTGGCTGATCGCTCCCGGCGTCACCGAAAGTTCGCCTGCCGCGGCCTTGAACGACGACAGCCTGGCCGCGGCTTCGAAGGCGCGGAGCGAACCAAGAGCTGGGAGGCGTCGAAAGGGCATGGCAATGACTTAGCACAGCTATCCTATCAAGCAAGATTCCATCGTTTGTCGCAGGTGATGCCCGATCACATCTGGACGCTCAACACCGAGAGCCCGCAAGGGCTTAACTGGAGAGGAAGAACCGATGAACAAACCTGACCTTCTGACGCCTGAGAATTGCCAGCTGATCTTCATCGACCACCAGCCGCAGATGGCGTTCGGCGTGCAGTCGATCGATCGGCAGACGCTGAAGAACAACACCGTGGCGCTCGCAGAGTCCGCGAAGATTTTCGATGTGCCGACCATCATCACCACGGTCGAGACCGAAGCGTTTTCCGGACACACCTATCCGGAGCTGCTGGCCGTGTTCCCGGAGCATCCACTCCTGGAGCGCACCTCGATGAACTCCTGGGATGACCAGAAGGTGCGCGATGCGCTTGCCCAGAACGGCCGAAAGAAGGTGATCGTCTCCGGCCTTTGGACCGAGGTCTGCAACAACAGCTTCGCGTTCAGCGCCATGGCCGAGGGCGGCTACGAGATCTACATGGTCGCTGATGCCTCCGGCGGCACCACCAAGGAAGCCCATGACTACGCCATGCAGCGCATGATCCAGGCAGGCGTCGTGCCCATGACCTGGCAGCAGATCCTTCTGGAATGGCAGCGCGACTGGGCGAAGCGCGACACCTATGACGCCGTCCTGGATGTCGTGAAGGAGCATTCCGGCGCTTACGGCATGGGCGTCGATTACGCCTACACCATGGTCCACAAGGCGCCGGAACGTGTCGAGCATGGACCGACGCTCGATCCGGTCCCAGCCGCCGCCATCGCGGCCGCGTAATGGCGTTCTAGAGCGAAACACGACCTGCCCGAGGGCGCTACCAAGTCGTCCGAGGGCAGGCCCGATACACCCCCGCTCGCGTTGGCGCACGCTGTTGAGGTCGTGCGAACAGTGCCGTGCGGCCCGAATGAAGAGGCATGAGAGATGACACCGAAGCTCGACCGGCGGCACTTCCTGGCCGGGACCACCGCTCTGATCGCCGCGACAGGCGCCGGCGCTGCCTACGCGCAGACGGGCGCCGCCGATCTGGTGCTGCTGAACGGCCGCATCGCCACCATGGATCCGGGACGCCCGGAAGCGACCGCGCTCGCGGCTAAAGGCGGTGTGTTCACGGCGGTCGGCTCGGACGATGAGATGCAGGGTCTGATCGGCCCCTTCACCCAGGTGATCGATGCCCGCGGCCAGCGGGTGATCCCCGGCCTGAACGACAGCCACACCCATGCGATCCGGGGCGCCGTCAACTACAATCTCGAGGTCCGCTGGGACGGCGTCGACAGCCTGGAGGAAGGTCTGCACCTGATCCGCCAGCAGGCCGAGCGGACGCCGGATGGCCAGTTCATCCGCGTCGCCGGCGGCTTTTCCGAATTCCAGTTCAAGGAAAAACGCCTGCCGACGGTGGCCGAGCTCGATGCCGTGGCGCCGAACCACCCGGTGCTGATCCACCACCTCTACAAGCTCACGCTTTTGAACACCAAAGCTGTCGAGTGGTACGGCTACGATCAGCCCGGCCACCCCGAATATCCAGGCGGCATCATCGAAAAGGATGCCGGCGGCAACGCGACCGGGCGGCTGCTCGCCGCGCCTTCGGGTCTCGTCATGTACAAGACGCTCGCGGCGGCCCCGAAACTGTCGATCCGCGATCAGATCAACTCGTCGCTTCAATATTTCGACGTGCTGAACGGCCTCGGCGTCACCTCGGTCTCGGATGCGGGCGGCGGCGGCATGGAGTTTCCCGACGCCGATCCCTACAAGGTCATCCGCTGGATGCACGGCCACGGCCTGCTCACCACGCGCATCGGCTATCACTCCTTCCCGCAGGTGAAGGGCGAGGAGCTGTCCGACTACCAGCGCTGGACCAAGGACATCAAGGCCGGCGACGGTGACGACATGCTGAAATTCGTCGGCGCGGGCGAGAACCTGGCCTGGGCGTCCTACGACTACGAGATTTTTGCGGACGCCCGCCCGGACATCGACAATGGGGCCGAGGACTATCAGCGCCAGGTGATGACCGTGCTCGGCGAGGGTGGCTGGCCGTTCCGTCAGCACATCACCTATGAGGAAACCGGCGATCGCCTGCTCCCGGTCTACGAGGACGTCGCCAAGGGCGCCGGCCTCACGCCCGGCTGGTTCGTCGACCATGTCGAGACCTTCAGCCAGCGGAACCTGGAGCGCATCGCCGAACTCGGCGGCGGCATCGCGCTGCAGAACCGCCTACAGTTCCAGGCGGAGGACTTCGTCGCCAACTATGGCACGGAGGCGCTGAAGCAGACGCCGAACTTCCGGGCGATCTTGAATCTCGGCGTGCCGGTCGGCGGCGGCACCGATGCGACGCGCGTAACCTCGTTCAATCCCTGGTACTCGATCCAGTGGATGACGTCAGGGCTCTCGCGCGGCGGCCTTCGCATGTATGACGACGCCAACCTGCTGACGCGCGAAGAGGCCCTTCGTCTTTGGACCACGGGTTCGGCCTGGTTCACCGGCGATGCCGGCGTCAAGGGGGCGATCACGCCTGGCCAGCTCGCCGACTTCGCCGTGCTCGATCGGGACTACTTCACGGTCACTGATACCGAGATTGCCAAGCTGAAGTCTGATCTGACCGTGCTCGGCGGCGAGGTGGTCTATGGCGGCGGCGCGTTTTCGCGGGACGACCTGAAGCACATCCCGGACGTCAGCCCCGACTGGTCGCCCGTGATCCTGCAGCAGAGCTGAGCGCCCGCTTCTGACCGATGGACCTTGACCTGATTTCAAACGTCCCGTCGCAACCGCGCGACGGGACAGAGGGAGCCCGCCATGGTGGCTGACAACACGACACCGGATCTCGTTCTGCATAATGGACGGATCACCACCTTCGATCCTGATCGTCCCGAAGCCGAAGCGGTTGCGATCGCCGGTGGCCGTATCCTTGCGACCGGGTCGGACGCCGACATCGTGGCCAAGGCCAATGGCGCTTTGAGGATCGACCTTCAGGGACAGCGCGTGATCCCAGGGCTGATCGACAGCCACACCCACATCATCCGCCAGGGCAACAACTTCGCCATGGAATTGCGCTGGGACCACGTCCCGTCGCTCGCGGACGGGCTGGCCATGCTGAAGGCGCAGGCGGAGCGCACGCCTGCCGGGCAATGGATCCGCGTTGTCGGTGGCTGGTCGGCGGATCAGTTCGCCGAAAAGCGCCTGCCGACCCTCGAAGAGATCAACGCCGCCGCCCCGGATGTGCCGGTCTACGTGCTTCATCTCTATGACCGCGCCTGGTTGAACAAGGCGGCCCTTCGAGCACTCGGCATCGACAAGCATTTCTACGAGCCCTTCGTCTCGGGCCGGTTGGAGCGCGACGATCAGGGCGCGCCGACGGGGCTTGCGCTGGCCAGGCCCAACGCCCAGCCGCTCTACGCGCTGCTCGACATGGCCCCCAAGCTGGAGTTCGAGCAGCAAATCCTCTCGACCAAGCACTACTTTCGCGCGCTGAACGGGCTCGGTCTGACCTCAGCCCTCGACTGCGCCGGCGGGTTTCTGAACTACCCCGACGACTACGGCGTCATCACCGAGCTGAACCGGCGCGGCGAGCAGACCGTGCGCATCGGCTACCAGCTCTTCGCCCAACGGCCACTATTCGAGCTCGACGACTTCAAGCGATGGAACGATCTGGTCAAACCGGACCAGGGGGACGATTACCTGAAATGCGTCGGCGCCGGCGAGATGCTGGTGGCGTCTGCCTACGACTTCGAGGATTTTTCGTACCCCCGACCAGAACTGCCGAAGCGCATGGAGAGCGACCTTCGCCCCGTCATGGCGTTCCTCCTCGAGAACCGTTGGCCCATCCGCTTCCACTGCACCTATGAGGAAAGCGCTCATCGTCTGCTCAGCGTTCTCGAAGATGTCGGTCGGGACAAAGGGCTCGACGAACTCAACTGGATCTTCGACCACGGCGAGACGATTTCCGAGCGCACGATGGAATGGGTGGCACGGCTCGGCGGCGGCATCTCCTATCAGAACCGGATCGCGTTCCAGGCTACAGCGTATCGCGATCGCTATGGCGAGGAAGCCCTTCGTGAGGTGATGCCGGTCAAGAAGATGATGGCCTCCGGCGCACCCCTTGCCGCCGGCACGGACGCCACGCGCGTCTCCTCCTACAACCCCTGGCTTGCGATCCATTGGGCGGTTTCCGGCAAGGGCCGAGGCGGGGACGTGATCTGGGCGCCCGAAAACCGGCTGAGCCGTGAAGCGGCGCTCCGCCACTGGACGGCGGCCGGCGCCTGGTTCAGCCGCGAAGAGGGGAAGAAGGGGCAGATCAGCCCCGGACAGCTTGCCGACATCGTCGTGCTGGATAGGGACTATTTTTCGGTCGCAGAGGATGAGATCACGGACATCACCGCGGATCTGACGCTCACCGGCGGTAAGGTCGTCCATGCCAAGGGAGCCTTCGCCGCCCATGCGCCGGCGGCGCTGCCCGAACTCCCGGACTGGTCGCCCGTACCGTTCTTCGGCGCACCCGGCAGCCCCCGCATCGCGGCATAAGGGAAAGATCGATGGACCTCAAACCCTACATCATCTCGCTCGCGATCGGGCTCTTGGTGGGCGTGCTCTACGCGCTCTTGAACACGCGCTCGCCCGCCCCGCCGATCATCGCGCTTTTGGGCCTTCTCGGCATGCTGGTTGGCGAAAGCCTGACGTCCTGGGCCAAGAGCCAGATGAGCTTTGCGAAGGCGGCGGAGCATTGTTTGCACGCTAAGGACTTCTCGGCTGACGGACCGGAAGATCCGAAGGCTCAAGGCTGCGAAAAGACCACGGCCTGAGGGTCGATTAGTCCAGAAGAAGGAGGCGCACGCCATGACCAGCATCACCGCCGACAGCAAGTCGCCGCCATCGGCCATGGCGCCGTTTCGCCACCGCGCCTTCACCTTCCTCTGGATCGCCACCGTCGCCTCCAACATCGGCACCTGGATGCATGATGTCGGTGCCGGATGGCTGATGACCGAGCTTGCGCCGTCGCCGATGCTGGTGGCGATGGTCCAGGCCGCGACCACCTTGCCGATCTTCCTGTTCGCCCTTCTCGCAGGCGCGATCGCTGATATCGTCGACCGGCGTCGCCTGCTCATCTGGGTGAACGTCGCCATGGGCATCGCCGCAGCCCTGATGGCGGCCCTCGTCCATCTCCAGCTGATGACGCCCTGGCTTCTCCTCGCCTTCAGCTTCGTCTTCGGCACCGGCGCCGCCTTCATCGCCCCGGCCTGGCAGGCGATCGTGCCGAAGCTGGTGCCGAAGGAGGAGCTGTCTTCGGCGATCGCGCTCAACTCCATGGGCATCAATATCAGCCGCGCCATCGGCCCCGCACTCGCCGGTTTCCTGATCGTCGGCGCCGGCCTCGCCTCCCCCTTCCTGGTCAATGCGCTCAGCGTCATCGGCATCGTCGCCGCTCTGTGGTGGTGGTCGTCGGGGACGACGGCCCGAACGTTGCCGCCGGAGCATATTGGTGGGGCGATCCGGGCCGGGCTTCGCTACGCCGTCTATAGTGGACCGCTGAAGGCGACGCTCGTCCGTGCTGCCGCCTTCTTCGTGTTCGCCAGCGCCTTCTGGGCGATGCTACCGCTGATCGCCCGCGAGGTTCTGCAGGGTGGCGCGACGTTCTACGGCATTCTCCTGACGGCCGTCGGCGCAGGTGCAGTCGTCGGCGCCTTCCTCCTCCCAGTCATCAAAAAACGCCTAGGCGCCGATGCTCTGGTCGCCGGCGGCACGATCGGTACCGCGGCGGTCCTTTTGATCATGGCGACGGTGAATAGCCAAGTCATCGCCGTGATCGCCGCCGCCCTCGCTGGCCTTTCCTGGATTGCGGTTCTCTCCAGCCTGAACGTCTCCGCCCAGACCTCGCTGCCGGACTGGGTGCGCGCCCGCGGGCTTTCGATCTTCCTGACCGTCTTCTTCGGGTCGATGTCGCTCGGCAGCCTCGGCTGGGGTCAGGTCGCCTCGATCTGGGACATTCCGACGGCGCTCATCGTTGCGGCGCTCGGCGCGCTCGCCGTGATCCCGCTCACCTGGCGCGCCCATCTCGGCCAGGGCGAGGCGCTGGATCTCACGCCCTCCATGCACTGGCCGGAGCCGGTGCTCGCCACCGACACGACGCCCGATGGTCCCGTCATGATCCAGGTCACCTACCGCGTCGAAGCGGCCGATCGCGAGGCGTTCCAGGCCCTGATGCCCGCCCTCGCCGACAGCCGGCGCCAGGGCGGCGGCTACCGCTGGGCCCTCATGAACGACGCCGCCGATCCCGAGCGCTTCGTCGAAAGCTGGTGGGAGGCGTCTTGGCTCGATCATCAGCGCCACCATGTGAGGGTGACTGAGGACAGTCGAAAGCTCCAGGAACGGATCGCTGCGCTTCAGAAGGAAACCACGGAACCGACCGTGCAGCATTTCGTAATGCCGACCGCGAGCGACGGCTGAGCAGAACGGCAGGGGACAAGCTCGAAAGTCGCGCCCGTCCGCGAAAATCGGATCAAACGCTTCAAAGACACAGGGCAGCGCATGGCGGCGCTCGATCTTGGAAATTCAGGAGCTGGATCAGCATCCCTGATGTTGCTTGATTCAATTTCCTTGACCTTCGTGACAGAATATTTCCAAGACGTTTTACTTATGGGCAAAGACCTGCCCGGCTCTTTGAGGTGAAAGATCATGAAGCCCGAACGTTGGAACGATCCCGCCAAGAAAATCTTTCCTCATCAGGTTGGGTTCACGGCGCCGCCGCATGACTTCGATGCCGCCCCCCATGATTTCCTGAAGATCGCGCCGGAGGGGGTGGGAGCGCATGGGCGGCTGATCCATGCAGAAGACTACGCGCATCAGCTCGCAGAGCGCGTCGACAATTTTCACAAACTCCAAGAAGTCGTGCATTGCATGTCCAATGCGGGCGCCGATGTGATCGGGCAGGTCGGCACCAACTGGTCACATGCCGGCGGCAAGACGCCTTCGGACATCCGCGAGTTCTGTGACCGAATGGCGGACAGCTATCAGGTGCCGCTCCATATGGCGGGGCTCTCGCTGGTCGAGGCGCTCTCGAGCATTGGCGCGAAATCCATCACCGTAAACGGCGGCTATTACTGGCCTGACTGGCTGGACGGCAGCACGCGGTTTCTGGCGGATGGCGGCTTCGACATTCTTTATGCCGGAAATTTCGTCGACCAGGGTCTGGTGGCAACCCAAGAGGAGGTGAACGAAGCCACCTGGATTTTCCCCGGCGATTTCGCCACGCGCTCGTTTGACCATGTGGTCCGCCAGGCGCCGGAGGCCGATGCGCTCGTCATCGTCGGCATGCCGAATTTCCGGCGCGAAGACGGCCTGCCGCAGCGACCGGTCAGCATTCTCCGGGAGATCGAGGCGGCTATCGGCAAGCCGATCATCGCATCCGATTGCGCCCTCTACTGGAATATCTTTCGGACATTGGGCGTGGCGCCCGTCGGCGCGCAGCCGCATATCCTGGCCTCCCTGCAGGATGACCTATCGTGACCGGGCATCCCATCTACTTTCTCTGGGCGACGCCGCGCTCGACCTCGACCGCTTTTGAATGGATGATGCGCCAGCGCGGCGATCTCACCTGCTTTCACGAGCCCTTCGGCATGGCCTGGTATCAAGGCCCGGAAGCTAGGGCCCCGAGACTGGCAACGCCCGAACGCCAGCGCCCCGAAGCGACCTTCACGAAGATATGGAACGACATTCTCGAAGCCGCGGAGACACGCCCCGTCTTCGTCAAGGACATGCCGCATCACACCGATCACATGTGGGACGACACGTTCCTTAGCAGGATCGATCACAGCTTCCTGATCCGCGATCCGGCCAAGGTCCTCGCCTCGCTGCACCGGTCCTACCAAAAGGCCGGGATGAATGAGGGCTTCGAGGCCCACGAGATCAGCTTCGGCGCGCAGCAGTCGCTGTTCGAATTACTGCAGACCCGCACCGGCCAGACGCCGCCGGTTCTGGATAGTGACGACCTGCTGGAGACCCCTGAAGCGATGGTGCGCATCTATTGCGAGGCGATCGGCATTCCCTTCATCGCCGAAGCGCTCAGCTGGGAGCCTGGTGCGCGCGACGAAGTGCTTTGGTATGACAGCAACGACGACATCTGGCACGCCTCGCTGCGCGACAGCGACGGGCTGAAGCCGACCCCGCGCAAATCGGCAAATCCTGGCGAGCTGCCTGAAAGCGTTGCCGGTCACTACGAGACCTTCATGGTCCATTACAACGCCTTGCACGCCCATCGGCTGCGCTTCCAGGAGCTGAGAGCATGAGTGCTGTCGGTGTTGAGGGGTAAATCGCCTCGCCAGTCGGTGAACGGCGGTCCGGCGATCTCTTGAAGGCAAGGCCGAAGCAGCCTTCCGTTACGCCGAACTTGCCGCCTCAATCGCGGATGGCATCGTTCAAATAGGCGGCGGCGCGTTCGGCGTTCATGGACGGGTCCATCCAGATCGTGCGGATCGCTGCATTGACCTTGGCGACATGACTGCCGTTATCAAAGTGATTGGCCGAGGCCAGGAAAGCGCCTGGCTTCCTCAACGTCGCCATCGCCTCTCGCGAGCATTCGTCGAGATCTGCATTCCTGGCCGACACGTCCCGCAAAACCGGGATGGATCCCTTGTGGCGGGCAAAGGCTGTCTGCACCTCGGGACTGACGACCGTGCGCGCAAACGCCGTCTGCGCTTCGGCAAGGGCCGGGTCTTCCTGCATGCCGAGGAGGAAAAAATCGACAATGGTTACATAGGCATCCCCAGTGCCGGGCGCTAGCTGGCAGACATAGTCGATCTCGGGCCGCTGTCCCGCAGCGACGAACTCGCCTTTGGCCCAATCCCCCATGAACTGCACAGCCGCCTGGCCCGACACAACAAGAGCCGTCGCGTCGTGCCAGCTACGGTCGATGTGATCGACATCCACGAACGCGCGCAGTGCCAAAAAGATATCGAAGGCCTCACGCATTTCCGGAGCTTCGAGGTCCCGCTTGGCATCAGGAAGAAGGAGTGTCTCGAACGCCTCTCTGCCGGCCGTACCCAAAACGATCGAACTGAACAGGATTCTGAGCTGCCACGATTCGCCACCTACCGCGAGCGGGATGAAGCCGGCGTCAAGAATTGCAGGTGCCTGTTCAATCAATTGCCGCCAGCTTGAGGGGACTGGCAGGCCAGCAGTATCGTAGACGGAACGGCTGAAATAGGCCCAGTTCTCGGCGTGGATGGATACGGGCAGCGCGACGAACTCTCCATGGTGACCCGCCAGATCGGCGACGAAGGGGTACATGCGCTCATGCCAACCGTCCTGCTGGGCAAGAGGCTCGGTCGGCATGATCAGCTGCAGATCGCTCAAGTCGTTCAGATCAGGCCCTGCCAGCCATTGCATGGCGGCGGGGGGAAATCCGGCGGAAATCTGGTCCATCGCCGCAGCGCGCATGCTTGTGTAAGACGGCATGGATCGATCGATCCAGCGATGACCGCGCGCTTCGAAAGCGCGCCGGATCTCATTGATCGCTGCGGCCTCGCTCGCCGAGTTCCACCAGTGCATCACCTCGAATGCCGGCGTCTTGGCCCGGATGGGCGCCGACGCCAGCAGGATCCCACAGAACGCCAGGAAAGCTGCCGTCGTCTTGGGTATCCTCATCACATCACCAACTCTCTGAAGGCAGGCGTGTCCCGCCGAACCCGATCATATAGATAGCGCTCGGCGTCTTCGGCCGGCATCGGCCGCGCGAACAGGTAGCCCTGAACGCAGTCGCAGCCGTAATGGCGCAATTGATCGAGCTGTGTTTCGGTCTCCACACCTTCGGCGATGGTGAGCACACCAAGATCGCCGGCGAGCATGGTCAGCATATTCACCAGCGCGCTGGAGCGTCTGTCGTCCAGGCTCTGTATGAAGGATTGGTCGATCTTGAGGATGTCAAGCGGCATGTCGCGCAGATGGCTAAGGGAGGCATGTCCGGTGCCGAAATCGTCCAGGGCGACGGTGATCCCCTCTGATCGCGCCGCTCGCAGGTTTTCGTGTATGGCTGCCGCTGACCGATCAATGAAGACGTTCTCCGTCACCTCGATTTCAAGCTGCGTATCCAAGTCTCTCAGACGTCGAGCCGTATCGATGATTTCCTCCATGCCGTCCTGGCCGGCGAGAATGGCCTCCGGCATATTGATGGCGATGCGAAGCGGAGCAAGGCCTGAACATCGCCAGGCATCGACGTCGGCCAGGACCTGATCCGTGAGCAGACGGGTAACTTGACCGATCAGGCCCCGATCTTCGGCGACCGGAAGCCAGCTTACCGGCGCCAGCAGGCCCGATTGGGGATGGTTCCAGCGCGCCAGCACCTCAAAGCCGACATGACGCAGATCCGACAGCGCCACCTGAGGCTGAAAGAAGGGCACCAACTCCCTTCGTTCGAGTGCCTGCCGCAGTCCGTTCTCAATGTGGTGTGCTTGCCTAATCGTCTCACGCGACCTTGCAGAGAAGCCAACGATCTTCGATCCACGCGGCTGCTTCTTGGCGTCGGCAAGGGCGATGTCAGCCGCGGCAAGCAGTTGTCGCGAATCATTCTCCTGATCGGGATAGTGTGCGAAGCCGATCGAGGCGCCGATTCTCAATTGCCGATCGCCGATCGCCAGGGGCTCACTGACGACGGCTTCGATATGTTGCGCTATGGCAAGCGTCGAGTCGCAGTCCAGCGTCTCGAAGACGAGCAGGGCGAACTCATCGCCGCCGATTCGCGCCGCCAGACCATCATCGGCTATGCCCGCCAGGCGGCGCGCCACAGTGCGCAGAACGTCATCGCCGGTTCGGTGCCCCATACTGTCGTTGATCGGCTTGAGACCGTTGACGTCGAGCATGAAAAGGGTCGCGCGCTTAGGTCCGTCCACGGTGCCGAGCGTATCGATCGACTGCTGCAGCCGCCTCCGGTTCGGCAGGTCGGTCAGCTCATCGTGCATGGCAAGATGGAGCAACCGATCGGTCGCGCGTGCCGATTCCTCCTCCTCGTGGCGAAGTCGTCTCACCAGGGGGCGAAAGATCAGCAAGACTTCGAGCACCAGAACCAGCAGCGTGGTCAGCTGCAGCGCGAAGGTCAGATTGCGTGCACGCTCGGTCGCCGCTTCGCTGTGCTTGTGCATTTCGCTAAACAGGCCGTCGAACCCGCGAACCAGGGCGCTATTCGGCGCGGAGGCGATATCCTGCGCCGACCAGAGACGAAAACGTTCGCTAAGCTGGTCCGGCGGAGTCCCGGCGAGTTTTTCCGTGCGATCCAGAAATTCGGTCAGACGGCTGTCCAGATTGTAGGGCGGATTGTCGAAAAATGTTGTCAGACGGCCCGTCCCCTGTCCTGCCCCTTCGATCCGCCGGGCTTCGGCATAGATCTGCTCGTGATTGGCACGCAGTGTTTCTGCTGTCTCCTGGAGCTCCTTTTGCATGCGCTGCATCACGTGCAGGCTCGGCTGTTCACTCATCGCCTGGCGCATGAGCGCCTGGGTGAGCGATCCCGCTTTGGCGAAGGTGACGCGCTGCTCCGCATTTTTCTGGCTCAGCAGCATCACGGCCTTATGCTGACCCTGCGTGATCAGGACGAGAGTCGCGACCATCACGGCCATGACGGCGAGAATGGCGACCGCAAAGGCATAATGGCGCGAGACTTGCTGGCTTGCTCGATCGGCTCTCTTCAGCCCACGGAAAGGAGGATCGTTCGACAATGTACTAAATGCCTATTCACTGCGGACCTGATAGCCAACTTTCCACAGTTGGATTAATATTTAGTTAGCATGCACCATAGCTTTTAAATTAGAACATATCTTACTAACTTTTATCAATATTACAAGCAATTGGCATGTTGAGCATGCTCACCAAAACGAAACCTAGAGAATTTTTAAAGAAACAATTTCTCTATTTTAATTTTTTTGGCACGACGTCGTCGAAGTGTTCATGGGGTGGTATGAAAAGTGTTGATGAGGGTGCATTTTGTGACACTTGCTGGCCAATGAGTCGGAACTGATATCTGCGCTCCAGCATTGAAGGTGGATCGCGCGACGATCAGCACACACAAAGAATAGCGCAGTGACGCAAGGGAGATCTCTAGGTACAGATCAAAGTAGCTTAGCTCTCGAGGAGCACTTTTTTTATGAAAGGCCGGTTCGCCTGTCCGAAGGAACAGGCATTTCCATTCGCTGTCCCGCAAATGAAGGCCCAGCTTTGGCCAAATCGCGAAATGCTGACGGCTGCGCTGTCCTTCCGATGATCAATAGTGAAGGTTGCTCATCATCGAGAGGCTCGACGCTCAACTCGCTGAGCGAGCTCTCCGACTGTGCCGAATCGGGACGGCTTATTGATGAGGCCAGGACGGCTGGCATCTGCGGCGGAAAGCCTGCTTCGAGCAGCCGAGCCTTGATTTCGGCAATCCAAGGGCGCGCCATGTAGACCACTAGCGTCGATTTTTGCCGACGCATGGCGGCGAGATCGTCAATGTCCATTTGGGCCAGAGCCTGGCCATGGGTAAACAGGCACTGGCTGGCCACGCGTCGATCGGTAAGCGCCAGACTGACCTCATTTGCAGCGGCAAGGCCCGCCGTGATGCCGGGCACGATCGTCACAGGAATATCAGCGGCGATCAGCGCATCGCGCTCCTCGCCGCCGCGGCCGAAAATCATCGGATCGCCGCACTTCAGACGCAGGACGCGGTCGCCCGCATTCGCGCGTTCGATCATCAGCTGATTGATCGCATCCTGGGACCACCCCTTGCCGCCCGGCGCCTTGCCGACGGGAATGATCTCGGCGTCGCGTCTGATCCGGTCGAGGATCGCTTTGGGCACGAGGCGATCATGGAGAACGACGTCGCAGCGCTGCATCAGGCGAAGCGCCTTGTTGGTCAAGAGATCGGGATCGCCAGGCCCAGCGCCCACCAGCCAGACCTCGCCCTTGCGGCGCCCAAGGCAGCGTTCGGGATGCTGGCAGACCGTGCGGCAGAGAGCGGCAGTCTGGCAGGCCTCGGCGTCGATCTGCTGCTGCAGGAGATCGGCAGCTCCCTCCATGTCGTCAGCAAGCGCACGATCCGCAGGCGCCCCTTCCAGAGCGTCTTCCCAGAAGCGTCGGCGCGCTGCCGCCGGCAGCCGGCGCATGACCTGTTGGCGGAAGGCCTGGGCCAGGGCGGCAAACGCGCCGAGCTTTTGCGGCAGCAACGCTTCGATCTTGGCCCGCACCAGCCGCGCCAATACCGGCGACGCCCCGCCCGAGGAAACAGCGACCATGATCGGCGCGCGATCGACGAAGGCAGGCATGATGAAACTGCAATCCGCGGGCTGATCGACGACGTTGTAGGGTACATTCCTCGCATGGGCGAGGCTGGCGGCACGCTTGTTTTCCGTATCGACGTCGCTCGCGGCGATGACGATCTGCACGTCCTCCAGATCCGCCTCATCCAGCCTACGTACACGGTGCGTTACCAGCGGCTCGCCAAGCAACGCCTGCATCTCCGGACCGATATGTTTAGCCACCAGCCGCAGGCTGGCGCCGGCGCGGAGGAGGAGGCGGGCCTTTTGCGCGGCTGCCTCGGTGCCGCCGACCAAAAGCGCCGTGCGACCCTGAAGGCTCATGAAGATCGGGAAGTAGTCCATTATACCTCCGCGTCGATGAGATCGCGATCCGATGTTGCTGAAGGCGTTGCAGGCTGGCAGGCGGCTCGGTTCTGGCAAATCGCCGCCGACCTGATCAGGCTGCGCAGCTCGGGCAGGCAGGAACCGCAATTGGTGCCGGCTTTGAGGGCAGCGCCGACGAGATCTGTCGAACAGAGACCCTGATCATCGATCGCCCGAGCGATGATGTTTCGCCCGACACCAAAACAGGCGCAGACCAGCGGGCCTGGGTCGGCGCCGGGCGCCGTGCCAAGCAGAATGGCCTTTCGAGCGTGATCGTCGAGTTCGCGCGCCGCGAACTGCTGGGACAGCCAGTCGGTGGCCGGCCCGTCGCCGATGAACAGAACGGCCGAAAGCACGCCGTCGTCGAGGGCTGCGATCCGATGCTGGTCTCTGGCTTCATCATGGTAAGCGAGCCACTGACGCTCGCCTGGACCCTCGCCAAGCCTGGAGGCGAGCCAGCCTTGCCAGTCATCGACCCCAGCATCGATCGCAAGGCGATGCAGCCACCCTCCTGCAATCCGGCTGCGACTGGCGTAGAGGCAGTCGGCAAAGACGATGTCGGTTCGGATGAGCGCGAAGCCGCGGTGGCGATGCGGCGCCGGCTCGACCCTGAGCACCGCTGCTTTGGATTCGGGCTGACCGGAAATGGGGTCGGTCGCGGGCATGACGAGCCGGTTGATGACGGCCTTGTCATTGTCGGCGCCATTCCAATGCATCGGCGCAAAAATCTGGCCCGCCGGCACGCCTTCCTCGAACGCCAGAGGCATGATCACCTGGCCGGCCGGACTGGTGAGCCGGACAAGGTCATTGTCTCCGAGGCCAAGGGCTTCCGCGTCCTTCGGGTTGATCTCAGCCAAAGGTTCGATGCGGTGACGCGACAGCGTGACCGAGCGCGATGTGCGCGTGAGCGTGTGCCAGTGATCGCGGTAGCGGCCTGTATTGAGCACGAAGGGATAACGCCAATCAGGGGCCGCCTCGGGCGCGCGCGGTTCGATGGCGATGAAGCGCGCCTTGCCGTTCTTGGTAAAAAACCTACCGTCCGCGAACAGGCGTTTTCTCGAACCCACAGGCCATGCTGTCGGCTCCCAGCTCTCATAGACATGGTCGGAGAGGCTGGCCGGATCGCCAACGTCGAGGTCACGATCGACGGCGCGGACCAGATCGGCATGTTCGCGGAATATCTGTGCAGGCGTTTCGAAGTCAAACGCAGCAGCATATCCTAGGCGTTTGCCGAGCTCGGTGAGAATCCACCAGTCCGGACGCGTCTCGCCGGGTGTCGGCAGGAAGGGACGCTGGCGGGAGACGCGCCGTTCCGAGTTGGTGACCGTCCCGTCCTTCTCTCCCCAGGCCGCAGCAGGCAGCAGCACGTCTGCGATCGCCGTGGTGGGCGTTTCACGGACGCAGTCCACGACCACGACGAAGAGATCGTCCGGCAAGGTCTCCTTGATCGCGTCGACGTCCGGGAGGCTGACCAGCGGGTTGGTCGCCATGATCAGCAGCGCCTTGATCCTACCATTTCGAGCGGCGGCAAAAAGATCGACGGCTTTCAGTCCAGGCTTGGTTGCAGGGCTCGTCGATCGCCAGAAGTCATGAACCAAGTCAACGCGCTCGGCGTCCGAAAAGTCGACATGGGCGGCAAGCTGGTTGGCAAGACCGCCGACTTCGCGCCCGCCCATGGCATTGGGCTGGCCGGTGATGGAAAACGGTCCCATGCCAGGCCTGCCGATGCGCCCCGTCAGCAGGTGCAGGTTGATGATCGCGTTGCCCTTGTCCGTGCCTGAGGAGGACTGGTTAATGCCTTGGGAAAAGAGCGTGACCATGCGTTCGTGCGGGATGATCCAGTCCCGCAGCCGGAGCAGATCATCGGCATCGAGACCGGTCTCCGCAGCAATGGCCTCCATGTCGCCCGCATGCTCCCGAGCCGTGTCGAGCGCTGCGTCGAACCCTTCGGTATGCTCCCGAATGAACGCATCGTCTCGGCATCCGAGACGGTCCAGTTCAGCCAAGAGCCAGGTCAAGAGAAATCCATCCCGTCCCGGACGGATCGCCAGATGAAGATCGGCGATCTCGGCTGTCGCCGTGCGTCTCGGATCGACGACCACGACCCGCATCGAAGGATTTTCCGCCTTGGCGGCGAGCAGTCGCTGATAGATGACGGGATGGCACCAGGCGAGGTTCGAGCCGACGATCAGCACCAGCTCGGCGTCTTCGAGATCAGTATAGTCGCAGGGCACCGTGTCCGTGCCGAAGGCGCGCTTGTGCGCGGCGACCGCGGAGGCCATGCAGAGGCGGGAGTTGGTGTCGATATTGCCGGAGCCGATAAAGCCCTTCATCAGCTTATTGGCGACGTAATAGTCCTCGGTCAGGATCTGGCCGGAGACATAGAAGGCGACGCTATCGGGACCATGCTGGTCGATGGCCTGCCGGAAGCGTTCCGCCACCAGATCGAGCGCCTCATCCCAGGTCGCACGCGCACCTCCGATCTCGGGATGAAGAAGACGCCCCTCAAGACCGAGGGTTTCGGCAAGCGCCGCCCCCTTCGAGCAAAGCCGACCGAAATTGGCGGGATGGTCGGGATCGCCCTTGATCGTAACGCTGCCATCCGCCGCCGGCGTCGCCAGCACCCCACAGCCGACGCCGCAATAGGGACAGGTCGTCTTGACGGTCGCCGCTGTGCCGTCTGGGCCCATCGCCAGGTCAACGCTGCTGCCCGGGTCATCCATCAATACACATCCCGTTGGTAGCGGCCGGACTTGGTGAGTTCGGCAAGGAAGGACTTGCCATCCCGGCCACCGTGGTCGCCGACGACGCTTTGAAGGGCCTGGTCGACATCGGATGCCATGCGCTTGGCATCGCCGCAGACATAGATGTGGGCGCCGTCTTCGAGCCAGCGCCAGATGTCCTGGCCGTGCTCGCGGATACGATGCTGGACGTAAATTTTCTCGGCCTGGTCGCGGGAGAAGGCCGTGTCGAGGCGGGTCAGCAGGCCGGATTGGGCAAAGGCCTCCAGCTCGTCTCGGTACAAATAATCGGTGCCGCCGTGCGGATTGCCGAAGAAGAGCCAGTTCGGACCTTTGGCTTGCCTGGCGCTGCGCTCTTCCAGGAACGCGCGGAAGGGAGCGATGCCGGTGCCGGGGCCGATCATGATCACCGGCGTCGCGTCATCCTCCGGCAGAGCGAAGCCGTGGGCGGGCTGGCGGTAGACCTTGATCGGTTCGCCCGCCTCGATGCGTTCGGCGAAGAAGGTGGAGGCGACGCCGTTCCGGAGACGATCGCGCACGGTTTCACGGGTCACGCCGACGGTCAGGTGAACTTCGCCCGGATGCGCGCGCGGTGAGGAGCTGATGGAGTAGAGGCGCGGCTGCAGCTCGTCGAGGCTCTCGACGAAAGCCTTCGCCTCGGGCCTCGCCGAGGGGAATTTTTCCAGGACATCGAGCAGGTCGAGCTCGTCCAGATCGCCGTCCGGGTCCTCGTCCTCCGCCATCAGGCAGAGCTTGACCGCCTCGTCCTTATCGGTGGTGGCGTCGGCAAGCCGTTTGAAGGTCGCCTCAGTAGGCGTGCGCAGGTCGACGTCTTCGAGCAATGCTGCCTGCAGCGTCCGGCTATGGCCGTTGCCATCCCCGACTTCTGCTTCAGGATCGGCATCGAGTGCCGCGATGATCTTGTCCACGAGACCGGGATCGTTCGCCGGCATGACGCCGAGGCTGTCGCCTGGAACATAGTCGAGGCCTGTGCCCTTCAGATCGATCACCACATGCCGCGTATCCTTCTCCGCCTCCTTCGGGTGCAGACGCTCCGCGGCCGCAAAGCGCGCGACAACGCTCGCCGGTCTGACTTCGACCGCGGGCTGAGGCTCCGCGACAGCGTCGACGCCGGGCGCGCCGCCCGCGGCCAGTTTCTTGAGCATGCGCTGGGTGGCTTTGCCGCCGGGCTGGCAACGATTGAGCTTGGGCTCGGCGCCTGAGACGATCGCCTCGGCGTAGGTCTGGCAGTCATAACCGCATTGGCCGCAATCCAGCTGCCCCATCGCGGCCATCATTTGGCGTTCGAGGGTTCGGCCTTCCGCGAGCTCCATGCGTTCGTTCAGCTCGATGGCTGGATCGTGCCAAGGAAAATCCTCGTCCTCTGCCGCGACGGCGGCTCCGTTGACATCCACCGACGCCAGGCCGGCGAGGTAGCCGTTGAGCCAGGCGCGCTGCGCCCCGCTGAAGGGGGCGTTGTCGGGGAGTTGAGGGGGCAGGATCGACATCGTGCCTAGGCCTCGATCGCGAAATGCTGTTTGAGTTCGTCGAGCTCGTGACGATTGGCGAAATCCGCGAAGGTTTCTTCTGCCTCGCGGCGCTCCAGATAGACGCTCAGCATGCGCTCGATGACCTCGGGTGCGCGCTCCGCCGTGATGCTCTCGTAGAGCTCGCGGCCGATGGCAGCCTTCTCGCCCCAGCCGCCGCCGACCACGATGTGAAAGCCCTCCACCTCCTCGCCGTCGTCGTCATCCTCGCCGCCGAGATCCACCTTGGTGGAGAGCAGGCCGATATCGCCGATATAATGCTGCGCGCAGCTATGGTGGCATCCGGTGATGTGGATGTTGATCGGCTGATCCAGCACCAGTCTGGTGTCGATATGCTCGATAATCTTGGTGGCGTTCTCCTTGGTGTAGGCGAGCGCGAAACGGCAGCCGAAAGCGCCGGTGCAGGCGACCAGACCAGCGCGCAGATTGCTTGCGGACCAGGCGAGACCCATCGCCTCGATTCCTTTTTTGACGTCCTCGACGTCGTCGCCCGCGATGCCGGAGAGCAGCAGATTTTGCCAGACGGTCAGGCGGATATCACCGTCGCCGTAACGCTGGGCGAGATCCGCGAGCGCATGCATCTGCTCCGGCGCAAGACGGCCGACCGGAAGCGCCACGCCGATGTAGAAGCGATCTTCCTGGACTTGTTCGTGGACCCCGACATGCGCCATACGATCAATGCCGCCGCGAAGTTCGCCCTCCTCCAGCGGAAGACGGGGAAGCGTGTAGCCCAGGACCTTCTCGACCTCGGCCAGATATGTCTCGTGGCCCCAACGATCGAGGACGTATTTCATGCGTGCCTTGGTGCGATCGGTGCGGTCGCCCTCGTCGATGAAGACGCGGATGATGGCGGCGGCGACCGGCGTGCATTCCTCGGGACGCAGCACGACGCCGGCGTCCTGCGCGATGTCCTTGTGGCCGGTGATCCCGCCGAGAGCGAGACGAAAGTAAATGCCGGGCGGCACGGCCCTGCCCTCGCCGACGCGAAAGGCGGTGAAGCCGATGTCGTTGCTTTCTTCGAGCACGCCGATCCGTCCGCCGCCGTCGAAGGCGATGTTGAACTTTCGGGGCAGGCCGAAGAAATCGCGGCGGTTCAGGATATAGTGCTGGATTTCGCGCGCGAGCGGGCGGGTGTCGATCAGCTCCTCGGCATCGATGCCAGCGGTCGGCGAGCCGGTGATGTTGCGGATGTTGTCGGCGCCCGAGCCCTTCGAGGTGATGCCCAGCGCGAACAGGCCTTCGAGATAAGGAACCGCGTCGATCGCCCCGATTTCGCGTATCTGCAGGTTGGCGCGGGTGGTGACGTGGGCATAGCCTCCCCCATAGCGCTCGGCGAGATCGGCAAGGCCGCGGAACTGCCAGGCGTTCAGGATGCCGTTTGGCAGCTTCAGGCGGGACATGAAGGCTTTCTGGTTGGGGCCGGTGAAGAACAGGCCGTAATATTTGTATTTGAAAACGTCCGTGCCCTTCGGGAATTCGCCCGCCTGGGTCTTGGCGACGATCTCATCCCACATGTCGAAGGGGTGGCCGTCACGCTTGGCCTTTTCCTCCGCCGTCAGCTTCTTGCCGTCAGCGAGAAAGCGATCCTGGGCTGCTGCGTGCACGGCATCCGGCCCTGACGGCGAGGTTCCATTGTCAACGCCAGGAACTGCCGCCCCGCCATTGGCGAGGGCAGCCAAGGGCGGCATGCCGAGGGCCTGGCGCGCTTTGTTGGCGCCGGTCATGAAGCCTTCGAGATATTCCTTTTGCTCCGGCGTGAAGGTTGGGTTGTCGCTCATCGGAGGCTCCTCACGCCGCATTTAAAACCGTGTTGCCGGCCGGCGCCTCGTCGACGAAAGCGCGCCCGAACATCAGGCGATCGCGAAACGCGCTGATCGGCGTCCGGTCCTGAATGAGGGAGGCGTACCAGGCCCCGTCGCCGGCATCGCCGAGCAGCACGGCGCCGACCAGGCGATCGTCCCGAATGACCAGCTTCTTGTAGATGCCGCGCTCATGATCGCGGAAGGTGATCCGATCTCCCTCGACTTCGTCGGCGAAGTCACCAGCGGAGAAGAGCTGGACGCCGGAGATCTTGAGCGAGGTGAACACGGCTGAGCCGCAATAGGCGGCATGATCATCGCCAGCCAAGTGGGCGGCGAGCACATCGGCCTGCTCGTTCACCGGCCAGACAAGGCCGTAGGTGACGCCCTGATGCTCGGCGCATTCGCCGATCGCGAAGACATTCCCATCCGAGGTGATCAGCTGATCGTTGACGCGAACACCGCGCCCGACCTTGAGGCCGGCGGTGTCGGCGAGCGTTTTTTCCGGACGGATGCCGACGGCCATGATCAGATGGTCGCATGGCATGACCTCGCCGGATTTCAGCTTCAGTCCCTCGACCCGTTCCCCGCCGATGATCGCTTCGCTTTCGGCTTCAAGGGCGAAGGCGACGCCGTGCGATTCCAGCTCGCGTTTCAAGAGGCCGCCCGCTTCCCGGTCGAGCTGGCGTTCCATCAGCCAGGGCATGAGATGGACGACGGTGACGTCGAGGCCGCGGCTGGCGAGGCCGTGGGCGGCTTCGAGGCCAAGGAGCCCGCCGCCGATGACGATGGCGCGCCCCTCGATACGGCTGAGCGCGTCGACATCGCTGAGATCGCGGAAGGTGTGGACGCCGTCGCGGTCAACACCGGGCAACGGCAGGCGGATCGGGGCGGAACCGGTCGCCAGCACGAGTTTGTCATAGCCGATCGTGCTGCAATCCGCGAGCATGATCCGCTTGGTCGCCGGGCTGATCGATTTGACCTGCTGTCCCTGGAAGAAAAGGATGCGCTTGGCAGCCGCAGGCGCGATCAAACCGAGCTCGCCGAGCGACCGTTCGCCGGCGAGCACGGAGGAGAGCTGCACGCGGTCGTAGGGCAGCGAGGTCTCAGCGCCGATGAGCGTGATTTGGTAGCGATCAGGTGCTGCCTCGCTCAAGCGATTGATCAGGCGCGCCGCCGCCATGCCGCCTCCGACGATGACCAGCCGCTCCATGATCAGGCCGCCTCTTTTTTAGGCTCGGACGGTTTCTTGTCCTCGCCGGTGCCCGCGGCACCCCCGTGTTCATATTCTTCGAGGAAGGTCAGCAGCTCCTCGCGATAACGGTAGTAGTCGGGGTGCTCCAAAAGCTCGGTTCGGCTGCGCGGGCGGGGGAGATCGACCTCCATGATCTTGCCGATGCGCGCATGCGGACCGTTGGTCATCATCACCACGCGGTCGGCGAGCAGGATGGCCTCGTCGACATCGTGGGTGACGCAGATAGCGGTGACCTTGGTGCGGCTCCAGACCTCCATCAGCACCTCCTGAAGGTCCCAGCGGGTGAGGCTATCGAGCATGCCGAAAGGCTCATCGAGCAGAAGCAACTTCGGTGAAAGGGCAAACGCGCGCGCGATACCGACGCGCTGTTTCATGCCGTTGGAGAGATCTGTCGCCCGTTTGTGCTGCGCATCGCCAAGGCCGACCCGGGTCAGGTAGTAGGCGACGATGTCGTTTCGCTCTTTCTGGGTCGCGTGCGGGTAGACGCGCTCAACGCCAAGAGCGACATTTTCGAACGCTGTCAGCCAGGGGAACAGGCTCGGCGCCTGGAAGACGACGCCCTTGTCCGGCCCGGCCATGCTGATCTCGGAGCCATCGAGGACGATGCCGCCATCGGTGATCTCGTTCAGGCCGGCGGTCATCGAGAGCACCGTCGACTTGCCGCAACCGGAATGGCCGATCAGGGAGATGAACTCGCCCTTCTTCATGATCAAGTCGATGTCTTCGCAGACCGTGAGCGGTCCTTTCGGCGTCGGATAGACTTTCTTCAGCTTGGCGAATTCGAGATAGCGGTGATCGCCATAGGCCGTCGCCGATTTCATCGCCTTTCGCAACGCCAGCGGCAGCACAGGCGTCACCTCCGGCAAGGCAGGGCCTTGATCCTTTACAAGAGCATTTTCATGGCTGACGTCGACCAGGTAGCGGGTGATGTCGTTGCGCAGCGTCTTGAAGCGCTCATTATGGTTCATCGCGGTGCGATCGCGCGGGCGCGGCAGATCGACGATGAACTCCGGCCCGAGCTTGGCCTTCGGGCCCGGTCTGAGTGGAATGATGCGATCGGCAAGCAAGATCGCCTCATCGACGTCGTTGGTGATCATGACGACGGTCTTCTTCTCCTGGCGCCAGATCTGCTCGATCTCGTTCTGCAGCTTCGCCCGTGTCAGGGCATCAAGCGCGGACAGCGGTTCGTCGAGAAGCAGGATCTCCGGGCTCATGGCCAGGGCGCGCGCGACCGCCACCCGCTGGCGCATGCCGCCTGAAAGGGCGGCAGGTTTGCGATCGATCGCCGGCGTGAGGCCGACCATGTCGACATAGCGGCGGATGCGCGCGTCCTTCTCCGCCTTGCTCTCGGATCTAAAGACGGCGTCCACCGCGAGCGCCACATTGCCGTAGACAGAGAGCCAGGGCATGAGCGAGTAGCTCTGGAAGACGAGTCCCCTGTCAGGTCCGGCCTCGGTCACCGGCTTGCCGTCGATCAGCACCTCGCCCCGGTCCGGCTGGACCAGGCCTGCGATGGTGTTGATCAGCGTGGTCTTGCCCGAGCCGGAGAAGCCGACGATGGCGACGAACTCCCGGTCCTTGATCGCGAGGTCGATCCCGTCCAGAACCTCGGTCCGCCCTGCCCCTTCCCCGTAGCTCTTGACGATGTTCTTGAGTTCAAGCGTCGCCATGGGTTCACTCCGTCAAAGTCGAGCCCGTCCTGCTACGACTGGGCGTTGTGGGTGAGGAGGCTCTGCAGGGTGTACATCAGGCGATCCAAGAGGAAGCCGATGATGCCGATGGTCAGAACAGCGACCATGATGCGCGCGAGACTGTCGGAGCTGCCGTTCTGGAACTCGTCCCAGACGAATTTGCCGAGACCCGGGTTCTGGGCGAGCATCTCGGCGGCGATCAGCACCATCCAGCCGACGCCGAGGGACAGCCGAAGCCCGGTGAAGATCAGCGGCAGGGATGAGGGAATGACGAGCTTGGTAACGCGCGTCCGCCAGTCGAGCTGCAGCACCTTGCCGACGTTCAGGAGATCCTTGTCGATCGAGGCGACACCGAGCGTGGTGTTGATCAGCGCCGGCCAGAGCGAGCAGAGCATCACGGTGAAGGCCGAATTCAGGAAGCTCTTGTCGAACCAGGGATCCGAGCTGGTGTAGACGGCGCTGACCACCATGGTGACGATCGGCAACCAGGCGAGCGGTGAGACCGGCTTGAAGATCTGAATAAGCGGGTTGAACGCCGCGTTCATGATCGGCGAGAGGCCGCAGAGGATGCCAAGCGGAATGGCGATCAGGCTGGCGAGCACGAAGCCGGTGAAGACCGTCTTCAGGCTGGTGACGATCTGATCGAGATAGGTGGGCTTGCCGGTATAGTCCCGCCATTTGACCTTGTCCGCCTTGCCCTCGGCTTCGAGCTTGGCGTTGCGCTCCTCCTGCCGCTCATAGAAGGCGTCAGCCTTGTCGCGCTGGCGGACGTGGTCGGCGGCGAGGACCTCGACTTGCTCCCAAACCTGGGCTGGTCCGGGCACGGCGCCGAGGCTGGTCTGCACGGTCGGCGCCAATTGCGCCCAGGCGAACAGAAAGGCGATGATCGCCAGGATAGGCACGCCAAGCTGGCGCCAGAGGTCGTTCAGATGAGCCTTCGGATCCTCGCCCGCGGCCATCTTCATGATCGGCACCAGCCAGCCGAAGCCGATCACGGTGAGGAAGCGTGCGATGCTTTGAAAGTCCGGCAGGCTGAACCGGCGGCTCACCGGTGTCCGCAGCGCGGCGGCTTGATCGGCGGAAGAGAGATTGGTCGACATGATGAGCCATCCTCGTTCGGAGAAAGCTGGTCGCGGCTAGCGATCCGTCCGGGCTTGGGGCTCGACCGCCTGACCCCGTGTCAGGCAAGTCGAGCCTTGACCCGCCGGGTCAGCCGGAGGTGACGACTTCGGTGCCCTCGACGGCGTCCTTGCCTTTCAGGCCGATCGGAAACTGTTCGAGGTAGTCGTTGGGTTTACGGCCATCGAAGGTGTGACCGTCGATGAACTCGGACTGCGGGTCGCGATAGCCGTCAGTGTCCCAGGGGAAATCGGCTTCGTTCGCAAGCCCCTCGTCGACCAAGAGGCGGGCCGCCTCGAGGTAGATGTCAGGCTTGTAGACCTTCTGCGCGACCTCGTCGTACCAGGCGTCGTCCTTGTATTCGGCGATCTGGCCCCAGCGGCGCATCTGGGAGAGATACCAGACGGCATCCGAGTAGTAGGGATAGGTCGCGAAGTAGCGGAAGAAGACGTTGAAGTCGGGAACCTCGCGCACGTCGCCCTTCTCATATTCGAAGGTGCCGGTCATCGAGTTGGCGATCACCTCGGCATCGGCGCCGACATATTCCGGCAGTGCGAGCATCTCGACCGCTTCCATGCGGTTGGCGTTGTTATCCTCGTCCAGCCACATGGCGGCCCGGATCAGCGCCTTCGTAAGGGCGAGCGTGGTGTTGGGGTTTTCCTCGGCGAACTCGGCCGTGATGCCGAAAACCTTTTCCGGGTTGTTCTTCCAGATCTCATAATCGGTGATCACAGGCACGCCGATGCCCTTGAAGACGGCCTGCTGGTTCCAGGGCTCGCCGACGCAATAGCCGTAGATCGTGCCGGCTTCGAGCGTGGCGGGCATCTGCGGCGGCGGCGTCACCGAGAGCAGCGCTTCCGCCTGGATCTGGCCGGAAATGTCGCTCGGCGAATAGTAACCGGGATGAATGTCGCCCGCGGCGAGCCAGTAGCGGAGCTCGTAATTGTGGGTCGAGACCGGAAACACCATGCCCATATTGAAGGGCTTGCCCTCGGCGATGATTTCATCGACCACGGGCTTGAGGTAATCGGCCTTGATCGGATGCACGGGCTTGCCGTCGTCGCCGATCGGCACATGCTCCTTCATCCGCTCCCATATCTCGTTGGAGACGGTGATCCCGTTGCCGTTCAGATCCATGGAGAAAGGCGTGATGACATGGGCTTCGGTGCCAAAGCCGATGGTCGCAGCCAGCGGCTGGCCTGCGAGCATATGCGCGCCGTCCAGTTCGCCGTCGATCACGCGATCGAGCAGCACTTTCCAGTTCGCCTGCGGCTCGAGCGTGACGAACAGGCCCTCATCCTCGAAATAGCCGTTCTCATAGGCGACCGCGAGCGGCGCCATGTCGGTCAGCTTGATGAAGCCGAAGGTCAGCTCATCCTTCTCGACGTCCAGCATCTCGGCCGTTACGACGGCGGGCGTAAACATCAGAGCGCTCAAAACGGCAAGGCTTGCGCCCAGACGCCGACCGGCTCGTTTTGTCTTCGGTATCATCTCGGGCATGGGGCCCTCCTTCCCTTATCGGCGACCGGTCGGTCGACCGCGTTTGAGCACAAAAAAAGCCGCTTCAACGTGCCAAGATCGAAATCTCGACAGTCGAAGCGGCTTCGCTTCAAGCGGACCCGGCGGTGGATCCTGGGGCAGCGACTGCAATATTGCAGCGCAATATCTATATGAAATCAGCCACACAGCTCGATGGCTGTCAACTATTATTTATAAAATTATCAATGACATTGATTGTTTACAGACAGATGCTTCTGGGCAAAGAAAAATCACTTTGTGAATAATTATTGTGCATTGCACTATTCTCGATCTAGCAACGCTCTGATTTCTCCGCGACACCTGAGGTTGAAGCAGAGGCTTCACTGCTCAAAACGGCGGCATCGCCTCTTGAAGGCAGGGCTTCGCCGAGCGCCTCGGCGGCCTCGTCATAGAGATCCGCGCGGTAAACCGCCGCCAGATCATCGGGTCCCGGCGGACGGGAAAGCTGGCCGGCCTTGACCATGGCGCGCGTGTAGATCTCCGCATCCTGCAACGACGGCCGGTTGGCGCCATCGGCATAGAAGATATGCATGTCGGGAATGTTGCGCGGCGGTTCTTCCAGATCATGGGCGATCACGCCCATCAGCGACAGGCCGACCACGTCGATCGGCGCATCGTCGACCCAGCCGCCCTCAACCAGGAGACGCGCGGCTTCGAGACGGTTGTCGCTGCGATCCAGCCATTTACCGGCGCGTATCAGCGCGCGCAGCAAGGCCTGGAGCCTGTCGGGC
Source organism: Pseudomonadota bacterium (assembly GCA_039197065.1). GTDB lineage: Bacteria > Pseudomonadota > Alphaproteobacteria > Geminicoccales > Geminicoccaceae > JANQPX01. The sequence goes on along the minus strand of JBCCUL010000043.1, from coordinate 34,896 downwards.
CGCTCCTCGGCGAAGCTTTGATGCACCCCAAGAACCTTCTCGGCCCGATTGGTCCAGAATTCCTGGCTGGTGATCAGCAAATGACCGACGCCCCGGCGCACGGCGAGCTGATTCCAGGGCTCGCCAACGCAATAGCCATCCAGCCGACCGGCATCCAGCTCATCGGCCATCTGCGCGGGCGGCACGACCACGATCTCCAGATCGTCATCCGGCGAAAGGCCGGCTTCCGCCAGCCAGGCGCGCAGCTGCGCGTAGTGGGTGGAATAGGGATAGACCACGCCGAACACCAGCCGCCGCTCGCCCTTAGCTTGTCGATCGGCGATCACTCGGGCGAGGCCATCCGCCTTGATCGGCCGGCTCGCCAGGCTCTCCGGCGCGATTTTCCTGATGTCGGTCAGCAGAGAGGTGCTGACCGTGATCCCGTTGCCGTTCAGGCTTAGAACGATGGGGGCGAGCGTCGCGCGCGGTTTGTGACCGACGCCGAAGCTCATGGCGAGCGGCATCGGCGCCAGCATCTGAGCGCCGTCAAACGCGTGAAACATCACCTTGTCCCGGATCGTCGCCCAAGACGCCTCGCGTTCAAGCGTGACCTCGAGGTTCTCGGCCTCGAAAAATCCTTTCTCCTTGCCGATGATCAGCGGTGCCGCGTCCGTAAGCGGCATCACCCCGAGGGTCAGTTGGTTGTCTCTGCTCATGCCGTCTTGCCAAAAAAATAGCGCCCGTGCGCACAAACCCTGTGCAGCCCGGACGCCGTCATCCGCTAATTCGGACCCTCATCGATCCGAATGGCGAGGCCGCCATTGGCCTCACTCATTTCCTCGCAAGCATCGTGCCAAGAACCATCACGTCTTCAGCAGCTCGGTCACGGACAGCACACTCCTGGCGACATCGACAATCTTCTGGTTCTGCGCCATCGCCGTCTTGCGCAGCAGCGCATAGGCGTCCGCTTCGTTCAAACCGCGCTGCTCCATCAAGATACCCTTGGCGCGATCGATCAGCTTGCGGTCGGCAAGGGCGGCCTTGCTCTTCTCCAATTCGCCCTTCAGGCGCTGAAACTCCTGGAAACGCAGGATCGCCACCTCCAGCACCGAGCGCACGCGCTTGGAGGCGAAGCCGTCGACGATATAGGCCGACACGCCGGCACGCACCGCCTCGCTCGCCATATCGGCACCGTCCTCATCGACGAACATCACGACCGCGCGCGGGTTTTCGTCGGCGCTGGTGCGGAAACTCTCGAGCGTATCCCGATCCGGGCTGGACATGCTGGCGATGACCACATCGACGTCCTGGCGCTTCAAGACATTGCGAAGGGCCGCACTGGAATGAACCTGCCCAACCACGACGCAATCCGTGCCGTCAAGCGCTTCCTTGACCGCCCTGCCCCGTTCTTCGCTGTCATCAACGACGAGAATGCGCATCTCTGGCAGAAATCCAGGTCCTGCTTCGTGAATAAGCCTGTTTCAATTTCAGCAAGAAGAATGCCAACCGCATCGGCGCCTGATGCCGCCTAGGACGTCACCACCCGATCGCTGCCGGCAACCAAAGCGCCAGGCCGGGAACATTGAAGAGTATGATGAGGGCGATGAGCTGAATGACGATGAAGGGCAACACGCCCCAATAGATCGCCTTGGTGGTGACGTCGGGCGGCGCAACGCCTTTCAGGAAGAACAAGGCCCAGCCGAAGGGCGGCGTCAGAAATGACGTCTGCAGATTGAGAGCGACCAGGGCGGCCAGCCACACCATGTCGACGCCTGCTTCCATGAAGAACGGCAAGAGGAGAGGAAGCGCGATATAGCTGATCTCGATCCATTCCAGGAAAAAACCGAGCACGAACAGGAGCAGCATCATGAAGATCAGAGCGCCGGTTTCGCCGCCGGGCGTAAGGGCCAGCATATCCCTGACCAGGGCTTCGCCATCCAGGCCGCGAAACGCGATCGAGAACACCTGCGCCGCGATCAGGATGAAGAAGATCATCGCTGAGATGCGAAGCGCGCTCTCGGCCACGTCCCAGATCATCTTTGCGGTCAGACGACCGTAGAGCGCCGCCACCGCAATCGAGAGGATGGCGCCGACGCCTGCCGCTTCGGTGGGGGCCGCAAAACCGCCGATGATCGATCCCAGGACGCCGCCGATCAGCAGCAGCGGCGGCGCCAGCGCTTTGACCGCCGCCAGGAACAGAGCCATCCCGGCAATGTCCTTCCGCTCATCCACCGGGATCGGCGGCAGCAGGCCGGGTCTGAACCAGCCCAGGGCCAGAATATAGGCGCAATAAAGCCCGGCGAGCATCAGGCCCGGCAGCAGGGAGGCTGCAAACAACGTGCCGACGCTCTCCGCCATGATGTCGGCGAGCAGGATCAGCACCAGGGAAGGCGGGATGATCTGGCCGAGCGTGCCGGACGCGCAGATGGTGCCGGCGGCAACGCCCGGATCATAGCCGCGCTTTAAAAGGATCGGCATGGTCAGGAGCGTCAGGGTGACCACCGTAGCGCCGACGATGCCGGTCGACGCGCCCATCAAGACGCCCACCAGGACAAGGGCCAGCGCCATGCCGCCATGCAGGCCTCCGGACAGCCGGCCGATCACATCCAGCATGTCCTCCGCGACCCGCGACTTCTCGAGCATCACGCCCATATAGACGAAGAGCGGAATCGCCAGAAATTCATATTTGGTGACGACGCCATAGATGCGCGCCGGGCTCAGATTGAACAGAAAGTCGCCAAAACCCATCCAGCCGAAGATGAACCCTGCCGTCGCAATGCCGATGCCGACCGGCACGCCGCCGAGCAGCAGCATCATGAAGGTCAGGATCATGCCGATGGCGAGGAGTTCGTCGACGCTCATGGCGTTTCCCGGTCGTCAGCCAGCTTCACGGCGTAGCGGATCGCATTGGCGAGGCATTGCAGCGCAAACAAAGCGAAGCCGAGCGGGATCATCGCCTTCAGCAGGTAGCGTGCCGGCAGCCCGCCGGGATCGGCCGAGCCCTCGCGCAGCGACCACGAACTCTCGACGAAGCCGATCGAGTATTTGATGAACAAGACAGCTATCACGATTCCGCAGATCATCGAGATCAGATCAAGCCAGGTCTGCGCCCGTTCCGGCATGCGGTCATAGACCATGTCCACGCGAACATGGCCCTTCTCCAGCACCAGAAGCGTGATGCCGAGGATCGCCACCGGGGCCAGCAGGTGCCATTCCAGCTCCTGCAGAGCGACCGAGCCGCCACCCACGACATAGCGCCCGGCGACGTTCCAGCCCACCAGGGCGATCAGTGCTAGGAGCAGGAGCGTGCCGAGCTTGCCGGCGGCCCGGGTGATGCGATCGATCACCTCGGCCGCCGACAGCGCTTTTTGCAGAAAACCGGTCATGGCATGACCGACGGAGCGGGCTGGCCCGCCCCGTTGACGTCGCGGTTCAAGCCTGGCGCAATTCGCTGTGCCAGACGGTCTCGGAGGCGGAGGCCCAGACGTCGTGTTCTTCCTTGAAGGCGAAATAGCTGTCCATCACCTTCTTGAACATCGGATCGTCGGCGGCGAGCTCGTCGTAGACGGGACCCATCTCCTTCCTGAGCGCTTCCACCACGTCCTTGGGCAAGGTGCGAATCTCCGTGCCGGTCGCTTCGAACTCCTTCAAAGCCGCAGCATTGTTCGCTTCCGCCCAGGAATGGGAAATGACGTTGCAGGCGGCGCAGGCGTTTTCGACGATCGCCTTCAGATCGTCATCGAGCGTGTCCCATGCCGCCTTGTTGATGGCGAGCTCGGTCACGGTGGTCGGTTCGTGCCAGCCGGTGGTGTAGTAGTATGTCGCCGCGTTGTTGAGGCCGAGGATCTTGTCCTGCGCCGGCCCCACCCATTCGGCGGCATCGATCACGCCGCGTTCGAGCGCCGGGAAGATCTCGCCGCCCGGGAGCAGCTTCACGTCGACGCCGATCCGCGCATAGGCCTTGGCGGCCAGACCCGGAATGCGCAGGCGCAGGCCTTCCATGTCCGAAACGCTGTTGATCTCCTTGTTGAACCAGCCCGTCATCTGCACGCCGGTGGCGCCGACCGGAAAAGCGACCAGGCCGAGCGGCTCGTAGACCTCATGCCAGAGCTTGATCCCGTCGCCGATATAAAACCAGGCATTCTGGCCCTGGGTCGACATGCCGAACGGCACGGCGCCGAAGAACTGCGCGGCCGGCACCTTGCCGGCGCCGAAATAGCTGACCCAGCCATTGCACTCGACCACGCCCTGGCGCACCGCGTCGAAACCTTCGAAGGCCGGCACGAGCTCGCCGCCATGAAACACCTTGATGTCGAGGCGGCCATTCGACATGTCCCGGATCCGATCGGTCAGGTCGGTGAGCGAGCCGGGACCCACCGAGTAGAATGGCTGCCCCGGCGGGAAGGCCGTGGTCATCTTCCATTCGATGGTCTGGGCTTTGGCGATCGCCGGTGCCGCCAATATGCCGGCCGACGCGACGCCCGCCCCTGTCAAAAAGTTCCTGCGCTCCATGGTACCTCCCTCGGTTTGCGATTTATGCTTTCGGGCCTTGCTGCAGCGACGATCCCTAAGGAGGAGAGGTCAACTGCACCAAAAGCGAGCACATATCGACACCTGCCCAAAACAAGGGCAGAGTTTACATGTCATGGCACCACGCCATCGACACCGTTCCTAGCCTTCCGAAAGACTTGCAAGAACAATGCCGCTCTCCCAACATCATCGTTACGCCTACTCAGCCCTACCGGACAGGCCGGTGTTCGATTGGCCGAATGGCGCGAGATTGGCCTTCTACATCGGCATGAATCTCGAATGTTTCGCCTTCGGCGACGGGCTGGGGGCGACGCTGGCGCCCGGCGGTCCGGAACCGGATGTGCTGAACTACGCCTGGCGCGACTACGGCAACCGGGCCGGGGTCTGGCGCATGCTGTCCCTGTTCGACGAGCTGAGCCTGCCGACGACCGCTTTGGTGAACAGTGAGATGTACGCACATGCGCCGCGCGTGATCGAGGCGTTCCGCAATCGGGGTGACGAGATCGCCGGCCATGGACGGACCAATGCGGAACGCCAGGGCGATCTAGCCGAAGCGGATGAGGCTAGGCTGATCGCGGAGGCGACGTCGACGATCACCGCCGCCGAGGGGCGGCCTCCGAAAGGCTGGCTCGGCCCTTGGATTTCGGAAAGCCGGGTGACGCCCGATCTCCTCGACGAGGCCGGTTACGAGTATGTGCTGGATTGGTGCCACGACGATCAGCCCGTCTGGATGCGCACGCGCCGCGGCCGAATTCTAGCCGTACCCTATCCGCAGGAACTGAACGACATTCCCCAGATCGTCGCGCGCAAACGTGAAGGCGCGGAGTTCGCTGACATGATCTTGGACGCCTTCGAGATCATGCTGGACGAAAGCAAAGATCGCCCGTTGGTGATCGGTATTGCGCTTCACGCCTATCTGATGGGCCACCCCCATCGCCTGAAGCACCTTGCCAGAGCGCTCCGCACGATCAAAAGCCAGGCGAATGGACGGGTCTGGTTTACGACTGCCGGCGCGATCAACGATCACTTCAGAACGATCAGCTCGGATGCGGCATAGGCGCTACCGCCTCAGCTATCGATGGCTCCGGCGTTCCCGGATGATCTCGGATAGAATGGAAAGCGCGATCTCCTCCGGTTCGATCGCGCCGATGTCGAGCCCGGCCGGGCCGTGCAGCGCCTGCCTGCGTTCATCGGAAACGCCTGCGCCGATGCGCTCCAGTAGCGTTGCGATCTTCTTTCGGCTGCCGATCATGCCGACATAGCCGGCCTCGGATCGAAGCGCGGCTTCGAGCGCCTGGCGATCGCCGCGTCCCTGGGTGGCGACGACCACGGCGTCCCGTTCGCGAAGATCAAGGTCAGCAGCGAACTCTTCCTCGGCCATGGTCTCGACGCCGACCGCCTGGCCGAGCCGGGAAAGGGCTGCGGCGACCGGTGAGCTTCCGAGGATCAGGAGACGCATGCGCTGGCGGGTCGGCTCCAGGAAGAATTCGACCGTGCCGCCGCTCGGACAGCTGGAGCCGTGCAGCTCGACGCCGTCCTGGTCGGTCGACGCATCAACATCGTCCCTGGGCTTTACCCGCATCAGACGAGGCTCGCCCGCCGCCAGAACCTCGAGCGCCGCCTTGCGCACGGCACCCTGCACGCAACCGCCGCCGACGAAGCCGTGGAGCACGCCATCCGACGTGACCACCGCCTTGGCGCCGGCCTTGGCCGAGGTCGCGTTCGCCGTCCTGACGATGGTGCAGACGCAAAAATCCTGGCCGCGCTTTCGGAGATCCTCGATCAGTCCAAGGGTGGCGTCCAGGGTCAGGCTCATCGCTCAGAGCCTCGCCAGATCGGCTTCGATCGCCGCGAGCGCTTCGAGCGTATGGGCGGCGGCGAAGTGGTCGATCAGCGGCATGGCCGAGACCATCGCCCTGTTGACCGGCTCATAATCCCGCCAACCAAGCAGCGGATTCAACCACGCCAGGCGTGGCGCTCGTTTCCTTAGGCGCGATAGCGCGTCAACGAGGTCCTCGCAGGACCCCGTGTCGTAGCCGTCGGAAAGGATGAAGAAGACGGTGCGGCTGTCGACCGTCGACTTTGCGTAGCGGTCGTTGAAGACGCGGAGGCAATGGCCGAGCTTGGTGCCGCCGCCGAAGCCTTCGGCCATCAGCGCGAGCTTGCTCATCGCGCGGATCGAATCGCGATCCCGCACCGCATCGGTGACGCGCACCAGGCGGGTGTGGAAGAGGAAGGCCTCGGTGTCGAGCCAGCTGCAGACGAGGCCTTTCACGAACTGCAGGAAGAAGCGGCTGTAGGGCTGCATCGAGCCCGAGACGTCGAGCAGCACCACCAGACGGACGGGACGGTCGGGCCGTGCCTTGGTGACCAGTTCCAGCGGGTCGCCGCCATTTTGTAGGTTTGCGCGGATGGTGCGGCGGAGGTCCGGACGCGAACCTCGCTTACTTTGACGGTAGCGGCGGCTTAGGCGGTAGCGGATGGCGGAGGCTAGGCGGTAGGCGAGGTGTTCCGCCGCCTTGATCTCGTCCGGGTCCGTGATGTGGCGAAGATCGGTGCGTTGGAGCGTCGTCTCCGTCGTCGCAATGAGACGGCCCTGGCCCGAAGACGAGACGGTTTCATCGTCCCCTGCGGCCTCCTGTTGCGCGCCACGCTTAGCCGATCGGCCATCGCCGAGATGGTCCTGCCAGATCTCGGGGTGTTGCTTGCCGGTGGCCGCACCGGGTTTCGACCTCGCTCGCTCGCGAGTTTTTCCGCGCCGAAACCAATAGGCCTCGAACAGATCGTCGAAGCGCTCCCAGTCGTCCTTTCGCGAGGCCAGGAGACAGCGAAGGCCGAGCCGCGCGTGACGCTGCGGCAGCCAGCGCTCATCGGCGAGAAGTGTGAGGGCGGCTTCGGTCTCCTTGGGGCCGACCGCGAAGTCGTTGCTGCGGAGATGGTCGATGAAGCCGACCATGCGCGCCGCGGGCGCGGCCCGAGCGTCGACGTTGGCCATGATCAGGCCGCCCGTCCGGCGAGCCGGCTGGTGACTTCTTTGGTCACGGCCGCCTGGTCCGCCTCGGTCTTGAGCAGGCAGATCAAAGTCTTCCGCAGGCTCTCGGGATCGCCGTCCAGGGTCTTGATGTCGAGGCCGACCAAAGCGGCCGCCCAGTCCAGCGTCTCGGCGATGCCCGGCGTTTTCTCCAGCTCCTCCTTGCGCAGGGCCTGGACGAAGCGCGCAATCTGCTCGGCGAGCACGGGCTCAATTTGCGGAAGGCACTTTTGGATGATTTCGCGTTCGCGCTCCTCGCTCGGAAAGTCGATCCAGGTGTAGAGGCAGCGGCGGCGAAGGGCGTCTGAAAGCGCGCGGGTGCCGTTGCTGGTGAGGATGACATGGGGGATCGAGACCGCCTCGATCGTGCCAAGCTCGGGGATGGTGATCTGGAAGTCGGCCAGGATCTCCAGGAGATAGGCCTCGAACTCCTCATCCGCCCGATCGATCTCGTCCACCAGTAGCACTGGAGGCGTTACTTGGCTGATCGCTTCGAGAAGTGGTCGCCTCAGGAGGAACCGCTCGGAGAAAATCTCGGCTTCGATTTCATCGGCCGCTTTGCCACCTTGCTCCTGAGCTTTGATCGCGAGCAGCTGGCGGCGATAGTTCCACTCGTAGATCGCCTGACTGGCATCCAGGCCCTCATAGCACTGGAGGCGAATCAGCCTGGTGTCCTGGATCGCGGCGAGCGTCTTGCCGATCTCCGTCTTGCCGACGCCGGCTTCCCCTTCGAGGAGCAGCGGCCGACCGAGCTGAAGCGTGAGCTGCAAGGCGGCAGCGAGCGTCTCGTCGGCGACATAGCCGGCTGCCGCGAGGCGTTCTTGAAGATCGTCAACGCTATCCATGATCAGGAAGATGGGCCCGGCTTTGTCGTGGGGCAATCCAGCACGCCGGGCCCCTCCTCTCCCCCGTCAGCCGTGCAACCCAAGCTGCTCGGCGGTTTGCCAGATGCGCCAGTGGTCGTGGGGCATCTGGGTGTGGGTCAGGCCTTTGTGGGCGAAGGCGTCGTTGATGGCGTTGGAGAAGGCGGAGACGCCGCCGACATTCGGGCTCTCGCCGACGCCCTTGGCGCCGATCGGATGGTGGGGGGAGGGCGTGACCGTGTGGTCCGTCTCCCAGGTCGGCGTTTCGACGGAGGTCGGCAGGAAGAAGTCCATGAGGCTGGCGCCTTTGACGTTGCCGATCTCGTCGTACGAAATCTCCTGGCCCATGGCGATCGCGAGCGCTTCGGTGAGGCCGCCGTGGACCTGGCCTTCGATGACCATGGGATTGATGCGGGTGCCGCAGTCATCCAGCGCGTAGAAGCGGCGGATGTCGGTGACGCCGGTGTCGATGTCGATGTTGACCACGCAGATGTAAGCGCCGAAGGGGTAGGTCATGTTGGGCGGATCGTAGTAGCTGACCGCCTCCAGGCCGGGCTCGATGCCGGGGATCGCCTGGTTGTAGGCGGCGAACGCGATCTCCACCATGGTCTTGGCGCGCTCGGGGTTGCCCTTCACCTGGAACCGATCGACGTCCCATTCGAGATCGTCGTCATGCACCTCCAGGAGGTAGGCGGCGATCATCTGCGCCTTCGCCCGGATCTTTCGCCCGGCCATCGCGGTGGCCGCGCCGGCGACCGGGGTCGAGCGTGAGCCGTAGGTGCCGAGGCCGTAGGGGGCGGTGTCGGTGTCGCCCTCCTCAACCGTGATGTTCTCAGCAGGAATGCCGATCTCGGAAGCGAGGATCTGGGCGAAGGTGGTGGCGTGGCCCTGGCCCTGGCTGATGGTGCCGAGCCTGGCGATTGCCGAGCCCGTTGGGTGGATGCGGATCTCGCAGCTGTCGAACATGCCAAGGCCGAGGATGTCGCAATTCTTGACCGGGCCGGCGCCCACGATCTCGGTGAAGAAGGCGACGCCGATGCCCATCAAGGAGCGCGTCTCGCCGCGATCGAACGCCTCGCGATTGGCCTTCTGCTCCGCCCGTAGTTTTTTATACTCGACCGTGTCCAGCGCCTGGCTCATCGCGGTTTGGTAGTCGCCGCTGTCATACTCCCAGCCGAGGGCTGACGTGTAGGGGAACTGCTCCTTCTTGATGAAGTTCTTTTGGCGCAGCTCCACCGGGTCCATGTCGAGCTTGCGGGCAAGCACGTCGATCATGCGCTCAATGAAGTAGGACGCTTCGGTGACGCGGAACGAGCAGCGATAGGCGACGCCGCCCGGCGCCTTGTTGGTGTAGACGCCATCGACGCCGACATAGGCGACCGGAATGTCGTAGGAGCCGGTGCAGATGTTGAAGAAGCCGGCTGGGAACTTGGTCGGATCGGCGCAGGCGTCGAAGGCTCCGTGATCGGCGAGGACGTGGCACCAGAGACCGGTGATGTGGCCGTCCCTGGTGGCCGAGATCTTGCCGGACATGTGGTAGTCGCGCGCGAAGGCGGTGGTGGACAGGTTCTCGATGCGGTCCTCGATCCACTTCACCGGCACACCTGTGACGATCGAGGCGACGATGGCGCAGATATAGCCGGGATAGACGCCAACCTTGTTGCCGAAGCCGCCGCCGATGTCCGGCGAGATCACCCGGATATTGTGCTCGGGGATGGTGGAGATGAGGGACGCCACCGTGCGCACGGCGTGCGGGGCCTGAAAGGTGCCCCAGAGCGTGAGCTTGCCGTTGACCTTGTCCATCGAGGCGACGCAGCCGCAGGTTTCCAAGGGACAGGGGTGCACGCGCTGATAGGTGATCTCTTCTTCGGCGAGCACCTCGCTGTCGCCGAGCGCCTGCTCGGTGCCGGACCGATCGCCTGCGTCCCAGAAGAAGATGTGGTTTTTGTGCTTTCGAGGTCCGTGGGCGCCTTCCATCTTGTCGGCGATGTCCTCGCGCAGGATGGGCGCATCGTCGTCCATCGCTTTTCGAGGGTCGACCAGGGCGGGCAGGTCCTCATACTCGACCTCCACCAGCTCGACCGCATCGGCGGCGGCGTAACGGTCGGTCGCGACCACGAAGGCGACTTCCTGATTCTGAAAGAGCACTTTCTCTTCGGCGAGGACTGCCTGCACGTCGCCGGCGAGCGTCGGCATGTAGTGCAGGTTCAAGGGCTTCAGGTCAGCCGCCGTCAGCACCGCCTTGACGCCAGGAACCGCGAGCGCCGCGTCGGCGTTGATGGATTTGATGCGGGCGTGGCCGTAGGGGGAGCGGACGAAGTCGCCGAACAGCATGCCGGGGAGCTTGATGTCGTCGACATAGTTGCCCTTGCCCTGGGTGAAGCGGGCGTCCTCGACGCGCTTTCGGGAGCAGCCGAGACCTTCGAGCTTGGCGGTGCGTTCGGCTGAGGAGGGGGTCTGGTCGTTCATTCTGCGGCCTCCTTGGCGGCGCTAAGCTCGGTCGCGGCCGCCTGAATGGCTTTCACGATGTTCTGATACCCGGTGCAGCGGCAGAGATTGCCGGAGATGCCGTAGCGGATATCCTCTTCGGACGGGCTCGGGTTTTCCTGCAGCAGGCGGTAGGCGCGGGTGATCATCCCCGGCGTGCAATAGCCGCATTGCAGGCCGTGATGCTCGCGAAAGGCTTCCTGGAGCGCGTGCATGGTGCCGTCGGGCTGGGTGATGCCTTCGATGGTGGTGACCTCGGCGCCATTGGCCTGGGCCACGAACACCATGCAGGACTTCACGGACTTGCCGTTCATGTCGACGGTGCAGGCGCCGCAATGGCCGGTGTCGCAGCCGATGTGGGGGCCGGTCAGGTTCTGTTGCTCGCGGAGGAAGTGGATGAGAAGCGTGCGCGGCTCGGCGAGCGCCTCGACCGCCTCGCCATTGACGGTCATCTGGACATGCATCTTGGCCATTAGACTTCTCCTCCGCCAGCGCGCGTTCGCGCTTCTTCGATCGCTCGCCGGACCATCACGCCGGCGACCTTGGTGCGGAACGCGGCCGGACCTCTGCCGTCCTCGGCCGGCGATGTGATGGCTTCCGCCGCCTGGACCGCAGCGTCGATGGCCGCCTTATCGACGGTGGAGCCGACCAAGGCCTGACCGGCAGCCTCGGCGAACAACGGCGTGTCGCCGACATTGGTGAGCGCAATCGACGCCGTCTTGCAGGCGCCGCCGTCCATGGTGAGGAGGACGGCGGCCGCCGCCGTAGCGTAGTCGCCAATCTTCCGCTTTTGCTTCTGATAGGAGAAACCGTGGCCAGCAGGCGGTGCCTCGAAGCTGATCACGGTCAGGATCTCGTCGTCATTGAGCGCCGTATAGAACGCCGCCTCATAAAAGTCTCTGGCCTTGATATCCCGCGTGCCGGCGGCACCCTGGACGTAGTACGTCGCACTCAGAGCTTGCATGAGGGCGGGCATGTCGTTACCGGGATCGCCATTGGCGACATTGCCGCCGATGGTGCCAAGATTGCGGATCTGCGGGTCAGCGATCTGAAGCGAGGTTTCTCGGAGGATCGGGCAGACGTGGGCAAGCTCGTCAGAGGCGATCACCTCGGTCTGGGTGGTCATTGCGCCGATCGTCACCTTGCCGCCCGCGATGGTGATGCCTTTCAGCTCGGCGATGGCGCGGAGGTCGATTAGATGCTCGGGCAACGCCATCCTGAGCTTCATCATCGGAATCAGGCTGTGGCCGCCTGCGACCACGCGTGCATCGTCGCCAAGATCGGCTAGCAGACGGCAGGCGTCCGGCAGGCTCGATGGCAGATGGTAGTCAAACGCTCCTGGAATCATGCCTTCCTCCGCAAGCCCCTGTTGTATTATTTATTATTGGAATTGTTCTAAGGAAGTGCCGCCTCGCTAGCCATTTCGAAAGCATGGGCAGCTTTAGCGACGCACGAAATACGGCCCTACTGCACGAAATGCGATCGGTGGCTGGTCAGTCCAGGCCGAGTGCTTTTTGGATCGCCGGGATCTGAGAGCGGCTGACGGGGATTTCCCGAACCGCGGCTCCCTCGCCCATCAGGCAAAAGCCCTTATCGCCGTCCCTCCTGAAGCCTGCGACATGGTGGAGGTTGACGAGAAAGCTCCTATGGGTCCGGAGAAAGGTTGCGTTCTTAAGCGATTTCTCCAGCTTCGAGAGCGGCCAGGGGCAGAAAAGTTCGCCGCCCTGACCGTTGATCAGGCTCGTATAATGCCCTTGGGCCTTGATCGCGAGAATTTCATCTGGCGCTAAGAATCGGATGGTGTCCTCACGCTGATATGGAATGCGGATTGGCTGCCGCTCTAAATCCGCCGATGGTTGATCGGTGAAGGCCTTGGAAAGCGCCGCATCGCGGCTGGACCTGCGTCCCGCAGTTTTCTCGTCGCCATCAAAAGATGATCCTGCGGGCTCAGCCTCCTCTTTTGATGGGAAAGCTTCGGCCTTTGACTGGGCTTCATCAAATTCCTCGGCGGCAATACCGATCGGGACGGTCATCAACAGGAACAGGCCACAGATCATGAAGGCTGCAAGCGAGACGATGAGGGCCAGCGTGCCGGAAGAAAGGCTGGGCTCCGGAACGAAATCGATGCCCTCGCCTGGAAGAAAGGTCGTCCAAAGCATCGCGGTATAGTGCATCGCAGTAATCGTCAGGCCGAGGACAACAGCACCCACAAGCGTAAGGCCGAAAGTTCGCTTGTGATAGGCAAGCTCAAGCGACAGAATCGAAGCGATAACCGCGATACCCGTCGCGAGCAAAACGCCAATCGGGTCATAGATAATGATGCAGTTCCCACGCACCGCAGCCATGCCCACATAGTGCATGCTCACGATCCCGATCCCGGTCAGCAGACCTGCAACCGCGATGCGCGCCCGGGTGCGAGCGCCGAAATGGAGAAGAATTAGACCGATACCGACCACCAATATGGCGATCAGCACCGAGATCAGCGTTGGCAACGCGTCATAGGCCAGAACGATCGGCAGCTGAACGGCGAGCATGCCGACGAAATGCATCGACCAGATGCCGGAGCCGAGCGCCACCGCCGCCTTGGCAATCGCCCAACGACGTTCCTGAGGTCCAAGCCCACTGATCCCCGTCGTTAGCCGAAGGCCGGTGAACGACGCCATGACGGCGACCAGGATAGACGCGGTGACCAATATCGGGTCGTAGGTTACAGTCAGCATTTCCGGCTATTGAGAGCGCTTTTCGGGCTCTTGAAGCTAACCAATAGGCCGGGTGGTGACCAGACGCCATGGCTGTTCAAGCGTTCCATCGGCGTACATGACGCATACTGCTGCCGCAGCGACCTGCGCTCCGCCACGTCCGGCGGCGCAACCGGCAAAAGACGCTTTGGGTCCCACGAACACTTCACCGGTCCGCTTCGGGCAGATCGCTGAATATCGGATGCCAAGAGGAGATCTTGCGCTTGATGAGTCTTGCGTCATTAGAATTAACGGATTGTTAGCTACGGCATGAAATAAAGACGATCTCCGATCACGTCGCTAAGGATCATGTACAGCCGTCGAAAGATCGTCTTACTGCTCGCTCTTGGTGGTGCCGCTGCTCTGCTGGTTTCGATTGCAACGGTCCTCATCAAGATCACCACGCATGTCGAGCGGTTTTCTGCCGAAACCAGCGCGATGGCCTATCTCGAAATCCTCTCCGATACGCAACACTTCTATTCCCGCGACATCGTTGGGCCGGCCAGTCACAATGGCGTTAACGTAAGCCGAGATTTCTCCAATCACGATAACGCCATTCCCTTTCCAGCGACCTTCATGCATGGCCTGACGGAAAGCCTGAGCCAACAATACGATACCAAGAATTTTCGCTTCTTCAGCCGCTACCCGTTCTTTGAACGGCCGATGTCTGGGCCCCAGGACCTGTTCGAAGAGGACGCACTTAGCTTCTTCGAAGAGAATCCGGACCAGGACATGTTCAGCCGGCTGGACGACATCGACGGCGAGCCGGTCATGCGCAACGCGATGGCGCTTCGCATGGCTGAGAGCTGTGTCGGCTGCCACAACAGCCATGAAGAGAGCCCCAAAAAAGACTGGATGCTGGGAGACCTTCGAGGCGTGCAGGCGGTCAGTGAGGAGATCAGTTTCTTCTCGGCCTGGTCTGTGGCTCATGGGGCAACCTGGCTCTTCATCCTTTGCGGTATCCTGGTCTTGCTGGTTGCAGCCGTCGTCATCGCCGTCGTTCTCTTGGCGTGGCGTCACATCGATCTCAGCGATGCCCATGCGCATATCGAGACGCTGGCATGGCAGGACACAATCTGCGACCTCGCCAACAGACGCGCGCTCGTCTCGATGATCGAGGCCGAACTCAAAGAGACGACACCAAAACCCTTCGCGATCTTCATGATGGATCTCGTTAACTTCAAGACCATCAACGATGTGCATGGTCATTCCGGCGGTGACGATGTCTTGCGCATCGTCGGCAAGCGTTTACAGGAACTCCCCTATCAGGACACGACCGTCGCCAGAATTGGAGGCGACGAATTTGCTTTGCTCAAGCGCGGGACCAGAGATTCCGAGGAGATCGAGAAGCTGGCGAAGAGCATCGTCGAGATCATCGAGCAACCGATCACGCTGAACGGCCGGCGCGTGCATACCGGAACGTCTGTCGGCATCGCTTTGGCTCCGAAGCACGGCCGGACAGCGCGCGACCTGCTCGATAACGCCGATATGGCCATGTATCACGCAAAGGCGACGGCGGGCTGTCAATGGAGCTATTTCAGCGCGAACCTGCGAGAAAGCGCGCTGCGCGCCGAGCGCCTGTCGGAAGAGATTCGAGAAGGGATCGCGCGCGGTCAGTTCGTCGTCTACTACCAGCCGCAATTCTCGCTGACCGATGGCCGCATCTTCGGTCTGGAGGCGCTCGTCAGATGGCAACATCCACGCGAAGGCCTTCTCCTGCCAGGTGCCTTTCTGTCAATTGCAGAGGAGCGAGGGTTGATCGTCGCTCTTTCTGAAGTTGTCATACGTCAGTCGATCCAGGACATTCTTCGCTGGCGGGGCGGTGGCCTTGCGGTGCCGCGCATCGCCATCAACATCCATCAGGATCAGATCAATGATAGGAACCATTTGCGATGGGTGGAGCGCTGCTATAAGGACTCGGCGGTCGATTCCGGCCATCTGACCTTCGAGATTACCGAAGGGTGCATATTGGGACGTGGGAACCATCATGTTCCGGACCTTCTGCAACAATGGCGTGATCGAGGGTACGGTGTCTCACTGGATGATTTTGGCACCGGCTTCGCATCACTTTCGCACTTGAAGAACCTGCCGGTCAGTGAGTTCAAGATCGACCGGTCCTTCATTGAAGACCTGTTGGATGACCCGCCCGATAGAGCAATCGTCGATGGGCTCGTCAAACTATCAGCAGAACTCGGAACCACCTTGATTGCCGAAGGCGTCGAAACTCTGGAACAGGCCGTCATGCTGAGAATGATGGGGGCTCCCTATGCCCAAGGATATCTGTTTGCACGACCGCTACCGCCTGCCCGAACGGATCGGCTAATCGAAGAAAAGGGGGTGGCCGTCATGCATGACAGGCAGGCTAAGGCTGCGTGAGCGCCCTCTCCTCTTCAACGATGAGGGGCCCATTCAACGTATTGGCACGTAAAGAGGGCAATTTTCCGCCGCCGATGATGATGGCTTGGTAACGCTGCCTTTCGTTCACGCCGGCCGTATTTCCGGCAGCTATATCTGGCAGATTCAGATCTTCCCGACGAGTCGAACCGCTTATTACGCGCCATCGCAGTGATTGCGCTATGGAATCGACGTCGCGATACCATGCCGACTGCGTTAACCAGAAATAAATAAACCGATGATAGCGTCGTCTCGGATTGAAAAGCAGGGATTTCGAGACATGCTTGCTCCATTCATCGTTGTCTTTGGTGTTCTCTTAGCCTTGGCGCCTTCCTTAATTGCCGCCCAGGCTGACAGAACCGCATTCGCACGGCCGATGAGCATCCCCTTCCCAGCGGACGCACCTTACAGTCCTCAGATCGCGACGCTCGGCAAAATGCTCTATTTCGATCCGCGCCTATCCGGTGCGCAAAACATGAGCTGTGCCAGTTGCCATAACCCCTCATTCGGATGGGAAACGCCTGTGGAGACGGCGGTAGGCGCCGCCAATGAGCCATTGGGGCGCCATGCGCCCACCGTGATCAACATGGCCTGGGTCGAGCCGTATTTCTGGGATGGGCGCGCCGCGACGCTTGAGGAACAGGCTGCGGGTCCGATCACAGCTGACGTCGAAATGGCAGCTAAGTTCGAAGACGTGATCCGTCGGCTTGGGCAGGTCGACGAGTATAGCTACTGGTTCACTAAGCTCTTCCCCGGTGAAGGCTTGTCTCGTGAGGCGATCCTTACGGCGATAGCAACCTACGAGCGCACCATCGTCTCCGGCTGGGCGCCCTTCGATCGCTGGGTCGAGGGCAACGAGGACGCGATCTCTGCGAGCGCCAAGCGGGGCTTCGATCTATTCGTCGGTAAGATGCATTGTGCGGACTGCCACACCGGCTGGAACTTCACCGACAACGAGTTTCACGATATCGGGCTGGTTACCGACGATATCGGCCGCGCAGCTTTGGAGCCGAATAATCCCAAGGCTATGTATGCGTTCAAGACGCCGGGTCTTCGCAACACCACATTGCGCGCACCTTTCGGCCATGCCGGTCAGGTCTGGGACATCGAGACGCTTATCTCCCACTATGCAAGCGGCGGCATCAAGCGGCCATCGCTGTCGACGAAGATGCGCCCTTTTTCGACGACACCGGAGGAGATCGCCGATGTCGTCGCCTTCCTCGAAACCCTGACCGAGGAAACGACTGACGTGCCGACCCCAATCCTTCCAGCGAACTGACTGGGCACCTAAAGATGTCACTGAAGAAGCGCGTAATCGCACCGGTCGCCATCGTCGCCGCCGTTGGCCTCGTCATTGGCGCCGTGTTCGGGCTCGCAGGGCTTTATGCCATCGATCGCCAGACAGTGGTTTTCGATGATTCGTTGGCAACGGTGGTTCACGCCGACCATATCGATGCAGCATTGGAAGAGGCGAAGGCGGTCGTCACGCAGGTTGCCGCGATGACTCGACTTCTCGAGATGGAGCCGATCGTCGCCTCATTCGACGCCAACGTGGACAAGGCGAGCGAGCATGTCGAACATGTCCTAAATACGGTGCGCTCAGACCGAATGCGGAATGCCGCCACGGCGCTGCAAAAGCACTTCGTCGCTTGGGTCGAAGATGCGCGCATCGTCCTCGGTGTTCTGCCATCAAACGAGGTACCGACCACCGAACGGCTTCAGCGAAAAGCAGCGCTCGTTGCTCAGTCGGCCGACTCGATCAAGGAAATAGCCAGAGCCGATGCAACGCGGCTGAGCCGTGAAAACATGTCGATGATGTCTTGGGTCCTCGCTGTCGTGGCCGCATTGGGACTGGTGCTTATGGCGACGGCGCTCTGGTTCGCTTTGCGCTCAGCCCGAGCCGTCTCGTCATCGATCATCGACGTCATCGAAGATTTGCGCACGTTGTCGAAGTCTAAAGTTAAGAGTGAAGCATCTGATGAAATCGCTGAGATGGCTCATGTGGTCGGCATCCTGAGTGCCGGCCTTGAGGAACGTGAGGAATTAGCTGAGCGTGAGCGTCGAGAGCAAGAGGCGCGACGCCTCCGCGCCGATGCTGCCGAGGCCTTTCAGGAACGCTTGCAGACCGTCGTCGAGAGCGCCCGCCGCGGCGATCTGTCAGCACGCCTGGAGGATGATCAGAGCAGCGAGGAACTTCGCGCGGTCGCCCATCGAATGAATACGCTCCTCGACAGCGTCGACAATTCCGTATCCTCTGTTTCCAAAGTGCTGCGCAGCTTCGCCGCCGGCGATCTGTCCGCGCGCATGACCGGAAATTTCGAAGGCGTATTCGCAGCTCTCCAATCGGACGCGAACGCCACGGCGGACAAACTGCGCGAGATGGTCGGTCAGATCGCACATACCGCGGACACGCTTCAATCGTCATTGAGCACGATGGCGGCGGGATCGGAGAGCTTATCGTCACGCGCTGAAACACAGGCGGCGTCGCTCAGAGAAACCGCGGGCACCATGGACGAACTGACGGCGAGCGTTGGAGCGAACACCGAAGCCGCACAATCTGCGCATCAGCTGTCGATGAGCTCCAATGAAGTCGCTGCCCAGGGAGAACAGGCTGCCGCTCGTGCCGTCGATTCCATCCGAAAGGTCAATGAGCGCTCTCAACAGATCTCAGAGATCACCTCGCTTGTCGACAGTATCGCTTTTCAGACGAACTTGCTGGCGCTGAATGCAGCCGTGGAGGCGGCGCGGGCCGGCGAAGCAGGCAAAGGTTTCGCGGTCGTCGCATCAGAAGTTCGAGCCTTGGCGCAACGTGCAAGCGACGCGTCCCGCGACATCAAGGATCTCGTCTCGCAGAGTACCGAGCAGATCACCAAGAGCGTCGATGAGGTCGAAGCGATGGGCGAGGTGCTTGCTCAAATCCGAACGGGGGTCACGGACGTCTGCACGGCCGTATCGACGATCCTCTCTGCGAATGCCGAGCAGTCCTCGGGAATCCAGGAAATCAGCGCTTCCATCGCTCGCCTTGATGGTCAGACGCAGCAGAATTCGAGCCTGGCAAACCAATCGGTGGTAACGGCAAACACCCTGATGCAGCATGCCGATAGCCTAACTGTGCTTGTAGATTACTTCAGGGTATCTCAGATGGCTTGCGAAGACGCCGCCGAAAGCAAGCCACGGCAACTGGACTACGTCCGATAGTCCTCAGCTCACATGATGTCAAAGGCTGCAGCGGGTTGAACATGTCCGGTACGGCATGCGCTTCGGTGCGTCCGCAGCTGGATCAGGAAAACGGACGATCTGGTCAATCGACCGTGGTTCCTGTCGTTATGCCCGGCGGGTTTGATCAGTCGACGCTATAGACCGCAAAGACCTATGCCTTTGGAGAAAGAGGCGTTGTTTCTGTCGAGGTGGCAGCGCGAAGGAACATGAAAACATGTCAACGCGTTCAGAAAACCTCGATATGCCCGTGACTGCTCAAAGATCAAAGCGTGATCTTGCGCGCAACGTCGTCGTCGACCACCGATGTGCCAGCCTTATTGCACGCTTTGCGCCAATCCACTCTCGATGACATAGCGTGTCAGGCCAGCGGTGGTGCCGATGCCAAGTTTGCGCTTCAGGTTTTTGCGGTGGGTCTCGACCGTGCGCACGGAAATGTCGAGCTCGCGTGCCACCTCTTTGTTGCTCCTCCCGTCGGCCAGGAGGAGGAGAATGGTCTGCTCGCGGGTGGTCAGCGCATTCCCTCTGGCCGGGTCCGATTGCAGATCCATCAGGAGATCGGAAACGCCGGCGCTGAAATAGGTGCCGCCATGGTGGATCGCGACGATGGCGTTCACGATTTCCCGGGTCGACACGTCTTTCAAGACATAGCCGCGTGCGCCGTGCAACAGGGCGGTCGACACATATTCCTTGTTGTCATGCATGCTGAGCACCAGGAGCTTGATCTCTGGCATTTCTTCCTTGAACAGCTCGGTCGCATCCAGGCCGTTCAGCTCAGGCATGTTGATGTCGAGAACGACGATGTTTGGCTGAAGCTCCCGCGCCAGCGCCAGCGCATCCTTGCCGTTGGCCGCTGTTGCGACGACGTCGATATGGGCGAACGCTTCGAGGCAGGCGCGGATGCCCTCCAGCACCAGAGGATGATCATCGGCAAGGAGGACACGGATACGCTCCTGGTCGATCATGCTGCCTGATCCTCGCCGCTGGCGTCGCTGGGCTTGGGGGCCGCCTTCGGGCTCTGGAGGACATTGTGGGTCAGCTTGGCCTCGATGACGGTGCCGGCGGGTGAGGAGTTAATTTTCAAGTCGCCGTCCAACCGCTCCAATCGCTCCTTCATGTTCTTGAGCCCGATACCACATTTCGCGCCGCCCTTCTCCATGCGCTGCAAATCAAAGCCCTGACCGTCATCGGCGATACGCAAGGTGACCTCGTTCCGATTGCGCAGGAGCCATAGCTGCACCCGGCAGGCGCCGGCATGACGTTCGATATTAGTGAGCGACTCCTGGGCTATTCGATAGAGTGCTGTTTTCACATCATTGCGCAGCAGGTTCTTGAAGCCGGTGGTCTTGATGGAGACGGCAATACCGGTGCGGCTTGAGAAGTCCTCGGCGAGATTTTCCAGCGCCTTGGACAGGCCGAGATCATCGAGGATGCCCGGCCTCAAATCGTGAGAGATGCGCCTGACCTCCCGGATCGCGAGGTTGAGATTGTCCTCCGCTCGCTCGATCGCCGCCGACGCCGGGCTTAGTCCCTCGCCGATGGTCATCTTCGCCTGTTCGAGGGCAAATTTCACCGAGACCAGGATCTGGCTGATGCTGTCGTGCAGCTCGCGCGCAACCCGGCCTCGCTCCTCTTCCTGCGTAGCGACGATCTTGTCGGTAAGCGCCTGCAGCTTGCCATCAGCGAGGCGGGTCTCATGGATATTGATCGCCACACCCGCTGCACAAACGACCATCACCCCACCAAAGGCAATGAGCGAGATGAGAAGGAAGGTCTTGCGAATTCCGCTATCAACCTCTTTCCTGGCGTGATCGACCTGCGTGATCACATCGTCGATGTAGATCCCCGTACCGAGCATCCATTTCCATCGATCCAGGAAGACGGCATAGCCGATCTTGTCGGTCACCACACCGGTCGACGGTTGCTCCCAGGCATAGCGGACATAGCCGCCCCCTGCCCGTCCCTCCTCGATCAGACGCTGGATGACCTTCAAGCCGTTTTCGTCCTCGAGATCCCAATAATTGTTGCCGACCCGCCAGGTTTGCTTAGGGTGCACCAGGCTGCCGCCATGCTGGTCGTAGACGAAAAAGTAGCCATCGGTTCCGTAGGTCAGCCGGTCCAGGACCTGCTTGACTTGACGCTGAGCATCCGCCTCGTCCTCCGGGGATCTTGGCTCCTCGGTGTTGTAGAGATGATCGATCGATGTCAGAGCCAGCGCGACATAGTTCAAAAGCTCCGCCTGTTTGGCTTTGATCATGGTGTTCTCGAAGACGTCGATTTCCTGCCGCGCGAGCTCGGCCGATGGGTAAGTCGCCACATAGGCGACCGCCCCCAGAGCCAGGACCAGCGGAATCACTGCCAGCAGAAGAATTTTCAGTCTAAGATTCATTTTCACCATGTAAGCGATAATGATTGAACCTCGCCTTAACCGTCATTAATATAATGACATAGATTACAACGCAATTCTCCTCAGTATTACTGGGTAGACGACTACCAATCTGTACGAATTTACCGGACAGATCCATTGATCCAGTCTACACTGTGAAATTCGCTGCATTGCGGAGACACAGATCTGGAGCCGCGAGGTTATTCTCTGGCACGGCATCAAGATAACGACTGTCATGTTAGGGAGGATGCCCCGAGCAGGAAAGGAGGAGGGTCCGATCCTTGCTCATTCGGGTACGCCGGTTGCGCGATCTCATCGTCGTCGGGTGCTTAACCCGATTCAATCTTGCCTCTCGATGGAGCGAATCAGAACGGCGCCCTGGACGGCAGCTGCATGCAGCCGTTGGAGGGTCGTCGGCCATCGACAATGACAGGAGGGACATCAATCGTGGATATCCAAAACTTGACGAGTGGTGTAGACGCCACGCCCGCGAGCGCTCAGCCGCCGACATCCGATGAACAGCAGTTCACTGCTCTTCTCGATCCAAAAACGGATCCTGCAGGGGGCGGATCGACAGCAGCAGGGGCCGATGGGATCGAAGGAGCCGACGGCGCGAACCTCGCACAAAACAGCGGCGGCGGCATCAATTGGTCCTCGATCACGCCAGGCGCCATGGTCTATGGCGTATCGACGGGCAGAAATCTGTCACCGGATAATCCAGTGGGCGTCTTTGGCATTACGCCCTTTGGAAATCTGAGCAACACGTCACTGTTCGTCAGCAACCCCGGCACGGCCGCCGGCAGTTTCAAGGTCGGTGGCGTCGGCACTTGGACACCCGGCAATGACAATCAGCTTGAGCCGGGTTTTGGCGGTGTGACGCGCATTCGATTGGCCGACGGAACGCCTTTGCCCGATGCGGCATTCTTCGCGAATGGACGTCTGGGCGGTCCTATCCCACCGACCGGAGATGTCAGTGCCAGCGTCAACTTCGGCGTTTTGGTCTCGGCCGATCAGCTGGTGGCGAAAGGCCTGGTGAATTCGGCGATTGCCCTGGCGCCGGCGGCCGTTGTGGAACCGACGCCAGCAGGCGAAGGCATCGCAGGCACCTTGGCGGCAGCAGGCCTCGGTCTCGAGCAAGCGGGACGGCTTGGCTCCGGTTGGGTCGGTGTCGGCTATCGCGGCGAAGCGCGGTGGTCCGATGGCCAGTTCCAAGGCATTTTCTTCAATGGACAGAAGGTTGATCCGACCGCGCTGCTTCAAGACTTCATGAGCGAGCCTACTCGCTACAGCCCGCCCGTCATCCCCAATGGCGGTAACTCGACAATCGCCGCCTTCAACTATGACTCGCAGCTCCTGTTCGGCAGCAGCCCCTGGGATCTCGGCTTTTCTTCCGGTGGCCTGAATCATGGCAATGGCCCGGTTGCCGTCGCCAATCAGTTCTACTCGGTGTTTCGAGACCACGGCGTTCTCAATCGCTTCGAGCCGATCCGCGACAACGCCCATGCGCGTGAACTGATGACTGACCTTCGGTCGAGATACAGCGATCGTCCCGATACGCTCAACGCAGCGTTCGATCGTCTGGTCAACCGCTATGATCTCGACTTCGGTGACCCGGTGTTGAAGTTCTCAAACAGCGTCGACGACATCTTGGGCGCTGAAAAGCCCGGTGACTATCAATACACACGCGATGTCTTCGAGGGGGATTACCGCTACTATCAGGATAATCCGGTCTTCAACCCGGCCAACGATTCTGGTGGCTTTAATCTCCGACTGTAAGACAATAACGGAACTGATCGTGAGAACGCGCCCCCTGATCCCCTCGATCTGGGGGCGCTTTTCGTTTCGTTGACAGCCAAATCCATGAAGCACGGGCGCGTCGACCTCCGAACAATTGGGTAGGCTTGGCCGCATAACTACGGTCAGGTTCTACCGACTTAACGTGCAAGCTACCCAATCGACCGAATTTACCGACGATCCACCACGTCCCCATGATCGATCTGCAGTTTCAACCACGCAAACTCTTGTGGGAGGCATCAATGCAGAGACGTCAATTTCTAAGACATTCAGGAAGCACCGGCGCCGCGACCGTCGCAGGCGCAACGGCGGCACTGGGGACAACGGTTCTCGGCGCGCCTGCGATTGCCCAGGAGGCCGTCGAGTGGACCGCGGTTTCCGCCTTCGGCAAGGCGGGCCTTCTCGGCCAGGCGCTCGAAGAGTTCGCGGCCTATGTCGAGGCCGCGTCCGAGGGCCAGATGGTCATTCAGGTTTACCATGCTGGCGAGCTGGTGAAGCCTTTCGAGGCGCTGGATGCGGTCCAGACCGGCACGGCACAGATGGGCTTCGGCGCCCCCTATTACTGGGCCGGCAAGTCCGATTCGATCTCGTTTGTCGCCGCCATGCCCTACGGCCTGACCGCGCAGGAGCAGAATGCCTGGCTCTACTATGGCGACGGCATCGCCATGGCGGACAAGCATGCCTACAACCCGCTCGGCCTGAAGTTCCTGCCGCTCGGCAATACCGGCAACCAGATGGGCGGCTGGTACGCCAAGGAGATCAACACGGTCGACGATCTGGACGGCCTCAAATTCCGTATGCCAGGCATCGGCGGTGAGATCCTGAAAACCTTCGGCGTCAACGTCGTGCTGCTTCCGGGCTCCGAGGTGCTGCCGGCGCTGACCTCGGGTGCGATCGATGGCACCGAGTGGATCGGGCCTGCGGCCGACCTCGGCAAGGGCCTCTTCAAGGTCGTCGACAATTACTACTATCCCGGCTGGCATGAGCCCGCGACTGTGCTGGATGGCTTCTTCGACATCCAGGCCTGGGAGGATCTTCCGGACAATCTGAAGGAGATCGTCACCCGCGGTGCAGCCGCGACCAATCTCGCCATCCTGTCGAAGTTCCAGGCAGTCAACAACGAGGCGATGTCCAAGCTCCTGGACGAGCACAATGTCCAGCTTCGCCAGTATTCCGACGAGCTGATCGAGGCGATCGGCACGCGCGCGACCGAGGTCATCCCCGAACTCGCATCCAAGACCGAAGACGCCAAGGCGCTGTTCAATCACCTGATCAGCTTCAGAGACGGCATGGTCAACTGGTCGGCGCTCTCTGAAGGCGCCTTCATGCAGGCACGGGTCGCCGCCGCCTTCAAGACGGTTTGACTTCTGTCCTAGCTGGGTTCGAGGCACCTGGCCTTCTGCACTAGGAGAACGGCATCCGTCGTCGTTCTCCAAAGGGAGCGGCTCACACAACCCTTGCGAGCCGCTCCCAACCAACAAGAAACGCCGGTTTCAGGGAGCGCTTCGATGCTTTTCCTTGTGCGACAGCTCGAACGGATCAACGAGGCGCTCGGCCAGATCACGGCCGTCCTGGCGGTCCTCCTGGTCCTGAACGTGTTCCTGGTCGTCGTCCTTCGCTACGCCTTCGGCTATGGCGAGATCTGGATGCAAGAGCTCTATGTCTGGATCCACGCCACCATCTTCCTCGCCGGCGCCGGCTACACGCTTCGCCATGACGGCCATGTGCGCATCGATCTCTTCTATGCCTCGGCGAGTGCGCGTTACCGGGCCTGGGTCAATGTTCTGGGCTGCCTCTTTCTGGGCCTGCCTCTGGTCTACATGCTCGGCACCAAGGCCTGGCCGATGGTCGTCCGCTCCTGGCAGACGCTGGAAAAATCCGCGGAAGCCGGCGGCATGCCAGCACTCTACATCTTCAAGTCCCTGATCATCGTCTTCGCTGTCTGCCTCGGCATCCAGCTGATCGTCCTCCTGGTTCGCTCCGCCATGACGCTCATCTACGGCACGGATCTCGAACAACGAACCGGCGAAGGAGAAGCGTCATGACGCCCGAAATCCTCGCCTTCATCATGTTCGGGACGACGCTTCTCCTCCTGCTGTTCGGCTTTCCGGTGGCGCTGACGCTCGGCGGCTCCGCCCTTCTCTTCGCCTTTCTCGGCGACTATCTCGATCTCTTCCGCATGGCCATGCTGAATGCCTATCCGCTCCGCCTCCTGGGCGTGATGAAGAGTGAGCCGCTGGTGGCCGTGCCGCTCTTCATCTTCATGGGCGTGATGCTGGAGCAATCGCAGCTCGCCGGCCGCCTTTTGGAAACCATGGGCCGTCTGTTCGGCCGCCTTCGCGGCGGGCTCGGCATCTCCGTGGTGGTGGTCGGCGCCCTGCTCGCCGCCTCCACCGGCATCGCCGGCGCGACCGTGGTCACCATGGGCCTGATCTCGCTGCCGGTCATGCTGCGCGCAGGCTACAGCCCGGCCCTCGCCTCCGGCCTGATCTGCTCGTCCGGCACGCTCGGCCAGATCATCCCGCCCTCGATCGTGCTGGTGCTGCTCGCCGACATTCTGCAGGGCGCCAACGAGCAGGCGGCGGAGATCTCCGGAACCCTGGTGCCGGAGCCGGTGACCGCCATCGATCTTTTCGCCGGCGCCCTTCTACCCGGCCTGATGCTGGTCGGCCTCTATCTCGCCTGGGTCGTGGTGATGGCGATCGTCAACCCATCGAGTTGCCCGTCGCTCGCACCTGAAGATTCCGAGAAAGACGATCAGCCCGGCTTCGGCGAGGTCGCCCTGGTGATTGCGCCGCCGCTGATCCTGATCGTCCTTGTGCTGGGCTCGATCCTCCTCGGCATCGCCACACCCACCGAATCAGCGAGCGTCGGCGCGATCGGCGCGACGCTGCTCGCCCTTCAGGCCGGCTCGCTGAACTGGCGGGTGATCCGGAAGGTCGGTCTCGAGACCACCAAGATCAGCTCGATGGTGTTCGTCATCCTGATCGGTGCGTCGATGTTCTCGCTGGTCTTTCGCGGCTTCGGCGGCGACGAGGTGATCGAGCATTTCCTCGCCAATCTTCCGGGCGGACCGCTCGCCGCCCTGTTGCTGGTGATGGCGGTGATGTTCTTCCTCGGCTTCTTCCTGGATTTCATCGAGATCATCTTCGTAATCGTGCCGATCGTCGGCCCGATCCTAATAGCACTGGGCTTCGATCCGCTCTGGCTCGGCGTGATGATCGGCATCAACCTGCAGACCAGTTTTTTGACACCTCCCTTCGGGTTCGCCCTGTTCTACCTCCGCGGTGTGGCGCCCGAAGCGGTCGAGACCCTCCAGATCTACAAGGGCGTGATCCCGTTCATCGGCATCCAGCTCCTGGCACTCGCCCTCATCTGGACCTTCCCGGAAATCGTGCTTTGGCTGCCGGGACTGATCTTCGGATAAGGCAGCGCAACTAGGGCATTTTATCGTTGCGATTACCGATTGCCGCTCATCTCCTCACGCGCTATGGGACGATAGTCCGGGCGGTACAGCCCATTTTGGAGCCTTTATGTCGACGATTGCGGTGAGCCGCTAGTCCACGCGTCATTGGACTGAAGTGAACATGCGCCGATCGTGCTTTCGCACGGTAGGGTTGCCTTGTACTGTCCGCTCTCGGGACATCGATCCGACGATAACGTCCCGAAACATGCGAACGCTCGTCCTGTGGCATGACGCCCGGCAGTCAGCCTGGGCGCGAAGCTTATCCTAAGAGAGAAAGATCAAATCAGTGGAAAAACACTTGGACATTCGTCCCGTAGAACGGCGGGATCTATCAGGGCTCAAACAAATCGCGGATAGCACGGAGCTTTTTCCGTCCGAGATGATGGATGACATGATTGCCGGCTATTTCGACGGATCAAAGCCGGATATCTGGTTCACCTGCAGTCTCGAAGGCCAAGCCATCGCCTTCGGGTTTTGCGAACCGGAACGCATGACCGAAGGCACCTGGAACCTGCTGGCAATCGGTGTCGATCCTGAGCATCAGGGAAAGGGTATCGGTGCCGCCATGATGCGTTATCTCGAGGATAGGCTCGCTGATCAGGGCGAGCGGATACTGCTTGTCGAGACGATGGGTATTCCGGCTTTCGAGCGGACCAGGTCTTTCTATCTCAAGAATGGCTATGTTGAGGAAGCGCGTATTCGTGAGTTCTACGAAGCGGGCGCCGACAAGGTCGTGTTCTGGAAGCATCTGTAAGAGGGTAGTCGGCGGTCGGATTGCATCTGCACCAGCGCCGTTACCGCATGAAGAAGCCGGCGAAGATCGCCGGCATCATGTCTCGCCTTCCCTCTCGGTTGCGCGCGCCGCGTCCCAAGCCTGAATGCGGGTCCGTGTTCTGCTCCAATCACTTTCCGCAACCCGGGTGACGATCGCCTCGGTGACCGCCAACGCGGCCGTGTAGCTGTCCCAGACCGTGCCGGTCTGAATCGGCACGGCGAGCACCTCCGATGCATGGCGGGTGACCGGGGACAGCCATTTGTCCGTCATCAGCACCACCTGCGCCCGATGCTCCTGCACGGCGCGTTCCGCGAGCCGTTCCAAGGCGGTCTGATAGCGCCGGAAATCCACGATGAAGAACACGTCCCCCGGCTTCATGCGCAACAGATATTCCGGCCAGACCTCCGGGTCGCGCGGCAGATGGAAGACGTCTCGCCGAGTCTGGCGCAGGTGAAAGGAAAGATGCGTGGCGATGGTGTCGCTGATCCGCCCGCCAAGCGCATAGATGGATCGCTTGGGGTCGGCGAGCAGGGCGCAGATCCGCTGGAACTGCGCGTCGGTGATGGTGCTGCGCGCCGACTGCATCTCTGCGGCGGCGCGGGTGATGAACTCCGAGAGATAGCCCCCCTCGATCGGGCGGCCGGCTTCGTGAATCTCGACCGGCGAGCGCTCGCCTTCCTTGAGCTCCAGGATCAGCAGGCGCTGCATTTCGGCGTAGCCCGAAAGCCCGATCTTGGCGACGAAACGCGAGATCGATGGGGCTGAAACCTCAGCCCGGGCGGCCAGCTCCTGGATCGAGTTCAATCCGGCATAGGGATAATCCGACAAAAGCGCCGTTGCCAGCTTGCGCTCGGATTGGGTCAGAGCGTCTGACGTCCGCTCGATGAGATCCCGGATCGACATAATCCGATCTTCATGTGGTCTGACTTTCAGTCAACGAGAAATTGTTTGACTTTGAAAAAAACATTTCTCTATCGTCTTATCATGAACGCCTCAGCGGTAGAGCCCCTGCTAACAGCCGCCGATCCCGCTCCGGTCGAAGTGGTGAATGAAGGAAGCGAAGCCCCTCTTCTCCTGCTCTGCGAGCATGCAGGCCAGGCCGTGCCGGCAGTGCTTGACGGTCTCGGCGTGAGCGCCGAGGTGATCGACAGCCACCGCGGCTGGGATATCGGCGCCGCGGCGGTCGCCCGAGAGCTGGCTGATCTCATGGAAGCACCGCTGGTTCTGCAGGGCTACAGCCGGCTGGTCATCGATGGGAACCGCCCACCTGGCGGGACCGGTTCGATGCTGGAGGTGAGCGACGGCGCGGTTATCCCCGGCAACAGGGCCCTTAGTCAGGCCGACAAGGAGGCGCGGATCAGGGAGATCTTCGAGCCGATGGACCAAGCCATCGTGACTGCTTTTGCCGCCGCAGAGCGCCGCGCGGCCTTTTCGATCCACTCCTTCACGCCTCGCCTCGGCATGGTCGATCGCCCCTGGCATGCGGGGTTCCTGAGCCGGGCGAGCCTGCCCACCGCGAGGCAGCTGATGGCCCGGGTCGCCAGCGCCGAGCCCGACCTGGTCCTGGCCATCAACGAGCCCTACCAGATCGATGACGAGACCGACTGGTTCATTCCGGTCCATGCCGAGCGCCGCGGTCTGCCCCATAGCCTGATCGAGATCCGCAACGATCAGATCGCCGATGATGCGGGCGCTGCCCATTGGGCGAGGCTGCTGGCCGAGGCGATCGGCGACGTGCTCGAGACCCTGCCATGACGCTGACCCGTGATGTGCCTCTGGTGCCCCGGCAAAGTGCGCTCCTCTTTATCGACGTGCAGAACTTTTCGGCCCACCGCGATGGGGGCGAGTTCAAAGGGTTGGATCCGGCGACGTTCGACGAGAAATATGGCTGGTTCTTTGCCGAACTCGAAACCCGCGTCATCCCCAATATGCAGGCGATCCAGGCCGCCTGCCGCCAGGCGGGCGTGGAGGTGATGTACACCACCATCGAGAGCCTCACCCTGGACGGACGCGACCGCTCCCTCGACTACAAGATCACCGGCTTTCATGTTCCGAAAGGGGCCTGGGACGGCAAGGTCATCGATCAGATCAAGCCTCAAGGCGATGAGATCATCCTCCCCAAGACGTCGTCGTCGGTCTTCGTCTCGACCCATATCGACTACATCCTGCGCAATCTCGGGGTCAAGCAGCTGGTCCTTTCCGGGCTGGTGACCGATCAATGCGTCGAAAGTGCGATACGGGATGCCTGCGACCTCGGCTATCTCGTGACCCAGGTAACGGACGCCTGCCTGACCTATAGCCAGGAGCGCCATGACAACTCCATCAGCGCGATCAAAGGCTATTGCCGCCAGGTGACCACCGCCGAGCTGATTGCCGAGCTGGACGGATCGGCAGGTGGTTGACGACAGGGCATTAGGGACCCATCCGGCGCGTCTCTGGGGCGCAAGTCTGGCGCAGACGGCCCTTTGTCTCGGGATCGTCATTCTCGCCGTGCTGGCATTGTCGCTTCTATTCGGGCGCACCGGCGAGCGGATCGCGGTGCTGATGTGCGTCAACATCGCCGCCGTGGTGGCGCTTGGCGTCTTCTCCGGCACGACCGGCATCGTCTCGTTCGGGCATGGTGCCTTTATGCTGATCGGCGCCTATCTCTCCGGCATTCTGACCATGCCCGCCACCCTGCAGCGGACAGCCTTGCCAGACCTGCCGGTGTTTCTCGCAGGACATGAGCTTGGCCTTTGGGCGGCCTTGCCGGTGGTCGCGCTTGCCGGTCTTGCCTTCGCGATGCTGAGCGGCAGTGCGATCGCGCGGCTGGCCGGGGCGTCGGCGACCATTTCGACACTGGGGTTGCTGATCATCGTGCATGTCGTCGCGGTCGGCGCCCGGGACATCACCCGCGGCAGCCAGACCTTTTTCGGCGTGCCGCGGGTCACCGATCTCACCTTGGCGCTGGCGGCGGCTTTGATGTTCATCGCAACAGCGCGGCTCTATCGCGAAAGCGCCTGGGGGCTGAAGGCGAGAGCCTCGCGCGATGATCCTGCCGCGGCCGAGGCGTTGGGCATCAGCCCGAGGCGGACGCGCTTCGTGAGCTGGTGCGTCTCCGGCGTGCTGGCGACACTGGCGGGCGCTCTTTACGGCCATATGCTCGGCGCCTTCTCGCCGGCATCCTTCTATCTCTCGCTGGTGTTCGCACAGGTGGCGATGCTGATCGTCGGCGGCATGGCGACCGTCAGCGGCGCTGTTGCCGGCGTCCTCGCCGTAACACTGCTGCAGGACACCGTGCGCCAGGTCGAAGGCGGGGTCACGCTGCTCGGCCTCAGCATTCCGCCGGTCTTCGGCCTGACCACCGTGGCGCTCGGCCTCGCGATCCTGTTGATCATCTGGCTCAGGCCGAAGGGGCTGGTCGGTAGCGCCGAATTCGGGCCGACGCCGGCGTCCCGCTTGTTCGACCGGATGCGGTCCCTGCTTTCGCCGGCACCGCCTTCCGAGCCCGCCGGCGCTTCGAGCTTGTCTGCAGACAAGCTCTCCAAGAGCTTTGCAGGCGTGGTCGCGGTCCAGGACGCGAGCTTTATTGCGCCCACCGGCCAGATCACCGGGCTGATCGGGCCAAATGGCGCCGGGAAGTCGACGCTCGTGAACCTGTTGACCGGCTCTTACGCTGCCGATGCCGGCTCCGCCCAGTTCAATGGGGCCGATCTGCTCACAGCACCGCCCCATGGCATCGCGCAGCTGGGTCTCGCTCGGACTTTTCAGAATCTGCGCCTGTTCGGCGGCCTCAGCGCCTATGAGAATGTTCTGGTCGCAGCCCTGGCCGCAGGTCATGGCCGGAAGGCCGCAGCGGCGATTGCGATCCGGGAGCTTCAGGCCTTCGATCTTGGCGAGGTTGCCGGGATGACCGCTGATGGCCTGCCCTACGGCGCGCGAAAGCGCCTCGAAATCGCCCGGGCCATGGCCCAGGCGCCGGCGATGATCCTACTGGACGAGCCGGCAGCCGGTATGAACCCTGCGGAAACCGATGACCTCGCCGAGCGGCTGATCCGTCTCGGTAAGGAACGCGGTGCGGGCATGCTGCTGATCGATCATGATCTGAGATTCGTCAACAGGTTGTCCTCGCGCATCGTGGTGCTGAACCGCGGTCAGGTGATCGCCGAGGGCACGCCGGAAGAAATCCGCGCCGATCCTGCGGTGCTGGAGGCCTATATCGGGCGCGGCAGGACGGCTGGAGAAGCCATCACGACCCAACCAGAGGAAGCAAAGGAAGGAGTTGCGCCATGACGTCGAAAATCTCCCTGCTGACGGCCGTCAGCCTCGTTGCCCTTGGAGGGGCGGCCAATGCCGAAGACTATGTCATCGGTGTGATGTCGGCCCAGTCCGGCTATCTCGCCCCCTATGACGGTCCGGCCTATGCCGGGTTCAAGTTCTGTATCGATGAAATGAATGCCGCAGGCGGTCTCAACGGCACGACGCCGGTGAAGCTGATCGTCAAGGACACTCGCTCCGACATCGCCGAGGGCGTCAAGGTCGTCCAGGAGATGCTGGATGACGGCGCGCAGTTCATCGTCTCGTCCGCGGATGCGGATCCGACCATCGCCGCCGCCCAGATCACCATGGCCGATGGCGTGCCGACCATGACGTTCGCCGGCACCGCCCCGGTGCTGACCCAGGTGGGCGAGCATGTCTTCGGCAGCTATCCGGCCGACAATCAGCAGGCCGCCGTGCTCGCCGCCTATGCGCGCGATGGAGGTTTCGAGCGCGTCTGGCTGGTGAAGTCGCCGGACAGCGCCTACACCCTCGGCGGGCCTGAATATTTCGGCGAGGCCTTCGAAGCGCTCGGCGGCACGGTCGCCGGCGAATCCGTCTACACCCTGAACCAACCCGACTTCTCGGCGATCGTGACCACGATCAAGAGCGCCGATCCGGCACCAGACGTGATCGTGACCTGGGCCTGGGAGCCGGACTTCCCTGCCCTGATCAAGGCGCTTAGGGGGGCCGGTGTCGACACCCAGGTGATGGGCGGCGATGTCATGGATACGCCGACGGTGCGCGGCCTCGGCGAGGTGGTGGCGGGATCCGTCCACACCTCGGGCGGCTTTCCGGATGAGGGCTCGGCCTATGCAGATTTCATCGAGCGCTTCAAGGCCGCCACCGGCACCGATCCCGACAACAACTACTACGTCAATGGCTGCGACATCGCCCATATGATCGAGCAGGCGGTCGCCGCTGCCGGATCGACCGAGCCTGCGGCCGTTTCCGCCGCCATGGCCGACATCGAGAACGGCAAGGGCGTCATGTCCGACTTCACCTTCAAAGGCACCGATCGGATGCCGCTCCGTGACGTCGTCGTCGCCCGGATCAGTGCGGATGGCCAAAAGGAGTTCGTGCTCCGCTCCTCCGCCGATCCCGCGATCCTGCCAGCACCCTGAGGCAGTCGTGACCGACGCCGCCCTCGATATCTCGAAGCTCGAGATCCGCTACGGCCCGGTTCGTGCGGTGGGCGGCGTCAGTTTGCGCGTGGCGCCGGCAAGCGTAACAGCTTTGCTCGGCGCCAATGGGGCAGGCAAGACCTCGACGGTCATGGCCGTCGCGGGTGCCCGCCGCATCGCGGGCGGATCGGTCACGATCTTCGGTCACGACATGACCGGCGCTGCGCCCGATGCCATCGTCCGCGCGGGTGTCGCCATCTCGCCTGAGGGGCGGCGGATCTTCGGTTCTCTGACGGTCGAGGAAAACCTGACCCTTGCCGGCTCGATCATCGGCGACGTGTCCCTTGCGGCCGAACGGCAGCAAGCGCTCATGGACCGCTTTCCCATCCTGGGCGATCGAAAGCGTCAGCTGGCGGGCCTGCTTTCGGGCGGCGAGCAGCAAATGCTGTCGGTGGCGCGAGCCTTGATGAGCGGACCGAAGCTGCTGCTGCTGGACGAGCCCTCGCTTGGTCTCGCGCCGAAGATGGTGGACCAGATCTTCACGATCATCGAGGAACTGCGCGAAGAAGGCATCGCCATGCTGCTGGTCGAGCAGAACGCCACGTTGGCGCTGGATGTTGCGGACCACGCGGTGGTGCTCGCCAATGGCCAGGTGGCCGCCGCCGGGCCGCCGACCGAGATCAGCAATGACGCGCTTTTGCGCGACGCCTATCTGGCGGCGTGAGTGCATGGAAATCCTCCTTCAGCAGATCATCAACGCGATCAGCCTCGGCGGTGTCTACGCGATGCTTGCCCTTGGCCTCGCAATCGTCTTCTCCATCGTGCGGCTGATCAATTTCGCCCATGGCGAAATCATGACCTTCGGCGGCTATGGAATTTTCTTGTCCCTGGCCTTCGGCTTTCCGCCGCTTGGAGCCCTGGCGATCGGCGTCAGCGCTGCCGTGGTCATGGCTTTGGCGATGGAGCGCACCGCCTTTCGCGCCATGCGCGGCGCCGACGTCGTGACCCTGCTCATCACGAGCTTCGCCGTCTCGGAGATCCTGAAGGTTCTGTTCCAAAACGGCATCTCCGCCCGACCGGTGCCGATCACCTTTCCCGCGTCCTGGTCGGGCACCTATCAGATCGGCACGCTCACCTTCGGCGTCGCCCCCACAGTGTCGATCGTGGTCGCGATGGTTGCCTTTGGCGGCCTCACCTTCGTGCTCAGGCGAACGACGACGGGCATCGCCATGCGGGCAGCGGCCGAGGATCTGGAGATGCTCCGCCTCCTTGGCGTGCGCGCGAACCGCGTCATCGCCGTCGCCTTCGCGCTTTCGGGGCTCCTTGCCGGCATTGCGGCCGTCGTGTGGACATCCCAGCGCGGCTCGGTCGATCCGATGATGGGCTTCTTCCCGGTGCTGAAAGCCTTCATCGCCACCGTCCTGGGCGGTCTCGGCAGCCTGGGCGGCGCCGTGCTGGGCGGGTTCGTCATCGGAGCGCTTGAGGTGCTGACCCAAGCCTTCCTGCCGAGCGCGCTAAGCCCGTTCCGCGACGCCATCGTGCTGGCGGTTGTGATCGGCGCCCTTTTGCTCAGACCCAACGGCCTGCTGCCGACCGCCGTGGGCGAGCGCTCCTAGAGCTTTTCCCGAGCAGGTGGAGAGACATGATCGCGACAAGCTCTAGAGCATTTTCTAGTCAGGTTTACGCGGCACCAGCCCGCACCCCCTCCCGACCACCCGGAGGGGTCCCAACGGGTGGGGGGGGGGGGGTGCGGGCTGGATAGACTTGCCCCCGAAATGCGCTAGTGACTGTTTGAGAGGCGCTGCGCGTAGGCTTTT
>JBCCUL010000042.1:0-72659 GCA_039197065.1 Pseudomonadota bacterium | reverse complement strand
GTTCTCGACATCCTCGCCGACATAGCCCGCCTCGGTGAGCGTGGTGGCGTCAGCCATGGTAAACGGCACATCGAGGGTTCTCGCGAGCGTCTGCGCCAGCAGCGTCTTGCCGCAGCCCGTCGGCCCGATCAGCAGGATATTCGACTTCGCAAGCTCGACATCGCCGCCCTTCGAGCCGTGCGCCAGACGCTTGTAATGATTGTGAACCGCAACCGACAAAACACGCTTCGCACGCTCCTGACCGATCACGTAATCATCAAGAACACCCTTGATCTCAAGGGGGCTGGGGACACCTGCCCGACTCTTTCCCAAAGAGGTCTTATTCTCTTCGCGGATGATGTCCATGCAGAGCTCGACGCATTCATCACAGATGAACACGGTCGGTCCGGCGATAAGCTTCCGGACTTCATGCTGGCTCTTGCCGCAGAAGGAGCAGTAAAGGGTATTTTTGGCATCACCATTCGACTTGGTCATCAAGGCACCGTTCGGACGAGGA
Source organism: Pseudomonadota bacterium (assembly GCA_039197065.1). Lineage (GTDB taxonomy): Bacteria > Pseudomonadota > Alphaproteobacteria > Geminicoccales > Geminicoccaceae > JANQPX01. The sequence goes on along the minus strand of JBCCUL010000042.1, from coordinate 72,163 downwards.
GCATCATCACAATTGTAACGGCGGCCGACACGTGGAACAACCGCCTATCAGTCGCAAGCCGCGTATCAGCGGATGACTGACATTGATCAGAGCATGGACGGACAGATGTGACGATTTGGTTAACGCAACTGTCTTTTTCGCCATGTCCCTGAATATCTTCCCGATCGAATGCCGGGCCGGGGGTGACGATCAGTCGCTCTCGGGCTTGACCCGCTCGGTTACGACCTCATCCACCAGGCCGAAGTCCTTGGCCTGCTCGGCGCTCATGAAGTTGTCACGCTCCATATTCGCATCGATAATCTTGATGTTCTGCTTGGTGTGATCCGCGTAGATCTGATTGAGGCGGGCGCGGAGTTCGAGGATTTCCTTGGCATGGATCTCAATGTCGGTTGCCTGACCTCTGAACCCGCCGGACGGCTGATGGATCATAACCCTTGCGTGGGGAAGGCAAAAACGCTTGCCGGGGGCGCCTGCCATCAAAAGGAGGGAGCCTGCCGAAGCAGCCTGACCGATGCACAGCGTCGACACATCCGGGCGGATATATTGCATGGTGTCGTAGATCGCGAGCCCCGAGGTCACGACGCCGCCAGGCGAGTTGATGTAAAAAGAGATGTCCTTCTCAGGATTTTCGGCCTCGAGAAACAGGAGCTGGGCAGTGACGACGCTCGCGACCGCATCATCGATGGGACCGGTCAGAAAAATGATCCGCTCTTTCAACATCCTGGAATAGATGTCGTAGGCACGTTCGCCCCGGCTGGTCTGCTCCACAACCATCGGTACTAACTGGCTCATCAACCGCTCCGTCTTTGGTGTGCCCGGCTATTTGGTGCGCCAGGGAAAAATGTCAATCGAGGTGCCTCTGCCCGGAAACGGTCAGCCTTCCTCAGCTTTGGCCTTGCCTTCGGTTTCGCCTTCGGAAGCCTCTTCGTCGGGGTCCTTCATCAATTCCTCGACCGTGACCACTTTCTCATCGACCTTGGCCATCTCCAGAACGAAGTCGACCACCTTGTCCTCATAGATGGGCGCACGCAGCTGCTCGACCGCCTGGGGATTCTTCTGAAAATACTCGAAAACCTCCTTTTCCTGCCCCGGGAAACGGCGGATTTGCTCCATCATGGCCTGGTTAAGTTCGGCCTGTTCGACCTGCAGCTCGTTGGCTTGGCCTATTTCCGAGAGGATGAGGCCAAGGCGCACCCGGCGCTCGGCGATGTCCTTGTACTCCGCCTTCAGCTCGTCTTCGGACTTGTCGGTCTGATCGGGGTTCTTTTTGAGCTCTGCTTCGATCTGCTTCCAAACAGCCTCGAATTCGAGATCGACCATGCCGGCCGGCACCTCGAACTTGACCTCATCAGAAAGGTGATCGAGCAGTGAACGCTTAATCCGGGCGCGTGACGCATTGCCGTACTCTTTGTCCATGCTCTCACGGATCGCGGTTTTCAGCGCCTCGACATCGTCGAAACCCTGCCCCTTCGCCAGATCGTCGGTGAGCTCGACGTCCTTGGGCTCGGCAATTTCCTTGATCTTGACGTTGAAGACCGCATCCTTGCCGGCAAGGTTCTCGGCGCCATATTCGGCCGGAAACGTCACCTTGACCTCGACATCATCGTCGATCTTCTTGCCGATCAGCTGATCCTCGAAGCCGGGAATGAACGAGCCGGAACCTAGGACGAGCGGGAAATCGTCGGCCGAGCCGCCTTCAAACGCCTCATCGTCGACCTTGCCGACGAAATTGATGGTCACGCGGTCGCCGTCTTTGCTCTTTCTCGCCTTGGCGGGCGGCTCATATTCCTGAAAGCGCTTGGAGAAATTCCCCAAGGCCTCCGCAAAGGCCTCGTCGGTCACCTCGGCCTTCAAGCGGGTGAGCTCAATAGCCTTCAGATCGATTTTCGGCACATCCGGAAGAACCTCGAGCTCCATGCTGAACTCGAGATCCTTGCCGTCCTCGAAGGACTTCACCTCGATCTTCGGACGGAGGGCAGGTTTCAGCTCGTTATCGTTGATGGCCTGCTGCGAGCCGTCATTGACCGCCTGCTCCAGAACCTCGCCCATCACGGAGCGGCCATACTGCTTCTTCAGCAGCGTCACCGGCACCTTACCCGGGCGAAAGCCCGGCACCTTGATGGTCTTCTTGAGCTCATCGAGACGTTTGTCGACGCGCTGTTCGATTTCGGAGGCGTCGACCACGACCTCATAGGCGCGCTTCAGTCCCTCGGCGGATAGTTCCTTGACCTGCATCTCTTTACTGCCCGTCACACCCAAGGGCGCTGTCACCCATGGGTTCTGCTGTTGGAGGGCGGGCGAAGGTGGTGCGGGCGAAGGGACTCGAACCCCCACGGCCGAAGCCACCAGATCCTAAATCTGGCGTGTCTACCAATTCCACCACGCCCGCTGCCTGGTTTCCCGGACACGCTCGTAATGCGATCCGGATGAAGCCGCCCGTATACCATAGATCCGCAGGCTGCCAACAGGCTTTGCTGCTCGTCTGGTCGTAAGGGCCGTTTCGACACCGACCATGACGCTCAAAATGTACGATCCGGCCGCCAGGCATCCGCGATTTGCAGGGGTAGGCGCCAGGGCTGGACGGCGATGAGGTCGAACCGGACGACACAGCCACGATGGGAAGGATGATGTTTGAGAAAAACATCGGCCGCCCGAGCCAGCCGCATTTGCTGTTTTGGGCGAAGCGCATGCAAGGCCTGGTCGAGGGATGCACGCGCTTTGACTTCAGCGATGATCAGAAGTGAGCGCCGACGAAGCACGAGATCGATTTCACCAAGTGGTGTTCGATAACGCGTCGCCAGCACACGGAAACCCTTGAGACGGCAGCTCCAGGCCGCCATGGATTCGGCAAGGCGGCCATGCCATTCGGCGGTTCGACGCGACCTGAGGCTGCGCTCCACGGTCAGGACTGTCCGGTTCTGAGAGCGAGCGCTCGTCGATAGAGCTCTTTTCTGGAGCGATCGGTCTGCTGGGCGACCGATGCCGCGGCTGCCGAAGGTGCCATGGTTTCGAGGGCTTGCCGAAGGCGTTCATTGACGGCCTCGTCGCTTTCCGCCCCTTCCTCCGCGTCAGGCGGGCCGACCACGATCACGATCTCACCGCGGAGCGCTTCTTCCCCTGCGATCGTCTCGGCAAGCTCTTCGAGACTGCCGCGCCGCACCTCTTCGAAGGCCTTGGTCAGTTCGCGAGCGACCGCCGCCGGCCTCGGACCGAGGACAGCAGCGAGATCAGCAAGGGTCGCCGCCAGGCGTTTCGCCGACTCGAACCAGATCAAGGTGGTGGGAACCGATGCGAGCTCTTCTATCGCGCGGCAGCGAGCCTTGGAGCGGGGCGGGAGAAAACCGCCGAACAGAAAACGATCGGTCGGCAAGCCCGAGACCACGAGCGCCGCAAGGGCTGCAGATGGTCCAGGCACCGCCAGCACTTCATGTCCGGCTTCGATCACGTCGCGCACCAGCTTGTAGCCGGGATCGGAGACCAGAGGGGTTCCGGCATCGCTTGCAAGCGCCACGCTCTCGCCTCGCGCCAAATGATCGAGAACGCGAGGCCGCATGCGCGCGGCATTATGTTCGTGATAGGGCAGCAGCGATCGTTCGATACCGTTTAGCTTCAGCAGCTTGCCGGTCACCCGACTGTCCTCACACAGCACCAGATCGGCAAGCGCAAGTGTTTCAAGCGAGCGCGGTGAACAATCTCCGAGATGCCCGATCGGCGTCGCCACCAGATGCAGGCCAGACTTAAGCGGACGCGTTGGGTCTCGCCGGTCCAGGGACTTCTCCGGTGAACTGCCTGCTGTCATCGATCTTTGCCGCCTTGCCATGGCAAAGGATCTATCGGAAAGCGCCGGGTTTTGAAATGCAGGTTCGACAAAGGCGGGGCGTGCAAGCATTAAGCCCGCACGTTCGGGCGCCCGGCGCGCAACATTCCATGGCAGTGCAGCAGCCGAATAGAAGATCGATCTCCCAGTTCGCATGATCCTGAGAGCATCGTAAATGAAGAAGGTTAATGCATTGTTAAGCGTTTAGGCCTGAGCGAATGAGCGCGATGACAAGTCACAAAAAACTCAATCCCAACCAACAGGCTCATAGCCTTTTTCACGCAGGCAGCGGTCGACGAAGTTGATATAGGCGCCGCTCGGCTTGGGGCGGGAGAAGATCGAACGCATCAAACCGGCGGTCGCACCGGTCGCAGCACCGAAAGCAGCGCCTCGACCGGCATTGCCGAGCACAGCGCCGCCAACGGCGCCCGTCGCACCACCGGCAACGCCGCCGACCGCCGCCCCGCGGGCGCTTCTTCCTGCCTGTCCCGGTGCGGCGTTCGCGCCTCCGGCGGCAGCCATCTGCTTACAGGCTTCGATGTCGCGATCGGCACCGGCCTGGCCGACCTCACTCAGCTTGGCATTCGGATAGAGCACTGGGCTGGGCGCCGAAGCGCAGCCCGCCAGCAGCAGGCAGCCAAGCGCGGAAGAGAGAACGATCGAGTGTCGCATGATGGCATCTCCGAAAGCGGCAGCGAATTCGGATCAGAGTGCGCTTCATCCGGCAGCGCGTCTCTTCACCTGTCATCGACCAACCGTCCCATCAAGCCCGCTCATTCGCCGGTGCCGGTCCCGGGGAGCATGAGAAGCAGCATCAGGGACACAACGAAAACCAGCGCCAGCCATTCCGGCCAGCCGGCACTTTCACCCAGGATCCAGATCGAGCTTATCACGCCGACCACCGGTACGGCCATCACCCCCATCGCCGCTACATGCGCGGGCAAGAGGCTGACAAGCTTGAAATAGGCGGTGTGGCAAAAGACCATGGCGATGAACACGGCATAGCCGAGGCCGGCGAGCGCTGGCCAGCTATAGGAGGCGAAATCCGGAAACGGCTCCAAGAACCACCAGCCGATCACGATCGGAATGCCGCCGATCAGTTGCTGCCAGCCGGTGAGCGCCAGGACCGACATGCCGTCCCAGTCGATTTTTTTCACGAGAATCGTGCCGAAGCCCCAGTTGAGCGACGCCAGCAGCATGAAGATGACGCCGAGCGGCGCACCGCTCAATGTCGTGAGATCGTCAACGAGCAGCGTGATAAGCGCCGCCATGCCGCACATCAGCGCCAGAACCTGCCGGCGGCTCGGCTTGGTCTTCAAGATGTAGACGCTGAAAATCGATGTCCAGAGCGGCATGGTATAGCCGATGATGGCGGCCCGGCCGCCGCCTGTATGCAACAAGCCATAGGCGGAACAGAGATGCCAGCCGGTGATGTTGAAAAGGGACACGAAGGCGATCGCCGCCAGCTTTTGCTTCGGCAAAGCGACGGATTGCCGTGACAGCCAGGTGATCAGGAGCAGGGTGCTGCCTCCGACCATCAGGCATAGGCTTCTAAACGTCCAGACCGGAATGTCCTGGAGCGCCAGCTTCATCATCGGCCAGTTGACACCCCAGGTAACCGACAGCAAGGCGAGAAACAAAAGCCCCCCACCCGTCAAGCCCGCGCCGGGCAGGGCTTTACTTTCAGTGCTTGCCACAGAGTGCAGGCGTCAGCGTTTCGATCCCGAGGGGACGGAGTGGGTCAGAAATCACTGCAGCGGCCGCCTTTCTCCCAATCGCCATAGCGGGTCGGCTCAGGCCCCTTCGGCCCGCCAATTTCTTCGACCTCTTCCGGCGGGACATCGGCAGATCCAGCGTCGTCCCGATCGGCTTTGGGCTCGGCTTCTTTCGGTTGGCCGGATCGATCCTTCGGCATAGCGCCTTCATGCTCGAAGATCGTCCGGCCACGCTCGGTCATCGCTACTCGGCCTTAATCTGCTGCATCGCCTCGTCGCGGCAGGACTCGAGATGCTTCTTTAGGAGATCGTCGTCCAGCGTGATCGACTTCGCGGCGAGATCCGGCCGCACCTTGTCGAAGACGTCGTCATCGCCAGGGGCCTCGAAGTCCGCCATCACCACGTCCTTGGCATAGGCATCGGCAGCATCACCCTCGAGACCAAGTTTTTCCGCAATCCAAAGGCCGAATAGCTTATTGCCGCGATTGCGCGCCTTGAACTGCAGCTCTTGATCGTGCTTGTACTTGCCTTCTTCCTTCTGCTTGCGTTCGTCAAAACCGGCCATGGCTGCCTCGTCCATCTCTTGAGATTGTGGAATTCAAGTCTGGCCACAATATAGGTATGAGAGGGCCTCGACGCCAGCATCGAACATAGGCCCGTTCGGGATCTCTGATAGAAAACGGAAGAGCGACAACCCATTCATGTGCACCCTCGTCATGCTCCGCCGCCCCGAAGCCCGCTGGCCGTTGATCGTTGCCGCCAACCGCGACGAACTGTCCACCCGGCCCTGGCAGGGCCCGGCCCGTCATTGGCCGGATCGACCGGACGTCGTCGCCGGCAAGGACATGACCGCCGGCGGCACCTGGTTCGGCGTCAATGACGACGGCCTGTTCGCCGCGATCCTCAACCGCCCCGGCACGCTCGGCCCGGCAGACGGCAAACGCTCGCGCGGCGAGCTGGTTCTGGAAGCGCTCGATCATGCGGAGGCGAAGGTTGCGGCCGAGGCTCTGCAGGATCTCAATCCCGAGAGCTATCGCCCCTTCAATCTGGTGATCGCCGATCGCTACGACGCCTTTTGGCTACGCCATGCCGGCAGCAGCGCCAGCCTGCGCATCAGGACGCCGGCGGGAACCTGGCGGGAGATCGATCCGGTGCATGCCGCCGCTGTCCGCGCCTTCGGTCAGACGCAGTCCGAGGCGGGCAGATCCATCGACATGCCGGTCGCAGCCGCGGAGATCATCTGCCAGCCGATCCCCTCCGGCCTGTCGATGATCACCGCTCATGATCTGAATGACCCGGCATCGCCGCTCATCTACCATTATTTGCCCCGTTTCCAGGCTGCGGGACCTCCGGACCCGGCAACCAACAACTGGGAGCGTTGGATCGAGCTGCTTGGCAGCCGGGAAACACCGAACGGCGATCCCAAAAGCGCCATGAACGTCGCGGGCGCCGGCGACTTCGGCACGGTCTGCAGCCACCTCCTCGCCTTGCCCGCCATCGGCGAGGCGACCATGCGTTTCGCTGCGGGCCGACCGGATGAGGCGACGTTCGAGCCTGTCGATCTGGGATAGTCGGGTCTCCGATTGCCAGCCAGTTGACCACGTCGGTCTATGCCGCCACTCTCATGGTGGATTGGCTCCAGAAGCTTTGGATTTGACGGCAAAAGGACGAAAAAATGCGTTGGGGCAAGGGGCGACGGAGCGCCAATATCGAGGACCGGCGCGGCCGGCGCATGGGCGGCAAGGCCGCAGGTGGCATCGGCGGTATCGGACTGATCATCGCGGTCGGCTATTTCTTCCTCTCCGGCGATCCCAGCATGCTGATCCGCCAGATCACGGGCGGTAGCAACTTCAGCAGCCAGCCCCAGCACACGGTGCCCGCCGAGCTGACCGAGCAGGAACAGCAGCTGACCGAGTTCGTCTCCGTGGTCCTCGCCGACACCGAAGACGTCTGGCGCGGCATTTTCGAGCAGAACAACCTGACCTATCAGGACCCGACGCTCGTCCTCTACACCGACCAGACACCGACGGCCTGCGGCACCGGCCAGGCGGCAGCCGGCCCCTTCTACTGCCCGGGCGACCAGAAGATGTATCTCGACCTCAACTTTCTCGGCGAGATGAAACGCCTGGGCGCCACCGGCGACTTCGCGCTCGCCTATGTCATCGCCCATGAGGTCGGCCACCATGTCCAGACCCTGGTGGGCACCGCTGACCAGGTTCGTCAAATGCAGGCGCGCTCCTCGCAGATCGGATCCAACCAGCTCCAGGTCAAAATGGAGCTCCAGGCCGACTGCTTCGCCGGCGTCTGGGCGCATCACGCGCAAAAGCAGCGAAACATCCTCGAAGAGGGCGACATCGAAGAAGGCATCCGCGCCGCAGCCGCCGTCGGCGACGATCACCTCCAACGCATGGCCGGCCGCCGGGTCGTGCCCGAGGCGTTCACCCACGGCTCCTCGCAGCAGCGCATGAACTGGCTGAAACGCGGCCTGACCACAGGCGACACCAACGCCTGCAACGCCTTCGATCAGCTGGGCTGATGGCCGTTACTTTCGGGTGACATCAACGACAGCATCGGGTGCATCGAAGGGGCCAGCCGAGGCCGTCCGTTGACGTTCGTCGGCGGTTTCGCCTTTACTGCTCGCTGATTTCAGCAAATGGGAAGAGCCAGAATGGCTGTGGGGCTGGCCGAAAACGAGCTGCTTCGGACATTCAAGCCGGGTTGGGTTCAATGGTTTCGGGACTATTGCACCGCCATCAACTTCGATCCCGGTGACTATGTGATCGAGCGAGGCTGCGCCGCCGCCGGCATGTATCTCCTGCTCGACGGACGCGTCTCCGTCCAAAAAACCAATGGCGATCCGATCGCCACGATCAGAGACGGCAGCGTGGTCGGCGAAATGGCCCTGGTCGACGGCGGCTCACGCTCGGCCGACGTCGTCGCGGAAACCAGCGTCTCGACCCTGATGATCACCAAAAGCCAGGTCGAAGCCATCGGCCAAACCCGCCCCGACATCGGCCTGGTCATCATGACCAACCTCTGCAGCATCATCAGCACCCGCGCCCGCCACCTCCACGAGATGATCGCCTAGGCGGCAGGGCCGCCGGCCTGGACTTGGTTGTATTTGCCAGCGAATCCCAATGGTTAGAGGACTATGGGATGAAAGCGGATCCGATGTCTATAACCCTGAGCTAGCTGTTGGATCACACCCAGAATACAAAGCAGACTGGTATCAAACGGATGGTAGACATAGAAAACTACATCGATTGTATCTAAGCAGCCTATTCACTTCAGGGTTCCAGCACAGCGGAATCCAACAGTGAGGGTACGATAGCCTGGTTCATCCGCGAAACGTGAGGCGGAACGTGCATCCCATGATACGGTGTTCCATGATCCACCGCGTATCACGCGGCTCTTGCTGTCGCTGGACAGCCAAGGGGATCCATCTTTGGGCGCACCCTCATAGTTGTCATGCCAATGATCCTCAACCCACTCCCTAACATTCCCATGCATGTCGAACAAACCGAAGTCGTTGGGCGGAAAGCTGCCGACTTCAGTCGTAATGCCTACGTAATTAGTGGATTCGAACCTACTCTTGAAGTTTTCTTGCCGGTATCCTAGCTGGTTACCATAAGCAAAACGTGTATCTGTTCCCGCACGCGCAGCGTATTCCCACTCCGCTTCGCTAGGTAACCGATAGATCATGCCAGTCTGCTTACCAAGCCACTGACAATAGGCTCTCGCTTCGTACCAGCTCACATTAATCACTGGACGGCGTCCACGCCCCCAGTTCATATCCTCGGGCAAATCCCAACCTCGTGCTTTGGCGAAGCGATCATATTGATCAAAAGTCACTTCGTATTTTCCCATAGCGTAGGGCAAGCCCATCGTCACTTCATGCTGCGGTCCTTCAGTGTCGCTACGAAGTTCTTCATCCGCAGGCGAACCCATCACGAACCTACCGGCGGGAATCACCACCATCTTCGGGCAAAAGTCGCAGTCGCGGAAGCTTTCGCCCGCCTTGGCGGTCGCTCTTTGGTATGAGTAGATGACCTCCTTCGCACTGGAAAGCTGATCCCTTGTCTGCCTAATTTCAGCGGACTGGAAGAGATAAGTTCCAATACCGCCCAACAGCAACGCGATTGCAAAAACAATCACCGCACTGCGCATCGAGAAACCAACTTCAACAAATTCAATTGGCTTATCAACTTCGTCAATTGCTGATGGATTTAAGCGATCTTCTTCCAAAAACTTTAGCTTAGGGGAAGTTTCGTCATCTGCGTTGTAGGTTTCGTCAAGCCGCCGCTCTTGGTCTGCCGCAAGTTCTCGTTGCTTAAGAACGTCTTCCGTTTGCTCCCCGTCCGCTTCTGAAACCACTATCTCTTCGATAGGCTGTTCAATCTCTGCCTCTTCTACCTGCCCGTTTCGCCACTCTCTCGCTCGACTCCTCTCAAAGTCGACGGACCTCGAAACTGCCGTCTCAGTTTCGTCTTTGGGGTTATTCTCGGCGAATGTGAATCGCGCTGAGGCTGGCGATAGATCAGCAACAACAGGTTCGGCATGCTGGCTCACGGCACGCGCGATTGCCGTAGCCAAGGCTGCGATCGGCTCAGCAATGAGATGGCGGGTGTCTGGGTGATGGAGCTTCACGTCCAAGCTCCGCCAATCGGCGTGCTGACGCTCGCTCAGTTGCCTCGCCAAATCATCAGCTGCCCGAACCGCTGGCAACTTGAGTGCGGGAGCTTCGATTAGGTAGAGCGGGAGGATAAGATCGTCCCGGCCGGCACGAGCTTCATAGTCAAGAAAGGACTGCGCTTCTCGGCGGCAGAAATCACTTTTGAAGAAGCTAGGCGTCAATATCGGAATAAAAAGCTGAGCCTCAGCCAGGGCCTGATCAAGCTTCTTCTCCCAACGGTCTCCAAGCTGAATATCCTCCACATCCTGGAAGATCTGGAAGGGTTCACCCGTGCGTGCCTGAACGGCCTTCTCTAGCGCTTCGCGCAACCAAGTAATGCCACCTTCGAGGTAGTCGTCATCGAAGCGTGTATAACTCAAGAAGGCATGCGGCTTATCAGGATCGATCGCCATCGATCCCCAATCCATCTATTGGCCGCAAAAGTCTACCCAACTCTCTGGCACTCATTAATTCTTTATTAGTGCAGTCCTAACAGCACCTCACTGGATACGCCAAGCGTTCCGCCAAGATCAACTACGTAGCGACTAAAGCTCTAAAATCATCCCATCCACCGCCGGCTCCACCCCATCCGGGAGCTTCGACGCCAAGTCCGAAAAATCCAGCTCATGGCTCATATGGGTGATGATAGCGCGCTTTGGCTTTAGTCGCTCGATCCACTCCAGCGTCATCTCCAGGTGGGCGTGGCTGGGGTGAGGTTTTTCGCGGAGGCAGTCGACGATCCAGAGGTCGAGATCGTGCAGCGCTTCGAAGGACTCTGGCGGCATGCCATTTGTGTCGGTGGAGTAGGCGAAGTTGCCGATGCGGAAGCCCCAGCTTTTGCCGCGGCCGTGCTGCTGTTCGATCGGGCGCACCAGCATGTCGCCGACCATGAAGGGGCCGTCCATGGCGATCGGGTTCAGGCAGGGGCGCCACCAGCCTTTTTCCGGGACCGGCGGCTGGAAGGCGTAGTCGAAGCGGCTCCGGATTTTCTCGAGCACGTCGGTATCGGCGATCGCGTCGATCGGGCGATCCATGACGTTGTTCAGGCTTCTGAGATCATCCATGCCGTTGACGTGATCGGCATGCGCATGGGTGAACAGCACCGCATCCACCCGATCGATCCCTGCATCCACACACTGCAGCCGAAGCTCCGGCGGCGTATCCACGAGGATCGTGGTTTCGTTACTTTGAATGGTGATGGCGCAGCGTCGGCGCTTGTTCCGGGGATCGTCCGAAAGGCACACATCGCACTTGCAGCCGATCATCGGCACGCCCGAAGACGTGCCACATCCCAAGATGCGAACGCGCATCAGCGTTGACTTTCGCTGGCAAGAACGACGACGTCAGACATCAGGCCTTTTAGCCTTGCTGAACAAACGGAAGAAATTGTTGGTAGTGATCCGCTCCACCTCAGCAAGATCCACTTTTTTAACCTCGGCGAGTTTCGCCGCGATGTGGGGGATGTAGCTGGGTTCGTTGGTCTTGATTTTCCGAAAGGGCGCCGGCGTCAGATAGGGACTGTCCGTCTCCAAAAGTAACCGATCCAACGGGACGTTGGTGACGGTCTCGCGGAGCTCGTCGGAGCGTGAAAATGTCAGGATGCCGCCGAGGCCGAGATAGAAGCCAAGCTCCACCGCCTCATAGCCGAGTTCGGGGCTGGAGCTGTAACAGTGAATCACGGCCTCATAGCGGCCATTCCTCAGCTCATCCTTCATGATGGCGAGCGTGTCGTCGTCGGCCGAACGGGTGTGGACGATGAGCGGCAGGCCGCTTTGCCTCGCTGCCTCGATATGGTGGCGGAAACCGGCCGCCTGGTTGGCGGCCGCGCTGTTTTGATAGTGGTAATCAAGCCCCGCCTCACCGATGCCGACCACCCTCGGGTGGTCCGTATGCTTCAAGAGCGCTTCGGGGCTGTCCGGGCCTTCCTGATCGGCATAGTGAGGATGCACGCCGACCGAGCACCAGACATTCGGGAAGGCCTCGGCGATCGTGAGCACGCCCGGAAACTTTGAAAGCTTGGTGCCGATCGTCTGCATCACCTTGACGCCAGCTTCCTCGGCCCGCGCCAGGACGCCGTCCCGATCTTCGGCGAGCTTCGGAAAATCCAGATGACAGTGGCTGTCAACGAGCATGTATCGGTAACGCCGTGTTTGTTTCGCTGGCCTGTCCAACTTCAATGTATCGCGGAAAAACGCCTGCCGGTTTCGGCAGCGCCGTTCCTGGCTCCATCCGTCCGCGCTCGCTTGGATAGAAGTCGAGCGTGCGACGCTCGGCGGGAATGGCCAACTGATCGAGAATCTTCGCAGAGGCCTCGGGCATGAAAGCCTGAGTCAAGAGCGCCAGTCTGCGGATGGTCTCGGCGAGGTTATAAAGCACCTCGCCCATGCGCTGCGGATCGGTCTTCTTGAGCGCCCAGGGTTCCTGCACGCCGACATAGCGATTGGCCGCCGCGACCACATCGAAAACCGCCTCCAAAGCCTTATTGAGCGCCTGCTTCTCCATATGCTCCCGAACAGTGCCCAAGAGCGCCTCAACCGCCTGGTCGAGCGCCTTGTCGTCTTCAGTCTCAGAGCCAAGTCGAGGCCGGGGGGCCTCCCCCCCACAGTTTTTGGCGATCATGGAGAGGACGCGCTGGCAGAGATTGCCGTAGTCGTTGGCGAGATCGGCGTTGATGCGGTTGATCATGGCGGTGCGCGAAAAGTCGCCGTCATTGCCGAAGGGCACTTCGCGCAAGAGGAAGTAGCGGAGCTGGTCCAGCCCGTAAGTGTCGATCAGCTCATAGGGATCGAGCGCGTTGCCGAGGGATTTCGACATCTTCTCGCCCTCGATCGTCCACCAGCCATGGGCGAAGACGCGCTTTGGCGGCCGGAGGCCGGCTGCCAATAGAAAAGCAGGCCAGTAAACGGCATGGAAACGGAGAATGTCCTTGCCGATGATGTGCACAGCCTCAGGCCAAAACTCCCTATAAGTATCCGAACCTGCATCCGGGTAGCCGAGCGCCGTCATGTAGTTGGTGAGCGCATCCAGCCAGACATACATCACGTGAGCCGGATCGTTCGGCACCGGGATTCCCCAGGAGAAGCTGGCCCGCGAGATCGAGAGGTCGTGCAGGCCTGATTTGACGAAGCTGATCACCTCGTTCCGCCGGCTGGCTGGCGCGATAAAGTCCGGATTCTCTTCGTAAAAGGCCAGGAGCTTCTCCTGCCATGCCGACAGCTTGAAGAAGTAGCTGGGCTCCTCGACCCACTCTACGGGGGCGCCGGTCGGCGCCTTGCCGTCCACCAGTTCGCTTTCGGTGTAGAAGGCCTCGTCGCGCACCGCATACCAGCCGGCATAGCCGCCGAGATAGATGTCGCCGGCGTCGACCAGCTTCTTCCAGAGGTCCTGCACGGCGCGCTTGTGCCGTTCCTCCGTGGTGCGAATGAAGTCGTCGTTGGTGATGTTCATATGCTTGACGAGATCGCGGAAACGCTCGGAAAGCTCATCGGTGAACGCCTGCGGCTCGATCCCACGGTCCCTGGCCGCCTTCTCGACCTTTTGGCCATGCTCGTCGGTGCCGGTCAGGAAATGCACGGCCTTGCCGTCCAGTTTGGCGAAGCGCGCCATGGCATCGCAGGCGATCGTCGTGTAGGCGTGGCCGATATGCGGCACGTCATTGACGTAATAGATCGGCGTTGTGACGTAAAAACGGTCGGCCGAGGACATGACGGTCTCCTAAGTGGGGCTGTTGCCCAGCAAGTCGCCCCCCAGAGATGATGTCGGCAGCGAAAACGGCAAGGCCGGTTCCGGCGGATCGGCCATGGCCGAGAGGATCTGAGCGAGCGCTTGTGCGTGATCGAGATTGACGCCGTCGACAGCCGCCGACAGCCGGCCGATCTTCTCCCACAAGCCCCCCCACCGATCAAGTCCCTGGCGAGCCGCCAGACGCTTCACGGCTTCCAGCTCATCGCTGAACAAGGGAACGTCGAGGCGGTCGGTTGCAGCGGCGAGGATGCGGCCGAAGACGGTCTGGATCAGATCCATGACCGCGGGGAATCCGTCTTTGGCGCTCCATTTTGCAAGTGTGGAGGCGAGATCGTCGATCGCCAGCGGATCTTTGGGATCGGCGGCAAGCGTGGTCAGGACCTTTCGATAGGTATCGAGCCATTCGCCGGATGCGAGTTCCAGGGCTCGTCCGATGCTGCCTCTCGCCATGGCGATGATCGGCGCTCGGGCGCCAGCGGCAAGATCCGGCGCATAGCGGGTCAGGAGATCGCCAAGCATCGGCTCATCAAGGCCGCTCATCGGCAGCTTGGCGCAACGGGACCGAAGCGTTGCCGCGACCCTGCCGGGCCGGTGCGTCACAAGGATCAAGACTGCGCCAGGCGGCGGTTCCTCAAGTGGCTTCAAGAGCGCGTTGGCGGCGTTGCGATTGAGCTGTTCCGCCCCGTCGACGATCAGCACCCGGCGCTCGGAGATCGCCGACGTGGTATGCAGTTTCGCGGTCGCTTCGCGCACCCGATCGACAGGAATGCCGGGCTTCACCTTCCCGGTCTTGGGATCGCGCTCGGCTTCGATCACCGTAAGGTCAGGATGATGGCCGCCGGCCACCTGGGTAAAGACGGGATGATCGGGCTCCAAGTGAAGCCCGGCACGGCTCGTGCCCCCCGCCAGCAACGTGCGTGCGAAACGAAAGGCGAGCGTCGCCTTGCCGATCCCGCGCCGGCCGTGGATCAGCCAACCATGATGTAGCCGGCCGGAAGACAGTGCCTGCTCGAGGGTGCCGATCGCCTGATCATGACCGAGGAGATCGGGATTGGCGGCGGGATCCGGCGGTGAGATACTCTCCGACATCAGGCCACCTTGACCTTGAGATCGCGGGCAAATCGGCTGGTGACGATATCTTCGATCGCAGCGGCCACCTCATCTTCGGACAATGCCGCGTCGATGATTGAAAAGCGCTTGGGCTCACCCCTGGCAAGATCAAGGAAGCCGGCACGCACGGCCTCATGAAAATCCGTGACCTTCTTCTCGAAACGGTTCGCCTCGCCGGCGGCCTGTCGCCTCGCGAGGCCGGTTTCGACGGGCAGGTCCAGCAGCAGGGTCAGATCAGGCTTGAGGTCATCGAAGATGGTCAGATGCAGCCGGTCGATCAGATCAAGCCCGAGGGTCCCGGCGAGCCCCTGATAAACGCGGGTGGAATCGATGAAGCGATCGCACAGAACCCAGCGGCCTGCAGCGAGGGCGGGCTGGATCAGACGCTCGACATGGTCCTGACGCGCGGCGAGAAACAAAAGGGTCTCGGTAAGCGGCGACCAACGGTCGGCCGATCCCTCGGTCACCAGCGAGCGGATCGCTTCCGCTCCTTCCGTGCCGCCTGGCTCGCGGGTGTTGACGACCTCGAGGCCGGCCCCGGCGAGCATCGCTCCGAGGTGACGGATCTGCGTGGATTTGCCAGCACCTTCACCACCCTCAAAGGTGATCAGCCGGCCAAGTTCGGTCATGTCGATTGTCGGCCATCCCGTTCGAGAAAAATCAGGAGGGACCGAAGATAAGATATTCCAGCGCGCCGGTCACCCGTCCGACGAAATCCGCTTTGCCGACGTCGCCGCCGGCGAAGACCGGCACTTCCTGAACGGCAAGGCCGGGCGCCTCGATGCGAAGGCTCGCAACGCGATCGCCAGCCGCTATGGGCGCTGGGACAGGCGTTTCGTAAGTGAGCTTGACTTTAAGGGAGCGCCTCGCCTCGTCGGACATGGAAATCTTGACGTCCTGATCGACGATCAACGGCACCGTCGGCTCACGCCCGAGCCAGACGCTCGCATGTTCGATCGCCTGTCCTTTGGTCATAAGGGCGTAATTGCGAAAGCGGCGAAAGCCATATTCGAGCAGCCGTTCGTTCTCGAGCGCGCGCGCTTGCGCACTGTCCAGCCCGACGGCGACCGAGATCAGCCGCCGACCATCGCGAATTGCGGAGGCCACCAGGCCATAGCCAGCCTCCTGGGTATGGCCGGTCTTGAGACCATCGACGCCGGGCACCCGCCCGAGGAGCAGATTGCGATTGGGTTGTCGAATATCGCTATACTCAAAATCGCGCTCGGAGAAGATGTCGTAATATTCAGGAAAATCCTCGATTAGCCGGCGGGCAAGCGTCGCCAGATCGCGCGCGGTCATGACGTGGCCGGGGTCCGGCCAGCCGCTGGCGTTCTTGAACACGCTGTTGGTGAGACCGATCTCCCGACCTTTCAAAGTCATATCGCGCGCAAAGTTCTCCTCGCTGCCCGCCAACCCCTCGGCGACCACGATACAGGCATCATTGCCGGAAAGAACGATGATACCCCGCAGGAGATCGTCGATACGCGCCCGCTTGCCGACCTCGACGAACATCTTCGAGCCGCCTTTTTTCCAGGCCTTCTCGCTGATCGGCAGCGTGTCGTCCATCTTGAGGCGGCCGTCCTTAAGCTGCTCCAGGACCATATAGGCGGTCATCAGCTTGCTCATGGAGGCCGGTGGGATCTGTTGGTCGGCGTTCTTCTCGAACAGCACCTGATTCGTTTCCAGATCGATCAGCAGTGCCGCCTTGGCATCGGTTTCAAAGACGTCTTCCGCCTTCAAAGGGGTCGCGGCTGCCGCATAGAAGACCGAAAAGAGAACGAGCAGCAATGACAAGAAACGTGAGTTCATGAAGTCGCCAACGGAGAGGGTCTTGCTATTGAACCGAGCCTGGAGCAGTTCGCAATCGCTAAACCTGATCAGGATGATGGGGTCAGCGGTTGATGAGATCGGACAGTTCACTGACCGTGAGGGCAAAATAGGTCGATCTGTTCCAGACCATCAAGACCCGAAAGTTATCATAGACGAGGTAGGCAGGGCCTTCACCATCGTCGGTCTGAAGAAGAGAGGCGTTCAGAGCCACGGCCGGCAGGCTCCGACCATTTTCCCGCCTCACCCCGAGCGACTGCCATTCCGGCAGAGACTTAACAACTTTCAGCCCACTCTTGCGTGCAGGCGTTTTCTCCGCCGACGCCAATCTTACCGGCCGCCCCCAGGTGTATTTGTCGTCCCAACCTGATTGCGCAAGATAATTGGCAATCGAGGCGAAAACGTCCGGCAGCGTGTTCCAGATGTCTCGCTTGCCATCGCCGTCATAGTCCACGGCGTAGCGTAGAAAGCTCGATGGCATGAACTGGCACTGCCCCATGGCCCCGGCCCAGGAGCCTTTCATATCATCGACGTCGATATCGCCGCGATCGATGATGCGCAGCGCTGAAATCAGCTCGCGGCGGAACAGGTCGGCGCGCCGGCCGTCATAGGCGAGTGTGGCCAGCGCCTGGATGACATGATGTCCGCCGAGAAAAGCGCCATAGCTGGTCTCGATGCCCCAAAGCGAGATGATAAAGCGCGGTTGCACCTTGTATTCGGCGGCAATCTTGTTCAGGAGGTCCCGGTGTTCCTTAAGGAGCTTTCGCCCCTTCTTCACCCGGCTTTCGGAGAGCACGCGGCTTCGATACTGCTCGAAGGTCTGGCGGGTCTCAGGCTGCTTTCGATCGAGTTCGACAACATCCGGCGCCAAAGCTAAGTCGCCAAGCGCCTCTTCGATGGTTTTCTCAGAGATGCCAGCTGCCCGCGCATCCTCTTCAAGGTCTTTGACCCAGGCAGCGAAGGCGGGATCATCGGCAGCCAAGGCAGCTGGCATTGCTCCCGCAGCACAGACGCCCCACGACAGGAGCGCCAGGGCCAGATAACGACCATAACAGCGTCGAAACAACACCATCGCCAGCATGCTCCCTAAGCAAAAACAAAACTATGGGTAGCATAGAAACGCTAACTATCAACAATCAAGCAAAATCCGAACGCAATATGCACTTACACCAGCGATATTTAACAGTTTTCGGGCGTCAGATTAATAGCTCACAGTGACGAGCATGACATCGATATTGCCGGCTGAGTTCGTCCGCTTGACCGTTCTGCTGGTGGTTCTGGAGATCGGAACAACGGATGGCTGGAGGTTTGGGACCGTCACGACCCTCGTATTCACCCGGCTGACCACGCCTTTCGAGCATCGTGCGATGATGCTGGCGTCATTGAGCCTGCGCGCCAGCCTGAAGAGTTCGCGCTTGCTCCTAACCGTGCACTCTTCGACCACGCGGGCGCTGACATTGAGGGTTGCCACGGTCTGGGCCTTAAGCGGTAGAGCAAGGGCGATGCCGATGAAAAAGACAGCCACCAAGGAGACGGAACGTAAAAAAACCATGACAACAAAACCCCGCTCAAGCAAAAAGGTGATTTCACCGACAATCAATTCAACGATATCAACTTAAGCTTGATCGATGAATACAAACTTATTTTTCTTGCTAAAGAGTTATTATCAATAATGAACGTTCATCAATATTACAAACGCTCGACCGTCACAAGCAAATTGTCGCTATAGGGGCCCGTCAGCACCGACTGGTTCGGTGGCACGATGCCGTAGACGGGAATGATCAACGGCTTTCTGCCATCGCTTTCGCCACGGATCGTCCGGGTTCCCTCGGAAACCCCATCACCCCAGATACTGCGCCGCCCGGGATCGACGAACAGGTTGTATTTGAGCTCGGTGCCGTCTGCGCCGCGCATCTTGCGGAGACGATAGCTGCCGATACCGGATGAGAGCGCCACGCTGAACTGGCCCGGCTGATCGCAGATGACGATCACCTCACCGCTGACCTGACCGCCGCGCTCTAGATCGAGCCTGCCGAAGTCGACCAGCGAAACCGAAGCATCACACTCGCCGGCCACGGCCGGAGCGCTGATTTGCATCATCACCAGGAGAGTTAAGAGGCACAGCGTCAAGCGCATAACATGTTGGAAATTAGGGCAAAATCGGATCACTCGCATCGGATTTCTCCAAGGCTTGCCATGGGCTCGGTCGGCATGGCCGGCAGCGGACAGCGATAGGGGGGAAGACCGGGCTTGCTCAAGAGGTCGGCGAGACCTTCGCCCTCGCCCTTGATGTAGGCCAGGCCCTGGTCGGCGACGCGGGCTTCCAGCCTGCCGTCGCCGGTCACCATCTCCATGCCGGCGGGGAGCGGGGCGCCTTCGGTGTCGAGCAGGGTGGCGAGCGCGGAGCGGTTGGTCTTGACGTTGAAGGCGACCTGAACGCCGGAGCGGTTGTAGGGAACAGCGACGAGTTCCTCGGCTTCGATCTCCGTATCGAGGGGCAGATCCTCTGCCTTGATCCGAATTCTGTTTTCCTGATAAGGGTTTAGCCGAGGGAGAAAGAGGTAGCCATCCTGATCGGTGCGGCCGACTTCACGGTTTTCGAGGTAGACGGTGACGTCGGGATGGCCGGGGAGAGCGACCATGCCGAAGGCGCGGCCGAGGCGGCGGGAAAGGGCTGGTCGGCCGTCGATCAGACCGACGGAGCCGGAAAGGTTGCCGCGCGCCGTGACCTCGCCGTCGGCGACGACCGCGTCCACCTGAGCGGTCGCCTGTTCGGCGTCATAGCGCAAGGTTCCATCGAATCTGCGCGGTGTGTCACCGATCTCGGAGGCTAGGCGGTAGCTAGCGCCCAGATCCGTGCCGCCGCGCCCGCGCCTGTACTGCAAACGCGCACCGCTCGCTTCATCACGAATATTCGCCGTCGCGGTCATCGATCGGACCGGTGAAAGCGGCAGTGAGTAGGACGCGGTGAGCGCGTAATCCTCATCCGGTTTGATCACGCCGAGACCGCTCAGGAGGAAGGAGCCTGGCCCGAGCGGCACGCTGTAATTGGTGACGACGGAGCGCCGATCCTGATCGTTGCGGGTCTCGGTGTTGATCAAAATAGCACCCACCCGACCCGCGGGTCCGAGGCCGACGCCCATGGCCACCTGGTCGGTGCGCTTGATCGGTTCGCGATCCTGGCCGACTGGGCGGAACTTCTCGTCGGCATATTCGGTGCGCAGGCCGAGATTGAAGTTGCGGCCGCGATATTCGTAGTCGGCGAACGCCTCGTAGCCCTCGCCCGCATCATCGTCGCGACTGCCGATCACGCCGGCGCTCACCAGACCGTAACTGCCAAGAAGCGCCGCCCCGCCGAGACCGAAGGCCTGGCGATCATCGCTGATCTCGGCTCGGACATCGCCGGTGAGGCTTTCGGTGAAGCCATAGCTCTCATTGCCGATCAGAAGCGGGCGGCCATAGTCGAACTGGGCGTCGTTGAAGCGTTCCCGCTCGAAGCCGAGTTCGACGGAGTAGTCGGAAAGCCCCTCTTTAAGAAGGCGCGGGCTCACATAGTAGCTCTGCGTCAGGAACTGCTCGCGACCCAGAAGGTCGGTCACCCGCAGCTGCACCTCGCCGGCGCCGGAGACGACGGGCAGGTTGTCGATCTCGAACGGACCCGCCGGCACTTCTTCGGAGACACGCACCGTATTGTTCAAAAAGACTTCCGCTACGGAATTCTGTTCGGCAAGGCCGCCGATGGTGGGCAGCGGGAAGGTGACGAAATTGGGATCCGTCGCGAAGTTGCTGGCGATCTGCACGCCGCCAAAGCGCACGGGACGGCCGAGCGTTCCGGACGAGGTGACCGAATCGCCGACGCGCAGGGTCACCCGATGGTCCGGAAAGTCCTTGGTAAGCGAGGTTTCGAGCCGGATGAGCTCCGCATCCTCGGTGAGGTCGCCGGCGCGGAAGTCGCTGACCAGCACGCCATGCTCGTTGAACGCACCGACCTCGAGGAGGGCATCCAGGCGCTCGCGCACGCCGTCGCCGGTCAGGAACAGCGCGTCATAGTCCAGAAACGCGCCGCGGCCGGATTGCGGCGGCAGGGTCGAACGACGCGCGGTTTCGAATTCCGAGCTCTCGAAGCCGGACGCCGGCAGCGTGATCTTGAGAGTCAGCGTCCGGTCATCGAACGAACTCACGGCACCATCGAGATTGTTCACTTCATAGAAGGGCTCGCCGTTGAAGGTCATGATCCGGCTTTCATCGAGGATCACGCGCCATTCCCGAAGATCGACCACGCGGATCGCCCACTGGTCGTCCGGCCCCTGGATGGTCAAAGCGCCCTCGGTCACCGTCTCGCCGTTCAGGATCACCGAGGTCAGACTTTCGCGCCATTCATCGGACTGCAGCAGCGGCAGATCGAACGGATCCCGCCTCCTAATGTCGCCAGGCGCGCCTTCGCCAACGCCGCCTGCAAAAACGCCGGCGACAGCAGCCCCGGGCGAGGCGATCGGTATCAACTCGACCTTATCGCCAAGATCGACATCCAGGGGCTCCAGCGTCCAGCCGTCGGCCGACGGCTGGTTGACCTGGACCTCGTCACCTCGGGTGGCGTTCGAGGCATTAGTGAATTGGGCGAGGGCGATGGGGGCGTCCAAACCGATGAGGTCGGCGGCGAGACCGCCATCGCCAAGGGCGAGAGCGGGCGCTGATGCGACCGGCAGGGGACGGGGCGGCAAGCGCGTCTGCAAGTCTCGCCCATGGTCGCTGATCGCCATGCGTGCCGGACGCTCCGGGTAACTGACGCCGACGAATTCCAACACGCCGGGCTCATGGTCGAGCAGCACATGCTTCACCAGGATCGGGAGGATCGGCAAAAACAGGTCGCCATAAATCTGGGCGGGCATCAGCTTCGGCAGATCCGGCGGCAGCTTCTCGTCCAGATCCTGAAGACGAAGCACCAGACCATATTCAGGATCATCCACCAGCGCCGCCTTGTCAGCCAGCAGCCGCCCCGCCGCACGCACCTCGACGAACCGCGTTTGCGCACCGGGCGGAGCATCTTCGCCAAAAGCCCGCAGGCCAAACAGCAAAGCCCCGATCAACCCCAGCACCAGCCATGTATGGACATAGAGCCTCATTTTGGCGTGACCAGCGGCATGGCCGCCTCATCGACTTGCCTGACACCGACGGGTGGCGTGGCCACCTCATCGACTTGCTTGACACCGACGGCAACGCCCGGCGTCAAGCGACCGACTTCTGGTCGTTGTCCGGACGTTGGGTGGGGCATCAGTGGGGCTCCTGGTTAGTTTGTAGAGATCGAACGAGAGGTTTTGGCCTTTCGGGAAGGCCACGAAACACGGTTGAGTTGGCTGGCTGAAAAACGGCTGAAAGAGCTCGAAGCTCAGCCGTCAGTCAGTGAAATTGTGGTTTGAAGCGGGCCGATATTGCTCACAGCCTTCACTGATAGAGGCGCATTCAGGTTGGTGAGCTTTGTGTCCATGGGCCAAGATCGCTTGTCTCCGCCGAGAACATAGCCACCATCCAGCTGAAGGAGCACTTCGCCGTCAGCGTTGTCGCTGGCCAGCGTTATTTGACCGAACTTGAGGTAGGAATTTCCTTCGTTGGCGAGGACCAAATGAGTTTGACCGTCCTCATTTTCGATCGCCCATTCCGCGACAGCAGCTGCACCTTTCGGGCGAACGAACAGAGGGATGCTGACAGAAAGATTGAATCCCAAACCGTCTTCGGATTGCACCTCAGAAGGGACTTCACTAACGACAATCCTGTATGAGCGCTCTATCTCGGTCTCGATGGGATTTCTGAGCGCCACCCTGACCACTTGTTCACCACCTGGTTCGACTTTGAATATTGGCGGCATCACAAGAAGATCGTTGGTGGGCTTCAATGCTGTCAGATCAGCAGACTCCTGCCAGCTGAAGAACTGCGCCTGCATGTCAATAGGCTCGCTAGACGGATTTTTGATCTTGATGGTCTGCGTGCCTCCATCAGAGTTCAGTTTGACAACCATCGGCGAGAGCGTGAAGGCATAAGCTTGATCACTGGGATGACTGATGGTTGAAGCAAGAAGCACTGGAAGGACAAACCGAAGAAGAGAAACACGCAACATTGCAGACACTCATCGCTGGGTGTTGGCACCATTGCGGGCGGCCAAAGATGATGGCCGCCCGCATCATAGATGCTAGAAGCTCATGGTCACATTGACTGTATCTGCGTAGTTACCTCCCTCTGGCGATTGCCCGCCCGGCACGATGCCGTCGATGAGGATGGTATTGAGGTTCTGATTGAGATCTTTGACCAACGGAGCCTCAATGGTGCCATCGCCCCAGAAGTTCCCTTCAGCAACAAGCTGATAGGCCAAGAGGCCCGTACCACCGTTGTCCATCTCACGGTTGTTGCCACCATTGCGGCCGTTAGAGCCATCATCAGCTGAGAACGTGACTCCTAAGGAAGCAATAGAGCAATTGACTTCCAGACTGCCTTGCGCCGCAAGCTGGCCGGTCTGACCTGGCGTGTATTCTGTAAAGGCGAGGTCAACTGTATTGGCGGTGAATGTGCATGCATCCGCGACACTCGCCGAGACACCAATCGATGTCGAACTATCGGCGTTGGCAATCGAGCCCAAACCAACCGCCATTGCAAAGGCGACAGAACCTGCAGTGAGAGAAACAGAAGCTTTTCGCGACATTCTACTCTCCTAACGTTTTTTTGATGCCAGTAGTAAAAGTACAATCACCGGGATGAGGAGACGGGGAGTCAGCGGGTCATCACCGGTGATTGCTGGGGGCCGAGATTGGTCTCGCTGTGCACTTCGAGACTCCCGGGCAGGGCTTTCTGGCCGTAACCGAGCGACCAGCGTTGTTCCGTGCCGGCCAGCGCATAGGTGAACTGGTCGGTCTCAAAAATCGGTTTGCCATGTCCGGCAGCGCGCAGCTCGAGGGACTTGACCATCAGATGCGCGCTGCCGCGATTGGCGAGGATCAGTTCGGCTTCGCCTGCAGGCGAGATTTGAAATCGCCATTCGGGGTCAGGCAGAGCGCCACGCGGCGTGACGAACAAGGGCATGTTCAGGCGGACGGCGAAGGCGACCCCGCCTTCCTCCACCTCTTCCGGCACTTCGGTGATCAGCAGGCGATAAGCCTTTTCGATCGTGCCGTCGCCATCCCGGTGAGCCAGGCGGATCACCTGCTCGCTGTTCGGCTCCATCTCGAAGATCGGCGGCACGGCAAGGATTTCCTCGGCGCGTTCGGCCTGATCCAGCCCCTCGACATCGGTCCATTCCACCGCCTGCACCTGCACCAAAGCGGGTGTCGGATCGGGATTTCTGACGCGGATCACTTCACTCTTGCCGTCGGACGGCAAGAAAACCTTGATCGGCGACACCTTGAGAGTACCCGCCTCGGCTGAGCCGAGGGCGAGCAATCCCGTGACCGCGAAAGCAGTCCAACAAAGCTTCATGAAGGCGCTCTTTGGCTAGGGTTCGAAGGAAGCCTATGGGATTGGCGAACCCGTCGCCTAGTTGGTGGTCAGCGTGATGGTCACCGAGTCGGAATAACTTCCGGGCAACGGGGACTGACCGCCTTGGATACGGCCGAAGACCGTGGGATTGCCGGTGGTTGCCGAAACGAAATCAGCGCTATCTTCGGGGAAGACGCCCCAGAGCTGCGTGCGGGCCGAATCCTGGAAGAGCTGGTAGAGGATCTGGCTGGTGAAACCCTCGTTGAACATCTGGCGATTGCTTGGGTCACCTGTCGACCCGCCATCCATTGAGATGGCGATATTCGTCGGTGCGTTGCAGGAAAAGGCGATCGGCACGTCGACGTCGACTTCCGAACCGGCGTAGGAACCGAAATCGAGGGTCGCACCGGTCACGGTGCATTCACCGCCAACGGAGGCAAGCACCGTCAGCGTGTCGGTGGCTTGTGAAAATGCGGGGCCTGCGAAGGCGGTGAGGCCGGCCAAGCTGACCGTGCCGAGCAGGATTCTGAGGTCTTTGTTTTCTGCCATCATCGTTCTCCTTAGGCCCTGCCCTTACTCTTTTTGAGATCACGGGTCGGGGCGGTTCGGGCATCCATCGGAACGATACAACACCAGAGAGGCAGGCTTATTCAAGTTTTTTTTCGCCTTTTGGTTGATAAATTTTTTGTCCCGAATTTGACGCTTTGTTGTCTTCGGATTGCCGAGGAATTCAGCCGGAAATAGCTCTTAATCGCAGGATTTTTCGCGACTTTTTCACGGGCTTAATTCGCGAAAATTCATCGCACTTTGCGCATCAGGAATAACCAGCCGGAAGCGCCGCGTGGTTCCTCTCGCGTTTTAATAGAAATGCGATCGGCGGCCAAGATGAAGCCCCCAACTCCAAGCCAGGCACCACCGTCAAGTCAAGCCAGGGGCTGCTAGCCCCCGCCGTAGATGTAGGTGGGGAGCCAGAGGGCTATTTGGGGGAAGCTCAGGATGAGGATGAGGCCGATTAGCTGGATGACCATGAACTGCATCATGCCGATATAGATATCCTTCAGATCCCATTCGGGCACGACGCCTTTCAGGAAATAGGCGGAGAGCGCAACGGGCGGCGAGAGCCAGGCGGTCTGCAGGTTCACGGCGACCAGGATGCCGAACCAGGTGAGGTTGACGTCGAGCTGCTCCAAAGCGGGGATGAGGATCGGCACGATGATCAGGACGATCGGCACCCACTCCAGCGGCCATCCCAGGAGGAAGATGAGGGCCATGACGATGATGAGCACCTGCATCTGGGAGAGATCCCACTGCAGCAGAAGCTCGGTCAGCATGGTCGGCGTGCCGAGACGGGAGAAGACGGCGCCGAAGAAGTTGGAGGCGGCCACCAGGAAGAGGATCAGGACGGTGATTTCGAGGGTCTTGATCAGCGCCTCGTAGAAACGTCCCCAGGTCATCTGGCCATAGGCGAGCGTCAGAACGAGGGCGCCGAACGCGCCGCAGGCAGCGCCTTCCGTGGGCGTCGCCCAGCCGAACAGGATCGAGCCGAGCGCGAAGGCGACCAGGGCGGCAGGCGGCACGAGGCCGAGGAAGAACTCGCGGAAGACCACGCCCCAGTCGTTGGGGTGCTCATGTTCGGGAAGCGGCGGGCCGAGCGACGGATCCAGCCAGCAGCGGATAAGCGCATAGGCGGTGTAGAGGAAAGCCAGCATGATGCCCGGCACGATCGCGGCGGCGAACAGGTCGGTGACCGGCACTTCGAGCACGGGCCCCATGACCACCAGCATGATCGAAGGCGGGATCAGGATGCCGAGCGTGCCGCCTGCGGTGATGGTGCCGGCGGCGAGCTTCACGTCATAGCCGGAGCGGTTCATGGTCTTGGCGGCCATGATGCCGAGGATGGTGACGGAAGCGCCGACGATGCCGGTGGCGGCGGCGAAGATCGTCGAGACGAACAGCACGGCGATGTAGAGGGAGCCGCGGGTCGAGGCGAGCATCAGCTGGACCGAGCGGAACAGGCGCTCCATCAGGCCAGCCTGCTCCATCATGATGCCCATGAAGACGAAGAGCGGCACGGCGGCGAGCGTCTGCTCCAGCATCACCTGATTGAACTGCAGCGCCATCAGGTAGAAGACGAGGTCAGCGCCAAAGCCCCAGGCGCCGAAGACGAAGCCGAGAAAGATCAGGGTGAAGGAAATCGGAAAGCCGATGAAGATCGCGAACAGCATGACCGCGATCATGATGACGCCGATAAGTTCAGGCGCCATGGTGGTGTGACCACATCATTATGTTGACGTCCGCAGGCGCCTCGATCGAGGGAATGTCCCGGTCTGCAGGAGCGCAGCGCCGAAGATCCGGCATGGCGGGCCCGATCTTCGGCCTTCCAGGCCTAGAGGCGGGGATGCGACCAGGTTTTCTCGATTTGTCAGCTGGGTCGGTCATCAAATATGCCACTAGGGCCACCTGTTGTTTTCGATGGTGTAGAGGCATTTCAGGAATTCGGAGATGCCCTGGAGGATGAGGAAGAGAGCGCCGAGCGGCATGGCGGTGCGGGCCGGCGCCACGGGCGCCATCCAGGCCGTGTCCATGGAGCGCTCCCAGTTCAGCCAGGCGCCCCAGGTATAGTCGGCGGCGATGTACAGGAAGAACAGCATGCCCGGGAAGAACAGGACGACGTAGAGGATGGCGTCGACGCGCGCCTGGTTCTCCGGCCGCCAGAGGCGGTAGAGGAAGTCGGCGCGGATGTGGACGCCGCGCATCAGCGCGTAGCCGGCGCCGAGCATGAAGAGCGCGCCCGAGAGCATGCGCGAGGTGTCGTAGGCCCAGAGCGTGGGGGCTACGAACAGCTTGCGCGCCACGACTTCGTAGACCATGGCGATCATCAGCGGCACCAGGAGGAGGCAGGCGATCCGCCCGACCCAGAGGCTGAACGTGTCGAGGAAGGTGATCGTCTTTCGCATCCAGGGGCGCATGTTCCAGGGCAGGTCGCCCGGATCGCCGCTCCTGCGTTCGGCGATCATCTCATCCGAGATGTCCAGATTGGTCGGCTCTTCAGCCATCGTGGTATGACCACTTCATAGACTTAAAGAATCCAGCACGCTCTCAATAAGCACTTGAAGCACTTGCGGTGGGGCGGGTGCCGCTGACGACACCCGCCCCACCAAGCAAGTCAAGCCGAAGGTCGGCAGCCGCTATTTTAGGCTGTCTGCGAAGGCCTTGCCGAGATTGGCGTTGGAGGCCTGGGCGCCTGCCCAGAACGGCACGGCGATTTCGGCGAACTCCTTTTGGGAGTTCCAGACCTCGGCGAAGAATTCATTTTCCTCGGCGTTCTTCTCGAGCGAAGCGCGCGCGGCGTTCATATACTCGGTGAAGTAGTCCGCAGGCGTGTCGTGGAGCTGCACGCCATGGTTTTCGGTAAGGTCCTTCAGCGCCTTGCCGTTTTCGTAGATGCGGTAGCTCATCGCTTTCGAGAGGGACGCGTTGGCCGCGACCTCGATGGCTTTCTTCTGATGATCGGTCAGACCGTCATAGACATCGCCATTGATGTAGAGGTCGGCGTTCACCACCACCTGATGCAGGCCCTGCAGATAATAGTGCTTCAGCACCTTCTGGAAGCCGAACACGCTGTCAGGCTTCGGGCAGCACCATTCGGCCGCGTCGATCGTGCCCTTCTCCAGCGCCGGCAGGATGTCGCCGCCGCCCATGGCGACCGCGGCCACGCCGATGTCGTTATAGGTCTGGCCGGGAATGCCTGGAGGCGCACGGAAGCGGTACTCGCGGAAGTCAGCCATGGATTCGATCGGCTCCTTGAACCAGCCGAGCGCTTCCGGGCCGACCGGCTGCAGCATGAAGCCCTTCACATTGACGCCCATCTCGTCCCAGAGACGGTCATAGAGTTCCTTGCCGCCGCCATATTGGAACCAGGAAAGAAAGGCGATGTTGTCGATGCCGACGCCGGCGCCCGCGACCGGTGAGCCGAACAGCATGGCGGCCGGATGCTTGCCGGACCAGTAATGGGTCCAGGCGAAACCGCCTTCGATCAGTCCCTTGTCGACCGCATCCAGGGTTTCCTGCACGCCGACGACGGCGCCCGCTGGCAGAACCTCGATCTTGACCTCGCCGCTGGTCAGATCGCTGACGTCCTGGGCAAACTCGTTCAGCATATGGACTTCGTCGGCCTTCGCCGGAATCACCGACTGCACACGGATCGTGACTTCCTGGGCGAGTGCAGAGCCAGCCATCAAAGCGCTGACCGCGATACCGGCCGCAAGCGTACCTAGAGTTTTCGCCATTATAGTTATCTCCCTGATTACAACATTCGAAAGCGCCGCATGGTTACGGTCGGCTTTGTAGTCACGTTGTCACCATTCCGGATCTTGATCAAGGAAAAGGCTCGGCGCTCAAGGTGCCGTGACCGGGAGGACCCGGTCGATGACATGCAGAACGCCGTTCTCCGCCTCAAGGCCGGGTCCAATCAGGCCGGCGCCGCCGACATTGATCGCGGCTGTGGCATCGATCCTGAACGCCTCGCCGGCGAGCGACGTATACTCAAGAACGTCACCTTGCAGACGATCTGCGCGCAAACGCACGGGCAGGACATGATGGCTCAGCAAGGTCAGCAGGCGTTCATGGCCGGAAGGATCGAGGAGCCTCTCGAACTCGCCCACGGCGAGGCCAGCGAATGCCTGATCGCTCGGCGCGAAAATCGTGTAGTCTTCACCAGGCTCCATCAGTTTCCCGAGACCGACGACCTCGGCGGCAAGGGCGAATTGGCTTAGCCCCTCTTCGCCCCTTGCTCTCGCCAGGACCGGCGATGTGGGATCGACGGCCGGTGCGGGCGCTTTTTCTGCTTCGACATAAGCGACCATCTCCTTGATCGGATCCTTGAGCTCGGGAAGAGACAGCGCCGCTTCCAATCCCGAGGATTGATCGGAGGCTGCGTTTGCAAGGCCTCTCGCCAGATCCTTAGGCCCATTCGGCGGCAGGGCGCCGATCAGCGGCTTTTCGGGGATGGGGACGGTCAAGCCGGCGCGCGCCGGCAAGATCCTTGGGCCGACGGCGACAGCTGCGACCAGGAAGACGACCGATGCGGCAGCCAAACCTGCCCACGCGGCCTTCGGCATGCCTAGGCCTTTTGAGGGATAGGCCTTCGGCTGGCGGACGGCTTCAGCCGCAGGCTTCGGTGTCGCGGGCAGCTCGATGGGCTTCGGCGGCGGCGGCGTCCTGGATCGGAATCGAGAGGCTGCCGCCGTGGTGACCGATGGCGGCTCGAAGACCTTCGACGCCGGCAGGGGGCGGCTGGCCGCCTCAAGCGGCGTTGCCGCGGCGCGCGCCTGCGCTTTCAGTCGCTCGGCGGCCTGGATGACCTTGGCGACCTTGGCAGCTTTGGCCGCCTCAACCGCTTTTGCACGCTTCTCCGCCCGCTGTTCCGCGCGCGCAGCCATCCAATGCTCGACCTTCGAGCTCAAGCCACCGAACGCCGTGGGCACGAAGGCGGACAATTGACCGGTGGCGGCGATAGCATGAGCGCCAGCATTCTGGAGCGAAGAAAGCGTCGTTCTTGCGACGGCAAGGGCGTGCGGTGCAACGAGCCTCAACGCATTCCAAGCCCCGGCACCGCCGGCTCGAACCCTTTGAGCAACGCCCGCCGCAAGACGTAACGAGGCCGTCCCCGATGAAGACACGAGCGGTCGCGCCTGGCTCAATGCCGACACAGCACGTTTGGAAAGCCAGGCCTGGAGCGCCAGACATTTTCCGGAATAGATGACCCAGGCCGCTCCAAGCCCTGTGAGCAGTGTGCCGCCTGCACGTTTCGCCGCCAGGAATGCGAGGCGCGGGCGGGCGGGTGGCGGCGGTGCTTCAGGAGATGTTTCCGCTCTCGGCAGAACGACACCCACCGGCCGCCGTCTCGGAAACGCCTCGTCCGCTTCGGTGAATGGAGGAACCACGGGAGGCGAAAGCGGCTGGGATGCTTCGGCAGCGGCGGGATCGGCGGATGGCCGATCGCTCGACGAGAGGCCGCTGTTCGCGTCAGCAAGCAGAGGCCTTCGTCGCAGGCCGGACGGCAACCCGCCGGACTCCTTGGTCGGCGTCTGCCACACCGGGCGAGGCCTTATCAGCGTCGGATCGTCGAGCGGCAGGGCTTGGCGTGCGGTCGTGGTCGGCGGCTCGGAAGAAGGCTGATCAGCGCCAGGTTCGTCGCCGGGAAGATCGGCAATCAGCGATAATGCAGGCGGCGGCTCTTTCCTGGGGACGGGCCTCTCGACCACCGGCATGATTTCATCGGGCGGCGCGTCCGCCTCGACGGGCCGGTCTGAGCGCTCCAGCGCAGCATCAGGCTGTCGTATCGGCGACATGAGCTCGGCGCGGGGCTTGCTCGAAACTTCTGCAAAAGGGCTTTCGATATCGGCGTCGGCCCCTTGGTCGCGCGCCATGCCGGCCGGCGAGAAATCACGCCTCGGCGCCAGAAAAACGGTGTCCTCTCTGGGATCGTCGAAGGCAGCTTCGGCGTTGTCCGGATCAGCGCCCTCGTCGAAGTCGGTGAGGCCTTGGTCATCCGGAAGCTCACCATCTTCATAGCCGGAGGCATGATCGCCCTCCCTCAGGCCGGAGAGCGCATCCGGCTCGTCGCCGGCCTCATGCACCGAGGCCGGCTCGGCGTCTCCTTCCTCCGTCGAACCATCGGATCCGAAGGGAGATAAACGCCGCGGAAAAAGCTCGTTACGCTTCCGCAGAGGAGCATCCTCGCCTGGTCATCGAAACTACGACCTGGTGCGCCAAAGGCTTTGCAAGACTAGATCGATGAAGCACCAGCTTATTCATTGGCATCGATTCTTCCCGAAGGACCGGATCGGTCTGCTTTGGATCGATGCGTCAGAGCAGACAACAAAGCGGCCGTGCCAACTGAGACACGACCAAAACAGAGCTAGCTGATAAGATTATGCTAAAAGTCGCTGGAAATCAAAGCGGGGCCATAGCGTGAACATTCCCATGGCCCGCTTGGTCGTGGCCGATGGGCAACAGCCTCATCAATCTGAATGATCAGACCGGCGAGGGGCCCCGGTTTGCCGGCGGCACCAGAAGGTCGAGCATGAGGAGATCGAGCTCGGTCAGGCTTCGCCCTTCCTCATGCCCGCCATCCATGGAAGCGCCGGTCTCGCCCAGGAACGGCGTGGCATCCTCTGCGAGGCCAGCGCCTTCACCCTCTTCCAGGACGTAGCCGCGGCCCCAGATAGTGCGAATCGCGTTCTGCTCGCCGGAGATGGCGGCGATCTTCTTTCTGAGCTTGCAGATGAAGACGTCGATGATCTTCTGCTCCGGCTCGTCCATGCCGCCATAGAGATGGTCCAGAAAATTCTCTTTGGTGAGCGTCATCCCGCGGCGAAGGGCCAGAAGCTCGAGAATGCCGTATTCCTTGGCGGTAGCGTTCAGCGGCTGGCCATCGATCTCGACCGTCTTGGCGCTGAGGTCGACCGAGAGGCGGCCGATGCTGATGACGGAGCCTGCATGCCCCTTCGCCCGGCGAATGATGCCGCGCAGCCGAACCACCAGCTCCTCGCGATCGAAGGGCTTGGTCATGTAGTCGTCGGCGCCGGCATTCAGCGCCTCGATCTTGGTGCGCTTGTCGGTGATCCGGGACAAGATCATCACCGGCAGATTGATGTCCGCCCCACGCATGCGGCGCACGAGACGGGTGCCGTCGATGTCCGGCATGTCATGCTCCAGGACCATCACGTCGAAGTCGTAGAGCTTGACCATCTCAAACGCATCCATGCCGACCTCGGCCCGCTCGACCATGATGTTCTCGGGCTGCACCGCCAGCTTCAAAAGACTGGCGGAGGAAGCGTCGTCATCGACCAGAAGGGCACGCATGGAAACCTCGTGGAAATCTTTTTCGATAGAAAATCAACTATAGGTAGATTTTCTATCGATGCAACAGTCTTTGCAGCATTAACGGCTAGCAAAGATTCCCTAGCCTTTTGTAGATCCGCATCGGTCGGTTTCGCGCCATTACGTCGTCCACATGATTCCGCACATCATCCGACTGGTCCTTTGGTGCCACAGTGACCCGGCAAAACGTCAAACCAGATGCTTTCCGTGATCTTCCTCTTGATATGAGCCTATCGGAGATCAAATATTTTTAATTAGGTTCAAATATCAATAAAATTACCCAAATCAGATTGGTGAGGAAAACAGTGACCCGCGGCGTCAGCATCATCATTGACTCATATAACCACGAGCAATTCGTCGAAGCGACCATCGAGAGTGCACTGGCTCAGGACCATAGCCTCATTCAGGTGATCGTCGTCGACGACGGCTCGCCCGACAAGTCCCAGGATATCATCAAAGGGTTTGGCCAGCGTATCGAGGCCTTGTTCCAGCGGAATCAAGGACAGGTCGCCGCTTGCCGCAATGCCCTGGCGCTCGCCGTCCATGACATCGTGATCTTTTTGGATTCGGACGATTTGCTAGAGCCGGATGCGGCACGCAAGGTCGCCGGAGCTTGGCGGGAAGGCGTGTCGAAGGTGCAATATTGTCTCGCCGTGATCGACGAGAACGGTGTCGCCGACGGCAACGTCTTTCCGAAATTCGCTGAGCAGATGACGCCAGAAACGGTGCGTGTGGAGATGATGCGGACGGGGTCTTATCCCGACTCGCCGACCAGCGGCAATGCATACGACCGGCATTTT
Source organism: Pseudomonadota bacterium (assembly GCA_039197065.1). Lineage (GTDB taxonomy): Bacteria > Pseudomonadota > Alphaproteobacteria > Geminicoccales > Geminicoccaceae > JANQPX01. Next base: position 39,130 of record JBCCUL010000042.1, on the reverse strand, counting down.
CTGACGATTGCCCTTCCCCTCCTGCCCAGGCGCAATGGCTTCGATGGAGAGCTTAACGGTATCGCTCCGCTCTATGGCGATGTGATCTCATTGAACCTGCAGCTGGGCAGCTACCGGATCCACGGCAGCAACGATTTCGCGCAAAGCCATCTAAACGTCGACAAGTTCACGGACTATCTCCGGCATAGTCAGGCGCGTGTCGCCTTCGTGAAAGAGCATTATCTCACCAAAGGCAGCGTCATCGCCGATGACGTCCTCGACCATGACCTGAAGTATCAGGAATATGCGCTGGTGGTCGAAAAGCTTGCGAAAGCCAAGGATGACGAGCCGCGCCGGCTGCTCGGGGTCGCGGGCCTCGCGATAAAGGCAGCGTGGCAGGCACCGCACAGCCTGAGCCAGCGACTGTTTCGCCTCTTTTGGATGATGGCGGTCACCATCGCGCCGCGAAAGCTTGCTGCCGTCCTGGTGGAACAGCGGTTTATTCCCGGCAAGCGGCTGAATTGGATCACGGAGCTTGCGACCATCGGCCAGAGGAAAAAACCTGCTGCCGACAACGATGCCGCACCTGCGCGAGAACACAGGCAACCTGCAATGCCATCCTCATCTCATGTCTAACCTGACATTGTTGCACCTGGTGCTGATTGCCTCCGCCATGCTGGCCGCAGTCTTCTGCTGCGTACAGCTCCTACGCTTGCATCGTGTCATCAAGGAGTTCAAAACCTATTCCGCAGACAAGCGTAGTTCCGCGGATGACGACGGGACATCGGCAAGTATCGTCAGGGCCGTTTTTGATCAGGCCGAACTCGACAAGCACCAAAAGATTCTTAGAACCGAAACGATCTTCACCGGCGGCTCGGCGGCGATGCTCATGGGCTGGCTTCTCGTGGTTAGCATCGTGATCTGATGAGGTTGAGCCCCTCTCGCCCGTCGATCGTCCTGTCCCGCAAGCCAAGTGGCGGCAATCCAGGAGAAATCGCCGCCGCAATACCAGTGTTTCCTGTGATGCGATCAGTTGCTGAAGGGCTGTTGCGCTAGTCTTTTGCTCAGGCGGATTCGGGTCAATTCTACGCGCCAGAGTCGATCGGATAGCGTCCGCTTTCTATAAGTAAATGGCACGTCGGCCCGGCTTGCCCGTTGGCGGGTCCAGCGAACTAGTTTCCGCCTTGGCGACGCGAGACGGGTACCAGACATCCGAACCATCATCGGCAATCATCGCTAATCCCGGTCGGCGACGTCCTCGCTTTCAGTCACGCCAAGTGTCTCCAAAATGAACGCGTAATCGAATGCCAGTTCCTTCAGCGCATCATAGCGCCCGGAAGCGCCGCCATGCCCTGCGCCCATATTGGTCTTCAAGAGCAGGCGATTGCCGTCGGTCTTGGTGGCGCGCAGCTTGGCCGTCCATTTCGCCGGTTCCCAGTAATGCACGCGCGGGTCGTTCAGGCCGGCGGTTACCAGAATTTGGGGATAGTCCTTCGCCTCGACATTGTCATAGGGCGAGTAGCTCAAGATGTAGTCGAAATAGCCTGGGTCGTTCGGGTTGCCCCACTCTTCATATTCCGGGACGGTCAGCGGCAGGGTCTCGTCGAGCATGGTGTTGATGACATCCACGAACGGCACCTTGGCGACCGCGGCCTTCGCAAGGCCGGGCGCCATGTTGAGGACGGCGCCGACCAGAAGGCCGCCCGCACTGCCGCCCATGATGGCGAGGCGATCGCTCCCGGTATAGCCGCCCTCGATCAGCGCCTGGCCAGCGGCGATGAAGTCCAGGAAACTGTTCTTCTTGTTCAGGAATTTGCCATGGTCATACCATTGCCGGCCCATCTCCTGGCCGCCTCTGATATGGGCGATGGCGTAGACCATGCCGCGATCTAGGAGCGAGAGGCGGTGGCTGGAAAAGCGCGGATCCATGGACATGCCATAGGCGCCGTAGCCGTAGAGGAGGCAGGGAGCGCCGCCGTCGCGCTCCAGGCCCTTCCGGTAGACGAGCGAAACCGGGATCTTGGCGCCGTCCTCGGCGGTGACGAACAGGCGCTCGCTCTCGTAAGCGTCGCGATCAAAATCGCCGAGCACGGGCTGACGCTTCAAGAGCTCGCGCTCCCTGGTCACCATATCGTAATCGTAGACCGAGGCGGGCGTGGTGAGCGAGGTGTAGCTGAACCGCAAGGTGCGGCTCCGATACATCGGATTCCGGCCGCCGCTCACCGTGAAGACCGGCTCGTCGAACGTCACCTCATGCCCCGCCGGCGCGGACGAGGCGCTGGCCCCTTCACTCTGGTCATCGAACGCCAGGACGCGGATGGAGCGGAGGCCGCTTCGGCGCTCATAGATCGCCAGAAAGTCCTCGAACATGTCGAGGCCCATCAGCATGATGCCGGGATCATGGGCAAGCATCTCCCGCCAGTGCGCCTCCGCAGGCGAGGCTACGGGCACGGTCATCAGCCTGAAATTCGGGGCGTCGCGATTGCTCAGGATGTAAAGGAGCCCATCCCGATGCTCGACGCTGTAACGATGGCCCTTTTCGCGCGGCTCCATGAGACGGAATGTGGACTCGCCGAGATCGGCATCCAGCAGGCGGCATTCGGACGTCTCGATGCTGGCGATGCGCAGGACGAGAAACGCGTGGTCCTTGGTCTTGGATAACCCGACCCGAAAAAGCTCGTCCGGCTCCTCGAAGATGACGGGGTCATCCCCGGACTGGCCGAGCTCGTGGCGAAGCAGGCGAAACGGCCGCTTGGCGTGATCCTCGACCGTGTAGAAGACCGTCCGGCTGTCGTTCGCCCATTCCAGCCCATAGGAAACGCCTTCGATCAAATCGTCCAGGAGCGTACCACGCTCAAGGTTTTTGAAGCGGAGCGTATAGCTTTCGGCGCCTGATGTATCGAGGGCGTAGGCCAGCAAGCGATGATCCGGGCTGACCTCGAACAGGCCGAGCGAAAGATAGTCATGGCCCTGGGCCTCCGCGTTCAGGTCGAGAAGCACCTGCTCTTCGCCGTCGTCGCCGGGCTTTCTGCAGTAGATCGGATATTGCCGGCCCTCTTCGGTGCGCGAGTAGTAAAGGTACGAATCGATCCTGACGGGCACGGAGAGATCGGTCTCCTGAATGCGCCCGACCATCTCCTTATAGAGCGTCTGCTGCAGCGCCTCGGTATGCGCCATCTCATGCTCGGTATAGGCGTTCTCCGCCTCGAGATAGGCGATGACCTCCAGATCGTCCTTCGTCTTCAGCCAGGCATAGTCATCGCGTCGACGCTGGCCATGGATCTCGGTCTCAGATGCGACGGTCTTGGCAACAGGCGGTCTCATGGGGGTCCTCTCGGCGTCTTTTCTCTATCAGGCCTCAGGCAAATCGAGCTGATATAACCGACCGGCGCGCTCGCAGCGCTCATCAATACCGGCGAGCCGGAGACAATGCCAGCCCAGCGCATGGTTGCTGGAGGTCACCGGCTTCTCAAGCGCCGTTTCGATCTCGCCGATCACGCCTCGGGTTCGAAGGGCGGTGCAGGAAATCACCACCGCCTCCACGTCGGAGGCCTGGCCAAGCTCGATCGCCGCCGCCTTGATCGAGGCCTCGCTGATCCGGCAGACGTGACGATCGTCCTCCTCTTCAAACGACGCCATCGCCGGAACCTTGACGCCGCGCGCCTCGATATAGCGGCGGATCTGCTGATTGACGTCGTCTCGATAGGGCGTGAGCAGCGCGATGCGCTTGGCTTGGAGCGCGTCAAGCGCTGCAAAAACCGCCGTGATCGGCGTCGTTGTCTTCACCTCCGGACGCGCCTCTCGGATCCGCTCGAACACCCGCTCCTCGCCGATCACCATGGAGGCGGACGTGCAGGCAAACGCCACCACGTCGAGCGCAACGCCCGGCAGGATGACGTCCGTCGCCTCGGTGATGCGCGCTTCCATCGCCTTCAGGGTCTCAGGCGTGATCCGGCTGTCATTGCGGATACGGCTCTGATAAAGCGCAACGCCCTCGATCCCGAGCCATTGCCGAAGCTCATGCTCGATCGTCTGGTCCGAGGACAGGACGATCAGCCCGATCGCCCCGCGCGCGGCAAAGCCATGATCCAGTTCGAAGGTTAAAGGCGCCTTTTTCGCGACGCCGGATGCCGCTGTCACCGTCATGCTCCGCCTCCGGAAGGGCGCTTTAGCCACCAAATCGGCCTGCGCACCATTGACGAATGCGCTCCCTTTGATCACACAGACTGGCAGATCTCGACATTCCAAGGAATGGCACTTTCGACATGGCGACCAAGCTTACGGCCAGCGGCTTCCTCCTTCGATGGATGGGCGCCCTTGTTCTCGTTCTCGGGACCTACAATCCGACCCCCTACAATTTCCTGGCCTGGGTTACCGACGACGCCACGCGCGGCGAACAGCTGCCGCTCAAGCTTCTGATCGCTGCCGTCATCATCATCGGCTATGTGATCTATTTCCGGGCGACATTCGAATCCATCGGCTTCATCGGTATCGGCCTCGCCCTCCTGTTCTTCGCAGGCATCATCTGGTTGCTGCTGGACTACGGCATTCTGAACTTGCAGGAATACGGCACCGTGGCCTGGATCGGCCTGTTCGTCCTGGCGACGATCATGGCGATCGGTATCTCCTGGTCCTTCATCCGCAGAAAACTCTCCGGCCAAGTCGACCAGACTTAGCCAGCCGCCGGCTGGACGGTCGATTTGCTTTAGGTGCTTGGCTTGATCGGTTTGCGCCGGCGATGTGCGATGCCGGTATGCATGGGTGACGTCGGCGCAGAACAAATCATCGCAACCTTCGTCCGGCAAAATATCTTTAGATCGCGGAGGGGGAAGTGGTGGGCGCTACTGGGATTGAACCAGTGACCCCTACGATGTCAACGTAGTGCTCTCCCGCTGAGCTAAGCGCCCACTTCGCCCTCTACCTAAATCCAATTGGCGCGCATTTCAACCATGTCATGCGCCAATTTTTAGCAGATACATGGCATAGAGCGATGCTCTTGCCCGCACCTTTCCCTTATGGTGTCATGATCTCGCTGGTGCAGAGCTCTATCGGGCCGGCCCTGGTGGTACTTTTTGAGGCCATCCTCGCGCCGGGCGAGCCATCCGGTTTTTGCGTCTTCGGCCGATGCCTGCACCGTCGGCGATAGCAAGCCGATTTGCCTGCCTTTTGGGGACGATTGCGAGTTTCATGACATCCGAGCTTGGCTCACCCATCGAGATCCTTCGGCCGACCAGACGCACGGTGCCGCTGATCGTCTCCTCCCCGCATAGCGGTCAGATCTATCCGCCCTGTCTGATGCGCGAAACGCGCCTGCATCCAAACCAGCTTCGCCGGCTTGAGGATCCTTTCGTCGACCAGCTCGTCGACATGGCGCCTGGCCGTGGCGCGCCGCTTCTGCGCGCCCGCTTCGCCCGCGCGTTCATCGACGCCAATCGGGAAGCCTCCGAATTCGATCAAGAGCTGCTGGATGAACCGCTTCCTCCCCATGCCAATGGCCAGTCCGCCAAGGCCAGAGCCGGGCTCGGCACGGTTCCGAGCCGCATTGCAGGCCAGCCGATCTACCGCACCCGTCTAAGTCTTGGCGAGGTCGAGCGGCGCGTGCGCGTCGCCTATTGGCCCTATCATCACGCGCTGCAGCAATTGATTGATGAGGGTCGCAGCCGCTTCGGGCAGGTTCTTCTCCTGGACTGCCACTCCATGCCGAGTTTCAGCGCCAACGGCCTGCTCAGTCAGAGTTCCTCGGCGACAGGGATGATCGACATCGCCCTGGGCGACCGCTTCGGCAGCAGCTGCGCAGCATCGATCATCAGCCGCGCCGAGGCATGTCTCGCCAACCAAGGGCTTCGGGTCACCCGCAACCGACCCTATGCGGGCGGCCATATCACCGCTCATTATGGCCAGCCCCATATCGGCATTCACGCGCTGCAGATCGAGATCCGCCGCGGTCTCTATATGGACGAGAACAAGCTTCGGCTGCACAGCGCCCTCGACGGCATCAAAACCGCCATCGGCGGTCTGCTCGACAGCCTGATCGACCTGATGAGCGAAAACGAGCAGCCCGTTCGAGCACGCTCGATGCCGGCCGAATAGCCGCCGCGCCGTTCAATCAGCTTAACTCTATCTTTACCAGACCCGGCGATACTTCCAGGATGCTATCGCCACGTCGCCATACCTCGATGGGCCACCGCACGACTTGGACGCCTAGTCTAGCGCCAAGGCGGCTGCTGTTCTTGATGATGATCCTGATGGCCTTTGCCATGGCCACGCCCGCCTATGGCTCGGTGCGCACGGTCTGCGCCACCCATGCCGCCGCCCATGAGCAGGCGAACAGGATCCCTAAAGGGCTGGTTCTGGCGGTGGCGCTGGCCGAATCCGGGCGCTGGCTCGCTGAGGATCAGAAGACCAAGCCCTGGCCCTGGACCGTAACCTCCGGCAAGGACAGCTTCTATCTGCCGACCAAGGACGCCGCCATCGCCAAGGTACGCGAGCTCAAGGCCGGCGGACGCACGAACATCGATGTCGGCTGCATGCAGATCAATCTCCACTATCATCCCAATGCCTTCGCCAGCCTGGACGAGGCCTTCGATCCGAACAGCAATGTCGCCTATGGCACCAAATTTCTGAAAGAACTGCGTATGAAGACGCGGTCATGGGGCAAGGCGACCGCCTTCTACCACTCCCAGACCCCGGCGCGCGGCAACGCCTATCGCTCCAAAGTCTACAAGTTTTGGCGAGGTCTCAGCCCGGAACGCGTGCTCAGAGGCGGCAGAAGTGAGCTGGAAAAACCGAAGCGCGCAGACGGTGAACCCCTCTTCTTTCACGAACGGGTGAAGCGTCCGCTTATCTCACGCCGCGTTTCGCCGCTCTATCGACCGGATGCGATCCCCGTCTTTCGCGGCGGCGCCCTCGTCCCGGGCCGCTAGGGGGGACGCCCCCCGGCGTTGACTTTGGTGACGAGCGGGGCATGGCCCCCAGATTGATCCGACCAATGGCAGGCTGCGTCATGGCACGGGCGCAAGATCCTGCGTTGGCCCGAACGATGACCGTCAAGGGACAAGGTCACACTTCGGGTCGGGTCGACCGCCGCCGGCCCAAACGTCGTCATCGGCTTTGAGCGAGGCACCGCACCGTTCTTCGCAGTCTTCCTGCTCTGACCTCAACTGCAAGACGATGAAATCATTCGATAACTTCTCGAACGGCCTCTAAGGCAGCGTTCGGTGACGAACGGCGCCGACGCGCAGCTGGCTTCGAGACAAGCTTCAGCCAACTCTCGTGGAAACCGCCTTTCTTTCCAGCAATCTTCGTCGTCAAGGACCATGATCAGCCAAGCGGCTTGAGTCGTCACCAGCTGCCGTTCGGCAAAGCACGATTGCCAAAGATCGCGCTAACTTCTCCTTAACCCACCTCGGCTATCGTTCCAGACGATCCATGCGATCCTGCGAATCCGCCCGCTGAAAAAGGGCAGGATGAGGCTCGGATTCGCAGGATCGCATGGACCGGCAAACGAAGACTGCAGCAAAATGGTGAAGATTGCGTTAACGCTCGGCTGGGGTGATAGGGCCGCCTCATGAGCAAGGCCTGCCGTCATCTGGATCGATGGATTGCGTCCAGGTTTTCGAAGGTGATCGGTATCGCGGAACATCACCGAAACGGTTCGTTGCCGGGTCGGTTTGCTTAAGCCAGCTTCATCGAATCGATCGACCGGGAAATTCCCTGACAGGAACGCCTATCGAAGCGATTGCACCAACGACCACTTGATCCTAAGGTCGGCGCGAATTTCTCCAACGCTTCGGGAGCCTGAAACGTCATGTCCGTCCTGGCCGAACGCCTGTCCGCGATCAAGCCGTCACCGACCATCGCCGTTACCAATCTTGCGCGAGAATTGAAAGCTGCTGGCCGCGACGTCATCGGCCTCGGCGCCGGCGAGCCGGACTTCGACACGCCGGACCATGTCAAACAGGCGGCGATCGAGGCCATTCATGCCGGTGACACCAAATACACCGCGGTCGATGGCACGCCGGCGCTCAAGGAAGCGGTGATCCAGAAGTTCAGGCGGGAGAACGGCCTCGACTACAAGGCCGATGAAATCACCGTCGGCACCGGCGGCAAGCAGGTGATCTACAACGCGCTGATGGCCACGGTCGATCCGGGCGATGAGGTCATCATCCCGGCACCCTATTGGGTGTCCTACCCCGACATGACGCTGCTTGCCGGCGGCAAGCCGGTGATCGTCAATTGTCCCGAACAGACCGGCTTCAAGCTGCGCGCCGAGGATCTGGAAGCAGCGATCACCGATCGCACCAAATGGCTGATCCTGAATTCGCCGAGCAACCCGAGCGGCGCTGCGCTGAACCGGGACGAACTCAAGGCCATCGCCGATGTGCTGATGCGTCATCCCCATGTCTGGGTGATCACCGACGACATCTATGAGCATCTCGTCTATGACGGCTTCGAATTCAACACGATCGCCGCGGTCGAGCCTGACCTCAAGGATCGCTGCCTCACCATGAACGGCGTCGCCAAGGCTTACGCGATGACCGGCTGGCGCATCGGCTATGCGGGCGGACCGACGGCGCTGATCAAGGCGATGGCGAAGGTGCAGTCGCAAAGCACGTCCAATCCCTGCTCGATCAGCCAGGCGGCATCGGTCGCCGCCCTGAACGGCCCGATGGACTTCATGGCGGAACGCACCGCCACCTTCAAGGCGCGTCGCAACATGGTGGCGGAAATGCTGAACAAGGCGCCGGGCCTTCGCTGTCACATCCCGGAAGGCGCCTTTTACGTCTATCCGAGCTGTGCAGGCGCGATCGGCAAGACGACGCCGGATGGGGAGACAATCTCCAGCAGCGAGGACTTCAGCCGCTACCTTCTCGAGGGCGTCGGCGTCGCTGCGGTGCATGGCACGGCCTTTGGCATGGATCCCTATTTCCGGATTTCCTACGCCACCTCGACCGAGCTTCTCGAGGATGCCTGCCAGCGCATCATCGGCGCCTGCGAAAAACTCACCTGAGCCAAGCCGGGCCGGGACGCCGGCAGCGTAGCCCCGCAGCGGATGCGTCGCACTGAACGGCCGGACTACGAGTTGACGAGTCCGAGCCGGCAAGGCGACTTGTCGCTGTGCGGATCAGTTGGGTGTTAACGCGTCCTTAAGATTTGCCAGGCATGTTCGTCGTCAGGTCCATGCGACCGTGGGAATCCGACCGCCAGCAATAGAGGTTGGACTGGGCACGGACTCCCAGGATCGCATGGACCAGCGAGACGTGGGGGATGGTAGCCGGGGCGCGTTAAGGAATGGTGAATGTCTGGACGGGCGGTCGGCGTTTCATACGGTCGCAACAGCTATGATCGTAGGATCGTTGCCTGACCGTGACCACCGGTCGTTCGTCAGGACGCTTCGTCTTTGTTCCGCCGCAGGCTGAAATAGAGAAAAATAATGAGCAGCAACGGCAGGGACGGCCAGTGAAACCAGATGCTGCCCAGGCCTGAGAACAGATTGATACAGAAGAAGAATGTGACGATGGCGATCGCGATCTTGATCCCGGCGGGCAGCGCTTTGAAGGTCGTCCAGAGACTACCCTGCTCTAAAGCGTCCCCGCTGGCGACAGGGGTCGGTTCGCTGGCTTTGGGGACGCCGTCGACGAGCACGCGGTAGCTCGGGACCGGTTCGGAGACGTTCTTCACGGTCTGGTCGCCGAGGAAATCGAAACCGAGGGACAGCTTGTTCTTGACCTGATCAAAGACCGGCCGCGAGATCATGATGCCGCCGGGTTCCGCGAGTTCCTGGAGGCGGGCGGCGATGTTGACGCCGTCGCCGTAGATGTCGTCCTCGTCGATCATCACGTCGCCGAGATTGATGCCGATACGGAACCACATCTGCTCTTCGGTATCGAGGGCGCGATTTTGGCTCGCCAGCTCCTGCTGGATCTCGACGGCGGCATGCACCGCCTCGACCACGCTCGCGAACTCGGCGATCAGCGCATCGCCCCAGGTGTTGATCACCCGGCCGTCATGGCGTTCGATCAGGGCCGCCATCTTCTGACGATAGGCGCGCAGCCGCTCCAGCGTGCCGGCTTCGTCGCATTCCATCAGATGCGTGTAGCCTTTGACGTCGGCGGAGAGAACCGTGGTCAGGCGGCGTTTCACGCGCTCGGACATGGTGCACCTTGCAGATCGGACAGGATCGATAGGAGCCTTCAGGCTCCCCTCGCCCAAGCCTACCAGATAAAGCGCGGCAGGACCCAGCGCGGTCTGGCGCCGTAGTCTTCAGCCAGGCGATCGAGGGCGGCCTGTTTTGCCGGCTCGTCCTCAGCGCCGGCAAAGGCATCCCGGTGGACGCCGTGGATAAGCAGTAGCGTGTCGATACCGATGCCGCTGCCGCCGGCGATGTCGTGCTCCAGCGAATCGCCGATGCCGAGCAGGGACTGAGGCGGCAGATCGCCCAGTTTCTTCAGGCAGAGATCATAGACCGGGCGGTGCGGCTTGCCGACATAGATGGCCTTGCCGCCCATCTCCTCATAGCGCCGCGCAACCCCGCCCGGCGCCATGCCGCGGCCGCCATTGGGATAGATGGCGGTGATATCGGGATTGGCGCAGATCAGAGGAAGCTCGCCGCGCGCGCCGATCTCGAGGGCTTCCAGATAGGTCTCGATCCTGGCGTAGTCGGGCACGCCGGCGAGGTAGAGGAAATCGGCATCCTGGGCGCGTTCGACCACTTCAAGGTCGAGGCCTTCGACATGGGCGTGATCGCCGCCCCGCGACCAGAGAAAGCAGCGCTTGCCGAGACCGGCGAAGGCGGGATCGTCGCGGTCGTGAAGAGCTTGCCAGCAGGCTTCGCCTGAGGTGACGACCGCATCGAACAGGCCGTCATGATAGCCCATCTCGGCAAGGCGTTCCTTGTTGAACTCGGCGCGCTTGCCGGAATTGCTGAGCAGCACGACGCGCACCCCTTGGGCTCGAAGGGACGTCAGGCAGTCGATGGCGTCCGGATAGGGCTCGCCGCCATCATGAAGCACGCCCCACTGGTCGATGATGAAGCCTTTGTAGCGGGACGCGATATCGCCGAGGTGATCGCCGAAAGTCGTGGCACTCATGCGTTCAGATATCCTTTTCGGGCAAGACGGGCGGCGCCAAACGCCGCCTCGCTGTTATCGGCATCCTGCATCGGCACGCCAAGCCTGTTTTTACGGATCGCCGTCCACGCCGGATTGGCAGCGCCGCCGCCAACCGTCCGCAGCCGCCCTAGCGGCGGCGCGCCAAGATTACGAAGTTTCTCATAGGCGAGCGCTTCGATCGCGGCGATGCCTTCGAGCAACGCCTGCAGGAACGTCACCTCGTCCTTTGGCCTGGGTTCGGTGATCGATGGCTTGGCCGGATCGTTGATCGGAAAGCGCTCGCCTTTGTCCGGCAGAGGATAGTAGTCGAGACCGGTCGACTGATCAGGACGAAGCTCTGGCGTCAGACGCTCGATCGTCTCGACATCGAAGAAGCGAGCGAGCGCCGCGCCGCCGCTGTTCGACGCCCCGCCCGGCAGCCATAAATCGCCGAGACGATGGCTGTAGACGCCGGCGCTCGGATCGAACAGCGGCCGATCCGCGAGCTGCTTCACCACCAGCGTCGAGCCCAGCGAGGTGACGGCGTCACCGGCTTCGCTGGCGCCCGTCGCGAGAAAGGCGGCGACACCATCGGTGGTGCCGGCGACGATCAGAACATCCGCAGGCAGGCCGAACTGTTTCGCCATCTGCTCGGTTACGGGACCGATCACGGTCCCCGGCTCAAGCACCTCCGGCAAAAGTTCAGGCTGCAGGCCCAGCCTGCCGAGGAAGGGGGGCCAGCGGCGCTCGACCACGTCATAGCCAAGCTTGAGGGCGTTGTTGTCATCGGAGACCCCGAAGCGGCCGGAAAGGCGTGCGGCGATCCAGTCCGCCTGATGCAGGGCATGGATGGCCTTGTCGGCATGGCCGCGTTCGGTGAGATGAAGGAGCTTTGCAAGAGCCGAAGTCGCCCCAAGAGCGCCGCTGGTGGGCGGCGCAACGGCACTGATCCTTGCTGCCGCCTCGACCGCGCGAGAATCGTTGTACATGAGCCCCGGACTGAGGGGCATGCCATCGCCATCGGTGAGGAGCAGCGTGCCTGAGGTGCCGTCGACGGCGATCGCCCGGACTGCGGCGGGATCAAGCTGGACGAGAAGCCGCTCCAAGGCGCTTTCCACAGCCGACCACCAGATCATCGGGTCCTGATCGATTTCCCGGTCATTCCGACGCGGCGCAGGCATCGCCACCGAGGCCTGAGCGACCAGCCGGCCAGCGCTATCGGTCTGGGCGTGCCCGTCACCGGTCTGATCGCGCCCGTCACCGATCTGGCCGTGCCTGTCACCGGTCTGGCCGCGCCAGTCATCGGTCTGGCCGCGCCAGTCGTACCAGGTGATCGCGACCGCGCGGCAACCGCTGGTGCCGACGTCGATACCTATGAACAGCTCATCCATGACATCGGCGGTACAACGGGCGTGCCCGCCCGGTCAACCCGACGGTTGACCTATCCCGGCAGATGCGGCCAAGCTGGTGGCAAGAAAATTCATCGGGGAGAGCATTCGGTGGGTGACGGACCAAAATCCGTACGCAGCAACAGATTTTACGTCGGCCTCGACGCGGGCATGTCGGCGGCGAAGAGCAAGGCCCCTTCCGAGCAGCCTGATGCCGATCTTGCTCGGTATCATCCAGGCATCCACGAAGGGTTCACAAGCTTCAATCCGATGCTGGCGGCCAGCCGGGTCCGGTGAGGAGAGCGCGGATGATGGCATGCAGCTTGACACCGACGGGAAGCCCCCATAGCGTGAGCGATGTACAATCTATGAACAAATTTTCAGCGCAAGAAATTTGAGGACGATCGGGGAGCAATGACGTGGCGCAAGCTCGGGAGGCGGAAACGGATCTGGCCGTACGTGCGGCCTGGCTTTCCTATGTCGGCGGCTACACGCAAGAACAGATCGCGCAACGTCTCGGCGTGTCGCGCGTCAAAGTCCATCGCCTGAGTTCACTCGCCCAGGAACGAGGGTTCGTCAAGGTCTCGATCGAACATGAGCTGGTGAGCACGGTGGCGCTCGAGAACCAGCTGATCGAGCGCTACGGCCTGAACAACTGCATTCTGGTGCCGAGCATGGATGACGGCGTCAGCGGGCAGAGCAGCACGATCGCGGCCCTGGGCACGGCGGGCGCCTATTTCCTCAGCCGTTATCTCGATCGAGAACCGGCGACCACGATCGGCATCGGCTGGGGCAAGACTTTGTCCTGCGTCGCCGAAGCGCTGCTGCGTCGACCGCGTCCAAGCAACCGCTTCGTCTCGGTCCTGGGCTCGCTCACCCGCCACGCCGCCGCCAACCCCTATGACGTAATCCACCAGCTCACCCACAAAACCGGTGCCGAAGGCTTCATCATGCCGGTGCCGTTCATTGCGGATGCCGTGGCCGATCAGGCTCTCCTGATGGGTCAAAAGAGCGTCGGCAAGATCGTGGACCTTGCGCGCAAGGCCGATCTTTACATCCTCGGGATCGGCGGCTGCGGCCCTGAGGCCAGCTTTTTCGAGTCGGGACAGGTGACCAAATCCGAAATGGACGCTTTGCGCGCCGCCGGCGCCGTCGGCGATCTGCTCGGCCGGTTCATCAATCAGGAAGGCAAGGTCGTCGACTGTGAATTCAATGACCGGGTGCTCGGGCTCGAGCTTGAGGCCCTGCGCGGCCGGCAGGTAACCGCGATTGCGGGAGGCCGGAGTAAACTGGCCTCGATCAAGGGGGCCCTGGCGATGGGTCTGATCAGTACATTGATCACCGATGAGACCACAGCCGAAAACCTGCTGGAGGCTCCGGATACATGACGCCACGTCGCTGAACGTGGCGGCAGACAAGAAGCTCAACGTCGAAAAAAGAAAGGGAGACGATGATGTCGAAGAAGATGCAGGATACTATCGAAGCGTTCCGCAAAGGACGCATGGATCGCCGCGAGTTTTTTGCGCGCGCCTCGGCGTTCGGCGTCAGCACCGGCGCGCTCGGCTACATGCTGAACCGCTCAGTGAGCCAGGCGCTGGCCGCGGATTTCGACTGGAAAAAGCATGACGGTACGGCGATCAAGTTGCTTTTGAACAAGCACCCCTACACCGATGCGATGATCGCCAATATCGACAATTTCAAAGAGATGACCGGCATCGAGGTCACCTACGACATCTTCGCGGAGGATGTCTATTTCGACAAAGTCGGCGCAGCACTCAGCGCCGGTTCGACCGAATATGACGCCTTCATGACCGGCGCCTATCAGACATGGACCTATGGTCCGGCCGGCTGGCTGATGGACATGAACGAGTTCATCAACGATGCGGCGCTCACCAATCCCAATTACAACTGGGATGACGTTCTCCCCAATCTTCGCGCCTCCACCTCCTGGTCCGGCGTGCCTGGCGAAGCGCTTGGCGGCGAAGGCGCCAAGCAGTGGTGCATTCCCTGGGGCTTCGAGCTGAACTCGCTCGCCTACAACAAGCCGGTGTTCGACGAGCTTGGCCTGAGCGTGCCGCAGAACCTGCCGGAGATGCTCGAAGTCGCGGCGCGCATCACCAATGAAAAAGAGGGCATGTACGGCATCGGCGTGCGTGGCTCGCGCTCCTGGGCGACCATCCATCCGGGCTTCCTGTCGGGCTACGCCAACTATGGCGAGACCGACTTCACCATGGATGGCGGCCAGCTCAACGCCTCCATGAACACCGAAGGCTCCAAGGCCTTCCACGAGCTCTGGGTCAAGATGATCCAGGACAGCGGTCCGAAGGACTGGGCGACCTACACCTGGTACCAGGTCGGCACCGACCTTGGTGCGGGCGCTTCCGGCATGATCTTCGACGCCGACATCCTGGGCTACTTCATGAATGGCGGCGACAATGCCGAAGCCGGCAATCTCGCCTATGCGTCCTTCGCCGCCAATCCGGACGCCGAGGCGCCGACGCCGAATGTCTGGATCTGGTCGCTCGCCATGAGCGCCTTCTCCGAGAGGAAGGAAGCGGCCTGGAACTTCATGCAGTGGGCGTCCGGTACCGAGCACGGCCTGTTCGGCGCGGAGAAGATGGACTTCGTGAACCCGGTCCGCCAGTCGGTCTGGGACAGTGCGGACTTCCAGGAGCGGATCGCCGCAAGCTACCCGGGCTATCTCGAGCAGTTCAATGAGAGCGCGCCCGGCTCGAAGATCTACTTCACGCCGCAGCCGCTGTTCGCCAACCTCACCACCGAATGGGCGGCGACCCTGCAGAAGATGGTGGCGAACGAGGTGCCGGTCGGCGAAGGCCTGGATCAGCTGGCCGAAAACGTCAACCGCCAGCTCCGCCAGAACGGCCTCTAGGTCGGCGCGGCCGACGGCGGGTCGATGCGATCGACAGCGTGTCGGCGCGGCTGACAGCGTCGACGGGTGTGCTACGCCATGCCGGGACCAAGCGGATCGAGGATCTACGCGGTCTGCGGCATGGCGATGTCATCGACGGTGACGGGATGACCGGCAATCCGGTCATCCCTGGCGCCGCCAGTCATCAACGAACCACGTTAACCGGAATTTCAACTTTGCCCGATAAGCTCGAGTGCTGGTCCATGCGATCCTGGGAGTCCGCCCACCAGGCGCGACTCTCGGGCGTGACACGGATTCCCACGGGCGCATGGACCAGTAAGCGGGATGGTTCTAACGAACATGCGTTAAGGAAACGTGAAGGCTGCCGAGTGCTGGAGCTGGATGATGGTGCTCCGTTCAACTCGTACGCTGTCTCTCCGCCATCAGATTTTGCTCAAACGTTAACCGAAACTTCATCCTCGCCCAATACGATCGAAGACAGGTCCATGCGACCCTGGGAGTCCGCCAACCGGGCAAGACACTCGGGCACGACACGGATTCCTATGGTCGCATGGACCAGCATATGGGATGGTTTTAGCGGACATGCGTTGAGGAATCGTAAACATGGCGGGGTCTTGGATGCCGCCCATGCTCCAGGCCCGGTCTTGATCGGAGGCTGGGATGGCGACTGAGGCTGTCGGCGCCGAGGTCAGGGCCACCGGCAGGCGGCCCTTCATGCGCGCGGCGCTGCCCTATCTGTTGAGCCTGCCCGCACTCCTGGTCTGTATTGGCATCATCATTCCCTTCGTCACGGCGATCATCTATTCGCTGCAGCGTTACAATCTTGCCTTTCCGCAGATGCGCGGCTTCATCTGGTTCCAGAACTATATCGGCTTTTTCAGCGACCCCGCCTTTTGGAACACGATCCGCGTTTCGCTGCTCTACACCGTCTTCACCGTCGGCATCGAGCTGTTGCTCGGGCTGGGCATCGCCCTGCTGCTGCGTCGCCGCACGCTCCTGAACGATGTCATGAGCCTCCTGCTCATCATGCCGCTGATGATTGCGCCTGCGATCGCGGCCCTGATGTGGAAGCTGATGACCAACCCGAATTTCGGCATCCTCAGCTACCTCGCCAGCCTGGTCGGGCTCGACGATTTCCGCTGGGCCTCCTCGCCGTCGACGGCGCTGATGACCGTCGTCATCGTCGATGTCTGGGTCTACACACCCTTCATGATGATCCTGCTGCTTGCGGGTCTGCGCGCTTTGCCGAAGCAGCCCTTCGAGGCGGCGGAGCTGGACGGCGTGCCCTGGACCTTCGTTTTCTTCCGGATCACGCTCCCGATGCTGACCCCCTACATCATCACGGCGGCGCTTTTCCGCATGCTGGAGAGCATTCAGCAGTTCGACATCATCTACGCCATGACCCAGGGAGGGCCCGGCGACACGCTGATGGTGTTCCAGGTGCAGAGCTATCTGGAACGTTTTCAGTATACCAATGTCGGCCGCTCGGCGGCGCTGTTGATGGTGCTCTGGGTGATCACCTTCATTCTCTCCAACATCTTCATCAAGCAGTGGCTGAAGCTGCGCGAACAGGCGCGAGGTGTCGGATGACGGGCCGCGAAACCACCAAGTCACGCATCATTCGCGGGGTCCTCCTGACACTGGTCGGGCTCTTCTTCCTGTTCCCGATCTTCTGGGTGTTCCTGATGTCCTTTCAGACCAATCAGGACATCCTCCGCATGCCCCCTTCCCTCGTCTTCACGCCGACGCTCGACAATTATGTCGCTCTGATCTCCGGCAAGCTCGAGACTCAGGCCGGCACGCTCGAGATCGCGTTCATGGGCAATCTGCTGAACAGCTTCATCCTCGCAAGCTGTTCGGTGGCGCTCTCGATCGTGCTTGCGATCCCGGCCGCCTATGCGTTCGCCCGCTACAAATTCCGGCTAGGTGAGGATATCGCGTTCACCATCTTAAGCTTCCGTTTCGCCCCGCCGCTCTTGGTGCTGGTGCCGTTGCTCAGCTACTTCCAGATGCTCGGCCTCTACAACACCTATTTCGGCCTGATCTGGGTCTACCAGCTGATCACGCTGCCCCTCATCCTCTGGATCACGCGCGGCTATTTCGAGGATATCAGCGAGGACATCGAACACGCTCACCGCATCGACGGCCATGGCTGGCTGAAGACCTTCCTGAAGGTGGCCGTGCCGCTGGCTTTGCCTGGCATCGCTGCAGCCGCGCTGCTGGCCTTCATCTTCGCCTGGAACAATTTCGTGTTCGCCCTGATCCTCGCTTCCGCCGACAAACAGCCGGTCACTGTGGGAGCACTCGCCTTCGTCACCGCCTCGGGCATCCAATACGGCCAGATCGCAGCCGCCCTGATCCTTTCGATCATCCCGACCCTGATCTTCGCCATCGCCGCCCAGCGCTATCTGGTCGAGGGCCTTTCCCTCGGCGCGGTCAAGGGTTGACCGCCATGACCTATCTGAGCCTGGACAAGGTGACGAAACGCTTTCGCCGGGAGACCGTGCTGGACGGTGTCTCATTGGATGTCGAGCGCGGCGAGACGGTCGCGATCTTCGGGCCGAGCGGCGGCGGCAAGACGGTGCTCCTTCGCCTGATCGCCGGCGTGCTCGATCCTGACGAAGGCGATATTCGCATTGACGGGCGAAGCGTCATCTTCGATCAGCCCGAAGAGCGGGCGCTCGGCATGGCGTTTCAGAACTTCGCGCTCTACCCGCATATGACCGCCTTCGATAACATCGCGAGCCCGCTGCGCGCCTTGAAGCAATCCGAGGCGGAGGTTCGCCAAGGCGTGCAGCGGGTCGCCGACCTGCTGCAGATCGACCATGTGCTGACCCACTTGCCGAAGGCGCTGTCCAACGGTCAAAAGCAGCGCACCTCCCTTGCACGCTCCCTGGTGCGCGGCCCGAAGCTGCTGCTGCTCGACGATCCGCTCCGCAACGTCGACGCCAAGCTCCGTTACGAGATGCGCATCGAGCTGCCGCGCCTCCTGAAGCAGACCGGCGCCACCGTCCTCTACGTGACCCAGGACTACAAGGAAGCCATGGCGCTCGGCGATCGCATCGCCGTCCTCGACGACAACCGCTTCGCCCAGATCGACACGCCGGCGAACATCTATCGCGAACCGGTGTCGACCAAGGTAGCGCGCCTGCTCGGCGACCCCACCATCAACCTCCGGCAGGTGCGGCCTGCGGCGTCAGCTAAGGGCGGCTCGGTCGAACTGTTCGGCAAGACCTTCCCGCTTCACGTGAAGCCCGTCGGCGCTGCCGACTGTCTGGTGGGGATCAGACCGGAGCATATCAAGGTCAGCATGACGGCGACCGAGAACGGCCTGCCTGTGGAACTCGATGCGGTAACGCCGCTCAACGTGCGCTCGGTCCTTCTCTTGAAAACGCCGGACGGCGGCGAACTTCTAGCCTCATGTTCCGAGGCCGAGACGGCGCGTCTGCCGCGCGGCCATCGCAATGTCTGGATCGACCTGTCTCCGGACCAATTCCTCCTGTTCGACGCCCAAACCGGCGAGCGCCTGGGAGGTGCTGCCTGATGAGCAATCTTGTTCTCGACGAGGTCTCAAAAATCTACAAAGTCAAACGCGAGCCTGATGTGCTCGCCGTCGATGCCGTCGACATGACCGTCAATGACGGCGAGATCGTCGGTCTGCTCGGCAGCAGCGGCTGCGGCAAGACCTCGACGCTGCGCATGATCGCCGGCTTCGAAGACGTCACCTCCGGCGAGATCCGCGCCGGCGATCGGCTGCTCAACGACCTGGCGCCGGCCGCAAGAAACATCGCCATGGCCTTCGAAGGCTATGCGCTCTACCCGCCTTTGAGGATCAGGGACAACATCGCCTTTGGCCTGCTTCGCGACCGCCGCCCGCGCACGGAGGTGGACGCCAAGGTCAAGGAAATTGCCCATCTCCTCGACATCGAAGGCATTCTGGAGCGCTACCCGCCGACACTCTCCGGCGGCCAGCAGCAACGGACCAGCCTCGCCCGAGCACTCGCTCGCGATGCGGACGTCCACCTGCTTGACGAGCCCATGTCGCAGCTGGAGCCACAGCTGCGTGCGATTTTGCGTGCGAGAATCAAGGACTATCTGATCGAGAACAAGCTCACGACGATCTTCGTCACCCACGATCAGACCGAAGCCCTGGCGCTTGCCGACCGCATCGCCGTGATGAGCGACGGCAAGCTTATGCAATATGCGACCGGCGACGACCTCAAGGACCGCCCCGCCAATCTCTACGTCGCCTCCTTCATCGGCGAACCGCCTATGAATATTTTTGATACGCTGTCGCGGAGTGGCGGGGATGGTTGGCGCCTGCAGGTTCAAGCGCCGGGAGATGCCGCCACCTCAGATCTTGCGCTGCAGCTGCCGGTCGGCACCGCGGCCGATGGCGAGTTGACCGACGGCCGAAAGCTGTCGCTTGGCATCCGCCCCCACCAAATTCGATTTGGATCGTTTATTGAATTGGGGCCGGTGCTGAAGGGAAAGATCGCCTCCAATCAATGGCTCGGCGATCAGACCCATCTCGGTATCGAGACCGGCGGCCAGCTCGTCATCGCCGTGACCGACGGCACGGTCGACGCACCCGTCGACAGCGACATTGAGATCACGCTCCCGCTCAATGCCCTCCATCTGTTCGACGGCGACAGCGGCAAAGCCCTGCATCACGGTTTGAACAAGCGAGACGCGGCGGCATGACGAAGGACCTGATCATCGGCCTGGACGCCGGCACCTCGGTTATCAAAGCGGTCGCCTTCACCCTCGATGGCAAGCAGATCGGCGCATCCGGCGTGCCGAATGTGGTCGACTATCTCGAAGATGGTGGCGCGGAACAACAGGTCCACCGCACCTGGAGCGATGCCGCAGAGGCTTTACGTTTGCTGGCGGAGGAAGTCCACGATCTCGCCAAACGCACCGCCGCCCTCGCCATCACCGGCCAAGGCGACGGCACCTGGTTGATCGATGCCGATGGCGAACCGGTCTGCCCGGCGTGGCTCTGGCTGGACGCACGCGCCGCCCCGATCATCGAAGAGTGGCGGGCGTCCGACATCGGACCTGCGCTGCAGAAGATTACCGGCACCGCGATCAATCCCGCCATCCAAAGTGGCCAGATCACCTGGCTCAAACGACACCGTCCTGAAAGTCTACACCGGGCCGCGTCGGCCCTTCATTGCAAGGACTGGCTTTATTTCAAGGCGACCGGCGAGCGGGCGACCGATCCTTCGGAGGGTGTGTTCACCTATGGCAACTACCGGACGCGCGCTTACGATGACGCTGTGCTCGACCTTCTCGATCTTCAAGATATCGCCCATCTGCGGCCGGATATCGTGGACGGCTCGAAACACCATGCACCGCTGACCGACGACGCAGCTGCCGCCACCGGCCTTCTTTCTGGCACGCCGGTCGTCCTCGGCCCGCTCGACGTCATCGCAACGACGCTGGGGGCCGGCGCCTATGAGCCCGGTCGTAGTATCGGCATCTCGATCCTCGGCACCACCGGCATGCACATTCGTATCTTCCACGATGCCGAGGACGTGGTGATCTCCGACGAACAGGTCGGCTATATCATGCCGTTTGTCGTGCCCGGCACCTGGGGCGGCTTCCAGTCCCACATGGCCGCGACCCTCAATATCGACTGGCTGGTGGATATCGCCGCCGAGTGTGCTCGGACCGCTGGAATGAAGGATGTCGACAAACGGCAGCTCCTCCTCGAACTCGACCGCCAAGCGGCAGATGTTCGACCTGGGACCTTGCTGTTCCATCCCTTCATCTCCGAAAGCGGCGAACGGGGCCCCTTTGTCGAGCCGCGGGCACGCGCGCAGTTTCTCGGTCTCTCGACGCGCACGAACATGGGCGATCTGATGCGCGCCATCTATGAAGGCATGGCGTTCGCCGGCAGGGACTGCTATCGAGCACTCGACCATAAGCCCGAAGAGATCCGTCTCGCAGGCGGCGCTGCCAATAGCGCGCTTTGCCGAAAGATCCTCGCAGCCTCGGTGGGCGCGCCTGTCCGCATCGTCGAGCGCGGTGAGGCGGGAGCCGCTGGCTCGGCGTTGACTGCGGCAGTCTCGATCGGACTATACGACAACGTCGCCGACGGTCTGAAAGACTGGGTCATGCCCTATCTCGGCGATCTCGAGCCGGTCGATGAAGAGCTCGCGGCGACGTACGAAAAACTCTTTCCGGCCTATCGGGACGGCTATCTGCAAATGGACGGCGTCTGGCGCACGCTCTACCAGTCGCTCCAGGGACGGTGATCATGGCCATGACACGAAAGGAACCGGTGCGCGTCACCGTGATCGGCGACAATTTCATGCTCCCCGAAGCTTTTGTAGCTTCATTAAACCGTAACGATGGCATCGATTTCGAGATCACCCAGGGCCATCAGCCCTGGCCCGATGTCGACATGACCCACGGCTACGACCCGGCGGGTCGAGGCTCGACTTTGGACCACGCTGGTCTCGCGGACCTGAAAGAATATTTCGGCACGCCAGAGGAGGTGATCCCGCTGATCGAACGGGCGGAAATCCTGATCTGCCATCTGCCGCCGATCACCCAATCGGTCATCGAAGCAGCACCCGACCTCAAGCTGATCGGCATCTCCCGCGGCGGCCCCGTCAACATCGACATGGCGGCGGCCCGCACCAGGGGAATTCACGTCGTCAACACGCCGGGACGGAATGCGGGCGCCGTCGCCGAATTCACCATCGGCATGATCCTCACTCAGACCCGTCTGATCACGACGGGGCATACCGCACTTTCCACGACCGGCGACTGGTCCGGTCATCTCTACCGCGCCGACACCACCGGACGCGAGCTCGGCGAGATGACCGTCGGCGTGATCGGCTATGGCCATATCGGCACGAAGGTAGTGCGCCATCTGAAGTCCTTCGGCTGCCGCATTCTGGTCTGCGATCCCTATGTCCAGCTTTCGCCCACCGATCTCGACGACGGCGTCGTCCAGGTATCGCTCGACACGATCCTGGACGAGAGTGATGTCGTCACCATGCATCCTCGGGTGACGTCGGAGACGACGGGTATGATCGGCAAAGCCGAGTTCGGAAAAATGAAGGACGGCGCCTATTTCATCAACACGGCGCGCGGTCCGCTGGTCGATTACGACGCCCTCTATGAGGCCCTCACCAACGGTAAGCTCGCGGGCGCCGGTCTAGAAACCTTCGGCATCGAACCGGTACCGACCGACAGCCCTCTCCTGAAGCTTCCGAACGTCACCCTCACCCCGCACATCGCCGGCGCTTCGGTGAAGACCGTCACCAACGCCGCCGACATGATCGCCGAGGACGTCCGCCGTTTCCTGAGCGGCGAACCGCTGATCAACCTGGTGCCCTGAACGCTCCATCGTTCCAGGCGCCAGGAACGCGTCAGGCTGAGGAAACGCTGGACCAATGGGCTCACGCACCAAGGGCTCGTACCTCGCAAAGACAGACAACCCGAGAAGCCGCAAGATCGAGAAACTGAGAGAACGACCGAGCAAGAAAGCGAGAAACTGAACCACGCGTAACCGTATCTTAACCCATCGATACCAACATAGCGTTCTGGTCCATGCGATCCTGGGAATCCGTCCGCCGGAAGAGCAGACAGGGCCAGGCACGGAGTCCCAGGATCGCATGGACCAGCGAACCGACCAGATCCTATCGCTTCTGCGTTAACAAAAGCTTGATGACCGGCGATAAGGAACGTGGTCGTCGGAACAGCCCGATCCGAACCCGGCCCAGATCATCCGCCTTGCCTCCTGGAGAACCCCTTGCAAAAGCTTCCCTCGCCCAAGTCAAAGAAAACCCGTCAGGCCATCATCGACACTTGCCTGGAGATGAACGAGTCAGGCCTGAACCAGGGGACATCCGGCAATGTGTCGGCGCGCGTCAAAGGCGGCATGCTGATCACGCCGTCCGGCCGTCCCTACAAGACCATGAAGCCGAAGGACGTCGTCTTCATGCATGAGGACGGCCGCTATGAGGGCGATCTGGTGCCGTCGACGGAGTGGCGCTTTCATCTGGACATCATGAACAGCCGCCCCGACATCAACGCGATCGTCCACGCCCACCCGACCTTCTGCACGACGCTCGCCATCCTGAAAAAACCGATCCCGCGTCTCCACTACATGATCGCGGTCGCCGGCGGCGACGACATCCGCTGTGCGCCCTACGCCACCTTCGGCACGCAAGCGCTCTCGGATAACGCAATCAAGGCGTTGAAGGACCGAAAAGCCTGCCTGCTCGCCCATCACGGCATGATCGCCGTCGGCCCCGATCTCGCCAAAGCCATGTGGCTCGCCGTCGAGGTCGAAACGCTGGCCAAGCAATATTACTACACGCTCCAGGCTGGCGGCCCGCCGCTCCTGACCAGGGCGGAAATCAAGAACGTGGCGGAACGCATCCACAGCTACGGCCCGCGGTCCGACACGGACGGCGACGACAAAGACTCGAACTTGCCCCAGCCCGCAGCCGGCTAGCAGCCGGCGGCTTGACTTGAGATGCATTCTCCGGGTGCGGCGTCTCGTTCTATGGAAACGCCAGATGACTGGCTCTCAGTCGGAACATTATCGCTATCTTAACGATGGTCTTCCCAATGTTGTCGACGGTCCATGCGACCCTGGGAATCCGTCCGCCAAATGAGAGGGCGGGGCTCGGACTCCCAGGATCGCATGGACCATAAAGGCGAGGGTAGCGGACTGGGGTTAATACCGGGTTAAGCCGGCGGCTGTTGGCGAGATCTTGATCTGTGATGCGGCTCTACTACGAAGCCTCTCACATCCGGTCGGGCTATCAAGGCTACAGCTTCTCTATCGACCCTGCCCCTCCCCTCCTATCGTGCTCTGGTAAAAAACTCGGGCACGGCGAAAACCAGCACCGTAGTTCCCGAGGCCAAGCACGCGTCAAAGGTGGCATGCCGATGACCCTTTTGCGCGATTCCTAGAAGAAGATTCATCATCCTGATGCATGACAGGAAGGCTATAATCTAGACGGCGTGATCGCATTTGGCTCTGATCTCGCTCAATTCATGTCGCAGAGGGTTGAAGTCGCAACGCTTCCCAAGCACTTTTTTCGCCATCCAGGCCAATATTCGGCATCTCTCAACCAAGGCAGAGCACGTCGACTTGAACTTGCTGGTTAAGGCAACGGACAAAAAATGATCCGAAGAAAATGATGCGGTCGTTGTTCGGTCACGCGTCTAAGATAAATGCCGCGAGGGAATCTTTCTTCAAACGGTAAATCTCATAGAGCGCAATATCATCGGAAGAAATCTCTGGATGCGTTGTTTTCAGCCAAGATGGCGCTCGCGATGCCTCCAGCCGCCACGGCCCGCTGATCACCAACCGTTCGCTTTTTAAGACGCGCAACCAGGCCCACGCTTCCTTGTCCTCGGGACGTTCCGGCAGGGGCATATAGACATAGAAAGCACCGAGCTCCTCGACTCCATAGTTCCTGAGCACCTTCATCAAAGGGGCAGGATCGTCGAGCTTTTGGCGCTGGCTTTGGCTTTTCTTTTGACGATTGCGTCCAATTTTTGTTATCCAATCACTAACAAAAATCAGAACAGTGGCGATGCCAAGCGCATACCAAAGCCAAGCAGCGTCCGCTCCGCCACCTTCACCCAGCGTAAAACCCCGCAGAAAGGCAAAAGGCGCAAAAATAAGCCAGCGCAGGGAGACTCTGTCGGTATTCTGACCAATGTCTTCGTCGGGCACAAAGCCTTCCGGCCATTCGCGCCCCAAAAGATCCCGCAACATCATCGCAACTCCCGATGACCCCGCTCGTTGCTTTGACGATATGTTACGTCAAAATCTGATGTCAACGTGACAGTTGCGTCAAAATAAAGATGAATCTATACTACAAGTGAAAGACGTTTTTATTGAAACTTTCCTTGTGAAACTTATGTCAAAATAGCGAACGTAACAATCAAATGCCGAACCAAGAGAAATCAGCAGGTTATGGCACGAAGCACGGCCAAGAAGGATGTATCGACACCAACTGCTGAGCGGATCTCGTCACTGCTCTCGCAGATCGACAGGTCCGGAGAAAAACCTGCTGACATAACCGATCGACCCGGTGAATTCCTGCGTGAATTCTACGAAACCTGGTATGTGAATGGCGGACTTGAGGGCGGCAAACCGCGAAATAGCATTCGTCGCATGCGCAATGAATGGCTGGTCGAAGAGAACTCCGTGCGGTCCCTGCACCCTAAATTGACAGGTCAGGTCAAGGTCGGCAGACGCGACGGCCAGCGCCTCATCGATCTCTTTCTTTCGCGCTGGCTCTATGTCGGCAGCAAGCGCAAAGATGAGGCCGTTACCGAAGATGGTTATGTGCCCTATCCGTCGATTGATCTGCCGGCTCTCACGGCGAACTTGGTTGATGCGGTTTTCGGCCTTGAGAGTTCCGTCATCCTCCTGCCGAAGCCTTCGAAGGAGGAAATTGCTGAAGATGACTCCATCACAGCCTCCGTTCGATCGTACAAATCGCTTATCGAAGAGTCCGATGCTCTCATCACGGTCAGCTCCCGGCAATCTGTGCTTGGACCCTCGCCTTCGGAGGGCATGCGGCTTTGGTGGAATTTGATTGATGACCTCGCCACTAACGATGTCCTGAAGGAGAAACTCTTCATCTGGGTGTTGGATATCGGAAGCCGCCAGGTGGAGGATGAGGGGTCATTTGCCGATTTTCTCAATGCAGGCACGCTTGCGCTGCACTTCTCCGCGCTTGCGAATTTCTTATCAGAACATGATCAAGATGGGCTTGGCTATGGACCGGTCGGTCTCAGACTTGGGCTGCCCAACGACGAGCGACGGCTGCGGCGATGGCAGTGGCTGAAGGATCATGGCGTCGTGGTCGTCAGGTCGCGCGGCCATCTTGAACTGACCGAGCTCTATCGAGAGGAAGACGCAGCATCGGCAGATATCAGGCTGCAAAATATCGGCATCGAGTCCAGTCATGCCCTTCCAAGAACCATCCCCTCGGCCTGGGCCGGCGCCTTGGAAGGCTTCTACAACAGGCCAATAGAGGGTCTAGCTGACACGACGCTTTCCGTTGCCTTCAAAAAGGAGGGGTGGGGCAAGACGGATTTGCGCTACTGGGCAGCGGCGAGCAGAGTTAAGTATCTCTCCGATTTTTCCGACATCGATCGGGAAGCTTGGTCCGTAGACATCATCGAGCTCGGCTCGCCAGGGAGCTATACTGATGAGATTTATCGTCTCATTTACTTCGCTTCCAACCATCGCCTATCGAGAGGAAAAAGTAACAATCGGGACAACATGCTCGCCTCAGCATTTCTAAAGACGATAGGCTTGGAAGTTGTGAGAGTGGATGACTTCATCAGAATGTTCGGAATTGTAGAACGAAATCCCGTTTCGTGACCCACGCCGTGCCGCGATCAGTCGCTTCATCAACCAGCGACAGAAAACGGTGGTGCGTGCAATATCATCGCGTAAATCCGAATAGGCGAGATAAATCGAACAACCTCCCCAGATATCGTAAGCAGCGATAGTTTTTATGCAAATATTCCTTTTCAGGAAAAAAATAGACGAAGTGCCACTCGTAGATTCGATCCATAGCGACTTTACAAATACCAGTAAATAATAGATAAAAAGCTTCGCAATTCAGCAGAATCCAAAAAAGAAAAGGTTTGGAAACGTGATCCCGCAAACTGTTTATTAACCTTCTTTGTCCATATTCCGCGAACCCGATGTTCTTGTTTTGTTCTGGTCTCTAGACAAGGCCAGCGATTTTTCTGCCTGCGAGGAATATTTCTTTATGGTTGTTCATGTAGCACTTTCACACAGCCCTAAGATACAGAATGGAACAATCATAACCGCCATCGTACCGGCGTCGAACGGGTGCAATCTGAAATGCGCCTTTTGCTACATCGATCAGCGTGAGGAACATCGGCTCTCGCGTGAGCTTGACGTTGGGCAGTTCGTCCACTTCGTCCGTGAAGCGCATCTGGCTGAGAAGATCGCAGCGCTTTGCATTCAGGGGCATGAGCCCCTCCTCCCCGACTCTTTCGCCTACACGGCGGCACTTCTCAAGCTGGGCCGGGAACATCAGTTCCCCGTCAGCTTCGTGACCAATGGTACTTACCTGGCCGACCGCGTCGATGAGCTCGCCGAGCTTGGGCCTGCGAGGATCGCGGTGTCGCTCGACTCGCATCTGGCGGAGCGGCATGACCGTCAAAGGGGGGTCGTGGGCGCGTTCGAAATGACCGTGGACGGTCTTCGCAAAGCGGCGGCCAATCCAGTGCTGCGCGATGTTGTCGGTGTGGCTTCGGTGTTGGTCCCGAAGAGGCGGGACCAGCTGATGGGCATGCCGGCGCTGCTTGCCGAGATCGGGATCGAGCGCTGGACCGTCACCTGTCTTTTCAAGGTCGGTAAGGACGACGTCGGCGGGCCGGTCGGCGATCGCGCCAGGACGTTTCAGGATCTGCTCCTGCTTCAGCGCGAAGCCGAAAAATATGGGATCGAGATGACCGTCGATGACGAGTTCGGACGTCTCTCCGAAGAGGACATGGACCGTGACGTGGTCGATATCAATCGCCTGCGCATTCACCGGCTGCAGCGCCCGTCTGGCGTGTTTCGGCTGATGCCCGATGGACGCTGCAGCATCGGCACCGAATTGCTGCAGGAAGTCGCTGACGACACGCCTCACTGGAGTCCCGGCGAGGAGCATGCCGCCGATTTCCTCCAACGCGTCCGTGACCGCTACGCCCGGCGGCGGCGAGGCGCCGCAGCCTGACTTTTTAGCACTCTAAGGAGCACGGCTTAGCACTCTAAGGAGCACGGCCGTGATGTAGGCTTTCCCAGGCTAGGCTCCCGTAGTTCTCGGGAAGCCCATGCAAGTTCGGGTTCAATGCCCGCGTTGGCAGGCTGGGCTCCCTCAGTTCCCCAGCAAGCTCAGGCAAGTCTACGCCGGCCGACGCTCGGCCAGGATGTTGCAGGTGAGCTTGGCGTAGCCCATGGCGTCGTCGAGGGCCTGATGATTGTGGACGAAGTCCTTGTCGAACCAGCGTTCGGGCATGTTCTCTCTTCTGCACTCGGTCACGGGACGCCGCAGCAGGGCGCTTGCGTAAGACGAGATGTCGAGCGAGCGGCGCTCGAAGGGGTCTTCGCCTGCGAATTCCCATAGATACCAGGCGATGAACGAATAATCGAAAGCCACAGGGTGGGCGACGAAGATTGGCCTTCCGCCGAGTTTTTTCAGCCAAGCGACATAGTCGAGCATGGCCTGCTTCGGCAGCACGGGGTTGGTGCGGCAGGCCCGCCAGCCGTCCTGCTGGGTGCGCCACCACTGCATGGTCGGCGGGTATTCGCCAGCGCCCTGCAGAAGGTGAAGATTGCGCGTGAAAGTGGAGAGAATGGTCTTATCAGGCGTAAAGGCGACCGAACCGAAGCTCAGCATGGAATGGTGGCCCGGGCTTGGGCCGTTGCTTTCAATATCCGTGGCGACATAGAGTTCATTCATCCATCAAATTCCCCGAAAAGACATTCACACATTACCCAGCGAGCATCGTCACCCAGCGGCATCGTCGCCGCCTATTTGCACTATCATGCCGGTGTAGTTTGAACCGGACATGAATGCCGGCATCGTCGCGCTCTGATACGTATTTTCGCTCTTGAAGCAAAGCTTCAAATTCTACCAAAATGCGAACAGTGGCCTTTCGGATTGGTCCAGCCGGCCATTCCCGGTAGAGTCGTGTCCAGTGCTGCGCAATGTCGAACCAATAAAGGAAGCGTCCATGAGCTCAGAAGCCGCCGCCGCATCGAGCTTGTCACCGGTGATCGAGCTGATTCGCGCACTGGTCGGTGATCGGCTGTCGACGTCGCTTTCGATCCGCGAACAGCATGGCAAGGACCAGACCCATAATGCCGGCGCAGCCCCTGATGCGGTGGTTTTTGCCGAGAGCACGGAAGAGGTTCAGGCGATCGTCCAGATGTGCGCCGAACGGGGCGTACCGATCATTCCTTACGGCACCGGCACATCGCTCGAAGGCCATATCACCGCGCTCAATGGCGGGATAACCCTCGACCTTTCCGGCATGAACCAGGTGCTCGAAGTCAATCCCGAGGACCTGGACTGCCGCGTCCAGGCCGGCGTGACGCGCAAGCAGATCAACAGCCATCTGCGCGACACAGGCCTCTTCTTTCCCGTCGATCCCGGCGCGGATGCCAGCATCGGCGGCATGACCGCGACACGCGCCTCAGGCACGAATGCCGTGCGCTACGGCACGATGCGCGAGAACGTGCTCGGCCTGACCGTGGTCACCGCGGACGGCAAGATCATCAAGACGGGCGGCCGCGCTCGAAAATCGTCGGCCGGCTACGACCTCACCCGCCTGTTCGTCGGTTCGGAAGGCACCCTTGGGGTGATCACGGAGATCGGCCTTCGGCTCTACGGCGTGCCTGAGGCGATCTCGTCGGCGGTCTGCGCCTTTCCCACGGTCGACGATGCGGTCAATACAGTAATCCAGACCATCCAGATGGGCGTGCCGGTGGCGCGCATCGAACTTCTGGACGCGCTTCAGATGAAGGCCTGCATCGCCTACTCGAAGCTTGAGGACATGAAGGAGGCGCCGACGCTGTTTTTCGAGTTCCACGGCTCCGATGTCGGCGTCCAGGAACAGGCGACCACGGTCGGTGAGATTGCCGCTGAGTTCGGCGGGGATGATTTCCAATGGGCGACCAGGCCGGAGGACCGGAACCGGCTTTGGGAAGCCCGGCATAACGCCTTCTATGCAGTGATGGCGGCCTGGCCGAACACATCGGCCGTGGTTACGGATGTCTGCGTGCCGATTTCCAGACTTGCGGAATGCATCGCTCGCACGCAGGAGGAACTGAAAGTCACGAGGCTGATTTCACCGCTTGTCGGCCATGCCGGTGATGGCAATTTCCATCTATCGATCATGGTGAATATGGACGACCCGGACGAACTGAAGCGCGCCAAGGCGCTAAGCGAGACGATGGTCGAGCAGGCGCTGGCCTGCGGCGGCACCTGCACCGGCGAACATGGGGTCGGCATGGGTAAGATGCATTACCTGGAGGCGGAACATGGCGAGGCGCTGCACTCCATGCGCGCTATCAAGAAAGCGCTGGATCCGCAGAACATCATGAATCCAGGCAAGGTGGTTCAGATCTGACTGCCCATAATCCGTAGGCAACCCAACCACCTGCCAATCACATCAGATGTGTTCGAAATAGATAGAACAAACATCCCCGTTGACAACGAATCAACTTTAGGTAGAAATTTAAAATACTTTTATCATTTTAGAGGCAAACATGGGGCTTTCATTAGTAAGGTGCTTCCGTTCCACTGCAAGCGCTCTGGTTTTCGCATTGGCCCTAAGCGGCTGTGAAACCTTTGATTCCCAGCAACGTAATTTCTATGACAGACAAGTAACGATTGCTGGTGTCGGAACGATGATTAACTCCGATGCTTTCGAAGAAATTGATTTGGTCAGACTTCTGGATCCGGATAATAAAGCTAATTATTCAAGGCCCAGAAAAAATCAGACAAATTCAAAGTAAGGTGAAAACCAAACAAAAAAAGAATCGACGAAGCCTTCAATGCGTTTTTCTTGAAGTATCCAAATTCCACCCTCGAATCAAGGCGCAATGCTGTACAAGAACGAATTCTCGCTGCATCCAAACAAAGATGCAGCTATTTCAAGAATTATCTGCACGCCTCCCGGGGACAAATTAACTTCTTGATGGGTTCAGCCGCACTTGCGTCAGGCGCCGCAGGTGGAATCGTCTCCGGTCTCGCCTCGAATATATTGTCTGGAACCGCCGCGATCTTCTCAGGCGTCCGGGCTGAGTACAATCAGGAGTTCTTTTCCAACCTCGCCGCTCATGTCATTCTCGAAGGCGTCGATGTGCGACGCCAGCAAGTCTATGAACAAATTGTGTTACATGGGCAAAATCAGAGCTATGCGAAATACAATGTTCAAGCTGCGGTAAAGGATGCGATTTATTATCACAGTCAGTGCTCAGCAATTGTCGGCATTCAAATGGCTGCCGATAGCATCGAACTTCTGGATGACCCTGGAATCGATACCGCCAATCGGATCCTGGCAAAGCTCAAAACGACAAACCGTCTGATGAACGAGCGAAATCTTGAACCTCAAGAGGCGGTCAAGCTGATCAATACGACCAAGAAGCTGCTGGAGGCTGGAACCCCACTCAGCGACGAGGGGGAAACTTATGAGGATCCGCTCGAAGCACTAAAAAACAGCCTACGATCGATCTCGAGCCTTCGTCAGGATTTTGCCGAAGACATCGATTCCGGTGATCTCAATGCGAATTTTAGCGATTTGCAGAAAGCTGCGGTCAAAGAAACCCTTAAGGAGGCAAGCGCCAGCGCATCAAAGTTGACGAAAACCTGCAGGGACTCGTCGGTCGCTATGCGCGCATTGCTCTCCGACAAAGAAATCGCTCAAATACAAGCCGATTTGCCATCTGGCTCGGGCGCTGAGCTCGCTCAAGCAAAATTCGAACTAGAGCAGGCTAGGCTTCAAGCTGGACAGCTTATCGAGACAATAAACCACCCAGCGACGTTATTTGAATCGCATCTGGAAGCAGCAAGAACACTGGCAGGAGCAACCCAGCCGAAAGTGGACGCAGTGACAGCGGAGATCAAAAAAATGACAGGCCACACCCAAGGGTGCTGACCGATTTGCTCTGCGTGGCGAATGCGGGGCCGTCGCTCGGTCACCGAACATCGACGCTTTTCGACGAGTTCATGAGGCCTTCAGAGCCGATCCGCTGTCGTCACCTCGTCAATAAAGGCGTTCAGTTTCGCCGCATCCAGACGATCTCCGCTGCGCACGCCTGAACAGAGATCGACGCCGAACGGCCGTACCTGACGGATCGCCTCGCCGACATTCTCAGGGGTGAGGCCGCCGGCCAGAAAGACCGGACATGGGCAGGCTTCGACGATCGCCCGGCCGATCGCCCAGTCATGGGTGCGCCCGGTGCCGCCGAGTTCCTTCGCCGCCGCAGACGGACGACCGGAGTCCAGCAATAGGGCGTCCGCGAACGTCGCAGCGTCCTTCGCCGCGTCGACGGTTTCCGACCCATCGACATGGATGACCTGAACCAGGCGACGGCTCGGCAAGGCCGCACGGATGATGGGGTAAACATCCGGGGCGACCTCATCGACGATCTGGACGGTGTCGGCGCGGCAACGGCGGGCATGGTGGACGATCGCATCGGCCGCCGTTTCGCTGGTCAGGAGGAAAGTTGCGACCGGCGGCGGCACGCTGTCGACGATCTCGGAGATCAGTGCATCATCGATCACGCCAGGCCCGCTCGGCATGCGGCCCACCAGACCGAGCGCATCGGCGCCACAATCAATCGCCAGCGCTGCCTCCTCGGCTGAGCTGATGCAGCAGATTTTGATGCGGGTTCTTCTCATCAACCCACTAGGCCGCCTTCACGCCGTCTTGATCCTTTCCGGCCCAGGCTAGCCACATGGCAGCGGTCCAGGAGAAGTCGCCGCCGCCGCAGCCTTCGCCGGTCCGGGGATGAAAATACTCATGGAAGCCCGAGGCTTCGATAAGCCGGCGGCTATCGGTTTTGATGCGGTCCGCCAGCGCTGTCTGGCCGGCTTCCTGGAGACCGCGAGAGACCATGTAGTTCACGATCGCCCAGACCGGCCCGAGCCAGTAGCGCTTGGGCTCGAAGCGCGCATGCTCCGGATCGAGGCTCGGCAGGGCGTATTCGACCTGGCTGCATATCCGTTTCAGATGCTCCAGCATCGCCGCCCGCTGGGCCTCCGAGCCCGCACCTGCGTAAAACGCCAGCGCCGACGCCGACGTGATCGCGCCAGAGAAATCGCCGGTCCTGAGATCGCGCGCGTTGAAGGCGGCCATATCCGAATTCCAGAGCTGCTCCGTGCCCGCCTCGCTCTGCTTGAGCCAGCCGCGAATCTCGTCCGCCTCGGCCACTTTGCCGAACCGTTCAGCCATCGCCAGAAGATCGCGATCGGCGCGCATCAAGATGAACTGGATGCCGGGATCGGCTACGAAGAACTGACCTTCCCGCGCGATTCTGTCCTGATTCCACCCCTCGTCCCGGCCGAATTTCACCAGGGTCAGAAAACGGTCGTACTGGGCCTGCTTCGGGCGCTCCTCGGCATCGATATGCGCGGTATCGCGGCGTTCATAGGTTCCGAGGTCCGGCGCCACCTCGACCCGCATCAACGCCTCTTCCCAATCGGCGCTGTTGTCCCGACCCGACTCCCAGGGATGGACGATGCCGATCACGCCCCTGCCTTCCGGATCCCGTCTGAGATGGAACCAGCGGTGATAAGCCAAGAGGCGATCGAAGAGGCCGCGCGCCCGATGTTCGCACGCCTCGCCGCCCGCTTCCATCAGATCACGCACCACGGTGGCGATCACCGGCGGCTGGGCATGGCCGGATGACGGCAAGTTGTCGTTACCTGCCCGCCAGACGGAGGGGCCGGGGAAGTAATCGGGATCGTCCCGGCGAAACAGGATATGCGGCACCATGCCGTCAGCCCATTGCCCCTCGAACAGCATCTCGATCTCGCGCCAGGCGCGCTCCATGTCGAAGGTCATGAAGCCGAGCGCCACGAACGCGCTGTCCCAATTCCACTGATAGGGATAAAGCCTGGACGTCGGGACGGTGAAACCACCCCGGTCATTGGTCTTTAAAATGTCGATCGCCTGCCGATCGCGTTCCGCCTGCACGTCGATTACCCCTTCATACGGCCGGCAGAGAGACCGGCGTCATCGTGATTGTGTCCGGGAAGATAGGAAAAATGCCTCTCATGTCCAAGCCAATTGGACGCCTTGGCTATCATCATCGGAGCGCTTCGAGCGAGTCCGAATCGGAGGCCGTACCCAGCTACTCGGCAGCGAGCTGATCGCCGACATTGAACTGCAGCTCGGCAAGCCGGGCATAGAGACCACCCTGTTCGATCAGCTCATGGTGATTGCCGGTGGCGACCACCCTGCCCTCATCCAGAACGACGATGCGATCAGCGTTCAGGACGGTCGCCAGGCGATGGGCGATCACCAAGCTTGTGCGCCCCTCGCGCAAACGCTCGAGCGCTTCCTGCACCAGGCGCTCGCTTTCGGCATCGAGAGAGCTGGTGGCTTCGTCCAAGAGGAGAAGCGCCGGATCGCGCAAAACGGCGCGCGCGATCGCGATACGCTGGCGTTGACCGCCGGAAAGACGGACGCCCTTCTCGCCGAGAAACGTGTCAAAGCCATCCGGCAGCTTTTCCAGAAATTCGGTCGCGGCCGCGGCCGCGGCGGCGGCTCGCACCTCATCGTCACCGGCATCGGGCCGACCGTAGCGGATATTGTCCCAGGCATTGGCGGAGAAAATCATCGGCTCCTGCGGCACCAGCCCGATCTTCTGCCTGAGGTCGACGGGATCGACGGCCTTGATATCGACACCGTCGAAGGTGAGGATGCCGGCCGCGGGATCATAAAAGCGCATGAGCAGCTGGAAGATGGTCGTTTTGCCAGCACCCGAAGGACCGACCAGCGCAACCGACTCACCCGGAGCCACGTCGAGCGAAAGACCGGAAACCACCTCTTTCGTCGGGTCGAGCGGATAGGAAAAATCGACCGCATCGAGACTGACGGCACCCTTTGCAGGATTAGCGAGAGGCTGGGGCTCGGCGGGTGCACTGATACTTGGCTTCGTGTCGAGGAGTTCGAACAGGCGCTCCGTGGCACCGGCCGCACGCTGCAGATCCCCCATAATCTCTGCGAGACCACCTGCAGAACTGGCCACGACCGTGGCGTAGAACACGAAGGATGCCAGCTCGCCGCCGGTGATCGTTCCTGCCAGGACGTCATGGCCGCCGATCCAGAGCACGACGACGATCGCCACGAAAACCAAGGTGATCACGACGGCCGCAAGCATCGAACGTGCCTTGGCATGGCTCACAGCCGCACCGAAGGCGTCCTCGGTCAACCGATGGAACACATTGCGTTCCCGGCTTTCCTGGGCGAAGGCCTGAACCGTCTGGACGGCGTTCAGTGTTTCCTCGCCATGGCCCGATAGATCGCCGACCCGGTCCTGCGCTGATCGTGATAGCATGCGCACCTTTCTTCCGATCACGACGATCGGCACCACCACCAACGGCACCACTATCAGAATCAAAAGCGTCAGCTTGAGATTGGTCACGAACAGCAGCACAAGGCCGCCGAGCAGCAGCAGGATATTGCGCAGCGCTTGGGAAAGCGACGAGCTGATCACGCTCTGTACCACGGAGGTGTCGGCGGTCAGACGGGAGAGCACCTCGCCGGTGCGCGTGACCTCGAAAAATCCTGGTGACAGGCTGACGACGTGGCCGTAGACGTCCTTTCGAAGATCGGCAACAAGGCGCTCGCCAAGCCAGGATACGAGATAGGCTCGAGCGAAGGTCGCAACAGCAAGAATGACCACGACGATGAGGGCGGCCTTGAGCGCATGATCGAGCGCTTCGGCTTCTCCTTGGCCAAAAGCACCGTCGATGAGGTAACGAAATCCGGCGCCGAACACGAGCACTGCGGATGCGGAAAGCACCAGAGCGACCAGCGTCAGGACCAGTTGGAGCCGATAGGGCCTCAGATAGCGACCGAGCCGTCCCAGCCCCTTGAGATCGCGGCTGCCCGCGCGCTTGCCATCTTCTTTCGCCTTGGACCGACGGGCTCCATCCATGAATTCGCCTTTATCTCGTTTCGTGTTCGACCTTGCAGCCGGACATGACCAGTGTCTGTCCAATCTGCATGGAAACCATGCTGATCAACGGATCACATGGCACTTTCTTCCGGAAACGACATAGTAAAAGCGCCAGCCGCCCCTTGCGAGGCCCGGATCCATTGGTTATATACCGCCGATCGCACCAAGGAGAAAGCGGGTGAAGAAGGATATTCATCCAGACTACCACGACATTACGGTCGTCATGACCGACGGATCGACGTTCGAGACGCGCTCGACCTACGGCGAGCCTGGCGGAACGCTTACGCTCGACATCGACCCGCTCGTGCATCCGGCATGGACCGGTGATCGTTCGCGTCTACTGGAGCGCGGCGGTCAGGTCGACAAGTTCAACAAGCGCTTCCAGAGCTTCCGCCGCAAGAAAAGCTGAGGGCCGATATCATGAAGATCAGAAATTCCCTGAAGTCGGCCAAGAAGCGCGACAAGAATTGCCGCATCGTCCGCCGCAAAGGACGTGTCTACGTCATCAACAAGTCCAACCCCCGCATGAAGACTCGCCAAGGCTAGTTTTTTCGGACTTGCCTCGATCGAGGTTGGGGAAGGCGGTGTTTAGGCACCGCCTTTTTTATTGGCCTGCAGGTTGACGCTAGAGCTTTTCCCGAACAGGTGGAACCACCTGTTCGATAAGGAAGTGCGGCGAAACAATGAGATAGAACGCGCACCCCGATCACATCCGATCGGGATGCGCTCTAACTCAGAGCAGCTTGATGCGCGCCGGAACTTTGGCTGGAAAGCCGTTGGGCTTGTAATAGCCTCTGAGATCCCCTTCTGGGTCCAGGGAAAAACTGCCGATGTCCCTGCTATATTTGATATCGACATTCTTTCCGGTGATATCGAGAAAATAGCCCTGGCACCCTCCGTTACTCAACGCGATGCAGGATGCGTTGCGATCGACGGATCGGACTTCATAACTCAGAGCGATGTTCTCTGTGATGTAGTCGCGTACGTCATTGGCAATACCTTCTTCTTCGATAAACTCGATCATGATGGTTTGTTTCTGCATCAGGACTTCAGCTAAAGTCGCCGCCTGCAGCGAATCGTTGGGAGAAGCGAGAGCCGTGCGTGCAGCGAGGTCTCTGACGCTTGCGCGCTCAGCGCACATCAAGGCGCTTAGCGCATCGGTCTGATCGATCGGATCGGCATCCTCCGCCTTCAAGAGATCGATCTGATGGCGAACTTGATCGCTATCCAGTTCGATGGCGCGCTCGCAGCCCATGGCCGTCCAGGAAGAACAGAGCAGAATGGCCGCCGCCGTCGCCAGCGTCTTTCCATCGAGAACCGTCATCTTCACCTGTCCCTTCTCATTTTCTGATGATCAACCTATTGAAAAACAGCGAAATACGTGCTGTCCCGGCCTGTGTTGACCAAGGTCGGGCTGCAACCGTCAATGAGCCGCAGAGAGTGGCCGACCTTGATGACCGCCTTTCCTGCGTCGAGGGCGGTGGATAGCACGGTGACCGTATCGTCGGGTCGACCGCCACCTTTCTTCCAGACGCTGGCGAGTTCGATCTGCACCCGATCATTGCAAAGCGACGCCGAGCGCTTCTCATCGATCCGCACCGGCTCGGCCGGTTCGGTTGTTTTCGCGAGCTCGGCGTTGGGATTAAGCCTCGCGGCGGCGGACTCGGCCTTGCTCGCGGCGAGGGATGCAGATGCCTCTTCAACACCTTCCTCATCGCCGGGAGCTGCGACCTGCTCGGATGTCTCGATTAGCTTCTTGAAGGTCCGCTTATGGAAATAGACCAGCGCCCGGTGCGATTCGTGATCGCGGCTGCTGGGCTTTGCGATGCTGACATGGTCGGATCCCGGCATGCGCTCCGGCTCACCGAAATAGCGCCCGCCGGACTGCTCATCGACCAGCACCTCGTCCCGGCCGATGCCGACGATTTTACCGAGCATGCCGAACAGCAAATAGTGCTCCAGCCATTCGACGCCTTTCAGCCTCGGGATCTTGTCTCGATGCACCAAATTTTTGAAGTCCTTGTCCAGGCTCTCGAGAAACGGGTTGTTGAAACCGAGCTGCTCGCCCTGCTTGGAGCGCACGAGCTCGGCGATGAACTCGAAGCGGTCGGCGTCGCGGGAACCGATTGACGGCGAGGCGATCAGGACGAGGCCGACGGCTTTGTCCGAAAAATCTTCGACATGCCGGGTCAGCATGTGACGAACGACGATCCCGCCAGCACTGTGGGTCACGAACAGGATGTTCGGATGATCCAGCACGGCCGATGAGGCGGGCCCGATCCCGATCGCAAGCGAGCGGTGCAGCTGGTTCGCGGCGTCCCGGAAATCGTAGTCGTGGCTGTCGACTTCGGTGTGATAGCCGCCGAGAAAGATAGCGCTCCCGGCAAACACCGGGTCGTCGCGCAGAATGGCCGGCCAGTAAGCGTCTTCTTCAGCGCCATCGCCTTTATAAAACCAGGCATCTCGGCTGTCGGAGGCCAGGCCATGGACGAAGACGATCGCCGTATCGGCCCCATCTTCCACATGATACCAGACATTGTTAACGCCCGCCTCCGGACGCTGATCGTCGGCGGCGCTGGCCGTCAAAGGCTGGACAATAAGTGAAAGCGCCAGCAGGCAAGGAAGAAAGATTGCGGCGATCATGGGAAAATCCGAAGCTGAAATCGAAAGCGCCCCATGACTACCGATCAGCGCCGGGAAGTTCAACAGTTGGTCTGAGGCCTTCCGGCGTCTCGCCCGATCCCGGCTGTTAAGGGATTGCTACCGGTTTACGAAGACTTAACCATGGGTGTGTCATGCTCTTGAAGATTTTGGTGGCATGATGGGGCGTGTGGGAAGAGAGCGGAAGATGTGGGTTTTTGGCGTCGTTGCAAAAAAGGCGCCCGTGACGGGCACGGGCGCAGGCGGGGGTAACCTCGGGAGTGACGGGCGAGACGGGATCAGGACTTGGAGAACAGGCCGGCGGCGGAGGCGATCTTCGCGGAAGGTGCGGCCGGAGCGGCGGCGTGGGCCCAGCGGGCCTGCTCGTTGACGGAATAGTAAGGCACATATTCGGTGACGTCGGCCT
>JBCCUL010000041.1:0-75271 GCA_039197065.1 Pseudomonadota bacterium | reverse complement strand
GAACGTTGACATGTGGGAAGGCGCGACCACAGCGTAGTCGACCGAAATGCCCTGGCTCATATAGGCGAAGTAGTCTTTCTCGAGGCCCAGCTCGCTATTGAGATGCAGGACGAATTCCAGCTCATCCGGCCCCTGGTAATAATCCTTCACCAGCTCCTCGAACTTACGCATGGTCTTGGTGAAGGCGTGTTCTTCATCAAATTGGCTGGCGCCATTGAGCGTGATGGTCTCGGCATTCGCGATACTGGATGCCAGAAACACCGCCAGCGCCGCAGCCGTCGACTTGAAGACGCATAGCATCACGTTTCTCCCTGATTGTGTCCCATTCCTTTTGGACGGCATCTGGTTCAGTACCGCCGCATCTTATCACTTAACTATAGTCCGCTTTTTGACCGAATACAGGTACGTTTAACACCAGCTCGTAAACGTGCCTCAATCAGGCTTGGCCTATTCTGCTGTGCGCCTGAGTAGCGACATCATCTACAGACGCGCCCAAAAGCCGACTGGCGGCTCGTGACGGCTTCGGGGCAGAGATACGCATAAGCGCCTCGTCACGTAGCGCGGAGTAAGCGCCGCATAGCTCTCAAACTGCGGTCGATGGGCAATGCTTAGATCACGCCAGCGCTTGTCGTAATTGTCCTCCTAGGCCATCACTGTTCCGGCAGAACTTGGGTCATGAATCCCCTTTTCGCCGGGTGCAGCTCGCGTCGGGTCTTCGATCGGTAACCTGCCATAAGGTCAGCAGTGGGTTCTTCCTTGCCGTTGGAGTAGCATGATCAACATGACCGTTGGCTTCACGATACGCGCGATCGATCTTGGCAATGGCGACGTTTTTAGAGCTCTTGTTGCTGAGGCGTCGACGGAAGGATTTCAGTTTGTCGATCGGCTGGCCGACGAGTGGAACACAGGTGTCAATCGGTTCTCCAGACCTGGCGAAAAGCTGTTGGGCGTCTTCGATGGAGATTGCGCCATTGCCGTCGGTGGTTTGAATCGTGATCCTTATGCTCAGCAAGATCATGTTGGGCGCCTCAGGCACCTTTATGTTCACCCCCGCTATCGCCGTCTCGGCGTCGCCAGGCAGCTCGTAAGCGCATTGCTCGAAAATCACCACGAGCACTTCGAAAGGGTGCGCCTTCGAACAAGCACAACGGCTGCCAACCATTTTTATGAAGCTTGTGAATTTCGCCCTATTGAAGAGGCAGACGCTACTCACGAAAGAGCATGAAAGACGCAACCTTGCGGCTGGTCTGGATCAAGTTTCCGCATAAGCGACCAGGCCTCAGGGGGCAGCTTTGCGTCAGAAGACCGGTCGCGACGGCGGAGTTCCTCTCCGGACGGACGGTAACCGCTCGTTTTCTGCTGCAAGGCTAGTGGGGAAAGAGTTCCATGTGTGGACATGACGGCTTCCAGTGGTGAACCGGGTACTGATGGGTGCCCGCAGTGGACACGATGACGGATTGAGTGGCCTCCCTCCCAAAGCCGTTATGCAAATCCGACGCATCTTTTTCTCGGCGGTTCTTGTGTGCACGGCGAGCGCTGCAAGGTAAGTGAGCTTCGAAAGGCATACCGCTTGGAGAGCCTGTCTTCGGAACTTGATCAATCATGAGAAAACGAGAACCAAAGGAGAATATCCTTGGCCATGGCTAACCCCGAGCGGGCGTTGAAGGATCTTTATGAGCTTCGGAAGATTGGGCCTTACAAGACAGGTGTTCATCGTCCGACCCTATCACCAGACGACATGGAGGCGCGTCAATGGCTGGTAGATAAGTTGCAAGCCATCGGCCATGACGCATCGATCGATGGCATCGCCAATGTCGTCGGCAAAGCTCCTGACCCTGGGCCACATGTCCTCGGCGGCTCCCACATAGAAAGCCAGAACCATGCCGGCTGGCTGGATGGCGCCTTGGGCGTGGTCTACGCGCTCGAGGCGGCCCGCGCCATCGCCGAGGCCAGGGATGTCCAAGGCGGTGTCGACGTCATCGCCTTCGCCGATGAAGAAGGGCATTTCAGCGGCCCCTTGCTGGGCTCGAATTCCTTCGTCGGTGAGCTGACAGACGAGGATATGGATACAGCCGTGGACAGGAGCGGCCGCGGAAGCTTGCGGCATTGCCTTGCTGAAGCCGGCCTGTCCGGAAGGCCGAGACTGCAAATGGACCCGCATCGCTACGCCGCCTTTTTCGAGGCGCATATCGAGCAGGGAGACCGTCTCGAAACGGCAGGTCAATCGATCGGCATCGTTACCAGCATCGTCGCCATTTGGGCGTACCGTATCACCTTTGAAGGCGAGCAGAACCACGCCGGCACGACCACCATGGCGAGCCGAAAGGATGCAGGCAAAGCACTGATGACCCTTTGGCGCGGTATCGAAGACGCCTTCCCCGCGATCGCCGGCCCCTTCAGCGTCTGGACGGTCGGGCGCGTCAATCTGAAGCCCGGCGGGCCAAGCATCATCCCGGGCCATGCCGAGATGATCTTCCAGTTCCGTGATGCGGAGATGGAAACGCTAG
Source organism: Pseudomonadota bacterium (assembly GCA_039197065.1). Taxonomy (GTDB): domain Bacteria; phylum Pseudomonadota; class Alphaproteobacteria; order Geminicoccales; family Geminicoccaceae; genus JANQPX01. The sequence goes on along the minus strand of JBCCUL010000041.1, from coordinate 72,764 downwards.
AGCGCATGCATGCCTGTCTGGAACAGCTGATCACCGATGTGGATGCGGCCGGCCCCTGCTCGGCCAGGCTCGAGATTCTCGCGCAAATGAAACCGGCGATGATGGCGCCCGGCCCTCAAAACGCCATCATCGATGCGGCGAAAGCTATAATACCGGATGACTATGCCCTCATGCCGAGCGGCGCCGCCCATGATGCTCAGGTGATCGCCCCCCATATACCCTCGGCTATGATGTTTGTGCCCAGTATCGGCGGCATCAGCCATCACTGGGCCGAAAACACCAGCGATGAGCATATCAAGCGAGGCGTGGAGGTTTATGTGGACGCCGTCTCACGCGTCCTTCAGGCCAGCCAGTAAGAGAAGCGATGCTACCGGATGGTCAGGGTCGTGATCTTGCCCCCCGATGCTGATCAGGCAGGGCAGCTTCGCCCAGCAACTCCGGACGTTATTAGCGGGATAGCCTGGCAATGGCCGCGTGTCGTCAAGGTCATCTCCCGGCCGTCCGTTTCGAGGGGCGGTTACTTCGCCTTCGCATGTCATTCGTTGAAGCGCGCATTCCACAGGGCGACACGCGCCTCGTCCCGGGCTTCGTAGTCTTTGAGGGCAATGCTCGCATCCGTCTCGTCCGGTAGGGCGCGATCGTCGCTCAAGTCTTTCAGTCGCATTGTGTACCAAGCCGTTATACCTCCTTCCGGCGGAGCGGTAAATCTTGGGAAGATCATGGGATCCGTCACGCCGGCCTGCCACTCGTTGGGAAGATCCGGATTGAGGGCGAGCGCCCGGGCGAGGCCGATGACATCAGCGCCGTGCCGAGCGACCGCATCTTCGGCTTCCTGGAAAGTTTTGAACCCACCGGTCACCATGAGCGGCTTGTCGGTCAGGCGACGCGCCTGTCCCGCGAATTCAAGAAAATACGGCCCCTTGCTCCTGGCATCCGACGCCGAGCGCGCGCCTGGAAAATAGGTTCCACCACTGATATCGATCAGATCGGTCTCCGTTCGATCCAGCGCAGCGATGACGGCGAGCGCATCCTTTTCCGCGAAGCCTCCTTCCAGCTGATCGGTGGCGTTCAGCTTGATGCCGACGGGAAAGAGAGGCCCGACCTTGTTGCGCACCCTTTCGACAACCTCCAACAGCAGCCGCATTCTATTGGTTACGGTCCCGCCATATCGATCCGCGCGCCTGTTGAATAGGGGCGACAGAAACTGGCTCAAGAGAAAGCCGTGCGCCGCGTGGATCTCGACGCCGGAGAAACCGAGTTGTCGGGCCAGGTCCGCCGTGCGCGCGAACGCATCGGGCAACGCCGAAACCTCCTCCAGACTGAGCGCATCACAGCGCAGTCCGGGGATATCGATGGCGCTTGGACCTTTCGGCGTGCCGATCGGCGGATAGACCATGGCACCGGCATGGCCAAGTTGAAGCCAGAGCTTGGCATCGTTCACCGATCCCTTTTTGGCGAGATCCGCGAAGGCCGCCGCATCGGAATCGGAACGAAGGACCAGGTTGCCCGGCTTTTCGGCATAGCTGGGATTGCCCTGAACCTCGCCGACGATCGACAGACCTGCCCCACCTCCCGCCCAACGCTCATAGAGCCGGATCTGAGCCTGCGTCGGGTTGCCACGCCCGTCGCCCAAGGCGTCCGACATCGCCGACTTCGCGATGCGGTTCTTTAAGACTGTCCCGCAGGGTAATTCCAGAGCCTGGAACAGGTGATCACGTTGAAGCGTCATCGTCTCTCCTCAGTCCACGCCTTGTTCGACCACTTGAGGATCCGGCTAGCCATGGCAACGGCCAAGCTGTCTATCGCCCCAGACGGCTGCCGGTCTGGCCGTGTCTATCCTGTAGTCCGTTGCGTGGGCATCGAAAAACGAGCGGCCGAACTGCTTGGCAGCATGAATTGGGTCGCTCGGATCCCTCGAAACCTCGCCCCTGACATTGCCATAGCTGTGAACGACACCGACGAAGGTCGACCCTGTGTACCGGCTGTATTCTTGGATTTGATGGATGATGGCCGCCGAGACCGAGGGGAAGGTCTCTTCCGAACTCAAGACGAGCCCCAACCTTTTCCCCTGCATGGCCGCGACGGTCGATGACGATCTTGGATGTGATACCGCGACGTAGCAGAACATGCGGTCGAAGAAGGCCTTGAGCTGCGCGGACATGCCGTACCAGTAGATCGGCGTTGCGACAATCAAGCCGTCAGCCGGCAGAAAATGATCGAAGAACAGGTCCCGATAGCCGTCGTCGATCGAACACTCACCTTTCGAGTTCCGGCAGGATCGGCAATCGCGAAGAAACGCGGCAAGAACGTCCGCACTCTGTAGAAGAGTCGCACGATGTCCGGCGTCTTCGAGGCCCTCGGCGGCCATTCCGGCCAGGCAGGCCGAATTGCCGTCGCGCCTCGGGCTCGAGCTGAGAATCAGAGCTTTCATGCGCCGTCTCCATTTGACAAGTCTGTCTGATGGCGACGATACAAATGGAGAGAACCGAACTTCAAGTACGCACCTTTTGGTAACCATCGAGGTAAGATCTTGCAGGGCACAGATGGATCCGCGGCGCAGCCCCCGAGCGTGTTCGATGCGAGCTGTTCCGCGCGGCATGCTCTCGAGCTGATCGCCAGTAAGTGGACGATGCTGATCCTGCCGGCGCTGGCCGTCGGTCCGATGCGCAACGGCGCGCTCTTGCGTCGGATCGACGGCATCTCGCAAAAAATGCTGACCCAGACCCTTCGGGATCTCGAACGCAACGGCCTGGTCATCAGGGAAGACCGGCAAACGATACCGCCCCATGTCGACTATCGGCTGAGCCCGCTCGGACAATCTCTGAGCCACACATTGGAAATCCTGGACAAGTGGGCGGAGACGAATTTTTCTGCCTTGGACCTTGCACGAGAGCAGTATGACCTGCGGCACGGTATCCAGGACCGTCGATAGCCTCTGACGTTTCCTTTCTCAGCGGTGTTCCGCTGCGCTAGCGACCGAAATGGGTCACTTTGAGAAGCCGGCTCTCTCACCCGGTGCCGGCTTGTTGATCAGAAACCGGACGCCCGAATGCCGATCATCGCTCGCTACGTCGTCCAACCCGTGCCAGTGCGTTGCGGGCAATCGCAATATGGAAGGACATGATAGCCGCCAGATAAGCGCATCCGCCAAGGTTGTGCGGTGCGACCCACGTAGCAAGGCTAATCTTGCGATCATGAGAGAGCACGCAAACCCGGAAGTCTAAGTGCTTGTCATCAAAGCCGGCAATGAGTTCGTTGGCCATTTCGGACTCGACGGGAAAGATGCCGACGCGATCATCGGCTGCTGGTCCATCATTGTCGAGACCGAATGGCGTGGTCACGATCCGACGGATCAATAGTAGGAACTTCGCCCAATATGGGAAATCGGTGATGGCGAGAGCCGCATCGCGTACCGGCATGGCGGCCTCGACTGTGTAGCAGTCGATGAAGTGGCCGGGTCTGCAGCGTTGATGAAGTGCAATGGACGCCGGGAGCGGAATCTTAATCACCTCGGCGGTCCCCATTTCGTCTCACCCTCGGCGCATTAGAGCTGCATTGCTGCGGCCACCTAAACAATACGTAAGACGACATCGAACTGTGGGCAATGCGCGCTATCGTCCTTGCTACAGCAGTTGCCCGGCAGCCCTAACTTCCGCCTTGGGTCACGAGAACCATCCAGCGCCACCGATCTCGGCCGTCAGCTCACGCCTACCAAACCGGCCGCTAGGCTGTCGGCATTTTGCAACCATGATCTGCAACACGGAAGCCGTTGAAATCGCTGAGCGGCGCGTCTCGTTTCAGAATCGTTCGTTTGGGAAAGTTTTCGTCCGATGATCTTCGGCTACAGCTGCATCTCGAAAGGCGATGATCAGAACACAGCACTTCAGCACCGCGCGTTCGACGATGCCGGCGTCAAGCGGGTGTTTTCAGAGGCAGCGTCTGGTGGCCGATGGGATCGCCCAGAGCTGCACCGCATGCTCGATCAGCTTCGAGACGGTGACGTCGTGATCGTCTGGAAGCTGGACCGGCTGTCTCGATCGCTGAAGGACCTCCTGGCGATCATGGAACAGATCGAAGCGGCCGGCGCGGGGTTCCGCTCGCTCACCGAAGCCATCGACACCACCACGCCTGCCGGCCTCATGATGATGCAGATGGTCGGTTGGTTCGCCGAGTTCGAACGCGCCATGATCAAGGAACGCACACAGACCGGCCTCGAGGCGGGAGGGCCGCGTCGGTGGCCGCCGTCCCAAGCTTCGCCCTGATCAACGCCAGGACATCGCCGACAATGTCCTCTCAGGCCGCAAAACCGGCGCACAAATGGAACCCCTCTATAGCATATCACCAGCTACCGTCTCAAGGACCGTTGCCCAAAAACAAGGCAAAAATCATCGACAAGCTGATTCCTAAACCTGCCCTGTTCTCTCTGAAAGTGGCCGAACCATCACATTCACCAAGCATTCATCGAAAATTCGATAATTCACAGGCCAATCAAGGAATGAAGCAGGCTTGTTCCTCATTCTTCCTATGAGCTGAATTAAAAGCCTCTTCAGGTAGAGCCTCATTCGACAATGGAGAGAAAACCTTGGCGACCTCATTGCAAAGGGCCTTGCTTGGCGTCGGTGTTCTGGCTGGAGGTCTTCTCCTACTTCTCTGGCGAAAGAAGTTAAGGGTGTTTCGGATGATCAGTTGCCGCAATGTAGTGCTTCTCCTTGTCGCAATTAGCACACACGCCCATGCTCAATGGAGCCCATCGGCACCGGTCGGTGTGTATACGCCCGATCCAAGCGCAACCATTAATGGTGTGCTTCTCGAACAAATGAGAAATGCAGGGAATAAATCCTCGGGAGGCGGTATCGACTTTCTAAAAGAAGACAGAAAAATAACCAATCTTATTGAGATGGGTATCAAAGCAGGCGCTTTAAGCGATCAAGTTGCAGATCCGAATCGCTGTCGTAAAGGAAGCACGCCATTCTATGGGAAAGAAATAAAGGATGGTGGTTTTCCATGCACACCGGATGAACTCTGCCAAACACCGCCGTGCCGCGTAATATTAAAAAATTCACTCCCCAACGGAAAAATAAAACTAGGCGCTTCAAGCGCAATATCTCGGCGAAAACAAAGACAATGCGACCTTCTCTGATGTTGTTGTCAAGCCATTATTTGCCAATATTTCGGCTTCAAACGCACAAGCTACAGAAAACAAAAATTAAGCCAAATACGATCTTCTCCATGTGCAGACGGCGCTATCTGCACTCGGCTATGATGTTGATAGACCAGATGGCCTCTATGGTCCGCGAACGGCATCAGCAATCAAAACCTGGCAACAAGATAATGGACAAGCCGCAACAGGCGACCTTTCTGATGAACAGGCGGAATCGATCGTCGAATCGATCAAGAAAACCGCAAAATCGTCATTAGATCATAACTTAGCCAGATGCGAGGGTGGTAATGCTAAGGCCTGTGCCGGTATTGCTGATATTTATGGATTAGCAGAAAAATATGAAGATGCACTGCCATTCTACGAAATTAGCTTGTGAGGGCGGTATTGGCGAGAGCTGTGTCACGATAGGTTGGCTATATGCAAACGGGCGCGTTGTTAATCAGAGTTATGAGAAGGCGGCTTGGTACTATCAAGAGGGTTGCGACGGTGGAGCTCCTGTCGGATGCACCAATCTGGCCATTATGTACGATGAAGGTCGGGGGATCATCGAGGACGACGTAAAGGCTGTGGCTTTATATTGCCAAGGCTGTGACGGTGGCAGAGCTTTGAGCTGCAACAATCTTGGGTGGGCCTACGAGCATGGCGAAGGGACAGCACCAAACAAAGAACAGGCAATGATCTTCTATCGCAAGGCTCGCAATAGTGGCGACACAACCGGATGTGACAATCTCAAGGCGCTGGCCGGGAAAAGCTAAGACGCCAGAAGTTTACCCTGAGAGACGCCAGCCAATCCAAACATGTTAGAATTTCGTCCCCATCTGCCAACGCCCTCTCGCGATAGGAAATGACGCGGTTCGGGACGATGCCGGGCACGACGACGTTCGTGATCAGCAATAGCTTTTTCGGCTTCTCTGAGCGGATCGAGTGCAGACGGCCGATCGCCTGGATCAGCTCACCTTCGCAGGCCCGCCAGCGCATGGCCTCGACGATCGGGTCCGGGTGCCAGGCGAAGCGGTCATTAAAACCGCCGTCGTCGGTGGGGCAGTTCAGATAACCGTCGAAGCGCCTCTGAGCGCGGTGTTCGGGACACTGGTCAAGCCAGTCGTCGATCGTGGTGATGTCCCGGCCTTGGGTCTCGGCGAGCGCGGCAGCCATGGGGATGAGCTGGTTCTCGTGCGGCTGCTGCCGGCCAAGGATCATGAGCTGGTCACAGCTTTCGAAATCGTTCCGTCCGACGAGGTCGCCGAAGTGCATGGTCGGCATGTTCGCCGGCAGCTCGTCGAGCCAGAGTTCCTCGGTGGCCTTATGGGTAATAAGCGGACATTCTCTCCCGGCCGCGAAGCTCTCGAAGGCCTTGAGCACGCCATCGCGCACTATGTCCGCCGCGACTGTTTCGTCATCGCCCGGCGCATCCTTGATGGCGCCGCCGTGTATCGCGAGCTTGCTGCCGCTGGTGTCCACCGTGGTTACGTCCAAGTTTTCCGGGACGCGCGCCTCGATCACATTGAACGTCCGCCCGGTGGCCAGCTCGATAAGCGGCAAGCTTGCGGTCGCGTCCAGTATGATGACGGCCTGGCGCTTCGGAATTCGGAAGGTCGAGGCGGTGGTGATTTCCAAGGTTGGATCGGCGGCATCACCGATCAGCCGGATCGAGCGCATGCGTTTCGAGTCCGCCTTCTTGGCGCGCATCACCTTCCTGACCAAGGCGATGATCTCCCGCCGCCCGGCTGTCGTGATCGCCTGCAGCCGCTGCGAGATCTCGGAGTCGGTCATGGTGCCGTTGAGGTCCGGGTCCTTGCCCTGACCCTTCTCCACCGCCTTTTTGGTTTCCTTCAGGCGGTCATGATCGATTCCGTGCGAGCGCAGAAACTCGATCGAGGCGCCGGCATGCTCGACCAGTGCTCGGTAGAGCAGCTCCAGCACCTTGCTGCCGCGCTCGATGTCTTCCGATCGGAACAGTCGAAAAGCTGCCGCCGGATCTCTCAGCATGGCCACGTTCAGCACCTTGATGCCGAACATCTGCAGGATGAAATCTTCGTCAATTAATGCGATGTCTCCGCGGGGATGCAGCGCATTGTGCTGAAGATAGGCGGCCGCCTCGAAGATCGGCCCACCGTCCTCTCGAATCTCGCCAAGCTCTCGGCGCTGCGCTCTATATCCGCACACATCCTTCAGCGGGCAGCTCGGGCATATCTCCTGATTTGCGTTCATGCCGGCGGCGGCCATCTGCCCGACAACCGCATGCCTGGGGCACATCGCCCCTGGATCCCATTCACTTCGGGTCAGGGGATGCCCGACGCATCGCGCTTTCGGGTCGCGCGCGGCTCGACCTCGAGCTGTCCCGATCGCTCGGTCCGGCACCATGGCTTTCAGGTTGCCGCGAGATTGGTCGAGAAGGGTGTGAGACGGCAAGAAAAAGTCGAACCGCAACGTCGTGGTTCGGGCGATGGCCTCTAGCGCCTGATGGGTCTTGCCGAGCCCGGTGGGGACTTTCAGCATGTGGTTTCTGGGCGCCGCCGGCAGCTTTTCGAATCCGAACCGCGCGCAGATGGTCCTGGTGGCCTCTCTGGTCGCTCTGGCTCGGCGCTTGCGGCGCTCGCTTTTGAAGGCGTCGTGATCGGGATGATCGGTCTCATAGCTAGCCGCCCCGAATTCCTTGGCGAGTTCCGCGTCGATCCAGTCATGAACAGGCTGCCGTAGTTCATCCCGCTCGGTCCTGGCCCGGTTCCAGAGTTCGATCTCCGCGAGGGCGGCCATAAGCTTACGGCGCACACGCTCGGCGGCGAGGTCGACAATCTCAGCCTGATCGTGCACCGCCTTCGGCGCGCTGGCGGCCTGCGACTCCGCAACCTTCGTCAGGCGTCGGGCCCTGAAACGCTCCTTGCCCAGGATCTTGGCCTTGGCCGACTTGATCGCGTCATCGAGAAAACGATCGCTTCGATAGCGCTTGATCTCGCCAGGCGTCCGGCTGGACGCATTGGCGTCGATCCGTTCTCTGATGGCCTCTTTCAGCGCTTCATGATCAAGATCATCACCATGCTCGCGTACCGCGTCTCAGGCGTGATGAATGATCGGGTCATGAAAACCGTGCTCGCTGGTCCCCATGAGGTCGAGCCATTTACCGGCATTCTCGTAATGCGTCCCGGTGCTGACGAAGGCTTGGCCGGTATCATCCGGCACATCCAGATCAAGCGTGTCGCGCTCGCCCTCGATCAGGAACGAGCGATCATAAAGCGGATCATCGACGCCCTCAAAGCACGGATTGGCCGTGTAGAGCACTTGATTTGGCGTTGTCGGCGCCGGATCGAACAGCTTGAGGCCAGCCTCGGCGTTCTTGACCAGCATCCACGCCTTGAGCTGCTTCCCGGTGATCGGTTTCGAGGTGACAAACCAAAGGTGAGCCGAGATCTTGCGGCAAGCCTCGCCACACAGCTCGTCCAGTCCGGCTGAGCTGCTGTGATGAACGTGGCAGGTTACGCCCTCCAACTCCGGCGCATGTTTGCGGATCTCCCCCAGCAGATGACGGATGGCGCGCTGAGGAAGATCCGCGTTCCATTGGCCAGGGGGCAACAGACTCTTGTCGATATCGAAGCACCGGGCGGTTCGCGGCACGCCGGTGTAGTTGCCGATGCCGATCAGTTCGCCGGCGTCGTCATGCTGGTCATCCTTCCAGCGCCTGTAGAATCGTCCAATCACAGCCTTGCGCGGCTGACCGAAGACTACGGCCATACGCTGGTGCTGCTCCAGCGGCTTCAGCAACCGCTCGGACAGATCGCGTATTCCGTGGTGACGATGCAGAGATGGGCGGGACAAGAAGGACTGATCGAAATCGGCGGTCTCGATCTCGTCGTCATCGTCCAGGACATGGGTTTTGGCTAGCAGCCCCTCCTGGTCCTCGATGACGCAAAGGTCATCCTGGTGATAAGGGGCCAGCGTCCGATCTGTAGCAGCTTCACCCGGCAGACCATCACCGAGCGCCTCTATCGGAGGTGGCTGTCGGTGTGACCTGACAGGCGGCTTGAGCATGGGTCTCAACCCGCCTTCATTGCGGCTTCGATCTCATCGAGAAAGCGCTCTGAATCTTCGATGAGATTAAGTTCGTGAGCGACATGCGAGATGTCGTCGAAGTCGACCTCGGACGCGCGACTTAGCCGCTGACGTTCATGTTCGAAACGCGTGCGGCGCTCAGCACAGATTGCACGCAGGGCCGCCAGCATGTCGGGCTGGTGATCGCCAGGAGAAAAGGAGGAAGACATCGGACGCCACCGACGCCGCTACCCGGGAAGTTGAAGATTGGGGCCGCTTCGCCTATCTTCGCGAATGTTGATGCCCGCTAGCGAAACGTGCGCCGCCTCCATGCCGGGGGCGGCGTTCTCACGCAGCGATCTGCTGGTCGCGTTCGGCGATACGTCCGTCTTCCCAAGCTTCCAATTCGTCAGACGGCCAGGCGACTGTGTTCTCGGTCAAAGGGACGGGGCGAGGAAACTTCCCTGCCTTGATATGCCTGTAAATCGTGGCGGTGCTCAAACCGACCCGAGCTTTGACTTGTGCGAGGCGAAGGAACTTGCGATCGGTCATTTGCGGTATCCCGTGATAAGTGGTGAAACCGCTCTGTATCATTGACCTACAACTCTGCACGTCACCGCGATAAGTCTGCACAAGACAATTCGTGTGCAGAGCTATTGCCAAGATTGCGTTCTATCTGCTGCCTTGCTCGCTCAAACTTAGTCATTAACTCAGGATGGCGGTCCAGATGCTCAGACCACGCCGCAGTCAGCCCCCCTTTAAATTCAGCCGGATCAAAGTCCTTACCGTCGCTAGGCGAATTGTTTCGCCAGTAGTCTTTGTCGTTGTCCCTATATTCGTTGGCTTTGCGGATGGTCATCTTGATCCCGCATAGAGCGGCATCCTTTGGGTTGTCATTTCGAGCACAGCACCCTTTCGTTCTGCAGAACGGAAAATAAAACTCACTCCACCAAACGCGTTTAATTTCGTCGCTGTTCACGAGCACCAAGGCCTCGTCCGCATCACCCTCTTGAGTGAACTCGGGTTCTTGAGCGTCCGTTTGCTGATAATTCTCCGACTGCATCCTCTCGATCTCGGCGGCGAGGCTAGCCTCGTCGATCACCAGATGATTGGGCAACGGTCGATAGACATTGCGGCTGGCATATCCGGCTACTCCGGTTAGCAATGGTTCAAGCCCTGTGTTCGATCGCCATTGATCGTGATCAACCGCTACCTCGCGGCCGGTGTCCGAGTTTTACGCCCTGGCCGTTACGCTTCCCATCGCAAGCCACCAGCGCATGGATTGCAAGACTTCGCATCCACGGTTACAGGCGTTCACAACAAGTTCGTCAGTGCGGTCTCCATAGCCCATCATTCTGAATTCGATGCCGAGCCATTGGTTACTGTAGAGGGCTTTACCAAGACGGTTGAGGGCCACACGCGCCGAGATGTATCCAGGCTGGGGGATTTCAGGCGTTTTGTGCCAGTAAAGGCCGACCGCGTTCTCGATACGCTTGCATCGCTGCTGCCGTTCGCCAGCATCAATCGGTGCTTGGCCTTTAGCCGTGACTGACATATCGTGATGGTCCATCTCGCGCTCTTTCGCGGGTTGGCGCCGCCCCGGACGTTGGCGCGTCGCGGGGCGTCTTCTTTCTACGCTCCTGGTCGGATCGGCACCACCTTCTCATCAGTACCGGCGACAAGCGCCACAACGTGCTGGTTCCAAAGCGTCAGCGCCTCGAGCTTTTCCTTGGCATACCGATGTCGGTTGTAAACGGCGGTGACGTTTTGGATTGATCGCTGGTCGTGATTCAAGATGGCCGCCAGGACATGCGGCGGGGCGCCGAGCCGGGCCATGCCGCTGGCGGCGCTCCTTCTGAGGTCGTGGTAGGTTCACTCGCTGACACCGCTCAGCTGATCGAGCCTGATCTTGCCTTTCGAGAACCCGCCGATGCTGCGCTTGCCGACGTCCTTCACCCGCTCTCGCGTCGCTGGAAAGACGTGGTCATCAACTTCAATGCGCGGCAGGGCCTCGAAGATCTCGACGGCCTCGGGTGGCAAAGGCACTTCGTGCTCACGCTGCGACTTCGTCAGTTCGGCGGGGATACGCCAAAGGCCCTTCTCAAGATCGATGTCCTGCCATCTCGCCTTGGCGACCTCGCTCCGACGCTGGGCCAGCAGGATCAAAAGCTGCGTGAACGGCCCGAACGGCCAGCCGAGCGCCTAGGATGCCCGAAAGACAGCCAAGAGCTCGTCATCGTCGAGAACGCGATCGCGCGTCCGCTCCTTGGCTGGACGGGCAATTCCGGCAGTTGGATCGGCCTTGATGCCGTCACGTTCGAGCGCCCATCGGAATAGGCGCCTGGCGAGCTGCCAAGTTTGTTTGGCGACACGGTAACATCCTGCGTCCATCTCCCGATCAAGCACCTTCAAGACATCGTTCTTCTTGATGGTGTCGACCGCCCTGCCCTGCTACCGCTTGGTCATCTTGCTGTCGAGCAACGCCTTCGTCGTCTGCCAGCGCCGCTGGCGCGGCTTCAGGACTCGCTCGGCAAACTCGGCAGCAACCGTCTCGAACCGGGAGTCCATATGCTGGCGCTGCTCACGCTTGTCCGCGGCCGGGTCCTCGCCACGCTTCACGGCCAGCAGTATATCGCGAGCAAGCTGCCGGGCTTTGGCAACACCAATCGCTGGCCAGCGCCCGATGGTCACCCGTTGAGGGCTCCTGCGGCCGCCCACGCGATACATCACGGACCAGCCCCGGAGTCATTCGCCGTGATGCGCAATCAAAGCCCGGGCACGATCGCATCGGCGATCGCCAGACGGCCTGTTGCCGGCGCCTTGATCTTCTGCACGCTGGCCTCGGTAAGGCGACGACTCGACGTGAAAGAGGATGTGGTCATGCTCCAGGTCCGTCAGCGATTTTTGTTGCCCCGAATGCTGGGGCAGCGACTGGGGCAGCAAAATCTTTCAAGAACGGGCTGCACGCACTGAGAACGCATGAGACAAGAAACAGGCAAAAGTAACGTGTTTTCAGTAGGTAAGCGCTGACATTCGAAATTGGATGAGAACAGGTGAAATGGTAGAGCATCCGCCTTGTAGGCGGGAGGTTGCGGGTTCAAGTCCTGCCGCCGGCACCATTATTTCGGTAAGTTCGTGGAATTCACATGTCGATGGCAGTCGATCTGCCACCGCTGCGATCTGATGCCAAACGCCTGACCCGCTTACAAACAAAGGGCTTCCTCAGGCGCGGGTTCTGATTGTCGAGAGATCGTCTCGCTTGCAACAAAATGCACCGAGCCATCGGACCCGGTGCTGGGAAATCTGCTTCCTCCCCTATGGGAGTCTGTCTTGTGGCTCACACCTGCCATCACCAGCGGACGAAGCCGCGACCATTGCTCTCAGGGATCACATCCGCCTTTATGGATGCAGGAGGGATGATGCGGAGCCGAGAAAGAAAGACGGCTCGCAAACGGCAACGTCCGGGTGGTGGTGAATACGCCTATTCGGCGCGTCGGCTGACCTCGTTCAAGTCGGCGTCGAGCTTGATGTCGAACTGATTGCCGCCCTTGCAGATCACGTCGTCGAGTTCATAGCCGTCGTCCTCGACCTCGATGTCGTCGGGGTCCATCTGGCATTCCATATCGGTGAGCATCGCTTCGATGGCGGCGACGGTGTCCGCATCGACCTCATCCGAGTCAGCATAGGCGGCGGTGCCGGCCAGCATGGCCGTGGCCATCAGAACTCCAGCGACTTTCTTCATGTCGGTCTCCCTTTTCGACGTTTGTGTTTATTGGATGCTTATCGTGATCTGCTGCGACTCGCCCGTGGAGCCCGGGATGCGCAGTACATGGCTGCCGGGCTTGATCGCGATGAACGAGAGTTCAGCGGTGCCGGCGTCATCGAACTCGAGCGAGTCGATCGCCATCGGGCGAACCTCGATCTTGTTGATGACGATTTCGTTCATCCAGATCGCCCGGAAGAACTGTGCCCCCTCGATCGCGAGTTCCGCCGTGCCATCTGCGGTGATCTGCATCTTGTAGTAGGCACCGGATTCCAGAACCACGTCCTCGCCCAGCGGCTTACCCGAGCCGAGGGTGAGTTCGATCGTCTCGCCGCGATTACATTTGGCGAGAAGCCCCGCAAAGCCCAGGTCGTCGCAAAGCGGTGCCGCAACGGCTGGGGAAGCCATCATTGTCAGCGCGGCCGCTGCCAGAATCTTTCTCATCAGCTCAGTCCTTTGTCTTTGTTACTCGATCACCGCCACGCCCCAGGGCTGCTGCCCCACCTGCACGGACTTGATCGCTTCTTCCTTTGCCACATCGATGATGGTGATGTCATTGGAATTGCCGTTGGTCGTAAGCAGATATTGCTCATCCGGCGTGAAGGAGAGCTGCCAAACACGCTGCCCGACAAGGATGTAGTCGAGCACCTCGAGGCTCTGGGCATCGACGACGGCGACACGGTTTGCCGGGCCGAGCGCCACGAACAGGCGCTTGCCGTCCGACGTCACCTTGGCCCCAACCGGCTGCAGCCACTCCGGTTCCACGCCGGGCACCTCGAAGCTTATCTTGCCGATCACCTCAGGCGACCCATCCTCGGCGATGTCCATGGCCGTCACCGTTCCACCGATTTCCGACGTCACGAAAAGACGCGTTCCGTCGGCGGTGTATTGCGCATAGCGGGGGCGCTGATCGACGAGCACATTGTGCTTGATCTCATAGTCCTCGGTGGAGATGAAATGCGCCATGTTGGTCGTCTCGGACGTGTTGACGACGAATTTGGCATCAGCGCTGATGCCCATGCCCTCCGGCTCTACACCGACCGGGACCTCGGCGAGAATGGTCCGCGTCTCCGTGTCCGTAATGGTGACCAGGTTGTCGTCCTCATTGGCGATGTAGAGCGGGTTGCCGGACGGGTGCAGGACGAAGAGCTCAGGATCCGGCCCCGACGGCAGCGTGAACACTTCCTGGTAGGTCTCCGTATCGAACACGCGCACGATATTGTCGTCCGAGGCGCAGACATAGAGCAGCTTGCCATCGGGGCTGACCGTGATGCCGCGCGGTCGATTGCCGCCGGGGAACTCTTCGATCACTTCCCATGTCTCGGTATCGAGAACGGTGATCGTGTTGCCCTTTTCGTTGGAAACGAAGGCCTTTCCGGCCATGGCGGGGCCGGCCAGCACGGAGCCGGCCGCGAGAGCGACGATCGCGCCAAACTTAGCAGATGTCCTCATATTTCTTCCTATCAGTTGAAAGCCGTGCAGCTGGATTCCGGTTGGTCGAGACCGAGGGTATCGAGCATCGATCGCTGGTGCAGGAAACCGTCTTGAGGGCTCACACTCACCGTGATGGAACCGTTATAAAGCAGGATCGGTTGCCGCAACTGGCCGTTCCACGTTCTGAAGGTTACCTTCTGACCCTTGAACGCGGCGAGTTCGAACTCATCGGACAAGGCATAGTCGCGCACACCCTCCGGTGTGGCGGTATTGGCGCGCGTCACAGCCTCACCGACAACGCGAAGCGCCAGCCACACATTGTAGTCCTCCGACTTGACGAAACGTCCGTTCAACGCCTCGAAGCGCGTCTGATATTGGGTGGCGCCCCAGGCTTCATGCGAGCCATGCATGGTGACCGGCCGCAAGCCGGACGATCCCATGACCAAGCGTGGCGTCCAGACGTGATAGGGAAGATAGCGGGCGAAAAAGTCCGTGCCATCCGCAGCGATCACGACGTCATGGTCTTCGGCGTCTTGCGTATCGATCGGAATTTGCTTTTGCACGAGAACGTGACCCGAGTCCGTTCGCCGCGCCCCGCCGGTATCCTCAAAGATCCGATCTTCGACGATCTTGGCGCCGAATTTTTTGGCGGACTGACGGTACGCGTCCGCAATGACCTGTCCTTCGGGATTGCCGCCAGAGATCAGGAACCAGTCGTCCCACTTCTTCCACATCGCGAACTGCGCGACGGCGTCGGCATTCATGGCATTGGATGGCGCGACGTGCAGAAGGTTCGCTCTGCACTGATCGTCACGCAAGGTCGTATCCGCGTTGCTGGCGTTGAAGACCAGCGCCTCGGCCTCGGCCGCCTGATCCGTGAGGCTCAGAAGTTCCTCGGTGCGCGCCATGATCACGACAAGCTTGATCCCGCTGTCCAGGATCTCACCGAGTGCAGCTTCGGCCTCTTCCGGCGTCGTCGCGACCGCCTTGGTTTCGTAAGTATGTCCTAGAAACCCGCCAGTGGTGCTGTTGTCTTCGTCAGCAAGGGCGGCGCCTGCAAAGCCAAAATCCTCCTGTTGCCGATCGTAACGGCTGATCGGCAACAGGGTCGGATAGTCGACGCGAAGAACGGCTGACTTGACGTCAATCGCCATCGCTTTGAAGGAGAGCATAGATAGGGTGGCGGCGACGAAGAGCATCACCAATCGAGCAGACACGTTTCCTCCCCAAGCAACCTTTGAGGTGATCGGCATGTCGATATCAGACAACCCGATAGAAGCCTACCACCGCTTTGTTTTCCCATCGCCGTTACAGCTTAACTGGCTCGTCGTCAGAGACGATTCTTATTTTCTAAGAGCGGGTTGTGATTAAGCCCGGTTCCGGCGGAAGTCAGCTACCGGTCTGGGGCTGAGGCTCTTCTGGCTGGACGATCTCGAGCGGAAGATCCCAAAGGCGCCATCCGTCTGTCCCTTCGGGCAGCCAGTAGACGTCCGTATAGCCCCACTCGATGGCTCGCTTTGCGGCGTTCCAGCTCATCCAGCAGTCTTCGAGGCAGAAGAACAGCACCGCATGGGACGGATCACCACCGGTGGCCTTGTCGAGCCCCTGTCGGAAATAGGCTGCCGTAACATCGGCGATCTCGCCATAGCCGACATTAGGCAGCCAGATCGCGCCGGGGATCGATTGTCTCGGCTTATCCCGCCAGACCGTTCCTTCGGGCAGATTGGCGGGCTTTGGTGCTTGCGGCATGACGTCGATGAAGGCGACATCGCCTTCTTGCCAGAGCGTCTCCGCCTCTTCGGGGCCAACCACCGTTCCCCCTGAAAGCGTCGCCGGCACCGGGGCGCGGTAAGGCTCCATCCGGTAGCCGTCCGGCTCGGGCACGGGCTCCTCCGCCAAGGCAAGCCATGGCGGCGCCAGAAGGACCGAGGCTATGGCGGCCAAGATCGACCTCAATTGTCGAGGTCCAGCACCTCCGTGCCCAAATCGGAGATCAAGGGAACGCCGGCGTCGGCCAGTATCTGATTGATCTCGTCCTGATTGCGGCGGATCAGCGAATTCAGCTGGCGCTGCCAGACCTTCTCACCCTGCCGCACGCCCATGGTGATGCGATAGAACAGTCGCGGCGGCAGCTCTTCCTTGACCAGAGGAATGACCTCCAGGTCCGGATAGTCCTGCTTGACGAGCGGTCCGCCCAGCGGTCCCCAAAGGACGGCTGCGTCGATCTCGCCTGCCGCGAGGTCGCTGAGCATCTCGGCGGCCGGGCTGTCATGGCGCCGATCGACCACGAGATGATAAGGCTTCGCCTTTGCAACAAGGCCGTGTCGAGCCATATGCGCTGCAGGCGGCGTTCCGGCGATGATGCCGATGCGCCGATCGGACAAGACCGGATCGGACAGCGTTTCGACGTCGGCCAAGTTACCATCCTTCGGAACGATCAGGGCATAGACCGACGTCAGATAGTGGTTCGTGTTCAAGACGAGTTCGTGGCCCTGAGCGTAGCCGATGATCAGGTCGCATTTCTTCACCCGCAGCGTGTTGCGGATGAAGCCGGTGGCCATGGGAAACCATGTATACTGCACCGGCAGCTCAAGCTTTTCGCCGATGAGTTCGGCAAGCCGGTTTTCGAACCCGTCTTCGTCTTTCGACGACATCGGATGATTGGCAGGATCCGCGCAGACGCGAAGCGCGTTGGCGGAGACCAGATCGGAGGTCTGCGCATCAGCCTTCCCCGCCAGGCCTGCCATCCCAAGACAGGACAGCAGGACGGACAGAAGACCGAGTGAGCGAAGTTTATCAGGTGTCCAGGCAGGCATTCTCTGTCTCTCGGATCGCATCCGATTTCGCTTCTCTCTTGGCAGGCCGTCCCCGCGGAACCACGTCAGCGCCGCGTGCCTTGAGATAGACGTACATGTCGTCGAGGAAACACATGACATTGCGGTTATCACCGAAAGCCGGCATCACCGAGTTGGCCGAAGCATTCACGTCTTTGCGACCGTTTACGACGATGTCGACGAAGTCGTAATAATCCATGTCGATCGCGGATTCCTTCAAGGCCGGCGCATAGGTGGAGCCTTCTCCTTCCGGACCATGACAGACA
This sequence comes from Pseudomonadota bacterium, assembly GCA_039197065.1. Classification (GTDB taxonomy): domain Bacteria; phylum Pseudomonadota; class Alphaproteobacteria; order Geminicoccales; family Geminicoccaceae; genus JANQPX01. The sequence continues at coordinate 55,280 of JBCCUL010000041.1, read as the reverse complement.
TGGCATTCCGAGTGATATCTGCGAAAGCCCGAATAGGTCAGCCAGTCGACGGTTCCGTCCTCCGCGACGTTATAGGTCGGGATATCGTCGCTGGTGTAGTAACGGCCATCCTCGCTGTAGGCCGCGGTGAGATTATCCACCTCTTCCGCTTGGACCGATTGCGCGATGAGCGCCGTGAGGCCGACGACAACGAACTTCCCTGCAAGTTTCATGTTTGCTCACCTGTTCCCTGGCAAAAGTTGGCACGGGCGATGCCCGTGCCAACACTTGGTTTTGCGTTGCGCAGCCCGGTTAGTTCGGCAGCGCAAACACGGTCAGCTGACCACCGAGCGCGGTGTAGTCGCTGAGCGCGGCATAGCCGCCCACGGCGCCGAGACCGTCATTCGGGTTGGTCAGACCAGCCGCCAGACCGATACCGGCCCAACCGCCGACGCCTGAGAGAATGCCGACATACTGCCTGCCGGCATGCTCATAGGTCATCACGTTGCCGATGATGCCCGAAGGCGTCTTGAAGCTGTACAGCTCCTCACCGGTTTCCGCATGAACCGCCTTCAGATGGCCTTCAAGCGTGCCGTAGAAGACGATGTCGCCGGCAGTCGCAAGAGCGCCCGACCAGACCGAGAACTTCTCAGGCAGCGACCACTCGATCTCGCCGGTGAGGTTGTTCCAGGCGATGAAGTTGCCCATGCCGCCATGGCTGTCCGGCGCCGGGTACATCGACAGGGTCGCGCCGACATAGGGCTGACCTGCGGTGTAGCTGACACGGAACGGCTCGTAGTCCATGCAGACATGGTTGGTCGGAACGTAGAACAGCTCGGTCTTCGGGCTGTAGGCCGCAGGCTGCTGATCCTTGGTTCCGAGCGCCGCCGGGCAGATGCCGGTGGTGTTCACGTCTTCACCGTTCTGCGCGGTTGAGTACTGCGCCACCACGGCCGGACGGCCATAGGTGTCGCTGCTCGGGTCCATGTCGACGCCCGTGGTCCAGTTCACGACCGGGTCATATTTCTCAGCGACGAGAAGTTCACCGGAAACACGATCCATCGTGTAGCCGAGACCGTTGCGGTCGAAGTGGGTGAGAAGCTTGCGCATCTCGCCGTCAATTTCCTGATCCGAAAGGATCATTTCATTGACGCCGTCATAGTCCCACTCGTCATGCGGGGTCATCTGGTAGACCCACTTGGCCATGCCGGTGTCGATGTCGCGAGCGAACACGGTCATGGACCAGCGATTATCGCCGGGACGCTGAGCCGGGTTCCAGGTCGACGGGTTGCCGGTGCCGTAGTAGACGAGGTTTTCCTCGAGATCAGCCGAGTACCAGCCCCAGGTGGTGCCGCCGCCGATCTTCCACTGATCGCCTTCCCAGGTGTTGATGCCCGAGTCGACGCCGACAGGCTCGCCAAGATGCGTGGTCAGCTCCGGATCCATCAGCGTGTCGGAGTCCGGACCCATGGAGTAGCCGCGCCAGGCGACCTCGCCGGTGCTCATGTCGTAAGCGGTTACCGAACCGCGCACGCCGAACTCACCACCGGAGATGCCGACGATGACCTTGTCCTTGATCGGCAGCACCGTTGCGGTGTTGGTCTCGCCGATCGCCGGATCGCCATTCTGGACTTCCCAGATGACCTCACCCGTGTTCGCATCGAGCGCGACCACCTTGGTATCGGCCTGGTGCAGGAAGATCTTGCCTTCTGCATAAGCGACACCGCGGTTCACCGTGTCACAGCACATCACCGGGATCACGTCCGGATCCTGTTTCGGCTCGTACTTCCAGATGATCTTGCCTTCATTGGCGAGATCGAGCGCATAGACGATATTGGGGAACGGCGTGTGGACATACATCACATCGCCGATCACCAGCGGCGAACCTTCATGGCCGCGCAGCACGCCGGTTGAGAAGGTCCACGCAACCTGAAGATCACCGACATTGCCGGCGTTGATCTGATCAAGTTCGCTGTAGCGCTGATTCTCGTAGTCACCGGTCTGGATGGCCCATTGCGCTGAGTTCTCCATCTGGGTGATGAGATCGTCGTTTGCGACCGCCGAACCGGCGGCGCAAAGCGCGATCCCTGAGGCAACAATTAGAGACTTCTTCATCTTGCTCTCCCTATTAAGCGGCCTATCGACCGCACCTTCGGCAATGGGCGTTTGCGATGGGACCATTGCCATTTTGCTGGCTTATCGAGCCGTTTCTTAACCTCGATCTATCAGCAAAACCTTGTTCCTATCGATCGTCAACCGTTCGTACCCCGGCGAACGCCTTAAACTGTAAGGGGATGCGATTGGCATGTTTGCGCATCACCGGTATCGGCCACTCCAGCGCTCCTCGCTGTGGAGTCTTTCGGCGTGCCACTCGACGTGATCACGCGCAAACGAACTCACGAAAAAGTAGGAATGATCATAGCCCGGCTGCATGCGCATGATCCCGGCCTGCCGACGCTTGGCCATCATGCCGGCCAGCGCCTCCGGCTTCAAAAGCTCGAGGAACTGATCATCCGCCCCCTGATCGATCAGGATGTCGCCCTTCCAGCCATGCTCCTCCAAAAGGAGGGTGGCGTCGTGCTCGGCCCATGTGGACTCGTCGTCGCCGAGATAGGCGCTCAACTGTTTTCGTCCCCAATCCGATTGCGTCGGATTGGCGATCGGTGCAAAGGCCGACAGCGATTCGAACAGGTGGCTGTTGCGCATTGCGATGGTCAGCGCGCCATGCCCGCCCATCGAATGTCCGGTGATGCCGTGACGGCTGCAGACCGGGAAGTTCTCAGACACCAGATCGCGAAGCTCGCTCACGATGTAGTCGTACATGCGATAGTTCGGCTTCCAGGGATCCTGAAGCGCATTCAGGTAGAAACCGGCGCCCTGACCGAGGTCGTAGGACTCGTCGTCGCTAACCGCTTCGCCGCGCGGCGACGTGTCGGGAAACACCAGGGCGATCCCGAGGGCCGACGCATGTTCTTGGAAGCCCCCCTTGGTCATCACGTTCTCATGGGTGCATGTCAGGCCCGAGAGATACCAAAGGGTCGGCACCGGGCGAGTCGTCGCCAGAGGCGGCAGATAAACGGCGAATGTCATGTCACATTCGCACGCCTTGGAAAAATGCTTGTAGACGGCTTGCTCGCCGCCGAAGCACTGATGTTTCGATACCAGCTCCATCCGGTATCAGTACTCCACAACCGCGCGAATGCTTTCGCCCCTGTGCATCAAGTCGAAGCCCTCATTGATCTGATCGAGCGAAAGCTTATGGGTGATCATGGGGTCGATCTCGATCTTGCCGTCCATGTACCAGTCGACGATCCTCGGCACATCGGTCCGTCCCTTGGCTCCGCCGAACGCCGTGCCGCGCCATATCCGGCCGGTGACCAGCTGAAACGGCCGCGTCGAGATCTCCGCTCCCGCTGGCGCCACGCCGATAATGATCGACTCCCCCCAGCCCTTGTGGGCGCATTCGAGCGCCATGCGCATGACGTTCACATTGCCTGTGGCGTCGAATGTATAATCGGCTCCACCGCCGGTGAGCTCGACCAGATGCGCGACGATGTCGCCGTCGACGTTGCCCGGGTTCACGAAATCGGTCATGCCGAAATGACGGCCCATCTCGGCCTTGCCGTCATTGAGGTCCACCCCAACGATCTGGTCGGCGCCGGCCAGGCGAAGGCCCTGGATGACATTAAGCCCGATTCCGCCCAGCCCGAAGACAACGCAGCGGCTTCCAAGCTCAACTTTCGCTGTGTTGATGACGGCTCCGATGCCTGTCGTCACCCCGCAGCCGATGTAGCAGATCTTGTCGAACGGCGCGTCGCTCCGAACCTTGGCGAGCGCGATCTCCGGGACCACGGTATGATTGGCGAAGGTCGAGCAGCCCATATAGTGATGGATCGGCGTGCCATCGAGCATCCGAAACCGCGTCGTTCCGTCAGGCAAAAGACCCTGACCCTGCGTCGACCTGATTGACTGGCAAAGATTGGTCTTCGGATTGAGGCAGTACTCACACTCACGGCACTCGGGCGTGTAGAGCGGGATCACATGATCGCCGACGCTCAGGCTTTGAACCCCCTCGCCCACCTCGACGACGACGCCAGCGCCTTCATGTCCCAGGATAGCCGGGAAGATGCCCTCGGGATCGTCGCCGGAACGCGTGAATTCGTCGGTATGGCAAAGGCCTGTCGCCTTGATCTCGACGAGGACTTCACCAGCCTTCGGCCCGTCTAACTCCACCTCCATGATTTCAAGCGGTTTTCCCGCCTGCATGGCGACAGCTGCGCGCGTTCTCATGCAGCTCTGCCTCCTTATTGGGCATTTCCCCATCGAACCTGTGCAGGATTATGGCAGCCGATATGTCGCTTGATCAATTAAGACTATAGTTTGTATTGAATCCCATGCATCAGGCGTGATGACCATTCCGTTCCGCGGGCCACGAACTCGAAATCCAGGAGATGAAACGTGCCGTTCACGACGCTTTTGATGACTGCGCTTATGATGATCGGAATGGCAGCGCCGGCCATGGCAGCGGATTATTCCGATCCCACATGGCCCTGCGTGCAGCGAAAGGTGGAGAAGCTCTCGCTCGGCCTGATGTGGCCGCTCGCCATCGATCCCGATTTTGCCCCGGAAGACGATGTGATCGAGCAGAACATCGACGAGCTGGTGGAAACGCTGGCCCTAAGGCGCATCGAGCTTGACGAGACCAAGCCATCTGTCGACGCCTTCGCCGAGGCTCACGAGGGCGACGCGGCCCTCCTAGGTCAGGTGTTCGCCGAGGTGTTCGAGAGACTTTCCCAACGCCGCACGGAGATCATCGAGGGCATTGGGAGTTTCTCCCTTGGCCAGATCGCGCTTGCCGAGAAAATCGACGGCACGCGCCTGGAAATGGACGAGCTGATGGAGGCCGAGAAGCCCGATTTCGACCGCGTCGACGCGCTGGAGGAGCAACTTGGCTGGGATCAGACGGTCTACACGGACCGTCAGCGCTCGATCATCTATCTTTGTGAGACGCCGGTCTTGCTGGAGCAACGCATCTACGGTGTGGCGCAGCTGCTGCAAGCGGTCGTCCGGGACGAATGACGGTCATCGCCTGACCTACTCCCATTCGAGTTCCGTGAAGGCGACGGTGGCGTTTCTCTTGTTATAGGCGTGAAAAAGCGCCCAGAGGCTTTTTTCCGACCTGGCGATGTGGTTCACGGCATCTCCGAGACGCTCGCCATCGGCGATCGCTTGTCGTGTATCCTGCTCGAGCGTCATCAGATAGCGGTTCATGTCGGCGAGACCATCCGGCCAGGGCAGCGCAGGTCCGCCATGCCCAGGCACGATCTGCGCGACGTCCATACGCTCGATCTCGAGGAGCGCCGCCTGCCAGCCTTTCAAGCGCCCGTCGAGCGCAGGTGTATGGCGGTGAAAGATCAGGTCGCCGGCGAAGAGCGTCTTGCTCGTCATGTCGAATGCCGTGACGTCGACGATGCTGTGCGCCACCGGCCAGGGCTTGACCGCGACGGGCCGATTGCCGAGATCGATCACCGTCTCCTCATCGATCGCCATGGTTACGGGCGCAACGGTCGTGCCCAGGAGCGCTTCGATGCCGATCAGCATTTCGAAACTTTCGAGATAGCCGGCCTGCCGATCCGCAAGCGCCCGCGACAGCCCCTGATGCGCAACGATCTCCGCGCCCATGAAGGCGAAGGGACCTGCGCCGAAGACGTGATCCGGATGCAGGTGGGTCAGGATCACATGGCTGACCGGTTTTGCCGTGCGCGCCCTGATGGCCCGCCATAACGCTTCGCCAACCCAGCGAGCTCCGCCTGTATCAATGACCGCAACGCTGTCGTCACCGATGATGAAGCCAAGATTGGAGACATCGCCCCGGTTCGAACGATCAGGCTCGGCGACATGTCCCCGATAGGCGAAAACACCGTCAGCGACCTCCTCCACGGCCAGCGGTTCGCCAGCGGGTTTGCAAACCGGCGTCTTCAGCGTGCCTAGGGCCGACAGGCTCTCCAGTGCAGGCGGTCGTGCCGATAACGCAGCGTCACATTCAGCTATCGTCGCCGCCTCGTAGCCGGGCAGCAGCTGGTCGCGACACGGACCCGCGGCCAGATCCAGACAAAGGGCAATAACGGCCTCGAACACGGATTGCTCCCTTCAAACGCCCTGATTTTGCTCCTTAAACACTAGATAACCCGCTGCTGACCGCTATGCATCCGATCGTCTATGTTACGTTTCTGGCGATTTTGTGCCAAAATCAAGCAATCGTCGTTTCTGGAGGATGCGATATGGCACGTCATCTCGCCTTGATCGCCGCTGGGACTTTGCTTGTCGGCGGCCCGCTTCTTGCCGCAGAACCGGTTGTCAATCCCCTCGCCGACAGTGCGACCTGGGAAGACATGCGTTATGACATCGTCGGCGATACCGAAATCCAAAATGGCATCGCCGTTCTCGAGCTCGACGCGCCGGCTCGCGCGCACGATGCGGCAACGGTGCCCATCGTCTTGCGCCAGATTGATGAAGCGGCGGCGGTGACGAAGGCCACCGTCGTGGTCGACGAGAACCCGGCGCCTGTTGCGGCTGTTTTCGATTTCTCACCGGCGATGGGGCCGATCGATTTCGAACTGCGCGTGCGCGTCGATCAATATTCGAATGTGCGCGTTCTGACCGAGTCCGACAACGGGCTCTCCATGTCGGGCCGCTTCGTCAAAGCATCCGGCGGCTGCTCGGCGCCGGCCTCCCGCGATCCTGAGATGGCGCTGGCGAACCTAGGTCAGATGAAGCTCAGGATGTTCGGCGACGAGCCCCTCATGTCCATTCCGCGCCGCGAAGCGCAGATCATGATCCGGCATCCGAACTATTCCGGTCTGCAGCGCGATCAGGTGACCCATCTTTTCATTCCCGCCCACTTCATCGACCACATGGAAGTCTGGCAGGGCGACGACCTTCTCTTCACGATGGATGGCGGCATCTCGGTCTCGGAGAACCCGGTGTTCCGTTTCAGCTATGACGACAACGGCGCTCCCGATCTTCTAGTCAAGGCAACCGATACCGAGGGCAATGTTTTCGAGAACAGGCTCTCGAAATCTATGGGAAGCTGAAAGTCACAAGGCTGATATTCTTCACGGCTTGCAGGCGCTGACCACGTTTCGAGCGCGTTGTTATCAGATCAGCGTTTGAAAAACTCGGCGCCTGCAGAAACTTGTATCCGACATGTTGGTGAACGGCGGATAACGACGCGCGCGTCTCTCCGCCGATGGGTCAGAAACAGACGATCTCGGCCTCAGCCTGGGCGCGCTTCAGATCGGCGACGATGTTCTCGGCGGCAACGGCGGAATTGAAGACAGCCATGCGTTCGCCGCCGACCCGACGCATCGACAGCACCGTCTCGGCCTCGACATAGGCCTCATAGGGCAGGATCGACGCGATTTCATCGATCGAGCAGGAACAACGCTCCAACATCTGGCGACTCTGACCGTTGGCGGCCATGCAGGCGAACACGTAGTCGGCGCGTGCGGCCGTCGGATAGTCGTTCAGCCTGTCCGCGAGCCCGTTACCCTGCGCCATGGCGGGCGATAAGCCCCCGCCAAGCGCGAAGACGATCATCAAAACAAAACGTACCATCATTCTGCCACCTCAAGCCCTTCGAACATGACCGCGGAACGGTAGACCGCATCGGCGCTGCTCGCAGGCGCTGTCTCGGCCACGAAGCTGAGATACCATCCCGGCACCTCTTCGGACATCGTGACCCGCATTTCCAGATCGCCAAAGCCCTGCATCCGGGCTTTGTTCGGATCGTTCTCGAATGGTTTCAGGAGGACGGTGACCGTGGAAACGTTCTTGCCGTCGACGACCGCCTCGCCCTCCTCCGACACAGCCGGCTGCGTCAGCGCATCCTTGACGCGATTGCGGATATAAAAGGGGCTGCCGCCGGCCGACTCGGCCATATCACGCACGACCGTCTCGTAGAAATACATGATCATGGGATTGCCGACGCTCGTCGGGAACTGGCCGAGAGCGCGGTGCTTGCCGTCTTTGCTGAGCTTGAGCTGCACCATCGTTGCATCCGACGGATTGACGGTGAGCGACAGGTCGCCGCTATCGCGCGCTGCCGCTTCCGGCTTGATCCTGTTCGTGACATCGCGGCGATAGAGCAGCGCCATCTCAGGGTCGATCGCGTCAAGCGTTCCATCCCGGAAGAGAAGATCATAGGTCTCCTTCCCGTCCGCCGCTGCGGCTTGCGGCTCCACCGCAAACGCCAAGAGGCCCAACAGGGCCAGAGCTTTCATCATGTGTCGATTCTCCCGCTCAAACTCTACCCGCGCCTGCCGCATTGTCATTGCCGACTTTCGTCGGTATCGCCTGATCGATTCCGGCGGACGCCGCAGCTTCCGGATCTCGATGACGGATCTTCCACTCGACCATGCGCGTCAGCTGTTCGATATCGACCGGCTTGCTCATCACGGTAATGTCGTTGTGGGCTCCGTTACGTCTGAGCGCCTTGCTCCGATTGGCGGTGATGAGGATCGCCGGGATAGGCACGCCCGTCATGGCGCGCAAGGTGGCGATGGCATCGGTTCCCCGGTCATCGCCGTCAAGCTGGTAGTCGGCGAGGATGATGTCAGGTGAGATGCCCATATCCGTGACCAGACCGCGCGCCTCCGCCGTCGACCGCGCCGCCAACACGCTCGCTCCCCACAACTCCAGATGCGAGGTGGTGGCAAACAGCACGTCCTCGTCATTCTCGATGACGAGGATGATCCGGTCGAGCGACTCGTCCTCCTGGGAGGATTGCTGATCGACGGACTGGCTGCTCTTTCCATCCAATCCGATGAGATCCATCTCGATGGAGAAGACCGAACCAAGCTCAGGTTTCGACCGCACGCCGACCTTGTGGCCCAGATGCCGACAGGCGCTCTCGACGATCGACAGGCCCAGTCCCACGCCGGATCCCGCCCGCGCCTTGTCCGCGCGCGTGAACTCGTCGAAGATCCGCGCCTGGTCCTGCTTGGCGATGCCGATCCCGGTATCCCAGACCTCGAGCACCACCTTGTCGCCGCGTCGCCGGCATCCCACGAGAACGCGGCCGCCCGGCTTGGTGTACTGGATGGCGTTGGCGATCAGGTTCTGCGCGCAACGAAGTAGGTAAACAGGATCGGAATGAACGATGGCGGAGGTCGGCACGGCCGTCAGACGGACGTTCTTTTGCAAGGCGACCAGATTCTGCTCGGCATAGACATTCTCAAGAATGCCGCCAAGACTGACATCAACCGGACTGACCGCGTTTGGATCGCGGCTCTCAAGCCTCGAAATATCGAGGAGCGATCGCAAGAGATATTCCGATGACGAGAACGCCTTTTCGAGCCGCTCGACCATGATTTTCAGATCGGTCTCTCTTGCGGCTTCGCGAAGTGTGAAGATCAGTAGTTTCGCCGCATTGACCGGCTGAAGCAGATCATGACTGGCGGCCGCGAGAAAACGGGTCTTCGACGAGACCGCCTCCTCGGCGCGCTCCTTGGCGATGCGGAGTTCTTCCTCCACCACGGCTTTTTTTTCATACTGTTCCGTCAGACGCTCATTGGCCTCGGTAAGCTCCGCTGTCCGCTCCGCCACCCGCTTTTCGAGGGTTTCGGTCGTTCGCGCTTCGAGCGTCACATCTTTGAGTTCGACAAGAAATCCGCCGTCGGGAAGCGTGTTCGCCTGAACGTCCAGAACGCGATCATGCCGATGCTTGACGCGCTTCTGCAGCCGCCCCTTCCGTCTCAATTCCTCACGCCAGAAACTTGATTTGAGCGTGGCGCGGTCGGAAATGAGCGCGCGATTGCTGATGTAGGCGAGCAGACCTTCGAGCGAAGCACCTTCCTGCGCGACCGTGAACGGCACGCCGAGCAGCTCACGGAATCGGCGGTTCAGCATCTTGATCTCGCCCGAGGCGGAAAACGTGCACATCCCCGAGCTTGAATTCTGGAAGACGGCCTGCAGGTAGTCCGCCTGACGGTCGATAAGATGTTCGCGCTCCTTGCGGTTGCGACGCACGATTGATGTGATCTCGGTCAACAGAAGCACGAGATAGGAAGGCGATGTGTGCTGCACGGCCAGCTGGTACCAGCGATCATGGGTCAATTCGAGAATGATCGAACCGACGGATGCGCTGTCCCATGCCGACATGCGCTGGCGCAGTTCCTGAGGCGATCTGCCGTCGAAGCTCACCAAATGCCGGCTTTCGAACATGAGCCGGAAATAGGCGCCGATATCCAATCCCTGTCGGAGAGATCCGGTAACGTCGGGCAGGAGGCTTCGAAACAGCTGATTGCAGATTTCAAGCTTGTCGTCATAGAAGAGCGCGATCCCCTCCTCCATCGACGACAGAGCTTCCATCAGGCTTGTTCGCGTGCGCTCCCGTTCATATCGGGCACTTTCAAGTTCGGTCGTTGCGCGCTCCAGATCGCGGCTCTGCGCATCGACGCGCTCCTGCAGCTCCATTGCCGACTGAAAGGCGCTGAAGGCGGAGAAGTCCATGCCCTTCTGTCGGCCGGCGCGACGCATCAAGGCATCGATGATCTTGGTCTGCCTCAGGACCTGCACATCCAAGGGCTGGTTCGGGTCGATCAGCGTCAAGACAAGGCATCCATATCCCGAGCGAAGAAAGCGACGCCGACGAATGTCTGGTTCATGTGCATCCCGCGATGCTGCTCGCCATAGGTGTTGAATCCGAACACCCGTCTGTCCCGAAAGATGGACGATACGGCGCCGCTCATCTGTTTCTGCTCAATCTCCAGTTTTCGAAGCACGCAATCGAAGCCGAGAATGAAGTCAGGCACCGCGCCGGTCTGGTCACGCACTGAAAGGCTCTCGTCGAGCGTTTTGAGAATCTCGCGTCCCTTGCCCAATGACATGATAAGTCCGTCATCGATCGCGGCAAGAAAGCAAAGGGCGTTGTCACCCTCAGCACCGCTGATCGCGCGCACATAATGGTTCCCGTTATGCTCCACCAGCATGGGATTCTCGGCAAAGACGAGCGGCGCCAGATCTCTTTCGTCACACCCGACGATACGCGCATACTCCTTGGCAGCCGGTGCGCCGTTGATCTCATAGACAAGGCGCTCACTCGGGTCCGCCTGGGTCACCACGACCTGGGTCTCAGCCGGCAGGAAGTGATCGAAGCCCAGTCCCTGAAATCCCAGATTGGTCTCGAGGAGCAAAAGGAGGGCTGCATCACTGTGAAACTGTCTCTCGTGAAGCACGAACGTCTCGCCGAAATCGAGACCATCCCCTGCGGATCCCCCGAACAGGGGCAGATCGTTCAAAGCGAGGTTCAGTGCCGAGATCAGCAGATCTTCCTGTTTCGAAAGACCATCGGTAAACAGCAGGCCCATGCGATTCCAGCCGGCGGTATGGCCGAATCTGTCCGAAAGGCGTTTCGCCTGCGAGGATATGCCCGTGATGTGGAGAGGGTTCAGAGGTTTGAAGAGGATGGAAGAGCACCGGAAGTTCGCCTTCGGAAAGGCCAATAGCAAAAGGGCTTCCGACTCATAGCCGCTTTTGGTGATCTGACCTGCCGTCGTGCAGCCAAAGACCGGCGTGCCGTCGAGATGTGCGTCGAGCGCAGCCAGCATGTCGCTCAAGTCGAGCGTTTTCGGGATGAAAGCGAGCACGAAACGTGCATCGGCAAGGGGGATCGCTGCGATCGCCTCACGCACGGCCCTGTCCGCATGCCCTGCATGTGAGGTTCCGACACGAACGAAGGATGGGCGATGAGAAGGATCGTCCATTCGCCAGCCTAACGGTTCAGAAAGGCACTTGCCTCGGGATTGTCGTCGGGCGTCGCTGAGGCAGCCTCGACCAAGACAGCCACCTGCGTCCGGTTGCGCACATCGAGGCGCCGCAGGAGCGCCGTGATATGCGCTTTGACGGTCGCTTCGGCAAGCGAGAGTTCGAAGGCAATCTGTTTGTTCGGTTTTCCAGCGCAGATCAGGCGTACGATCTTCTGCTGCTGAGGTGTCAGCGACGCCAGTTTCGGATTAAGCGCGCTGGCGCCGATCTTCTTGCCTGTGCGCTTGTCTTGAACATCATACTCCTTCGGCACGTAGCTCTCGCCATCTGCGATGCGGCTCAAGACATCTTTGAGCTTGTCCGCAGACGTGTCCTTCGGCAGGAAGCCGGCAGCGCCCTCCTGGAGTAGTGATTGAACCAGTTCCAACGACGCTAGAGACGAGATCACAAGGATCGGGGCGTCGGTCACACGGCTGCGCAGCTGCACGAAACCGGAAATCCCGGCAACGTCTGGCAGTTTGAGATCGAAGATCACCAGATCCGGAACAAAGCCTTTGTCAAGGACGTTCAGCGCATTGCCCAGCGATTCCACTTTCTCGATGCGACAGCCGGGAAACACCGTTTCAATAGCGGACGCCAAGGCATCACAAAAAAGCGGATGATCATCGACGATAAGCACTGATGAACGGGATATCTGAGCCCTTGGGCCCACCCGTTTTTTCATTGGTTTTCCTCCCTGCCTGGAAGAATGCCGCGCAAGCTCTTCCAGCTGGTTGAAAAGCTAACAAGGGCTTGTTGCGATGGCAATATTTCAAGCATTTGGAAGTCTAAGGTCGAAGATGTTACGGATCACTCGGGAGTGCTTCGACACTTAGCCATTCACATAGGTTGATACGCATAAGCGGGAGGAACGGTTCATCATGGCTCGTTTCGATCGCAAGCCTCCCTTGTGACCGAGATGCGAGAACGGCGACTCCAAGGATTCCAATAGGTTTTACGATCAATCGCTCGAGAACTGGGCTAGTCGGCCAGACCGCGCATACGGCGGCATTGCGCTTTGCTCTAGAGACGCTGCCTTGAGGAATTGAATCTGTATCAATTCCTGACAAACGACGCCTATCGCCTTGTTTGGATAGATGCGTCAGGGCCGCCTCTGAGGAAACGCCGCGCAAAATTCTTCAACTCGGTGTTATCAGCGCGCCGCCCGAAGATCGTTTCATCGAGTGACGCCAGGGCGTCCTGCCGATGAGGGTGCCGCCCAACGCCATCTCTCGCCATCATCGCAGCCGCCGCCCGTCGAACCTCCCTGGCGTCCTCACGCCATGCGGCGATGCGCAGGCGCAGCGCGACGGGGTCCAGCCAGGAAAGCGCCGGCGGAACATGTCGCCAAGTCAGGCGTCGCCCACGCAGCGCCGCCCAGATCGCACCGAGCAAAAGCACCGCAGCAGCCATGCTCTCAGGCCAGCCGGGCAGACGCGCGGACGTCTCCTGCGGATCGGCGACGAGGTCCGCATCAACGGCAGACTCGCTATACGCGACCCTCTGTGCGGAGATGGAGACGGCTCGATGCTCGCGATGGGTTGTGTCGAAATAGGAGAATGTTAGGGGCTCGACGATCGCCGAGGTGTTGTTGGTCGGCCGGATCGTCCAGCGCCAGAAGGCATAAGTGATGGGTCCGGCCGGGGATAGCTCGACCAGACGTTTTTCCGGGTGCGGAAAGATAAGGGCGGAGGGCGAGATCAGTTCGGGCATCGGTGGTATCATCTCCGGCGTTACGCCAAGCGCTTCGAGCCGTACAACCCGAAGCACCCCCTCGCCCGGCTTAAGTTGCGCCGGCGCATTCGACCACTCATCCGACACCCGAAGGGTGCGAACCGGAAACCACCAATCACCGATCGCCGGCTCCGGCAAGACATCGATCGTCACAGGCGCCGATTTCACCTCATGCTCGAACCAGCCATCACCCTCGTCCGTCAACGTCAGTCGATGCGTGAACGCGCCGATCGTCAGCTCGCCCGGTCGATTCGGATAGATCGCCATCCGCCGCTCGAAGATCTTGTAGTTTTTTCCGTTGATGCGCTCCTCGATCCATTTGTCCGGCCCAAGCTGCGCCCAGTTGAACCCGTCGAAATCCGGCTGTTCCAGAACCTCGCGCGTGATGTGCCGGCGATACTGACCCCGGATCGTTACCAGAACCATTTCCCGGGTGAAGGGCGTTTGGTTCTCCTCTGCCTCCACCTCGATGCTCAGGCTCAGTTCGCCCGGCTGCACGCTGCTCGATTGCGCGCTGGCCTGATAGCTGATCAGCATCATCGACATGAACGCGATCAGGAACCACCTCATCGCGGATCCTCCGGCTCCGGTGGGCTCAAACCGAGCTTCGCGCGCAACTTCGCTTCATGTGCAATCCTTGCTTTCAGATAGTCGCCCGGCACGTCTGCAAGCTGACTGAGCCAACGCTGATCGGCGACCATGAACCTGTCGTCGAAGACCCGGCGCACACCCAACCGGCCATGGCTGTCGAGCTGGGCGAGGCCGAGCATCGTGTTGGCGTTGGTCACGTCGTCGCCCGTCCCGGCGGCGCGTCCGTCCCCCTCGCCGATGAAGCTCTCGGCGCTCGGTCCCTTCTCCCGCTCAGGGAAAAGGCCAAGGGCTTCCGGGTCGATGGCCAATCCGCCATAGAACGAAGCCACGAGATCGAAGTTCGCCCGCGCTTCCGCATCGCCCCTGATCATCGCGAGGTCATAGGCTTCCAGCGCCGCCGCATAGGCGCCGCGATGGGCTTCGGCGTTGCCGAGGTTGTAATGCGCTCTAGCCTCTTGAAAGGCGTCCCGCGCGTCCGCCATGTCGCCTGCGCGAAAATGCGCCACGCCGCGCCAGCCGGGATCGTCGAACAGCGTTGTTGCCAGCCCCGGCAGCCCGAGTGACAGCAATACCCGTCCGAAAGGTGCGGACCCGCCTGATGCAAACGCCAGCACCAGCGCTGCCAGCGTTATGACGGCGATCGCCCTCATGCCGCCTGCCTTCGAAACAGCATCAGCAAGGGGATCAGCGCCAGGATCAGCAGGAAACGGCCATAGTCCCTCCAGAACAGCAGGGGATAGTCCTGGCGCTCGAGCCGGGTGCGCGCATCGTCCCGGAGCCAGGCCGTCAGCGCGTCCGTCTGGTCGGTGGTGAAGACACGCCCGCCGCCGATCTTCGCATGGCTGATCATTTGCGGCGGTGCTCCATCATTCAGCGAGACCATGGAGAGACGAACGCCTTGACGAGCCAGGGCCTCCGCCTGTTCAAGCGATGCGGGCCCGAGACCGGCGCCATCGGTCAGGAGGATGACGTCGCCAGCCACGATCCCGGCGCCTTGCAAGACGTCCGAGGCCATGATCAGGGCGCGTTCCGGACGGGAGCCTGGATCGGGCACGGTTTCTTCGCCGATCAGGGACACGGTCTGACCAAGCTGCAGGTGATCGACCGTCAGGTCGGTCGCGGCATAGCTGTCGCCGGCATAGACGATCAGACCGCCCGGCCGGCTGCCGAGTGCCGCGATGGCGAACTGCGCCATGGTCATCAGCTGCGGCCAGCGTCGATCCTCGGTCATGCTCCTCGAAGCATCGACCAAGAGGAGCACACCGTCGAGGTTTCGGTAGGACAGGCTGTCCCGCCGCTCGGCGGCAGGGCCGGAAAGCGCGAGGATGATGATCGCCACCACCAGGAGCGCCGCCAGAAGCGGCAGTCGGTTGATGCGCTGATCGACCCAGCCGAGTTCGGTCAGCGCCTGCAGGAGCTCGGGCTTGGCCGCCTCACGCCAGGCGCCAAGCGTGCCGAGACGCTTGATGAGCCACCATCCGGCCATCGCCAGCGGCAGCAGGGCGAGAAGCCAGAACGGCCGCAGCAGGGTGACATCGAGGCCGCCCATCAGACCTCTCGCCAGGCGAGACCGAGGCCGAGCAGAGCGGCGAGCGCTGCAGGCCAGGTCCAGTATTCATGAAACACCTCGGCGGCGAGGCCATCGCCGTCGGTCGCCTCGAGCCTGTCGAGCGCATCGGCGACGGCGACGAGATCGTCGGTCGTCCGGACGCGGAAGGCCTCGCCGCCGGAGATGTCGGCGATCGCTCCGAGCGTCTCCGTGTCGACTACGCCCCGCTCGCCCGGTTCCGCGCTCGCCATGTCCTTCGGGCCGAGCGCGATCGTGTGCACCCGAACGCCCATGTCCGCCGCCAGCCCCGCAACGCCGAGCGGATCGGTAGCCCCCGCATTGTTGGCGCCATCGGACAAAAGGATGGCCACTTTCGACGACGCCTCGGATGTCGCCATGCGCTTGAGCGCCAGACCCAGCCCATCGGAGATGTTCGTGGCCCGGCCGGATATGCCGATCGTCATCCCTTCGATCCGCCTGGCGATGGCCTCGACGTCGAAGGAAAAGGGTGCTGCGTAATAGGCTTCCGATCCGAAGACGACCAGCGCCACGCGATCGCCGGCCCGACGCCGGGCGAATTCGGCCCCGACCGTCGCGACGGCTTCGAGCCTGGTCACGGTTGCGCCGTCGAGATGGAAATCATCCCGCACCATAGAGCCTGAGAGATCCATGACGATCGCGAGATCACGCCCGCTGACCGTCAAGGCCGAGACCGGCGCCACGGTGCGCGGTCCGGCAATGGCGAGCACCAGAAGTCCCCATGTCACCCAGAGCATAGCCTGCCGGAGCCGCAGCTGCCGCCGGGCCGAGCCACTTAGGGCAGATCGCATCATGGCATCGCCGATACGCTCGGGCACGCTCAGAGCCGCCCCGTCCGCCGGCAAGGGCCGAAACAGATAGGCTGCAAGCAAAGGCAGCGGCAGGAGCAGGAGCGCCCAGGGGGTGGAGAGCTCAAACAAGCGCGCGCACCTCCGCTTCCAGTTCATCGATGTCGCCGGCAGCATCGCGCCGATAGAGGCCGGTACGGAGCGCCTCGAACCTGTCCGGCGCGTGCGCTTTCAGGAGGTGCAAAAGCGCCAGACGCCGCTCCGCCTCAGGCTTGTCCTGAAGTGCTTCGAGAATGTCCGCAAGGCTTGGCGCTCGTTCCTTTGTGCGCTTTCGGCTCATCAATCGGATCGCGCCGCCGATCAGCAGCGCAAAGATGCCGGCCATCGCGATGGCCGCGGCCATGTCGCCGAGCGCGCCGCCGGCCGCGTCCGCAGGCAGACGGATATCGCTCAGCGCTTGTAGCATCGCCTCTTCGCTCAGCGCCCGGTCCGTCACGGTGAGCCCTCCGTTCTGAACGCCTCCGCAATGCGCCGCGCCGTTTCCTTGACCGGATCGCCCGCATCAAGTCTCAAAGCCGGCCAGCCCGCGATCCGTGCGTCGCCGCCCTCCTCTCGCCGCTGCCTGCGTCCGAGATGGACCCTGGCGCGCCTGCCGTCGGGCAGATTGATCGGATAATGGCCGTCAGGCAGGCGCTCGCCCTCCGCATCGGTGATCAGGACCAGCCGCGGCGTTCGTCGTCGCGCCAGCTGGCCCAGCCTGTTACCCAGTGCTCGACCCGGCTTGTCGAACCCTGAAGCGAGAACGATCTCCGCCCCGGACGGCGCCAGCCGCTCCGCCTGCGCCATCGCTGCATCCAGCGGTTGCTCCTCGCCATAATCACGCGCCGCCATCAGCCCAAGTCCGGTCCGATGCGCTTCGACCAGCCCGCCGATCACATCGAGCATGCCCCGCACGCGGCCGCGTGGCGCCACGATCACCGGATCATCCGGCGTCAGCGCCAGCAAGCCGACGCGCCCGCCACGCTCGACCGCCGTCCAGCCGATCAAGGCCAGCGCCTCCGCCGCCGCGACCGAGCGGAAAGCTCGGCTGATCCCCCAGAACATCGAGGGCCGAAAATCCGCGATGAGCAGCAGGATACGATCCCGATCCTCCAGGAACTGGCGCACATGCAATCGCCCGGTTCGCGCTGTCGCGCCGCGATCCAGATGGCGGGGATCATCGCCGCGCACATATTCGCGCACATCCGCGACTTCGAGCCCGCGTCCCTTGCGGCGCGTCGCGAAGCCGCCAGGCAAGGCGGCCAGCACCTCCGATGTATCGGATGCCAGCGCCACATGTCGAAGCGCGATCAGATCGTTGGCGCCGAGCGTGACGCCGGGCGCCTCCAGCGCCGCGACGCTCAAAGCGGTTCCACCTCCTCCAGCACGTCGGCGACGAGCGCCCGCGCCGTCCGCCCTTCGGCCACGCTTCGCCAGGTCAGCACCATCCGATGCGCCAGCGCGTCGGGCGCAAGCGACGAGACATCCTCCGGTGCCGCATAATCGCGTCTATGCAGATAGGCCCGCGCCTTCGCCGCCGCCGCAAGCGCAAGCGAGCCGCGCGGCGACACCGCATGCTCGATCTCATCCGCATGGGCGCCGGATCGCGTCGCCATCACCAGCCGCACGATATAGTCCCTGAGTTCCGGCGACAGATGAACATTGCGCACGGCAGCGCGCATGGCGGCCAGATCGTCCAGCGTCACCGATCGATGGGGCGGTACGCCTTCCTGCGTCTCCGTTTCCACCAGATCGAGGATCTTTCGCTCGGTCTCCGCATCGGGCAGGGACAGGACGACATGTAAGAGAAACCGGTCGAGCTGCGCTTCGGGCAAGGGAAAAGTCCCGTCATGCTCGATCGGATTCTGTGTGGCCACGACGAGAAACGGGTCGGGCAGGCTATGGGTCTCGTTGCCGACCGTCACCTGATTTTCGGCCATGGCCTCGAGCAGAGCGGATTGCACCTTGGGCGGTGCCCGATTGATTTCATCCACCAGCACAAGGTTATGAAAGACCGGTCCCGATACGAACTCGAAGCGGCCGTCCTGCGGCCGAAACACCGACGTTCCCGTGAGGTCCGAAGGCATCAGGTCAGGCGTGCATTGGATCCTGGCGAAGCTTCCCTCGATGGCGTTCGACAGCCATTTGACCGCCCTCGTCTTCGCGAGGCCCGGTGCTCCCTCGACCAGCATATGTCCACCTGAGAGGACCGCGATCAGCAGACGTTCGATGAAGCCCTCATGACCGACCAGACCCAGACGCAACTGATCCCTGAGCGCTGCTACCCCGCCATCCGAGTCGTCGATCCGCTGATCCATCCTGCCTCCTGATCCCCAAGAACGGGATGCCGCTTGCGCCTGCGACTTGGAATAAGCTTACACTCGGACCCAAGTGCCGCAAATACCACCAATGGTCGGTCCCGATGCCTCCGGCTCGGCTATCTCCCCGCACATGCAGGATCCATGAGACCTTTCAGAAAGGGGAGCTTTTGCGTCTCTCCGGCGATCGAGATCAAGCTGTCATATTCCGCCTCGATGAAATCGATGAACGCCGGTTCCGTGGTCTGTTCCGCCGGGGACCGGGCGATAGCATGCAGCATGAACACATCGAAGGCGCAGAGGCCGGCGGGACTGGAATTCAACAGCGCCTGCATGAAGGCTTTCGAGTCCCAAGGAAGACGGTAAAGGTTCGTCGGTTTCTCCTGAAGTTTCGAGAGAAAAGGCAAGGTCCGGTCGAACAGGAGCACATCCATGCCGAAGGTGAAGGACTGATAGAGTTCCTCGATCAGGATCGAGCGAAAGAAACGCTCCTCGAGCGTGCCGACCCGACGCCATCTGGGCTGCTGAACCATGATATGCGTGCCTTGGCCTCGACGGCCAAAGAATGTCTGCGCCATCGCCGGCGAGGTTGCGGCATAGCCCCTTTTGCTCTGAAGGCCGAGCGCATAAACCTCGTTCATCCAATCCAGATCTGCCGAGAGCGCCCGATTTGGCGGGGCGCCGGAGTAGAGCCTGAGCATCACGACCCGCCCCGTCCCGCAATCCTTGGCGCTTGATCCGGCGTATCGCATCAAAAGCGGCCGACCGAAGACTTGCCCGATCAAACGACGAAAGGCGTCGATCGTTTGCGCCGTGATCGGATGCGGCTTGTCGCCGATGACGCAGAGATAGGCACCGGAGAGCCTCTTGCCGTTGATGTCGACGGGAATGGAGAGATCGCGTCCCAGCATCGTGGTACGCAACTCGTAGGACCATCCCTGGCGGGCCAGCTGCAGATAGGACGACTTGTCCACGGCCTCTACATTGCCGGCTGCCTGCAGCGGACCTACGCGTAGCGCTGGAGCAACCTGTAACAGAGATAAGAGCGCTAGGAACCAAGCCAGCCGAAGAGCGAAACGTCGTGGCTTGATCACCTCATGCCGTTCTCGCCTTGATGGCCAAGACTGGCCGTACGTTTTGGAGTTCTTCCGGATCGTGATGGTCACTTTCCGATGTGGTCACGCCAGGGGCGGACATGTTCGCTTCGATCACCTTAGAAAAACGTAGATCGGCGTTGCCCCTGCGTCCAGACACTCATAGATACGCTGTTGGAGGACTCGCGTCAGCCAGCCGGCTCGACGACCTGGCGGGCAGGCGCCTGGCCAGGCCCGACGCGGTAGTTCAGAGCCGCATCGACATGGCCGGCATGGGCGTCGGCCCGCTCGCGCAGGGCTGCATGGTGAGGCGATTTGATACAGACCGGGTCCGTCGCCGCAGCGTCGCCGACAAGGGCCATCGCCTGACAGCGGCAGCCGCCGAAATCCACCGTCCGTCGATCGCAGCTCCTGCAAGGTTCCCGCATCCAGCTATCGCCGCGATACATGTTGAACGACGAGCTGTCGTTCCAGATCGCCGCGAGCGGTGTTTCTGTGACCTTTTCGAAGGTCAGATGGGGGATCGTCTGGGCTGCGTGGCAAGGGAGCACAAGGCCGTCCGGCGTAATGTTGAGGCCGGTCGTTCCCCAGCCGCCCATGCATCGCTTCGGATAATCCTCGTGATAGTCCGCCGGGACGTAGTCGATGACGAGGACGCCTTTGAAATGCCGGCGAGCCTCATTGACGATGCGCGTCGCCTCCTTGGCCTGCTCCCTGGTCGGCATCAGGGCGTCTCTGTTCTTCAGGGCCCAGCCGTGGAACTGCACCGTGGCGACCTCGATCCGCCGGGCCCCCATTTCAACCGCAAGCTCGATCGCTCGGGGTAGCTGATGCAGATTGCGCCGATGCAGGACCACGTTCAGCGTCAAGGGAAAGCCGATGTCGCCGATCCAAAGCGCCACTTGCATCTTGCGATCGAAGCCGCCTCGATACCCGCCGATTTCATCGGCCATGGCGGCATCCGTGCCCTGCAGCGACAGCTGGACGTGATCGAGCCCGGCGTCGTCCAGCGCGTTCAGGCGCTTTTCGTTGAGGCCGACGCCTGACGTGATCAGGTTGGTGTAGAGCCCTGCCCCGCGCGCCGCTGAGACAAGCTCCACCAGATCACGCCTCGAGGCCGGCTCGCCGCCCGAAAGATGCACCTGCAGAACGCCCAGCGCCGCTGCCTGACGAAACACGTCCGCCCAGTCTTCCGTCGACAGCTCCATCGCCTGACGCGCAAGCTCGATGGGATTTGAGCAATAGGGACAAGACAGCGGGCATCTATGCGTGAGTTCAGCCAGCATGGCGATAGGAGGTGGCGCAGCCGTCATGTCAGAACATCCAGGAAGCGACGATCTCGGAGGGTGCCTAGGAAACTGCCGCTATCCTCGACGATCTGCTCAAGTGGTGCGCCGTATTTTTCGGCAAGGGACTGGGTGATGTCCCCGAAGCTGCGCGATCCGTCCACCTCAGAGAGGATGGCGTGGCCGATCGCATCCAGCTTGATGGCGCGTTCAGGCGCCAGCAGCACCCATGAATCCCGCACCTTGTCATAATGCAGCCGGACGCCACGAGGCAGGCAAGGCACCTCTCCGGCCTCCATCAACCCGCCCGCTGCAGCAACAGCCCCTCGCCCGGCACCCATGCGCCCGGCGGAATACGGCCCGGTTCAACATAAGCGCTCGAGAGCGCATCGAGCTGCGACCAAAGCACGTCCGTTTTGAAAATGAGTGCCTGGGCAGCCGCCTCCTGCTTCTCCGCCGTATCAGCGTGATCGAGCACCCAGACCAGCCCGAAGGCGACATCTTTCGGCGCCTCCTTCAGTCGGTTGCTGAAATAGGCAAGCGAGCTGTCATTGGCGAAGTCGTAGTTCTTGAGCAGGCCCTGGATCCGGTTCGCATGGATCTTCGGGGCGAAGAGCTCGGTTAGGGAAGACGCTACGGCTTCAAGCAGGGTCTTGTCGCGCACGAAGCGGACGTAAGCATCCACCGCAAAGCGCGTCGCCGGCAGGACGCCTTCGCGGGACGCCACATAATCCGGATCGAGCCCGACCGCCTCGGCGAGCCTGAGCCATCGCTTGATACCGCCCTCATTTTCACTGGTGCCGTCGTGATCCTCGATCCGCGAGCGCCAGGCGCGGCGCAATGCCGGATCTTCCACCCGGCTCATGAAGGCGGCGTCCTTCATCGGAATCGAATGCTGGTAATAGTAGCGGTTGATCACCCAGGCTCTCACTTGGTCGGGCGAGCATTGTCCGCTGTGCAGCCGATCATGAAACGGGTGCAGATCGTGATAGCGTTCCGCCCCGATCTGGCGCAGCCGCGCCTCGAAGTCTTCGCGCGACGCGGTCAAAGTTCGATCTCCATGCCATCCTGCCCAATGGTCCAGCCAGCCGCCTCGGCCGCTGCACGCTCGGGTGCGTCGGGGCGAAAGACCGGGTTGGTGTTGTTCATATGCACGTAGACTTTCCGGTCGATGTCGAGTGGCGCAAAGGCCGCCATCGACCCATCGGAACCGCTCATCGACATGTGGCCCATGCGCTTGCCTGTCTTCACGCCGACGCCGGTACGGCGCATCTCATCGTCCTGCCAGAGCGTTCCATCGAAGAAGACCAGATCCGCTCCATCGATCCGCTCAGCGAGGTCCGACGACAGATAGGCGCAGCCGGGAATGTAGTAGGCGACATGCCCGTCCGTCTCCAGTTTCACGCCCACCGTCTGATCCCCGATGACGTCGGTCTTCACCTCTTCGTCTGCCCGTTCCATATAGAGCGGCGTCTTGCCCGGCACAGGGAAGAGCGTTGCCTGAAGATCGGGCGCCAAAGCGAAGGGGACCTCCAACGTCACCATGGTCCTGGTCACCACCTCGGCATTAAGGGCATCGAAGATCGGATTGTTCGCGAGGATTTCGTGAATACCCGCCGTCGCGAGCAGCGTGAAAGGCTGCATCTCGCGAAGGGTCAGAAGCCCTGCCACATGGTCGATGTCGCCATTGGTCACGAGGACCGAAGTCAGAGGTAACTCGCGCTGGCCCGTGGGATGCAGCGCCGGCGTCCGCGTGAACTGTTCTCGAATATCCGGTGAGGCGTTTAATACTGCCCAGTGACGACCATCGCCGGTGACGGCAAGGGATGATTGGGTTTGAGGCGCGATCTCACCCTGACGAGCGAGATAGCAGTTGCGGCAACCGCAATTCCACTGGGGTAAACCACCGCCGGCAGCCGCGCCGAGGATGAGCGCGCGGAATCCCGTTGAGACTCCGCGCTGCTGCATCAGAGGAAGGTTTCCCGCTCCTCATCACCCTGCTCAGGGCTGTACATGTTGACTTCCATACCGCATTCGATCTCGCGGATTTCAGGCTTCGACCAAGCCATAGCGTTTCTCCTTTGAGACATCGTTCAATATAGAACATGCATCCGCAGTCGGGGGCCCGCTACTCTTATTCGCTAAGAAAAACACAGACTTTAGTCGGCATCATTGGTCAGCATTATTCCGCGCATTTCGTCGGAATACGTCCGTCAAGATAAAATCCCTGATGGCGTAACGTCTTGATCTCGAAGCCGAAATCGAGGTCGCCGAGCTTCTTTCGAAGATAGCCCACATAGACGTTGACCACATTCTCATTGTTGGAGCCTTCCCCCGACCACAACATGTCGAAGATCGCGCCCCGCGTAAGTGGTGTTCCTGTATGATCAATCAAAACTTCCAACAAATCATACTCACGCTCCGTCAGGGTGACCGATCCGGCGCTTCCTTCGAGTATCCGCGACACGGCATGCAGCCGGGCGGGCTCAGGCCACGCAGCGCTCGCCCGCCGCTCCTGAACGCGAAGACGGGCGACAAGCTCGTCGAAGTCGAACGGCTTGACGATGTAGTCGTCTGCACCTGCCTCCAACCCCGTCGCACGCTGATCGACTTCCGAAAGCGCAGACAGCATCAGGATCGGCAGCGTCAGGCCACTCCCACGCGCCTCACGCACAAGATCGACCCCGCTGTCCGCACCCAGCATCACATCGACGATGGCGCCTGAAAAACTCTCGGTTCTGAGACGCTCGAGGGCGCGATCAGCCCGGTTCTCGGGCTGCGCATCATAGCCGTGCAGCGCCAGCCCGCGCACGAGCGCGGATGTGATCTCCGGGTCGTCATCGACGATGAGAAGCCGCGGGCTCATGGCCGGGAGGATCGATCCGCGCGGGGCAGGCGAACCGTCACCATCGTGCCCGGCGCATTGCCTAAAGCCGTGGTTCGCGGAACCGGACTGACCAACTCGATGTCACCCTCCTGCGCTTCCGTTACCCAGCGCGCCAGTGCCAGGCCAACGCCGAAGCCTTGGCTATTGCCCTGCCCTCCTTGAGCGAACCGATCGAACATGCGGTCTTGTTCGGACTCGGCGATACCCGGCCCATTGTCGATCACGTGGAAGCCGGCCGTCCCGTCGCTGATTTCGGCCGAAAGACCCACCCGTTTTCCCGCGCGTGCGTGCCGGATGGTGTTCCGAAGAAGACTCACGATCGTCTGCCGCAGCCAGTTCATATCGCACCGGATCGCCCCTTCCGGCATGTCTCCAAGCTCCAGCTGCATCCCGGCATTGTCAAGCTCCGCCCCAACCTCCTCGACCACCTCCCGAGCGATCCTCGAGAGCTCGACTGTCTCGATATCTAGTGCGATCTGTCCGCTGTCGGACTGAGCAACGCGCAGGAGATCATCGATTCGGCGATTCAGCCGTGACGAGCGGGACGCGATGGTGCGAAACGAGCCCTCGGGGTCCGGCGCACCTTTCAGGCCGAGTTGCGCCTCCATCGATATGACGGTCAGCGGCGTTCTCAGTTCATGGCTGATGTCGGCGAACAGCCGACGCCGGTTGTCATCGATCGCCTCGAGCTTGGCGTTGGCTGTGCGCAGATCCTCCGTTCGCTGCGCAATCACCTCGTTCAGCCGGCTCCATTCCGCCTTGACCTCGTCGCGTCGCTTCTGCAGCGCTGCCGCCATGCGGTTGGTCTCCGCATAGAGCTGACCGATCTCGTCACGGCTGCTTTCGGGAAGTGCAATGTCGAAGTCCTCCCGTCCGATTCTGGATGCCGCGGTTCGAAGCTGGTCCAGCCTGCGAAATTGAGGGTGGATAAGGCCGAAATACAATACCGTCAAAAGAAGAAGCGTCAGGGCCGCGATACCGATCGCCATGGTCGTCAGATTGCGGCGCAGCCGCTCGATTCCCGACAGGATGCTGCTGCGAAACAACGCTTCAGTATTGACCGCCTCGTTCAGGAGCGGATCGAAACTGGCGGCAAACCCGTCGAGATGCGCGCGCAGCCTTGTCCTGTCCGCCGTCTCGTCGGCGAGCCCCCTCAGCGTGCTGTCGAGCCTCGCCCCCATGCGCGCGATGCCAAGCGACTGCGTGCCGTAACGCGATTGCTCATCCACTCCAAGAGCTCTCGCCTTGTCGACGGCGCGTTCGATGTCGGCCTGCAGAAGCTCAAGCGTCGCACGAATTCGATCATTGACCGGCGAAAGCCGCTCCATGCGCACATCGACGGGCTGTCCGGTCTGCACCGTCTCGGTCGCGACAACGAGAAACGTCGCTGTCTGCCTCGAGAGGATCGCATAACGTGCGATACGCGCTTCCGAAGCGAGGACGGCATCCAGCCGCTCCGCCACCAAGGTCATCGCGTAGTAGAGACTGAAAGCCGTCAGAAGCGTGCCGGCTCCAAGCAGCACCGAACCCAGGCCCAACCGCGCCTTCAGCGACGATATCGTGGTGATCCCTCGAAGCGACGCTGGTGTCATTCGGACTTCATCGGTTTCGTTTGTGAAACATCGTCGCGCGTTTACAATACAATGCGAGCATGAGTGCAATAGGCGACAAGTCGAAACGACCGCCTATCGCGACCTCCATGAGAAAAGCAGACTTGGAGCGGATCCCGATTGGATCTGATCGAGACACATGCTCTATCTCTTTGTTTCGCGTCGTTTTCTTATCAAGCAAGTGGTTCCATCTTCTCAGAAAAAGCGCCAGCCTCCTCGAAAGGCTAAAGCGCAGCAAGCGGTGTCGTGACGGCCAGCCCTCGACCTCAATCCGTTTCGCAGATACGCTCGGATCACGGATGCATCGTTGGAGGTCGCTGCATGCATTGGATCGCCCTCGTCTTCACGATTGCCATCGGCATGGTCAGCAATGTGTTGGCCGCCGAGGAGGTGGATCTGGAGCTTGTGATCCTCGCGGACGCGTCTCGATCGATTGATGATGCGGAAATCCGGTTTCAGCGTCAGGGCTACGCCGACGCCATCGTTCATCCAGATGTGCTCGGTGCGATAAGCCAGGGTTTCAGGCAGAAGATCGCCATCACCTATGTCGAATGGGGTGACACGGCATCGCAAGACGTTGTCGTGCCATGGACGATCGTTGACGGCGAGGAGACGGCATCATCGTTCGCTTCGGTTCTGCTCGATGCACCGCGCCGCGCCTTTGGACCGAATGCCATCGGCAATGCGCTCGCTGCGGCTGAGATGCTGATCGACAACAATGACATCGACGCCTTTCGCCGGGTTATCGATTTTTCCGGCGACAGCGCGAACAATTTCGGCGGCATTCCCATCGCCGAGGCGCGCGCCTCGGCTTTGGCGGCCGATATCGTCATCAACGGTCTCGCCATACTCTGCCGGCAGGATGATTGCAGCGGCAGGCCGAATATCTACGATCTGGAGGAGGCCTTCGCGAAGACGATCGTCGGCGGGCCCGGCAGCTTCGTGGTGACGGTTGACGATCGATTGAGTTTCGCAGACGCGGTCCGCCGGAAGCTGATTCTCGAAATTGCCGATCTCGGGCGTTAGAGCCTGTGCCCCCAACAACGCCGTTTAAGCGAGAGCATGGACCGTGGTCCGATCCATGGCGAAAGCAGTTGTCGCGGACGGAGCCGCCTACGAACATCAGCTCATCGGGCGGCTCCGTCCTGAGAAACGTTGAGCTTGAATTGTCGTATTCTAGTCGAGTTCGTCTGCGATCGCCGCGATGCCCGCTTCGGCGCAGATATCGTCATGTTCGATACCGTTTGCATCTTCGCCAGGCGCGCCGCCGACGCCGATACCGCCGATGACCTCGCCTTCATAGAGGATCGGAACGCCGCCTGAGAGCGTGATCAGGCCAATCTCGTTGAACACCGCACCCAGGCTCGGCTCATGCTCGTTTTCGGCCTCGATCAACACGGTCGCCTCGCGGCGGGAAGCGGCTGTGCGCGCCTTTCTGTCGCTGGTTTCGAAGGAATGCGGGAAAGCGCCTTCGCGCATCAATTGAACCCGCGGCTGGGCGCGCTGGTCGACCACGGTGACCGTGGTCGCAAAGCCCATCTCGGCGCAGGTCTCGGAGGCGACCGTCGCCGCCTCGAGCGCCCAATCCAGCGGAATGCTTCTCTCCGTATGAGGTTCGGCTTTGGCGGCGCCCGCGAAAGCGATGACGGCAAGCGCGGCGATGGAAACATTTTGGAGGGGTTTCATATGGGGTCCTTTCGATGTTCGATGACCCAATGAATACAGCGCTCGGCTGGCTGCCAGCTGACGTTGAATTTACAGTTCTGTAAGGCTCGGAAATCGAAGACGAACCGAGAGACCTTGCCCTTCTGGACCGTCGGACAGCGTGAGTTCGGCCCCGTGGAGCTCGGCGATCGCCCGTACCAGTGAAAGCCCCAGGCCGAAGCCTTCCCCTTGCCGAGAGGCTTCGCCTCGATAGAGGGTCCGCAGCACGCTCTTTCGTTCGTCGAGAGGGATACCCGGCCCTTGATCGCTGACCCATAGTTGCGGGCCATGGACCCTGAGCGTGATGGTCTGCTCCTCAGCGCCATGCCGCAATGCGTTCTGGATCAGATTGGCGAGCAGTTGGATCAGCATGTCGCGATCGCCGCGGATTTCTCTGGCGTCCTCGATCTCGACGCTAAGGCTTTGGCCCCTATCCTCGACGACGGCGCTAAAGGTCTCGGCGACGCTTTCGACAAGATCCTTGAGATCGACGGACGCGAAGGCCTCGCGTCCGGCCCCACTTTCGATTCGGGCCAGACGCAGGAGAGCATCGAAGGTTCCGGTGATTCGGTCGATCTGTTCGAGCGCTGCACCGAGCTCCTCCGGGCTGACCGCCCGCCCTTGTTCGGTCGCCTTGATCAGGCTGGTTTCGATCTCTGCACGCAATCGGGCGAGCGGTGTGCGCAGATCATGCGCGATGTTGGAAGATTGCACCCGCATCTGGGCCATGGCGTTATCCAGGCGCTCGGTGGTGGCGTTGATCCGTTTCGCGAGAAGACTCAGATCGTCCTGTCCTTCGAGGGTTATGCGCGTGTCCAGCCGACCTTCCGCCACCTGGGCCAGGCCGGCGCTGACAACGTTCAAACGCGCCTGGCCGCGCCTCGCCAGCCAGAGTGCTGCGATAGCTGTGGCCAGCAGGGTGGCGAGGAGACTGAGCTGCATGCCAACCGATAGGATGTCGCGCAGCTCCTCCTGGCGTTCGATGTTTTCGCCCAGCAAGACGCGGCCATGTTCGGTGGTTCGGAGCAGGTAACGCATGTCGGGGCCGGAGGGATCCGTGTCGAGGGATCGAAACCCATCAAGCTCAGCGCTGGTGACGATCGCGGCGGTCTGGTCGTCGCCTGGCCTTGGCAGTGTATCGCCAGCGTCCATCATCAGGATGGCCGCCTCCATGCGCGCCGCAAGCCGGGCATCGACGGCGCGCAGGATTTCGCGCTGCATGAACCAGTAGGTGCCGCCCCAGGCGATAAGGGTGATCGTCGAAAACAGCGCCAGCAGCCAGAAGGCCTGCCTGACCGCCGAGAGACGCAGGAGGGCGCTAAGTCGGTTCGAAGACATAGCCCGAGCCGCGAATGGTGCGGATCAAAACATCGCCGAAGGGTTTTTCGATTTTGCCGCGCAGGCGGCTGATATGGGTCTCGACCACGCTCGTCGTCGGGTCGAAATTCATGCTCCACACCCGTTCCAGCAGCATGGCGCGGGTCTGAACCCGGCCTTCCGAGCGCATGAAGACTTCGAGCAACAGGAATTCCTTAGGGTTAAGGTCGACAGGCCGGTCCTGGCGGTGACAGGTGCGCTTGTGCAGATCCAGGATGATGTCACCGGCGGAGAGCTGTGAGGTCTGTTCTTCGGTGGCCCCCGGTCTTCGGACCAAAACCTCGATGCGCGCGAGCAGTTCGCTGAACGCGAATGGCTTCACCAGATAGTCGTCCCCGCCGGCACGCAGCCCCTCGACGCGATCATCGACCTCGCCCAGGGCCGTAAGGAAAATTGCGGGTGCCGTCACCTTGGCCTGGCGGAGCGACTTTAGCACCGACAGCCCGTCAAGGCCTGGCACCATGCGGTCGAGCACCAGCACGTCGTAGCTCTGACCCATGGCGGCGATAACGGCGTCTCTGCCGTCGGTGAACAGATCCACCACGTGGCCTGCATCACGCAGACCCTCATCGATCCAGGGACCGAGCGCAGCGTCATCCTCGAGAACCAGCAGCCGCATGGGGCCTATCCGTCATGTTGCCGACCCAAACCCGAGCGCGGGTTATCGCAGGTTTTCAGACATAAATCAGGTCCTCAAACAAGTAGGCGCCGCGAAAGTCACATCGACCTGCACGCAAGCTTAAAAATCTGTGAAGTCTCTTCCTGGCAAAATTGTAAATCTGATGAAAAGCCGTGGCCATCTTAGCGGGGCATGCTTCTTGGACGACGCGGATGAATCATCCAGCCCAGCCAAAAAGGAGGATCGACTTGAAAACGACATGGACGCCCCCCGCCGCCGCCCTCGCACTCGCCATCTCCGGCGGCCAGCTCTCGGCGCAATCCCCCTCCGAACCGCCTTTGGCCTCGCCCCTCACCTTTGACGAGGCCATCGCCATCGCGCTTGAGGCTCAACCCGGCAGGATCGCCGAGGTTGCCCTGGATCGCGCCAACGGCCGTGTGGTGATCGACATCGAGGTCGTCAATGCCAGCGGCGACGAGGTCGAATTCGCTCTCGACGCCGAAAGCGGTGAAATTCTTTGGAGCCATGTCGATGACGATCCGACGGATGATCCTGATGAAAGTGCTGAAGAAACCACAGCGGACCAGCAGTAGAAGACGGGTTTTTCCGGCACCAGGCCAAGGTGCTAGAGTCGATTGGGACGGTTGACGGCTTTACCGATCAACGCGCCTCGTTACGCAGCTCCCTTGCAGGCCGCCGACTGATCCATGGAATGCGTGCCTGGTTCTGATTTGTCTTCGGCTAACTTTGGTCGGGTTGGCAGCTTCACTCTGAATGTCGTGCCTTTACCTTCGGTACTCTCGACGTCGATGGAGCCGCCATGCAGTTGCACGAGATGCAAGGCAAGGTGGAGCCCGATGCCTGTGCCCGCAATGCCGGTCGATGTTCCTGCGCGGAAAAAGCGTCCAAACAGCTTCTCCTGATCCGCGGCAGGGATGCCCAACCCTTCGTCACGCACCTCGACGATGATGTCCCCATCACCTTCGGCCTTTCCGGTCACCCAGACATGTCCGCCTTCAGGTGAATATTTGACGGCGTTGGACATCAGGTTGGAAAAAACCTGACGCAGGAGCTTGCCATCAGCAGTGATCCGTTCCGGTATTTGCGTCGCGTCCAGGATGATTCGATGGTTCGGGGAGAGGTCCTGGTAATTTCTCGCAAGCTCGCCGAGCACTTGCTGCAGCGCGCAATCACCCGGTTGGAAGGTGATGCGCCCGTCCTCCAGTCTCGCCGCCGCAAGCACGCTCTCCATGAGCTCCGTCAGTCGCGTGACCGAGGTTCGAATACTACCAAGCGCCTGCACGGATCGATCCGGCAAATCTCCCGCAGAACGTCTGACGATGCGCTGCGCCTGTCCGTCGATGATGGCGAGCGGAGTTCGAAACTCATGGGAAACCATCGAAACGAATTGTCGCTGAAGCCCGGCAAGCTCGCGCTCTTTGTCCAGCGCTTCAACAAGCTGCTCGGCCTGAACGGTAAGCTCCGCGGTGCGCTCAGCCACCTGCTGCTCGAGATGGTCCCGATACTTCTCCAGCTGTTCCTGCGCGGCGCGGCGCTCCGTAATGTCCCGAACGGCGACAACCCTGGCTGAGCTCTTTTCATATTTGATCGTCTTGATCAGCAGTTCGACGAAGATCGGCGGCCCTGAAACAGGTAAGAGCGGGACTTCCAGCCCTCCTTCACGGGCGTTGGACAGCTCTTGAGCGAAGTTCTCTCGCTGATCCGGATCGACGAAATGTTCGAAAGGCCGGTCGAACAGCTCGTCAACCGTCACCTTGAGCAGATCGGCAAGCGCCTTATTGGCCTCCACCAGCTTGCCTTCGACGCAGATACCGATACCCTCGAAGGTCGCGTTCACCAGGCCGTGCAGCCGCTCCGCCTCGCGCACTCGGCGACCGGCGAGGTGCTGATCGACGAGCGCGCCGCCAGCGCTGAGGGCCATCATGAAGAGAGCGGCTATGCCGATGTCGAGAGCCAGTCTTTCACCGGTCAGATAGCTCTCAGGCATGAGCACCAGCGGGCTCGGTGTCAGTTCCAGCGCTGCCATGCCGGTGAAATGCATCGAGCAGATCGCCAGCGTCAGCACCAAGGCACCCTTCACCCGGGTCGGCATCGAGGCATCGGTATGAGCAAATTTGATCGCGACGGCGGCCAGTCCGCAACCGAGGAGCCAGGCGCTCAAAACCAGCGTATCGTCCCAATGCATCAGCGCAGGCACGACGAGGCCCTTCATGCCGAGGAAATGCATGGACGAGATGCCGATACCGAAGACGGCGCCGCCCAAGAGGGCAGCAAATCTCCCGTCGATATAAACCGGCACGCTTAGACCAAGCCCGGTGATGACAATGGCGATCACCAGGGACAGGAGGGTCAGATCGATGGCAAAGCCGGTCGGCAGGCCCGTTTCGAAAGCGAGCATGGCGACGAAATGGGTCGCCCAGATACCGGTCCCGGAAATGACAGCGCCGGCGCCCAACCAGGCCAAGCGTGCGATGCCTGCGTATTCGCGAGCTCTGTCGACGAGGCTCAGCGCTGCAAAGGCCGCGCAAAGGCAAAGGATGGCGGACAGAGCCACCAACCAAAGGTCATGCTGCTGCGTGATGCACGCGTAGACTCGGTACATGCTCAATTCCCTTGCTCTCGGCAAGGTAGCTCAACATCGTTAAGCAACGCTTAATCCTGTCGAGTTTCAGCCTTGAAGCCTGCTCAAGGGCTTTGAGGAAGAAACGGACATCCCGCCTCGCTTATCTGCCGAAGCGAAGCCAGCGAATGACGTCGATGATCGAGAAGAGAGCGCCGGCGACATAGGTCCAGGCGCAGGCGCGCAGGATCGAAGTCGCGCCGGCCAGGTCGTCCTTCTTCAGATAGTTGCCCTTGTCGAGAATCGGCAGGGCGCGTTTGAAGGACGCGTCGAACTCGACCGGCAGCGTGATCAGGTGGAAAATCACCCGTAACGCCATCAAGAACAGCCCGGCGCCGATCTGAAGCAAGGCGAGCTTGGGTGAGGCGAACAAGGTCGCCGGTGAGGCCACGAGGAGGATATGGGCGGCCCTTTCGCCCCAAAACGCGACCTTGGCAAAGCGCGTTCGGAGCGTAAGCGGGCGATAGTCATCCCTATCCTGGAGCGCATGACCGACTTCGTGGGCGGCGACGGCCACCGCGGTTAGCGATCGACCCTCGAAATTCTCCTTGGACAGCCTGACGACCTTCTCGACCGGGCTGTAATGATCGCCGCTCTTGGTGGTTTCGACGCCGACATTCTTGAGGTCCGCAAGATCAAGGATATGGCGCGCGAACTCGCCGCCGGAGCCTGGAAAATCCTGCCGCTCCTTGGCGTGCCGTTTCATGATCATCTGCGCCCAGGTCATGGGCCCGAAACAGATGATCAACAGGAGAATGCCGCCGATGACCGCTAACATGGGACTTACGTGATATTTTGCGGCTGCTCTGCAACCCCATGAGACGGCATTTTCCCAAGCTCAAAGCCGTCAGCTTGCCCTCAGTTGCTTGTGCAGCAAAACCGAAGGAACGCGCCAGGTGCTTTTCTTCCGCGTCAACGGCCCATGAACAGCCCCAAGTCAAGGCAGCCGGGCCACCCGGCTAGCGGAGATATTCGACGTTGCCGTCGACGCCGAGGATCTGGCCGGAGACGAGATGGCCGGCATCCGAGCAGATGAAGAGCATCATATTGGCGATGTCCTGCGGATCGATCAGGGTCTTCATCGAGGCGACGCCTGCGTAATGCTGGTACATTTCGTCGAAGCTGACGCCCTGGGCCTCCGCTTTGGCGGCGATCACGCGGTTGATGCGGTCGCCTTCGACGGCGCCGGGGCAGATGGCGTTGACGCGGATCTTCGAGGGGCCGAGCTCGATGGCGAGGCTTTTGGTGAAGCCGACCACGGCCCATTTGGAGGCGGCATAAGGCGAGCGAAGGGCGAAGCCGAAGCGTCCGGCCGCCGATGACAGATTGACGATCGAGCCGCCGCCTGCCGCTTTGATAGGGGGCACGGCCCGCTTGGCGCAAAGGAACTGGCCGGTGACATTGACCTCCATGCACTGACGCCAGTCGTCGAGATCGACATCCTCGACCGCGGCCGTGGGGCCGGCGATACCGGCGTTGTTCAGGAGGATGTCGAGGCCGCCCAGGCGTTCGAGTGCGGTGTCGAAAAGGCGGTCGACGTCATCGGGATCAGCGACATCTGCATGGATGACGCCGACATTCTGGTAGTTGTCGCGCACCTCGTTCAAGGCATCGTCATCGACATCGCAGACGAAGACTTCGGCACCCGCCTCGACGAAGGTTTTGAGCGTGACCCGACCGATACCGGCGGCACCTGCCGTCAGAATGACCCGTTTGCCGTCAAGCCTGAGATCCATAATTCACACCTCTTCATCGCATCTGCACCATGATTGACAGCGATGGGGAGCTTTGGTCAATCCGCAGCCGGGCTCGACGGCTGGACATAGCGCTCGGCTTCTCGATCGAGCATCTCCATGGCGTTCGCCGAGATGAAACTCGAAACGTCACCGCCGTAGCGGTGAATTTCTTTGACGAAGCGGGATGAGATGAACTGATTGGTTTCCGATGCCGTGAGGAAGACGGTCTCGATGCCGGGCGCCAAGCGTGCGTTGTTGGATGCCATCTGGAACTCATATTCGAAATCGGAAACAGCCCTCAGACCGCGCACGATCAGCGTTGCGTCCATCTGCTGAGCGAAGTCCACGAGCAGGATCTCGAACGGTCTGACCAGGAGCTCGCAGCCATTGGCTCGGCCGCTGCTCATCAGCTTTTCCGCTTCGAAGTTCGCAAGCTCGATCCGCTGATCCAGGGAGAGCAGCGGATCCTTACCGATATTGGCCGCCACGGCGAGGACCAGCCGGTCCGTGACGCGCGTGGCCCTTCGAACGATATCGATATGGCCATTGTGAATGGGATCGAACGTGCCGGGATACACCCCGATGCGTGGCGTCGTCATGGTCGGCGGGCCCTCCATCTTCCTCCGGCCGTCGATTTTTTCGGACTAACCGGGAGGTGCGTCGTCCTTGTCTGTCTCGTCGTTCTTCTGGTTTACGGTTTCGTTCTCGTCGTCACCGCTTTGGCTTTCGTCCGTCTGTTCGTCATCAACGTCGTCGTCTTCGATATCGGCCGCCCCTTCGAGGCGCGCTACCGAAACCACATGTTCATTCTTGTCGGTATTGAAAAGGGTCACGCCCTGCGTATTGCGTCCGGCGATGCGGATGCCGTCCACGGGAATGCGGATCACCTTGCCCTGATCGGTGACCAGCATGATCTGATCTCGATCGGTCACAGGGAAAGCGGCGATGACCTCGCCGTTACGGTCCGACGTCTCGATATTGATGATCCCCTGCCCGCCGCGATTGGTCACGCGGTATTCATAAGCCGAGCTGCGCTTGCCATAGCCGTTGACGGTCACCGAGAGAATCATCTGCTGCCGCGAGGAAAGCTCGTCCAGGCGTTCGTCGGTGATGTCTTCCGGCTTCTCAGGCGGACCATCGCCGTTCTGGCGGCGGAGACCGCCGTCATAGCGGAGGAACCCGTCGCGCTCGTCGATGTCGACGTCGATATGGTCGAGGATCGACATGGAGATGACGCGATCGTCGCCGGCAAGCGCCATGCCGCGCACGCCTTCCGAACTGCGCGAGCGGAAGACGCGGACGCCGGATAGCGGGAAGCGCACGCATTTGCCGCCGCGCGCCGCCAGCATGACATCGCTGTGTTCGGTGGCGACATCGACGCCGACCAAGTGATCGTCGCCGTCCAGCTTCATCGCGATCTTGCCGTTGGCCGGCACGAAAGTGAAGTCGGCGAGCGCGTTTCTTCTCACCTTGCCCGACGAGGTCGCGAACACCACGGAGAGATCGTCATAGGTGCTCTCGTCTTCCGGCAGCGGCAGCACGGCGGTGATGTATTCGCCGTCGGTCAGCTGTGGGAAGAGATTGACCATGGCCTTGCCGCGCGACTGCGGATTGCCGAGCGGCAGCTTGTAGACCTTGAGCTTGTAGACCCTGCCCTCGGAGGAGAAGAAGAGGACCGGCGTGTGGGTGGTGGTGACGAACAGGGCTTCCAGATGATCGTCATCATGGGTCGCCATGCCCTTCCGGCCTTTGCCGCCGCGTCGCTGCTCACGATAGGTGGAAAGCGGCGTGCGCTTGATGTAGCCGAGTTTGGTGACGGTGACGACCATGTCCTCTTTTTGGATCAGGTCCTCGATGTCGATGTCGAAATCGAGATCCTCGATGGTCGTCCGGCGCGGCGTCGCGAATCTCTCTTTGACTTGAAGCAGCTCTTCCTTGAGCACTTCGAGGAGCCGCTCGCGCGAGCGCAGGATCAGCAAAAGCGCCTTGATTTTCTCGACCAGCTCATTGAGCTCGTCAGTGAGCTTGGAGCGTTCGAGCTGGGTCAGGCGATGCAGGCGAAGATCGAGGATCGCCTGGGCCTGGCGCTCGGACAGGCGATAGCCATCACCGTCGGCATCGGCGCCGTCTTCTGCTTCCTCG
The DNA here is from genome assembly GCA_039197065.1 of Pseudomonadota bacterium. Classification (GTDB taxonomy): domain Bacteria; phylum Pseudomonadota; class Alphaproteobacteria; order Geminicoccales; family Geminicoccaceae; genus JANQPX01. The sequence goes on along the minus strand of JBCCUL010000041.1, from coordinate 19,342 downwards.
GCCAGCGCCAGGAGGGGGGCTATGTCGCCCTTCGGCCAGTCGCGGGCGCAGAGTTCAGCCTTGGCGGTCGCCGGATCGGGTGCGCCACGGATCAGTTTGATCACGTCGTCGATATTGGCGACGGCGACGGCAAGACCCACCAGGATATGGGCGCGTTCGCGCGCTTTGGTGAGGTCGAAAGCGGTGCGTCTTAGGATCACCTCCTCGCGGAACTCAAGGAAAGCCTCGAACACGTCACGGACGTTGAGCTGCTCGGGCCGGCCGGCGCGCAATGCCACCAGATTGACGCCGAAGCTGATCTGCAGCGGCGTGTGGCGGAAGAGCTGGTTCAGGACGATGTCGCTGTCGGCATCGCGCTTAAGCTCGATGACCACGCGCGTACCTTCGCGATCCGACTCGTCGCGGATTTCGGCGATCCCCTCGACGCGCTTTTCCCTGACAAGCTCACCCATGCGCTCCTGCATGCGCGCTTTGTTCACCTGGAAGGGCACCTCGGTGATCACGATCGCGAAGCGGTCCTTTCGGATCTCCTCGACATGGGTGCGCGAGCGGATGACGATCGAGCCGCGGCCGGTGGCGTAGGCCTGGCGGATGCCGGAATGGCCGAGAATCATGGCGCCGGTCGGAAAGTCCGGGCCGGGCATCAGCTCCAGCATCTCCTCGAAGCCGAGATCGGGATCGTCGATCATGGCGACGCAGACGTCGATCACCTCGCCCAGATTGTGCGGCGGCACGTTGGTCGCCATGCCGACGGCGATGCCGGCCTGGCCATTGACCAGAAGGTTCGGATATTGCGCCGGCAGAACCACCGGCTCCTCGTCCGATTCGTCATAGGTCGGGCGGAAATCCACCGTGTCCTTGTCGATATCGGTGAGGAGCGCGTCGGCGGTGAGCGCCAGCCTTGCCTCGGTGTAACGCATGGCGGCCGGCGGATCGCCGTCCATCGAGCCGAAATTGCCCTGACCGTCGATCAGCGGCACGCGCATGGAGAAATCCTGGGCCATGCGCACCAGGCTGTCATAGATCGCGCTGTCGCCGTGGGGATGGTATTTACCCATGACGTCGCCGACGATGCGCGCACTCTTCCTGGGCGGCTTGCCGTGGTCGTAGCCGCCTTCGCGCATGGCGTAGAGGATGCGCCTGTGGACCGGCTTCAGACCGTCACGGACATCGGGCAGCGCACGCGAGACGATCACGCTCATGGCGTAATCGAGATAGGAGCGCTGCATCTCCTCTTCGATCGGTATGATATTCTGTTCTTTAGGTGGGTTTTCGGTTGCCAAGCTTCTCTAGTCCAGCTGTCATCTGTCAAAATCTATCGGTGCGACCGGAACATGCCACGGCTAGCCTTATAATGCCACTTTATTTGCATTTTTTGTGCGCTGCAACATTTTCGCGGAAACGGCTGACATCAGACGGTTTTTGGGGATCGTGACGTGCCGAGATCGAAAGAAGAACAGCCGAGAGGCGCGGCGCCTTGGTGGCAGCGCGCCGTCATCTACGAAATCTATCCGCGTTCCTTTCAGGACAGCGACGGCGACGGCATCGGCGATCTGGAGGGGATTATCCAGCGAATCGACCATCTGGTCTGGCTCGGCATCGATACCGTTTGGATTACGCCGATCTACCCTTCGCCGATGGCCGATTTCGGCTATGACGTCGCTGATTACACCGGCATCCACCCGCTGTTCGGCACGTTGGAGGTGTTCGACCGATTGGTCGAAGCGCTGCATGAACACGGCATCAGGCTGATCCTGGATTTCGTACCCAACCATACATCGGATCAGCATCCCTGGTTCCTGAATGCCAGGAGCGGCCGGGACGCCGAGAAGCGGGATTGGTATATCTGGCAGGACCCGGCACCCGATGGCGGCCCGCCGAACAATTGGGTCAGCATTGCCGGCGGCGACGCCTGGACGCTGGATGAAGCGAGCGGCCAGTATTTTTGTCACTTTTTTCTCAAGGAACAGCCGGACTTGAACTGGCGGAACCCCGAGGTGCGGGCCGCCATGTATGACGCCATGCGCTTTTGGCTGGCGCGCGGCGTCGACGGCTTTCGCCTCGATGTCTGCTGGCTCCTGATCAAGGACGCGCGCTTTCGAAACGACCCGCTCAATCCGGACTACGCGCCGGGTCAGCCGGACTTTCGAAAGGTCCTGCCGATCTTCAGCGCCGATCGCCCGGAAATCCACGAGATCATGGCCGAGATGCGCTGTGTCGCCGAAGAGTTCGGCGAGGACCGGCTGCTGATCGGCGAAATCTACCTGCCGCCGGAAAAGCTGGTCGCCTATTACGGCGTGGCGGGCGAAGGGCTGCACCTGCCCTTCAATTTCAACCTTATGTGGCAACCCTGGAAGGCAGCGGCGCTGCTGGGCTATATAGAACGGTATGAGTCAACCCTACCGCGGCGCGGTTGGGGGAGTTGGGTGTTGGGGAATCATGATCAGAAGCGGATCGCGAGCCGCGTCGGCCCGGCGCAGGCTCGGGTGGCGATGCTGATCCTGCTGACGCTGCGCGGCACGCCGACGCTCTATTACGGCGACGAGCTCGGCCTTGAAAACGTGCCGATCCCGCCCGGCAAGGGCAAGGACCCGTTCGGCCTTGCCCATCCCGACCAGGGTCGCGACCCCGTCCGCACCCCCCTGCCCTGGCGGCCCCGAGCCGGGGCGGGCTTTACTCAAGGTGAACCCTGGCTGCCGATCGGGGCGGACAATGCGGCGAAGAATGTCGAGGCCCAGCGAGACGATCCCGCCTCGATGCTGAACCTGACGCGGGATCTCCTGGCGCTCAGGCGCGCCGAGGCGGCGTTGTCTCTGGGATCATGGCGTCCGGTCGCGATTGAAGGCGAGGCGCTCGCCTATGCGCGGGAGGTGGAGGGGCGCCGGTTCCTGATCCTGGCCAATCTCGATGATGCACCCAAGACCGTGCGTGTCGACGAAGCCGTTGACGGTCGGGTGGTGCTGTCCACCATCAGGGAAAGAGAGGGCGGATCGGTCGGTCCGTCCATCGATCTTCTCGGCGACGAGGCCGTGATCATTCGCGCGTAGCTGAGCCAGCCCGGAGCACGTAGATCAGCGTCGCGAGCGTTCGCGCGGCGTAGGCGATGACCAGGGCGATCGCCAAGCCGGCAGCACCGTGGATCACCAGCGGCCAGGCGGCGGCGAGGTAGCAGGCGGCCCAGAGGAGGTTGATGCGAAAGCGCAGCCAGAAGCGGTTTTCGGCGGCGAGGAAATTGCCGAGGATGCCCTGTGGCGAGGCGGCGATGGCGGCGAGCAGCATCAGGACGAAAACCATGACGCCCTCGGTGAACTCGGGTCCGTAAGCGGCGGCGAGCCAGGGACTTCCGAGCATCAGCGGGGCGGCGATCAAGGCGACCAGCACTAGCATGATTCCTGAGGACTTGAGCGCAAGGCCGCGAGCCTCGCGCCTGCCGCCGTCGCCGACCTGGGCGCTTAGGATCGGAAGGATGGTCTGGGTGACGACGCCGGGAACGAAAAGGAGGAGCGAGAACCATTGATTGGCGGCGCCAAAGAGGCCCATCTCGGCAAAGCCGTTCGGCTCGCGCACCAGCATCAGCGTGCCGATCCAGGTGACCGGCAGCCAGAGAATGGCCGTCGCCATGGAGGGGAGGCTGACTTCCCAGAGAACCGACAGTTCTTCCCGTGGAAAGCGCCAGCTTCTCGGAATGCCATGCTCGGTCGCGGCGCGATGACCGGAGCGCCAAAGCAGAAGGAAACGAACGGCCTCCGCAAAGGCGAGGCCGAGAAGGCCGCCTGAAACGCCATAGAATTGAACACCGATGATCAGGAACAGGAAGGAGCAGATACCGGCTGCGACATTGGCCAAAAAGATGCTGCGAAAGGCCAGAAAGCCGAGATTGACGCCGAGCGTGCTGTCGGCAATCACCTGGAAAAGAAGCAGCAAGGCGGTCAGCCGGACGCCTGAGGCAAGCCCGGCATCGTTCAGGATCTCGGACGCGATCCAGGGGGCCGCCAGCAGCATGCCGATGCCGACCAACCCACCGCTGGCGGCGGCCACATAATGGCAAAGGGCGATGATCCGGCCGGTGCGCGGCTTGTCCTTTTCATAAAGCTCGGCCACCAGCTTGGTGCCGGTCATGATCAGGCCGAGTGAGGCGACCACGTGGAAGGCCATGGTGGTGTTGTAGAGAATGCTGAGCTGGCCGAAGCTCTCCAGACCAAGGATCCGAGCTGCGATCAGCATGCCGAGGATCACCATGCCCCGATACATGATCTGGGCGAGCCCGTTCCAGGCAGCCCCCGTCGTCAGCTTCTTCGGCAGGAGGCTTAGCAGCCTCTGGCCGGCTAGAGTACCTGCCATCGTCTAACGTTGCCGGCCGGCGGAAGGTCTCATGCGGCAAGTTCCCCGGCCGCCGGTCGGCGGCTCATCGTGAGTACGGCGTTCTGGAAATTCCGCACCATCGCAGCCATCGTGTAGTCCCGATGCGCGGTCGTGTTCGCGCGTTCGCTAAGCGAACGTTGGAACGCGGGATCCGCCAGGATTCGGCCAAGCGCGTTCGAAAAATCGGCGACGTCGTTTTCCCTGAACGTCAGACCGTTGGCGCCGGGCTCAAGGGCTGCGATCTCCGGGTTCTGGTTTTTGAGATTGTCGTGGGTGACCACCGGCAATCCATAGGCGAAGGCGTGCAGGAGGCTAAGCCCGATCGGTCCCGGATAAAGGAGGCACTTTGCTGACAAAAACCAGGGTGCGAGCTGATCTTCATCGAACATCGCCCCCAAAAAACGCACATGGTCGGCAAGGCCGACGGCTTTGACTTTGGCTTCCGCCTCTTCGCGAAGGACGCCGTCACCGATCACCGCAAGCAGCACGTCCGGATGGTCGGCGCGCACACGCTCGACCGCCTCGATCGCCTGCAACAGGCGGGTTTTGGGCGTCAGGCGGCTGCAAAAAATGAGAAGTTTCCGATCGGCAATAACTTCCTTCTTCTGAAACGCCGTCAAGTCCGCGTCGTCGATCGCATCGACCGCGGCCTGCACCAGGCGCTCGTCGATGGTGTTGTTCAAGAAGAAGGTGCGTTCTTTGGGGAAGCCCAACTCGACGAAGGCGTTCGCTTCCTTCTCCGTATAGACCATGACGGCGTCGGGAAAGCGCTTGGTCAGCCAGTGGCGGATTTTGGTGGTGGTCGGCGAGGCCTCGGGCGTCCAGCCCTGGCACCACCAGATCACCGGCAGCCCGCGCTTTCGGGCGGTCAGCGTGAGCGGGTAGATGTTGAGGAACCGGGGATTGCCGGCGCAGACGATGACGTCGCCAGGGCCGAGATCGGAATCGACCCGGAAATGGCTGTGCCAGCTGAAGCGTCCGCCCAGAAGTTCGGTCGCAGGACGGGTGGGCGGCACGATGTCCTCGGCAAACGCGCCGGCTTCACTTTTGTCGAACAGACCGGCATCGGCCTGATGGGCTGGGTAAAGCTTGAAATTCACCCTGCCCGACTGCTTCAGCCTCGTTAGAAACACGCTTCGGTATTTGGGCAGCCCCTCCAGGAGAATCTGCACCAGCGGGCGATCGGAATGTGTTGCCTCGATAGCCATGTCAGGCAGCGGCCGCCAGGCCGTGATCGTCGACGAAACGCCTGGTCCAGAGCTCAAGGCAGACCAGCTCGAAAATCGTCATGGTCGCATCGATCTTGCCCGCTTTGTTGGCGGCGCGAAGCTGATCCACGGCTTTGGGATCGAACCAGCCGCGCCGCTTCAGGCTTTGATGCGAGAGCACCTCCTCGACCATGTCCTTGAGATCGTCGTCCAGCCATTCCTGGATCGGTGCGCCGAAGCCGACCTTGGGTCGATAGATGACGTCGTCGGGCAACAGCGGCTCGGCGATCTTTCGAAGGAGGTATTTTGTCGTCGTACCGTTGAGCTTCAGGTCGACCGGCAAGGTCGCCGCAAATTTCATCAGCTCCCGGTCGAGAAACGGCACGCGCACCTCGATGCTCTCGGCCATGCTCGCCTTGTCGGTGTAGTTCAAATTGTGATCGGCGAGGAAGAACTGCTGTTCCAGATAAAGAAGCCGATTGAGGTCGGCCACGCCGTCCCCGAGTCGCGCGAAGCGCAGAGTCAACGGGTCGAGCACGCTGCTCGTAACAGCTGCGGCAAGATCGTCGGAATAGAGGCTCCGCCTGATTTTCTGGTCCGACCAGAAGAAGGCGGACATCATGCGCTGATCTTTTGGCTGGTCCGCCGAGCGAAAGGCGGTCTGCACACGCCTGCCGATAGAGGTGCCGCCGGGCAGCAGTTTCGAACCGGCTCGAAGACCTGAACGCAGAGGCTGCGGCAGCCAACTCCAGTAGCGTTCCAGATGGAGCGCGATATGGCGCCGATAACCCGAGAACACATCGTCACCGCCAGCACCCGAAAGCAGGACCTTGACCCCGTCTTTGCGTGCCTGGGCCGCGATCAGCATGACATTGATGGGCGCGATGTCCGCCTGCGGCTCGTCCAGCATGTAGATCATCGAGGTGAGATCGTCGGCCGACGGCGGCGTGATCTCGATTTCCGAGAGCTTGACGCCCAGATGCTGCGCGGCCTTGCGCGCATAGGGCAGATCGTCGACGAAGCCCCTGTGCGCGCCGATCGCTGATTTGATCGTGTAGCAGGGAAGCGTCGCCGCCTCGGTATGTTTGGCCATCAAGGCGACGATCAGGCTCGAGTCGAGCCCGCCTGAGAGGAAGGCGCCGACCGGCACGTCGCTCACCATCTGGCGCTCGACCGCGGCTTCCATCTCCCCGGTCAGCGCCTGGATCGCCTCACCCTCAGGCATGCTTGCGATCGGCATGTCATAATGAGGCGGCTCATGGGTCCAGATGCGCTGAATGCGGCCGTCCTGCACCAGGATCGCCTGGCCTGGCTCGCATTTCTTCACAGCCTTCAGCATGGTTTCGCTGGCGGGGCACCAGAGGTAGGCGAGATGATAGTGGATCGCCTCGGGGCTGGTGCTGCGATCGAGATCGGGGACGGCCATCAGGGCTTTGATCTCGGAGGCGAAGACGAAACCGCCTGGTGTTTCGGCATAGTAGAGCGGCTTGATCCTGATATGGTCGGCGGCGAGGAACAGCGACTTCTTTCGCCGGTCCCAGATCGCAAACGCGTACATGCCGTTCAGGCGATCTAGCATGTCCGGGCCTTCGAGGTCGTAAAGGTGGATCAGGACCTCGACGTCGCAATGGGTCTTGAAGCGGTAGCCTTTGCCTTCAAGAAAGCGGCGAAGCTCTTGAAAATTATAGATCTCGCCATTGCAGACCAGCTGAATATCGCCGCTCGCATCGCACATCGGCTGCGCGGCCTCGGGGCTGAGATCGATGATGCTGAGGCGGCGATGGGCGAGGCCGATACGGTCATCCGGGTCATGCCAGATGTCCTGATCGTCAGGACCGCGATGCTCCTGAAGCGCGTTGAATTGCGACAGGAGATCTCGCCCGTAACTGCCTTGAAAACCAGCGATTCCGCACATTCAGCAGGTCACCTCAACAAACCCCTCATCAACATGATGTGCAGCATGCCCAAACCTAGCGCCGGCAAGTCACCCTTCACCCGGCGCCGGACAGCCCTGGCAATCGTAGCCCTCCTCGATGAATTGCACGGTGGCGTCCCACCAGGGCGGGATGTCCTCGAAGTCGACCGCCTTGGTGTCGTCGATGGTCCAGATGACGACGCCGTCGGCATGCTCGCGCAGAAAGTCGAGCTGGACGCGCCAGTAGTCGGGCTCGATCGGATCACCGGCACGGGCGTCGTTGGACGGGTGGTATTCGGGCCAGACGAAGGCGTAGATCGGCTTGTCCGGCGCGATGCGGCGGCTTTCCTCGATCTGGGCCTTGGCGTAGGTGAGCCAGCCTTCCTGGTCCTCATAGAAGGTGTAGATCGACGGGAAGAGGATATCGACGGCCTCGGCCATACGGACGAGACGATCGTTTTCCTCCTGCCAGTCCTGGTATTTGGGATGATCGACGCCCCTCAGGGCGCGCCAGTAATCGCGGATCGGCACCATGCTGTAATAGCCGACCGCCTGTTCCGGCGGCGCCGATTTTCTGAACCAGTCGAGCACGGTGAGGTAATTGTCCACGGCCGCATCGGCGAAGGTCCGATCCTCAAGCGGCCAGTGCTCGATGTCCAGGACCGTGATGCCACCGAATTCAGGCGACCTCATGCCGACACGCTCGACCCGATCGCGGTCGGGCAAGCCAAGGTCGAAATCATCCTTGCGCGGCACGCCGTCGGGCCAGAACTCACGCGCATACCAGATCTTAAGACGTTCGACGCAAAGAGCCCCGAGGTCCGGGATGTTGCGGTAGCCCATGATCTGAAAGACGCTGAATGTCTTGCCGCTGACCTTATCCACAAGGCTGCATTCATCCGCTGACGCCCGATCAGGCATGCAGGCGACGAGAAAGGCGGCGAGCAGGAGGGCATATGATGGTGCATGCGCCCGATCGGCTTTCAGGCCCCGGCTCATTCGAAAATGTCGGCTCTTCATCGAACAGAGTGACATGCTTCTTTCGGCCATCATCTCTCTTTCAGGCGGACGTCCATTGACGACGATGTTGAACGTGAATTCTCTCTGCCGGGTTATATAGCCAGACTTGATCGGAATTGCAGCTAGAAACGCGGCCGGAGCACGCCTCTGGTACCGCACTTGCTGCCCGATACCGGCTGGTGAGCCGGAGATCCAGGCCCGATGGATCGGCCATTTCGGCATCACGTCAGAGTGATCATCGGGATAGCGTTAAAACTTCTCTAACCACTGAAGGTTTAAAAGAGAGAGGGACGCCAGCGCCGAACGGACGGCTTGGCCTCCGGTATCGGTCATCCGACGATCCCATCAGGAAGGTCCAGGTCCAAGCCCTTGTCCAGCCCCTCGAAACGCGACGCCATCCTTCGCCTGCAGCGCGATCGCTTTATCGGGTTTGCCTTTGCCGGGGGCGACCTCCTGATCGAAGCCGATCTATCGGGAACCATCACCTATGTGGTCGGCGCCGCCCAGACGATCAGCGGACACAGCGACAAGGAGATGATCGGGCAAAAGCTCACCGATCTGGTCATGCCGGGTCTGGTGGAGAGCGTCGCGCGCTTTCTCCAGGATCTCGGTGAGCTTGGGCGAGCGCAACCCTGCCGAGTCGGGTTCGAAGGGGTTGGCGGGCGCTGGTTGGTCATGTCCGGTCATGTCAGCGAGGAACGGTCGGACGTCCTGCAGCTCAGTTTTCGTTTCGATCTCCCGGAGCCCGTCGATACCAACGCTATTCTCGATGCGGGGCATTTCAAGAATCAGCTGATGGAGCATCTCCAGCCTTCGAGCGACGCGCCGACCCTGACCATGCTGGACCTGAGCGAGCTCGAGACTTGGTCCGAGGACGCGGCGCAGTCCTGCCGCCATGAGATCGGCAAGAGTCTCAAGGGCCTTTGCGCCGAGGACAGCGCGACCGGCTGGCTGGATGATGGCGTGCTCGGCATCGTCCAGCAGAACGAGATGGATATCGATGTCCTCGAAGCGACGGTGCGGACGCATTCGAAAGTAGCCGATCCCAAGGGTATCGGCCTTACGCCGAAGGCCGCCTCGCTTTCGATGAACTCGAACGGTCTTCATCCCGGCGATGCCGCGCAAACGCTCCTCTACGCCATCAATCGCTTCGCCGAGACCAAGGGCAAGGGCTTTAGCATCGGTTCGTTGCAGGACGGCTTCGATCGGATGGTGAAGGAAACCGTTCAGCGCGTCGTCGAAGTGCGGGACACCGTCAATAATGACGATGTCGAGCTCAATTTTCAGCCGATCGTCGACCTGAAGTCAGGGCTCGCCCACCATTACGAGGTCTTGAGCCGGCTGAAGGACGGTCAATCGCCCTTCGACCTTGTCTGCTTTGCAGAACAAGTCGGTCTCGTCGCGGATTTTGATCTGATGGTCTGTCGCCGGGTGATCGCCATGCTCGATGCTCGAGAGCGGCGCACGATACCGCTGGCGATCAATCTTTCCGCACGTTCGATGGAGAGCCGCGCATTTGGTCAGGCGCTGATCACACTGCTCAGTAAGTTTCCCAAAATGCGCGGTCAGGTGATGTTCGAGCTCACCGAAAGCGCGGCGATTACCGATCCGGAGCCGGTCGCAGGTCTGATCACGGCGCTGCGCAACAAATCCTACCGGGTATGCCTCGACGATTTCGGCAGCGGGGCCGCGGCCTTTCATTATCTGCGCGCTTTTTCCTTCGACTACGTCAAGATCGACGGCATGTATGTCCGCTCCTACGGTAAACGTGATCGCGGAATTCTGAAGGGCATGGCGGCGCTCTGTAAGGAGTTGGGCGTCACGTCGGTCGCCGAAATGATCGAGACGAAGGTCCAGGCCGATCGTCTGCAGCGCCTCGGCATCGATCTTGGTCAGGGGTATTTCTTCGGGCGGCCGATGGCCGAATTGCCGGACTCCGAAGATGGTTGGTCGGAGGTCAGTCGACGATCAGCCCGCAATCCATACCAGCCTCCTCAAGCCAGGCCCAGAGATAGTCAGCAAAGGAACGGCCAAGATAGAGGTCAACACTATCAGTTTCGCGAAGGTGGATAAGGACCGTGATCTTCGCGAGGATCGAGCCTGCGACGTAACCGGGCTGCACGGTTCGCGGATGCAGATCGAGCGGGCAGCCCTTGGCGAGGACTTCAAGGGCGTCAGGTCCTCTTAAGCGAAAGAGTGCTCGCGCCGCGCTGATGTCGGTGATCGAGGAATGGACGCCGTCCGTCGCCTCACCAAGCCTTTCGGCGATCTGCTCGACATTCGACCTCGGACAGGTGATCAGCCATTGGTCAGGCCCGACCCACAAAGCCGCGGTCTCCCCTTGAACGGCAGACTGGGAAGGCTCGGTCGGCAGGAGAAGATCGAGCGTCCGACCGATCGCCCCCATGAAGGCGCGATCGGCTGGATCACCCCGAAGATCGAGCTTGCCGACATTCTGGACTTCGGAAAGGCGGAGACCGCGCGGCCCTGGCATTCCGGTAACCGCCTGGCGCGGCTCAAACATCTCAGGCATGCAACCTCGCCCCTTCCTTGTCGATGAAAACCGGTTCGGTGATGGTGACCGCATGGGTGCGGTCGATCATCGGCACATAGACGGTCTTGCCGATCTGTTCCCGCCCGCGCTTGATCATGGCGAGCGCAAAGGTTCGACCGAGTTCCGGGCTTTGATAGCTCGACGTGACATGGCCGATCATGGTCATCGGGATGGTCTCGGCGGGATCGGCGACGATCTGCGCACCCTCCTCCAGAAGAGCCTGCGTGTCCTTCGGCAGCAGGCCGACAAGCTGCTTTCGATCATCCCGCTGGATATCCGCGCGGGCGAGCGAGCGCTTGCCGATGAAGTCGCCTTTCTTCTTGGAAACGATCCAGTCCATGCCCAGGTCCTCGGGCGTAACGGTGCCGTCTGTGTCCTGACCGGTAATGATGTAGCCCTTCTCCGCACGCAGGACATGCATCGCCTCGGTGCCGAACGGCTGGAGATCGTAGCGCTCGCCAAGCTCGATACAGCGTTCCCAAAGGGCCAGGCCGTAATCTGACGGAATCTGGATCTCGTAACCCATCTCGCCGGTAAAGCTGATGCGGAACAGTCGCACGGGGACCCCGTCGATCGTCGCGCCGCGCACGCTCATATGCGGGAAGGCCTCTGGGTCCAGGTCCACCCCCTCGATGAGTTCCGCCACTAGATCGCGCGACCGCGGGCCTGAGAGCGACACGGTTGCCCACTGCTCGGTGACGGAGGTCGCATAGACCTGAAGGTCAGGCCATTCGGTCTGCAGCCATTCCTCAAGCCATGCGAGCACCCGTGCGGCACCGCCGGATGTCGTGCTCATGAGATAGTGGTTTTCGCCCAGGCGCGCGGTGACGCCGTCATCGAACACCATCCCATCTTCGCCGAGCATGAGACCGTAGCGGCAGCGGCCGATGGCGAGCTTGGACCAGGCATTGGTGTAGATACGGTTCAGGAACTCGGCGACGTCACGGCCCTTCAGATCGATCTTGCCGAGCGTGGAGGCGTCCAGCATGCCGATCGCGTTGCGCGTTGCGCGGACCTCGCGATCGACGGCCGCCGCCATATCCTCGCCGGGCTCGGGAAAATAGCGCGGGCGCTTCCACTGACCGACATCCTCGAACACCGCCACCCAGGTCTCATGCCAGGCATGCATCGGTGTTTTCCTGACGGGATCAAACAGCTTGCCGCGGTTTTGGCCGACCAGCGCCCCGAACGGCACCGGCGTGTAGGGCGGCCTAAACGTGGTAACGCCGAGCTCGGCGATCGGCTGTCCCGTGGTTTCGGAGACGATGCCAAGGGCGATCACATTGCTGGTCTTGCCCTGATCCGTGCCCATGCCCGTGGTGGTGTACCGCTTGACATGCTCGACCGAGCTGTAACCTTCGAGGAGTGCTAGCTTGATGTCCGATGCGGTGACGTCGTTCTGGAAGTCGACGAAACGCTTGCCTTCCGCACCCGGCTTGGCGCCCGGCACCTGCCAGACAAGACGAGGCTCGACTTCTGTATCCTTGTCGAGCTCGGGAATGATGGGCGAGGTTGTTTCGAAGCCCGCGGACTTGGTCGCCGCCATGCCGGCATCGGCGCCGGAACGAAGCGCGTCCTCCAGCGCGAAGACGCCGGCTGCGGCACCTGCCGAATGCTCGTTTTGGACGGGTGCGCCTGGAAGAAAGATCGCCCGCTCCGCGTCATAGATCGGCTGCCCCCGAGACTGGGAGTGCAGATGGATGACCGGGTTCCAGCCACCGGACATCAAGAGGAGATCGCAGTCCATTGAGCTCGCGGTCCCCTCCACCCGGTCGCCGCTGGCGGACAGCTTCGCGATGTCGACCGAGCTGATGCGATGACGCCCTTTGGTCTTGATGACCGCGGATCCGGCGATCCGGCGAATGCCGGCGGTCGAAGCGCGAAGGGCAAGGTCGCCGCCGCTCTCGTTTCGGGCGTCGACCACCACCACCTCGGCGCCGGCGGCGTTCAGGTCAAGCGCGGTCGCATAGGCGCTATCATTGGTGGTGAAGATCACGGCGCGGTGGCCGGGGCAAACGCCGAAGCGGTTGAGGTAGCTGCGCGCCGCACTCGCAAGCATGACGCCGGGACGATCATTGCCGGCAAAGGTCAGCGGCCGCTCGATCGCGCCTGTGGCGAGCACCACCTGCTTCGCCCGGACTTTCCAGAGCCGCTGCCGCGGCTGCGTCGCCGCACCGGCCGGACTGTGATCCGTGACCCGCTCGAGCAGGCCGAGATAGTTGTGGTCGTAATAGCCGAACGCCGTGGTGCGCGGCAGGAGCCGGGTCTCTGATGCGGCGGCCAGTTCGTGGATCGCCTCGTCCCGCCATTCGGTCAGCGGATGATCGTCGGGCTCGTCCAGAAGACAGCCGCCGAGATCCGGTCGCTCGTCCGCGATGATCACGCGCGCACCGCTCAAGGCCGCGACGCGCGCCGCCATCAGGCCAGCGGGGCCGGCGCCGACCACCAGCACGTCGCAATGGGCGTAGCGGTGCTCGTAACGGTCGGGATCGGGATCGACCGGCGCCTTGCCGAGGCCGGCGGCGCGCCGGATGATGCGCTCATAGACCTGGGTCCAAAACGCGGGCGGCCACATGAAGGTCTTGTAGTAGAAGCCTGCGGAAAACAGCGGCGAACCAAGACTGTTGATCTCGCCAATATCAAAGCCGACGCTTGGCCAGCAATTCTGGCTTGCGGCGCTCAAACCTTCATAGAGTTCCACTTGGGTGGCGCGAATGTTCGGCTCCGTATGCGCGCCCTCGCCCAGCTGCACTAGGCCGGACGGCTCCTCGGGCCCGGCGGTCATGATGCCGCGCGGCCGGTGGTATTTGAAACTTCTGCCGATCAGATGAATGTCATTGGCGAGCAGCGCCGAGGCGAGCGTGTCGCCCTGATACCCTTCGAGCTTGCGGCCATTGAAGCTGAATTGCAGCGGCTTATTCCGGTCGATCCGTCCTCCGGCGGCGAGACGATTGGGCTGGCCGGAAGCCGGCTTGTTGGGTGTGTTCGACATCAGCGTTCACTCTCTGCCGGCAGCGGTGGGCAGGTCTCGCCCATCTTGTAAACCGCGAAGACACGATCGGTCACCGTGTCGCGCGCAACGTTGAACCAGCGCCCGCAGCCGGCCGTGTGACACCAGCGTTCCAGATGCACGCCGCGCGGATTCTTGCGGTTGAAGAGATAATCCGCCCATTCATCGTCGCTCAGCGCCGAGGGGGACGGCGGCCTGACGATATGCGCCTCGCCGCCGCAATGAAACTCGGTTTCTTCACGCGGACCGCAGAAGGGACAGGTGATCAACAACATCGGAGATATCTCCCTACCAGGTCGCTAAAAAAACTTGGCCGCATACCGTCGGCCCAGGCGCCAACGGCCCAGAGTCAATGAGGTGCGCATCGCACATTAATGGGCGACGGCGGCGGCGCCGTGCTCGTCGACCAGCTCGCCGCTGGTGAAGCGATCGAGGCCGAAGGGCGCGTTGATGCTGTGCGGCTCGCCGGTCGCGACGGTGTGGGCGAAGACATGACCGGAGCCGGGGGTCGCCTTGAATCCGCCGGTTCCCCAGCCGCAGTTGATGAACATGTTCTCGATCGGCGTCTTGCCGATGATCGGGCTTCGATCAGGCGTGACGTCGACGACGCCGCCCCATTGACGCAGCATGCGCACCCGCGAGAAGGACGGAAACATCTCCAGGATCGCCTGCAGCGTATGCTCATTGATATGCAGCGAGCCGCGCTGGCTATAGGAGGTATATTGATCCGTGCCGGCGCCGATCACCAGCCCACCCTTGTCCGACTGGCTGATATAGGCGTGCACCGCGTTCGACATGATCACGCTGTTGACGCAGGGCTTCAGGGCTTCGGAGACCATGGCCTGCAGCGGGAAGCTCTCGATCGGCATGCGAAAGCCGGCCATCTCGGCGATCACGCTGGAGTGCCCTGCGACGACCACGGCGAGCTTCTTGCAGTCGATCCTACCGCGGGTGGTTTCGACCCCGGTCACCCTGCCCTGCTCGGTAAGAATGCCGGTGACCTCGCATTTCTGGATGATGTCGACGCCGCGGGCATCGGCTGCGCGCGCATATCCCCAGGCGACCGCATCATGGCGCGCGGTGCCGGCGCGCCGCTGGATCGAGGCGCCGAGGATCGGGTAGCGGGCGTTTTTGGAGGTGTTGATCAACGGCTCCTCGGCCTTGACCTGCTCAGTGGTCAGAAACTCGCTGTCGACGCCGTTCAGACGGTTGGCGTGGCTGCGCCTGCTGACCTCCTGCAAGTCATGCACGGTATGGGCGAGATGCATCACGCCGCGCTGGCTGAACATCACATTGTAGTTCAGCTCCTGGCTCAGCCCTTCCCAGAGCTTGACCGCATGGTCGTAGATCCTGGCACTCTCGTCCCAGAGATAGTTGGAGCGGATGATCGTGGTGTTGCGCCCGGTATTGCCGCCGCCGAGCCAGCCCTTTTCCAGGACCGCGACATTGGTGACGCCGTGCTCCTTGGCGAGGTAGTAGGCGGTGGCGAGGCCGTGACCGCCAGCGCCCAACACGATCACGTCGTAGGCCGGACGGGGCTCCGGACTGCGCCAGACGGCTTCCCAGTTGTTGTTGCCGGTCAAAGCGTTCCTGGCGAGGCTGAAGATCGAGTAGCGTTTCATGGTCGAGAACCGATCTCTTCTTGGATGCGGTGGCCAAACATCGTTAAGGGCAAGGCCGCTTGATGCATCGTCATCGTACCGTTTGGTGAAGCTCGGTCACCACAAATGCCCACCTGAGCCGTAAGGCGGGATAGCTCGTCGAAGAATGCCGCATATCCTGACAAAAGGAAGGGCGGCTTGCAATTCCTCTACGAAGGATCAGTAGCGCTCGGATGAGGCCTCATCCTTGGCAAACACGACGGCAGCCATCTTTTGCGCGACATGATAATGCGCAAAGTTCTTCAGGGACTTATTGACAAATAGATGCCGCTTTTGCGACATGGCTCTTTGTACCTGCCGGATACCGACGAGGTGGGCTATGGCGAACCAGGATTCGTCCCAGATAGACGGGAGCTGGAGCGAAACACCTGAACGTTTCGCCTTTGTCCTCGTCCCGAATTTTTCGCTGATTGCTTTCGCTTCCGCGCTCGAACCGCTTCGTCTCGTCAACCGCCAGACCGGCCGCGAGCTCTATAGCTGGCAGATCGTTTCCAAGGATGGCGACGCCGTGCGCGCCAGCAACGGCGTTCAGGTCGCCGTCGACCAGAACCTGGCGGACGTTCGGCTTTCGCCGGGCGGCACCAACCCGACGGTCATTCTCTGTTCAGGTGCGGGCGCTGAACATTATCAGGACAAGGAGGTGTTCGGCTGGCTTCGCCGGGCCGATCGCTCTGGCGCCGTGGTCGGCGCTCTTTGCACCGGCGCTCACATTCTCGCACGCATCGGACTGCTCGATGGCCATAAATGCACGATCCACTGGGAGAACCTGCCGGGCTTCATCGAGGATTTTCCGGAAATCGACGTGACCGCGGATCTGTTCGAAGTCGATGAAAAGCGCATGACCTGCTCGGGCGGCACGGCGGCGCTCGACCTGATGCTGCATCTGATCGCGGACAAGCATGGCAACGAGGTCGCGACCAAAGTCTCGGAGCAATGTCTGCAGGATCGCATCCGCCAGTCCCATGATCACCAGCGCATGCCCTATCGCGTCAGATTGGGCGTTCATAACCCAAAATTGATCAACGCCATCGAAATGATGGAAAGCAACATAGAAGAACCGTTGAATCAGGAGATGCTTGCGCGCTATATAGGATTGTCGAGACGTCAATTGGAAAGGCTGTTCAGGAAGCACTTGGGAAGAACCCCGGCACAATATTACTTGGAGCTCCGCTTGGAACGCGCCCGCCATCTTCTCTACCAGACCAGCATGCCGATCATGAACGTGGCCTTTGCTTGCGGCTTCGTGTCAGCCTCCCACTTCTCGACATGCTATCGTCAAAAATACGGCCGCACCCCGCGCGCCGAACGCGTCGCCCTAGGGGCGTGAGGCATCAGCAATGGCATCTGCGATGCAGGCTTCACTTGGACCTCGACACGCTCCGAAACGGCTGGGACTCATCCTGGTTGCGGCGCTATCCCTGACAGCCTGTGCGACGACGCCGCCGACCAATCCGGATAATGTCTGCGATATTTTCTATGAGAAGGACGGCTGGTACGAGCACGCCAAGCGGACGGAAAGCCGCTGGGGCACGCCGATCCACGTCAAGATGGCGATCATGCGCCATGAGAGCGCCTTTCGCCATGACGCCAAGCCGCCGCGCTATTACTTCCTGGGCTTCATCCCGTGGGGCTACATCTCCAGCGCGGAAGGCTATCCGCAGGCTCTCGACGGCACCTGGAGACATTATCTGAACGAGGTGGGCCGGCGCGGCGCCAGCCGCGGCGATTTCGACGACAGCCTGGATTTCATCGGCTGGTATCTCAACAAGAGCAAGGACCAGATCGGCCTGAGCCTTGGCGACACCTACAGCCAATATCTCGCCTATCACGAGGGCCAGAACGGCTTCAAGCGAGGCACCTGGAAGGCCAAGCCGAGCATCCAGCGCTACGCGCAGCGCGTGGCGACGACGGCGAACAAGTACGAAAGTCAGCTGAATGAATGCCGGGCGGGTTTGGAGAATCCCGGACGCTGGTGGTGGCCGTTTTCTTAAAGGGCCGGGAATTAGTATACAGTGGCCACTGAAGACTGACGATCAGAAGGTCAGGTTTGTTCCATCTCCGGCCACTGGCAAGCTTGCCAATAACTGGTCGGGTCAATCGTAAGAAATTGCCGCGTCAGGAATGAGCGCTCTTTTCGCAACACCAAAGAACGAGAAGCGGAAGTTCGCCGGAGCTGTCAAATGCTAGAGCGGATCCCGATCGGGTGTGATCGGGATGCACGTTCTATCTCATTGTTTCGCCGCATTTCCTATCGAACAGGTGGTTCTACTTGTTCGGGAAAAGTTCTAGCGCGCAGGTGGTCTGAACTCTGCTAATCGAAAAACAACCTCCAACTCTTCACCCTTAGCCAGCTCAATCTCGGTACGTTTGTTTAGCGTACCGGCACCTTCTCCGCGTAGCGCCTCTATTGTGTACGTTCCTGCAGGCAGGTTCAGTGTCACGTTGGCTGACATCGATTCAGCCACTTTTCGTGCAGGTTCGCTCTCCTGATGGCGATAGACGACATAGCGCACATCTTCGGTTACAGGCTTGTTCACAAGCGTTGTCGAGAGCGCCAGCCTCGCTTCTGGCGCCTCTGCCGCCATCGCCGCCGTCATGCTTTGGTCCATTGTTTCGGTGAACGCCGACGAGTCCGTCTCAACCATATGACCAGCAGTATTGACGGCGATACACTCCAACTGCCCCATCTCATGATTGTTCATGTCAAAGCCGATGACGTCGATTTCAAGATCTTCGGCTTCGGCGACCAATTCCCTGACCATCTGGCAAGGGTCCTTTCCGCAGTTCTCGATACCGTCGCTGACAAGCAGGATTTTGGCCGGCTGATTCCGATAGTCCAAGGCTTCGGCCGCTTGCCGCAGCGCCGCTGCTAAGGGCGTTTTTCCGCGTGGCAGAATCCCATTGACAACCTCGACGACCTTCTCGGAGTCCACCTCGGCCACAGGCAAAACCGTCTCGATGTCCTCACAGTTTCCCTCTTCTCGATGCCCATAGGTGGTAATCCCGAACTCCATTCTGTCCTCCCATCCGCCAACAAGTTCCGCGATTGAATCCCTTGCGACTTCTATTTTCGACATCTCGCCGTCGACTCGTGTCCACATCGACGACGAACCATCGAGTACCAACATCACGCGAGGCTGAGTCTGATCCTGAGCGCCACTAGAAAGGGGAGATGCAACAAAGACGATAGCAATTACCAGAGAAAGGCAAAGTCGCGACATGGCACAGCTCCCGGACAAATGAAAGGGGCGATCTTGCTAAATTGATCTATAATTAAACTCAATATCTTGCCAGCCTCACCTTGCAACACATGTCTGCGATCTAAGCGTGTGCAAAATAAAAAAAGAGAACTTTTCTAAGCTAGTTTCCCTTATTGATTTATTTATAATTAGTCTTGTGCATTGGCAACATTCCAAGATTCATCCTGCCGATTGGATTAATCTCAAAATTGTTCCCCAAAGCAGAGCTGGCAGTTCCGGTTCTTGGTCGTTACGAAACGTTTGGATGTTTCTGATTTTTTGACACTGCGGTGGTGATGGCGGTTTTTTTCCGATGCCCGCGGTTCTTTGCGATTCAGCCACTGTAAGGCCGTCAGATCGACGGTATCGGGCT
>JBCCUL010000040.1:0-77053 GCA_039197065.1 Pseudomonadota bacterium | reverse complement strand
GTCGCAGACGCCGAGGAACAAGGCGCCGTCGAACATGTCGTGGGAGAGGGCGACAGCTGATGCCATGGCGATGACGTCCCGCGAGAAGAGCGAGAGCTCCATGCCCGGCTGGCCCTGGGTGACCCCATCGCACATCGCCGGAACGCCGCCTGCGAACTGAGCGACGGCGCCCGCTTCGCGGCAGGCGTCTTTGATCAGGGCCGGGTAGGTTTCGAGCGGCTGATGGGCCGACAGCATGTCGTTATAGGCGGAGACGATGGCGATATTGGCCTTCGCCTCGCCCTTCAGGTCGTTCTTGTCATCTGTATCGCAGGCCGCGAAGCCGTGGGCGAGATTGCTACAGGAAAGCGCTCCGCGGTTGGCACCGCTTCGCCCTGCATCACGGATCATCTTCAGATAAACACGCCGGCTCGCAGCGCTTCGCTCCGCGATACGCTCGGTGATTTCGATCAGTCGCGCATGCATCGAAAGACCGCTCCATCGGTTGATGTTGACATTGTCGCGTCATGTAGGCGCAGAAAACCTGTCATCGCCTCAAGCACCCGACAGAATCGCATCCACCTGATCTCGCGTCGGGAGCGAGGGGATAGCACCGCGCGCGGTGGTGGTCAGAGCGCCGACGGCATTGGCGAAGCGGCAAAGCCCGGCGATGGCGTGATCGTCGTCGAGCATGGCGGGGGTTGCCACGACGCCGGAGAGCAGACCGGCGACGAAACCATCGCCGGCGCCCGTGGTATCGACCGGCTTGACCGGAACACTTGGTATCAATTGGTCGCCATGCTCAGTCATCGCGATGCAGCCTTTCTCGCCAATGCTCAAGACCACCAGCTTCAAGCCGTCGTGCCAGAGATGTGCGCGGATGTCCTTGGGCGACGTTCCGCCGGTCATGAAGTCCAGTTCTTCATCGCTGAGCTTGACGATGGCTGCCCGCTTCAGGCCTTCCATGATGCCTTGCTTGGCCTCGGCTTCGTTGTCCCAAAGCGGCAGCCTCAGATTGACGTCATAGGAAATCAGCTTGCCTGCGCTGACCGCGTGATCAGCTGCGAACAGAGCGGTTTCCCTCGGCTGCGGTGCTGCGAGACTGATCGAATCGAAGTGGAAAATCCCGGCCTTCTCGATCGCCGCCACATCGACCTCGTCAGGCGTGAAAAGCATGTCGGCGGAGGGATGGCGGTAAAACAGGAAGTCGCGCTCACCGTCTTTGGTCAGCGTGACGAAGGCGAGTGCCGTGCGAGCATCACCGTCCACGCGGAGCGGTCCGACGTCCACGCCTTCGCGCCTGAGCGTTTCGACAAGAAGATGGCCGAAGGCTTCATCGCCGACCTTGCCCATGAAGGCACTCTTGACGCCGAGCCTGGCGAGGCCGGCTGCAACGTTGGCCGCAGCGCCGCCCGGCGCCGGTTTGAAGGTTGGCAGATCCGTGAAGTCCAGGCCGCTCTCGGTCGGTACGAAGTCGATCAGAAGATCGCCAAAGCAAATGATATCAGCCATCATCGATCTCGCGATCATGAACGAGCGGTTCGGGGTGAACGTCCGAGCACATTGGCGACGATGGAAGACGAGGTGCGCGGCTGCTCCGCAGATGCGGCCCATTCCCCATCTCGAAAACCGAATGCGCTGTCGCGTGTGTTCAACTTTGACGTCATATGCATCATTACATCCACTCTGATTCTTCGTTCATAGCGATTTCTTCAAGATCAGCGTTAATCAATTGAGGGATTAGTCAAAATGTCACGGCTATGGACCGCAGATCAGCCGCCAGGTCGACCGCGCCTATGGGTTGGGGTGGTTTCCGTGCGAGCAGATTCAGATTAGCCATTCTTTTCATATAGGGCATCCAGGGCTCGCCGCTGCTTATGCATGGTGAGAAAGATCCGGTCGTCGCGTGTACTTGCCGCATCAGAGGCGATCGCCATGGCCAGATCGCTCATAGCGGTATCTTCCGATAGGTCTGAATTTTTCAGATCGTTCGTGCCTGGTCATGGACATAAGCCGCCATCGTTTCGGCGACGCCGTCTTGCCAAACAGCCTTGAGCGCATGTTCGAAGGCGCTTTGGAAATCGGCACTGTCCGCGATGTCGCCGAAGATGTCGCGGAGCGCCAGGAAGGCGGAAGGTGACGTTCGTGCCTGATGCGCGGCTGCCTTCAGGCGATCGGCCTGGACATCACCGATCTCGATCGGAACGCCGGCTTCGGTTTCGCCGTAGCAGTAACGGCACCAAAGCGCGCTCTCCAAAGCCAGACCTTCGACCGGCTGGCCGGTGGCCAGACGATCGCGGGTCGAGGGCAAAATGAATTTGGGCTGGCGATTGGAACCGTCCTGACAAAGCCTGGGGATGGTGTCCTTGACCTCCGGATTGGCAAAACGGTGCATGATAAGCGTCAGATAGTCGCTGCGATCGACGCCGGGGATCGGCGGTATGATCGGCATGACCTCGTCGCGCATCAGCTTGGCCATAAAGCCGTTGATCAGCGGATGCGCCATCGCCTCGTCGACGCCTTGGATGCCGAGCAAGGCTGCAGGATAGGCGATCGCGGCATGCCCACCGTTCAGCATGCGGAGCTTCATCAGTTCATAAGCGGCGACGTCGTCGGTGAAGGTGACGCCGACCTCCTCGAGGGCAGGGCGGCCGTTGCAGAAATGATCCTCCATCACCCACTGCCTGAAGGGCTCGCAGAAGACTGGCCAAGCATCCTCGATGCTGAAGCATTCTCGCAAAAGACCACGCTCGCGATCGGTGGTCGCTGGCGTGATGCGATCGACCATGCTGTTGGGAAAGGCGACATGGTCGCCGATCCAGGAGGCAAGATCAGGGTCGATCAGTGTAGCAAAGCCTCTGACCGCATCCGCCGCCACATGGCCGTTGCCTGGAATGTTGTCGCAGGACATGATCGTGAACGGCGGAACGCCGGTCGCACGCCTTGCGCGGAGCGCTGCAACCAGCGTGCCGAACACATGGGCGGGTGCTTCAGGTTTGGTGAGATCGGCCCTGATATCCTGATGATCCGGGTCGAAGGCGCCTGTTGCCGGATCGATGCAATAGCCGCCCTCCGTTACCGTCAGCGAGACGATCCTGATCCTGGGATCGGCAAGGGCCTTCACCATCGTCCCGCCATCGTGACCGACCGGCAGGAAATCGATCATCGCGCCGGTCACTCTTGCAACGCTGGAGCCGGCCTCCATCTCGACCACCGTGGTCAGCCAGTCTTGCTCCGAGAGCGCCTCGCGCATGCCGGCATCCGGCGGGCGAAAGCCTGCGCCGATGATGCCCCAGTCGAGATCGCGCGTCTGATTGAAGAGATCATCGAGATAGACGGCCTGATGGGCGCGGTGAAAATTGCCGGTGCCGATGTGGACGATGCCCGGTGTCACCTGGTCACGTCGATAGGCCGGCTGCGCGATCTTGGCGGAGAGGTCGGTGAGCGTTTCGAGGGACAACCTGACGGTCATTGAATTCGGCTTTCTCGGATGGCGGCGGCGAGATGATCGAGATCGACGATCCGTTTCGCCCCTTCCGGCGTAGCGGCGCCGTTCGCTGCGGCCGCACCACCCATCGTGGTCGTGTCACTTTCAGGCCAGAAGATCGTGCGCATGCCTGCGGCGAGGCCCGACTGCGCGCCGGTCAGTGAGTCTTCGATGACCAGACAATGCTCCGGTTCCACGCCGAGCAGCCAGGCGGCGCGCAGATAAGGTTCCGGCGCCGGCTTGCCCGCGCGCACGTCGTTCCAGCTGACGGTGATCAGCCCCGGCATGTTCAAGCCGACGGCGTCGAGATTGGCGTTGACCAGCATGCGGTCGGAGTTGGAGACGATCGCCTGGCGATAGCCATCATCACGCAACGCCCTAAACAGAGCGACGGCCCCCGCGCGCGGTTTCAAGCTCTTGACGGAGGACAGATAGGCTCGATGACAGAGATCGAGCCAGTCATCGAGATCGAGGGTGAGACCGAGTTGCTGACGGCACCAGCCATGCACCTCCAGCGCGTCGCGTCCGATGATGTGCTGATGAAGATCGCGGGGCGGCGCCAGGCCGGTATCACAAAGGGCCTGTTTTAGCGCCGCTTCGTGCAACGGTTCGCTGTCGACCAGCGTGCCGTCCACGTCCCAGAGGATCGCGGGCTTCGTCGCATCCATGTCAGTGCGAAGAGATCATCGAAGGGCGAGGCCGTCTGCACCGAACCGATGGATCCTAGCTGGGTCGGGAGTCATGTAGACCGTGTCGCCATGATTGACGCCGAACTCACCGTCGGCGCGCGCCGTCACCTGACCGATGCCATCGGCACGAACATGCAGGAAGGTGTCGGAGCCCAGATGCTCGGCGACGGTGACCGTGCCCTGCCATTCACCCGCATCTTTCGACAGCCGGAGATGTTCCGGGCGGACGCCAATGGTTCTGGCATCGAATTTCGAGGCGACCTCGCCGTCCAACAGGTTCATCTTGGGCGAGCCGATAAAGCCGGCGACGAAGACATTGTCGGGTTTCGAATAGAGCTCCAGCGGCGAGCCGACCTGAGCGATGTTGCCGGCGTTCAGCACCACGATCTTGTCGGCCATGGTCATGGCTTCCACTTGGTCGTGGGTGACGTAGATCATGGTGGTTTCGAGGCTGTTGTGCAGCTCGCTGATCTCGATCCGCATGTTGACGCGAAGGGCGGCGTCGAGATTGGAGAGCGGCTCGTCGAACAGAAAGGCGGACGGCTCGCGTACGATCGCCCGGCCGATGGCCACACGCTGGCGCTGACCGCCGGAGAGCTGGCCAGGCCGCCGGTCGAGATAGTCGGTGAGATTGAGCACCTCGGCAGCACCCCGCACCTTCTTGTCGATCGTCGCCTGATCCTGCTGCGCCATCTTCAGCGGAAACGCGATGTTCTTGTAGACGCTCATATGCGGATAGAGCGCGTAGGACTGAAACACCATGGCGAGACCGCGCTTGGCGGGCGGGATGTCGGTCGCGTCGTGGTTGTCGATATAGATGTGGCCGGACGTCGTGTCCTCGAGCCCGGCGATCAGCCTAAGCAGCGTGGACTTGCCGCAGCCCGACGGTCCGACGAACACTACGAACTCGCCGTCCTTGATGTCGAGATCGACGCTGGGAATGACGGTGACGTCGCCGAAGGATTTGTTCACCTTCTCCAGTCTGATGCTACCCATGTCGTTTCTCCATGTCGTATGACGACTTCATGTATTGCGGTGATCGCTCGGTCATTTGACGGCACCGAAGGTCATGCCGCGGACCAGCTGTTTCTGGCTGAACCAGCCCATGATCAAAATCGGTGCAATCGCCATGGTCGACGCGGCAGAGAGCTTGGCGAAGAACAGGCCCTCTGGGCTCGAATAGCTGGCGATGAAGGCTGTCAGCGGTGCTGCATCGACCGCCGTCAGATTGAGCGTCCAGAACGCTTCGTTCCAGGCAAGGATGATGTTCAACAGGATCGTGGACGCGATGCCCGGCAGTGCCATCGGTGTCAGGACATACAGGATCTCGGACTTCAGCGAGGCGCCGTCCATGCGCGCGGCTTCGAGAATGTCCTTCGGGATTTCCTTGAAATAGGTGTAGAGCATCCAGACGATGATCGGCAGGTTGATCAGCATCAGCACGATCACGAGGCCAAACCGGCTGTCCAGGAGGCCTAGCTTGATGAAGAGAAGATAGATCGGGTAGAGCACGCCGACGGCAGGCAGCATCTTGGTGGACAGCATCCAGAGAAGGATGTCCTTGGTGCGTTTTCCCGGCACGAAGGCC
Source organism: Pseudomonadota bacterium (assembly GCA_039197065.1). Taxonomy (GTDB): domain Bacteria; phylum Pseudomonadota; class Alphaproteobacteria; order Geminicoccales; family Geminicoccaceae; genus JANQPX01. Next base: position 71,310 of record JBCCUL010000040.1, on the reverse strand, counting down.
ATGGACCAGGCAGCGGGCACGGCGATCAGGATGCCGAGCAGGGTCGAGCCGCCGGCGATGATCACCGAGTTCCAGAGATAGCGCATATAGTCGGAGCGCTCCTGCACCACGCTGTAGTTTTCGAGCGTCCAGTCGAAGAAGAAAAACACCGGCGGATCGGCGATTGCGGTCGCCTCGGTCTTGAAGCTGGTCAGCACCGTCCAGAGGATCGGGAAGAAGATCAGGAGACCGATCGCCCAGGCGACCACGGTGTTGATGGTCTTTCGCTGCGTGGAGACTTCACGTGCCATGTCTCTTCTCCCCCTCAGGCGTCCAGGTTCTTGCCGACGATGCGCATCAGGAAGATGGCGACGATATTGGCGAGGATGACCGCATAGATACCGCCCGCCGAACCAAGGCCGACATTCTGGCTCTCAAGTACGCGCTGATAGATCAGGTAGGTCAGCGTGCGGGTGCCAAACGATCCCTGGGTGGTGACGAAGATCTCGGCGAAGATCGACAGAAGGAAGATCGTCTGGATCAGGATCACCACGGTGATCGCGCGCCCGAGATGGGGGAGGATGATGTGCCAAAAGCGGCTCAGCAGCGGGGCGCCATCCATCTCCGAGGCTTCGAGCTGCTCGCCATCGAGGGACTGCACCGCGGTCAAGAGGATGAGCGTGGCGAAAGGCAGCCATTGCCAGGAGACGATCATGATGAGCGACGTCATCGGCATCTCGGATAGCCAGTTCACCGGTGTTGCCCCGAAAAACTCCCAGAGATGCGAAAGCAGCCCGTTCACCGGGTCCATGAACATATTTTTCCAGACCAGAGCCGAGACCGTGGGCATCACGAAGAAGGGGGCGATCACCAGGATACGCACGATGCCCTGACCCCACATCGGCTGATCGAGCAGGAGCGCCAGGAGAACGCCGAGCACCACGGTGATGATCAGAACGCCGATCACCAGTGTGAGCGTCGCGCCGACAGCGTCGAGAAAGGCGGATGAGGTGATGAACCTTGCATAGTTCTCGAAGCCGACCCAACCGAGGTCGCCTCCTCTGAGAGGCAGATACTTCTTGAAGGAGAAGTAGAGCGTCATGATCAGCGGCACGAGCATCCAGCCGAGAAGCAGGACTACGGCTGGTGTCAGCATCAGGCGCGCGGCAGATTTCGAGTGCTCGGTGGCCATCGTTACGCCTCCCCTCCCGTCGCGGACGCTCATGGCGCGCGAGATGTCACATTAGCTGAACGAAATCGGGGCTGGTTGTCGGCAATAAAGCCCCGTCAATCAAATAGGCCCTGTCGTCGGAGGGCGGCCCCTGAACCCCGAGGCGGGCCGCCCTCCGACAGGCGTGCGCGGTTAGTAGCCCGCGGCTTCCATTTCATCCGCGGTCAAGGCCTGCGCATTGGCAAGCGCCTCTTCCGCGGTCTGCTGACCGGCGAGAGCGGCGGAGAACTCCTGGCCCGCCTGGGTGCCGATACCCGCAAACTCCGGGATGGCGACGAACTGAATGCCGACATAGGGCACCGGGTCGACGGTCGGGTTGGTCGGATCGGCGACGTTGATGCTCTCCAGCGTCATCGCCGCGAACGGCACCTTTTGATATTCAGGGTTCTCGTAGAGCGAGGTGCGGCTGCCCGGTGGCACGTTCGCCCAGCCCTCGTTTTCGGCGACGAGCGCCAGATAGTCCTTCGAGGTCGCCCAGTTGATGAACTCCTTGGCGGCCGCTTCCTGCTGGGTGCCGGCGGGAATGGCCAGCGCCCAGGCCCAGAGCCAGTTGGCGCGCTTGCCGAGGCCGGCGTCCGGGGCGAGCGCGAAACCGACCTTGTCTGCAACGGTGCTGTCATCCGGGTTGGTTACGAAGGACGCCGCGACGGTGGCGTCGATCCACATGCCGCATTTGCCCTGCTGGAACAGCGCCAGGTTCTCATTGAAGCCGTTGGTGGAGGCGCCTGGAGGTCCGGCGTCGTTCATCAGGTCGAGGTAGAAATTGATGGTGGTCGCCCATTCTTCGCTGTCGAACTGGGGCTCCCAATCCTCGTTGAACCAGCGCGCGCCAAAGGAGTTGGCCATGGTGGTGAGGAACGCCATGTTCTCACCCCAGCCAGCCTTGCCGCGCAGGCAGACACCATAGATCTCGTTGTCCTTGTCGGTCATGGCGCGGGCGGCTTCGGCGACGAACTCCCAGGTCGGCGCCTCGGGCATCTCGAGCCCCGCCGCCTCCATGAGATCCGTGCGGTACATGATCATCGAGCTTTCGCCGTAGAAAGGCGCCGCATAAAGCGTGTCCTCATAGGACAGGCCGGCGCGCATGGCGGGCAGGATGTCGTCGATGTCATATTCGGCGGGTAGATCGTTGAGCGAGACCAGCCAGTCCTGGGCGGCCCAGATCGGCGTCTCGTACATGCCGATGGTCATGACGTCGAACTGGCCGCCGCTGGTGGCGATATCCTGGGTGACGCGCTGGCGAAGAACGTTTTCTTCGAGCGTGACCCATTCGACCTCATGGCCCGTCTTTTCGGTGAAGTCGGCGGTCAGACCCTGCATGCGGATCATGTCGCCATTATTGACTGTGGCGATGGTGATGGTGTCGGCGCTTACCATAGCTGTCGACGCGAGCAGCGCGCCGGAAGCCAGGACCAAAGTTTTCAGTGACACAGCTCTGTGACTCCCTGATTGGTGAGCAAATGCGTTTCTTGTAAGCAATTGCTCACACATAGTTGGAAATATGTCAACATGAATGTCGATTTTGTAAGTGTTTTGCTTGAATTTCAATCAAAATGCCGAGATGTGGTCTTTTCCGGTATCGATAAGCGCTTATCCATCGAAGATAGCCGTGGTTGATGGCTGTATTGAGTGGTGTCCTCTATCACGACAACCCGTCCAAAGATTGCGCTGATGATGAAGGTCTGATCAAATGCCCTCACACGGCAATGGCTCAGGAAGGAATATGGGAGAGACTTCGGATCAGGGCGACAAGCGCAGGGATGATGCCGCCAGAGCCGCCTGGCTCTATTTCATCAACGGCAGGACCCAGGATGAGATCGCCAGGCAGCTGGACCTGTCGCGCCAGGCGGTTCAGCGGCTGGTGTCCTTTGCCGTCAGCGAAAAACTGATCAAGTTCCGCATGGACCACCCGATCGCCGCCTGTATGGAGATCGCCGATCGCATCCAGGGTCGTTTCGAGCTCGAATTCTGCGATGTCATCCAGGCCGACGATGCAGCGCCAGGCTCGAATGCCGGCATCGCGGTCGCGGCGGCTCTTCGCCTGAACAAGGTCCTGAGCGCCAAGGCGCCGACCATTGTTGCGGTTGGCACCGGGCGGACGCTGCGCGCCGCCGTCGATGAGGTGGACCTGCTCGATCGCCCCCAGCACAAGATCCTGTCCCTGGTCGGCAATATGGCGGCGGATGGACGTGCCAGTCCCTATGAAGTGGCCATGCGTCTGGCCGACAAGATCGGTGCGCAGCGCTATCCCATGCCGACGCCGGTGCTTACCGAGACGATCGAAGAGCGCGAGGCGCTCCAGGCCCAGCGATCCTTCAAGATTCTTCGTGAGTTGCGGGCCCAGGCGCGCGCCAGCTTTTTCGGGATCGGCGACATCGCCTGGCAATCGCCCCTCCACCAGGACGGCTTCGTCAGCGATGCCGATATCGCCACGCTGATCGAGGAAGGCGCTGTCGGCGAGATCATCGGCTGGCCTTTCGACAAGTCGGGCCAAAGGGTGGCGACACCGATCTACGATCGCGTGGCCAGCCTGGAGCTGGAGGCACCACCGCAGCGCCTGACCGTGGCCGTCGGCTGCGGGCCGCAAAAGGTTCAGCCGCTCAAGGCCGCGCTCACCGGCGGCCTCCTGTCCGCCTTGATCACCGACGAGGCCACCGCTGTCGAACTCATGGCGAGCTAACAGGCTTTCGAGGTTATCGAACCACGGGTTTCCGATAGAGTTTGGTTTCCAGACGCGAGCGGAAGAAGGCCATGACCAGAAGCGCCAGGAACATCCTGTTCATCATGTTCGACCAGCTTCGCTTCGACTATCTAAGCTGCTCCGGCCATCCAAGCCTCGAAACGCCGAATATCGATGGGCTGGCTGCCCGCGGCGTGCGCTTTAGCAATGCCTATGTGCAATCCCCGGTCTGCGGCGCGTCGCGCATGTCCTTCTATACCGGGCGCTATGTCCAATCCCACGGCGCCGTCTGGAACGGTTTTCCCCTGAAGGTCGGGGAGATGACGCTCGGCGATCATCTGAGACCGCTCGGCATGGACTGCTACCTGGTTGGCAAGACCCATATGCGGGCCGATGCCGCCGGCATGGCCAGGCTGGGCCTGGATCCTACCTCGATCATTGGCGCGCGTGTCGCGGAGTGCGGCTTTGATATCTTCGAACGCGATGACGGCATGCGCCCGGAAGGGCCGGATGGCGCTTACGATCCGCGTGGCGCCGAAGCCTATAACGCCTATCTCCGGAGCAAGGGTTACCGTTCCGAAAACCCCTGGCATGATTTCGCCAATGCCGGTGTCGACGAGACCGGCGACATCGCCTCCGGCTGGTTCATGAAGAATGCGGACAAGCCCGCGAACATCGCCGAGGAACATTCCGAAACGCCTTATATGACCAGACGCGGCATCGACTTCATGCAACAGGCCGGCGACAAGCCCTGGCTTTGCCATCTCTCCTATATCAAACCCCACTGGCCCTATATCGTGCCGGCGCCTTACCACGACATGTATGGCCACAATCAGATCTTGCCAGCGGTCCGGGATGAGCAGGAAAGAGAAAACCCGCATCCCGTCTATGCGCAGTTCATGAGCAACGCGATCGGCCAGGCCTTTGCACGCGACGAGGTCCGGAACAAAGTGGTTCCCGCCTATATGGGGCTGATCAAGCAATGCGACGATCAGATGGGCGTTCTGTTCCGCTGGATGGAGGAAACCTGCCGGATGGAGGACACCATGATCGTGCTCACCTCCGATCACGGCGACTATCTCGGCGATCACTGGCTTGGCGAGAAGGACCTCTTCCATGCGCCGTCCGTCAAGGCGCCGCTGATCATCTACGATCCGTCGAGCGAAGCGGACGGCACGCGCGGCACGGTCTCCGATGCTCTGGTCGAGAGCATCGATCTCGCCGCCACCTTCATCGAAGCAGCCGGCGGGGAGGTGCCGGATCACATCGTGGAGGGCCGTTCCTTGCTGCCCTTCCTCTACGGGCAGCCGCCCGGCACTTGGCGGACCTACGTGATCTCCGAATACAACTATTCGGTCACGCCGATGGCTGCGAAGCTGGGCGTGGAGCCCAGGGACGCCGTCCTTTTCATGGTGGCCGACGCGAAATGGAAGCTCATTCACGCCGAAGGCTTCGACCGACCGATGCTGTTCGATCTCGTGAACGATCCGAACGAGTTCGAGGATCTGGGCGAGAGTGCGGCGCATGCGGAGGTGCGCGCCATGATGTATGACAAGCTCTTCCAATGGACACGGCGCCACGCCCAGCGCACCACGTGTTCGGAGGCGGACATCCTGGGAATGCGCGGCAAGTCCCGCAGAAAAGGCGTTCTGCTCGGCGTCTATGACGGCAGCGAGGTGCCGGCGGAACTCAGTGAAAAATACCGGGGCAGGCTGAGGTGAAGCCACTCGACGAGGTTTTTCTCAACTTTAGCCTCGGCGTTCCACTAGTCACTCATCCGCGGGACCGACCCAGAAAAAGGGATTATGCGCGATCTCCCAGAGATGGCCGTCCGGGTCGCTGAAATAGGCATGATAGCCGCCCCAGTCGGCGCGCGTCGGCGCTTTGATCAGCTTGGCGCCCGCAGCGATCGCCGTCTCTATGAGCTGATCGACCTCCTGTTCCGAGGCGACATTGTGGGCAAGACTGAAGCCGCGATAACCGCTCCCATCGGCGGGAACGCCGGCATCGCGTGCGAGGCTTTCCCTTTCTGAAAGGCCGAGCCATGTGCCGTTCAGATTGAAGAAAGCGACGCCGGGTGGTGACTCCATGCGCGGCAGACCAAGGCCGTCCTCGTAAAATCGCCGTGATACGGAAAGGTCCTCGACCGCCAGCGCAATCATGCTGATCCGTGGTTTCAAAACCGTCTCCAAGAGTTCGTGACATAGAAGAGCGTCGGTTGAGCTTACCCGGCTACTCGACAGGCGTCATGTTTAGGCTAAGAGACGCTCCAATCTCTATGGTCGATCCGCTGGACGGACACCTTGAGAGCCGAGGCTGCTCGCTACACCGTCATGCCGGGCCCGTGCTTGCTGGATTTGAGCCTCGATCTTTCAGGCAACCTCTCTACTGGTCAGACAGCCCAGGTGAAAGATCGCTTGGGGCACAGCCGGGAGCTGCATGGCGGCGTCCCGCCAACCCATTCGCGGGTCGGAGCCGTAGTCATAGAGCGGATGTCGTCCTCGCTTGCGTTAACTCTGTTTTAATCTCGTGCAGCTATCGTCCTTTCCGGTCCATGCGACCCTAGGAGTCCGAGCTTCGGCACCCCTTTTTCTGGCGGTTGGATTCCCAGGATCGCATGGACCAGAAAATGGAGACTGCGGCACAGAGGTTAACATCCGATTAACGCTCCGCTCGGTAGATCAGGTGATCAAGTATGAGACATCTGGGAGGTGGCGATGCATCACATGGTCCTGAGACCCACGATGTTTGGCTATTGGAATGGTAACGCTCCGGCGGGAAAATGCGGTGACCGGGCTTAAGAAAACGATGCCGTGACAATGCATCAAACGGTATCGCCTTTATGGCGTTTGGCCGCCGGAAGGGAGGAGAGAGTGTGAAGGTCAGGTGGCCGGCATCAGACAAAGGCGTCGAAACGGTCTGCTATCCGGTGGGTTGGTGCAGCCCTTTCATGCCGAGCGGCTGCAGCTCTGGTAGCGGAAGCAGTCGACCATGTGATCATTCACCATGCCAGTCGCCTGCATGAAGGCGTAGCAGATGGTCGGACCACAGAATTTGAAACCTTTCTGCTTCAACGCTTTCGACATGGCGGTGGATTGCGCGGTCTTGGCGGGGACGTCGCCTAGGGTCTTGAAATGATTGTCGATCGGAGCGCCGTCAACGAACTGCCAGAGATAGCCTGAGAATCCTCCCGGTTCGGCCATCAGATCGAGCGTGGCTTTTGCAGACTGGATGGCGCCTTCGATCTTACCGCGATGTCTTACGATCCCTTCGTCCTGGAGAAGGCTTTCGATTTTCGCCTGATTATAGCCGGCGACGATCGCTGGATCGAAACCGTCGAAGGCCTTACGGAAGCCTCCGCGCTTCCTCAGAATGGTGATCCAGGAAAGACCTGCCTGGAAGCCCTCGAGCATAAGCATTTCGAACAGCCGGCGGTCGTCCCGCTCAGGCACGCCCCATTCATCGTCGTGATAGGCGACATAGAGCGGATCATCACCGCACCAGCTGCAGCGGGTCTTGTCATTCTTCGGCACGTCCCATCTCCTCACCGCATACGCCAAGAGATCGTTTTGAAGGTTATTGGATGATGTCATGGCGTCGTCCTTCACCAACTGCAAGGAGCTTGTTGCGCTAATGGCAAGGGACGACGCAGTAAGGAGGCGAGAAGGAACCTTCACGGGACAAGGCCCCGCGGGGGATGTGCAAAAGCCGTGCGAGCCGCATCATCGACCTTGAGCGATGTGCTGCATCGCTCTGCCGCCTGCTCCTAACCTAGTCTGGACCGCAACGCGATGAAATTACGCGATAACCTCTAGAACGGGCGCTAGGAGAGAAATGAGCAAACCCAATCTGGCGGTCAAGGTTCAGCGAAGCTTCAGCCCCGATTTCGCCTGCTCTGACGGTGGCTGGCGCTGCTCTCCGGAACGAAAGGCGCCTTTTCACGCGCGGCACTGACGCCGAGATTGGACAGCATCTCTTCGATGACGCGGTCATAGCGAAGCCGGAGATGGCCCTCGCCTAGAATTTGGATTGGCAAATGACGACTGCCGAGGTTCCAAGCGAGGCGAATGGTGTGGTTGAGATCCTGCCCTTTGACTTCAAGGACATCCTCAGGCGCTGCCTTGATCCGGATCCAGCCCTCGTCATTCTCGATCGCCAGACCATCGCCATCATCCAGCGGCTGCGGTTTGGTCAGATCGAGGAGGACATTTTCGCCTGCCTCCGTCGTCAGGCGAAGGCGACGCCGATGCCGGTCGTCAAAGCCGAGGGTCACGCTGTCGACGTCGTCGTTGTCCGGCCATTCGCCGGCTTTCGCCACCATGATCAAACGCCGCATGAACACCTCTAAATCGAGAATTCCAGGAATAGGATCACCTAAACCTAGTATGAAATGATTAACAATCAATTAATAGTTGAAATAGGTGATGAAAAGCAAGATCTTCTCCGAAGAGCCTGCGGAAAATGGCCTTAGAGGGTTCGTTCCTGCGTGGGGTGGCGTTGCTTAGCCCGATGCCCAGTCCTTGGTCGAGCCGGCCTTATTCGCCTTGCATTTCAAGGCGTTCTGCTTGCCTGTGACGTTGACGTTGCCCTTCGGATTGACGGATACCGAGCAACGTGCATCGCCCTCGGTGGCGCCGATGGAGAGTTCAATGTCCGCTTTTCCGATGGCGCAGGCTTCGTCTTTGGGACTGCAGCAGGCCTTCTTGTTGTTGTCGATTTCAGCGCTGAAAACTGCTGTCTCGCCATCCGCTTCGACGCGGATCGCAGCGCCGGTATCGTTGCGGACGCAAAAGGCGCCTGCGGGCTGGCTGGGCAACCAGCTTAAGGCGGTCAGGAGAAGAGCCGTGCCGCCATAGCGTCCGGTTCGAGCCAAAGTTATCATATCCTTCCTCCCGAACGTTCACCGATCGTCGATGTTTGTCTTTTCGAAACTCTGCTCGGATCCGCGGGTCTTGTACAGATACCGAATGCCTCCATGCTAGGCTGGACGGTGGTCCTGGCAGCCGCCTAGGCTTGCTGCGACCGACATGATCAGCAGAAACGGACCGATTGCATGAACCATATGGATCACCTGACATCGCTGATCGACCTGAAGGGCCTGTCGATCGTCGATGTCGGCGCCGGTGACGGCAAGTTTGCCCGTGCCTTCGCGCGTCGTGGCGGCAAGGTTACGGGCATTGAGATCGATGAAAAGAAGGTCGAGATCGCCAGGCAAGCGGCCCATCCCGACGTCCGAATTCTGCTCGGGCGCGGCGAAGACTTGCCGCTGGATGATCATGCCGCCGATCTCGTCTGTTTCATGTTCTCCTTCCATCACGTGCCGCTCACACTTCAGGAACAGGCGCTGGGCGAGGTTTTTCGGGTGCTGAAGCCGGGTGGCCGCCTGCATGTCCTCGACCCGCGGCCGGGCGGCGCTGTGAGCCAGGTGCTCGCACCGCTCGACGATGAGACCGAGGTGAGAACGAAGTCGCAGACCCGTCTCGATGGCCTTTCGAATGGATGGGACTTTTCACTGCTCTCGAAGCTCGACTACAAGGTTGCCCGCGTCACGCCTGACTTCGAAAGCTACCTGGCCGCCATGATCGCGGTCGATCCGAGACGGGCCGAAAAGCTGCCGGCCGTCAGGGCGCAGATGGAGGCGACCTTTGAGCGTGTGGTCAGGCGGACCGAGGAGGGGTTTGTTCTGGAACAACCATGCGTGGCCTATCACTTCGAGAAGGTGGGCTGAGCCGGCTGCAAAACCGCTTGGAAGAGGCCTCGTTCTTGGCGATTGTATCATCCTCGACACTTTCGGAGCGGCGCAAAGCGGCGCGTGCCGAGGTTCGGGTAGGTTCATGGACAACGCCATGAAATCGCTCGATAACTGGTAAGGTCGGTGCTAGGTGCCGCACCCGGCAGTTAGGCCGCCTGGGCTTCCGACGTTTCTGGCACCAGAGCGAGCGCTGCTTCGATGACCTCGGGGCCGGCATTTTCGCGCACGGCCTCTTCGGAGAGATGCCGCCGCCATGCGCGTGCACCGGGAAGGCCGTTGAACAGGCCTAGGATATGCCGGGTCATGGATTTGAGCGGCACGCCGGCGGTGCGCCGATCGTCGACATAGTCGAGGAAAGATCGGGCGATCTCATGCCGGGTTTTCGCCGGTTGCTCGCCGCCGGACAGCGCTTTTTCCATGGCGATCAGCGAATAGGGGTTCTGATAGGCTTCGCGGCCGATCATCACGCCATCGACATGATCGATCTGCTCCAGACATTGGGCGGGAGTCTTCAGGCCGCCGTTCAGGATGACGGTGATGTCAGGGAAATCCCGTTTGAGCCGGTGAACGCGGCCGTAGTCGAGCGGCGGAATCTCCCGGTTTTCCTTGGGGCTGAGGCCGGCGAGGATGGCTTTTCGCGCATGGATGATGATATGACGGCAGCCGGCCTCGGTGATCTTGCCGACGAAGTCCCGAAGAAAGCCGTAATCATCCCGGTCATCAATGCCGATCCGGGTCTTGACCGTCACCGGGAGGTCGACGGCTGCACCAATCGCCCGGACCGCGTCCGCGACCAGATCAGGTTCCGCCATGAGACAGGCGCCGAAGCGGCCGTTCTGCACACGATCGGATGGGCAGCCGACATTGATGTTGATCTCGTCATAGGCGAAGTCCTCGCTCGCTGCCGCGGCCTCCGCCAAGGCCGCCGGGTCGGATCCGCCGAGCTGCAGGGCGATCGGATGTTCGGCCGCATCGAAGGCGAGGAAGCGCTCCCGATCGCCATGGAGGATCGCGCCCGTGGTCACCATCTCGGTGTAGAGCCAGGCGCGCTTCGAGATCAGCCGCAAAAAGTACCGGCAGTGTCGATCTGTCCAATCCATCATCGGCGCCACCGCGATGATTTTCTCATACTGGCCTTCGTTCATCCCGGACAAGCTCATTCAACCTTGCGCCAAGGGCGTCGAACACAGCATCTCGAACAGCAGGTTAGCGCCGATCAGGGCTGTGTTGCCGGTGGTATCGTAGGGCGGCGACACCTCCACCAGATCGCCGCCGATCAGGTTGGTGCCGGCGACACCGCGCACGATCTCCAGGGCCTGGATGGTGGTGAGCCCACCGATCTCGACGGTGCCGGTGCCGGGCGCGAAGGCGGGGTCGAGGCTGTCGATGTCGTAGGTGAGATAAAGGGGCGCATCGCCGATCTTGCTGCGGATATCGGCCATCAGAGGGGTGAGCGATTTGTGCCAGCATTGCTCCGCCGGGACGACGGTAAAGCCGCGCTCGCGACCCCAGTCATAGTCCTCGGGCGAGTAGCCGGTGCCGCGCAGGCCGATCTGGAAGACCTTGTCGTTGATCAGCAGGCCCTCGTCGAAAGCGCGGCGAAAAGGGGTGCCATGGGCAATCTTCTCGCCGAACATCGCATCGCTGGTATCGGCATGGGCATCGACCTGGATAAGCGCCACGGGACCATGCTTTTTCGCGATCGCGCGCAGGATCGGGTAGGTGAGAGTATGGTCGCCTCCAAGAGTGAGCGGGGTCACACCGTGGCCGAGGATTTTTTCGTACTCAGCTGTGATGATGTCGGCGGTGGCTTTGAGATTGAACGTGTTGATGGCGACGTCGCCGATATCGGCCACCTGCATCTTTTCGAAGGGTGCGGCGCCGGTTCCCATGTTGAAGGGTCGAAGCATGCAGCTTTCGGCACGGATCGCACGTGGGCCGTGGCGGGTGCCGGCGCGATTCGAAGCGCCGATATCCATGGGCACGCCGATAAAGCAAGCATCCAGGCCTTCCGCCGTCTCCTGAGCCGGCAGGCGCATCATGGTGGCTGGACCGCCGAAACGCGGCATCTCGTTGCCGCCGAGCGGTTGATTAAAGCGATGCGGGTTGTCGGCGCTCATGGCTCGTCAATCGCCTCTCTGGGAAAAGGAGCGGATAGAGGGATATAAAGGTCTCTATCTCCTTAGCTTCAATAGCTTTCATAGCATCAGCTCAGGTTCGATGAGAAACTTCCTTGCCAGCATTCGAAGGCTTCGCTGCATGCCGGCGTTCCTGGCTGGAATGCTGGAGACTGAATGGTGTGGTCAAAGCGCGAGTGTGAGATCGATTTGATGCAAGCGACCGTGAGTGCGGATCTTGGTGTCTGACATAAGTGACTTCGTGCGCAAATCGCTTGCGGATGTTACCTTCAGGCCGTTCTGGCTGGACAGGCCGGACCGTCCGGCTCCGGAACTCCCTCTCATCGGGAACATCGAAGCGGATCTGCTCGTCGTCGGCGGTGGTTTCACCGGGCTTTGGGCGGCCATTCTGGCGAAGGAGGCCGATCCCGGCCGGGATGTCGTGCTCATTGAGGCGGAGCGCATCGCCTCTGGTGCCTCCGGCCGGCCGGGCGGTATCGTCTCGACCTCGGTGATGCATGGTCTCTCGAATGCGCTTCGGACCTTTCCTGACGATCTCGAGGCTCTTGAAGCGCTTGGCCGATCGAATTTGAAGGGCTTTCGCGCAAGTCTCGATCGCCATGGCATCGACTGCGATACCGAATGGCATGGCGAAATGACCGTAGCCGTGGGGGAAGGCGGCATCGCGCTCATCGACGAAGAGGCGGCGCTTCATCGCAGCTATGGCCATGACGTGATTCGGTTTGATCGCGCCGCGATACAGGCCGAGCTCAAGTCTCCGCTGTTCGAAGCCGGGCTTTGGTCGAGGCGGGACAGCGGCACGGTTCATCCGGGTAAACTCGCCTTCGGGCTAAAACGCACAGCGCTTTCGCTCGGTGTTCGTCTCTTCGAAGCGACGCCGATGATCGGGCTCGACGAGAACGCCGGCGCGCTTCGCGTCACGACGGAGAAGGGGGAGATCAGGGCGGGCGGTGTGTTGCTCGCCACCAACGCCTTCGCTGCCGGCCATCCGCATATTCGCAGGCGGGTTGCCATGATCAGGGATCGCATCCTGATGACCGAGCCCCTGAGCTCCGAGCAGATGGCGCGGATCGGCTGGCGGAACCGCCAGGGTGTCTACGATACGCGAACGCAGCTGAACTATATGCGCCTCACCAGGGACAACCGCATTCTATTCGGCGGCAGGCTTGGTGTTTTCATGGGGGCGCCGCGTGATCCGGCGCTGGATCGTACGCCTGCACCCTATCAGGGCCTGGCGATGGCGTTCCAAAAGACGTTCCCGCAGCTCGATGACATCCGTTTCACTCACGCCTGGAGCGGACCGATCGCCCTGACCACGCGCATGGCCGTGCATTTCCAGCGCTATTTCGGGGGAAGGGCGATCTATGCCGGCGGCTATTCTGGTTTCGGGATCACGGCCAGTCGGTTTGGCGCTGATGTCGGGCTTGCCCTCCTGGATGGCCAAGATCGTCCCGAGACCAAGATGACGTTCGCCGCCACGATGCCCAGCAAGATTCCGCCCGAACCCTTCCGTCAGCTCGGCGCCGCGATCACCATGCACGCCCTCGATACGGCTGACGAAAAAGGCGGTTGGCGGTGGCTCTGGTTGAAGCTCGTGGAGAAGATGGGTTTTCCTTTGTCCTAATAGCAGGCTGCCGCAAAAAGCTTCAGGTCTAGGGTGCCCTTGCCATCGGCCGGCTGAAAGCCGAAATGATAGCGATATTGAGAGGCTTTAGGCTCAGCTACCCCGCGTCGTCCCCGCATGAGCGAGCCCTAAGAGAGCGCCTCTTCACTCATTCTTAACCAGCCCATGTCAAGGTCATGACTGGTCCATGCGATCCTGGGAATCCGCCCGCCCGAGGGGAAAGAAGGGCCAGGCTGGGACTCCCAGGATCGCATGGACCAAAGCGTCATGTTGGTATGATGGTCTTAACATTTCATGAAGATGGCGGACTGGAGCTAAGTGTGCTCGGGTGATTGAGAGATGGGAAGGGCGCGCGGCATGATCCGATCGGGATCGGCTTCAGATCATGTCACTGTCAGATGGCGCCGTGCGTCGATTGCTGTTTGTTCTCAGACAATGGCTGAGAGAGGCTCGACATCCATCATGCCGGGATCCGGCCTAGTCCGCATCGACCTCGTCTTCGGGAACGATCCAGGGTTCCTTGAGGGCCTCTGCTTCCCATTCCTTGAACCAGGTCGAGCTTAGCACCGCTTCCATATACTGTTCGGAGGGCTCATCCATGAGGTCGACGGCATAGGTGCGAAAACGGCTGGCGACGGGGGCGAACATCGTGTCGGCGGCGCACCAGGGGCCGAAGAGAAAATCTCCTTTGTCGGCGGCTGCCGACCTGCAGCCGCGCCAGATTTCGGTGATGCGCCTGATGTCCTGATCGACTTCGGCACTTCGGCCGACGCCGGGTAGGGAGCGCCGAATATTCATCGGCATCGCCCCTCGAAGGGCGCTGAAGCTTGAGTGCATTTCCGCCGAGACCGAGCGCGCGCGCGTGCGTTCTTCCCGATTGTCGGGCCAGAGACCGGCGTCCGGACAGATCTCCGCCAGATATTCGATGATCGACAGCGAGTCCCAGACCTCGAGGCCCTCGTGGATCAGCACGGGCACCTTTGCGGCTTTGGATTGCTTTCGAAGCTGAGCCTTAAAGTCGCCGTCTCCGAGATTGACGAAGACCTCCTCGAACGCGATCCCTGCCTGCTTCACCGCAAGCCAGCCACGAAGGGACCAGGAGGAGTAGTTCTTGTTGCCGATAACAAGCTTCGTCATGTCCATAAACGGTCAATCCCCGTTCTATTCCTGGTTTCCGTCCTTCGGCATCAACTCCAGGGATGCCGAATTCATGCAGTAGCGCTGGCCGGTTGGCTCCGGGCCGTCTGGAAAGACATGGCCGAGATGGGCGTCGCACTTGCTGCACAGCACTTCGGTGCGGGACATCAGAAGGCTGTAGTCAGCTTCTGTCGCGACCGCTTCCTCGCTGATCGGCGCATAAAAGCTCGGCCAACCGGTACCGCTGTCGAATTTGGTCTCCGAGGCGAACAGCGGTTGCCCGCAGCAGACGCAGACATACGTCCCTTCGGCCTTGCTGTCATTATATTCTCCGCTGAAGGGCCGCTCCGTGCCTTTCAGCCTGGCCACCCGATATTGCTCGGGCGTCAGCATCGCCTTCCACTCGGCATTGGATTTTTTGATTTTGTCCGTCATGGCGCCTGCTCTCCCAATCCCGACCGGCTCAAGATGAAGCCGGTTGCCCATGAAATGGGGCTGCGCCGCTCCGACTTAAAGGTCATCGGGCCTATCGAGAGGGTTGCGCCTCTTCGTCGAATCCGACCGTCTGACGCTAGAAAACCGGACGGCGGGAGGAGTTGCCTATCCGTTGCACCGGAGTGCTTTCCGCCGAAGAAGGTCTTGCCTCCGTCTCGGCATTATCATCGCTGTCGGATTGGTTCAATGGACCACCCTGGCCGGTCAGCTGCTCCGCTGTTCTCAACTGCTGGAGATAATCGTCGACCGCGGGATGACGGCGCCAGCCGACCAGGTCGAACGCCGGATCGACGTCCTGCCACTTCGGATGACGTGACGGGTCCTGCAGGTCATCGAGGCGCTGTAGGAAGCTTTCGACGAAGCTTGCGATCTGCGGATAGCGTTCGCTGTCGCTCGCCCAGTCATACGCCGCCAGAACCAGAGGAACGGACAGCGTCTCCACGGTCCGATCGCCGAAAACCAGGGTCGGATAGTCATTCACCGTCAGATCGGCCGGCCGGTAAAAATCCGATCCTCCAAATTCTGGCAGAGGCAGAAAGCGCAGCCCGTCGCGCACTTCGATGCCGCTGAACAGCGGCACGGGTTTTGGCGCAACGTGGACCATCGCCGCAATCTCACCGGCTTTCAGTTTCTCCAGCGCCTGGCCATGTCCGAAGGAGGTCTGTTCGACCGGCAGTCTCAGACGGTTGAACAACAAGGAGCTCGTGACCTCGCTGCCGCTTCCTTCAGGGCCGAAATTCACGCGTTTGTTGCGCAGATCCCTGATGTCGAGAATGTCATCCCTGACCAGGAGATGGATTTCGCTGTCAGCCCATTTCGCGATGTATCGAATGTTGCCGACAAGATCAGGATAAACGCCGCGCTTGCGTTCAAGTTCCAGCGCATCGGCCTGCAGCACGCCGATATCGATACCGCTCAAATAGAGCAGATCGGCAAGGTTATGCGCTGCTCCCCTGCCTCGTATCGGCAGCACCCGCACCTGGCCATTTTCGGACATAACGTCCAGAAGATCGTCGATCATCAGATCAGAGGTCCCATCCTCGGTCGACATCAGCCTTACGACGTCTTGCCTGATCCTTTGCCTGATGGCGGCAGGGGAGGGGAGTTCACTGCCGAACAGATCATAGGTGTTGTCGGCAATGACTGCTTTTTGAAGATCGAGACGCATCTCCTCGTAATAGCGAACGGCACCCGGATGAAGCGGGACTGGTAGGCCGGTGACCGCCTCGTCGAGTGAAAGGAACTGGAAGGGGGCGTGCAGGCGCTCCAGGAAGGGCAGGTTTTCGAAGATCGCTTTCGTAATGGCGTAGACCACGTCGTCGTCGACATCGGCATGAACCGCGAGAAAGTTGGGCTGCGCGATCGTCTCGATCGGTGCGTCCTGGCCGGGATAGGTGTTGCCCGGGATCGTCAGCGGGGACCAGAGGCCAAGGCCGCCATCGGCCTGACGTCGCTGCTCTTCCGTCCAATTGAGAACGACGGCATCAGGACCGAGCTGGCTCATAAGCTCGACAAAAGCCGGGACCGGCGTGCTTGCCGGCAGGCTGAGACCATCGATCTCGCCGTTTCGGAAAGCCGCCACACTGGGCCTGAAAGAAAGGGGAACCCGTTCCACGTCCCGTTGGACATCGAGACCGAGATTGCCAAGAAGCACACGGTTCGATTCGATTGCCGAGCGTTCCCGGCCAAGCGAGACCCGCTTGCCTTCGAGGGTCAGAAAGTCGGCAATCGTGCCGCTCGTCACCAGGTCTTTCCTGATGATGAAATGCTCGACATTTGGCCAAAGCACCGTGACGGCGCGCAGGTCGCGCTGGGCGCCGATGTCTGTGGCGAGGCCGGTACCGGAGCGCGCGGCGCCGCCGAGGAGCGCCTGTACGATCGCAAAGTCGGACACGCCGTCCCGAAGCCTGGCGATGTTCTCGAGCGATCCGGACGAATTGCTGGTGGTCAGATCGATCCGGTCATTCGGCAGCAGCTTGATCTTAATCAGGGCTGAAAGGCTGACGCCGCCTCGATGAAAGGCGCCGCCCGTCGACGCGGTCGACAGCAGCATGCTGTCGGATACCGCAGCTTCATCGCTTTGAGCGATCGTCGGTTGCGCTGCTGCAATCATGAAAACGAAAGCGCCCAATGCCGCCGACAGCAGCAACTTCGTTGCCGAGCCCACGCCGGCGAGCGTAGCGTCTGTCGTCTTCGCCATCGGGCGAGGAAGGAAGCGTCCTGCGATTCTCATGCTTGACTGAACACTTCAGATCTTTGAGTTAAGGTATTAATATTCAGAGCCATTTCCGATGTCTATAGACCACGCTATGCCGCCTCGTCGGTTTCTCCACTTCACAGAATGTCAAGGCCAACAGCTCGACCTCCGCAGTCGGGCTAACGCACATTTGTGTCACCAGGCTGAGCGCCTGGCCCGATTCGGTATGTACGCTGTTGCTCCGCTCTGTCGAGGTATCAGGGGGAGTTTCTGTATCTGGGTACTTCAAGAACGATGAGATCAACATCTGAAGTCAATTCAGCCCGTAAGAGATAACAATCAAAACGATAAACTTTCAAGATAATGCATCGCGTGTTGTCGTGATCTGCTGGCGTGATTGATTTGTCACATTCTGAACGATCAGGAAATCTCAGACTGGGCTCCTAGCATTGCGTCTGATCGCGAAAAACCTTATTGACACGGTCACCGACCTCAATCGGCAAATCAAATGATGTCAAGACACCAAGGTGAGGGAAACGACGCGATGCAAGCGCGAGATGCATCTTGGCGCTGTCTGGCCATAGCGATCTGTCTTTGCTGTTTCCAGATCAGTGCGACGGAGCAAGCAGCGGGGCAGGATGCCTCCGACGCTCAAACGTCATTTCAGCTGGGCACGGCGAGCACGGGCGGGACCTACCATCCGGTCGGGGTTGCGCTCTCCACGCTGATCAAACTCAAGCTTCTGCCCGATTTTGATATCGATCTCACCGCGATCAACACGAATGGTTCGCGGCAGAACATCGAGCTGATGCGCCAGGATAACATGCAATTCGCGATCATTTCCGCCCTTGCAGGTTATGATTCTCGCACGGGCACCGGCCAGTTCGCGGACGTTGGGCCCAATGACGATCTGCGCGCGATTACCACGCTTTGGCTGAGCACGGATCATTTGCTGGTTCGCGACGACGTCATCGAAAGCGGA
Source organism: Pseudomonadota bacterium (assembly GCA_039197065.1). Classification (GTDB taxonomy): domain Bacteria; phylum Pseudomonadota; class Alphaproteobacteria; order Geminicoccales; family Geminicoccaceae; genus JANQPX01. Next base: position 53,095 of record JBCCUL010000040.1, on the reverse strand, counting down.
ACGATCGAGGACTTTCTCCAGCTGCAGGGACGTCCCGTGTCACTCGGACGCGAGGGGTCCGGCACCCTCATCGAGAATCGCAAGCTTCTGTCGGCTTTGAACGTCGACGTCGATGCTGATTTTCAGCTCAAGGAGCTTGGTTACGGCGAAAGCGCCGAGGCGCTGGCGGCCGGTGAGATCGATGGCATGAGCGTCTCCGGCGGCGTGCCGATCGGCGCCGTTCAGGATGTTTTTGAAAAGCTTGGCGACGAGGTCAACGCGCTCGAGATTACGGATGAGCAGCTGGCGCTGATCGACGGTGGTCGTAGGCTCTGGCAGCGGGTGGTCATTCCCGGCGGCACCTATCCCGGCCAGGACCGCGATATCTTCACCATCGGCATGCCGAATATCCTCGCGGTGCGCGCCGATGTGAGCGACGACGTGGTCTATCAGATCACCAAGACAATCTTCGAAGAGCTCAATTATCTCCACGGTCTTCACAGCACGACGCGGCAGATAAGTCTGGATAACGCCGTCAACAACCTGCCTCTTCCTATCCATGAGGGCGCTGCTCGATATTTCGCCGAGAAAGGCGTCGAGCTTCCCAAGCCACCGATGGAGCTGTCCCCGGACCTGCTGACACGATATCCGAGTGTCGAGCAAGCCCAAGCGGACGCCAATCAAGGCGTGGTGACGATGTTCGCGGGCACGGAAGGCGATACGTCGACCCGAGTAGCCGCTGAACTGGCCGCCGCTTTGAACGATGTCGAGAGCGATGTCAGACTGTTGTCGACCAACGGTGGCGGCGTAGGCCGCAATCTCACGGATCTGCTTTATCTGAAGGGCGTCGATACGGCCTGGGTGCGCGCCGATGCACTGAACTATGCCGAAGATCAGGCGGTTTATCCGTCAGTGGGCAGTCAGGTGGCCTATATTTCCGAGATGTTCTCGGAGGAAGTTCATCTGTTGGTCGGCAGCGAAACCGACAACATCAACGATCTCGAAGGGCAGAAGATCAATCTCGGCGCGCCTGGCAGTGGGACGGATATCACAGGATCCGTCATTCTTTCCAAGCTTGGCATGAGTATCGATCCGACATTTTATGAGCCGCGCACGGCGATCGAACGGCTCAAGCAGGGCGACATTCAAGGCGCTTTCTTCGTCGGCGGCAAGCCCATGCCGCTCTTGCAGCAGATCGACGATGACAGTGGCCTCAAGCTATTGGCGCTTCCCTCCGTGGATTACTTCGGAAGCTACCGCCTCGCCGAGATTTCCGGGTACGACTATCCGAATCTGATGGCGGGTGGCGATGTGGTGCCGACGATCGCCGCACGCACCGTTCTTCTGACCTATGCTTGGCGATCGGATTCAGCGCGTTATGAAGTGCTCGACAGGTTGACCGGCGCCTTGTTCGATAATCTGTTGGCCCTTCAGGAGTCAGGCAATCACCCCAAATGGCTGGAGGTTGATCCGACCGCCGATTTCGCGCCTTGGCGCCGTTTCGAGCCGGCCGTGCGCTGGCTTGACGACAATCAAGGGACGGCCAGGCGCATTGCCAGCGAGGGACGCCTTCGTCTGCAGCAGCAAAATGCGGAACGTGCCGGCGCAGGCGGCGGTCAGCCGCTCTTGATCGAGAATGAAGGCGACACAGCTTCTGACCCCGAAGCGACGGTCGAATTGCCAGCACCGGCCGCGGAACCCGTGCCGTTGGCGGACGAGCCTGCGGAAGCTGCAGCCGTTCCGGCAGCATCCGAAGAGCCGACTATTGGACAAGCGCCTGAGAGCGAGCCGGCCGTCAATACCAACGAGCCGCCAGGGGCTGGGGCCGCTCTTAATGGCTCGACGACACGACCTCTTTCTCAGTCAAGCGTGCTCACCCGTGTGCCGACCACGGGCGTCAACAGCCCGACATTTTAGGGGCTAGCCATCGCGCGACGAGCGCTTCGCTTGGAGCTGGTCCGATCGGTCTAGACATTGAAATAGCGCGCTTGCGGATGGTGCAGCACGATCGCGCTGGTCGATTGTTCCGGCCAGAGCTGATCTTCGTCGCCGAGTTCGATCCCAATCTTTTCCGCGCCGAGCAGCGCCAGGAGTTGGTTCTGATCCGCCACATTGGGACAGGCGGGGTAGCCAAAGGAATAGCGTGAGCCGCGATAGCCCTGCTTGATAAGCGCTGCACGGTCGCGCTCGTCCAGATGGCCGAATCCAAGCTCGCCGCGAATTTTCTTGTGGACATATTCGGCGAGCGCTTCGGCCAGCTCAACGCCAAGGCCATGCAGGCGGACGTAATCATTGTAGCGATCGGCGGCGAACCATTCCCGTGCGACCTCGGAAGCGTGCTGACCCACCGTGACCACCTGCAGTCCCATGACATCGCGCTCCGCCTCGCTGGCATCGCGCAGGAAGTCGGCAATACACAAGCCGTTTTCCTTCTTCTGGCGAGGCAGGGAAAAGCGGGCGATCTCTCTCGTCGGATCGTCAGGATCGAACAGGATCACATCATTGCCCGAGCCGGCGGCCGGCCAGTAGCCATAGGCCGCGGTAGGCTTGAACACCTGCTCCCGTTCCGCCTCCTCGACCAGATCGGTGAGGATCGGCTTTAGCTCCTTATTCGCCCATTTAAGGAAGTCGTCCAGCGACCGGCCGTCCTTCTTATAGCCCCAATGGAACTGATAGAGCATGTTGTCGTTCAAGAAGGGCAGCAGCGCTCGAACCGGCACGTCCTCCAGGATCTTCGGGCCGAGGAAGGGCGGTTTCGGTATGTCGACACCTTTGGAGAGTTCATTCCGCCTGAGCCTGGTTTCTTCGACCTCGACGGGCCTAAGCGTCGCCGGCACGGCGTCCATCGCCTCCAGCGCTCGCGGCTTACGGCGCGGCCGGCTCGTCGATTTCTCCTTGCGTTCGGCCAGATGGCTCTCGAATTCGCCGGTGACGATCTTGTCCATCAGATGGAGACCGTCGAACGCATCGCGCGCATAGGCGACCCCGCCCGTTCCGTAGGCGCGTGAACAGTCCTCCTCGACATATTGACGGGTAAGAGCGGCGCCGCCGAGCATGACCGGGGTCGTCATGCCCTGTCGGGTCATCTCCTCCATGTTCTCGCGCATGATCACGGTGGACTTCACCAGCAGGCCGGACATGCCGATGGCGTCCGCGCGGTTCTGGTTGGCCGCTTCGAGAATGGCGGAGATCGGCTGCTTGATGCCGAGATTGACCACCTTGTAGCCATTGTTGGTGAGGATGATGTCGACAAGGTTCTTGCCGATATCGTGGACATCCCCTTTGACCGTCGCCAGGACCACGATGCCTTTTTCCTGGCCCTCCACCTTCTCCATGTGGGGTTCCAGATGGGCTACCGCGGCCTTCATGGTCTCCGCACTCTGCAGTACGAAGGGAAGCTGCATCTTGCCGGCGCCGAACAAATCCCCGACCACCTTCATGCCGTCGAGGAGATGGGTGTTGATGATCTCGAGCGGCGGGTGTTTGGCCATGGCCTCGTCGAGATCGTCTTCGAGCCCCTGACGATCGCCGTCGATGATCCGCTGTGAGAGCCGCTTCTCCACCTCAGCCGGCCGTTCCTTTTTGACTGCCGTCGTCTTCCGATCGGCGAACAGCGCCATGAAAGCCTGGAGCGGATCGTAACCTTCACGGCGGCGGTCGAAGATCAAATCTTCCGCCGCTTCAACCTCTTCCGGCGGAATCTTGTGAAGCGGCATGATCTTCGACGTGTGAACGATCGCCCCGGTCAGCCCACGCTGCATGGCGTGATCCATATAGACGGAGTTCAGTACATGCCGCGCGGCTGGATTGAGGCCGAAGGAAATATTCGAAAGCCCCAGAATGATCTGGATGTCCGGAAACTCCTCCGCGAGCGCCTCGATCGCCTCCAACGTCCAAAGGCCGAGCTTACGATCATCCTCATTGCCGGTGCAGATGGTGAAGGTCAGCGGATCGATCATCAGGTCTGCCTGGGGCAGTCCGTATTTTTTGCAGGCGAAATCGACCAGCCGCCTGGCAATCCGCACCTTATCCTCAGCCTTTTTGGCCATCCCCTCTTCGTCGATCGTGAGAGCGATGACGCCAGCCCCAAAACGCCGCGCCAGCGTCATCCGTGCAGCCGGCGGCTGCTCGCCATCTTCGAAATTGATGGAGTTGATGACGCCCTTGCCGCCATAGAGGGCGAGCGAGGCTTCGAGGACGGGGAGTTCGGTGCTGTCGAACACCAGCGGTGCATCGGCTGATCCTCTGAGGCGCGACACCACCTCGGTCATGTCGCTTATCTCATCCCGGCCGACATAGGCGGTGCAGACATCGAGGGCGTGCGAGCCCTCCTTGACCTGCTCGCGGCCCATGGCGACGCAGGCATCCCAATCCTCCGCCGCCTGATGCTCCCGAAACTTTTTGGAGCCGTTGGCATTGCAGCGCTCACCGATCGACAGATAGGCATTCTCCTGCCGGTACTCGACGGCGCTGAAGAGCGAAGCAAGGCCTGGGGCGGGGTTCACCTCCCTCACCTTGGGGGCAGGGCGGCCGCCAGAGGCGGCATGCTGGCCTTTGCCGTTGGCGAGCCTTCTGAGCATCGCGTCCAGCACCTGAATATGCTCGATTTCGGTGCCGCAGCACCCGCCGATCACGTTGACCCCATCCTCGGTGATGAAGCGCTCCAGCCAGCCGGCGAGCTCGTCCGGACCGAGCGGGTAGTGGGTTTTGCCATCCACGAGTTCAGGCAGGCCGGCATTGGGAAGAACCGAGATCAATCCTCGGAAATTCTCGGAGAGATAGCGCAGATGTTCCGCCATTTCCTGGGGGCCGGTGGCGCAATTCAGACCGAGCACATCCACATCCAACGCATCGATGATCGTGGTCGCTGCCGCGATATCCGTGCCCACCAGCATGGTCCCGGTGGTCTCGACAGTCACATGCACCATGAGCGGGCGGCGCGTCCCTGCGTCGATCATGGCCTTTTTTGCGCCGTTCACGGCAGCCTTGACCTGGAGCGGATCCTGGCAGGTCTCGCACAAAATGACGTCCGCCGAGCCTTCGAGGAGGCCTGCGGTCTGCACGGCGAAACCGTCTTCAAGCTCCTGGTAAGACACATGCCCAAGCGATGGCAGACGCGTGCCGGGGCCGATCGCGCCGATCACATAGCGTGTCCGCTTGTCGCCGGCCATCCTGTCGACGGCCTCCCTGGCCAGCGTGGCCGCCAGGCGGTTGATCTCGAAGGCGCGTTCGGAAAGATCGAACTCGCCGAGGGTGAGCGGCGAGCCGCCGAAGCTGTTGGTCTCGACCGCATCCGCGCCCGCTTCCAGATAGCCGAGGTGGATCTCGCGGACGAGGTCGGGCCGCGAGCGGTTAAGAATCTCGGAGCAGTTCTCCTGGCCGAGGAAATCCTCATCGATCGAGAGGTCTCGCCCCTGGATTTGGGTGCCCATCGCCCCGTCGAACAAGAGCACCCGCTTGGCAAGGGCGTCGAGAAAGTCGGTCATGAAGATCTCGCTTAGGCTGCGTGGGCTATGGAAGGTTTCATGCCGAGCAGACGGCAGGTGGCGATGGTCAGATCGGCGCGATTCAGCGTGTAAAAGTGCAACTCCCGAACGCCTTCGACCACAAGCCTGCGCGCCTGTTCGGCAGCGACCGATGCGCCGATGAGCAAGCGCTGTTCCGGATCGTCTTCCAGCCCCTCGTAGAGAGCACCGAGCCACGCGGGCACACCGGCGCCGCAGGCTTCGCTGAACCGCTTGGTGAGGATGAAGTTATGGACCGGCAGCAGGCCGACGGCCATCGGCACGTCGATGTTTCTCGCCGTCATGGCATCGCGAAACCGCAAAACAGCCTCGGTATCAAAACAGTATTGGGTGATCACCCGGGTCGCCCCGGCATCCACCTTTCTCTTCAGGTTGTCGAGGTCCGCATCGGGGCTTTCTGCTTCGGGATGGGTCTCGGGGTAGCCGGCGACGGCGATGTCGAAGTCGGCAATGGCCTTTAGCGCTGCCACCAGATCAGCGGCATAGCGATGATGGTCCTCTGCATTGAAGACGCCGTCTTTGGGGCGATCGCCCCTGAGCGCCACGATTTTCCTGACGCCATCCGACCAGTAGCGTCTGGCGATATCGTCGATGATCGGCTTGGGGGCCGTCGCGCAGGTCAGGTGGGCCGCGGCCTTAAGGTCAGCCCGTTGCCTCAGACGCTGGATAAGGGGGGCCGTTCCCTCTGCGGGGTTGCCGCCGGCCCCGCAGGTGACCGACACATAGTCCGGCTGAAGCTCCGAAAGCCGCCGGACCGTCCGCCAGAACTTGGCGTCGGCCTCTTCGGTCTTGGGAGGAAAGAACTCAAAAGAAATATGCGGCTCCGGCAGGCTCTCGCCCAGCCAGGCGACGCGGCGTTCGGCGTAATCATCATCCGGCTTGTCAATCATGTGGTCTGGCTTCCATCCATGTTCTGGGTTGCCTGAAAAAGGGGCGCTGCAAGCGGGTCCGAACCAGCGATCGTTTCCGTCATGATCACATCGTCTCGTTGAACGCCGACCCGGCGCGCGGACCAGAGAACAACGGTCAGTGGGTCACCTTCGAGGGCTATCGGCTTTTCGAAGACGAGACCGATGTTCTCGAACCAGGCCTGCATTTCGCCGTTATCGAATCCGAGCCGGCGGTGGGCATGCTCGCGGCGCAGAAACTCCTGGGTATGCGGCGCGAAGTCGATGATCACCAGACGCCCGCCCGGACGAAGCACCCGTGCCGCCTCAGCAAGCACGGCTGCGGGGTCGTCGGCGAAATGAAGGACATGATGCAGGATCGCGGCGTCGAACGATCCGTCGTCGAGAGGCAGGTGATACATGTCGCCCTGGCGCACCTGACAATTTCTGAGGCTGATCCGATCGAGATTGGCGCGTGCGACATTCAGCATCTCGATCGACTGGTCGACGCCCAGGCCGAAGCCGATATGCGGTGCAAGCAATTGCAGCACGCGCCCGGTGCCGGTGCCGATATCGAGCAGCCTTGAGGGGGAGGAGCCTTCGAACAGGGACAGCAAGGCTGCCTCCACCTTGGCTTCTTCGACGTAGAGGGAGCGAAGCCGGTCCCAGCTTTCAGCCTTGTTCGCGAAGTAGTCGGTTGCCTGAACGCGCCGTGCCTCGCGCACCGCCTCCAATCTTTGGCGGTCCAGGGTCACGGTCTTGTCATCCTGGGGCAGCATGCGGCAGAGATTGCGCGCCATCCGAGCGCCGGAACCCGAGCGTGCGCGTCGGTAAAATACCCAACTGCCTTCCGGAATACGCTCCAGCAGTCCGGCGTCCGCGAGCAACTTCAGATGACGGGAAACTCGCGGCTGGCTTTGACCGAGAACCTGGGTGAGTTCGCTTACCGTCCACTCACCCTGGGCACAGAGCAGCAGGAGCCGAAGGCGCGTCATATCGGCCGCGGCCCGCAGACCGTTCAAAACATCGTCTAAACTTTCGGACGCTATGACGCCTCTCCTCGGACAATCCGATTTGATAATTTCATAAGGATATTAAGAAATCTTTATATCGTGATGTCAACGGCAAAAAAAGAAGCGACCGCAATGGCCGCTTCAATCGGGGGAGAGTCGTTTCGATCAGGCGCCGGGTTCAACCTTGTCCAGAGCCATCTGTTCTTCCCGCGCGCCGAAGAGCCAGCTCATGACCATATCCTCCACGACACGCCTCACGGCATCAGGATAGAGACGCAGACTGGTCATCGCGTCGGTCAGGGATTGTTCATCTTCGAAGCGCAATCCTTCCTCGAAACGACGGAACAGAAGGCTGTCTCGGCCCAAGACAGCCTCGAGGCGCTCCAGGAGGCTGTCGAGTGAGACGATGTGAACATCGGTCATGATTTAGCTCCAGCAACGGCAATAACCGGCGGAAAGTTTACGACTTTTTTACTATCGTCATTTACACCTCCTTCATGCAATTGTGATGCAGGGTTAACTGCCATACTCAAATATGAGGGCATAATGTTGTTGGCGTCCGCGCTGGTTTTCCTGGTCTTTTTGGGCAGCTATCGGCAGGGGATTGTCCATGACAGACTCGGTTAATCTTGCTTGTTAACCCGCTGTATTCTAAGCCTATCGACTGGCTTCGAAGATCACAGCCGGCTACGATGACCACGTGAGGGGCATGAGCTCCTGGGTAGATCGGAGAGCGACTTAATGTGCGGCGACCCTATGGTTCAGAGACGACGCCCAATAATGCGAGCGGGGATGATGCGATATAGACGATTTGCGGCGCTTCTGACCGTCGCCACCATGCTCGGGGTCGCGTCACCGGCTGCAGCCCAGCCCAGTGCCGGCGATCCGCTAGAGACCTTCAATCGCGGCAGCTTCGAGGTCAATCTGTTCCTGGACCGCCTGCTGCTCAAGCCGATCGCCAAGACCTACCGCATTGTTACCCCAAGCTTCGTTCGAACCGGCGTCTACAACTTCATTGCCAATTTGAAGACTCCGGTCACCGTCGCCAACGATCTCCTGCAGGGCGAGCCTGAACGGGCGACCGAGAGCGTCGGGCGCTTCATGTTCAACACCATTCTCGGTTTTGGCGGCCTGGTGGATGTCGGAGGCATGCTTGGCATGCCCGAGCGCCATACCGAAGATTTCGGCCAGACGCTTGCCGTCTATGGCGTCGGATCCGGTCCCTATATCATGATGCCGCTGCTCGGCCCCTCAAATCCCCGCGATCTGGCCGGAACCGTGGTCGACTTCGTGTTCGATCCACTGACTTTCTTTATACCGACTGATATTGGCCTTGCACGTCGCGGTCTCGATGTTCTTTCCCTACGCGAGGCGAACATCGAGACACTCGACGAGCTGGAGCGAACCAGCATCGATTTCTACGCCGCAACACGCACGCTCGCTCAGCAGTTCCGTGAAAACGAAATCCGAAACGGTGCTCCGGCACCCCTTGACGATGCTTATGGCGACGACATCTATGACGAGAGCATTTTTGACGAGGACTTCGATGACTTCGAAGATCCTGACGAGGCAAGCGGGAACGGAGGATGACTATGATTGATCGGCGTTCCATTCTGAAGGCGGCTCCAGCTCTTGGCTTGCTCACCCTGACCGGGCTTTCTCCTGCCTTTGCAGCACCGTCGGCTGATGACGCGCGCAACCTGATCCAAACCGTCGGCAATCAGGTTCTCGAGATCCTGAAGCAGGATGTCTCACAGAATGAAAAGTTCGACCAACTGGTGACGCTGCTCGACGATTCGATCGATCTCGATCTTGTCGCCCGTCTGATCCTTGCACGTCACTGGCGCACCGCCGATGACGCACAAAAGGCGGAATATCTGAAGCTGTTCCGTGCCTATGCGCTCGATAGCCTGGCGTCGAGGCTGCACATCTACAACGGCCAAGAGTTCGAAATTACCGACTCGCAGCAGGCTGGAAAGAAGGATGCGCTGGTCCGAACATTGATCCGCAGTCCCGATCGTCCGGCTTTGCGCGTCGATTGGCGTCTGCGCGAGAAGAAAGATGGCGGTCTGGTGGCGATCGATCTCATCGTCGAAAGCGTCAGCTTGATCGTCACCCAGCGCTCCGAGTTCGGCGCTGTCGTCGAGCGCAGCGGCATCGACGGCCTGCTCAACGAGCTCCGCAAGCGCACCAGCAGCGCCTAGCCTAGGCCGGACGCCGGCTCTCATTGACTTGGTTTCGAGGGGTGCTGCGTGGCTCGAGCCGGGCCTCTGCCAGGTGGGATCATCGCCCGAATGTTTGACTGATCCAGGACTTTTGCTCACCGGCAGACCCTGCTAGAACCCTGCGGCATTCAGTTCAAAGGATCCCGCGATGGCCGCCTATCAATACATCTACGTGATGAAAAAACTCTCCAAGATCTTCCCCGGCGGAAAGAAGATCCTGGAGGGTGTGACGCTCGCCTTCCTTCCAGGCGCCAAGATCGGCGTGCTTGGCGTCAACGGCGCTGGTAAGTCAACGCTCCTGAAGATCATGGCGGGACTGGATCAGGATTTCGGCGGCGAGGCATGGGCGGCCGACGGCGTCAAGGTCGGCTATCTGTCCCAGGAGCCGGAGCTCGATCCGTCGAAAGACGTTCTCGGCAATGTCATGGAAGGGGTGGCCGAGACCAAGGCGCTGCTCGATCGCTTCGATGAGGTCTCCGCCAAATTCGCGGAACCCATGGACGACGCTGAGATGGATGCCGTGATGGCCGAGCAGGCCGAGCTGCAGGAGAAGATCGACGCGGTCGACGGCTGGGAGATCCAGCGCACCCTGGACATCGCCATGGATGCGCTTCGCTGCCCGCCAGGCGATGCCGACGTCACCGTTCTCTCCGGCGGTGAGCGCAGGCGGGTGGCGCTTTGCCGCCTTCTCCTTTCCCAGCCGGACATGCTCCTTCTCGACGAGCCGACCAACCATCTGGACGCCGAATCCGTGGCTTGGCTTGAGAGGTTCCTGCACGACTACAAGGGCACGGTCGTCGCGATCACCCATGACCGCTACTTCCTCGACAATGTCGCCGGCTGGATCCTCGAAGTGGATCGCGGTCGCGGCATTCCCTATGAGGGCAATTACTCCTCCTGGCTGGAGCAGAAGCAAAAGCGTCTGGCGCAGGAGGAGAAGGAAGAGCAGGCGCGCCAGCGCACCCTCGATCGCGAGCTGGAGTGGATCAGCGCCAGCCCGCGCGCAAGACAGGCGAAGAGCAAGGCGCGTATCACGGCTTACGAGGACCTCCTCTCCCAGGCCCAGGATCGAGCGCCTGGCTCCGCGCAGATCGTCATCCCCGCGGGCGCCCGCCTTGGCGATACCGTGATTGATGCCGAGAAGCTCACCAAAGGCTATGGCGATCGTCTTTTGATCGACAATCTCGATTTCCGCCTGCCGCCTGGTGGCATCGTTGGCGTGATCGGTGCGAACGGCGCTGGCAAGACGACCCTTTTCCGCATGATCACCGGTCAGGAGAAGCCGGATGACGGTAGCCTCAAGGTCGGCGATACGGTCGAGCTCGGCTATGTCGACCAGAGCCGAGATAGTCTCGCCGCCGACAAGACCGTCTGGGAGGAAATTTCTGGCGGGCATGATGTGCTCGAGATCGGCAAGCGCGACGTCCATTCACGCGCCTATGTCTCGTCCTTCAATTTCCGCGGTCCCGATCAGCAAAAGAAAGTCGGTCAGCTCTCGGGCGGTGAGCGCAATCGCGTTCATCTGGCGAAACTTTTGAAAGAGGGCTCGAACGTCCTCCTCCTCGACGAACCCACCAACGATCTCGATGTCGACACGCTTCGGGCACTGGAAGACGCTCTATTGGACTTCGCCGGCTGCGCCGTGGTCATCAGCCATGACCGCTGGTTCCTGGATCGCATCGCCACCCACATGCTCGCCTTCGAGGGCGACAGCCAGGTGGTCTGGTTCGAAGGCAATTTCCAGGATTATGAAGCCGACAAGAAACGCCGCCTCGGCGCGGATGCCGACCAGCCGCATCGGATCAAATACAAGCCCTTGAAAGTGGCATAGGTGCGGCGCGCCCCGGCGTCGACGAAGAAGGGAAGGGGTCAGAGCTCGAGCTCGAACATCACCACGCCGTCCAGCGGATTGTGGTAGTAGTCCGGGATCTTTCTGAATCCGAGCGTTTCGTAGATGTGGCCGGCCGCCTTCAGTCGTTCCGGCATGGTATCGAGGCGCATCGTCCGGTAGCCGAGGTCCCGTCCGGCGTCGACGATCGCCTCCGCGAGGCCGCGGCCGATGCCGCGTCCTTCGAATCCGGGCTCGACCCAGAGACGCTTCATCTCGCAGACGCCGTCCTCCAGCGGACGAAGGCCGACGCAGCCCGCGACCTTGCCGTCGGATCTTGCGAGCAGCAGGCGGCCGTGCGGCGGGGCGTATTTGCCGGGAAGGCCGGCCAGTTCGGCGTCGAAGTCCTGAAAGCACAGATCGACGTTCAGCCAGTCGGCATAGATGCGAAACAGGCGGCGGATATGTTCAATGTCATCGGCGGTGACGGCTTCGGTGATTTGCGCCTCATCCGGGAGACAGGTGAGATCGGGCGTCATGCCTGTTCCCGCATATAGTAGATCAAATCGAGCGGCGGGGGCGCGACGTCGGTCTGGCTTAGCTGGCCGTGGATCTGGCCGCGATGGTGGGTCTGGTGGTTGAAGAGGTGCAGCCAGCAGAGATGAAGCGGCGTCGTCACGTCGTCAGGACGGGTCAGCATGCGATAGCTGACATTGCTGTCCATGTCGCTTTCGGCATAGCTTTCGGTGATGTCGATCATCTTTCGGTCCTCCTCGATGCGCGCATGGGTCAGCGCTGAAAGGTCCGAAAACGGCCGGTCGCCCAGCGTCAAGTCGGGGGCAGGGTCGCCGAGAATACGGGCAAGCCAGACGCGGTCGCCGATCAGAATGTGGTTCAGCGTGCCATGGATCGAGCCGAAGAACATCTTGCCCTCGGCGCGATAAGCGCCGTCATCCAGAGCAGCGCAGGCTTCATAGAGGCGGGCGTTCGCCCAACGATTATAGTGGGACATGCGCCGGAGATGGTCACGCATCATGGTGAAAAGGCTTTCCGCTGATGATGAACCCGTCGCGATTGAAGCCCCGAGGAGGATGCTTGGTCAAGGCTTCCTTTGATCAGTGCCAGAACGGTTTTCGGAGTTCCTGTTCGACATCCTGTCGCGTGAGGCCGATGTCCCGGAGTAGGTGATCGCTCAACATGGCCATCGCTCGGCGCTGTTCACGACGCTGTCGCCAGCGTTCGAGCGCATCGGCGATACCGGCGATCAGTCGGTAGAGCGGCGGTCGGCCATTGTCTGCCTGGGCCGCATGGTCATGCTGCGCCTGATGAAGCGGCGTGGCAACGTGGAGAAGTGGCTCGCGCGCGATCAGTTCATGCACCGGCGACGCCAGAGCTGCGCCCGAGGTAAAGAGAGAGCCAAAACCGGATGGCTTGTTAGTTTTTCTCATTTTTTCCTCTGATGCTGCCAATAGGGAGAAACTCGTAATCTCTTGATGATCATTAAATATCAGGAGATAATGTGCTGGCACAAACGACAATGCCTCATAAATAACATGAGGAAAACTAATGTGAGTGTCGGTATGAGCAGGCTTCCTCCTCTGAATGCGATGCGTGCTTTCGAGGCCGCAGCGCGGCATCTGAGCTTCACGCGCGCGGCCGAGGAGCTGTTCGTGACCCAGGCGGCGATCAGCCATCAGGTGAAGGCGCTTGAGGAGGCGTTGGGCGTGAAGCTGTTTCGCCGCCTGAATCGCGCCCTGATCCTTACGGACGAGGGGCAGGCGCTCATTCCCTTTGTGCGTGAAGCTTTCGAGCGGTTCACAGCCGGCGTGCGCGAGCTCGAGCGCTTCTGCTGCGGCGGTACGCTCACCGTGACGGCGCCGCCGTCATTCGCGAGCGAGTGGCTGGTCGCTCGGCTTGGACGCCTTCATCATCAGCATCCCGAAATCGATCTTCATGTGAACGCCACGCCGCGCATGGTCGATCTGATCCGCGAGAATGTCGACTGCGCCATCCGGCATGGGCATGGAAATTGGCCGGGGTTGATCGCCTATCGCCTGTTTCAGCCTTCATTAAGGCCAGTCTGCAGCCCGGCTTTGCTATCCGGCGAGCATCCGCTTCGAACGCCTGCCGATCTGGTGCATCACACCTTGCTGCACGCCCTGGACGGCCCGGATGAATGGCAGCTCTGGCTGCGCGCGGCGGGGGTCGATGGCATCGATTTCGGGCGCGGGCTGCGGTTCGATGACAGCGATCTTGCCATGAAGGCCGCCTTCAGCGGCGTCGGCGTTGCGATCGGCCGGACGCCTGTACTGGATGATGACCTGTCCGAAGGACGCCTTGTTGCGCCGTTCGACATCAGCATCGACAGTGAGTGCGCCTACTACTTCGTCGTACCCGAGGCGACCGCCGATCAGCCGAAAGTTCAGGCTTTCCGGGGGTGGCTGCTGAACGAAGTCGGGCGCGCCGAGCTTGCGCGTTAAGTTTTCAGCAGAGCGCGCATTTTCTGCAGCAGGGCGCGGCGCTCGTCGCCGTCCTGCATGTCCTCCAGCTTCCGTCCGAGCTTGAGCAGGAGCGAGGCATAGTCGTTGTACCAGTCGGTCGCCATATCGGCGGGTGCGACCCTGGCAGGCTTTTCCTTAACCGTCATCGGCTTTTGGTCGGTATCGACGTTAAGCGCGATACGCTCGTCGAGGCCGGGCAGAACGATGCGCTCGGCATCGATGCCGTCCTTCATCAGATGGTCTTTCAGAACCTCGCGCGCCTTGTCATCGCCATGGGTCAGGAAAAGTCCGCCGCGAACCGGTAGTCGCTCCTTGATCCAGGCGATCAGCTCGCCCTGGTCGGCATGGGCGGAGTAATTGCCGATTCGTCTGATACGCGCGTTCACCTTCACCTCGCGGCCATGGATGCGCACGGATTCCTCGCCGCCGAGGATGAAGCTGCCAAGCGTGCCCGGCGCTTGATAGCCGACGAACAGCACGGTCGTGTCTTTCTTGAACAGATTGTTCCGAAGGTGGTGGCGGATGCGCCCGGCGTCGCACATGCCAGACGCCGCCATGATGATGCAGCCGCCCTTTACATCGTTGATCGCCTTGCTCTCTTCGACCGAGCTGGTGAAACTGAAGTTGGGGTTCTTGAAGAGCTCGCTCTCGTCCATCGCGATGTCGTCGAGGGTCGCGGCATGCTCGATGAACACCTTGGTGGCGTTGCTCGCAAGCGGACTGTCGAGAAAGACGGGCTTACCGGGGATCTCGCCCGTCGCCATGAGCACGCCGATGTCGTGTAGCAGTTCCTGGGTGCGCTCGACCGCAAAAGCCGGGATCACGAGATTGCCGCCGGCGTCATGGGCGCCGAGGATCTCGCGTTTGAGTGCAGCGCGCCGCTGCTCAATCGTGGCGTCTTCCCGTTCGCGATCGCCATAGGTGCTTTCGCAGAGAATGTAGTCGAAGCCTGCAGGCGCGTCGGGCTCCAGATGAAACACCTTCTCATCCGGTCCGAGATCGCCTGAAAAGAGTATATGCAGTGGACGCTCTGATCCGGCGTCAATTTTTAGCTCGATCGAAGCGGAACCGAGGATGTGGCCGGCGTTCCAATAGCGGGCTCGAACCCCCTTCATAGGCTCGAACCACTCTTCCATCGCAACAGCTTCGAACTGCTTCAGACAGGCCTCGGCGTCCTTTCGCGTATAGATAGGCTCGATCTCAGGGCGCCCGCGTCGCCGGTTTCGTTTGTTCAGCCGTTCGACCTCGCTTTCCTGAATGTAACCGCTGTCCGGCAGCATGAAGGAGGCGAGGTCGGCGGAGGGAGCCGTCGCATGGATCCGCCCGCTGAAGCCGTGTTTATGCAGCTTCGGGACCAGGCCGGTATGATCGATATGAGCATGGGTCAGAAGGAGGGTGTCGACCTTCGACGGCTCGAACGGAAATTCGCGGTAGTTGAGGGCGCGGACGGTTTTGTTGCCCTGAAACATGCCGCAATCGATCATCAGACGGCCGCCGTCATGGACGATCTCGTAGCAGGATCCGGTGACGGTGCCAGCGCCGCCGTGAAAGATCAGCTCGGGCGTCATCACGCCGCTCCTTTGTCGGTGCGCGCGACGCTGCCGTCATGGGGTTCGAGGCCGTGATGATCGGCGATGATCGACCAGGCCTGATCGGCGGTCTCGACGTAGCGAAACAGGTTAAGATCCTCCGCCGAGATGACGCCTTCCTCGACCATGGCTTCGAAATTGACGACGCGGCGCCAGTAGGCCTCGTCGAACAAAAGGAAGGGGATGCGCTTGGCCTTACCGGTCTGGATGAGGGTGAGCGCTTCGAACAACTCGTCAAAGGTCCCGAAACCGCCGGGAAAACAGACGAGCGCGCGGGCGCGCTTCATGAAATGCATCTTGCGGATGGCGAAATAGTGGAACTGGAAGCAGAGCTCCGGCGTGATATAGGCATTGGGCGCCTGCTCGTGGGGGAGCACGATGTTGAGCCCGATGCTCTCCGCATCGACATCGTCAGCACCACGGTTCGCAGCCTCCATGATTCCCGGGCCGCCTCCGGTGACCACGACGAACTCTCTGCCTTCGGAGCGGTCCTTTTGGCCTTCGACGGAAGCGATCTGCGCAAGGCGGCGGGCCTCCTCGTAGACCCGCTTCTTGTCGAGAACGCAGCCGGGCTTTTTGACGAGATCGGCGGGATCGCAGTCATCAGGGGTGGGCATGCGTGCGCTGCCGAACACCACGACGGTCGAACGGATGTCGTGCTCGGCAAGTAGTATTTCCGGCTTTTGCAGCTCGAGCTGAAAGCGCACCGGGCGCATTTCCCGCCGCACCATGAAATCCATGTCGGCAAAGGCGAGCCGATAGGCGGGCGATTGCGTTTGCGGCGTCTCGATGACACCGCCGGCGCGCGCCATGTCCTCGCTGGCATGAGGAAAGCCGATGTCCTTCTCGCTTCTATCATTTGTCACGCGAGGGTTCTCCAATTCGTATCGATGGGTTCCGCCCGATGAACCGGCCGGACGCTGTTGCTGTGGAAGATGCCGATTGCCGGGTTAGAACGCAACAGATGAGCGATCATCGGCGATTATGCCCAAATGAGCCCGAAACGATGACAGGACCGTGAACCGATTGGCTCAAACGTTCCAGAAACCAGGATGTCATGCAACAAACGGTCGCGTCTTCGCGTTTTCTTCAGCGAGGTGCTTGTATTCCCAGACATTTCGAGACATATGAGCGGATCAACCCTTCGGGTTCATTCTGGTTTGCAGGAGAGCGACATGAGCCAGCACTCTCTTGCCCAAATTGGTGTGGACGCTGAGGCGGAGGCGGAGAACGCCCGAGCAGATGCGCAGATCCAAACGGGTAAGTTCGAAGCCAACGAGGCGGCCGGGCAAACCGGCCTCGCGTCAGACGGTCCCAAGGACTATTTCATCGAGCGTAACGGCCTTCGCTACGCCGGCAGTCATCTGATCCTCGATCTTTGGGATGCCGAGCATCTCGACGATGCCGAAGTGATTGAGATGGCGTTTCGCCGTGCGATCAAGGAAGCTGGCGCCACGCTCCTGCATATGCACTTCCACGAGTTTTCGGACAATGGCGGCATCTCGGGTGTCGCGGTGCTCGCCGAGTCGCATATGTCGATCCACACCTGGCCTGAGCGCGCCTATGCTGCGATCGATATTTTCATGTGCGGCGGCGCTGAGCCCCACAAGGTGGTTCCCATATTGAGGCACGCCTTCAAGGCAGGCCGCATCAGCCTCTCGGAGCAGATGCGCGGGGTCCTCTGAGGCATTTCAAGAGACAGAGACGCTTGTCTCAGTCTCCTTCGCTGCGCATCAAGAGAACGGGGCTATTGCCACGCCATCGGCGGTTTTTAGACTGTTCGTCGTTGCATTGATAGCCGTGTCTGAGGCCTATTCCGCCGCCGTCTGGGCACCACCCTTCAGCGCTTCGCCGGGCTCGGGGTACGGCCAAAGCTTATCCATCGGGATCGACTTGCCGGTGTCGGTCTGGATGCGCACATGATAGCGCTTGAGACGCCTCGGTTCGTGAACGCCGCAGGAGTGGGCGATCACGCCGACTTCCTTTTCCATGTTTTTGGCGTAGCTCGCGACCCGGAACTGCTTCTCCTTGGGCACCAGGCCGCGCTGCAGACTCTTGTTGTGCGTGGTCACGCCGGTCGGGCAGGTGTTTTTATTGCACTTCAGCGCCTGGATGCAGCCGAGCGCAAACATGAAGCCGCGCGCCGAGACGACGAAGTCGGCGCCGGCGCACAGCGCCCAGGCAACGTTGGTCGGGGTCATCAGCTTGCCTGAGGCGATCAGCTTCACCCGGTCCTTCAGATCGTAGCGGATGAGCTGATCGGCGACCATGGGCAGGCCTTCCCAGATGGGCAGGCCCATATTGTCGATCAGACTTAAAGGTGCAGCGCCCGTACCGCCGTCGGCGCTGTCGACTGTGATGAAATCCGGCGCGCTGTCGATGCCGCGGCGGTGCACCTCCTCGAAGAGCTGGCCGAGCCAGACGACGCCGGAAATAACCGTCTTGAAGCCCGTGGGCTTGCCGGTCGTGCGCCGCACGCGATCGATGAAATCGAGGAGTTCGCCAGGATTGTCGATCTCGAGATGCCGATTCGGGCTGATACTGTCCTTGCCCACAGGAATGCCGCGGGTCTTGGCGATTTCAGGCGTCACCTTATTACCCGGCAGAATCCCGCCCTTGCCCGGCTTGGCGCCCTGGCTGAGCTTGATCTCGAACATCTTGACCTCAGGATGGGCGGCGATCTCGGCGAGTTTCTCCTCGCTGAAGACGCCATCCTCGGTGCGGCAGCCATATTTCGCCGTGCCGATCTGAAAAACGATGTCGCAGCCGCCTTCCAGATGAAACTCCGACATCGCGCCTTCGCCGGTGTTGTACCAGCAACCGGCGAGCTTGGCGCCGCGTGAAAGCGACTTCACGGCGACGCGCGAAAGGGCGCCGTAGGACATGCCGGAGATGTTGAAAAGACGGTCCTGTGTGTAGGGCTGGGCGCATTCTGGGCCGATCGTGACCGCTGAGGTGGCGGTGGCGTCCTCGTCGAGTGTCGGGAAGGGGCAGGCGACAAAAAGCGGCGTGCCGACCGGACGGAGATCACGGGTCGAGCCGAAGGCGACAGTGTTGTCGACATTCGATGCGGCGCGATAGGCCCAGACACGCTGTGCGCGGTTGAACGGCAGCTCTTCTCTGTCCATTGCGAAAAAATACTGACGGAAAAACTCCCCCAGATGCTCGAAATAGGTGCGCAGCCTGCCGATCACAGGGTAGTTGCGGCGCACCGTGTTGGTCGTCTGGGTTCGATCGATGACGTAAAGAATTGCGATCAGGAGAATGACGCAGCCGATGGTGAAGACCAGCAGGGTCGCCAGGAAATTCAGGCTGGTCAGCACGAACCCCGGCAGCATTTCGAACATCGTCCACACTCCCTAGTGGTATGACCACATCATTTGATTCCCGCTGTCTCCACCAAAGTGGCTGGAATACGGCCATTTTCTGAAGACTCAAGCGGAATCTCAATTATCGAACGCAACGCTAGCATTCTGTCGACGACAGTCTTTATCAGAAACTTAGCGGCTTTTCCGATCATGCGCCTTCACAAAAAAGCGAAGACCTGATGATCAGACTAAGGGAGAGCTTCTGCGGTCAGATCAAGCCTCATGGCCCGGTGGGGGATACCGTCCTCGTCGAAGTCTTCGCCAAATGCGACGAAGCCGTGCTTGGCATAAAAGTCGAGCGTATGGGTCTGGGCGTGCAGCTTCGCCTCGCGAAAACCGCTGAGACGCAGATGATGAAGGGCCGCATCGACCATGGCAGCGCCAATCGCTTGTCCGCGTGCTGATTTCAGGACCGCGACGCGCTCGATCTTGGCCGTGCCGTCGCCGATCGTCCGCAGCCGGAGCGTACCGACGGCGTGACCCGCCTGGGTCGCGAGCATATGGTCCGCCTGGTCGTCCAATCCGTCGAAATCCACGGACGGGTCGATGCGCTGTTCGGTGATGAACACCGCTTCACGTATGGCAAACGCAGCCTTTCGCTGCCAATCTTCGACGGCGTGGATGACCTGCACCTTGTCCATGATTGAAATGCCTAGTCTTGACGAAGATGATCCGCCAAGCATAGACACCACCCTCCCAGCTTTGACAAGGCAAGTCCTGGAAACTTCTGTGATGAAGACGCTGCTTACAATCGTCGTTCTCTTAGGCTTTCTCGCCTTGTCCGTGGCGTTCGGCTTTTGGGTTTGGAGAGAGCTTGGCGAGGTCGAGATGAGCGTTCATGGCTGGATCGCCCTGACGCTCGGGACCGTCTTTACCTTTCTGGTCGGGGCGGGTTTGATGGCGTTGGTCTTCTTCAGCAGTCGCCGCGGCTATGACGATCGCGCCAATCGGCCGGATGACTGAAAAGCTCCATATCGGCGCGTTCGGCCAAGACAGACGCCGGACGATCTGCTAAGAGACCACGCTACAATGCGATTCCGGCTGTTTTTAGCCGGCATGTGCGAAGGCATTCAATGTCTCAAGAGCGTCAAGCGTGCGGGGAGCTGCTGGACTTTCGATTGGGGATGACATTGGGATGAGAGACGAGCGAACTGGGCGTCGTCTGGCTCTGCCCCTTATGGGCATGGCGGGTATCTGTGCAATCGCGGCGGGAGCCTATTGGTACTCCCAAAGCGCCACGATTATTCCGGGAGATGCGACCGATCTTGATCAGGTGGCCTTTGGTTCGCGGATCTACAGCCGCATTTGCGCCAACTGCCATGGGGCCGAACTCGACGGGCAGCTTGGCTGGGAACAGCCGCTCAAGGACGGCACGCGCCTGGCTCCGGCGCATAATGCCGAAGGCGGAACCTGGCGGCGTACTGACGAAGCGCTTTTCGAGGTGGTCAGAGACGGCGGCGAAACTCTAAGGCCAGACGGCGGCATCAGCCGCATGCCCGGCTTCAGCGACAAGCTTACCGATGAAGAGATCTGGGCCGTGATCGCTTTCATCAAGAGCACCTGGCCGTCCAGCGTTCAGGACGCCCAGCAGAACGCGGCAGCCGGAGAACCCAAGGCAGTCGAATAACGCTTCGACACTGGATCCAGGCTGTTTCGAGATCGTTTAGCTGCCGATCTTCAAGGGTGACACCAGCCCTTTAAGCGCTGCAAGGGCGCTAAGCGCCGTGATCTTGCCGGTGCGCGCGTTGACCTCACTTGGAATGTTCTCGACGGTCATCTCGAAACGGGCGCTGTCCGCTTCGACGGTGATCCGGTGCGTGTTACGGGTGACCGACGGATCCGCCCAGATCTCCAGTTTGGTTCGATCGGGGCCGATCCCGGCGAGCGACAGGGCGGCTGCAACATTCACATTGGCCGGAAAGCCCTTGGCGCCATCGCGCGCATTGCCTTCGAACACCTTGAGCGGCGATGTCAGATCGGCGATGTCGATACCATTCTCGACGAGATAGGGAGCACCCATCAGCCCGCCCGGCGGCTTTCTGGTGACCATGGTGACTTGATGGATCTCGCCCTCGGCAGCGGCGCGCACGGCATCCAGGCCGAGGATGGCGCCAGTCGGCACCAGAATGCGGGCGCCGGTGCGTTCGGCGAGCGCCGTCAGATCGTCATGGACAAGAAGCGCTCCGACGCTGAGCGGAACGAATATTCGGCCCTTTTCCAGGCTGGGCTCGGCGATCTCGCGAAAAACCGAGGCTGGCGCGCATTCGACCACGACGTCCGCATGCTCCGCCAGCTCACCGAGCGGCAGGACCGGCACGATCGTCCGAAAGGCCGCCATATTGCCGCGCGCTTTCTCCTGATCTCGCGCGCTAACCGCAACAAGCGACAGGCCGGGAACCCCGTGATCAAGATGGACCGCCATCTCCTGGCCGATCGCCCCGAACCCACCGATGGCCACCTTCAGCTCTGCCTTGGAAGAATTGCCGCCACCGCCCATGCGCAGTCTCCGTCAAGTCAGGGCCCCAGCTCCTAGCTGGAGAATTCGAGGAGGAGGTCCTTGGCGTCGATCTGGCTGCCGGCGCTGACCAGAACCCGCGCGATCGTGCTGCTTCGATCTGCGTTCAACGCCGTCTCCATCTTCATCGCCTCGATGGTCATCAGGAGATCGCCGGGCTTCACCTTCTGACCTTCCTTGACGGCGAGGGTCGCGACCATGCCGGGCATGGGGGCCGAGAGATGCAGGGGGTTGTCATCCTCTGCCTTGGGCGGTTTCGAGCTGTTCGCCGACTTTTGGCGATCAGCCACCCGCGCGACGCGCGGCTGACCGTTGACCTCGAAAAAGAGGCGCACGAAGCCCTCGTCATCAGCCTCGCCGATCGCGACCATGCGGATCATCATGGTCTTGCCCGGTTCGAGATCGACGGCGATCTCATCGCCTGGTTTCATTCCGTAGAAATAGGTCGCGGTCGGCAGGACGGCGACCGGGCCATAGGTCGCCCGCTTTGCGGCATAGTCCAAGAAGACCTTCGGATACATGAGGTAGGAGCAGAACTCCTCGTCGGTGATGTCGCGCTCTGCCTCGGTCTCCGCCCGCTTGCGCAGCTTTTTGAGATCGGCTGCCTTCATGGTCTCGCCGGCCCGCTTTTTGAGCGGCTTCTTGCCCTTCAGCACTTTTTTCTGCAGCGCTTTCGGAAAACCTCCCGGCGGCTGGCCGATATCCCCTCTGAAGAAGCCGACCACCGATTCGGGAAAGGCGATCTCCTGGGCAGGATCCAGAACGTCCTCGCAAGTCAGACCGGCCGCCACCATCGAGAGCGCCATATCACCCACGATCTTAGAAGACGGGGTCACCTTGATCACGTCGCCGAACATCATGTTCACATCGGCATAGGTCTTGGCGACCTCATGCCAGCGACCCTCCAGCCCCATAGCGCGCGCCTGTTCCTTCAGATTAGTGAACTGGCCGCCCGGCATTTCATGCAAATAGATCTCAGAAGAACCGGCGCGCATGTCGCTCTCGAACGCCGCATATTGAAAACGCACCGCCTCCCAGTAGTCGGAGAACATGCGGATATCGGCGGGATCGAGCCCGGTCGCCCGCTTGTGGCGCATCAGGGCCGCGACCACCGCGCCCAGATTGGGTTGGGAGGTGAGGCCGGAGAAGCTGTCCATGGCGAGGTCGACGGCATCGGCGCCGGCTTCGGCCGCGGCCAGCACCGAGGCGGCCGCGATGCCGCTGGCATCATGGGTATGGAAGTGGACCGGAAGGCCGGTTTCGCTCTTTAACGCCTTCACCAGGATCGTTGCGGCATCGGGTTTGCAGACACCCGCCATATCCTTGATGCCGATGATATGCGCGCCGGTCTTCTTCAGTTCCTTGGCGAGCTTCAGATAATAATAGAGGTCGTATTTCGCGCGTGCCGGATCCAGCATGTCGCCGGTGTAGCAGATCGCCGCTTCGCAGAGCTTGCCGCATTCCAGCACGGTTTCGATCGAGACTTTCATGTTCTCGACCCAGTTCAGCGCATCGAAGATCCTAAACAGATCGATACCGCTTTCGGCCGCCTGACGGGTGAATGTCTGGACGACATTGTCGGGATAGCTGGTGTAGCCGACGCCGTTCGAGCCGCGGAGCAGCATCTGCAAAAGGATGTTGGGCATGGCGGCGCGCAGATCGCGTAGGCGCTCCCAGGGGCATTCCTGCAGGAAGCGCATGGAGACGTCGAAGGTGGCGCCGCCCCAGCATTCCATGCTGAACATTTCAGGCAGGTTGACGGCATAGCTGTTCGCCACCGCCAACATGTCATGGCTGCGCATGCGGGTCGCAAGCAGGGACTGGTGGGCGTCCCGCATGGTGGTGTCAGTGATCAGTAGGCGTTTTTCCTTAAGCATCCAGTCGGCGAAGCCCTTGGGGCCGAGCTCGTCCAGCAGCTGCTTCGTGCCTGGAGGCGGCGTTTCCGTTTTCGGCTTCGGCGCTTTGGGGGAAAGGGCGTAAGCGGGCGGACGTTGCCGGTCCTTGACCTCCGGGTGACCGTTGACGGTGACATCTCCGAGATAGGTCAGGAGCCGGGTCGCACGGTCCCTTCGCGGTTCCAGATCGAACAGCTCGTCATGCTCATCGATGAAGCGCGTGGAGTATTCCGCCGCCCTGAACACGGGATGGGCGATCAGGTTCTCGACGAAGGCAAGATTGGTGGCGACGCCGCGAATGCGGAACTCGCGAAGCGCTCTGTCCATACGCGCGATCGCTTCCTCGGGGCTGGGCGCCCAGGCCGTGACCTTCTCTAGGAGGCTGTCATAGTATCGGGTGATCACGGCGCCGGAATAAGCGGTGCCGCCATCCAGGCGGATGCCGAACCCGGTGGCGCCTCGATAGGCGGTGATCCTGCCGTAATCGGGGATGAAATTGTTAAGCGGATCCTCCGACGTCACCCGGCATTGGAGCGCATGGCCGTTCAGCTTGATCGCATGCTGCGGCGGCACGCCGGTTTCCTTGACGTCGCCGATATGGCCGCCCTCGGCGATCCGGATCTGCGCTTTCACGATGTCGATCCCGGTCACCTCTTCGGTGACGGTGTGCTCGACCTGGATGCGCGGGTTGACCTCGATGAAGTAGAAATCGCCGCTATCGATATCTTCCAGAAATTCGACCGTGCCGGCGTTCTCATAGCCGGAGTGGCGGGCGATCTTCAGCGCCAATTCGCAAAGCTGACCGCGCCGGCCGTCGTCCAGCTGGGGGGCGGGGGCGCGTTCCACCACCTTTTGGTTGCGTCGCTGCACCGAGCAGTCACGCTCGAACAGATGGACGATGTGACCGTGCTTGTCGCCGAGGATCTGCACTTCCAGATGGCGAGCGCGCTGCACCAGCTTTTCCAGATAGACGTCGCCGCGCCCGAACGCGGCTTCAGCCTCGCGCGATCCGGCGCGCACGCTGTCCGCGAGCTCCTTCTTCGAGCGTATCGGCCGCATGCCGCGCCCGCCGCCGCCCCAGCTCGCCTTCAGCATCAGCGGATAGCCGATGGCGTCGGCAAGCTCGGTGACTTTCTTCATATCCGTGGGCAAAACGCCGGTGGCCGGCACAACGGGAACGCCTGCGGCCTCAGCGACGCCGCGCGCGCTGACCTTATCGCCGAGACGGCGCATGGTCTCGGGCGTCGGGCCGATGAAGGTGATGCCGGCAGCCGTGCAGGCTTCGGCAAGCTCGGGGTTTTCCGAGAGCAGGCCGTAGCCGGGATGGAGGGCATCGGCGCCGGCGACCTTGGCGATACGGATGATATCTTCGATGTCGAGATAGGCTTTAACCGGTCCTTGACCTTCACCAACACGGTAGGCCTCGTCCGCCTTGAAGCGGTGCAGCGACAGCTTGTCCTCTTCGGCGTAGATTGCGACCGTGCGCTTGCCGAGCTCATTGGCGGCGCGCAGCACACGAATGGCGATCTCGCCGCGATTGGCGACCATCAGTTTTTCGAATGTCTTCATACCCAACCATTTCCGATCAAACGCGACGGCGTCATCGAGACGCCATCAGACTCCAGCCCAAGACGACAAGCACTCTTGAAAACAGTCAGTCATGCGCGAGCACGAAAACGCAAGACCCCGCTTCCACGGATGCCCAGGTTTTAAACCAGTGAAATCAAAGCGTTTTTCTGGAAATGTCAATTCAACTTTATATTGTCAATGCCGCAGCCCTCAAGCGGTCTGTGCCGATCATCCGGCTTTCAGGAAATCTCGATACCAGGGCATGGCCGCCTCAATGCCGTCCGCGACGCGGTGGGCGGGATCGTAGCCGAGAAGGCGGCGAGCTTTCGAGATGTCCGCCTGGGAATGGCGCACGTCGCCGGCGCGGAATTCCTGGTAGATCGGATCAGTGGTGATGTCGACGTCCAGGCCTTCGAGCGAGGTCTTGATCATGCTGTGCAACTCGTTCAGCGAGGTGCGATCCCCCACGCCGACATTGTAGACTTCGTTCTGCGCCTCATCGTCGGCCATGGCCGCCATGATATTGGCCTGCACGACATTGTCGATGTAGCAAAAGTCGCGGCTGGTCTCGCCGTCGCCGTTGATCTTGATGGCCTCGTCTCTCAGCATCGTCGACACCCATTTCGGAATGACGGCGGCATAGGCGCCGTCCGGGTCCTGACGGCGGCCGAACACATTGAAATAGCGAAGGCCGATGGACGAGAATCCGTAGGCGCGTGCGAAGACGTCAGCGTAGATCTCGTTGACATATTTGGTGACGGCATAAGGAGAAAGTGGCTTGCCAATGCGATCCTCGACCTTCGGCAGGGCCTCGTGATCGCCATAGGTCGAGGAGGAGGCAGCGTAGACGAAGCGCGAGACGCCCTCGTCGCGTGCGGCCACCAGCATATTGATGAATCCATCAATGTTGACGGCATTGGTGGTCAGCGGATCCTCGATCGATCGCGGCACCGAGCCCAACGCTGCCTGATGCAGCACGAAGTCTGCATCGGCGACGGCGCGCCTGCAGGCGTCGATGCTGCGAATGTCACCTTCGAACATGCGAAAACGCTGCATCGCAGACGGGTCGACCACGCTTTCGAGATCGGCAAGATTATGTTGATGACCCGTCGAGAAATTATCGAGGCCCACCACGATCTGACCAAGTTTAAGAAGCGTCTCCACGAGATTGGAGCCGATGAATCCGGCGGCTCCGGTCACCAGCCAACTCTTCGGGCTTTGCTGCAGCGCCGTCTTTACATCGTCATAAGACCTGGTCGTCACCGTCGTCATCCTCCTTGGCCGGCTGAAATGGGCGCCGACTTTCTCTATTCACGGAGCTACTTACCGAGTTGTCGAGCACACGCCAAGAGCAGGTTTCGAGCTTTTTGCAGCTGAACCGGCTAAGGAGGGGTGATAGACGGCAGGCTGGGCTATTCGGCTTTCATGTCGATGCCGACCTTTTTGTTGACGAAGTCCAGGCTGTAGGTGCCGCTGATATCGAGATCATCCGGATAGATCCCGGCATCCTTGGCGAACTGTAGGAAGCCGCTCCAGCGATCTTCCGTCATGGCGCCGATGCCAAATGTCTCGCTGTCGCCTGAATCGACGATGCCGTAGGACTTCATCGTCTCGATCGAAAAAGCGATCTGCTCATTGGTCATGTCGGGGTTGTCCGCCTTGATCAGCTCATTGGCGGGTGCTGGATCACCGTAGAGATAGCTGTACCAGCCTTCGATCGACGCATCGACGAAGCGCTGCACCAGGTCCGGGTTCTCGTCGACCATGGGCCGCATCGCCTCGATCATGGTCGAGTAGCTATCATAGCCGCTGTCGGCGAGGAGATGCACCACGGGCTCGAACCCGCCCTCGCGCTGGATGGCGAACGGCTCGGAGGTCACGTAGCCTTGCTGGATCGCCTGCTCGTCGGCGAGAAAAGGGGCCGAGTTGAAGGTGTAGGGGCGGATCTGATCGTCCGTGTAGCCGTAAGTCGCTTTGAGCCATTCCCAGAAGGTGAGGCGGGCATCGTTGGAGATCAGGATGGGCTTGCCCACCAGATCTTCGAGGCTGTCATTGCCGGCGCCGGGGTGCGCCATCAGGATCTGCGGCTCCTTTTGGAAGATCGACGCGACCATCACGGTAGGGATGTCGTTCTGCGCATTGTTGAAGGCGGCGAACATGTTGCCGGCCATATTGAAGTCGATCTTGCCGGCCAGCAGCAATTGACGATGGCTCACCTGCGGTCCGCCCGGACGGATGGTGACGTCCAGGCCGTGCTTTTCGTAGATGCCGGTGGCGACCGCCTGATAGAAGCCGCCATGTTCCGCCTGCGCCTTCCAGTTGGTGCCGAAGGTGATGTCGTCCAGGGCATGCGCCGGGCCCTGCAGGATCACCAACGAGAGTGCTGCCAAGAATGCTGATTTGATGCCGGTCATGAGGCTGTCTCCAAAGCGGCGTTCATCTTGTTCCTGGCTTGGCATAGAAGCAGACTTGAAACCGGTCGTCAGCCATGTCCACAGCATCTTGGGGCCTAAATCATGCACATCGCCCACATCTCCGACCTGCATTTTCTGCGGAAAGGCGTGCTTTCCTTTGGAAAAGTCGACACTTATGCGCATTTGGAGCGGTGTATCGACGCAATCCAGGCCTTCGAGCCGGCGCCCGATGTCGTTCTGATCACGGGTGACCTGACCAATGACGGCGATCTTGCTGCCTACCAGACAATGGCCGACTTGCTGGCCAGGGTCGACAAGCCTCTCTATCCCATACCCGGTAATCATGACGATCGCGAACTGATCCGCGCCGTTTTTCCGGACATCCGTGCACGCTCATCCGAGGGGCCGCTTTGCTATGCGATCGAGGGTTGGCCCGTGCGCATCGTTGCCCTCGACAGCTCGGTCGACGGCAAGCCATACGGCCGCCTCGGCGAGGCGCAGTTGGACTGGCTATCGAGGACGCTGGATGCGGATGCGGAGAAACCGACGCTGGTCATGCTGCACCACCCGCCGTTCAAGACCGGGATCGGTCATATGGACTGGTCCATGCTCAGGGACAGCGAGACGCTTGCTCGGGTGATCGAGGAACACCCCCAGGTGGAGCGGGTGCTTTGCGGCCATGTCCACCGCGCCGTTCAGACCCGCTTTGCCGGCACGATCGCCCAGATCGCCCCCGGCATCGCCCATCAGGTCAAGCTGACGCTGGGCGAGGGCAGGGGACCTTGGACTATGGAACCGCCCGGCTTTCTAGTCCATAGGTGGAATGATGGCGACGGTCTGACCACCCATGAGATGCCGATCGGCAGCTTCGGGCCGGAGGGCGAATTCAGCGATCCGCATGTTGGCGAGGCAGTATGACAAGCCGGATTGTTTCTAATCAATTCGAAGTTATTAGCTTTGAAGATGAAAAAATTACTTAAATCTTTCTCCTGATGCGACAAAGACACAGTAAAAAAATGTGAAGTATTGGATAAAAGCCGCGCATTCGAGCGCTGCAACAACTCGAATTGGCCAAAGTTGACAACAGATAGGAACGAATATGAAACGCCTTTCCATTCCTCTGGCGGCTATTTCTCTGGTCGTCATGCCGTCGGTTTCCGAGGCTGCCGGTTTTTATATTGAAGGTTTCGCCGGATTGACCCTGCTTGATGACTATGAACTTGACGATCCGACAGGGGCGATTATCGGTGCCGAGGTCGAGAATAAAGTTGGCGGCAATGTTGGCGCTGCGCTAGGCGTTGCGATCCCGCTCGGCGGTGTCGATCTTCGTCTAGAGGGCGAAATTGCCTACCGTGCCAACGAGCCTGACGAGAT
This sequence comes from Pseudomonadota bacterium, assembly GCA_039197065.1. GTDB lineage: Bacteria > Pseudomonadota > Alphaproteobacteria > Geminicoccales > Geminicoccaceae > JANQPX01. The sequence goes on along the minus strand of JBCCUL010000040.1, from coordinate 24,413 downwards.
CAACACCAATTTTGGCGGTGTCGACGTTGATGGGGATCCCGATGGGGAAAGCAAGACGACGGCATTGAGCGGCATGGCCAACGGCCATATCGATCTCTGGGTTCTGCCGCAATTGGCCATCACAGCCGGGGCTGGTGTCGGCTATGCACGCGTGGAGACGATCGTTACCTCAGACTTCGGCGGCGTTCTTGGGCTTGGCAACATCCGCTTTGTCGATGAGGATGACGAAACCGATACGGTTCTTGCCTATCAATTGATGACGGGCATTCGATATAATATAGGCGCGAATGCGGCTATCAGTGCTGGTTATCGTTACTTTGCCACCGATGATCTGGAGTATGACATTAACGGCCAGGACGGTGCCCTGACCTACGATTCTGAATATGCGACCCACAACTTCAACATCGGATTGGCCTACCGTTTCTAACGACGACTATCGTTAGCTTGCCGACCGCCGATGCCCTTTCTGCGCAGCCGGCGGTCGGCGAATGAATAGCCATTCGGCCTCCGTTCAGCCGTCGTAATTCCCCGAAAGAAAAAAGTCCCAAATCGCCCAGCCGAGCGCGATCAGGAGCAGCCAGAACCACATGCTGCCAGGTTCGAGCCAGATCTCGAAGCCTAGCCAAGCCGCGCAAGCGACAGTCACAGTTATGCGTCGCCATAATGGACGCAGCCAGGGGTGAGGTTCGCTCTTGATGACCATGGCGTCACATTAGCGACGTCTGGCTGGCGTTACATCCCCTCGCGGATGCGTTTCATGCGGTCTTCCGAATCCGGATGGGTCGAGAGGTAGGCTGGGATCCCCTGGCCATCGCCGTGTTGGCCGGTCATGCGGAGCAGTATGTCGCCGAGTTCGGTCGGATCGATGCCCATGTCGTTCAGCATGTCGACAGCATAGTCATCGGCTTCCAGCTCGAAGTCACGGGAGTATTTGAGCTGCACCATCATGGTCGGCAGGGCCGCCGAAATCGAGGTGAGCGAGGCGAGGTCGCCGGTCAGGCTGGCGATCATCAGGGCGACCGACGAGTTCTGCAGGACGCCGCGCAAGGAATGCCGATGGCGGATATGGCCGATTTCATGCGCCAGCACCGCCATTATCTCGTCTTCGTGGTCGGCGAGGCGGACCAGCTCGTCGGTCATGATGATGATCCCGGACGGCAGGGCGAGGGCATTCGCGCCCATGACCGGGCTCGCCCGGAAGACCAATTGCACGCGGTCGGGCTCCAGATCGGTGCGCTCCAGCATGCCGGCGAACTGGCTTAGCAGAGTGGCGCGCTGGTCACCGCTTAGTGTCGACGGTTTGAAGACAAATTCATCCAGGGCTGCGAGTGTGCCGTCACCGAGCTTCTCGTCGACCTCGCGCGGTAGGGCGAAGGCAGCCTGCTTGGCGAGATAGGGCACGCCATATTCGATGGTCGCCCAGCCGAAGGTGATGGTGAGAGCCAGCATCGCCAGGATCCAGCGAAGCTTGCTCTCCATCCGGTATTGCGCGAGGTGAAAATGGCCGCCGGGCAGGCTCGGCACGAGCCGATCGACGGCGTCGTTATCGAGAACCTCGAGGCTGGCGCCGCCATCGAAGTAGATGAAGCGCGGCGTGTTGCCGACCCTAGGCGCCACTTTGATCAGCCCGAGCGGATAACGCAGCAGACCGACGTCATCGCCTTTGATCAGGAGCTCGCTGACAGTGTCATCGAGTTCGGCCTGGACATCGTGGCGCCGCGACGATGTCCCGTCGAAGAAGGCGCCGGCAAAGGCGATGGACATCAGACTCCGAGGCCCAAATCTAGGTCCATGCCTTCGCCCATCTCGTCGCCGAGGGCAGCTGTCCGGTTTTTCTCGTCACTGACCAGCGTATCGAGGCTGCCAGCCGGGATCAGGCTCATCTGCTCAATCTGATAGCGCGCCATGCGGATCCTGGCCCAGGGGATCATCAGGCCGATGCTGAGCGCGATGACCACGAGGTTGGAGAAGCGGATCCAAAGCACGCGCATGAAGCTCAGATTCAGCGAAAGCCGGTGCGGCCCGACTTTGGTGCTGTCGAACAGATAGTTTTGCCGCTTCGCCGTCAGATAAGCCGATGCAACAATAGCGAGTGGGATCGCCAGGGTCAGCAAGATCGGCAGAAAACCGGCATAGGGCCGGAACCAGTCATTGAGGGTTGCCATCTGAGCGTCAAGGGCCCCCTGATTCCCGATCGATCCGATGGCAGTCCAGATCATCAAGGCGGAGAAAGCGAGGATCAGAAGCGCCGCCGGCCATGCGATCAAAAACGCTATGCCATAGATGCGGTAATAGGCCGATGGCGAACCGGAAAAGCTCATTTCGGTCTGACCGTAGGATGAGTTGCCCACCAGGAAGCGATCGGTGAGATAGGCGATGTAGGGGAGGGCAAGGCCCAAGGAGAGAAAGGCAGCGATCGGCCCGACAATGTAGAGCTTGAACGCCTCCCATAGCCCGCCGGTAAAGCCGAAGCGAACGTTTCGATAGCTCGACTGAAACGCATTGAAGGCTCTGGAGCGCACCACCACCCAGGGCGTCAGGATGATGATGGCGATAACGAAGATCCCGATCAGGGCCGGAAAAAAGGACGAGACGATGGCATAGGCGGCAAAGAAGGCGAAGGCGATCAACCGTCCCTTCAAGATCTGAAGGGGCGATGCGTGATAAGCAAAGGACGAGCCGTTCAGGTTTGTATTGCCGTAGAAATAGCGCTTGTTGCGCACCTTCGCCCAGGCAGAATAGATGCCGAGCGTAACGATCGAAAGCAGAATGTTGACGATCCAGATGCCGAAATATTCACCGGCCTTGCCGTTGAACGAGAAGGGCAGGCCAGGGCGCTGCCTTTCAGCAATGTGGCCGGATTCAAGCGCGAGGCCATCCCCGTTATCCATGCCGTGTAATGTGGTAGCCATCAGTATTTCCCCCGGATTTCGATGATGCGTTTTCCCACAAAGTTCGGTGGGTTAGCGAAAACTCTCTGAACCTACGCTGACTCGATAGAAGAAAAGAGAGGTTCAGACGTAAATGCGCGCTCGATCAAAAGTCGGCACGGATCCCGATTTGTAGACTATCACTCCTAACGTCTTCTTGATCGTCGATCATAAAGCAGCCCTTTTTGCGTAGAAATTCGCTTCATCTGCAGTGATCGGCATCACAAGTCACCGACAGGGACGCCAGCTAACACGCTCAGATCGTGAGTGCGATCTTGCAGGCCACACCGTCCTGTGCTCGTTTCCACGACGAAACTTTGTTGAAAATTCGGATATCGACGCGTCATGGAACAGCTTTTCTCATTCGAAAATCTCTCGACCCTTTGCATGCTCATCTTGCTGCAGGCAGTCCTGGGGTTCGATAATCTTCTCTATATCTCGATCGAATCCAAACGCGTGCCGGCTGAAAGTCAGGCGAGCGTGCGTCGCCTCGGGATCGGCCTTGCCATAGGGCTCCGCATCGTTCTCTTGTTCGTCATCATTCAGGCCATCCAGTATTTCCAGGCGCCCTTCGTCAGCTTTAACCATGAAGGCCTCATCGAGGGGTCCTTCAACGTCCATGCCGCCATCACCCTCTTGGGCGGCGTCTTCATCATCTACACAGCGGTGAAGGAGATCGCCCACATGATCGCAATCGACGAGCTGGAGGGTCATCCCGGACATGGCGGTTCGCGTTCGGTCGCATCCGCCGTGACCTGGATCGTCGTGATGAATCTGGTCTTTTCCTTCGATTCTATCCTTTCAGCTATGGCGTTGACCGAGGTTTTCTGGGTGATGGCGACGGCGATCATCATCTCCGGCGTGATGATGATCTGGCTCTCCGATCACGTCGCCGACTTCCTTCAAAAGAATCGCATGTACGAGGTCCTCGGGCTGTTTGTGCTTTTCATTGTCGGCATTCTCTTGATCTCGGAGGGTGGACATCTCGCCCATCTGAAGCTGTTCGGCTACGCCATCGAGCCCATGGCCAAGAGCACGTTCTACTTCGTGATTGCCGTGCTGGTGATCGTGGATCTGGTTCAGGGGCGCTACCAGAAAAAGCTTCTCGCTCTAAAGGCGTTGGAGAGAAAGGGGATCCTATAGTCCTCAGGACAGCGTGAAGCCGCCGTCGACCACGATGATCGATCCTGTGATGTAGCGCCCTGCATCCGAGGCGAGCAGCAGAAGCGCGCCATCTAGGTCCTCCGGTTCGCCGAAGCGCCGTTGCGGGATTTTCTTGATCATCTGCTGACCGGCCTCGCTTTGAAGAAAATCCCGGTTGATGTCCGTTTCGATGTAACCGGGCGCCAAGGCGTTCACACGGATATCGTGGCGTGCCAGCTCCAGCGCCATGGTTTTCGTCACCTGCCAGATCCCCCCCTTGGACGCGGCATAAGGTGCGAGATGTCCTATCACTTCGAGCGCCAGGACGGATGCGATATTGATGATCGCGCCGCCTTCACCCCGCTGGACCATGCGTTTGGCCGCTGCCTGGGCCATGAAGAATGCGCCTTTCAGATTGGTGTCGATCACCTTGTCCCAATCCGCCTCAGTCTGTTCAAGCGCAGGTTTGGAGACGGCAACGCCGGCATTGTTGACGAGCACGTCGATTGGACCAGCGTCCTCCTCGATCTGCTCGAAACAGGCGTCGATCGACGCGGCATCGGTAACGTCCAGCCCGACGGCGCATGCCGTTCCGCCGTGTCGCAGGATGTCGAGCTTAAGGTCTTCCAGCTTATCGACCTGGCGCGCCGCAAGCGCCACTTTAGCGCCTCTTTCGGCCAAAACGCGCGCGAAGCGCATGCCCAGGCCCTGCGAGGCGCCGGTCACCAGGGCGACTCTACCATCGAGATCGAACAGATCGCTCATTCCTGCTGCTCCTTATGCCGCCTGTAATTCGGCGTTTCTTCGTGAACGGGGGCGCCTGGTTGAATGAAAGCGTCGACAATCGGAAGCGTCAATTAGCAACCTTTGATAAGAGTAGTACGTTCATAAAAGCTTCTTAGGCGCGATTTTTCTGAAGGTTGGTTAACCCTAATTTAAGATTTCTGACGCATGATCGTCTGCATGAACACGACCGATGACCGCCAAACCTTCTGTGCTGTCGATGCCGAGCTGTTCGACAGCCTCGAAGATGCGATTGCCTTCGTCGCCGCCCGCGGTGGCGGGAAGGTGCATACCGAGCTTGTCGGTAGCCTGCTTGCCGAAATCATCGCCGTGCCTTCAAGCGTCGAACTGGTGCCGCCACGCGGCATGGTGATGAAGCACCAGAATGAGGAACCGCCGGAGAGTTGACCTGGGCGAGCGAGTTAAAGCTGGTGTCAGCTGTTGCCGATCGGAATCGCTTCGAACGTATTGAACATGATCACGGCGAAAGGCGACCACAGATCGCGCCACTCGGCGGGATAGCTTAAGCGTGCCCTAACCATTCGATTGTCGCTCAAACGAGCCGTATCGTAGATGATACGGCCTTCCTCGACGAGGCCGGCGACGACGAACCAGTCATCGCGCTTGCGTCTGTACTGGACTTCATACTCGCTCAGCAGCTCTGTATAAATCGCCGAAAACTCGGCGGTGGCGCTCTCTCCGCCTTCGCTTTCTTCATAGGTGGTGATCAAAAGCTCGCCTTGACCGTCATTGCTGACGAACCGGCGTCCATCGGCCTCGACGGCACCGCCTTCAGGCAGAAGCCCGCTCGGGTAGCTGATCCGATAGCCTTCGGCTTGGTCTTCGAATTTCTTCATGCCGTAACGGGCGCGCAACAGATCCGCTTCCTCGAGCAATGCCTGTTCCTGCTCGTCGGTAAGCGTTCCGGTCGTCGCGACGTTCTGCCGACCCTGATAGACTCTTACGGCCTCCTGCGTACGTGGTCCGAAATCGCCGTCGATCAGGGCGTTGTATCCGCCAAGATAGACCAGCGCTTCTTGAATCTGGCGTTTGCTGTCGAGCCACTGACTGGATGCATCGGTCGCGATATCGTTCGACGCGGTCTCCGGCTCGGGATCACGCACGACACCGTTGGCTTCGTCGAGACGTGCCTGAAGTTCGGCCAGTTCCGCACTGATCTCAGGCAATCGGCCATTGACCTCGGCCATTTCCTTATCGATCTGCTGAAGTCGCTCCTCGATCACGTCGAAGCGGCGCTTTTCCGCCAAACTGCCCGTGGATGGCTCAGCCTCCATGGCGCGGCGCTGCTGATCCAGCTCGGCCGCCTCCACGGTCAGCCGTGACTTCCGCAGCTCGGCTTCCTGCAATTCATTCTCGACAAGCCTGATCAACAGCTTGAGGCGCAATTCGCCTCGATCAATTGTCGTTTCGGATTCCTGACCATTCTCGGTTACTGCAACCTCGCTGTCATTGGTCGACTGCGCGTGCAGCGGAGAAAGGAGGCCGAAAATTCCAGCGAGCACCAAGGCAGGGAGGCAAGATTGCCTGAAGGCGTATGCCGACGTCATTCTCAATTCCTCAAACCTATCCACATTATTGCCAGGGGGCCTGCCCGATGCTGTCGCGCAGGCTCGCAAAGACCATGCCGTAGACCGCGATAGATGATAGAGTTCATGCCTTTTAACCCGTTTCGCGTTTTTGGAACAGGACATTAGCGACAAAAGTTAAGACCTCGTCACCCGATTTGTCGGCGACTGAGCAACGGAGTTTTGCAAGACCGCGATCCGGCTTGGACCGGCTGGGCCTGGTCTCCAGAACTTCGACCGTTGCTTCCAGCTCGTCACCGGGGCGAACGGGCCTCAGCCAGCGCAAGTTGTCCAGCCCAGGCGATCCCATGGCTGCACAACGGTTGAGGAGGCCGTCGACGAACAAACGCATGAAAATACAGGCCGTTTGCCAGCCGCTCGCGATCACGCCGCCGTAGATCGTGCCCGCCGCTGCTTCGGGATCGATGTGAAAAGGCTGCGGATCATACCGCTCGGCAAAGGCGATGATCTCCTTTTCGGAGATCGTCTCGCTGCCCAGCCGATAGACCTGCCCTGCTTCGAGATCGTCGAGGAAGATTTTGTTCATCCGCGCATCGATCCTTCTTTTTTCCACTAGATCGCAGTCCATATCAGTAGCAAGCAATGGGTTGAACACTCAAGTTTGGCAGCATCTCCTGGATAAGGAGCATCCCACCCGGTGGCGATCCGGTTTTACCCCTTGGATTTTTCCGCCAGACTGCAAAGAGGCATGAGCAGGAGGCACGCCGGATGGCAGGCAGAGACATCAAGGCACTCACCTTCGACGTCTTCGGGACGGTGGTGGACTGGCGGAACAGCATCGCCGCCGAGGCGGAGACGCTGCTCGCCGCGGAAGGGTATGCGATGGATGGCCAGGCTTTCGCCCTTGCCTGGCGAGCTCGCTACCAGCCGTCGATGGAGAAAGTCCGGGCCGGACGCCGGCCGTTCGTCAAACTCGATGTCCTGCACCGGGAAAACCTGCTGGAGGTCTTGGAAGCGTTCGAGCTGGAGGGCTTGTCGGCTCCGGCGATCGACAGGCTCAATCGCGCCTGGCATCGCCTCGCTCCTTGGCCCGACGTCGTCGACGGCCTTGTTCGGCTGAAGCAGAATCACATCATCGCACCGCTTTCCAACGGCAATGTCGCGCTGATGGTCAACCTGGCGAAGCAAGCCGGTCTTCCCTGGGATGTGATCCTCGGCGCCGAGGTTGCGGGCGCCTATAAGCCGGATCCCGAGGCTTACCGTCGGGCTGCATCCCTGCTCGATCTCGATCCAGGCGACTGTCTGATGGTCGCAGCCCACAATAGCGATCTGGTCGCGGCCGCGGCGATCGGCATGAAGACCGCCTTCGTACCGAGGATCGATGAATATGGACCTGGCCAGACCACGGATCTTGCGGCCGAACACAATTTCGACATCGTCGCTGCCGACTTCGTCGATCTCGCCGGCAAACTGGAAGCCCAGGCGGCTCAAACCGACGCCTGAAGGGCTAAGCGGAGAACGGATGTGAAGGCAAGGCTTGCGGTTGATATCGGCGGCACATTCACCGATGTCGCCCTGGAACAAGGCGAGAAGCGCTGGTCGATCAAAACCTTGACCACGCCCAAGGCTCCGGCTGAGGGCGTTCTCACCGGCATTGCGCAGACGCTGGAAACCGCCGGTCTCGACGGCAGGGATGTCGGACTGATCATCCACGGCACGACGCTTGCGACCAATGCGATTTTGGAGCGCAAGGGAGCGGTTACCGCGCTGATCACCACCGAAGGTTTTCGCGACGTTCTGGAAATCGGCTACGAGACTAGGTTCGATCAATACGACCTCATGCTCGAAAAGCCGAAGCCTTTAGTGCCGCGCGAGCGTCGTTTCACCGTGCCCGAGCGCATCGACGTGCAGGGGAGGGTGCTGACACCCCTTGATGAGGAGGCGGTGCTCGCACTCCTGCCATCCCTTGAGGCCGAAGGCATCGAGAGCGTTGCGATCGGCTTTCTCCATGCTTATGCCAATCCCGCCCATGAACGCCGCTGCGCCGAGCTCCTCCAGGCCATGCGTCCGGATCTCGGCATCACGCTTTCCTCCGAGGTCTGCCCCGAAATTCGGGAGTATGAGCGCTTTACCACCACCACGGCGAATGCCTATGTCCGCCCTTTGATGTCGGCCTATCTGGGCGAGCTTGGTGATCGTCTGGAGGCATCCGGGATCGCCGCACCTCTCCTCATGATGACATCGGGCGGCGGCCTGACGGCGCTGGAGACCGCCAGAAAGTTCCCGATACGCCTTGTGGAATCAGGCCCTGCCGGCGGTGCGATTCTCGCCAGTCAGGTTGCCGCCTCGCTTGACCTCGACAAGGTGCTGTCCTTCGACATGGGCGGCACCACGGCGAAGATCTGCCTGATCGAGAACGGCAAGCCCGAGAGTGCTCGTGAGTTCGAGGTCGATCGCTCCGCCCGCTTCACCAAGGGATCTGGCTTGCCGCTGCGCATACCCGTGATCGAGATGGTCGAGATCGGCGCTGGCGGCGGCTCAATTGCCAGAATCGACACGCTCGGGCGCATCACCGTCGGCCCGGACAGCGCCGGCGCCGATCCCGGTCCGGCTGCCTACGGGCGGGGCGGTGACAAGCCGACCGTGACCGACGCGGATACCGTGCTCGGCAAGATCGACCCCAAGGCATTTGCGGGCGGCAAGGTGACGCTCGATTCTGCGCTGGCGAGCGAGGCGATCGCCCGCGCAATCGGTGAACCCATGAAGCTCTCAGCCGAATTGGGCGCTTACGGCGTGCAGGAGATGGTCGACGAAACCATGGCCAGCGTCGCGCGCGTGCACACCGTCGAGCGCGGCAAGGTGGTCGCCGATCACAGCATGGTCGCCTTCGGTGGCGCCGCCCCTCTGCATGCGGCAAGGCTGGCCGAAAAGCTCGGCATCAACCGCATCGTCGTCCCACCTGACGCTGGCGTCGGTTCCGCCATCGGCTTCCTCAAAGCGCCGATCGCCTATGAGGTGGTGCAAAGCCGTCATCAGCGTCTTCGTCAGTTCGATGCAGACGCCGTGAACGCGCTGTTCTCGGACATGCGCGCCGAGGCTGAAGACGTGGTCCTGCCGGCCACACCCGATGCCGATCTCGTGGAAACAAGGCTCGCCTATATGCGCTATTACGGCCAGGGACACGAGGTTGTGGTCACGCTGCCGAACCGGCCGCTTGCTGCACAGGACGTCGCTCTTCTGCAGGCACGCTTCGATGAAACTTATCAAAAGATCTATCGCCGCATCATTCCCAATGCCGAGGTAGAAATCCTGACGTTCGGCCTGACGCTTTCCAGCGGCGGCAGCAGCGTGCCGATGCAGGCTTTACGGGAGCCAGCCGTTGCTTCGAACCGGCCTGCGCCCTCCGGGACGTGCATGATGTTCGACGGCGATCGCGACGCATGGATGGACGTTCCGACCTATTGGCGCGCCGACCTTCGGCCTGGTGATCAGGTGGAGGGGGCGGCATTGATTCAAGAGGAACAGACCACGACCCTCGTAACAGCACGCTTCAACGTCACCATCGCTGGGAATGGCGCCATCGTGATGCAGGTCCGACCGGGAGAAACGCCATGAGCTCCGAAGCCTCGCTGAACGAGAGCCAAAGAAGGATCCGTCTGCAGGTGATGTGGCATCGGCTGATCGCCGTCGTCGAGGAGCAGGCGCAGGCACTCCTGCGCACCGCGTTCAGCCCGATCGTGCGCGAATGCGGCGACCTCTCGGCCGGCGTTTTCGATCTGAAGGGGCGGATGCTGGCCCAGGCGGTCACCGGCACGCCGGGGCACATCAACTCTATGGCGGCGGCCGTCAATCACTTCATCCGTCACTTTCCGCTGGAGACCATGCAGGAAGGCGATGTCTACATCACCAACGATCCTTGGATGGGTACAGGGCACCTGAACGACTTCACGCTGACCACGCCATGCTTTCGCCGAGGCGAGCTGGTGGCGCTCTTCTCCTGCACCTCGCATCTGACCGATATCGGCGGTGTCGGCACCGGCCCGGACGGCACGGACGTGCATATGGAGGGCATCTACATCCCGATGCTCAAGCTCGCCGAACGGGGACAGATGAACGAGACCCTGCTCAGTATGATCCGCGCCAACACCCGCCAGCCGGTGGAGACAGAAGGCGATGTCTACTCGCTTGCCGCCTGCAACGACATCGGCTGCGAGCGCCTGGTCGAGATGATGGACGAATTCGCCGTCGATCAGCTCGATCCGCTCGCCGACTATATCTGCGAAAGCTCGGAAAAGGCCGTCCGCGCCGCGATCGCGGACCTGCCGGATGGGGTCTATCGGAACAGTATGCGGATCGATGGTTACGACGCGCCCGTCGACCTGGTCGCCGCGATGACCATCGAAGGCGATCGCATCAAGGTGGACTACGAGGGCACGTCTGCTCGGCAGCGCCATGGTGTCAACGTGCCGGGCATCTACACGACGGCCTACAGCGCCTTCGGGATGGCCACCGCGATCGCGCCCGACGTGCCCAACAATGCCGGCTCGCTCCTTCCCTACGAAGTCGAAGCGCCGCTCGGCTCGATCCTGAACGCGCCCTATCCGGCGGCGGTCAACTCAAGGCACATTACAGGCCAGATGTTGCCGGATGTGGTGTTCGGATGCCTTGCCCAGATCATCCCGGACCGTGTTCCGGCGGAAGGCGCTGCCTGCCTTTGGAACTTGACCTTCCGGGGCCGCTCCGATCGAAGCGCGAATGACAGCAGGCTGTTCACCACGACCGTCGTCACCAATGGCGGCACGGGCGCTCGTCCGAGCAAGGATGGGCTTTCCGCCACAGCCTTTCCGAGCGGGGTCAAGGGCACGCCTGTTGAAATCAACGAGACCCTTTGTCCGCTGATCTTTCACAAAAAGGAGCTGCGATCCAATTCTGGCGGCGCCGGACGCTATCGAGGCGGCCTCGGTCAGCATATCGAGATCAGCTCGGCGATCGACGCCGATTTCGAGCTGCTCGCCGCCTTCGATCGCATCCATAACCCACCGCGCGGTCGTGACGGCGGCGCGCGCGGCGATCCCGGCTATGTCGGTCTTGCTTCAGGCAAGATCATGGCCGGCAAAGGCGTGCAGACCGTGCCGGCCGGCGAACGTCTCGTGATCCACACCCCGGGCGGCGGCGGCCATGGCGACGCATCAGATCGCGCCCCTGACCTCCTGGCAGATGATCTTGTAAAGGGGCTGATTAAGGATGATAGATGACGCCTTACGATCACTGCATCAACTGAACGGAGTTGGACTGCATGGGTGAAACAGCGCTCCAAGCCGGTCGTCGTCTCGTTGACGAGGTCAATCCCGGCATGGAAGAGACCCTGGAGGCAAGATATGGCCATCTCCTGCCGGGCATGGCGGAGAGCGTGGTCGAATTCGCTTATGGACGGCAGTATGCCCGCGACGGGCTCGACCTGAAGACAAGATATCTTGCGACGATCGCGGCGCTCACATCACTCGGCGGACAGACCAGGCCGCAACTCAAGGTCAATATCAAAGGTGCGCTCGATATTGGCGCCACGGAGAAGGAGATCGCCGAAGTGATCTGGCAGATGGCGCTCTATGGCGGTTTTCCCGCCGCGATCAACGGCTTGAACGCCGCACTCGAGGTCTTTGAGGAGCGTTCGGGCTAAATGGTGCCCCGTCCTCCCATGGACAGCCAGTGAAGCTTTTTTCCTGTCGCCACGCTGTCACACTCGACATCGCCCGCCCGCCCGCTGTATGAGATTTTGCATGAAAGCTCTCATTCTCAGTGCTGGACAGGGGTCGCGTTTGTTGCCCCTTACAGCAGACACGCCGAAATGCCTCCTGCCGATCGGTCCGCTCAACCTGATCGAATGGCAGCTGCAGTCGCTGGCCGCCTGCGGTGTTGACGAGGTCGTGGTCGTCACCGGCTATGGTAGCAAACAGGTGGACGCAGCACTGGAGCGCTGGCGGCGGCCTGGCTTTGCTATTCGGACGGTGTTCAACCCGTTCTTCAACGTCGCTGACAATCTCGCCAGCTGCTGGCTGGCGCGCCAGGAGATGGATCGGGATTTTGTGATCCTGAACGGCGATACGCTCTTCGAACCTGAGATCCTGAAGACGGTGCTCGCAAGCCCGAGTGCGCCGATCACCATCACCATCGACCGAAAATCTTGTTACGACAGCGATGATATGAAGGTTCAGGTCGAAGGGGACCGGCTGCGCGCCGTCGGCAAGGCGCTTTCCGCCGACATCACCAACGGCGAATCGATCGGCATGCTGCTGTTCCGCGAGAACGGTCCCGCCCTGTTTTCGGATATGCTCGATCAGTTCATGCACACGCCGGAGGGGTTGAAGACCTGGTATCTGAAGGTCATCGACCGTCTCGCCAAGACCGGTGCGGTCAAGGCGGCGTCGATCGAGGGCAAGGCTTGGAGCGAGGTTGATTTTCTCGAAGACCTGGAGCGTGCCCGCCAGATGGTGACCTCCTGGCCGCATGATCAGCAGGCTTCAGGCGGGGTGGCGCTGGCCTCTGGCTCCTAGGGGCCACCATGAAGTTATCAAGATCTTTCCAGACGGGCTCTGAGGATCGTTTCGGCCAACGCTAGATCGCCAGGTTTGTCGACGTCGATGGCGGCCTCGGCGAATGGCATCTCGACCATGCCGATCTGAGCGCCGACCTTCCTGGAAAGATGGGCGAGAGCGGCAGCGAGGCTGAGCTGTCCTATTGCGAAGCGGAGTAGCGTAAAGACGCCGGCGGCGCCCACCAGCCGCCAAGGGCGTTTTCGATGGCGTTCCATCTGCTGCCAGAAGTCGACCGCGCGGCGTGCCTTCGATGTGCTCATCAAGAAGAGGTTACAGCCGCTATAGTCCTGGCCCTTGAAGCGGTAGAAGGTGCGTATCGCGTCGGGATAGCTGTTGCGGATAACATCAGCCTCGGCGAGACCGATCGTAAGGTCGACGCCGATGGGCGCAGCACGGCAGAAATGCTCAACCATCTCCGTCGTCAGCAGTGGGTGATCGGCAGTTGTCACCAGAAGCGGGAAGCCGGTTTCCGCTGACAACCCATCGAGTACATACGCAACGCTCTCGCTGGGCGACGCTTTGGGGGCGGCGAGGGTGATGCGGCCGTTTTCGATCTTTTCGGTCAGTATGGGGCCGAAGCCATGTTCGGCGAGGGCGGCGTCGCTGGAGATGATGACATGGTCGATCCCATCCGAAGCGAACAGCGTGCCGACCACCCGCTCCAGCATCGGTATGCCATCGACCGGCACCAGCGCCTTGTGGGGCAGCTTGGCAGCTTTGGCCACCGGATCGGTCGGTCCGCGGCTGCCGGCGAGCACCAGGGCCTGGCGAGGAAGCGTCTTCAAGCGAGCGGCTTTTCGAAGAGCCGATAGGTCCTGTAGGCCTCGGCACCCAGTCCCTCGAGCACGCGGCGCATCGGCATGTTGTCATCGAGAATCCAGGACATCTCGACGCGTCCTATACCTTCTGCAAGCAGGCCCTTGTGCAATGACTTCAGGAGCAGCGGCAGAAGTGCTGAGCCGATCATCGAGCCCTGATGGCGCTGGCGAATACCCATCAGCGGAACGCGGCAGCTTTTGAAGCGGTGGGTCTTCAGGCGCCAGAGCAGCCTTGCCCAGCCAAAGGGCAGCAGCCTGCCATCGAGATCGTCGATAATCTCGCAGAGATTGGGCAGGCAGATGATCATCGCCGCCGGCTCGCCGTCGACCTCGGCGATGAAGTTGAGGCTAGGGCGCACCAGGGGTCGCATGCCCTTGGCGATCTGACGCATCTCGGCATCGGTGAACGGAATGAAGCCCCAATTGTTGGCCCAGGCATCATTAAAGATATCGAGGATGATGCCGAGTTCCTGCTTGTAGCGCTTCATCTCCACAGGGCGCACGCTGATCCGGGCTTCCTTGCTGATGCGCTCCAGCATGCGCTCGCCCCTGATCTCGATCTCTTCTCTTATGTCGAGCGTGTAGGCGAGAAGGTCTTTGGCCTGCCGATAGCCGGCCGCGCCAAGCCTATCCGCCGCATAGCCGGGCGCGAACGGCATCAGCATCATGGCGGGATGATCGAAGCCGTCCACCAGGAGACCACACTCTTCGTTGATGGAGAGATTGAACGGGCCACGCGCCCGTTTCATGCTACGCTCGGCGAGCCAGACTTCGGCGGTTGCCAGCAGCCGATCGAACACGTCCTGGTCGTCCACGGCATCCAGAAGGCCGAAATGTCCGGTGTCGTCCCGGTGTTTTTCCAGATGCAGCCGGTCGACCTGAGCGCTTACCCGTCCGACCGGTCGGTCGTTCCTGTAGGCCAGCCAGTATTGACCTTCCGCATGCTGAAAATAGGCATTCTTGGCCTTGTTCAGGGTCTCGTCGCGCTCGACGTAGAGCGGTGCTACATAGCTGCTCTGGCCATGATAGATCTGATTCGGAAGATCAATGAACGTACGAAGGCCGCCACGATCGGTCACCGGTCTGACATCGATAGCGTCATTGGCCGAAGCGGTCGTCATGAACATCCAAGCATGTCGTATTGAAGCGTTTTAGCGGACCGAACGCCTCGATCCTAAATCGCCGTCCGACGAGCAGACGGTTGGCCGCATCGGTTCGTTCAGCATGAGAAGGCCAAGCCAAGGGGCCAACGGTATGTGATGTCGTCCACGCGCATGTGCGAAAACTCTATATCGAATCCCTCATTGGAAGGCGAGGTCAAAAGCCGCAAATCTGCAATGCTGGCTGAGTCCTTGATCGCTGCTCGAGGCGAAGGTTTTCCATCGTGAAAGGCCATAGAGCCGATCGCGTTTCTTCGGCCGGTCCTTGAACCTGGCTTCGAGCTGGGTCTTTCGCCTTTCGGCAAAACAGCGGCTCTCAGTGTTACACAGACCGCGGCGCTGATCTTTGGCTTTGCCGCTGATTGTTCGCTCGATGTCAGAAAGATTGCCGATCCGATCGAACGTTTCCCTGTCGCCGTCATTGTGGATCGATCAGTTTAGCGATGAGAAGACGATCGGTAGTCGCTGATCCAATCCACCGATCACGTTAGACCGGCACATGGAGAGACCGAGCAGGCGCACTCTCTGCAGCAGTTGGGCAGGTATCGCCCGGTTTGAGCACGCGGTATCCCTGCGATGCCCCCTGACCGGTGACCATATATTTGCTATTGGGCGACGACGAGCAGCGTTCGATCAGGCCAACCCATACAATGCGTTCGGCGATGCAAACAAAGCTAAGTGTTCCCATTTGCCGATCTCGCGAGGGAAATACTCCGCCAAGCGGCTTGACGCCTTGAAGAAACCCGCTTAGCTAGTCGACTACAGAAGGGCGCATAGCTCAGTTGGTAGAGCAGCTGACTCTTAATCAGCGGGTCCAAGGTTCGAGTCCTTGTGCGCCCACCAATCTTTTCAATAGGTTAGGTGGATTTTGATGGCTGAGCCGAGACTGCCATCGGCAGTTAGTCATCACCCAGTCATCAAATGGATTTCGAGTGCGGTCGAAGACTTTTGTATCTTTTGATCCGATACAGTGCGATCATGCCAGAATCTGAGTTCCAGCGATCACCAAACTCCCACTCGTGCTCCTCGCATCGCCTCCAACCCATACCGCACCGCATCGACGGTGTGATTGTTCTTGTCCTCGATCAGCGGCGTGACTTGGTCGGTCTGCGGATTGACCTTGTGGCGGTAGCTGCTGAACTCGTCGATGGTGTGCTGGCACCGCGGGTGGATGATGGTTTCGTAGCTGTTGACGAATTCGATGCCGTCCTGGACTGAGCCAGCGCCTTTCTTGGCTGGCCAGATCTGGAAACCTTGGCCTTGCATGTACGAGATCGTGTCCGGCCGCTGGCTGTCTGCGATGATCAGCCATTCTCTTGACCCTGGCACGGTGTCGAATAGCGCCGGCAGGTCCTCGATCTCGCAGTGAACTTTCCAAGCCTCGTGGTCGATATAGATGCGCCTGGCGTCATCATCGACCCACAGGCGTACCAGGCAAGTGGGATCGACAGAGAAGCCCCAGTCGGCGCCGAACAGGAACATGGCTTCGGACGGCGTTTCGAACTCTTCCACGCGCCAGTTGCGCATCACTAGGCTGTCGGGGCGCTGCCTCGTGCGCCCTTCCCAGACATGAAGGTATTTTGCGTTGTCGTGGGCCTGGTCCCATTCCATCTCATCGCGCAGCACTTCGGGAAAGAACGGGTTCTCGTTATAGTTCACCTGTTTGACGATGGCGTTGGTGCGGGCCGGACCGGCCAGGACGAAGTCTTCATAGACCGGGTCGGTTGCCTCGTTCGGATTGAACGTGATCCAGATCTCGGATCCGGGCTTTCGGATCGTTGGGATCAGAATGTCGAGGCTCTCCCGGGAAATCCGATCGCCCTCCTCGAGCCAGGCAATATCCACGCCTTCTACCGATTTGATCTTGGTGATGTTGTGCTTGAGGCCGGCGAACAAGAACACTGAACCATTAGCGCCAGTGATCTCGCTGTTGGTGCTGGTGTAGAAGCCACTGAGGCCCAGGGCGCCGATGCGGTCGTCGAGCAGGCGCTTAACGCTGTCGGCAATGCTGAGCTGTATTTCGCGCCCGCAGAGGATTCGGAGTGGCCGGTTGGCCGCCATCGCCAAGAGGACGGTAGCAAAGCTCCAGCTCTTCGCCGAGCCCCGTCCGCCATAATAGACCTTGTAGCGGGCCGGCCGCAGAAGATCCCGGAAGGGATCAGGTATCTTGATCCGCTGCATGGGCAGAGACAAATTCGAGGACAATGCCCTCAGGCCTGTTCAAGGTCGCGTCGACTTTGGTCTTGTCGCCATATTTTTGGGGCGCCAGCGCCTTCAGACGCGCGAGCAGCAGGCCGTCGCTGTATTTCCGAACGAAACCGCAAATGCGTCCCTCATAGAACTTCGGCTCGAGCCAGCCGAGGCGGCCACGAAAATCAGCTTCCTTTTCGCATTCGCTGAGCTGAATGAGATCTCCGATATCCGCGGCTTCGTCCCACTCCTTAGCAAAGTCGGGATCCGTCCTTCGATGGTAGTACAATGTCTGTCTCGTCACGCCGATGGCATCGGCAACGTCGATGATGTGCTCGCCCGAGCTGATGAGCTCCAAGGCTTTTTGCCGTCGCTTACGTGTCAACTTTGACAAAAGAACTGCACCAACATTTTGATTTCTCATGATTAATACAGATAGCTGAAATGCAGTCAACTGTATGATTTTATTGATAAAAATAATTAGTTTCAAGCAGCAGGAACCACGCCAAGGGCTTGGCGGAAACCTGGTGCCAGACCTTCGTTTTAGGGGCCTGTTTTACAGCTTGGGGACTGTGCTGATGAG
This sequence comes from Pseudomonadota bacterium, assembly GCA_039197065.1. Lineage (GTDB taxonomy): Bacteria > Pseudomonadota > Alphaproteobacteria > Geminicoccales > Geminicoccaceae > JANQPX01. The sequence continues at coordinate 6,666 of JBCCUL010000040.1, read as the reverse complement.
CGGCCACCCCAATAGGACATCGCTTGACGTGCCGGCTCTCTGGCGAAGATCAGTCACCAGCGAGATGACAATGGGGCGACCGCATGGAGCCCTGTCTTAGTCTTAGATCTCAGTTTCCTCGGCAATCTCAAGTGCATCATCGACATCGATGCCGAGATACCGCACCGTGCTTTCCAACTTGGTATGGCCAAGCAAGAGCTGAACGGCGCGAAGGTTGTGGGTCCGACGATAGATCAATGTTGCTTTCGTGCGACGCATGGAGTGCGTTCCATAGATCTGTGGATCAAGGCCGATGGCTTTGACCCATGCCTTCACCAATCTCGAATATTGCCTGGTCGACAGGTGCTCGTTGGAACGCATGCGGCTCGGAAACAGATATCCGCCGTCCCAATGACGCATCACCTTCAACCATGCTTTGATAGCGTCGCGGGTGATCTCTGTAATTTTGAACTGAACAGGCCGACCGGTCTTCTTCTGGACGACCATGGCCCTGGTGGCGATGCCATCGCCGATCCAGACATCGGTGACTTTGACCGCGACCAGATCACAACCCCGCAGCTTGCTGTCGATCGCCAGATTGAAGAGCGCCAGGTCGCGTTTCAGCCCTTCGAGCTGGAGCCAAACCCGGATGGCCCAGATATCCTTACGTTTCAGAGGTGGTTTCTGACCAAGAAGCCGTCCGATGTTCCAGGGCCGTTTCTCATTAGAGGGCTTCTTCGATTGATGGCTCTTCCGCATCCTTCCTCTCCCTTCTGGATGGAGCTTTCAGGATGAACGGAGATCATCGAATGACTGGAGTTCTTAAGAATAGCGGACGCTACGTTTGTCGGGTCAAGGACAAATCGTGACCCAAAACGGTCAAAACGAACGTTCCAAAACGCAGGGTTTGACAGGGCCTCTTCACACCCAATCCTACCGGATGCCGATCGCGCAGCACATTGGCGTCGATCGGCATGCGGTTGACAATCACAGAGGAACGAACCGATAGCCGTCACCATCGCGCTCGACATGACCCAGGCCGGGCTCGGTCACATGAGCAGCAGCGATCATCAGTTCCTCGGTTGCAATCATATCCAGCAAAGTCTTGCGTGAACTGACGGCCGCGTCTCTATCGACGTCCAGCGCCCAGCCATAGTCGGGGTTTGTGAAGTGGACGTCTTCGTGAACTGCGAGATCGCCGATGATCATCAGTTGCTCGTTGCCACTGTCCAGCAGAATGACAGTGTGCCCTGGTGTATGGCCTGGAGCTGGAAGAAGGCTCACGCCCTCACCGAGATCAGCTGAACCACTGTGCAACACCACATTGTTTTCGACGGCACGCGACGTTTTTTGAACGCTTCTGATCATCGGGAGCATGTCTTCGGGGCCCGACGTCGCAAACCCATCGGCGTTCCAGAAGGTCCACTCGGTTTCTGCGATATTAACAGCTGCATTGGGAAAGGCTGGCTTTCCCTCAGCCTCCACGCCGCCGACGTGATCGGGATGCATGTGCGTGATCACGACGTCCGTGACCTCTTCGGCGACGATCCCAGCGGCGTTCAAGTCGGCTGGCAGCCGGCTCGCCGTCGGGAAATTTTGTGTGATGAAATCGCCCAGACCGGCGCCGGCATCGAATAGGAATGTTCGATCGCCTGCACGGTAGGCAAAAGTGTTCGCGGCGATCTTCACCGGATCACCAAGCTGATCTCGCAGCGCTCTTGGCGTTCCCAGGAAGAAATCTGACGGCATGATGTAGTGCCCGTCGGAGAGGGCGATCACCGGTGAGCCGCCGACCTCGAATTGGGTTGCAGCCAAAGCACGCGTTGAAAGGGCAGCTGTTCCCGCAATCATCGTGTCGATGAATTGGCGCCTGTTGAATGACTTGCTAGACATGGCTCTCCCCCTTACTGGAAAACATGCATGAAGGTGTCTGGGTGTGGCCGGACGCGATAATTGTCCGTCTCATCGCCGAAGATGACTGCACCATCTTCAGCAAGCGCGATCACCGTCGCCTTGACGGTATCCTTGGGATAGGCCGACATGCCGGCAGGGGTGCCGCCGATGTCTTCGATGCCCAGGGCTTTGGCTGCACGGAGATCGGCATCCCGAAGAATTTCGAAATGAGCCGTCAGGTTCAGTTTCTTCGCCAATTCTTGCGAATGTTCGATGCTCTGGTTGGAGATGAATTTCACCTTTACGCCATGTTCTTCCAGGCGATCGGCCTTCGCCAGAACCTCTTTGAGTTGTCCCATGCAGAACGGGCACCAGTTGGCGCGGAAGAAAACCATCAGCGTTTTCGATCCTGCGAAGGAGGCTGAGGTGATGGGGGTACCGTCCAGTCGCTTGAATTGCAGTTCCGGAAGTGGCTTGCCCTTCACGATGGCGGCACTCTTCTTGCGGCCGTAGCTTGAATAGACCCAGACATACCACTGCACGAACACTGCACCGATGACGGCGATGACGAGGGCAAGAAAGCCTGCAGGCGCTTGTGGGGGCTCGCCACGGCCATAGAGCGCATAGAGCACAAGCCCGAGACCGGCCAGGCTGAGCAGCTGGACCAAAGGAAGCCGCGCGGTCGTGCGGGTCCTCCCAAAGACATTGGTCATGATCATTAGGAAGAATGGCAGTGGGATTGTCGCCATCATGGACCCAATCCAGATGGGGCTTCCGCCAGACACCGCGATCATGATCACAGAGCCCACGCCGAAGAGCATGTTGATCAGGATCAGCGGCAAGATGATTTTGTTTTTCATGTCAGATCTCCGTTCTTGTCTTCTCGCCGAGGCACCGCGCTCCGGTTACGTCGTCTCGAACCTGTCGCTGAAGGCCGTGTTTCAGACCGTGCTCGTCCGGCTCCGGGCGGCACGGCGTTATTGGTGCGCTCATCTCCCGAGGCGCTGGGTGTGGCGCATTTCGGGAGGGTATCTGAGCGTTCTGCTGTGTTATTCAGCCGGTACGAGCGCGAGCTTTTCCAGGACCGGGAAAAGATCGCTGGGATCGGGGCGGCGTGTGTAGTCGGGGTTGACCTCGGCGTAGGCAACCGAGCCGTCGGTATCGATGACGTAGCGGGCCGGCATCGGCAGGTTCCATTCACCATCGCCATGGATGCGTGGCAGTTCGACGCCGAAACCCTGATGAATCGGGATGACGTAATCCTGAAGCGTCCAGCGGATACTGAACTTGGCCGCTAAGTCACCGGCTTTGTCCGTCAGGATCGGAAAGCTGAGCTTGTTGTCGCGCTGCGACTTGCGGCTGTCGGAAGCACCCTGCATGGAAATGGCGACCAGGGACGCACCGCGTGCACGGATGTCATCGGCGGCTGCTTCCAGGGCTTTCAATTCGATGTTGCAGTAAGGGCACCAGACGCCGCGGTAGAAGGACAGGACGACTGGACCTTTCGCCAGCAGATCTTTCAACGCAACGGCGTTGCCATCCTGATCCGTCAGCGTGAAATCGGGGGCGGTGTCGCCTGCTTTGACGGCGCGCTCGGCCTGACCGCTATCGATCAGTTCTTGTGTCGAACGGGCAAAGGCGTCGAAAGCTTCTGCAGGGGCTTGGGTTTTGAATTGGGCCTTGAAGGCATCCAGTTGATCTTGCAGAGACATGGCTTCACTCCTTCGGGTCTGTGCCGGGTGGCTTGGCTCCGGCCTTGATGGAGTGAAGGTTGCTCATTCTCCCTATTGCTGGTAGCCAGTGAATTTGGCTAATGGTTATTCGAAATTCAAATGGTCGAGCGTATCTCCTCACTGCAGCTTTTCAGCCGGGTCGCCAGAACAGGCAGCTTCACCGCGGCTGGTAAAGAGATCGGTCTTTCGCAGCCCTCGGCCTCGCGCATCATTTCCAACCTGGAAAAAGAACTGCAGGTCGCGCTTTTCGTCAGAAGCACCCATGCGGTGAGGTTAACCGAGGCCGGCGAAGACTATCTCGCACGGATCGAACCGATACTGGGCGCGTTGGAGGAAGCCGAGCATAGTGCCCGCGGCACAGGCGAGCTGACCGGGCGGCTGAGAGTTGGCGTGGCGACCAGCTTTGCGACGCGCGAGATTATCCCCCGCATGCCCGGCTTTGTTGCAGAATATCCGAACCTGCGTGTCGATCTTGTGCTGACGGATTCACATCAGGAGCTGATCAGCGAGTCGATCGACGTCGCCATCCGATACGGCGAGCTCAAAGATTCCACGATGGTGGCACGAAAGCTCGGCGCGCCGCGGCGTGTCATCGCGGCGTCGCCTGGCTACCTGGAGCGTGTTGGAACACCACGAAAACCGCCCGACCTCTCGAAACACCAGGTCATTCTGGGCCCCTCAAGCGTCCGCTCTTCCGGATGGATTTTCAAGAAGGACGGCAAGACCCTTTCCGTGCGCGTTGACGGTCAGTTGATGGTCACTGTGAACGAGGGGACGACGGCCGCTGCCGTGGCCGGTATGGGGATCATCTCCACCGGCTTTTGGGGATGCAAAGCCGAGATCGAAAGCGGCGCGCTGGTTCAGCTCCTGCCGGACTGGGACCTTGGTAGAATCGAGGTCAATGCGGTTCTGCCAAACAGGCAGTCGGCCAAGCGCTCCGCTCGCGCCTTTGCGGACTTTATGGTGAAGTCTTTCCGTGGTTATGAAGACTGAGCGCCAGCGACGATCATGATGAGGCCGTAGGGTTTCCGACAACGTCATCGAGAATGACCTCATTCAGAATCCAGAAGTTACGATGATCGGAAAGCCCCATTCTGCTGGATCGGGTGGGAGGCGGCTCTGAAGAACCGCTCCCCTGACCTTGACGCTGGTGGTCCGACCACTTTGGAAGGTTCCCTCTGCGCCCCTCAAAAAACTTGCGATTATACCGCCGATTTGGGCTTTGACAGTCAGAATCAAATGATGTGGTCATTCCACTAAAGGGCCATACCACCGTCAACGTCGATGGCCGCACCGGTGATGTAGCTCGCTTGATCGCTGGCCAGGAACGCCGCAAGGTTGGCAACTTCCGCTGGCTTTCCGTACCTCTTCAACGCCGTCAGACCCGAGACAGGCTCGAAAAAGGGCCCGCTCGCGGGATTGAGATCGGTGTCGACCGGGCCAGGTTGCACCGCATTGACCAGAATGCCGCGAGACCCGAGATCGCGCGCCCATCCCTTGACCAAGGCCGTGACCGCGGCTTTGGTCGCGCCGTAGGCAGCGAAGCCCTCGAAGGGCATCCGTTTCGCGTTCACGGAAGAGATCACGATGATCCGTCCGCCATCGGGGATGTGGGGCACGGCGGCATGGGTGCCGGCGTAGACGCCGTCCACATTGATTGCGAATTGCTGACGGTATGCGTCAAAATCAGCTTCGGTGATGGGGCCGGTACGGAAAATGCCGGCGTTGTGCACAAGGATGTCGATATGGCCAAAGCTTTTGACAGCCTTCTCCACAGCACGTGCCGTCATATCGGGGTCGGCGGCATCAGCTTGTATCGCGACGACGTCATCGCCGAGGCGGGCAGCAAGGCTGTCGGCGGCGTCCTTGTTGCTCACATAGGTGAAGGCCGTTTTGACGCCCTCTGCGACAAACCGTTCGACGATGGCAGCACCGATCCCTCGAGCGCCACCCGTTACGAGGGCTGTTTTTCCGGTGAGGTTGTAGGTCATCTGCGTTTCCTTTCACGGTGTGAAGGTTGATCAGGTGTCACCTATCCATCCCACGACGTTCAGCGCAGGATCGCTGGACCGACCGGCTTCAGGTTTCCGTTTTTGGTATTAGCTTGGCCGCCCAGCAGGCCCTGGGTGAACACTACGCAGCTGCATCCGTCTCCGGAGCCCACGCCAAGGGCACAAACCCAGCATCCAGCTCCGGTTTGACGATTGGGGTAGTGTAATTGGAGAGGACCTTGAGGCTCGTTCCCACGATCACCTCGAGCACGGTTTGCTTGGTGTAACCGGCCGCGAGGAATGCCTCGACCTGCTCCTTAGATGCCCATCCACGCGTCTCATGAATGATGGCGGAGAATCGACGCAATGCCTCGAGCTTGGGGTCATCGATAGGTTTGCCGCTGCGCAAAGCTTCGATCACGCCCTCATCGACACCGGCCATTTTGCAGACCGCCGTGTGCGCAGCCATACAGTAGCTGCAGCCGTTCAGGCGATTATTGGTCATCAGAATTATCTGGCGCTCGGTTTCGCTAAGATCTGTTTTGTCAAACAAACCCATCAGCGTCAGATAGCTTTCCACCATCACCGGTGACTCAGCCATTGTTGCCATGAGATTTGGCAAGAAGCCGAGTTTCGCCTTCGCTGCCTTCAGTATGGGTTTGGACGCGTCCGGCGCGCTTTCAATGCTATGGGGTGCATAGGTCGTCATTGGTTCCTCCTTCGTTCAGAGGGCATGCGGAACGCTGCCTGAACCCAATGTCACCCATTCGCATTTATCACGGTAGACGGCCAAAATGCCTAACCATTATTTATGAAATGAATGAGAAGGTGTTTGTCAGAATAGAGTCCTGGTGGTCGAAACGACGTTGGTGTCCTGGGTCTTGGAGGCAGGTTTTGGCACTCAATACCCTCTACACCCATCGTTGGCTCGCGTCCGCAAACCGACAGATAGCGCCCTTTAGCTTGGCGGCGCACCTGCGGTTCGAAGAATGAGGGCGAGCAGCCATCGCCACCTGCCTTGTATTCTCAGTCCTTCACCGCTCCTTATCCGTCTCCCGCTACCCTGATGG
>JBCCUL010000039.1:0-84849 GCA_039197065.1 Pseudomonadota bacterium | reverse complement strand
GTGATCGAGACATCGGGCCTCGCCCTGCCCAAGCCGCTGATCAAGGCCTTCAACTGGCCGGAGATCCGAAACCGCGTCACGGTCGACGGCGTGGTCGCGGTGGTCGACGCCGCAGCCGTGCGCGACGGCCTCTTCGCGTCCAACCCGGCGGCGCTGGAGGCGCAGCGTAAGGCGGACGACAATCTCGATCACGAGAGCCCGCTGGAGGAGCTGTTCGAGGAGCAGCTGGGTGCTGCCGATCTGGTGGTGGTCAACAAGGCGGATCTGATCGCGGAACAGGATTGGGCTGACATCGAGGCGCGGGTCAAAGAGGAGCTACGCCCCGGCATTCGCATGGTGCGCTCAAACCAGGAAGGCCTGCCGCCCGCCGTCCTCCTCGGCCTCGATGCCGCTGCCGAGGATGATCTGGACAGCCGCAAGTCGCATCACGACCACGGCGAGGATCACGAACATGACGATTTCGAGAGCTTTCATGTTGAGCTCGCCGCGACTACCAGTCCCGACGAATTTATCGAGCAGCTGCGCAATACGATCCGCGTACACGGCGTGCTTCGGGTCAAGGGCTTCATCGAGGTCGAAGGCAAACCAATGCGCCTCGCCGTCCAAGGCGTCGGCGACCGGCTGCAGCATTACTTCGATCGCCCCTGGCAGGACGGCGAAGCGCGCCGCAGTCGCCTGGTGGTGATCGGCGAGCACGGCCTGAACCAACAAGGCATCGCTCAGGTGCTCGGTGCCGTCGGCAAGCTCGCTGCCTGAGGTCTTTCGATGGTCTCGGAGATGACCCCGCCGCACGATGTGGCGGGGTCAAGCGGAGCGGCTGTTGGCGGGCGAGGAAAACGATCCATATCCTCCACCAAGGAGAGGACCGATGCCGCATCGACTAGCTGGCCATGATGTCACCTATCGCCGCTGGACTTGGGTGCTGCTGCTGGCTGGCACCAGCTTCGTCTTCAGCTTGGCGCTCGCTTGCGCCACGCCGTTCGCTGCCCTGGCCGCCCTTGGCGCGCTTGCGCTGAAGAAGGTGGACGCCTTCGCGGTCACCATCCTCGCTTGGTTGATCAACCAGGCCGTCGGCTTCGGCCTGCTCGGCTACCCCACCGATCCGATGACGCTTGCCTGGGGTGTGGCGATCGGCTTGTCCGCCGTAGCAGCGGTTGCAGCCGCCATGTTGACGGTCCGGGCATTTGTCTTCCGCGGTCCTCTGCTTCGCGCATCGCTCGCATGGGCCGCAGCCCTCTGCGCGCAGCAGCTCACGATCTATCTCGCGAGTTTCATCCTGCCGAGCGATCCCGCGGCCTTTGCACCAGCGGTGCTGTTAGGCATCGCCTGGACCAATGCGCTCGCCTTCGTCGTTCTGGCGGCGCTGCAGGCCATCGGCGCCAAGCTCAAGCTGACCGCTCCGTTCATCGGATCGGAGCGCCTTCAGACGGGATAGAGGATCGTGCCCGGAAGATAGCTCTCCGGGATATTCATCCCCGCTGGCATGGTGCGGCCCGAAGCGAGATAGGCTGGCAGCAGATGGGTGTGCGGCCCGTTTGGCGACTTGCCGCCGGGCGGCGGGATTGAGGTCGCGATCTCGACCCGGCCGAGCGGTGTCTCGATGACCCGGGGCGGGCTCGTCCGGACCAGCATCGGTCCGATCTTTGGCAGAGCCTCGAGCAGCGGCGTGCCGAGATGGGCCTCCATCACCTCTCGGCTGTGTTCATCGGCGATGCGCACCAAAAAACGCGCTTCCTGGCGGCCGAGACCGAGATCGAACAAAAGCCCCGCCAGCCCGTCCTCGGTTATCGCCTCTCGGTCGGGGCCGAGCGCGGTCAGAACCGAGACCGCCGGAACAGCCCAGCGCTGTCTTGGAACCACCAGCGCGATCGGCTCCTTGCCGTCCGCCGGATCAGCATTGCTGAAGGCAAGGGCCCGCGTCGTGTCCTCCAGGCGAAGGCGAAGGGCAGCCCCCTCGGTTCGCGCGATCAGGACGCTACCTTCCAGATGCACAGCGACCGGCGCGTCAGGTCTAGGCATGAACTCGCCGAGCGCGCCGACGACCCCCAGAACCGCCATGCGCCGGCCCTGGCCAAGGCCCTCGGCGGTAAAGCGGCGGATGCGCTCGATGTCCCAGGCGAGCCGCCGGCAGGTGACACCGAGGGCTTCGAACCGCGCCGGCAGTGCCGCCCAGATCGCCTGGCGCTCGGCCTCGTCCGCTCGAGACCAGCCGGCGATCTCGTCGCCGGTGCGGGCGCAGCCGAGACAATAGCCGCTCACCTCGTCTAGCTCACAGACGCCGACGCAAGGGCTGATCGGACGAGACGGCGTCGTCATCCCGCGGTTTCCGGCGGTCGAACATCGCGGATAAGCGAGACCATGCGATCGAGTCCGTCGGTCAACGCCGCCGGCCCCGGCTGCAGTATTAGCGGTGACTTGATTTCGTGGATGCGGCCATGGGCAACAGCTGGGAGATCGGCCCAACCATCCCGGCCGGCAATCTCCTCTGGACGTACTTTCTTGCCGCACCAGGAGGCGAGAATCACATCCGGCGCTCTGACGATCACGTCTTCTGGCTGCACAATCCTCTCCCTTGCCGACGGTCTGGCCGCAAGCTCGGCGAAAATGTCGGCGCCGCCGGCGATCGCGATCAGCTCGGACACCCAGCCGATGCCACTAATCAGCGGTGCGTCCCATTCCTCAAAGTAGACCTTCGGCTGGACGCGACTAGCGCTTGCTTCACGAATCCGAGCGAGCCGGCGCTCATAGCTGCCGGCAAGCTCCTCCGCGCGCGCCGCAGCCCCCACCAGCGCGCCGAGGGTTCGGATCATCGTGAGAATGCCGACGACGTCCCGCTGGTTGAAGCCAAACACCGTTATCCCCTGGCGTAGCAGGTCGGCGGCGATATCAGCCTGAAGATCCGAGAACGTCAGGACGAGATCCGGCGACAGCGCCAGGATCTTTGGGATGTCGGCGCTGGTGAACGCCGCCACGCGCGGCTTTTCCTGTCGCACCCGTGGCGGTCGCACCGCATAACCCGAAACGCCGACGATCCGACGCTCCTCGCCCAGAAGATAGAGGGTCTCGACCGTCTCTTCGGTCAGACAGACGATCCGCTCCGGCGGAAAGCGGCGCATGGCGACGAACCCTGCCTCTAGTGACGCTTGACCGGCGCCGGCTCGGCGCCGAGGGTGAATTCGACCCGTCCACCTTTGGGAACCGCCCTGATCATTTCGCAGGGCGTCCGGTCGAGACTGGCAGGAAGCTCGATCGTCTCATGCCGCCCGCTTTCGAAGAACGAGTCGGCGAAGCTTGCAAGCGACGTGAGATCAGTATCGGCGCTTACGTCTCCATAGATCGAGATGTGAGTCTTGTTGGCGACGAAGCGTGCCGGGCAGGTGCGCGCGCAGCCTTCGAGCCGACCATGGCCGGTTACCTCGAAGTCTTCGGCGGTGAAAGGCGACGCTCGCCGGACCGCCTCGACCAGCTTGCGCGCCAGCACCGTAGCATCGGCGCATGGCGCGCCGAGATGGCGGCAGTTCGTGCAGGTGAAGATATGGGTATCATCGGACCAGATCATTGCGCCCTCCGCTAAGCGACGGGAGCATGCCGGGACAGATCGATTCGGGCGGCAAATGCCGGTCGGCCATCAATGTTCTCCTGCCGGGACACCCCGCCCGGGTTCGAGTTCAAGGAATGATGGCAGGTCTCCTGACTTGCGGCTCGACGCGTCTTCGAACCTTCCCGGGCTTAAGCCCAGTGGCGTTCTCGAAGACACTCGCCGCCTACAGTTGCGGGGGCAGTCGCGGCTTTGCCGGCCCGAAGGCCGAAGCACCGCGTTCCCTTTTTCATCTCAGAGATCCGAACTCGATCCCTAGGAACCATCGATTGACTGTTATGAACGTCTGCCATGGCCTGTCAAGGAGATGCGATTCGTGCCTTTGACAACTGACATGCCTCTCCCGAGGAGTTCCTTTAGTTGCTCGGCCGACAGCCCGATGAGGCGCCAGCGCAGAAAAACCAAATGGACCAAAACCCAGTCCAAAAACACTGTTTGTGACCGCTAACGTTCAATCTGCTTAGACGACAGCAGGCTTATCTGACTATGCGGAGGGAATTCGAAGCGCCGCCAGAAAGTATCCTTCAACGGCGCTTCGTTCTTGGGTGGCTTAGCTCGACGTGTCGCCGAGCGCATTGAGCAGTGCGCGGAGATTGTGCTGGAACATGGCTAGATAGCTGGTTGCAGGGCCGCCCCGCTCCGAAAGGGCATCCGAGAACAGACGTCCGCCGATGTCGATACCGGTCTCGTCGGAGATCTGTTGGACTAAAGCAGGGCTGGTGATGTTTTCGACAAACAGCGCTGCCACGCCCGTCTCCTTCAACTGCGCGATGAGAGTTGCCAAATCGCGTGCCGAAGGCTCGCCTTCTGTATCGATACCGACCGGAGCGAGGAAGGTCATGTCATAAGCATCCGCGAGGTAGCCGAACGCATCATGGGCTGTCACGACGGTGCGCTTGTCCGCAGGTAATTCCGCAAGACTCGCGCGGGTGTCCGCATCCAGGGCTTCCAACTCAGCGATATAGCTCGCAGCGTTGGCGGCGAAGGTATCGGCGTGTTCAGGCGCAGCTTCCGACATGGCGTCGGCGATGTTTTGCACGTAGATCATGCCGTTGATCAGCGAGTTCCATGCATGCGGATCCGTCTCGCCTTCCACCAGGACGGGGGTGATTCCATCGGTTGCGACATGGGCCTCGGCCTCGGTGCCGGCCTCGGCGATCAGGGTGTCGGACCAGGTCTCAAAGCCCAGGCCATTGACGAAGATCACATCCGCTTCGGCTACGGCGCGAGCATCAGCTACGGAAGGTTGGTAGACATGGGCGTCGGCATCAGGACCGACGATCGTGGTCACCTCAGCCAAGTCACCCACCACTTCCTCAACCATGTCGCCCAGGATCGAAAAGCTAGCGACGATTCGCATATCGTACGCAAGGCTCGCAGTGGGCAGCGAAAAAAGGCTGAGCGCCGCCGAAACGAGGCTGACGCGCAGTGTCGTTGTTGAGCTCATAATATCTTCTCCTCAGATGGGGAATGCACAACTGATTTTCCTTTCGTGTCAGACGGGTTGCGCAGCCGTCCGCCGAAACCAAGCGGCCCCCAAAGGGCCGAGATCAGGAAAAACCCGCCCGCCACCAGCACAATGGCGGGGCCTGAAGGTGTTTCCGGGAAGAGATAGGAAAGGGTGAGGCCGATCCAGCAACTGGCCAGGGCGAAGGCAAAGCCCAGGCCGAGCTGTGCGGTGATCGTGCTCGACCAATAGCGCACGGCCGTGGCGGGCAGGATCATCAGCCCAACCGCCATGAGCGTGCCAAGCGTCTTGAAGGCCGCAAACAGGTTCAGCACGAGGAGCAGCATGAAGCCTTGCTCCACGATCCAAGGCCGCCGGGTGCGGGCCTCAAAAAAGACCGGATCGCAGGTGCTGATGATCAGTGGCCGAAGCAAAAATGCGAAGGACACCAGGGTGACGGTAGCAACGGCACCCACCAGCATCATCGACGCATCGTCGATTCCCAGAATGGAGCCGAATAAGAAGCTCTTGAGCGGCACAGCGGAGCCAGCAGCGGAGAGGATGAAGATGCCAACGGCCAAAGCGATCAGATAAAGCGAAGCAAGGCTCGCATCGCTGCGCAGGATTGTCTTACGCGCCAAGAGAGCGGTGAGAATGGCCACGCCTACACCAGCAATCAGCCCCCCAACCAGCAGTGACATCACCGAGAGCCCAACCGTCACAAAGCCAATCACGATTCCTGGTGTGATGGCATGGGCCATCGCTTCGCCCGCCAGTGACAACCGCCGCAACACCAGAAAGGCGCCAACAGGCGCCACGGAAGCGGACAGCACCGTGGTCGCCACAAAGGCGCGCCGCATGAAGGCGAAGCCCCACATCTCGTTCAAGAGCTCAAAGATAGTCGTTCTCCTGGCGCTGATGGTTCGGGCGGAACATCCAGGAGGCCTGGCTTTGGGATAGGTAACCCTGGCGCACCAGCTGCTCAGGCGTGAGCACCTCCTCCACGGCGCCATGGGTCGCGGTTTGACCACCAAGCAACAGCGCATGGCTGCAATGGTCGAGCACCGCCGAAAGGTCATGGACGACCAACACGATGGCGCGACCTTCCGCGCGCCATTTGGAAATGATCGTGAGCAGATGAGCCTCAGTGCTTTGGTCGACAGCTGCAAAGGGCTCATCGAGGAGAATGAGCGGCGCATCTTGCAAGATCACGCGGGCAAAGAGTGCTCGCTGTAACTGCCCGCCCGAGAGCGTGTGCAGCGAACGATCCGCGATATCGAGAACGCCTGCGGCCTCCAAGGCGGCTGCGACGTGGTCGCGCCTGGCGCGGCTCAGGCCCTGCCACAGTCCAAAGCCGCCCCAAGCACCCATAGCCGCCAAGTCTCGGACACGAATGGGGAAGCGCCGTTCGAATTCCGTCATCTGCGCCAGATACCCGATTTCTCGCGGGTAGCCTTCTGGCCAGGATACCTGACCCGAGAGCTGCTTAATCAGCCCAAGCAGCATATTGACGAAGGTGCTCTTGCCCGAGCCATTGGCGCCGATCACGGCCAGGGTCGAGCCGGCATCGAGATCAAACGACAAACCGCTGAACAAGGTCAGTTCCGGGTAACCCAGGCGGAGGTTCCGGACTTACATGATCGCGCTCATCAGAGCGCTATGCCAATGGCGAGCCACAGCAGGGCGGACACGCCCAGTGCCCCTGCAACCAAGGCCGTGATGCTCAATTCAGTGAGGCAAAACGAGCGCGCTGCGCCTTTTTCGTCCTGTTGGGCATCTTGGCGCATCGCCACCTCCTTTGCGGAGGGGGGCGACAGAATAAGCGCGCTGCACGGCGGAAACCGTCGTCACCATCTTAGTCTCCCCTCGGACACCCCGCCGAGATCAGTTTCGAACTAGATGGCAGGTCTCCTGACTTACGGGTCGAAGCTTTCCCGATCCTTCCCAAGTCGCCCTTTGAACGCACTCAGTGGATGCTGTCGGGGTCGCTCGCCGCTCACAGTTGCGGGGGTAGTCACGGATTTGGAGCCGAATGAACGGGCACCGCACCGCGTTCCCTTTTAACCCGTCACGCGTTGCGCTTTGGGGCCATCACCATGAAAGGAACACTAATAGCGATGCTTTGACAACCTGGGTTCGTATGTGAGGACAGTTTTTCTCGCGATTTATTGGAAGAGTTGATCAACCTATACGAGGGCTCCAATCTGAAGTCTTGTCAACAACATCGGCTGTTTTGACATCGCACTCGGGGCGAAGTGCCTCTGCGAATCCAGGACGTCAAATGAACCGCTTTCAAACCTCGGCGGCTTGGGAACGTCTTTAGACGGCTTATGTCCAGAGGGGTGAGCAGGCGCTGTGTCGCGTAGCGCGGAGAACGCATCCGTAAGCCACCGCATCGGCCGTAAATCGCTCAACGACATCGCATGTGCGAAATTCGTACCTTTTTATACATCTCGTTGTTGCCAAAGCTTGACTTCGCAATATTTGACGAGGCTGAGCAAACAGAGGAGGAAAAGCGGATGTCGCGGTTCGCGATATTTTTTATGGTTGGCTTCATGGCAATGCCGTCAATGGCGTTTGCTGACGATCACATGTTGAATAAAGAAGTTTTTGCTGCCTATGCTGCGATGTCTAAGCTGGAAGCTAACAAAGCCGAAGCGGCCGGCGCGGTCATGCTTGCAGCAATTCCAGGTTTGCCTGACAACGTTCGTAGTGAAGCTGCAGAAGACTATGCTGGCGACCTCGATCAAATGGCGGGATACATCTCAACATTGCGGGACATGGACTTAACAGAAGAACAGTCAGACGCCCTCGATGCATTTTCCAAGCAGTGGGAATCGGCAAGCGCCGAAGGCACTACGCTCATCACAGAAGTGGAAGATACAGAGGAATACCGCAAACAAGTCTTTGCTTGGTGGGAAAGCTTAGATGATCTGGATGATCTCATCGACGATGTGCTGGAAGGCATCTTGGAGACCAACGGCATTGCATTGGAGTAGGCCAATCTTAAGCGTCATAGGCATCTGGCAAGCAGTATCTCGGCGCGTAAGGAAACTTTTATTCTTGTAGGTCACCATCGAGTGGTGAGAATTTGGCCACATCTTGCTCTAAGGTGTAAGCTGGGCTCGTTCCTAAAGGAAAGGCCCAGCTCCCTGCTTCAAAACTCGGTCAACTTTTCGCATAGGTCATCAAACCCGACGACCTCACTATGAGGCGATATCGGATCATCGATTTGGCCTCAACATGACACCCATGTTGCATAGCTGTCGCGCCTCAACTGTCGGCGACTTTGCGTGAGACTTGTAGTGTTATCTAATTGAGTGATTTGAATGCAAGTATGACGTCTGCAGTCTCACGTGCCCTTACAGATCAACGAGTTGCCGAAGACTCTTAATCAGCGGGTCCAAGGTTCGAGTCTTTGTGCGTCCGCCAATCTTTTCAATAGGTTAGGTAGATTTTTCGGAGAGTGTTGCCCTAGATTCTCATTCTGGGCAACACAGGGGCAACAACTTAGATTCGTGTTGTCTTCTGAGATCATAAGTGATCTCCACCCATCAAACCGTCCTCATCCCTGCTTGAACACCGCTCTCGGGATGCGCGCTGTCAGCGGGAGGGCATTTTGTTCGCGCCTCGCTCTTTCGGAAACTTCACCGATCCAGCTCGCTCGCTAGACTGATGTGGATCATGGTGCGGGGAGACGAGACGCCGTCATGACTGGCTATCTCATTGCGGGCGCCGGCCCCTCGGGATTGACGGCCGCCATCGAGCTCTATCGGCGTGGCATGCCTGTGCGCATCATGGACAAAGTCGCGGATTTTGCCGAGCAGTCGCGTGCCATCGACATCAATCCTCGAACACTTGCCGTTCGGCGCTACCGAGTGGCTGCTGGCTGAAGGAACGCGGACCGAACGAAGCGTCATCCACTATCCGAACGGGCGTCACACCAGGTTCGACTTCAGCCGTATCGACAGCGCCCTTTCCCGATGTGCTGCGGCCCTGAATTTGTCGCGAAGGCCGTGCGGGGCTGGCTCAACCAACTGGACGTGAAACCGCTCTATATCGAGCCCGGCAGCCCTTTGGAAAATGGCTACTGCGAAAGCTTCAACGGCAAACTCCGCGACGAGCTCTTGGCGAGGGAGATTTTCTATACGCTGAAAGAAGCCCAGATCCTGATCGAGCGGTGGCGACGACACTACAACACCGTTCCAGCTCACTCGGCGCTTGGCTATCGACCGCCGGCGCCAGAAACCATCTTGCCCAGCCCTGAGCTGACGGCCTACGCTCCGGCCATCACCTCAGGGCAAACAACAACAAAGCCGAACTCTCTCATAAGACTTGGACCGAAGGGATCAGGCAGGTCAGAACACCCGGCCTGCGATTGACTGTAGGTTCATAGTCGATCCAGCCTTGGCGGCACTGTCAAAGTTCTAGACCTAATGTCCAAAAAGCATCATGGACTGCACAAGCCCTTTGACGGGTGGGGAACGAGGCTACAGTTGTGCCCGTCGCTTTTCACACATGGTTTCAGCAATGTGCCTATGGGTGAAAATTGTACGTACTTCAAGTGTTGTCGCTAAGGGGCATGTCCACGGCATAGCCCGTCAATCCCACATGGAGATCACACCGTGGAAAGGAAGACGCTGTCGTCGCTCGTACTCGCATTCGCCGCCGCGGCTCTGAGCAGCATGCCTGCGGCGTCACAGAGCAACGAAATCGTCACACGCGCCGATGTCGAGTTCATCGCGCTGAACCCGCTTCGCGGTGATCTGAGCCCGAAGTCCGGCAAGCTTTGGGGCGATATCAGGGAAGATGTATCGGCGGGTTCACTGGTGACTTTCCTCGATGGATTCCAATCACCGCCGCACATCCACAATATCACCTATCGTGCCGTGGTTATCAGTGGCGAAATCCATAATGACGATCCCGACGCTGCAAAGTTTTGGATGGAACCGGGATCATTTTGGACTCAGCCGGCAGGCGAAGTTCATATCACGGCGGCACAAGGGGAAAGCCCGACGATTTTCCTCGAGATCCTGTCCGGCCCTTACCTGGTGCAGCCAGCGGAAGAAGAGTTTGATATCGGCGAACGTCCGATCAATATCGAAGCTCGAAACATCGTCTGGCTGGACGCGGCCGATGCCGCCTGGGTCAGTCAGTCCGATGACGCCGGCAGCGGCGCCGAGATGGCCTTCCTCTGGGGCAAGGTTCAGGATGACGAGAAGAACGGAACCTTCATCAAGCTGCCCTCCGGCTACAATGGCGAGATCCGAAGCGACGCGCCTTTGCTACGTGCGGTGACGATACAAGGGAAATCCACAGTCCAGATGTTCGGCGAAGCGGAAGTCCACAGCCTGGACCCGGGCAGCTATTTCAGCTCCAAGGGCGAGGCGGCGCACAAGGTGACCTGTGAGTCCGGAGAAGACTGCATCCTCTACATGCACACCGAGGGCAAATACCAGCTGGTTTCATCGTAGTTCGCTACATAACGCACTCGGTCTTGAGACGACAACGGCTAGGTCATCCGGTTTGGCCATTCGTTCTTCAGGAACAACGCTCTCTATATCTTTGTAATGGATAGGCGATACCCGTTCGCCAAATGCGGAAGCCCTACATTGCCTGCCTGTGGCGGCTTGAGATTATCGAGACAAATGCCAAAGTTCGACGGGTGTCACACGGCCCCGAATTTGTACCGGCCGCCCTCGCGTTAGGCCTGGCAAAGTTCTTTGGCAATCAAGCCCTTGAGCAGATGCAGCTTCAATGATCTCGTGACTTGCCACAATGACCGCTTTCAGATCGCGCGTGGTCGATTCAAGACGCGCTGCGACATTTACGGTGTCACCCAGAACCGTATACTCCAACCTTTGAGCATCGCCGATATTGCCCACAACGACATCGCCATAGTGGATTCCGATCCCGACCTCGACAGCATCCAGATCTTTCGAAAGCCGAACTTTGTTCCAAGCTTCGATCTCCGATTTCATGTCGGCTACACATCGAATGGCACGAACCGGGTCGTCAAAGCGAGTTTCCGGTGTGCCAAAGTGAACCATGATGGCATCGCCGATATATTTGTCGATGGTTCCACCATGCTGAATTGCACAGCGCGCGAGGCGGCCGTGAAAGCCACGCAATAAATCCAGGAGTTCACTGGGTTTGAGCTGCTCTGAAATGGCTGTGAAGCCAACCATATCGGCAAATAGCACGGCGACAGGCTGTACTTTTGGCTTGTTGAGCGAACTGTCTCCTGACGTCAATTGTTGAACAACATTCGGCGAGAAGTAACGAGAAAGGGCCGAGCGCTGTGCTTCGGCGACGACCCGCCGATGAACTAATCTGCGAGACCGCCACACGGCGAGAGCGAGAATAAATGTCAACGCGCTCAAAAATATAATCTGATTGGTCCATCGGGGAATACCGACCGCCATTGGATGCAAGACCTCTGAAAAGGCGGTTTCTAAGGTCAGGCCAGAGTCGAGTATGCCTTGTCCGGTAAAGACACGGGTCTCGGGTAAGTTAATCACCCAAAAGTAACCAGTGCTCCAACAAATCGTTGCGGCAATTCCAGCCCAAACCACTAAAATGGGTTTGTAACTCAATGACATGTAAGCCAGAAAAAGCCCAATATATAAGAATGCCTGCGTACGCAGATTCATTTGTGGAGGCCAAGCCTCGAAGTCATATGGGTTGGGTACGATGATCAGAAAGCTCAATATCGCTGCATCTAAGAACAGAAACATCACGACAATTACCGACGATCGATAGCCGCTCCTAGCAAGGCCGAAAGGAATAGCTCCGGTAACCAAAAAGAGAGCAACGACGCTTAGATATGTTGGAGAACGTTCCCAGGGAACGGTTGCAACGAACCAAATCGCTACGATGGCCAGTGCGATGCACCGACCCCAAAACATATAGGCAAAGCTAGAAAGCTCGTCGGCAGCGAAGTCCGTTTTGTTCTCAGTTGCCAAGGGATCTCTGCGGCCTATCACATTTAGGTCAATTCAGCTGCACGCACATGCATATCGATTCTTTGCTGCTAAGATTTCGCCAAGCGATAACTGCCTTCGGTGTGCAGATACAAGATGCATGAAACGTCTGCTGCACAGTTCAAATCCTGATTTGCCTCATCCTTTGTGCTAGAACAGCAGCCTGGGCCAAGCTCTTTCAATTCGCCTGCGCTGGCATCCATCATCATCGTTTATCCATGAATCGTCACTGCTCGCAGGAGAAGGGCATTTGTAGACAAAGTTCCCTGACAATCTGGCGCTAGTTTGAGGAACATGCCATTCTTTTCGTTGTTCTGAAGGCTGCCCCACAAATAGACCAACTTAGCGCCCACCCCCTCGATCTGAACCGCGCTGGATCTGCTGGAGGCTGTTTGGTCTGAGTCAGGCGACCATAGCGAGACCTTGGTTATCCGCATAGAAGCGGTCTTCAGCTTCCGCAAGCGGGATGTTGCCGATGGGCTCGAGCAGGCGCAGGTTGTTGAACCAGTCGACCCATTCGAGCGTGGCGAATTCGACGGCTTCTAGGCCCTTCCAGGGACCTCGGCGGCGGATCACGTCGGTTTTGAAGAGGCCGATCACGGTCTCGGCGAGGGCGTAGTCGTAGCTGTCACCGACGCTGCCGACCGAGGGTTCGATGCCAGCTTCGTCAAGGCGTTCGGTGTACTTGATCGACACATATTGCGATCCTCTGTCACTGTGATGGATCAGACCGTCGTGCTGGACAGGCTGGCGGGCATGCAGCGCCTGTTCGAGCGCATCAAGGACGAATCCGGCCTGCATCGAACGGGAGGCCCGCCAGCCGACGATCCGGCGAGCGAAGACGTCGATGACAAAGGCAACGTAGACGAAGCCTGCCCAGGTCGCGACGTAGGTGAAGTCCGAGAGCCAGAGCGCGTTCGGACATGCTTCGCGCTTATCGTTCCCAGATCGGCGGGCTGCCGATCTTCTCCAGAAGAAAATCGATGAAGACCCGGACCTTCGCTGTAAGCACGTTAGACTTCGGGTAGACAAGCCAGATGGCGGATTGGTCATCGACCTCGTAGTCGGGCAGGACCCTCACGAGAGATCCTTCCTGAGATTCCCTGTAGACATTCCAATGGGAACTCATAGAGATGCCGACACCGGCCTCGGTCATAAGTCGCATGCTGGTGCCGTCATCGCAGACGACCCTGTTCTTGGCGTCCGGCGGTGGAAAGGTGCAAGAGAGCTGATCACCCTTCGACGACAACCTTCGTGCCGCGCCGTTCATGAAGGTCAGCAATTGATGTCGAGCCAGATCATCAGGGCCTTCGGGTGTTCCATGGCGAGCGAGGTAGTCGGGCGAGGCGCAAAGGATGCGCCTGTCGTCAGCGAGCTTTCTGGCCCTGAGGCTGCTGTCTTCGATGGCGTAGTTGCGCAAAGCCAGGTCGAAGCCGCCTTCGATCAGGTTCATCTGCATATCGGAGAACTTCAGCTCGAGACTGACGCGGGGATACCGCTCCAGAAACTCCGGCAAGATCGGTGCGATGAAGCGTTGGGCGAACGTGCTGGACGCCGCGAAACGTAGCGTGCCTCGAACATCCGAACTACCTTTCCCTAATGCGGCGAGCGCGGCGTCCTCCTGTGCCAGGATTTCCCTAGCAAAGGGAAGAAATTCGGCGCCCTCCAGCGAAAGTGAGACCTTTCTAGTCGAGCGATGCAGCAGGTCGGCCCCGACCTGGTTTTCCAACTTTGCCAATCGAGCGCTGGCGACGGCGGGCGCCAGGCCGAGCTGACGTCCGGCGGCGCTGATATTGAGCATGTCGGCGGCCATGACGAAGAGCCGCAAGCCTTCGGTGTCCATCGATATTATATCCGAAATGCGAATTCTGTTCCTTTAGAAGCATCGTTTAAAACCGAAGGCAAACATAATAAATTGCCGTCATCGATGCATGACAGGGTTTGTCCCTCTCCGTGAGCATGGGAGCCAGATGATGCAAGACGCCGCGACCGTGAACTACCACATTAAGAGTGCCGAGGCTCAGGCGTTCCGTTTCGACGTCGACGGCGTGATCGGCAATCTCGTCTCGCCTGAGCTGGTCCCCACCAGGGTCGACGTTCATGACCTCCGCGATGGCGGGCTCGATGTCGACTTCGACAGCGATGGGATCGCGTTCGAGAAGCATGTGACCGGTGTGAAGGCGTTCGAGGCGCCGTCAGGCTGGCAAGATGCCTATGACGAGGAGTTGCGCGTCCTGCTACAGGCGAAGATCGGTGCTGAAGATGTCATCGTCTTCGATCACACCGTGCGTGTCGACGATCCCAATGCCGAGCGCCGACCGGCGCGCAACGTTCACAATGATTACAGCCGATCAGGCGCCGAGCAGCGACTGATCGATCTGGTCGGGGACGAGCGGGCCGCCCAGTTTCGTGCCGGCCATTACGGTTTCGTCAATGTCTGGCGTCCGGTCGAACACACCATCAGGACCTCGCCGCTCGGCTTTATCCGGCCGAGCTCGGTCAAGCCTGAGGATTGGATGACGATCGAGCTGATCTATCCAGATCGGCTCGGCCAGATCCTCGGCGTCGCCGCCAATGACGATCACCAGTGGTTCTACATGTCTCTGATGACGCCGGATGACGTCGCGATCTTCAACATCTATGACAACAGGGGACGCCCCTTTCTCGCCCACAGCGCCCTCGATATGGACGAAAGCCAGAACGTCCAAGCGCCCAGAAAGAGCATCGAGAGTCGCACGCTGGTTCGATATGGATGAGGGATGGATGGCGATATGACAGCAGTAGCAGAGAACGTGAGCGAAGCGGACAGCAGGGCATTCCAGGCGATCAACAGAGGCTACAACGCGGTCTTCAAGCCGGGTCGGCTCTCGATCGGCTTGGTCGTGCCGATCGAAACCTACGCAACCGGACCGGTTCCGGCCATGACGCGACACGTCGAACGCGTGCAACTCGCGGAAAACCTCGGCTTCTCCGCGGTCTGGCTGCGCGATGTGCCCTTCAACGTGCCGTCCTTCGGCGATGCCGGCCAGGTGTTCGATCCGTTCGTCTATCTGGGCGCCCTTGCTGTGCAAACGACGAGCATCGCGCTCGGTGTCGCCAGCATCGCCTTGCCGCTTCGCCATCCCGCCCATGTGGCCAAGGCGGCGGCAACGGCCGATGTTCTCTCCGGCGGGAGGCTTATCCTCGGCATCGCGTCAGGCGACAGGCCTGAGGAGTTCCCGGCGCTGAGCCTGCCGTATGATCGGCGCGGCGAGCTGTTTCGAGAGAGCTACGACTATATCCGCCAGATGGGCGGGCAGGCGCCGCGCGTCGAGAATGCGTTTGGCCACGTTGCTAACGGCGTCGACATGCTGCCCAAGCCCGTCTCCGGAAAACTCCCGCTTCTGGTGACCGGCGGCAGCCAGCAGGCGCCCGACTGGATTGCGGCGAATGCCGACGGCTGGATGACCTATCCACGCCCGGCCCTGCAGCAGTCCTACGTCATCGACGACTACCGTGCGCGGATCGATGCGGCCGGCGAACCGGACAAGCCGGTCATGGAACCTTTTTATCTGGACCTCGCCGCAGATCCTGACGCGCAGCCGAGACCGATCCATCTGGGCATGCGTCTCGGGATCAACCACCTTCGCGGCTACCTGAAGTCACGCGAGGAGATCGGCGTCAATCACGTCGCCCTGAACCTCCGGTTCAATCAGGCCGATACGGAAGAGACACTTCGAAAACTGGCGGACGACCTTCTGCCCGACTTTGCGATTTAGGAGCGCAGTCATGACCAAGACCATCCTGATCACCGGATCGACCGACGGCATCGGTTTCGAAACGGCGAAAAAGTTAGCGGGCCTAGGACACACGTTGCTGATCCATGGCCGAAGCGATGCCAAGCTGGCCGACGCAGAGATGACGCTTTCCCGAATCAGTGGCGCCGGAGTCATCAAGACCTATCGGGCCGATCTGTCCAACCTCCGGGATGTCGAGATGATGGCGAACGCGATCGCTGAAGAACATCCGGCACTCGACGTCCTCATCAACAATGCAGGTGTGTTCAAGATCCCCCATCCGCTGACGGGTGACGGCTACGATCTGCGCTTCATCGTCAACACCGTCGCCCCCTATCTTTTGACCAAACGGCTTCTTCCGCTGATGTCGCCCAAGGGGCGCGTGGTCAATCTGTCCTCGGCGGCGCAGGCGGCCGTGAGCCTTGAAGCACTCGCGGGCCAGGCGCGGCTCGGCGACAATGAGGCTTATGCCCAGAGCAAGCTCGCGCTCACCATGTGGTCCTTCGAGCTCGCCCGATCCCTGGGCGATAACGGGCCAGCGATCATCGCCGTCAACCCCGCTTCGTTCCTCGCCAGCAAAATGGTGAAGGAGGCCTATGGCGTTCAGGGCAATGATCTCGGTGTCGGCGCCGATATCCTGGTTCGCGCCGCCCTGAGCGATGAATTCGCCAGCGCCTCCGGCCGCTATTTCGACAATGACAGCGGCCAGTTTGCCCAACCCTATCCCGACGCGCTCGATCCCCAAAAGAACGCGCGTCTGGTCCAGGCGATCGAGGCGGTGCTCACTGAGATCAGCGGCTGAGACAGCCGATGGGGAGGATCGACGGCGATCGCCGATCCTCCCATGGTGATCATCAGAGGTTGTCCTTCGCTACTATTATATAGAAAAACAGAAATCTGTTCCTGAAATCAGCGGATTTAATCGACTTTTCCAGAAAATATATTGGCGTTGTGTGAGGCGGATGCTTCAGCCGCCGCACTTGAAACCCAAGGACATCATCACTCCGGCCAAGATAAGGACAAGGTCATGAAATACGCAGGTTTTACGACGTTCAAAGCCGAACAGGACGGCGCCATTCTGACGGTCACTTTCGACTTCGGCCCTGTGAACGTACAAGGTCAGGAAATGCTGGCGGATCTGAACAGTCTGGCCATGCGACTTGAGCGTGATCGAGAAACCAAGGTTGTCGTTTTCCAATCCGCCAATCCCGAAATCTGGGTCTGCCACTACGATACCGAGCTTCTGAAAGACATGTCGACGGAAGCCGTTTCCCGCGATGAAGCTCAGCTTCTCGACCTGCAATCAGTCTGTGAACGCATCAGCAAGGTGCCCCAGGCCACCATTGCCAAAATCGAAGGCTTCGCACGCGGTGGCGGTCACGAACTCGCCCTTGCCCTCGACATGCGTTTTGCAGCCCGTGGCAAGTTCAAGTTCATGCAGATGGAAGTTGGTATGGGCATTCTGCCTTGCGGCGGTGGTGCATCACGCATGGCGCGTCAAACCGGCTTGGGCCGGGCGCTGGAAATCATTCTCAGCGCACGCGACTTCGATGCGGATGAAGCCGAAGCCATGGGCACCATCAACAAGGCCTTGGACCCGGAGGAAATCGGTGACTATGTCGACAACCTGGCCAAGCGCATCGCCCTGTTCCCAGCCGAGTCGATCAATGCGTGCAAGCAGATGGTCTATGAATCGATCGACAAGCCGATCGATGAAGCCCTGAAAGCGGAAGCGTACTGGCTGTATCAGGCAACCAGCAAAACACCCGCCATCAAGCGCTTCACATGGGCCGATGAGCAGGGTGCTCAGTTCGACATCAACAACCAGCGTGTCTGGCCGGACATGCTCGTCAAAGTCCAGGACATCAACGACTAAGTCCGAACACGAGAAGCGACCGGCTGGGCAGGGGCACAAAGCATTGCCTCCGCCCGGCCGATCTGCGGCTAATCCTGAATAGATCCTAATGTGAAAGAATCGAGGATAGATTAGCGGAGGCTGTCGTCGACCATTCTTGTCCGGATCAAGGCTGCAGCGTGGCTCGAAGCGCGGTCACATTCGTGAACATCGGCGTATGGTCAAACCGCGCTTCGTCGATCCTAAGATCCGGAAAATCCTGGGTGAGACGTGCGATCACTTCTTCGATTTCGATCGTGATGATGTGGCGACCAATGCATGAAAAAATGCCGCCGCCGAAGTTAAGATGCGCGGGTTGGTCTTCTCGCTCAAGCGAGAATGTCCCTGGATCGGGATAATAGCGCTCATCCCAGTGCGCTGCGCCGATATTGGCGAAGACCGGCGTGCCTTTTGGTATGACGACCCCATTGATCTCGAGATCGTCCAGGGCTTCACGCGACGTTGAAATCGACCGGGGATGCAGGCGCATCACTTCACGGACGGCCATGGGAATGGACGCGGGTTCCGATCTCAGCCGCGACCACACCTCGGGACGCGACGCCAGTTCGATGATCACCGTTGCGATCTGATGAGAGGAATTGTCCGTGTTCGCCTCGGCCAGTTTGATCACCCAGTTGCGCAAATCAGCTTCCGTCAGCTCCCTGGCGTCGCAAGCTGCAACCAGGTCTGAAATCAAGCTGTCGGCCGGACTTTGCCGTGCGGCCGCGATTCGCTCGTCGGCATAGTCCAAGAATCGCTCAAACGCCGAAACGACTTCTGCCGTATGTTCCGGGTTCCGCGAATGAACCTGCTGCACAGTATGGGATGTTCTGGCGATATAGGCGGCATCGTCTTTGGGTGCGTCCATCCATTGGCAATAGACGCGCGACGGCGTCGGGTCGCAAATATGTTCGATCAAATCAACAGCCGCTGTCCTTGGGACATCGCCGACTATGTCGGCTATGACAGCTTTAACATCAGGGCGAAACCGCTCTGATCCTTTGGGACTTAAGAGCCTTGTCAAAGGCTGCCTTAGTCTTCGCCGCTCCGCGCCGCGATTGAAGAACGAGATGGATCCTTGCTTGTAAGTCAGGACGGGACCTTCAGGTAGACCCAAAACCTTCATAAGCCTTGGGTGGCCGGTGCCCAGCTTCGGATCGACAATCATCTGCCGACACAAATCGTAGTCCAAAACCTCCACGCCTCTGCCACTGCTCGCGACACGGTATGTCCTGGCAAGCTCGGCAAGAATCGGAAACGGATTCTTGCGATACTCAGGAGAGTTGAAGTCCAGTGTTGGTAGTTCGGAAATTGGCTTCAAAAGGGATGTCCTCCGGGGCGCGTTAACGCTGGCAGGCCGTCAGACATTGTCACCGACATCAGCTCTTGTTGCCAGAGCTGGAGGCAAGAGCAATCTTTGAGTTCAGGTGATCTGTCTAATAGCGCCCTGGCTTAACCCCGAATTCCTTCTTGAAGAGACGGAAAAAAATCCTATTTTGGTCTACTGTGAGTGCTCCATTGTTGTATGGCCTATCGTTAGTATCCGCCATTTTAAGGCCCAGAAACCAAACGAACCCTAGAGCCGCGGAAATCCTCGCCTTTTTGGGGCTTGGCATAGCGCGTTTCAAGGATCTCGCCCAAGCTTCATCTAGATAGTCGGCATCAAAGCAGGACCAGCTCGCATCTTTGAGAGAAACTAAGCGCTATGCTGATACGGCGCTGTCGCAAGCGACCATGGAGATTACGCAACTCGAAACTCACCTCGCAACCGTAACCGAAGATCTCAAGGATACCCGTAACCAACGCAACGGTCTGGAGCGGCAGGTTGCAGCGCTCGAAGGCGACATGCGTCGCGCTCAGACACGGAGTCTCGCGGAGCGCGACACGTTGCAAAGCCAGGTTGCGGCCTTGGAAACCAACATCGATGCGGTTGCGGCCGCACGGTCTGACGCAGAGGCCGCCCTCGCAACTGCTACCGAGCAGGTTGCGGGTTTGGAGAGCGAGCGCGCAGAACTTGAGCAGCAGCTCGCCTCACTTGATACCGAGGCTTCGGAGAGCGAGGAGGCGCGCGACCGACTTCAGAGCGAGGTTGCGACGCTTGAGACCAGACTAGCTGCTGTGAACCAGGCTCAGGCCGATGCCGAAAATGAACTCGCAAAAGCGAACACGACGATCGGTGACTTGATCAAAGAAGGAGCGACGCTCGACAGAATGGTTGCTGATCTCCAGACGCAAAAGGACGCGCTTGCCGCTGATCTCTCTGCCCGAGATCAGCAATTCAACGAGACCAAAACCGCTTTGGCCAAAACCGAGCAACAGATCGCTGAACTGGCTTCAGAGCGCGAAACACTTGCAGCAAGAGTCACGCAGCACCAGCAGGCCCTGGCCGCAGCCCAGCGGGAACTGGAGACCACCAAGCAGCAAAGCGCCGGCTTCCAAACTGCCTTCGAACAGCTCCGCCTTCAGACCGGCTGGCTTCGCCAGGTAGCCGGGTATCATCTCGGCTATGCCGGTTCCATGCGCGAGGTCGAGGTAACAGCAGAGCAGCAGCGGAAGGCCCAGATGCTGACCAAATGGCTGAGCAAGACGCTTGGCAGCGACTTCACCATACCGGACCTCTCAGATGCCGGCATGACCTTCATCGGCGGTCGTGTTTTCTTCGTAAACGGCGTGCCGGTCGGACAAATCGCCTACCATGACCGACAGGGCCGCCTCACTGGTTTTTGCTTCAAACCGAACCCAACCGGGACAGAGAAGTCGCTGAGCCAAAGCCAATATGCCAACGCCCTCCAGCTCATCAACTGGCAGGATCGCGACTTCCAATATGTCCTGATTGGCTTCGAAGATTTCCAGACATTGGAGCCTGTGGCCAGGCGTCTTGAGGCGACCTACGGTGACAAGACCTAAAAGCACAGGCCTCGCTGCCAGCGTTGTGTTATTGGCCGCTGCGCTCGTAGGTCTTCGACAGCTCGATGCACCCCTCATTCTCTATCCATCAAGTGCAAGCCTACCCGAAGGACTGTATTTTCGGACGTTTGGCGACATAGAGATCGGCAAGATCGCAGCGTTCCCGATACCTGAGGCGGCAAGCGACTACCAGGCCTGACATGGCAAACTGGTACCTGAAGGGTTCTATTCCTGAAGCCCATTGCTGCTGGTCCCGGCGATGAAATTTGTAACAGCCATGTTGGCCTCTTCCTCAACGGTAGGCGCTTGACGGCATCAGCGAGTCACGATGCGCGGGGCAATCCACCACCAATCTGGAATGAATGTCGGCGGCTCAAGAACGATGAGTTTTTTATGCTGTCAGACTATGCGTCCAATAGTTTCGACAGCAGATATTTTGGGCCGATAAGAGCCAATGAGATTGTCGGCGTCTATGCTGCGCCAGATTAGGTCGTAGGCAAGTTCATCAACAGTGGTCGAGAAACTCCCAGCAAGTCCCGTCCACTTCGGGAAAGCCCCCGAATAGCACCTTGAACATCGGCCGGTCAGGATTGACGATTGTCCGGATGCTCAGGCTCTGGCCCCCATATCTGTTGACACCCCTCAATATCCTTAGAAAAGGTTAGATGGAGTGGAATTGCGGAAGAATGCGCCATGGCAAGGCAGAAAGTTACCATCGACGAGCATGGTCAGGAGCGTGATCGTCGCGGGGAGTGGTGGTCTGGCCGACCGGTCTATCTAGAGCCTTTGCTCGACGATCCGACGAACTATCGGAAGATCTTCAAATGGCTGACCGGGATTCCGGGATTCTTCTTTCCGTGGTTTGCGCTTTACATGCTGGTGATCGGCGTTTCCTACATTTGGTTTACGCCGGCCATGGACCGCATGCAGACCTTCGAGATCGGCTGGATGCTCGAAATCCTAGCGCGAAATATTGTTTTTCTGTGGGTCTGGTTCGGCGCCTTCCATCTCTGGTTCTACAGCTTCAAAGTTCAGGGACGGCTGAAGAAGTACAATGCCAAATGGCAGGCTGAAGACAGTCCGATTTTCCTCTTCAATAACCAGGTCTACGACAACATTTTTTGGGCGCATTCCGGGACGATTATCTGGTCCCTTTACGAGTGCGGGCTGTGGTGGGGCTATGCGAACGACTTCCTCCCTTACCTGGATCCCTATGCCCATCCGGTTCTGTTCTGTCTCCTGATGATGTCAGTGCCGTTCTGGCGGAACTTCCACTTCTATCTGATCCACCGTCTGATCCACCGTCTAATCCATTGGAAGCCGTTCTACGACCATGTTCACTATCTGCACCACAAGAACGTCAACACAGGCCCGTGGTCGGGCATGGCGATGCATCCGGTGGAGCATCTGCTTTATTTCTCCTGCATGCTGATCCATCTGGTGGTGCCGACCCATCCGCTGCACATGCTGTTCAATGGCTTCCAGACGGGGCTCGGCCCGGCGCTCAGCCATTCCGGCTTCGATGAGATCGTGTTCGGTGACGAAAAGGCGCTCCGAACTGATCGCTACATGCACTACCTGCACCACCGCTACTTCAATGTGAATTTCGGGGAGAGCAACTTTCCCATGGATAAGTGGATGGGCAGCCTGCATGACGGAACGCAGGAGTCGCATGAGCGCTTCCGCAGGAGATTGGCGGAGAAGACCCGCAAGCGCGCCGAGCATGAAGCCCGCAAGGCCGCGCAACGAGAGGCCAAGGAAGCCGGCTGATCCGTTCTTAAAGTGTGACGGCGGAGGAGACGGAAGAGAGAAACACCGTGTTCATAACGTTCCTGCATAGAGTGGGCCGCTAATATCAAAACAATCTAATCGCTAACTAGCTTGAGAAGCTGAACCAATGACGGTCGCTCTAGCTGCATTCTCAGTGTTGATCATTGCCATGTCGATCTATGGTGTTGTGCAGCCAGCGAAACTCACCGCACTCGTGCGACATTTCATGATCAGCCCCGGTGTCTGGGGCGCCGTCGCCATCCGCCTCCTGTTGGCAGGACTGCTCTGGTTTTCCGCACCGTTTTCCCATACGCCGCTCACCTTTAAGGTTCTGGCACTTCTGACATTTTTGGCAGCCATCGCCCTGCCGATGATCGGAGCGGCTCGCCTCATGAAGTTCGTTGATTATCTGGCTTCGTGGCCGCCAACAGCCATTCGGGTTCAATGTCTGCTAGGGATTGCGCTGGGCGCATTCCTATTATGGTCCTTGTCCCATGGCCTTGGAGCTGGCTGACAACGTCGTAGGGAGCCAGGCAACACCGGTTCAGCGCAACGCCCCGAGAACATGTTCCATGATCCGCTCGCCAACGGCATGGCGGAAATCGTTGTAATTGCCCGCGAAGACAGTGATGGCCAGCCCTATATCGGGCAGTATGAAGATTCGCTGGTCGCCATTGCCAACGGCCCGGATCACTTTGAGTCCTCCCTTCAACGTGCCTGGATACCAGAAATAGCCGTAACCATAGACGCCTGGCGGACCCCAAGGGTTATCCTGGACGTGCCTGGTGGTCGAAGTGGCAACCCATGCGGCGGGCACGATCTCGCGGCCTTGCCACTGGCCGTTATGCAGAAAGACGGAGGCAATCTTGGCCAGATCCCGTGCCTGCAGGCGGAGGCCCGATGCAGCACTAGGTGAACTGTTCGCGTCCCAGGCGCCGGACCGGTGCCAGGTATAGTCGGTTATGCCGAGCGGGCCGAACAGGACCTCCTCGGCGTACACGTCGATGGTTTTGCCGGTCAGGTGTTCGATCACCCCGGCAGTGACCTGGGTCAACCCGCCATTGTAGTACCAACGGCTGCCAGGCATGTCGCGGACTTCGCGGGCCAGCACGAGACCGACCGGATCGTCGGTGTGATAGAGCCGGATCTCGTCGTTATCGTTGTCGGTATAGGGGACCTCCATCTCGTTCCATTCGAGACCTGCCGTCATGGTCAGCACATGGTGCAGCGTCACGGTGCCGAGGCTTTCACCGAGTGCCTCGCGATCAGGAAAAAAACTGGCGATGGGACGGGCGAGTGCGTCCTCGGCAGTGTCACCGAGCGCAATACCGAGGAGCGCCGAGGTGACGCTCTTGGTGACTGAGCGCAGGTCGTGCTGGGTTGCCGGGCCATGGTCGACGTGGCCGAGGCCCTGGCCCCAACTTTCATCCTCGCCGGGCCAATAGCGATCGAAGACCAACCGCCCCTTGTGCTCGATCAGAACGGCATGGACGTTCGGCAGGGTATCTGTCTCAATCTCCAACACGAGGGCGGAGAGGACCGCGGGATCAAGCCCGGCCTCGGAGGGCCTCCCGACAGCCCAGCCGTCGCCAAAGGTAACGGGTGCAATGTCGATATCTTCGGCCAGCGCCGCCAGGGGCAGGTAAATGGCCAGAAGGCCAGCGACGGCGCAGCGGCGAGTAAGCATGATTGCCTCCCAGTCTAAAGGGCACGTTAAACGATCAGCCTGCCGATTTCAAAAGCCGGCGTGGAAAGCGCCGCTTAGCAACCTCCACGGATAGATCTTGCTCGTCGCTTCCACTCTACCCCGGTTTTCTGCCGGAAGCGCTTCGGCAAGGGAGTGCCAGGTTCAGACCTAAGCACCCTGAACCCTTCTGGCAGCAATGCCATAAGGAAGCGGACGTGCGCGGATCTGTACATGATGCTTGGCAATGCGATACATCTTGATTGAGTGGGTCGGCCGAGAAATTGATATTTTCGGCCAAAATGATATTTTCACAAGATGCGAAAGAACAACGCGCTAAGGCCGGCGACAAGTTTGCGTCTGCTGTTCGAAGTGGCGGATGAGCTCGGTCTCGACACGGCGGCGGGTCTCGAAAGAACCGGTCTGTCAGCGGATGACCTGAAGACATCGATCGCTCAGGTCACGATTGAACAAGAGATACAGGCGATCGAGAATCTTGTCCGGCTTTCGTCCGATAAGGCTGGCTTAGGCGTTGCTGTCGGAAAGCGGATGCATTTCCATGCCTTCGGGATTTGGGGATTTGCCATTCTTACAAGCCCGACGCTGCGGGCCGCGATAGAGACAGCGATCAAGTACGAGAAACTATCCTTTGTCATCGCCGACTTGGCGCTTCGGGAGACGAACGGCGACGCAAGGCTGGAGTTCGAGATGCTGGGGCTACCCGCGTCAACGCTTGGCTTCATCCTCGAACGGCATTCATGCGTGGCAATGACTTTCATTCGGGAACTGATTCAGGAACCGGATTTTCAAGGCTTTCGGATCGAGACGACCGCCGACGACCCAGACTATTCGCGTGCGTTGTCGGAGCTCTTGAACATCGACGTTATCGGCAGTGCGTCCAGAAATGTACTGACGTTTCCAGCCGACCTGCTTGATCGTGCGCTTCCGAAATCCGATCCGGTCACGCTTCAATATTGTCTGGACCAGTGCAAGACCTTGGTCGAGCAGATCAACGGAGCCTTGCCTCCCTGGTCCAAGAAGGTGCGCGATGCAGTTATAGATGATCTCGGTTCCGAGCTAAAATTTGAAGACATTGCCGACAAGCTGTCCGTGATCGAACGGACCTTACGCCGTCGATTAACCGATGAGGGAACGAGCTTTCGAGAACTCTACACGGATGCGCGGATGACGATTGCTCGTGAACTCCTTGAAGCGGCAGGCCTGAACGTTGAGACCGTTTCGTGGCGCGTGGGCTATGCCGAGCCAGCGAGTTTTGTCCGTGCCTTTTCTAAGAAGTTCGGCAAGACGCCAGGAGAAATCCGAAAGGAAGGAGCCCTGTCGCGCACGGCCTGAGGGAAAACTGCGTCTGCAATCAAAGAGCGAGAGCATGCCGCCTGACCACCCCATATGAGCGATCAGACAGCGTGTGGAAGCAACTAACCATTGGCGGTATCGTAAGCCTTCAGCCATCCTTTTTCGTCGCCGGGCTCCGGCAGCAGGTCGCCGCCTTCCATGACCCAGCTTGCTGGCACGTCTGTGGTATCGACGATGATCTCATCCAGCGGGACGCCAGCGTGGGTATGAATCGACTGTCGCATCCTATTGATCATCGTCTGCATTTGTACTCGGGTCCTGCCGGCGCGAATATTGCCGAACAGGAAAACGCTCTTGCCGTTCAACGGCTGTTGTGGCGCGTCCTCGAAGAAGAAGGCGTGCACAAAGGTGGGAGGCGCCCCGGTAACGTCGCAATGAATCGTCGTGATATCCGCTGCGATCTTCGGCTTGGCTGTTTCCGGGATGATGTCTCTTACCGCATTGCACATGTAGATTGGCATTGATTCCTCCGTTCTCTAGCGGGGATCACGGATCGACGTCACGACTTCGTGGGAAGAGCGTCCCGTCTTGTCCATACAGATGTCGCAGAGCTGCTTCAGCAGCGCGACGCGCTCGTCATGCTCCAATGCTTTGCTCGATTGCAACGATGCGATGACAGTCGTTGAGGGCTTGCCGGCCGTGAACCCGCTGCCTTCGGGCACCTCGATCCAATCGATCTCGGCGAGCTCTCGAAAGGCGTGTTGAGCGAAGGCATCGATTTCTGCTTTGAGCGCATCTTCGACGTCCGCCGATACTTGTCCTTGCTGAACGACGCACATGACCGGGATCATTGTTCGGGCTCCTAGGCTCATTGTTGAATGGCGCGATCAGGCGAAGGACACATCTTGGCCGCCGGACGCGACCGACTGCAGAATCGCTGTCACATCAGGGCGGCGCATGACACGAGGCACCGCATAGGGTGAGCGCGCTTCCGAAAGCGCGTCCTTGGCAATCGACTGAAAGTCCTCGGGCTGGACGTCGGTCAGGTTGACGGGGATGCCAACCGTCTCCGCCAGAGCATCGACCCTCGCGATGAACCGATCCGCCAGTGTCGCGGTGTTTCCATCGGGCGCATCACCGCCAAGCATGGTTTCCAGAGCAGCAAACCTCTCGGCGCAAGCGGCCTTGTTGAACCGAAGGACGCGGGGAAGGATGATTGCGTTCGCCAGACCATGCGGGGTGTCGTAGTGGGCGCTGATCTGGTGCGAGATCGCATGGACATAGCCGAGGCTCGCTTTGGTGAAGGCGTAGCCGGCCAGGAACGCCCCTAACGCCACCATCTCGCGGGCACGCGCATCGCCACCACTCTCGTAGGCGATCGGCAAAAACTCGACAAGCAGCCTGATCGCCAAGGCGGCGTCCCGATCGGTATCGGCGAAGCGGTTGCGGGACGTGTAGGCCTCGATCGCATGGGTCAGGGCATCCATGCCCGTAGCTGCTGTAATCGATGGCGGCAGAGACTTGAGCAGGTCGGAATCCAGGGCCGTCGCGATCGGAACGTATTTCGGATCGACAAAGAACGTTTTCTTGTGGGTTTCCGTGTCCGAAATCACGGCGGCATTGGTCACCTCTGATCCGGTACCCGACGTTGTCGGAACAACATAAAAAGGCAGCAATGGGGTGTCGACCTTGAGGATACCCGCCAGCTGGGACAGGGTCTTCTTGCTGGTGCTCGCTGCAGCGATGACCTTCGCGGCGTCGATGGCCGAGCCTCCGCCCACGACGAAGACGGCGTCGCATTTACTGTCGACGCTAGCCTTCGTGCCCGCTTCGACCACGGCGAAGGTCGGATTGGGAATGATGCCGTCGAAGATGGTAACCTCACAGCCGGCCTCTTTGAGGAAGGCGATGAGATCATCGAGCATGCCATGCTTAAGGAGGAAACTGTCGGTGACCAGGAGTGGCCTTTTCTGTCCGCCGCGGATCATGAGATCAGCCAGCTTCCTGGAGGCGCCAGCGCCCGAGAAAAGCAGGGGCTTTTGCGGCGGGTAGAACGTCGATCGTGGTCCAGGCCCGCATATGGTCACTGGCACTGTCCATGTTGAGGGCGCCATGCCCGGCGATGTGCTGCAGGTCGACATTCTGGACATCACTGTTCGCCAGAGCTGGGGCTGGAGCCTGATCCAGCCGCTGCTCGGCGCGCTGCCGGAAGACTTTCACGAAAAGCGCCTCTTCCATCATCCCATCGACATCGCCGCCAACACGGTGACGCTGCCCTGGGGAAAGGCGCTCGGGCTGAAACCCTTCTTCGGCATTCTCGCAGTCGCGCCGCCGGTCAATTGGGGCCGGATCACCTCGATCATTCCGCGCGATCACGGCGGCAATATGGACAACAAGGAGCTGACCCCCGGCACCACCGTCTACTTCCCCGTCTTCAACGAGGGTGCGATGTTTTCCGCAGGCGACGGCCATGGTGTCCAGGGCGATGGTGAGGTCTGCCTGACCGCTGTCGAAGCGGCGCTTACCGGAACCTTCAAGCTCACCGTCCGAAAGGATCTCGTCTTCCCGTTGCCGCGCGCGGAGTCCGAGGACTGGATCATGACCATGGGCTTCCACGAGGATCTCGACGACGCGGTCAAGATCGCCCTTCGCGCCATGATTGACTGGATCGTCGATCTGAAAGGCATCTCGCGCGAGGAGGCTTATCTGCTCTGCAGCCTCGCCGCCGACCTCCGCGTCACCCAGACCGTCGACGTCAACAAGGGCATCCACTGCATGCTGCCGAAGGAGGCGCTGACATGATCGAGGCCTATAAAGATCCAGCGCTCGCGCCGCCCGAGGAACTGCCCGACGGGCCGGAGTGGGTCGAGCAACTGACGGCGTTCTCGCCCGACGACGGCGAAACGCTGGCGAGCGTCGTCTTCACGCTCTACCCGCACGACGCCTTGCCGATGCGGGTCTATCGCCGCATCGTGCTGGTCTTCGACCGCATGGTAGCCGCGTCCAGCACCACGGCCGATCTGATCGGTGAGACCGTGACAGCGCTCGACACCGCTTCGCCGATGCGCTTTCGCGACATGGCCGAGAGCTATCGCGTCGCCGCCCTGAGAGCGATCGAGACCACGCCCGGGTTTGTCCTGCTGCAGCGCACCGCCGTCCGGGAACTCTACGACGATCTCGAAGTCTGGCAGACCTTCGGCTATGAGGGCGCGTCGACCCATCTCGGCGGCTACATCGATCGCGGTTTCGACGATCTCGATTGGCTCCCGCCCTTGCCTGATGACATGGGGAGGGCGTCCCAATGACGAGCTATGCTCTCGACGACCGGGACGTGGTCGTCGTCATCGGTTCGGGCGCCGGCGGCGGTACGCTGGCGAACGAGCTTTGTCAGCACGGCAAGAAGGTGGTGCTGCTCGAAGCGGGGCCCTGGCTGACCGCCGATGACTATGTGAACGACGAATGGGCCGCCTTTCGACATGCTGTCCTGGCTGGACAAACGCACCGCCTCCGGCAATTGGCGCGTGGCCAGGGATCACCCCAGCTTTCCGGTCTGGCATTGCAGCGTGGTCGGCGGCACTAGCACCCATTGGTCCGCCTGTTGCTACCGGTTCAGCGAGGACGAGCTGCGCGCCCGCACCGTCTATGGCGACATCCCCGGCGCCAGCCTGATCGACTGGCCGATCACCCTGGACGAACTCGCGCCTTATTACGACAAGGCCGAGGCCAAGATGGGCGTGACCAGCACCAACGGCCTGCCGCCACTGCCGGCGAACAACAATTTCAAGGTCATGTATTGGGGAGCCAAGCGCGCCGGCTACGAAAAAATCTCGACCGGCCGGCATGCGATCAACTCGATCCCCTATGATGGCCGACCGGCGACCATCCAGGACGGCTTCACCATCACCGGCGACAGCCATGGTGCGCGTTGGTCGACGGGTCGGGTCGAGATCCCGCGCGCCCTCGAGACAGGTCGTCTCGATCTGCGTCCGGACAGCCGGGCGATCCAGATCGAGCATGATGACAGCGGCCGGGCTTCCGCCGTGGTCTATATCGACGGGGAGGGTGAGCGACAGCGGCAGGCTGCTGCTATCGTCGTGCTCGCCGGCAATTGCGTCGAGAGCCCGCGCCTGCTG
This sequence comes from Pseudomonadota bacterium, assembly GCA_039197065.1. Lineage (GTDB taxonomy): Bacteria > Pseudomonadota > Alphaproteobacteria > Geminicoccales > Geminicoccaceae > JANQPX01. The sequence goes on along the minus strand of JBCCUL010000039.1, from coordinate 55,343 downwards.
ATGCATTCGGCGAGCGGACGTTTTCCAGGCGGCCTTGCCAACGGCCACGGCCAGGTCGGCCGGCATTATCTTCGCCATGTCGTTCAGACCGTCTGGTCCCTGTTCGATCAACCCGTCAACATGCATCGCGGCGAGCTCATGGCGGGGCTGGTCGAAGACTTCGCCCACCACGATCCGTCGCGCGGCTTTGCCGCCGGCTATTATATCGAGCTGAACGCCATGGGCCTGCCCACCATCGGGTCATTCCTCGATCCTGGCTGGTGCGGACGTGATTTCACCGCGGTGATGGAGCGCTACGCCAACATCGCGGGCCTGTTCATGACCGGCGAGGACATGCCGCAGCCGGACAACCGCGTGACGCTCAACGATGAGACGGACGCGTTCGGCGTACCGGTCGCCAACATCCACTATGACGAACACCCGAACGATCTCGTCATGCGCAATCACGGCTTCAACGCGATGACGGCGATCCACAAGGCGGCGGGCGCCTATCGATGCATCGAAGCGCCGGCCTATCCCGCCAGCCACAATCTCGGCTCCAATCGCATGTCCGAAAAGCCGGAGGACGGCGTCGTCGACAAATGGGGCCGTGCGCATGAAGTGCTGAACCTGTTCATCGCCGATGGCAGTCAGTTCGCATCCGGCGGTGCGTGCAACCCGACGCTGACGATCGTCGCACTCGCCATCCGCCAGGCTGAGTACATCGCGAATGCGGCAAGCGCCGGTGATCTCTAGGGAGGGTGAGCGATGGCGACGGAGATATCGCGCGTCGATCGATCGAGCATGTCATCGGCCGAATGGGAGGCGCGCGTCAAGCTCGCCGCGGCTTACAGGATCGCCGCTCTCGAAGATTGCGATGACGGCGTCTTCAATCACTTCTCGCTCGCCGTTCCGGGGGAGCCGGATCACTTTCTGCTGAAGCCTTTCGGTCCACTCTTTGCCGAGGTCACGGCGAGCGGCCTTATCAAGGTCGACACCGACGGCAAGATCGTCGCCGGCGAAGGTGTCTGGGAACCGACCGCGTTTTTCATTCATTCGCGCATCCACCGAAGCGTGCCGCGCGCCGCCTGCATTCTGCACACCCACATGCCCTACGCCTCGGCCATCAGCTCCATGGCCGACATGCGCATCCGTCCGGTCAATCAGAGCTCCATGCGTTTCATCGAGCGCACCGCCTATCTCGAAGACTATGGCGGCCTCGTTCTGGATGACGACGAGGCCAACAAGGTGGTCGATGCGCTTTCCGAATTCGACATTCTGCTGATGGCGAACCACGGTGCGATGGTCATCGACGAGACGGTCGAGGGCTGTGTTTTTGATCTGCACTACCTTGAATGGGCCTGCCGTGATCAGTATCGGCTCTATGCGTCCGGTCAAACGCCGCGCATGATCCCGGAAGACGTCATCGCGCGCACCGCCGGGCAGATGGTCGACGAAAAACGCATGGCGAAAGAGGCTCACTTTGCTGCCATGTGCCGCCGGCTCGACCGCGAGATTCCGGGCTATGATCAGTAGACGTTCTCGGTGTCAGACTGGCGTTTAGGCGGTCGTTTAGAGCGCATTCGCAAAGAGCGCGACGGGTGCCCCGAACAGCCCGCGACCGATGATGCCGGCTTTGCCCTCAGCATCGAGAATGCCAAGCACGTTGAGTGGTGCGCGGCCGGTTTCGACAACCTGCCGTGCATTCAGCGCAAAGCGGCAACGGCCATCAAGAAGGGCGGGATGGGCAGTCTTGAGCAGAAGGCCGGGCAGCGCCGTCGCATCTTTTGGCGCGTGATCCGTCAGCATCTCCAGGAGCGTCGGTGCGCAACCAAGCGCCAGCCCGCCAAAGCCGAGCGCGTCGATGACGGCGCTGTCGCCGATCGCGCCGAGCGCTCTTGCGTGATCCGGAACCGTTCCGGCCGGTGGCAGGCAATCGGCGGTGATCCAGTGATCCGGCCTTGAGGCGAGGCAAACGCCGAACTGCCGGCCATTGCCGCCGGCCGTGGTGACGATCGCGGCGTCCTCCACACCTTCCGCCGCCATCATCATGACTTTGGCCGCTGCCATCATCAGGAAGAGAAAGTAGCCAGGCGCCTCGTCGAGAAAGGCAAGCAGGCGCTTGTCAGCACCGTTCCGACCGTCGGCGAGCCTTTCGCAGATCAGGCCGGAGCCGATGCCGGTCATGCCATGGCAGTCGTCACCGCCCCGAAGGGAAGCGTCAATAACCGGCAGAAGCGCGATCGGATCACTTAGCGCATCGTCAAGCGCCGGCGCAATCTCATCAGCAACGAAGCGAAGACGCTCGATGGCAGCGGGATCGTCAGCGCCGCCATGAGGCAGAGGCGGGGCCGTACCGGTATTGATCGGCGAATAGGCCCGCCTCGATGGCGCCGCCTCGTCTTCCACGACCTGGAGCCACATCGAGGGCGAGATGATCGCCGCAAGCGGCGCACAGGCCCTCCTCCCTTGCGCCGGAAGCAGGGTGATCTCACCCCTCGCGATCAAAGCCCGCGCTGATGCCGCATCTTCGGCCCAGCCTTCGAACATCGCGGCATGTACGGCGCTGTTCAGGACGGGCATCGGCAGATCGTGTTGATCGGGAAAGGGCGGTCCAGCATGGAGGAGCGTTCGATCGGTTAGATCGAGCGCCTCTCGCGCCAGCGCGAGCCCGCTCCAGACCGGTCGAACCGCCGTCATGCGTTCGGCGGCGACCTGGTCCTGGCTTTTACCCATGCGTTACATCCCCCAAAGCGCTTTCCGCAGGCGACGGTCGTGCGCGATCACGCCGACAGACAGTCACACCATTTCCCGCCCCGAACGCAAGCAAGGTCTATGCCAATGGATACAAGGGCTTGACCGCGATGTGATCGCGCCGGCTAGGTTGGAGGACCGTCACGATCAGAGGAGGGCCAAAGCGTGACAGATGACGGCTTCATCGAGCCGACCACGGATTACTGGCAGCAACTCCTGCCGCCCCATGCGGTCGAGACGAAGGCCCCTTTTCGGTACGGCTATCCGGCAAGGCTGCCCGATGGCCGTGTGTTGCTCCTCCCGATCCGACGGCGTCCCGATGATCCCGATCGCGCCGTCGCCTCCTTCATCGCCAACCAGGCGTCCTTCGATGTCGTCGACGCCCTTGCTATGGCCATGGCGGATCTTGCCCGTCCGTTCACACCGGATGTCGTCGTCGGCATTCCGACCCTCGGGCTGGCGCTGGCGCCCCTCATGGCGAAGCGGCTCGGCCATCGCCATTTCGTGCCGCTCGGCTACTCCAGGAAATACTGGTATCGCGAGGACCTGGCCGAACCCGTGCGCTCGATCACCTCGCCCGATCCCGGCAAGCACGTCTTTCTCGATCCCAATCTTCTTCCGAGAGTCAGCGGGAAACGCGTTCTACTGGTCGACGACACCGTCAGCAGCGGCACCACCGCTTCCGCCGTCCTCCGGCTGCTTGAACGGGTCGAGGCCAGGCCGGTCGGGCTGATCTTTGCGATGAACCAGGGCGATCGTTGGCAGGAGCAGCTTGATCCCAGCTGGCATGACAAACTGCACGCGGTGTTCTTCTCACCGCTGCTTTGCGCCACGCCCGAAGGCTGGGTCCCCGAAGCCTGCGGCACGGGTTAGCGCTGGCGGCCAAAAAGCCGGCGGTTCAGCCAGCGCTGCTCATCGCGTCACAGTAATACAGACGCTGTTTCGCCCAACGTTTCGTCTATTCGAAGCATAGTATACCGCCATCTCAACTGTAAAACTGAACTGGGATAAGTTTCGTCAAACAGCAAAGACAGTGCACAAAGCCGCGGCAATCGGTGCTGAAATGTGACCTTTTCTTGCCGATTTCAGGTTTGATAGCATTTGGCGCGTTTCTTGCAGAACTTGCCCTGAGAGTGGCCCGGGCTCCCAGGACCAACCGAAAGCCCGGGCCTCCTCGAGGTTCATGCCCATGGAGAGGCAACCCCAAGGAGACGCGACTATGTGCGAGCGCGACGGTAATCGCAACTTCCCCGATCTTTCCAACATCGCCTTCGGCAGGCGGAGTTTCATGAAATCAGCCACCGCCGGCGCACTGACGGTCGGCCTCGGCGCCGGTCTTGCCGGACGCGCCTATGCCGAGAGCAGCGTGACATCGACCCACGGCACCGGTTTCTGCAACCTGCCGCTGTTCCTGAGCCATGCGCGCCAGACCGCGAAGGAGGACGGGCTGACGCTGGAGTTCGTCAACACCCCGACCTTCGCCGAACATGTCACGTTCCTCGGCACCGGCCAGGTGGATGTCGGCGTGCTGCCCTATACCAGCTTCGTCGCGCTCTATGATGCGGGCGCACCCGTCAAGATCGTCGCCGGCTCCGGCATCGAGGGCTGCGCGATCGTCAGTCAGCCAGGGCTCGACACCGCGGAGAAGCTGAAGGGCAAGACCATCGGCACGTTCCAGCTCGACACCTTGGAGGTGCTGCCATTCGATTGGCTGAAGAGCGAGGGCGTCAACTTTGCCGACGTCAATGTCCGCTATATGGGCAACACCCCGGAAGCCGTGGAAGCGTTCAAGGCGGGTGCGCTGGATTGGATCTGCACCATCGAGCCCTACGCCACCTCGCTGCTCCAGGACGTCGAGGGCAGCCATCTGCTCTCCGATGGCAAGGACATCTACGGGCCGAACTACACCGACTGCGTCCTCTGCGCGCGCGAAGAGCTGATCGCCTCGAACCCGGATGCGATCAAGGCGTTGATCGAGGCGATGATGAAGTCGCAGCTCGCCTTCGAGCAGGACACTCAGACCGTGCTCGATGAACTCGTCGGCACCTATTACAAGACCTCGATGGAAAACGCGGTCATCGGCTCGACCAAGCAGCCGCCCATGGTCGATCAGCGCGACCAGACCGACTTCATCCTCGGCCGCACCGACAGCCTGATGGAGATGGGCTACATCAAGGAGAAGCCTGGCCCGGATGCGATCGACTGGAGCATGCTGGAAGCAGCGATCGCGGAAAATGCCGACGTTTACGACCAGCTCCAATACAAGGCGGCGGCGTAAGACCGATGGCGTCGTCTCTGACAGAGACGGCCGGCAAGGGCGGGGCGAAAGCCCCGTCCGCGACCGCCGGCCTGGCCGAATGGTGGCGAGAGGCCGCGCCAAAGCTCGGCTGGACCATCATTTCCGTCGGCATGTTCGCGCTGATCTGGGAGTTTCTCTGGCTGATCGGCGTCGCCGACCCCAAGCTCCTCCCGCCGCCCCACATCTTCATGGGCGACATCATGGGCCAGGCGCAATATTTCAACACGGCTCAGCGCTGGCAGATCGGCACGGACGCCGCCGCCGGTCCATCGCCGGGGATGGCTGTCGTCATCACGATCTTCTCGACCACCATGCGCGTGCTCTCCGGCCTGGCGCTTGCCGCCATCTTCAGCATCTGTGTCGGCATCGCGATTCGCTACTGGAAGCTGATGGAAAACCTGACACTGCCGACCATCACGCTGCTCGCCCCGGTCTCGCCCATCGCCTGGCTGCCGGTCGCCATCTTCCTCTTTGGCATCGGCAACGCACCCGCGATCTTCATGGTGTTCATCGCGCTTTTCTTCACCATGACGCTCGCCACCATCACGCAGATCGACAGCGTCAACAAGAACTACATCAACGTCGCCCGCACCATGGGCGCTTCCAAGCTGCAGATCTACAAACGCGTGATCCTGCCCGCCATCCTGCCGGGCCTGCTCGTCGTGCTCAGGCTCAATCTCTTCGGCGCCTGGATGGTGGTGCTGATCGCGGAAGCCACCGGCGTCGGCTACGGCCTCGGCCAGGTGATCATGCTCGCGCGCAATACGTTCAATCCGGGCCTGGTGTTCTTCACCATCGTCCTGATCGGCCTGACCGGCTTCGCCTTCGATTACGGACTCAGGATGCTGCAGCGAAAGCTTCTGTACTGGGTGCCGAAAGGGCAGGGGAGCCTGGGATGATGGGGAATTGGGGATGATCGACAAGGCCAAAGCCGTCGACTGCCTCGGCGTCGGCAAGATCTGGGCGGTCGGCACGCCGCGCGCCCATGAAGCGCTCGTCGACATCGATCTCAAGATCGACGACGGCGAGTTCGTGGTCCTGCTCGGCCCCTCGGGCTGCGGCAAGAGCACGTTGCTCTATCTCATCGCCGGCCTCGAGGAGACCACGTCGGGCGAACTCCGCTCCTTCGGCGACGTGGTCGACCAGCCCGGCCCCGACCGCAGCCTGATCTTCCAGGAAACCTCTCTGTTCCCTTGGCTTACCGTCGGCCAGAATGTCACTTTCGGCCTGAGCTTGAGCGGTGCCACGGTCGACGAGATGGATCGCGTTGCCAAGGACGTTCTGAAAAAAGTCGGCCTCACCGAGGCGATCGACAAACGCCCGGACGAGCTCTCCGGCGGCATGCGCCAGCGCGTCGCCGTCGCGCGCGCCCTCGCCATGCAGCCAAAGGTGCTCCTCATGGACGAGCCCTTCGCCGCCCTCGACGTGCAGACCCGCGCCAAGATGCAGGATTTCCTCCTGGACGTCTGGAAGAACAGCAAGGCCTCGGTCGTCTTCGTCACCCACCATATCGACGAGGCCGTCGCCCTCGCCGATCGCGTCGCCGTCTTCACCGCGCGCCCCGGCCGCATCAAGGAGATCGTGCCCATCGATCTCCCCCGGCCGCGCGGTCCCTTCGATCCCGCCTGCCAGAAACTCCGCCAGCAGCTCACTGAAATCCTGAGCGCCGAAGTCGACCGCGCCTTCGCCGAACAAGAACTGGTGTGACCAGTAGCATTGACTTAGAGGGAGAGCCCAGAATGTCCGCCTCGATTGTCCGTGGCCGCTACGTCATTACCAAGACCATCGATCGTCACCAGTGGGAGCAGATCGATGACGGTGCCGTGCTGGTGGAGGACGGCATCATCAAGGACATCGGGACATTCGATGAGCTAAGAGATCGTAATCTAAACACTCAGGTCATCGGCAGCGGCCGCCAGGTTCTGATGCCGGGCTTCGTCAATGGTCACCACCATGTCGGCCTGACGCCCGTTCAACTCGGTTCGCCGGACATGCCGCTGGAACTCTGGTTCGTCACCCGGATGGTCTGTCGTGCCGTCGATCTCTATCTCGACACCCTCTATTCCGCTTTCGAGATGATCGCCTCTGGCGTCACCACCGTGCAGCACATCCACGGCTGGATTCCTGGGAAGGTCGATCAAGTCACCGAGGGCGCCAACGAGGTGATCAAGGCGTATGAAGACATCGGCATGCGCGTTTCTTACAGCTTCGCGCTGCGCGATCAAAACCGCCTCGTCTATATGGACGATCAGGAGTTCATCAAGCTGCTGCCGGAAGATCTGCACCCGCCAATGCAGCGCCATTTCGATCGTTTCGGCATGGATCTCGACGATTTCATGGCGATGTTCGAGAACCTGCATGAGCAGCATCACAACAAGGACCGCATCGGCATACAGCTGGCACCTGCCAATCTCCACTGGTGCTCGGACAAGGCGCTGGAGCGGCTATCGGAAACGTCCAAGAAATACGACGCGCCGATGCATATGCATCTGGTCGAGACTGCCTATCAGAAGGAGTACGCCAAGCGACGCGGCGGTGGAACGGCTCTCGATTATATCGATCGCTTCGACATGCTCGGCCCGCGCATGACGCTTGGCCACGGCGTTTGGCTGAATCAGAAGGACGTCGAGCGCATCGCCGAAACCGGTACCCATATCTGCCATAACTGCAGCTCCAATTTCCGTCTGCGCTCCGGCGTTGGTGCCCTCAATGTCTGGGAGCAGCATGGTGTCAACACCGCCATGGGCATGGACGAGGCCGGCATCAATGACGACCGGGATATGCTGCAGGAAATGCGCATGGTCTTGCGGGCCCACCGAACCCCAGGCACAGGCGACGATGTGCCGACCATGGCGCAGGTGCTCCGCATGGCCACCGAGGGCGGGGCGAAGACAACGGCGTTCGGCACGCGCATCGGGACGCTCGAAGTCGGCAAGGCCGCTGACATGGTGCTGATCGACTGGGAGAAGATCGCTTATCCCTATCTCGACCGCGAGATCCCTGTGCTCGACGCTGTGATCCAGCGTGCCAAGACCGATGGCGTCGACCTGGTGATGTGTGCTGGCGACGTCATCTATCTCAAAGGCGAGTTCATGAAAGTCGACCAGCGCGCCGCCCTTTCGAAGCTCCAAGACGATCTCACCCGTGCACTCACAGATGAAGAAGTCGAACGCCGAGGCCTGTCGAAGAAGCTGCTGCCTCATGTGATGAAGTTCTATGAGAACTACTTCGATGCAGCCGCCCATGTCCCCTTCTACAGGCCGAGCTCCAGTGTCTGAAGAGGATATGGTGTTGAGCGTCTTCGACCGCCGATTTCTCGGGATGTTGACGCCTTCCTCCAACACGGTGTTGGAGCCTCTGACATCAGCCATGCTGGCTGATCTGCCTGATGTCACAGCGCATTTCGGGCGGTTCAAAGTCACCGAAATCTCGCTGGGCGATCGAGCGCTAGGCCAGTTCCAAAGCGAGCCGATGTTGGAGGCTGCGAGCCTTCTCGCCGATGCTCGCGTCCACAGCATCTGCTGGAACGGCACGTCGGCAGGCTGGCTTGGCTTCGAGCAGGACTTAGCTTTATGCCAAAAAATCACCGAGCGCACCGGCGTACCCGCCTGCTCCTCCGTTCTTGCGCTGAAAGAGATTTTCGAGGTGACCGGTGTCAAGCGTGTCGGCTTGGTTACGCCTTATCTCGATGAGATCCAGACACGCATCATCGAGACATTTGGAACAGCCGGCTTCAACGTCGCCGCCGAACGTCATTTGCAGGACCCCGGCAACTTCAGCTTCTCCGAGGTCCCGGAGAGCACCATAGCCGAGATGTGCCGCGAGGTGGCGGCGGCTGCCGAGCTCGATGCGATCACCATTTTCTGCACCAATCTCAAAGGGGCGGCGATCGTTCCCGGACTGGAGAGGGAACTGGGCCTGCCGATCTATGACACGGTGGCGACGGCGCTTTGGGCGTCGCTGAAAACAGCAGGCGTCGATCCTGCTCGGGTCAGGGCTTGGGGGCGTCTTTTTCAGGAGGTCGCGTGACGGAGAACGTTCAGGAGCGCGACCTCATCGGTTATGCCGGCTCGCCGCCCGGCATCATCTGGCCCAACGGCGCACGCATCGCCGTCTCGGTTGTCGTCAATTTCGAAGAAGGGGCCGAGTGGCAGGTCGGCGATGGCGACCCCAGGTCCGAGGCGGTCGGCGAAGTTCTGAGCGTGGTGCCGCCTGGCGTGCGCGATCTGGGGCAGGAGCAGATTTTCGCCTATGGCATGCGCGTCGGCTTTTGGCGTTTTCTCGATGCTCTGGACCGCTATCGCATGCCCGCGACCTTCTTCTGCTGCGGTCGGGCCATCGAGCGGACGCCGGATCTTGCTAAAGAACTCGTCGAGCGTGGCCATGAGCCGGCCTGCCATGGCTGGCGCTGGCGGCCCCATGCGGACTATGCCGATGAGGCCGCCGAGCGCGCCGATCTCGAACGCTGCCTCCAGGTCACCGAAGCGGCAACCGGCGAGCGGCCGCTCGGGTTCTTTTGCCGTGGCAGCGAGAGTGTCTGGACCCGAAAGCTGCTGGCCGAGCTCGGCTTCACCTACACCTCGAACGCCTTCGACGACGATCTTCCCTATGACGATCCGACGGGCCTGGTCGTCCTTCCCTATGCGCTCGACACCAATGACATGAAGTTCTTTCACCCAAACGGTTTTTCGCGCGGCAGGGAGTTCGCGGGCTATGTCGAAGACGCGCTTTTCCAGCTCATGAGCGAGGCCGAGCGCGGCCGATCAGCCCTCCTCAATCTCGGTTTTCACTTACGGATCGCCGGTCGCCCGGCGCGCTTCCGTGCGGTCGAGGCCATCTTCCAGGCCCTGGCCGACCTCGGTGACAACATCTGGCTCGCCCGCCGGATGGACATCGCACGCCACTATCAACGGACAAGAAAAGGAAACCTCTCATGAAGACGATGCTGATGGGCGCCGCCGCGTTGGCGCTGCTTGTAACGAGCGTTCAGGCCGAACAAAGCCTGCGCGTCACCGGCTTGGTCTCGACCCACAAATTCCATACCGCACTCGAAAAATCGTTCTATGAAGAGCTGTCCGAAAAAACCGGCATCGACCTTGCCGTGAACTTCAACCCGCTCGACGTCGTCGGCGTCGACATGGAGGACACGCTGCGCATGGTGCGCACGGGTGCGTTCGACATCGTCGAGAGTACGGTGGGCGCCGCCGCCCGCGACGACGCTTTCCTCGAAGGCATCGATCTGATCGGTGTGTCCACCAGCATGGAACAGCTCGAAGAGGCGGTCGTCGCCTTTCGCCCGGAGCTGGAAAAACGGCTCGCGGAGAAATTCAACGCCAAGGCCATGACGCTTTGGCCCTATGGCCCGCAGGTCTTTTATTGCAACGCCGAGATTGGCGGTGTCGCCGATCTCTCCGGTCTGAAAGTGCGTTCCTACACCGCGACCATGTCTAGCCTGCTCGAAGCCGTGGGTGCCACCCCGGTCACGCTGAGCTTCAAGGAAGTCTACCCGGCCTTGCAGCGCGGCGTCGTTGATTGCGCCATCACCTCGCCGACCTCGGGCAATACCGGCAACTGGCCGGAGGTGACGACCCACTTCCTGCCGCTTGGCATCTCCTGGTCGGTCAACGGCCACTTCATGAACCTCGACACGTGGAACAGTTTTTCCGAAGACGAGCAGGCGAAGCTCACCGAAGCCTTCGTCGAGTTCGAGCAGGGCTTTTGGGATCTGGCTCGCCAGAACAATGGCTGGGCGATCGCCTGCAATACTGGCCAGGAAGACGGCTGCGAGAACTACAACCTCTTCTCCATGGCGCTGGTGGAGCCGACGGCCGAGGATCAGGCGATGATCACCGAGGCGACGATGGAGCAGGTGCTGCCGGGTTGGGGCGAAAGCTGCAATGAAGGCTTTGCCGAGTGCACCAGCATCTGGAATGCGACGGTCGGCAAGGTGCGCGGCATCGAATTGAACTGATGCGCCTGATCGGCATTCTTTCGGGCTATGCGTGCCTGGGTCTCTCCTTCCTGATCGTCTTCGAGATCCTGGCGCGCAAGCTCCTGAATTTTTCCGTGCAGGGCGTGGATGAGATCGGCGGTTACGTCGTCGCCATCACCGGCACCTTCGGCATGGCGCTCGCCGCCTCCATGCGCGCCCACACGCGGATCGACGTTCTCCTGAACCGTCTGCCCGTTCGCCTGCAGGCGGGGCTGAACATCCTGGCTTATGTCTGCCTGGCGCTCAGCGCCGCCTTCATGGCCTATATGGCCTGGACGACCTTGTCCGAAAGCCTTCTCTTCAAGAGCCGGGCGAGCACGCCGCTGCAAACGCCGCTCTGGCTGCCGCAAGGCCTCTGGCTCGCAGGGCTGGTTCTGTTCGCGCTGACCGCCATCGCTATGGCGGCGCGCGCCCTCATCAGGCTGCGCACGGGCCTCGATGACGCCAACCGCGCGCTCTCGCCGCAAAGCCTGGCGGAAGAGCTGGACGAGGTGCGCCGGTGACGGCTCGACCCGATGGTTTCGCAAAACCATGATTGACCTCGCCGGCGCCGTCATCGGTTTCGTGATCATGCTCGGGCTGATGTTCATCGGCCTGCATGTCGGCGTCGCCATGCTGGCGATCGGCGTGCTCGGTGCGCTTGTCTATTTCGGGCCACCGGTCTTGTTTTCGTTCGGGACCAATCTCTGGTCCGTGATGAACGACTTTCTTTTGACCACCATCCCGCTCTTCGTGCTGTTGGGCGAGCTGCTTTTGCGCTCCGGCATCACCAAGAACATGTATGACAGCCTGGCCGACTGGCTGAGCCGCCTGCCGGGAGGTCTCTTGCACACCAATATCGGCGCCTGCTCCCTGTTCGCCGCGGTCTCCGGCTCGTCGGTGGCGACCGCCGCCACCATCGGCACCGTCGCCCTCGACGAGTTCAAGCGGCGGACCTACAGCGAACCCCTGGTGCTGGGCACGATCGCCGCCGGTGCGACCTTGGGCATCCTCATTCCGCCTTCGGTCAATCTCATCATCTACGGGGCGCTGACCAACACCTCGATCGGCCAGCTGTTTGCAGCGGGCATCCTACCGGGCGTGCTTCTGACGCTCCTGTTCATGGCGATGATCGCAACAGCCGCTCTTATCAAGCCAGCGATCGCCGAGCAGGTCCGGGACGAAGACCTGGCGCCCAGGCGCGAGCGCATCCGGCGCCTTCAATATCTTCTGCCGCCGCTCGGCATTTTCGTCGTCGTCATGGGCGCCATCTATGGCGGCTGGGCGACGCCGACCGAGGCCGCCGCGCTCGGCGTGGTGCTCGCCTTTCTGCTTGCCTGGTGGAATGGCGCGCTCAGCTTCGCGATGCTGCATCAGGCGTTCATCGCGACCACGCGAACCAGTGCCCTTCTGATCTTCATCATCTCGGCGGCGTTTTTCCTGAACTTCATCGTCGGCATTCTCGGCGTGCCCCAGGCCATGACCCGCTTCGTCACCGATCTCGGTCTGTCCGCGACCGAGACGATCCTTCTCCTGGTGCTCTTCTATCTGATTATGGGCTGCTTTCTCGAGACGCTCTCGATGATGGTCGGTACCATTCCCGTGGTCATGCCGATCATCCTCCATCTCGGCATCGATCCGGTCTGGTTTGGCATTTTCCTGGTGATCATGATGGAGCTTGCCCTGATCACGCCCCCGGTCGGCATGAACCTCTACGTCGTCCAAGGCGTGCGCGGGCGGGGCGAGCTCAGGGACGTCTATGCCGGCATCGCGCCTTTTGTGATCGCCATGCTGTTGATGGTTCTGGCGATCATCTGGCAGCCTTGGATCGTCATGGTCTTGCCAGAGGCGCTTTATTGACGATCGATCAGGAGGATCAGCCGCTCGCCACCGCCCATCGGCTGTTCGCCGAGCTTGCCGAGGCCACCGCCGATCCGCCGGGCATCACCCGCGACAGCTTCGGCAAGGGCGAAGCTGTCGCCCATGCGATGATCAGGCGCGAGGCCGAACGTCTCGGTCTGGAGATCAGAATCGACGACATCGGCCATTTCTACGTCTCGCTGCCCGGTCGGGACCGAAACGCGCCGGTCTTGATGATCGGCTCGCACATCGACAGCGTGCGCCACGGCGGCAATTACGATGGCGCTGCCGGTGTGCTCGCTGGCCTCGCGTTGTTGGAATGGCTCACGCTTCGAAACATCACGCCCGCTTTCGACGTCACCTTGATGGTGCTCAGAGCCGAGGAGATGGTCTGGTTCCCGGCCCACTATCTGGGCTCGCGCGCCGCCTTCGGACTGTTGCCCAGGGGCATGACGGATAGCGTCCGACGCAGCGATAGCGGGCGAACGCTCGGAGAGCACATGGCCGATCAGGGTTTCGATCCATCTGCGATCCGCGAAGCCCGTCCGCAGCTCGATCCGAAAAAGATCCGAGCCTTCATCGAACCGCATATCGAGCAGGGGCCGGTCCTTCGCCGACGGGGAAAGGCCGTTGGCATCGTCACGGCGATCCGCGGCAATATCCGCTATCGCTTTCCCAGGATCATCGGCGAGACCACCCATGCCGGCGGTGTGCCGCGCGCCGATCGGAAGGACGCGGTGCTGGCTGGCGCCGAGCTGGTCGCGGCGATGGAGGGCTGGTGGCTCGCGTTCGAGGAAGCGGGCAGGGACTTCGTTTTGACGATCGGCGAGTTTGCCACCAACCCCGATCGCCACGCCATCACCAAGGTGCCGGGCGAACTCGCCTTCACTATCGACGCCCGATCGGTCGATCCGGACGTGCTGGCGGATTTTAACGAGCGTCTGCACGCCAAGGTCAGGGAGATCGAAACGCGAAGAGGGGTTACGATCGATCTCGGCGAGGCGACGCGCGCCGATGCGGCGTTGATGGACGAGCACCTTCGCCAGGGCCTCCACCTCGCCGCGGAACGGGCCGGCGTCGAGGTTGTGGACATCGCGTCCGGTGGCGGCCATGACTGTGCCGTCTTCTGCTGGCAGGGCGTACCGTCCGCGATGATCTTCATCGCCAACGACCATGGCAGCCATAACCCCGACGAGAATATGGAGATGGTCGATTTCGACGCCGCCTGGCGCGTGCTCGCCGCTTATGTCGAGGGCGTGATCCAAGATGTATGAGCGTGACCTTTGGGGATATGGCGGAAAGCCGCCCGCTGCGAACTGGCCGAATGGCGCGCGCGTCGCCGTTTCCGTCGTCGTGAATGTCGAGGAGGGCGCGGAGATGGCGGTCTCACGCGGCGATGCGCGCAATGAGCCCGTCTACGACATGATCGCACAGATCGACGGCGTTCCGAACGTCGCCGCCGAGAGTCATTTCGACTACGGCGCGCGCGCCGGCTATTGGCGGATTATGGATGTGCTGGCGGCGCACGACGTCAGCGCCACCATGAGCACCTGCGGCGAGATGGCGGAGCTGGCGCCCTGGCTCCTCAAGGACGCCAAGGCGCGGGGCCACGAGATCGCCGCCCACGGCTATCGCTGGCAAAACCACGCCTTCATGGACGAGGATGAGGAACGTCGTGTCATCACTGAGACGGTCAAAGCGCTCGAAGGCGTCACCGGCGACGCGCCGCTCGGCTGGCACACCAAGACGCCCGCCAGCCTGAACACCAGGCGTCTTCTGATCGAGCATAGCGGCTTTCTCTATGACAGCGATGCCTATGACGACGACCTGCCGCGAATCCTCCGGCGGCCGGACGGCGAGCCGCATGTGGTCGTCCCCTATGCGCTCGACACCAACGACATGCGCTTCCAGCTCCCGAACGGCTTTCGCCGCGCCGAGGAATTTTCTGGCTATGTGCTGGATGCGTTCGACTGGCTTTGGCGCGAAGGGGCGAACGTCCCAAAAATGATGAGCATCGGCCTTCATCTCCGCACCATCGGCCGCCCGGCGCGCATCGGTGCGCTGGACCAGGTGCTCCAGGCGATGAACCGAAAGGGCGGCGTCTGGTTTGCGACGCGCGCCGCTATCGCCCGGCACTGGCTCGATCAGCAAGGGTGAGCCCGGATCCAGGAACGGCCAGCTATCGATCAACGATCCATCTTCGAAGCAGGTTCTGGCGAAATTCTAGGCAAGCTCTGATCTGCCGGCACCGTTTCGGCGTCCATGCGGGGCGCTTTGCCCACGCGTTGGCCTTTTGGCCCTGATCTTGCTTCGAACAAAAGCAGAAGCAGGTTCGGGCGAAGCCGTCCGACAAGAACAACCAAGAAGGAGAGACGCCGATGAAACCTCTGTTCGCCCTGGCCGCGGGCGCGGCCTTCACGTTCATGACCGGCGGCGCTGCGCTCGCGCAGACCTGGATCATGGCGTCAGGCTATCCCGAGGACAATTTCCATACCCAGAACATCCGGCTGTTCATCGAGGAGGTCGAGGCCAAGACCGATCTCACCATCGATCTGCAGTCCAACGACACGCTGATCAAGCTGGACGCGATCAAGACGGCGGTGCAGCGCGGCCAGGTGCCGATCGGCGAAATCCGCCTTGGCGTCTACGGCAATGAAGACCCGATGAACATCCTGGCGGGCCTCCCCTTCATCGCCCCCGACTATGAGAGCGCCTGGCTGCTGAAGGACCTGCAGAAGCCCTATTTCGACAACACCTTCGGCGAGGACGGCATCAAGATCCTGTTCTATTCGCCCTGGCCGGGTCAGGGGTTCTATACGCAGTTTCCGGTCACGGCGGTCGACGACTTCAGCGGCAAGAAGCTTCGGATCTATTCGACCGCCACCCAGCAGATGGGCGAAATGCTTGGCTTTCAGGCGACCATCCTGCCCTTTGCCGAAATCCCGCAGGCCTTCTCAACCGGCCTGATCGAAGCGCTGTTCACCAGCCCGCAAACCGGCATCGACATCCAGGCCTGGGACAATACCAGCCACTTCACCTATGCGGGCGCGATCTTCTCGAAGAACGCTGTGGTGGTGAATGCGGCGATGTTCGACGGGCTGCCGCCTGAAACCCAAGAGGCCATCTTGGCGGCCGCAGAAGCCGCCGAAGCGCGCGCCTGGAAGATGAGTGCGGAGACCACGGAAGCCCAGATGAAGACCCTCGAGGAGAACGGCATGACCGTCGCCGAAGCGCCTGACGCCGTGATCGGGAAGATGAACGAGATCGGGCTTGAGATGATGAAGACCTGGCGCGAGGAGGCGAGTCCCGAGGCCAACGCGGTTCTCGACGAATTCCTCGAAGCCTCGAAGTAATCGCAGACCCGCCCAGCCGCTCCCATGACGCTTCGACGCACGCTCGATGGTCTCTATCTGTTCTCGGGATGGCTGGGCGCCGCCTTTCTCGCCGGCATTGCGCTTGCGATCATCGCTCAGGTGGTCGGCCGCTTTCTCGGCTTCACCATCGATTCCACCGAGACCGCCGGCTTCTGCATGGCGGCCTCCACCTTCCTCGGCCTCGCCTATACCTTCAAGCAGGGGGGGCATATCCGCGTCACCCTGATGATCCGCCATCTCCCGCCGAACCTTCGGCGCAGCGTCGAACTCTTCTGCCTCGCCTTCACCGCCGCAGGGCTCGCCTACTTCACCTACTGGGCGGCTGACCTCGTCTACTTCTCCTACGTCATTGACGAGATCAGCCCGGGTCTCATGGCCATACCCTTCTGGATCCCGCGCTCCGGCATGCTGCTGGGCCTGATGATCATGACGACAGCCGTGGTCGACGAGTTCTTCTCGGTGCTGAGAGGTGCGCTTCCGAACTATGAGGCGAATGCGGAAAGCGTGTTCGAGCCGATCGACGAGATCGGCCGATGACCGATCCGGCGCTCGTCAGCCTCGTCGTCTTCGGCGCGATGATCCTTCTCCTGGCGCTCGGCGTCTGGGTTGCGGTCAGCCTCACGGCCGTCGGCTTCATCGCGCTCTTCTTCTTCTCCGCGGCACCGACCGGCTCGCTGCTCGCCAGCACAGTCTGGGATGCGTCCTGGAATTGGGTGCTCACCGCCTTGCCGCTCTTCATCTGGATGGGCGAGATCCTGTTCCGCACGCGGCTCAGCTCCGACATGTTCCACGGCCTCGTCCCCTGGCTGCAGCGCCTGCCGGGCGGTCTGTTCCATGTCAACATCGTCGGCTGCGGTGTGATGGCCGCGGTGGCGGGATCGAGCGCCGTCACCTGCGCGACCGTCGGCCGGATGAGCATCCCGGAGCTGCAAAAGCGCGGCTATAACGAGCAGCTTTCCATCGGCACGCTCGCCGGTTCCGGCACGCTCGGCCTCCTCATTCCACCGTCGATCATGCTGATCGTCTACGGCGTGATCGCGCAGCAGTCGATCAGCCGCCTCTTCATCGCGGGTCTCCTTCCAGGCCTCATGCTGATCGGCCTGTTCATGGCCTATGTCGCCATCCGTACCAAGCTCAATCCGGCGCTCGCGCCTGTCGAAACCGTCCGCTTCACGCTATCGGAAAAGCTCGACCGGGCGCGGCTCCTCATTCCAGTCCTGTTGCTGATCGCCTTCGTCATCGGCTCGATCTACGGCGGCTATGCGACGCCGACCGAGGCCGCGACCATGGGGGTGATCGGCGCGCTGATCCTGGCCGCGGTCGGCGGCTCTCTCACCTTTGCGAGTTTTCAGGAGAGCCTGATGGCGGCGCTCAAGACTTCCTGCATGATCACCTTCATCCTGGCGGGCGCCGCCTTTCTCTCGATCGCCATGGGCTTCACGGGCGTGCCGCGCGTCATCGCGGGCTATGTCGAGGCCTGGAATCTCAGCCCCTACGAACTCCTCGCCGTGCTCACCGTCGTCTACATCATCCTCGGCTGCTTTCTCGACGGTGTTTCGATGATGGTGCTGACCGCGAGCGTGGTTCTGCCGATGGTCGACAAGGCCGGGATCGACCTTCTCTGGTTCGGCATCTTCACCGTCATCGTGGTCGAAATGGCCCAGATCACGCCGCCGGTCGGCTTCAATCTTTTCGTGCTCCAGAGCATGAGCGGTCGCGACATCCTGCAGGTCACCCGCGCCGCCATGCCGTTCTTCTTCCTGATGCTGCTCGGCCTCGTGATCATCACGGCGGCCCCCTGGCTGGTGCACGCACCCGTCCAGCTCATGCTCGCGCGTTGAGAGGGGACGACGGCCATGAAGATCCTGCTCGCCAATCCCAACACCAGCGACACCATGACCTCTCTGATGGTCGATGAGGCGAGACGGCACTGCAGGCCCGATACCGAGATCGATGGTCTGACCGCAGATTTCGGCGTGCCCTATATCGCCACGCGTAGCGAGATGGCGATCGCCAGCTACGCGCTTCTCGATAATCTGGCGCGTCATCATCAAGGCTATGATGCGGTCGTCGTCGGGGCCTTTTGCCATGCGCTCGTACCGCCGGCCAAGGAGCTGATGCCTTTGCCGGTTGTCGGGATCGCCGAGGCCGGCCTGCGCGCGGCGCAGATCTTCGGGCAACGGATCGCCATCATCGGCATCGGCACGCCGGATCGGGGCGCGAACGAGGCGATCATCGCCGAACTCGGCATGGGCCAGCACATCGCTTCGATCAGGCGTCTGCCCCTTTCCGGCACGGACCTCGCCGAAGGTCAGGCCGACGCCGAAGCGATGGTGATCGAGCAGGTGGAAAGGGCGGTCGAGGAGGACCACGCCGATGTCCTGGTTTTCGGCGGCGCCGCCTTCGCCGGCATCGCCGATCAGATCGCCGATCGCCTTTCGGTGCCCGCCATCTCGCCCGTGCCGAACGCGATCGCGCTGGCCGAAGTCGCCGTGAAGACGGGATGGCGAAAGCCGACCAAAGGGTCCAGCAGCCCGCCATCGCCAAAAGAGACCAGGGGCCTCGGAGACGATCTGGCGTCTTTCTTTAAGGAGCCGACCACGACCGGCAGGTCGTAAGGCTGGATGGGGTTTTGATGAGCGCCTATGCCAGTTGAACAATATTAGCTAGGCCACGGCCCCGAACCGCCCCGAAGCCTGAAGGAACTCGAACTCAAGCCGCCGCGTCTTCAACTGCGACGCCGTGGTCCATTGCTCACGTCGTCCCTCCAGGTCGGTATCATATCTACCGCTCTGCGATTCAGTAGCTTAGGTGTCGATAAGCCAGCCTTATGAGGTGGCCTGCCTCAATCTAGAGACAAGTCGAGAGCGTCTTAGGTCACGGTGACCTCGAGATCGCCGATGCCATCGGCATGGCCGACGAGCTTATCGCCCCGCTGCACGGCGGCGACTCCTGACGGCGTGCCGGAGAGGATCAGATCACCGGGCGCCAGGGCGAAGAGGTCAGAGAGATAGGCGATCATCTCCGGGACCTTCCAGATCATCTGGTTCAGATCGCCTTCCTGGCGGCGCTCGCCATTGACCTCCAGCCAGATGGCGCCGCTGTCCGGATGTCCGATCTCCTCGGCCTTGACCAGCGGCGTGCAGGGGCAAGACTGCTCGAACGCCTTGCCGATCTCCCAGGGACGGCCGAGCTTCTTCATCTCGCCTTGGAGATCCCGCCGGGTCATATCGAGCGCAAGGCCGTAGCCGTAGACGTGATCGAGCGCCGTCTCGACCGGGATGTTCACGCCACCCTTGCCAAGCGCCACCACCACCTCGATTTCGTGATGCACATCCGAGCTCTTGACCGGATAGGGAAAGCGGCCGTCCAGCACCAGATTGTCCGGGTTCTTCTGGAAGAAAAACGGCGGCTCCTTGTCCGGATCATGCCCCATTTCGATCGCATGCGCCGCATAGTTCCGCCCCACACAATAAACCCTCCTCACCGGGAAGGCCCGGCCTTCACCGTTGACTGGAAGGGTGACGATGGGAGGGGGGGCGATCACATAGTCCATGAAGATTCCCAGCATGTCGGAAGGTTGATTGAACGAGAAGGTGCCATCAGAGTTGGTCGACGCCAAGCTCTGAAGCGATCGCATCGAGTTCGCGGCGAAGGTTGGCGTGCAGGTCCAGGCCTTCCGCTTGACGCTTGGCGTGGGCGGCGGCACGGCCTTCGCCTGGAATGCGCACGGGGTCATGTTCAGGCAGTGGTTCCGAGGCTCTAAGCTCCGAAAAGACCTGCGCGGCGCTTCTGGCGATGACATCAGGGTCGCCAAAGGCGGAAAGGTCGATCGCGGCGACGAACTGGCCGGTGTTGGTCTTGCTCGTCGTATCCTTGGTGAAATCGATCACGTCGCTTCCAAGAGCAGCCCCATTCATGACGCCCGCGAGCAAACCGATCGCGAGGCTCAGGCCATAGCCCTTTGGCCCGCCGATCGGCAGCAGAAAGCCATCACCTCGCTTGTTGGGATCGGTGAGTGGACGCCCATCCCGGCCGACCATCCAGCCCTCGGGCATCGGTTCGCCCTGTTGGGCCAGCACCTTGATCTTGCCGACCGCGGCCACCGTCGTCGCCATATCAAGCACGAACGGATCGGTGTCGGCACTCGGGAATGCGATGGCGATCGGGTTGGTGCCGAGCAGCAGATCCGTGCCGCCGAAGGGCGCGACATGGTTGGCGCTGCCGACTGCAGCGCAAAGCCCGGCCATGCCGGCTTCAGTCTGCGGGCGCACATAGAGGGCGGCCGGTCCCGCATGGTTGCCGCCGCGCACGCCGACCCAACCGATCCCCGCCTGCCGAGCCTTCGAGATGGCGAGGTCGGTCGCGGCCGTGAGTGCCAGATGACCGAGCCCATTGTCGCCGTCGATCAGCGCCGTCGCCATGGATTCGGTCACGACCCGAACATCAGCCATCGAGTTGCAGCCGCCATGGCGGAGGCGATTGACATACTGACGAAGCCGAAAGACGCCGTGGGTGCCATAGCCGAGCATGTCGGCCTCGACCATCTTGGCAGCGACGATGCGGGCGTCCTCTTCGGGGACATCGAGTGAGGTCAGAACTCCCATGACGAAGGCCTGAAGATCGCGGGATCGGATCGGTTCCGCCATCGATCAGCCCCCCGCTCGGGTGAGGCTGGCCTTGTGCCAGAACACCAGTCGGCGCTCGGCCCAGACTACCAGGGCGAAGAGGGCGAGGCCGACGAGGCTGAGATAGAGGATGAGCGAGAACACGCGCGGCGTGTTGAGCTGCGATGCCGCCACCCGGATCAGTTCGCCGAAGCCCTTGCCGCCGCCCAGGAACTCACCGGTTATCGCCCCTGCCATGACGCCGACGGCGCCGATCTTGAGGCCGGTGAAGATATGGGGCAGGCCTGTCGGCAGCTTCATTTTCCAAAGTGCCTGCCAGCGGGACGCCCCCATGGTCTTGAACAGCATGCGCGCGTTTTCGTCCGCGGCGTGCAGGCCGGCCGCGGTACCGACCACGATCGGAAAGGTCGCGATAAAGGCGGCGAGCGCCACCTTGGACGAGATGCCGAAACCGAGCCAGGCGACGAAGAGCGGCGCGAAGGCCACTTTGGGCATGGTGTCGATGGCCACGAGATAGGGCATCACCGCCCGTTCGCCAAAGATGGTCTCGCCCACCAGAACGCCGAGGGAAAAGCCGATCAGGATCGCGAGCAGAAAGCCGTAGATCACTTCGAGGACCGTGATCCAAAGCGCCTCCAGCATGTAGCCGCCGCTCAGGAGATTGCCGCCCACGAAGATCATGTCCTCGAGCGTTTCCCAAGGTGTGGGCAGGATGATGGCGGAGACCAGGCCGCTGCGCGTCAGCAGCTCCCAAAAGGTGATGAAGACGACGAACACGAACAGCATCGAAACGCTGCGCGGCACCCGGTCGATCCAGCTGACCTCTTCCACCCATACCGTATCGGCAGTCGAAACGTCGGCCTCGTTCACGGCTGCGCCGGCCTTAGCCGATCTGTTGTCGCCAGGAAGAGGAGGGGCATGTGTGTCCAGATCACTCAAAGCGGACCCTCCACTTCAAGACGGTTGCGGATGCGTTCGACCAGGCTGCCAAATTTGGGGGTTGTGATCATGTCGAGCGTTCGCGGCCTCGGCAGATCGATCACGACCTCCTCGGCAATGCGGCCGGGTCTGGGGGCAAGCACATAGACGACATCGGATAGGATCACAGCTTCAGGGATGGAATGGGTGACCAGGAAGGCCGTGGCCTCTTTCTCCCTGCAGATGCGCTGCAGCTCCATGTTCATGAAATCGCGGGACAGCTCATCCAGGGCGCTGAAGGGTTCGTCCAGCAGGAGGACGGCGGGGTCCGTCACCAGCATCCGGCAGATCGCGGCGCGCTGCGCCATGCCGCCGGAAAGCTCGTTCGGATAGACGCCTTCGAAGCCCTTGAGGCCGACCAGCTCCAGCAAGGCGCGCGCTTTGTCATGTGCGGCCCGCGCCGCCTGGCGCCCGTCCCTGATCTCGATCGGCAGGACCACGTTTTCGATGGTCGTCCGCCAGGGGAAAAGTGTCGCCTGCTGGAACATCATGCCGATGTCCCGGCGCGTGCCGGTGACCGGCCGGCCGGACAGCATGACGGACCCGTTCGAGGGCGGGATCAAACCCGCCATGATCTTCAGTAACGTGGACTTGCCGCAGCCGCTCGACCCGATCACCGAGGAAAAACTGCCTTTGTCGAGGCGAAGCGTGATGTCCCGAAGCGCCTCGACGGCGTTGCTGGCGTAAGTCTTGCCAACACCCGACAAGGCATAGACGGTTTCGGCCGTCCCAGCTTCTGACGTCCACGATCCGGGCGTCCCGGCGACTGCGGCGGGTTCCACTAGTTCAGGCTTTCATGCGCGGCGGCCGAGAAGTCGTTGGTGTAGGCCGCGCTCAGATCGTCAAGCGGAGCTTCGAGGTCGCCGCCTTCGACCATGCTGGTCTGCCACTCCTCCCAGATCTCGTGCGGCAGGTAGCCAAGGCCGTTCGACATGTCGACCGGAATGGTCTTGGCGCGCACCGCATCGAACAGAGCGGACTGGAAGGCGGCGTCCTCGCCTTCCTGCGGATTGCCTGCCGCGAGGTGAGCGAGCACGGTTTCCCGGTTGGCGTCATCAAGGGCAAAGGCGTGGCCGCGCATGAAGGCGCGAATGAATTTTTCCACCAGCTCCGGATTGTCCTTGATCGTGTCGCCCATGGTGGCGAGGCCATTGCCGAAGAATTTCTGGAACTCGTCCGGCGTGATGTCGCGCACGGGAAGACCGCGCTGGGTCAGGATCGCGGCATCGGCGACGGAGGCCGAATAGGCTGAGATGTCGCCTCGGGTGAAGGCAGCGGTCGCCGGGCCGCCGTCACCGACGGTCAGGAACTCGTAGTCCGTCCCCTCGGACATGCCGGAGCCGGTCAGGACGTTCCTTGCGAAACCGACCTCGGCGCCATCCGCCGTGCCGGTGCCGACCACCGTACCCTTCAGATCCTCGATGGCCTGATACTCGCTGTCCTCGGCGACCACGATGCCGAAATTGGTACGCGCGGCGACATTGTAGATGAAGACCGCATCCACGCCGCGGGAGCGCGCGCCGAGAACCGGTGCTGGCCCCGGACGTCCGAAGTGGGCCTGGCCTGCGGACATGGCCTGCAGCACCGCGGCAGAGCCGTTGACCGCCTCGACCGTGACCTCCAATCCTTCGTCGGCGAAATAACCCTCGCCGATCGCCACGAACACGGGATAGGAGTTGATCGCCGATGGGCTCGGCTGGGCAAAGGTGATCTGTTCGAGATCCTGGGCGGACGCCGGGCCTGTCGCGGGCAGTGCGACGATGGCGGCCAGCGCAGCGATTGCGCCGATCGCCATGGCGGAACGCCGGTTGGTGGGATGCTTGTCAATAATCATGTCATGTCTCCCTGTTGTCAGCTCGTTGATTGTCACGGACAGGGTGCTGATGCCTGTTCGATCTGGGCTAGAAGCTACGCTCCCGACGTTACGGCCTGCACCGGGTTCTCCAACCTGCCGATCCCGTCGATCTCGCAGATCACCACATCGCCGTCCTTCAGAAATACCGGCGGGTCCATCGCGTAGCCGACGCCGGACGGCGTGCCCGTAGCGATGATGTCGCCGGGCTCCAGAGTGAGACCTTCGGACAGCGAAGCGATCAGGGCGGGGATGTCGAAAATCATATCGGCGGTGATGCCGTCCTGGCGCATCTCGCCATTGACGCTGAGACGAATGCCGAGGCGGGTGGGATCGGCAAGCTCGTCAGCCGTGACGATGATCGGCCCGAGCGGACAGGAACCGTCCAGCGATTTGCCCTTGAAATATTGCCCGCCATGTCGGCGTTGCACGTCCCGGGCGGTGACGTCGTTCAGGATCGTGTAGCCGAAGACGTGCTCCATCGCCTCGGACGGCGCAATGTCCCGGCCGGGCTTGCCGATCACCACGGCGAGCTCGACCTCGTAGTCGATGTTTTCCGACACGTGAGGGAAAATCGGTACAGAAGCACCCGGACCGACGACCGCCGTTCGCGGCTTGGTGAAAAAGACGGGATGCTCGGTGACGCCGATGGTCTTGTTCTGCGCGCGCTCCCCCTCGGCGATATGCTCGAGATAGTTGCGGCCGACGCAAAAGACGTTCTTTCGGGGGTGGGGCAGGGGAGCCAGGAGTTTGATCGACGCGGCCGGTTCGATGGCATCGGCAAGCCGTCCATCGTCCAGAGCCGCGTCGATCGTCGTTGCGAGATCGCGTGGCGATGGTGCTGCCTCGATCAGCGTCTGCAGATCGCCGCTCGCAAGGGCCGCTTTCAGCCCCGGCTGCAGCTGACCGCTCAACGCCTCGGCCGCGCGCGAAAGCGGCAGGGCCGATCCATCCTCCAGGATCACCGCCGCCTCTGGGCGCTCTTTCCCTTCGATCGTCGCAAGTCGCATGAAGCCTCCCTAAGCTCCGACACCGGGCCGGTCTGATTGTTCGCCGCCTTCGAGGCGGTCTTATTCTTCGGCCGGCTTTCGTCTTCAGCCATCATGCGCCGAAAGCTCGGCGTTGGGTGAAACCAATGTCGAAATTGATTTTCGATGCTGGATACGCTAGTCTTAAATAGCAGATAACATCCTGTCAGATCTTAATAAATGGATGGTCTGTCTTATGTTTCTTCATCGATGGGAACAGGGTCTGCGATGGAGAGGAATGTCAATGAACGCGTCGTCGATCAGATCAAACACTTCATCGACGAGAACGGGCTAGGGCATTATCAGAAGCTGCCGTCGGAGCGGACCTTCTGTTCCTTGCTCGGCGTGTCCCGAAGCGACTTGCGCAAAGCCCTCGCCAGGATGGAGGATGATGGGCTGATCTGGCGGCATGTCGGCCGCGGCACGTTTGTCGGTGCTCGGCCCGTGCACAATCTCGGCGACGTCGATTTTCTTCGACAGGTCGCCAATCCCGCGATGATGATGGACGCGCGACTCGCAATCGAGCCGGAGCTGGCGAGGCTGGCCGCACGTGATGGAACAGCTCAGGACTTCGCGAAAATCCGCGACTGCAATCGGCGCTGCCGGGCCGCCGAGGAGTGGCGAAGCTACGAGGCCTGGGACAATCATTTCCACGACGCCATCGCCAAAGCGACCCACAACAAGGTGCTGCTCTATCTGTTCGACACATTCAACATCGTGCGCCGCTCGGTCGTCTGGGAACAGGCGCGAACGACCAAGGGACCGAAGCCCGACCACCACAGCTTCGGCGAGCATGACGCGATCCTTCAGGCGATCGAGGCCCGGGACGACGAGGGCGCTGCGCGTCGCATGCATGAGCATCTGCGCTCGGTCAGCAGCCGCGTTCTCCCCACGATACCCCCATATCGCCGCGAGGTGACGTCGTAAGGAGCACAGCTAAGCTCGGCAAGAACGTGCTCCTGGATGATCGTTGATCCATTGAGTTTGGTTCAGCGCCATGGTTTCTCTCAAAACGCGTTCTGCGCGATATCGATGCCAATCAGGCGGCATCGATCCGGAAGTCGGGACACTCGGCATGGAGATCACGCGATAGCGAGACCTTGCCACTGGCCTCAATCTGTTCGCGTCATACCCCGTAGACGCGTGACGATGTTGGGTCGGGATGAAAAACCAGATGCAGGATCTTCATTCGCTCGCCATGCCTTACGACCGTGTCAGGCCAAAATGCGCCAACGCTTTCTCAGCGATCAATGCACCGCCGGACTCCTGGACGAAGTGGCCGCCGTTCGCGATCTCTAAGGGCTCCGGGCAACCTCGGATCACGGTGCGCATGTAGTTCATGACGTCAGGCCCCAGCATCTTGTCCTGCATGCCGATCGCCATGAAGCTGTCTCCCGCCCACTGCTCGGACCAGAACTGCGCAGCACGTTGAGAGATAGCGACACCCGGCGCGTCCGTGGTCTTGGCGATCAGCTTCGGGAACATGCGCACGCCGGCCTTGTAACGCTGATCCGGAAAGGGGGCTGCATAGGCCGAAGCCTCGGCGTCATTGATAACCGGCTCGTTCTTCTGCATGACGAACTCGACCGGCACATCGGGATTGCCGACGATGTCAGCCTTCCATTCTTCGAAGGCCGGGCTGTTGACCGGGCCTGCCATCAGACCTGTGTTCATGATCAAGAGACGCTTGAAACGGTCCGGCATCTCCATCGGCAGGGTCAGGCCCAGCACGCCGCCCCAGTCCTGGCAAACCAAGGTAATGTTCCGAAGGTCCAGATGCCGGATGAAGGCGAGCATGTAGTCCCGGTGGAAATCGAAAGAGTAGACGGCATCCTCGACCGGCTTGTCCGAGCGCCCGAACCCCAGCCAGTCCGGCGCGATTACACGGATGCCGGCGGCCGCGAAGACCGGGATCATCTTGCGATAGAGATAACTCCAGCTGGGCTCACCATGCAGACAGAGGAACACGTCGTCTGAAGTGGGATCGCCTTCATCAAGATAGTGGCCCCTCAGGCCTTCATATCCCGGCAGGCTGTCAACGTAGTGCGGGGCGAAGTCGAAACCGGGCAGGTCTCGGAAGCGGTCATCTGGCGTGCGTAGAGCGTCCATCATGTCGGGTCCGTCGGTTAGAAATTAGGTCAAGCGACCAAATAAAGTTAGGTCGCTTGACCTGGAGCGTCAAGTCTTTACAGTCGACCAGCCGGTGAAAACGAAAGGAGCGCGATGACGGACGGCGCTGCGCAGCGATCTTCCAAGGAATGCTTGATCCTTGAAAATGCGCTCGACCTGCTGAGAGAGACGGGTGACGCCGGTCTCACCATGCGCAAGATCGCCGAACGCACGGGCATGCGGCTGAGCAATGTGCAGTACTACTTCAAGTCCCGTGACGACGTGGTGAAGGCGATGGTCACGCGATATTTTGAAGAATGCACCGAGGAAGTCAGACGGCTGACGGAGGACAGCTCCGCACCCAGTCCGCATGAGCGGGCGCATCTGTTGATCCTGACCGGGCTCCGCCATGGCGACGAATTGTCGGACATGTGCCGCATCTTCCGCGAGCTTTGGGCGATATCGTCGCGGAACCCGACGATCCGAGATCATATGGCTGACTATTACCGGACCTTCTCTCTACTGATTGCGGACTTTGTGCTGGGCCGGGCCGCGGATCCAGACGTCCGGGACCGACTGAGAAGTCTGTTGCTGCCTTTCTTCGAGGGCTATTCGGTGACCGCTTCGTCCGTGCCGCTATCAACGGAACAGGTTGCGGATATGCTGACTGATATGGCGATGTCGGTCGGATCGAGCCCTCTGCAGAAAGGTTCTATGTGATCGCTCATCTTCGGTCCAAATCTGAGTCCTGGCCGCCAGGCCGACCCGGGTCGTGAAACGTTCAGAACTCTTTCATTTTTGAGCGCTTCAGATACCACCTTTCCTGCTTTGGGACTCGTTGGCCGAGTGTCCGGAAGGAGCGGTTGGCGGATCTTCCAAGCTTCGGAGATTGAAACGCCTTGATAGGAATGATCTGTTTCGGAACGCCAAGCGATGCGTGGGAGTTACCCA
Organism: Pseudomonadota bacterium; assembly: GCA_039197065.1. GTDB lineage: Bacteria > Pseudomonadota > Alphaproteobacteria > Geminicoccales > Geminicoccaceae > JANQPX01. Next base: position 27,560 of record JBCCUL010000039.1, on the reverse strand, counting down.
GATATCCCTTTAAGGAAGGCGGCAGTCGAGCGTTCGACTAGTCGGTCCGTATCCGTGCCCGGCGCCACAGCATCGAAATCGTGGTCGATCAAGAGGTAGGCGGTGCCGTGGACGATGGTCCAAAGGGGAAGTGCCACGTCGAGCGTGTGGTCGACTTCGGCGCCTGAGCGCTCGATCCAGGCGTCGACAGCATCCAGCAGAACCTGAAAGCAGGGGGTGCCTTCGATATGGGCCTCACCCTCAGGCTGCACATCGGGATGACGGCCGAACATCAGCTTGAACACGGCAGGCTCGTCGGCAGCGAACGCCACATAAGCCTTGCCCATCGCAACGATGCTCTCAACCGATCCCAGCCGATGCTGATCCCGCGCAGCCTCAGTGCGTTCCCGAAGCCAGCCGAAACCTTCCGAAGCGACCGCCTCGACCAGGGCGCCGCGATCGGCGAAATGCCGATAGGGCGCGGCTGTCGAGACGCCGGCGAGCCGACAAGCCTCGGCGAGGCTGAAGCCTTCCGGGCCATGGGCGTTGATTAGCTGATGCGCCGCATCGATCAGCGCCTCTCGCAGCTGACCATGATGGTAACGCTCTCGCTTTTCCGCGGCCGCTTTGGCCATTCGGGAACTCCCATCATCGATAATGTGACCGATGATACAGAATTTCTGTGATCCGGGTCTAGAATGTTAGCGTAACTAACATATGTTATCGGTCGTAACATTCAATGGTGAGGAACACCATGTCCGGATCGCAACGCTCCCTGGTACGACGGCTCGCCGGCTATTGCGCTCAGGCCTTGGTCGCCGTTTTCCTGGTTGGCGCCATGGCCGCCGGCATCGCGACCCTGCATTGGCGGGCGGATGCCAAGGTCTCGGCAGACGCGACGCCGCCCTTGCCGGTCGCGACGATGACGATCGCACTCAAGGAAGGCTATCGCGTCGAGCAGCGTTTCGCTGGACGGTTGGAGCCAAGGCGGGAGACGCCAGTGGCCTTCGAACGATCCGGCCTTGTGACCGATGTCCTGGTGGAGGAAGGGGACCCGGTCGTCGAGGGGCAGGTGATCGCCGTACTCGATCAGGACCAGCTCCGCGCCCGGCGCGCAGGCTTGGTCGCCGATCGGCAGCGTGCCGAAGCCGAGCTCGAGCTTGCCCGTCTCACCACCGAACGCCAGGCGGATCTCAGTGACAAAGGCTTCGCCTCGACCCAACGCTTCGACGAGGCGAGGTTGAACGCCAAAGCCTTGGAGGCTGCGATCGCCTCGATCGATGCGGCGCTCCTGGCGGTCGACATCGACATCGCCAAGTCGGAGATCAAAGCCCCCTTCGATGCCATCGTCGCCGACCGATTTTTGGACCAGGGCCGCATCGTCAGCGCCGGCGTGCCGGTGGTTCGGCTGATGGAGGCGGGCGGCGCGCAGGTAAGGATCGGTATCGCGCCTGAGGCAGCGCAGGGGCTGGAGCCGGGCATCGTCATGCCGCTGACCGCAGGCGATCGCCAACTCGATGCTAAGCTTATCTCGCTTCGTCCCGACCTCACCATGGCGACGCGCACGGTGCCGGCCTTGCTCATCGTCGAGGATGTTCAAGGCCTGGCCTTCGGTGACATGGTCGAGCTCGCGATCGGCCGTGACGTCTCCACTGAAGGAACCTGGGTGCCGCTCGCAGCGCTTTCAGAGGCGCAGAACGGCCTTTGGTCGCTGATGACGACAGCAGAGGACGCCGACGCCATGGTTGCGCGGCGCGAAGCGGTCGAGATCCTCCATGTCGAGGGCGAGCAGGCGTTTGTCCGCGGCAGCTTTCTCGAAGGCGATCAGATCATCGTCGGCGGCGACAATCGTCTCGTCGCCGGCCAGCGCATTACGGTCTTAGGCCAGGGCTGAGGAGGCCGATGATGGAATCGCTGCTCTATCGGCAACGCCGCATCCTCGGTCTTGTGATCTTCATGATCGTCGCCATCGGCGCGACGTCACTTCTCACCATCGGTCGGCAGGAAGATCCGACCATCACCAACCTCTTCGCGAACGTGATCACGCCCTATCCCGGCGCCGATCCCGCGCGCGTCGAGGCGCTGGTCACGGAGAAAATCGAGGAGGAGCTCCGCGAGATCGACACGATCGTCGAGATCACCTCAGCGTCCCGCACCGGTATCTCGGTGATCAGCATCGAGCTGTCCTCATTCATCACAGATGTCGAGATCGAGCAGGCCTGGTCCGAGATCCGGGACGCGCTTTCGGACGCGGCGTTGAACTTCCCGGCTGGCGTGCCCGAGCCGGAATTCGACAATGACCGAACGGGAGCGTTCTCCGCGATCAGCGCGTTGATGGGCCGGGACGGCCGCGACGTCGCGCCCGCCATCTTGAACCGCTATGCCGAGCTTCTGCAGGATCGTCTTCGCGGCGTGCCCGGCACTGAGCTGGTGCGTCTCTTCGGCGAGGCGGAAGAGGAGGTCCGCGTCGAGATCGAGGCGAGAAGGCTTGCCAGTCTCGGCTTGACGGTCGCCGATGTGGCCGCTGCCATTCGCCGTGCCGATGCCAAAATCGAGGCCGGTCGCGTGCCGGGCGCCGGCAAGGATTTTCTGATCGAGGTCACGGGCGAGATCGACGGTCTCGATCGCATTCGCGCCATCCCGCTGATCGAAACGCCGGACGGCGCCATCAACCGGATCGGGGACGTTGCTTCCGTCACCCGCGGCGTCGAGCAGCCCCGAGCCACGAAAGCGCTGGTCGAGGGCCGCCCTGCGATCCTCATCGCCGCACGCATGCAAAGCGATCTCCAGGTCGATGCCTGGATGACGCGGATGCGCGCAGCCTTGACGGACTTCGAGGCCGCGCTGCCCCATGGGATCGAGCATCAGCTCCTGTTCGATCAGAGCGCCTATACCGCAAAGCGCCTGGGCGAACTCGGCCAGAATCTCCTGATCGGCGTCAGCCTGGTGATCGGCGTGCTGCTGATCACGCTCGGCTGGCGCGCCGCCTTTGTGGTCGCGATCACGCTTCCGCTCACCGCTCTCCTGTCGCTCGCCATCCTGCAAAAGCTCGGCGTGCCGATCCATCAGATGTCGGTCACCGGGATGATCGTGGCGCTCGGCCTGATGGTGGATGCTGCGATCGTCATGACTGACGAGATCGCCCGGCGGATTCGCCATCGCAAAGCCCGGGAAAAGGCGGTGGGCGCGGCCGTGCGCCGGTTGGCGGTCCCGCTACTCGCGTCCACCGCGACCACGGTTTTCGCCTTCATGCCGATGGCGGTGCTGCCGGGGCCGGCCGGCGATTTCGTCGGCTCCATCGCAACCGCCGTGATCGTCATGCTGATCACGTCCTTTCTCCTGGCGCTGACCGTCACGCCGGCGATCGCCGGGCTCGTCCTCCCGGAAGGCGAGGGTGGGGGGCGCTGGTCCTGGTGGCGTAACGGGGTGAACCCGGGCTGGATCGGCCGCCTGTTCGCGGCCTCGCTCGACCTTTCACTTCGCTATCGCGGGCTTGCCATCCTCGCCGCCCTGATCCTCCCCGTGATCGGTTTCGGCGCCTTCCCGGTGCTGACCGCGCAGTTCTTCCCGGGTGTCGAGCGGGATCAGTTCTACGTCCAGCTGAAGCTGCCGGATGGCGCCAGCCTTGCCTCGAGTGAACGCCTGGTGGCCGACGCCGACCGCATCCTCCGGGACCGGGACGAGATCAAGGCGGTCACCTGGGTCATGGGCGAGAGTGCGCCTTCCTTTTATTACAACATGATGATGAACCAGGACGGCGTGCCGAGCTTCGCCGAAGCGCTGGTCACCACGGCGGACGAACGCCTGACCAAGACGCTGGTGCCTGACCTTCAGGCCGTGCTCGATCGGGAACTGCCGGAAGCGCAGAGCATCGTCCGCCATCTGGTCCAAGGCCCGCCGGTCGCAGCACCGGTGGAGGTGCGCGTGGTTGGGCCGGAGCTTCCGGTCTTGAAGGAGGCCGCCGCCGGCATGCGTCTCCTGATGGCCTCGATCCCGGAGGTCACCCACACCAAGACCAGCCTCGAGAGTGCGGCGCCCAAGCTCGTCTTCGATTTCGACGAGGACAAGCTTCGCATGGCTGGCCTCACACTCGCCGATGCTGCTGACCAGCTGGATGGTCTCACCACCGGGAGGACCGGCGGCTCGTTGGTCGAAGGCCCGGAGGAGCTGCCGGTGCGCGTGCGCGTCGGCGATGTCGGCCGTGAGGACATTACGGCCATTAGGACGCTCGATCTGCTGCCGCCCAATGCGCGAAGTCTGGTCCAGGAGGGCGTCTATCCCGGGCTCCCGCTGTCCGCGCTCGGTGAGGCGCGCCTGGTGCCTTCGGAAAGCCCGATCGATCGGCGAAACGGCGAGCGTGTGGTCACCGTCCAGGCCTATCTTCAGCTCGGCGTTCTCCCGGAAGAGGCTCTAGCCGAGCTGCAGCAGATCCTGGAGGTCCAGCCGCTCGACCTGCCGCCTGGTTATCGCATCGAATATGGCGGCGACTCGGATGCGCGCGCCGAGACCGTCAACAATCTCCTCGGCCCCATCGGCCTGATCGTCGCGCTGATGATCGCCTCGATCGTGCTGACCTTCAATTCCTATCGCCTGTCGCTGATCGCGGGCGCGGTCGCCATCCTGTCCATGGGCCTAAGCCTGCTGGCGCTCGCGATCTTCGACTATCCCTTCGGCATCCAGGCGCTGATCGGCGTGATCGGCTCGATTGGCGTTTCGATCAACGCCGCGATCATCATCATGACGGCCCTTCAGGCAAAGCCGCTTGCTGCGGCAGGCGATCCGGGCGCGATCCGTGAGACGGTGATGGATTCCAGCCGCCATATCTTCTCGACCACGATCACCACGTTCGGCGGGTTCCTGCCCCTGATCCTCGCAGGCGGCGGCTTTTGGCCGCCCTTCGCCATGGCGATCGCAGGCGGCGTGCTGCTGTCGACCGTCGTCTCCTTCTACTTCGTGCCGCCGGCCTTCAGCCTAGCCGTATCGAGGCGCAGCGCGGCCGCTGTTGAATCGGCAAGACGCCCTGCCGATTCGACCGTCGATCTAGCGACTGTCCCATCGTGATGAGCAGGTTCATTTTCGGACTTTCTCCAGATTGTCTCCAGCACTGGTGGGCGCATTCCTCGTGATAGGCGACCGCGCTTGTTGCCGTCCCTGACCGAACTCGGCCGGTTGCAGCATCTTTCTCAGAAATCGACGGCGTCGTTCGAGTTGGGTTCAGATCTTCGCCTGCTGGCGGGCAACGATGCCCATTGTGGCGGCAACCAGTCGCGATACGGTCAGACCGCCAATGCCGTCGATATCCACCTCCGGCATGATCTCGACAAAGTCGACCGAAGCAATGGAGCCACGTTCCGCAGCCGCTGTAATCAGTTCGAGCACCTGGTAGTAGCCGAGACCACCGGGTGTGCGTCCGATTGTGTTCGGTGCGATTGCTGGATCCATCGCGTCAATGTCGATGCAGAGAATAATGTCAGCACCGCGGTCGAGCTGGTCGATTGCGGGTTGCAGACCTCGCTGGTGAATGTCTGGACCTGTGACGAACTTGGCGCCCCACGCCACCGCGTCATCATAGTCGGAGGAGTATCCCGATCCGATCCCGCGCGCGCCGACTTGGATAATCTTCTCGATGTGATCCATCTCGGATGCTCGCCGCATCGTCGAGGACAGACCCAGCGTTTCGCCCATATGGCTATCACGCCAATCGATATGCGCATCGATCTGCAAAATCGTGTAGGTCTTACCTGTGTCGCTCAAGGCGTCCAACATGGGAATGGGAACAGAGTCGTCCCCGCCAATCAGAATGGGAACCACACCGCGTCGCGCGACGCTGGAAATCGCTTGCCGGATCGTTGCTCGGTTGAACGCGAAATCAGTGTCACTCCATGGCAAGTCGCCACAATCGACTGCGCGTTTCGTCCCCTGCGGGAAGGTTTGACCGCCGAGATCGAAATTGTGCCTATCGATGTTCGCCGTCAACGACCCGATGGCCTGCCGCAACGAAGCCGGGCCATTCCGCGCATAAGCTCCGACAGACCCGTAAGGCGTTGCACAAGGGGCGCCAATGAAGGCCGATGACGCGTCGATGGCCTCCAAGTCGGTGCAGGCCTCAAGGCCAAGAAAGGTCTCGGCGGATGTCGCGCCAAACAGCGCACCGAGATCGGGCTTTTGACTCATTTGAGGGCCTCCTGCGCATCGTCATTCATGTGCGGTGTTAGGTGTTCGCATAACTGGGACATGCCTGCTGCCGTCTCAGAGTTCAAAGGTTGAAGCCAAAACCCGATTTCAGGGCAAGAGCCGTCGGCGATAACGGGCGACGGTCGCATCCTTCAGGCAGGTTCTGGATCCCAGAAATCACACGCTGCCGCCAACCAGAATGCACCCTCAACTTGCTGTCAGGTGCCCATGCGTGACTTGTTGCAGATTGCCGGTAGCCATTTGACGTCCTGACTCGTGAGGCGTTGAGCACGCATCAAGGTTTTGTCGGACATTATCTTGATTTTGTCCGACAATAACTTATGGTTACGGTAGTACCCATCAAGACGGGCCTGGATCGTGTCGTCATCAAAGCCGGCCTTAGCCCCGACGAGGCTTCGGAAAGCAGCTGACCAGATACGGCCGCTCAAGGCTGGTAGCAGCGGTCGGGATGTGTTGGAGGCGCTGTCTCGGATGGTCGAGCGGGCAGGGCTGGGCATCGGGGATCGGCTGCCACCGGAGATCGAGCTTGCCGAGCGTCTCGGCATCGGGCGCGCCAAATTGCGGGAAGCTTTGATCGCCTGGCAGAACATGGGCATTGTCACGCGCAACAAGAAGGCGGGCACGATCCTCGCCGCCGAAGTCTCGCGCAAGGCCATCTGGATCCCGCTGACCCTGAACGTCGAAGCCGAAAGCCTGCTGCGCACCCATGCCGTGCGCCGGCCGCTGGAGATCGAAGCCGTGCGCCTGGCGGCACGCCATGTGAGCGATGCGCAGGGGCGCGTGATCATCGCGCGTTCCGCCGAGCTGATTGCCGTCTACGAGGCCGGTGAAGACTGGCGTGCCGCCGACAATCGTCTGCACGACGCCATCCATGAAGCGTCCGGCAATCCGCTCTTCAATCAGCTGATCCGCCAGATCCAAAAGACCTTCAACGAGATCTACGATGCTCCCTTCGGCGAACCCGAACTCGGCCATGCGACCATCCCCATGCACCACGGGCTCGCCCAGGCGATCGCAGCAGGCGACGAAGAAGCGGCCGCGGCTGTTATGGCCGGGATTATGGATCGGCTCGAGGAGGACGTGCGCGCGGTCGTGACGGATGCTGGTCATGGATGACCGTCAGGATCTGGCAACGGTGCTGGCCGCGGCCTATGGCGCCGATGCCGGCTCGGTAACGCCGCCGATCTATCAGACCTCGCTCTTCACCTTCGACAGCTTCCAGGCTTTCGAAGACCGCATGGCCGGAAAGACGGACCAGTCCATCTACACCCGCGTGCAGAACCCGACGGTTGCCGCCTTCGAGGCGATGATCGCCGAGGCGGAGGAGGGCGAGGCCGCGGTCGCTTTCGCCTCTGGCATGGCGGCGATTTCGTCGACCCTGCTCGCCTTCCTGAAGCCCGGCGATCGGGTCGCCTGCATCGAGCATGTCTATCCCGACACCTACCGCCTGTTCGAACGGCTGCTTAGACCGTTCGGCATCGAGATCGTCTACCATCCGCCGAAGGCCTTCGAAGACGATCCCGATCTTCTCGACGGTGTGGCGCTCGCCTATCTCGAAAGCCCGAGCTCGGTGGTGTTCGAGGTGATGGACCTTGCTAAGGTCGCCGCCCACGCCCGCCGTCACGGCGCGCTCACCGTGATCGACAACAGCTGGGCCAGCCCTGTCTTCCAGCGACCGCTGACCTCAGGCATCGACATCGTCCTGCATTCCGCCTCCAAATACATCTGCGGCCATTCCGACACCGTGGCCGGCGTGGTCGTCGCATCCGCCGAGCGGATCGCCCGCCTTCGCGATCTGACCCTGCCGCTTCTCGGCGGCAAGCTCGCACCCTTCGAGGCGTTTCTTTTGACCCGCGGCCTGCGCACGCTTTCGGCGCGTATGCGTCAGCATCAGGCGACGGCCGATCTGTTCGTCGACCGGCTGGCGACCCTGCCGCTTGTCAAAGCAATCCATTCGCCCGGTCCCAACGCCGTGCCGGGCCTCGAAGGCCGGTCCGGCCTGATGTCGATCGAGTTCGATGACGGCGTCGACATCCCCCGCTTCGCCGATGCGCTTCGTCTGTTCAAGCTCGGTGTGAGCTGGGGCGGCTTTGAAAGCCTGATCTTGCCGGCAAAGGTCGCGCTAGCACAGGTTGGCGAGGAAAATTCGCTCCAGCGTTTCGGCGTGTCGCCGAAGCTGGTGCGCCTTAGTCTGGGACTGGAGAACGCCGAGGATCTTTGGGAGGATTTCCGAACGGCATTGGAGCGTGCCCAAGTCAGATAAAGCAGCGACCATAATCAACGACAACAGTGGAGGACTTGATGAAACGACTTCTAACCGGTGTCAGCTTTGCCGCCATGCTGCTGACCGGAACGGCGCAGGCGGAGACGACGTTGCAGCTGGTCGAGGTGATCACCAGCCCGCAGCGCACCGAGGTGCTGGAAGGCATGATCGCCAAGTTCGAGGAAGCGAACCCCGATGTCACGGTCGAGGTCACCTCGCTTCCCTGGGGACAGGCGTTCGAAAAGCTCGCCACCATGGTGCAGGGCGGCCAGATCCCGGATGTGGTCGAGATGCCGGACCGCTGGCTATCGCTCTACGCCAACAATGATCAGCTCGTCGATCTTGGTCCCTATATGGAAAGCTGGACGGATGCGGCGGAGCTGAACGACCGCGCTGTCCAATATGGAAGCTATGTCAACGACACTATGTATATGGTGCCCTACGGCTTCTATCTGCGCGCCATGTTCTGGAACAAGAAGCTGTTTGCCGAAGCCGGCTTGGAGGGTCCGCCCGAGACCATGGACGACTTCACGGCGGCCTCGGAAGCGATCTCCGCGCTCGACGGCAAAACTGGGTACTGCCTGCGCGGCGGTCCCGGCGGCGCCAATGGCTATGTCATGATGATGGCCAATATGATGGGCCATGACGACTATTTCGACGAGGAAGGCAACAGCAATCTGAACAGTCCCGAAGCGATCGCAGGCCTGCAGTTCCTGGTGGACATGTACCAGAATGGCTTCGTGCCCAGGGACAGCGTCAATTGGGGCTTCAACGAGATCGTCGCCGGCTTCTATTCGGGCACCTGTGCGATGCTTGACCAGGATCCGGATGCGCTGATCGCCATCGCCGAACGCATGGACGCCGAGGACTTCGCGGTCGCCCCGATGCCGCTCGGCCCCGCCGGCAAGAGTTTTCCAACGATCGGCTATGCCGGCTGGGCGATGTTCGGTGCGTCTGAGCATAAGGACCAGGCGGCAGCGCTGATCGGCCATCTCTCCTCCCGTGAGAGCAATCTCGAATGGGCCAAGTTCGTCGGCGTCATCCCGATCCACCAGGGTGCGGAACAGGACCCGGCCTTCACCGGACCTCAGTTCGAAGGCTGGTTCACCGAAATGAACGATGACCGCTGGAAGCCGACGGTGATGCCGACCTATCTCGAAGAGTTCGCCTATTTCGCCGACGTCATGGCGGTGCAGGGCGGTCAGGAGATGCTGCTCGGCGAACGCACGGCCGAAGACGTCGCCAATGAATGGGCCACCTATCTCGGCGACGCCCAGAAGAAATGGCTCGCAGCCCAATAGGCAGCAGGGCTGCCGGCCCTGATTTGACGGTGGATGCTCGGCCTTCGCGTGAGGCCGGGCATCGGCCCCGGCGCTTTGGGGTGGTGCTGGAGCCTTATCTCTATTTGAGCCCGGCGCTCATTCTGATCGCGCTCGTCATGTTCGTGCCGCTGATCGTCGGGCTCTCCTACGCCTTTCAGAACATCGCGATCCTGAACCCGTTCAATACAGGCTTCGTCGGCCTCGCCAATTTCGAGACACTGCTGTTCCAGGACAGGATCTTCTGGCGCTCGCTCGGCAATACCGTCTGGTGGACCGTGGGCTCGCTTGCCTTTCAGTTCTTCCTCGGTCTAGGCCTCGCCTTGTTGCTCAACCGCCCCTTCGCGGGCAGGCGTCTCGTCCAAGCGATCGTCTTTCTCCCCTGGGCCGTCCCGACCTTCCTTTCCGGCCTGACCTTCGCCTGGCTGTTCAACCCGGTGATCGGCCCGCTGCCGCACTGGATGGCAGCCCTAGGCATGCTGAGCGAGCCCTATAACATCCTGGGCGATCCCGATCTCGCCATGTGGGGACCGATCACCGCCAATGTCTGGTTCGGCATCCCGTTCTTCGCGATCACGCTCCTTGCCGCCCTGCAGGCGATCCCGAACGAACTCTATGAGGCAGCGGCCATCGACGGTGCCACGGCGTGGCAGGGCTTCATCAAAGTGACGCTGCCCTTCCTCGCCCCGATGATCGCGATCACGGTGCTCCTGCGCACCATCTGGATCTCCAATTTTGCTGACCTGGTCGTGGTCATGACCGGCGGCGGCCCAGCCAATTCGACCCAGATCCTCCCGAGCTACATCTTCACCACCGCATATAAAAAGCTCGACTTCGGCTACGCCTCCGCGATCGCGACAGCGCTGCTTCTGCTGCTCTTCCTCTACGCCGCCATCCTGATCCAGATGAGAAAACGCTTGCCGGACACGACATGAGCACGGCCGCCCCGACCATCTCCGGATCACTCCTTCGGATGCTCGGCCATCGCGCGGCCATCCTTCTTTATATGGGCTTTGCGCTTTTCCCGCTCTTCTGGCTGATCAAGATCGCTGTGACGCCGGACAAGCTTCTCTACAGCGAAGGCGTGCGTCTCTGGCCGTCGGCGACCACCTGGACGAATTTCGACTTCGTGCTGCTACAGAGCGACTTTCCCACCTTCTTCAGCAACTCGCTGCTGGTGTCGTTCGGCACGGCGTTCCTGGTCACGTTGATCGCCTCTGGCGCCGGCTACGCCTTTTCCCGCTTTCGCTTCGGCGGCAAGGCTGCGGTCGTCGCGATCATGCTCCTGACCCAGATGTTCCCGCTGGTGATGCTGATCGCGCCGATCTACCGGCTGATGACCCCGCTTGGCCTGACCGACAGTCTCATGGGCCTGATCATCGTCTACACCGCCTTCAACGTGCCGTTCGCCACCTTCCTGATGCAGTCCTTCTTCGACGGCATTCCGAAGGAACTCGAAGAAAGCGCGATGATCGACGGCTGCACCCGCTTTTCCGCCCTTTGGCGCGTCATCTTCCCCCTAACGTTGCCCGGGATGGCCGCGACGCTGGGCTTCGTCTTCACCGCCGCCTGGTCCGAGCTCCTGTTCGCGCTCATGCTGATCAACAGCGAAGAGAAGATGACCTTCGCCGTCGGCCTCCTCACCTTCGTTTCCAAATTCTCGGTCGACTGGGGCCAGATGATGGCCGCTGCCGTCCTCGCCCTCATCCCCGCCTGCCTCTTCTTCGCTTTCATCCAGCGCTACCTCGTTCAAGGTCTGACAGCAGGTGCTGTGAAGGGATAAGTGTCATAGGCGAACTTTGACTTGCCTCGCAGCTTTCCTGCCGAACACCTGGGACCTTTCGTGCCGTCTTCAGGTCGGACAGTTATCATTGGTTAGCGATATGGAAGGGCCAGCGATAGCTGGAGCGGCTCATCGCTTCGAGGAGGGGCTCGAAGGCGTCGGGGCAGGGTGGGGCGAATGAATGGTCTGATCTCTATCCCGCCGCCTTTCGAGCGCCCGTCACGCGGGTCTGTAGAAGGATGACGACAAAGAGAAACGCGCCGCGGATGACCAGCTGCCAATAGGCGCTGAGGCTGATCGTGCCTTTGCCGTTCTCGAAGTTCAGGATGTTGAAGACCAGGCCCAAAAGGAGTGCTCCTGCGACGGTTGCCGGGATGGAGCCGAGGCCACCGGTCAGGAGCGTACCGCCGACCACAACAGACGCGATCGCCGAGAGTTCCCAGCCGATGCCTTCGAGCGGCTGGCCGGCGCCGAAGCCGGAGGCGAGGATGACGCCAGCGAGGCCGGCGCAGGCCCCGCTGAACACGTAGACGAAGGCCTTGGCCCGGTCGACGCGAAGGCCCATCAGCGTCGAGGCCTCCTCGCTGCCGCCGACTGCAAGCACCGTCCGGCCGAGCGAGGTGCGCTCCAGGATCAGCCAGGCGATCACCGCTACGCCGGCGACGATCACGATGCTCCAGGGCAGGATCTCGAAGGCCTTGCCCATGCCCATCTTGGTGAAATTGCTGCCCCAGTCGACCGCGATGGTCTGGGCCCCGCTCAGCACCAGCGCCCCGCCTTTGGCCCCGAGCATGGTCGCGAGCGTGGCGATAAAGGGCGGAATGCGCATGACGATGATCACGAAGGCGTTGATCAGGCCGAAGCCGACGCCGGCGAGCACGCCTCCGGGAAGCGCCACTTCGATGCCGTAAGGGCTGAGATAGGCGGCAACCACGGATGTGAAGGCTGCGACCGAACCGACCGAGAGATCAATGCCGCCGGTCATGATCACGAAGGCCATGCCGATCGCGATCACGATGAACATGGAGTTGTAGTTGAGAAAGGACGTGATGTTGTAGGCGCTGCCGAAATTGTCGTAGCGGGCAAGCCCGAACAGGATAAGAAGGATGAGCGCGATCCAGACGCCGGCGCTCTGACCGCTTCCGCGGAGATAGGGCCGAAGATCGAAGGTCGCCGCATCGGGCATGGCTACTCCTTTCGGCCCTGCTGGAGATAGACGGCTGCGACGATGATGATCGCCTTCACGATCAGCGCGACCTCGTCCTCGACGCCGTTGGCAAGCAGCGTGTATTTGACCAGCTGAATGATCACCGCCCCCAGGATGGCGCCGAAGATCGGGGCGCGTCCGCCCTGTAACACCGCCCCGCCGACCACGGCCGCGGCGATCGCGTCCAGCTCCATCAGATTGCCGTTGCGAGCGGCGTCGGACGCCGAGTTGATCGCAACCACGATCAAGCCCGCGATGCCGGAAAGGGCGGCGCAGATCACATAGACGCCGATCTTGATGGTGCGGACCGGGGCGCCGGCGAGGGCGGCTGCCCGTTCATTGCCGCCGATCGCCAGGAGATAGCGGCCGAACAGGGTGCGCCTGACCAGCCAGGCGATCAGGAGGGCGAGCGCCAGGGTCAGCCAGCCCTGGAAGGGAAGGCCCAGGATCTTGCCGGTGCCGAGATAACTGAACGCGGGGTTGGAGAAGGTCTGCAGATTGCCGTTGGTCAGCACCTGGGCGATGCCGCGCCCGGAGATGAAGAGGATCAGCGTTGCGATGATCGGCTGCACGTTCAGGACGCTCACCATCACGCCGTTGAAAAGCCCGCAGACCATCGCAGCAACGATCGGGAGGGTGAAAGCTGCGATCAGGCCGAGCACGGGATAGTCGAGGCCGAAGGCGGAGCCGAAGATCAGGGGTGCGAGCGCGCCTGCGAGCGCCATGACGGCACCCACGGAAAGATCGATCCCGGCGGTCGCGATCACCAGGGTCATGCCGATCGCGACGATCGCGATGGTCGCGACCTGGCTGATATTCACGAACAGGGTCTGCAGCTGCAGAAAGTTCGGCGTGAAGACGATATTGAAGAGGATCAGCAGAGCGAGCGCGATGAGAACGCCATGCTGCCGCCAGCCGCCGCCCATCAGCGCACGCGGCGACCAGGATCGACCAGTGCCCGGCAGCGTATTCGCGCTCATGCGCGCCCGCCGGTGTCGTGGTGGTGGGCGATCGCGTTGACCAGGGCGTTCTCCGTGATGCCCGGGTTTTCCAGCACGGAGACCGAAAAGCCGTCCTGCAGCACGATGATGCGATCAGCACCCTCCACCAGTTCCTCGAATTCGGAGGAGATCAGGAGCACGCCGAAGCCCTTCTTGACGAAATCCCGGATGATCGCCTGGATCTCCAGCTTGGCGCCGACATCGACGCCGCGGGTCGGCTCGTCGAGGATGAGAAGATCGGGCTCGGTCGCAAGCCAGCGCGCGAGCAGCACCTTTTGCTGATTGCCGCCGGAAAGCTCGCGGATCGGCTGCTCCATCGACGCTGTTTTGATGCCAAGCGCCTGGATGAAGCGATCGACCAGATCCCGCTCGCGGCCGCGCTCGATCTGGCCGTTACGGGTGAGCTTCGGGAGGAGGGCGAGCGTCAGGTTTTCGCGCACGGACATGTCGGGGATGATGCCTTCGGCCTTTCGATCCTCGCTCAGAAAACCGATGCCGGCGGCGATCGCGTCGGTCGGGCTCATTGGCGCGCCTTTGCTTTGGTGCAGTGTGATCTCGCCCTTGGCCAGCGGGTCGACGCCAAAGAGGGCGCGCGCGGTTTCCGTCCGCCCCGAGCCCAAGAGCCCGCCCAGACCCACGATCTCGCCCTTATGCACGGCGAGGTCGACATCGCGCAGCTTTCGACCCGTGCCGATGGCTTTGGCTTCGATCAGCCGTTCCCCTCGATCGGCCTGGCCGCCGGCGAGTTCAGTCAGACCTTCCGATTCCAGTTCGGCGATGTCGCGGCCGAGCATATCGGCGATGAGATCGAGCTTGGTGGTCTCGCCGATGGGCTTCACGGCGACTGTTTTGCCGTCGCGCATGACGGTAACCCGATCGCAGATGCGAAAAAGCTCGTCCAGATAGTGGGAGACGTAGAGGACGGAGACGCCGTCCTCCTTGAGGCCGCCGATCACGTCGAACAGCACGGCGACCTCGCGATCGTCAAGGGATGAGGTCGGCTCGTCCATGATGACCAGCTTCGCATCCAGTGAGACGGCGCGGGCGATGGCGACCAACTGTTGGATCGCCGTCGAATAATCGCCGAGCGGTGCTGTGACGTCGATGTCGATACCGAAACGGGCGAGGATCGAGCGGGTGCGTTCATGGGCGGTCTTCCAATCGATGAAGCCGCCGAAGCGCTTTGGCTCATAGCCCATGGTCACGTTCTCGGTGACGCTCCTGAGCGGCACCAGATTGAGTTCCTGATAGATCGTGGCGATGCCGCTTTCCTGCGCTTCCTTCGGTCTTCCGATGATGGAGGGCTTACCGTCGAAGCGGATCTCGCCGGCATCCCGCCGGTAAACGCCCGTCAGGATCTTGATGAGGGTCGATTTGCCAGCACCGTTCTGACCGATCAGCGCGTGAACCTCGCCTGGCGCAATCTCAAGGCTCGCCGAAGTAAGCGCCGCCACGCCGCTGAACGCCTTGTCGATCGCGGCCATGGAAAGGAGCGGCGACGAGATCGGCAGGGTCATCGACACCTCGTCCTAGGAAAGAAAAAGGGGCCGCATCAGCGGCCCCCGGTTGTTCGGCTCAGTAGGCCTCGTCAACGTGATCGGCGGCGTTCTCAGCCGTGAAGATCCGATCCTCGACCTTCACCCAAGGCTCGATCGCCTCGCCATCGGCGTAGCGCTGCATGACCTCACAGGCGAGCGGACCGAAGAAAGGCGAGCTTTCGACCGTCACGCCCATCTTGCCGTCGATGATCGCCTGCAGCGCATCGCGCGTGCCGTCGATCGAAACCACCAGCACATCCTCGCCAGGGCTGCGGCCGGCGAGTTCCAGCGCTTGGATAGCACCGATCGCCATCTCGTCATTATGGGCGTAGACGATGTTCACATCCGGATGCGCCTGAAGCAGCGTCTCCATCACCTGCCGACCGAGATCGCGCGCAAAGTCGCCGGACTGGGAGGCGACGATTTCCATATTGTCATGCTCGGCCATGACGTCGTCGAAGCCCTTCTTCCGGTCATTGGCAGGGGAGGATCCGGTGGTGCCTTCGAGCTGGACGATGATACCCTTATCGCCCTCGAAGTTTTCGAGCGTCCACTCGGCTACCCGGCGGCCCTGATCGACGAAATCGGAACCGAGAAACGCAACATAGTCCCGTCCTGCCTGAGCGACGTTCGGGTCGACGGAGCGGTCGACCAGGAAGGTCGGAATGCCGGCAGCCTTCGCCTTCATCACCGCCGGAATGAGCGGCTTTTCCTCGCGCGGCGGCAGGAAGAGCACGTCGATGCCCTGAGCGATCATGCTGTCGACGTCGGCCACCTGCTTCGCCGCCGAGCCTGCGGCGTCGGTCGAGATCAGGTCCCAGTTGCAGCTTTCCGCGGTGTCCTGGAAGGACTTGGTCTCGGCGATCCGCCAGGGATTGTTACTCTCCATCTGCGAGAAGCCGACCTTGTAGCGGTCCTTCTTTTCCAAGGGCGGCAGATCGGAGGCCATGGCTGAAGGCATGGCGACCATGACGGCAAGCGTCATGGAGGCGAGATGGGTCATGGGTAAGCGCATCATCCTCTCCCTGAAACATTGTTTGGTCATCGGCGGTGAATCTCGCCTTGACATGATCGAACACCGATTGGACTTTGTATGTCAATAAATATTTATTAGTCTGATCCAGAAGTGATCGACCGCTGCTGACGACCAAAGCCGGGACGATCGAAGAAGACGATGAGACAGGGCTCTGATGGGACGACGAACGACGGATAAACCGACCCTTGGCGTCGGACGCGTGCGCGGGCGCCGGCGGGTGACGATGATGGATGTCGCCCGCGAGGCCCGGTGCTCGCAATCGACCGTCTCGTTCGTGCTGAACGACAACACCTCCGTCCAGATCTCGAAGGGGACGCGCGAGCGCGTGCTGACGGTCGCGCGTGAGCTCGGCTATGAAGGCATCGCCGTTTCGGGCTCGAAGCAACCGGCATCGGATCGGCCGGGCACCATCGCCTTCATCGTCGACACCCTGTCTGCCAGCTGGGAGGCGGTGACGGCGCTCGATGGCCTGCAGCAGGCGGCGGCGGCGACGGGCTCGATCGTGCTGGCGGCGGAAACGCAGAATAACAGCGATCTCGAACCCCGGCTGATCGCCGCCATGACCGCGCAAGGCGTCCAGGCGATCGTCTATGGCTGCACCCACACCCGCGCAGTGCGCCCGCCGGCCGCCTTGTCGACGACGGACATCCCGGTCTTTCTCCTGAACTGCTACACCGAAGACGACGCTTATCCTGCCGTGATCCCGAGCGAAATCGCCGGCGGGCAGCGCGCGACCCAGGCGCTGATCGATGCGGGCCACCGGCGAATCGCGACGATCACCGGCGAGCTCTATATGGAAGCGGCGAACGATCGGCTGACCGGCTATCGCCGAGCGCTTGCAACCGCCGACATCCCCTATGATCCGGCCCTGGTCAAGGACGGTGACTGGTCGATCAGCGCCGGTTTTCAGGCGGCCTCGGACCTCCTGGACGGCGACAGCCCGCCGACGGCGATCTTCTGCCAGAGCGATCGCATGGCGATCGGCTGCTACGAAGCGTTGAAAGAGCGCGGCCAGGACATTCCCGGCGACGTTTCGATCGTCGGCTATGACGATCAGGATATCGCCCGCCACCTGATGCCGCCGCTCACCACGATGATCCTGCCGCAGCGCGCCATGGGGCAATGGGTAATCGAACAACTTGCCAACGGGCGGCGAGAGCGTGCAGCCTTGTCGAACGTCACGAAGCTGGAATGCGAACTGGTCGAACGTCTGTCGGTGGCGCCGCCTGCGCGCCGCTGAGACCCTGACGAAGAGCCGGGACAATAACCGGCGCAAGCAGCGGGAGAGCCTGGCATGACCGAGACCTTCGATCACATCGTCGTCGGCGGCGGGTCCTCTGGCTGCGTCGCCGCCGCCCGGCTCGCAACCGAGGGCGGGCGAAAGGTGCTCCTGCTCGAAGCGGGGCATGATCATCATCACCCGCTGCTTGACATGCCGCCCGGCATCTTCAAGATGATCAACGGCTCCAAATTCATGCGCTATCACCAGACCACGCCGCAGGCGCATCTGAACGGCCGGGTCCATGACATTCCTCAGGGGCACGTCCTCGGCGGCGGCTCGTCGGTGAACGCACAGGTCTACATGCGCGGCCGCCCCGCCGACTATGACGAGTGGGACGAGATCCTGCGCGGCAACAATGACCGGGTCGGTTGGGGCTGGGACGACGTGCTCCCCCATTTCCGCCGCATGGAGGACAACAACCGTCTCGCCGATGAGCGCCACGGCGCCGGCGGTCCGCTCCAGGTCTCCGACCCCGGCCACATCAACGAATTCTCGCGCTGGTTCGTTCAGGCGGTGCAGGCGATGGGTGAGCCGTACAATCACGACTTCAATGGGGAGACCCAGCGCGGCGTCGGCTTCTACCAATTCATGAACCGAAACGGCCGGCGCAGCTCGGCCGCCTATGCCTATATCGAGCCAGAGCAGGACAATCCGAACCTAACCGTGAGGCTGCACGCCGCCGTGCAGCGCATTCTGGTCGAGAAGGGGAGGGCCGTCGGCGTCGTCTATCGCGATGCCGGTGGCGATGACCGCGCCGTCCATGCCGATGGCGAGGTGATCGTCGCGGCGGGCGCGCTGGTCACGCCCAAGATCCTCATGCTCTCCGGTATCGGCCCCGCCGATCATCTCGCCGAACACGGCATCGACTGCAAGCTCGACCTCCCGGGCGTCGGGCAGAACCTCATCGATCATCCCGAGGTGCCGATGACCGCGATCGCCAACGGCGCTTACGGCTATTACCGCCAGGGCGTCGGCTGGCGCATGATCAAGAACGGCCTGCAGCTGAAGCTGTTCGGCTCCGGTCCGGTGACCTCGGCCGGCGTCGAGGCAGGCGCCTTCGTCAACCCCACCGATGCAGACGCACCGCCCTGCATCCAGGCGTTCTGCGTGCCGATCGTCTATCTCGACCGGGACACGCTCGGCCTCGTGGAGGATGACTACGGCGTCACCATCACCACCGTCGTGGTCAAGCCCAAGTCGCGCGGCGAAGTTCGCCTAGCGTCGGCCGATCCTGAGGCCATGCCGCTGGTGTCGCCACATCTCCTGAAGGACCCGGACGATCTCAGCGCCATGATCGAGGGCCAGCGCTTCTTCCTCCGAGCGCTGCAGCAAAAGCCGCTTGCCGACCGGATCAAGCGGATCGCCATCCCGAGCCCGGACGATCTCAGCGACGAGGCGATCACCGCCCACTGCAAGCGCTTCGTCAAGACCAACTACCACCCGGCGGCGAGCTGCAAAATGGGTGCCGACGGCGATCCGATGGCGGTCCTCGATGCGAAGATGCGGGTTCGCGGCGTGGACAATCTCCGCATCTCCGACATGTCCGCGGTTCCCAACATCAACGCCGGCAACACCAACGCGCCCGCCATGATGCTCGGCGATCGCTGCGCCGATCTGATGATGCGGAGGTAGAGTTGCCAGCAGAGAACTTCGCCGAAATGTTCGATCTGTCCCGGCTGGAAAAAAGGGCGGCTACAAGGTCGACTTCTCGAAGATGGAGAGCGACAATCGATCAAAACGAGGCGCTGGAGCATGATGATCGACGTCGATAAGCATGCGCACACTTCCTCCGATTTCGCCGACATCGTGCGTATGGAGGGCGTGCAGAAATATTTCGGCGCGATCCAAGCACTGCGTGACGTCAATCTCAGGGTCGGGCGCAACGAGATCGTCGGGCTGATCGGCGACAACGGCGCCGGCAAGTCGACGCTGATCAAGGTCATGACCGGTGTCTTGCCGCCAACTTCGGGGCGGATCTTCGTTCGCGATCAGCCCATCGATCCTGCGGACTATTCCGTGCGCATGGCCCATGATCTCTCGATCGAGACCGTCTATCAGGATCGGTCATTGGCCGACAAGCAGCCGCTTTGGCGGAACTTTTTCGTTGGCCGTCAGATCACCAACCGCTTCGGCTTCATCGATATCAAGAAGCAAAAGGAGATCGCTTCGGACATCCTCTTAAAGTCGTTTGGCTTTCGCGGCGCCGGGATCACCGTCGATTCCACCGTCTCTCAGCTCTCCGGCGGCGAGCGCCAGGGCATCGCGATCGGACGCGCGATGCACTACGAAGCCGATCTGATCGTGCTCGATGAACCGACCGCAGCTCTCGCGGTAAAAGAAGTCCGCAAGGTTCTCGACTTCGTCGGCAAGATCCGCGAGTCGGGCCGCGCATGTGTCTACATCGAGCACAATCTCGCCCATGTGCACGAGGTCGCCGATCGCCTGGTGGTGCTCGACCGTGGCGCTGTCGTCGCCGAGATCAAACCGGAGGACATGACGGTCGCCGAGCTCACCGATTTTCTAATCTCATTACAGCATCAAACCGATGAGGGACATCAGGCCGATGGCTGATCGTTCCGCCATACCGATTACGCGCCGCATTGAAGGCCTGCCGATTATCGTGGTGTTTGTGCTTCTGCTCGGCCTCTTCATGACGACGGCGCCGCAGGTTTTTCTGGCGCCCTTCATCTACACGACCTTTCTTTCGACCCTGCCGCCGCTGATCCTGCTGGCGATCGGCCTGACCTTCGTGATCGGATCAGGCGAGATCGATCTTTCCTTCCCGGCGATCATCGGCTTTGCCGGCTTCGTCTTCGCCGTGCTGTTCAAGGAATACCAACTCGGTTGGATCGCGGTCTTGGCAGGACTCGGTGCCGGCGTCCTGGTCGGCTTCATCAACGGCCTGCTGATCGCCAAGGTCGGCATTCCGTCCTTCATCACCACGCTCGGCACCCAGTTCCTCTGGTTTGGCATGGCGACCGTGCTCTCCGGTGGCAAGTCCTATGCTCTCCGCGGCGCCGATGAGACGTCGGTCTGGAACGTGATCGTCGGCCGGCCGCTCGCCGGTGTGGATGGCCCTCCCTGGATCTGGCAGATCCCGATGCAGGCGCTTTGGACGGCGGCGATCGTCATCTTCCTCTGGTTCATCCTGAACCGGCATCGCTTCGGCGAGCACACCCTGTTCATCGGCGACAGCAACGACGTGTCACGCGTCGTCGGCATCGATGTCGACCGCGAAAAAATCAAGATCTTCACGCTGATGGGGCTGCTTGCCGGCATGGCTGCGGTCATGCTGACCCTGGAGAACAAGAACTATTTCGGTAACCAGGGGCAGGGCTATCTGCTGACCGCCATCGCGTCCGTGCTGATCGGCGGCACCTCGATCTTCGGTGGGCGGGCGACGATCATCGGCACGGTGTTCGGCTGCCTGATCATAGGAATGATCGAAGCGGGGCTGGTCGCCTCCGGCCTGACCGGCGCCTGGGTGCGCACCATCCAGGGCCTGGTCTTCCTGTTCGCCATCATTTTCTATCTCTATCTCGACGAACCGCAAAAACGCGCCGCTTTCTTCGCGCGTTTCGGAGGAGCCGAGAAAGCAGCGCCCAAACGGGCGGCTATGTCCATCAACCAAGGGGAGGAACGATCATGAACAAGACGGTAAAGGCGATGCTGGCGACGACCGCCATTCTCGCAGGTAGCGCGGTAGCGTCCGCCCAGGATGCGCCTCCGGGCGATGGCCTGGTCATGTATATGCAGATGGGCGGCAATCCCGGCGACGGCGCCACGCTTGCACGCCAGACCGGTGCTGCCGAAGCGGCCAAGGCCCTCGGCGTCGAGCTGAACGAACAGTTCTCGGCCTGGGCGCCAGAGACCATGATCAACCAGTTCAAGGAAGCCGTCGCCGCCCAGCCCAGCTGCATCGCGATCATGGGCCATCCCGGCAGCGCCGCCTTCCGTGATCTGGTCGCCCAGGCCACGGATCAGGGTATCGTCGTCACCATCGGCAATTCACCGATGACCGACCTTCAAGCGGACTTTGGCGCTGCGGGCACGGGCTATGCCGGCGTCGATCTTTATGAAGGCGGTAAGCTTACGGCGGAGCATATGATCGCGCAGGGTCTTGAGGCAGGCGACGAAGCGATGGTCTATGGCGTCTTCAGCCAGGCCGAGCGCGGCCAGTCGGAAAAGGGCCTTGCCGACACGCTTGAAGCCGCTGGCCTCAAGGTCGATCGCCTTGAGATCACCCAGGAAGCCAATAGCGACGCCTCGCTCGCCGTGCCGATCCTCGCCGCCTACGTCCAGGCCAACCCCAATCTGAAGGCGATCGGCACCCAGCATGGCGGTATTACCGGCATTCTCGCTGACACGCTGCAAAAGGCCGGTAAGCAGCCGGGCGAGATCATCGTCGGCGGCATCGACCTTGCTCCCGCGACCATCGACGGCCTCCAGTCCGGCTATGTCTCGGCAACCCTGGATCAGCTTCTTTACCTCCAGGGCTTCATGCCGGTGCTGCAATGCGTCTTGACCGCGAAGTACAAGATGCCGGGCCTGTCCCTCAACACCGGCGCCGGAACGGTAACGCCTGACACGATCGGCGATCTGGTCGATCTGATCGACGCCGGTATTCGCTAAGCGGCCGGAATGCAAACGCAGGGCGTGTCACCTCAGGTGCACGCCCTCGTTTCTTGGACGCAGATGTCGACTGCAATTCAGGCCGATTTGCAGGCATGTCGAGAAAAGCTTCTGTGGGACGAACGTCTTCCGCGAGACGACAACCTATTGGGGGACCGCGCCGGCGCCTTCAACGAAGCATCAGCGCGATCATGTGAGCTGCGCTATTGGATTGCGGATTGACCGAATGCGCAACGATAACGGCGAAACAACCTGTCAAATTTTGGCCCGGCGCTTGACCTCGGCCTGATCTCATATAACTTTTGTAAAAAAGCGCATCACGCGAACAAACGTCAGAACTCAGTAAAGGGTTTTGAGCGTGGCCAAGCAAAGAGCCACACGGGGAGGCCTAGGCCTCGATAGAGAAATGGCCACAGTGAACGGCCAACAGGGGAGACGTCGATGTTCTACGTGCCGAAGAACGCGCATTTCCGTCGTGTTTCGCGCCGGAAGTTCATGGAGCTTGGCGGCGGGGTCGCGACAGCACTCGGGGCTGGATCGATCGCCGTCGGTCTGAACTCCACGATCTTCCGATCCAAGGTGCAGGCGCAGTCCTCGGAAGACGCGAAGTGGAAGCAGTATGAAGGCTCGAAGCTGGTCTTCATGTCGGAGAACACGCCGCCCTCTTTCGCGATCCGCGACAATCTCCAGGCCTTCTACGACTTGACCGGCATCGAGGTCGAGATCCTGACGGACGATCTTCCGGTCGTGCAGCAAAAGGTCGGTATCGATCTCAGAGGCGGCAATGCCGACTTCCATCTGAACTATGTGCAGGACAAGCCGATCGGCTCGCCGTTCGCCGACTTCTATGCCGATCTTACCGAGTATACCGGCGACGACACGCTGCCGCAGGATCCCGAAGGCTATGGCGATGACGCCTGGTTCGAGAACTTCCTGACGGCCTGCGGCGTTTACTACGAGCCCGGCCGCATCGTCGCCTTTCCCTATGACTGCGCGGTCGCCTGCACCTTCTATCGTCAGGATCTGTTCGAGGAGCTCTCGAAGGACTTCGAAGCGGAATATGGCTACCGCATGGAGTTCACGACCGACACCACCTGGAAACACGTCCAGGACTTCGCCACCTTCTTCAAAAAGGTGCGCGAGGGCGGTCGGGACGACATTCCCTATGGCTACGCGCAGCATCAGGGCTCGTTCGCCTGGACCCTGCAGCTCGACATCCAGCGCATGCTGTTCTCCCACGGTCAGTGGACCGACTTTGACGTCGACGACAAGCTCGGCTCCAAGGAACCCGGGCCGACCAAATGGGGCGACGAGCAGTCCGTCCTGATCATGCAGAAGTTCAAGGACCAGGCCGATGTTTGCCACCCTGACAATCTCGCCAATGGCACCCTGGAGCTGAACACCGTCTATCAGGCCGGCGACGTTGCGATGCAGGTGCAGTATCACGAGTTCGCCGCCTCGATCGAGGATGAGAGCACGTCCCGCGCGGCCGGCGGCAAGACCGCTTACGCCGCCTGCCCGAAGGGTGACCCGGACTGGATCGTCGGTGGCGGACCTGCCGTCAACGGCACCAATTGCGGCATCGGCGGCATCGGCATCAATGCCTCGGCCTCCGATGATCTGAAGCGCGCTGCTTACATCTTTGCGCAATGGGCCGTTTCCAAAGACACGCAGCTTGGGGTGCTCAAAGAACTCGGCGGCACGCCGACCCGGAAGTCCGTGCTTGAGGTGCCGGAGGTGGCGGAAGCGAGAAAGCGGCCGACGTCGATGCCGAACGCGCTCACCTTCGATGCGGTCTACGACATCGGCATCCGCGACCCGAACTTCGTGCTCGGCCCGAAAATCCCCGAGGCCAACGAGTACCACAACATCATCCTGACCGAGACGCAGCGCTGCGTCACCGGCGAGTTGTCGGCCGAGGAAGCCTGCGAGGAAATCCGCTGGCAGGTCGATGACCTGCACGATCTCTAGAACGCCTGGGTCGGGACCTTCGGGTCCCGACCTTTCTTTGCTGCACGCTAACGGGGGCGTCTGACAGGGATGGCGGTTTCGACCTTACCGAATGATGGACTGGGAGCCGAGGCGTCGGCCGGCGTCACCATGCAGGACGGCGCACGCTCGATCGGCTATGGCCCGGCGTCCCTGAACCCGGCGCCATCCAGGCGCTATTACGTCTATCTCATGATGCCGGCGATCATCATTCTCGCCTGCATCACCATCTACCCGTTCTTCTGGCTCATCTATATGAGCCTCCACGAAGTCGACGCCGCCGGCGGCAGTGACGTCTGGAACAACTTCAAAAACTGGACGCGGCTGGGGCGGGATCGAAAGTTTCAGGAAGGCTGGTGGCTGCTCATTCAATACAGCGCAATGTGCATGGTCCTGCAGGTCGGGCTCGGCGTGCTCCTGGCGGTTCTCCTCAACAATTCGCGCTACGAAAAGATCCTGGTCACCGTCTTCCTGATGCCGATGATGATGGCCCCGGTGATCGCCGGTCTCGTCTGGTATTATCTCTATAACGGCACGTTCGGCTGGTATCACTGGCTCCTGCAAAGTGCCGGTATCCTCGGCGAAACCTCGATCCTGGGCGATCGCTCGACCGCGATGATCGGCATCGTGATCGTCGATGTCTGGCAATGGACTCCTCTGATCATCCTGATCACGCTCGCCGGCCTGAAACGCGTGCCGAGGGATCAGCTCGAAGCCAATATGGTCGACGGCGCCGGCCCGCTTCGGAATTTCTTCCAGATCTCGCTGCCCAATCTCTACCCCTTCCTGCTGATCGCGATCCTCCTTCGCTTCATGGACAATTTCCGCTTCATCGACGCGATCCTGGTGCTGACCGGCGGCGGCCCCGCCAACTCCACCAAGATCCTGCCGACCTACCTCTTCGACGTGTCCTTCCAGTTCTTCAAGCTCGGTCGGGGCGCTGCGATCGCGCTCACCCTGCTCGTCGTCACCATCATCCTCGGCCTGATCCTCGTTCGGGTGTTCGACAGCCCAGCGAGCAAGGCCGGCCAGACCCAGGCAGGAAACTAGTGGTATGACCACCTCATCGACTTGGTGTGATGCTGCGAATGCGGACCTGAAGGCAACCGCTTCCGCACCGCATCAGACACGGCGGGACCGCTAGGCGATGGCTTCCTCCGACGTCGTCACCTATCGCTCGCCGGCAAGGCGTCTTCTCGAAGTCCTGGCGGCGGTCTTCCTCGCGATCTACCTCGTCTGGACGGTGCTGCCGCTGTTCATCATGTTCGTCAGCTCGTTCAAGGACCTGCTTGAAGCTTTCAACCTGCCTGCCGTTGGGGATTGGACAAGCATCGGCATCTTTTTCGACTTCACGCCAACCTTCAAACACTATGTGGATCTGTTCGCCGATAACAATTTCGGCACCTATCTCACCAACAGCATCATCGCGTCCCTAGGCTCCGCCGTGATCTCCGTGGTCTTCGGCTCGATGGCCGCCTATTCGCTCTCGCGCGTCGAGTTTCGCGGCAAGAAGGACCTCTTCTTCTGGATCATCTCGACCCGCATGGCGCCGGTGGTCGCGGTGATGGTGCCGCTCTATGCGATCTTTCGCGGAGCCGGTCTGGTCGGCACGCTGCCGGGGCTGATCCTCGCCTACACGACCTTCAACCTGCCTTTTGCGATCTGGATCCTGAAAGGCTTCTTCGACAACGTGCCCTACGCGATCGAGGAAGCCGCAATGTGCGACGGCTGCACGCGCTTCCAGGCGTTTCGCGAAATCCTGCCGCTGGTGGCGCCAGGCATCGGCGCTTTCATCGTGCTCTGCGTGCTGTTCGCCTGGAACGACTTCTTGTTCGCATCGATCATCGGTTCCGGCGGCGCCAAGACCCTGCCGGTCGCGACCAAGGAACTGGTGCAGCCGCAAAATATCCAATGGGGCAAGATCATGGCGGCGGGTGTGGTGACCACGCTGCCGATGATGTTCCTCGGCCTCTTGATCCGGCGCTATCTGGTCACCGGCCTCACCATGGGCGCAGTACGTGAATAGAACGCGCGAGTAGCGGGCGCGAATAGGAGACACGAACGACAATGGCCTCCGTCAGCATCAAGAATGTCTGGAAATATTACGGCAAGACCGAGGCCGTGCGCGATCTGAACTTGGAATGCCGGGACGGTGAGTTTCTTTGCATTCTTGGCCCTTCCGGCTGCGGCAAGTCCTCGACGCTGCGCATGCTCGCCGGTCTCGAACATATCAGCGCCGGCGACATTCTCTTTGGCGAAAAGCGGATCAACGACCTGCCGCCGAAGGATCGCGACATCGCGATGGTGTTCGAGAACTATGCGCTCTACCCGCACAAGACCGTCTACGACAATATCGCCAACTCGCTTCGCCTTCGCGGCATGGATAAGGCAGTCATCGATCAGAAAGTGAAGAAGGCGGCGACGCTTTTGGAGATCGGCCAGCTTCTCGATCGAAAGCCGGTCGAGCTTTCCGGCGGTCAGAAGCAGCGCACCGCCATCGGCCGGGCGATCGTGCGCGAGCCGGAGCTCTTCCTGTTCGACGAGCCCATCGCCCATCTCGACGCCAAGCTTCGCGCCCATATGCGCGGCGAGCTGAAGCTGATGCAGCGCGAGCTGGGCACCACCATGATCTACGTCACCCATGATCAGCTCGAAGCGCTCTCCATGGCCGATCGCATCGCCGTCATGCATGAAGGCGTGCTGCAGCAATTCGGCACGCCTGAAGAAATCTACCGCCATCCCGTGAATGAATGGGTCGGCGGCTTCATCGGCGAGCCGCCCATGAACTTTCTCGAATGCCAGCTCGAAGAGGACGCGGGCGCACTGACGCTTCGTCACCCCGAATTCCGAATGACCGTCGATGGCGAACAGGCATCAGTCATCCGCGGCAAGGCCAATGGCGGCGCGCCATCGGCGGTCAAGCTCGGCGTGCGCCCGGATGAGATCGGCATCAGCCATGAGCCGAGCGAGCAGGCGATCAAGGCAAAGGTCCTGGTGACCGAGCCGCTTGGCGGGGACATGCTGGTGGACGCCTCGGTCGGCGACACCAAGCTCCTGGTCAAGACCAAACCCAACTTCAAGGCCGATATGGGCGATGACTGCTATCTGACGTTCGATCGAACGGGATGGCACGTCTTCGCCGGCGATAGCGGCCTTGCTTACTTCTGAAGGACGAACAGGAAACGGAGGTCAGTTATGCAGTTGAGTCGAGAGGAGTTACGAGAGGCTTATCGTCGGATGACGGTGATCCGTGAGTTTGAGGATACGCTTCACGAGGAGTTTTCGGCGGGGAACATTCCGGGGTTCGTGCATCTTTATGCCGGTGAAGAGGCGTCG
>JBCCUL010000038.1:0-87478 GCA_039197065.1 Pseudomonadota bacterium | reverse complement strand
CGTACGAAAGTCATGCTCAAAGGCGTTGACAAGGATTTTCCATAACAAGGCCGTAGCCCAGCTACAAAAATCCCGTCACTGATGTCCAAACAGCATTACCGCCGCCTGTACATCCCTTCCTGATCCACATTGTCAAAGAGCGAGTTGTGCCCTGCGAAAGATCGCTTTCGCCAAACTTCGATCGCTTGCTGGAGTGTCGCTTGCGTCGCCGTTCGTCAGGCAGCGAGAGGTATCTATGGCTCTATCGCCCTTGGATCAAGTCTTTTTTTCATAAAACTGCCATAAAGTTTGGACGGGTTTGGCGTTGCTGACGGAAACCGGCCAAAGTTCCTTGTTTGTACGCCTTATTTCGTCGAACAACGCGCCCTAACATCATGAAACATCGGAATGAATCATGGTGAGTCACTTTCATGCATGAGCACCCATGAACGACGTTGACGTCATCATCATCGGCGCCGGCGCCGCCGGCCTCGCCGCCGCCCACACCTTTATTCAGGCCGGGCGTAGGGTCACCGTTCTCGAAGCGCGCGATCGGATCGGCGGCCGTGTCTCGACGGAACCCGATTTTTTCGGCCATCCCATCGACCACGGCGCCTCCTTCATCCATGTCTGGCGAGACAATCCCTGGACCTCGATCGCAGACGAGCTGGGGTTCGAGACCGTAATCGACCGACGCCGGCGCTTTCTGTTCATGGACGGGCGCCAGGCAGCGCCAGCTGTATTCAATGACTTCATGGCCGCACGGCAAAAGGCCGTCGAGCAGGTTGACGCCGCAGCCGATGCTCCCGGCCACTACGATCGCTCGATCGAGGAGGCGCTCGATCTCGACGGCCCATTCGCCCCGCAGGCGCGCGCATCGGTCGGGCCCTGGCTGCTTGGCGCCGACAACAGCGAGGCTGGCGTCGTCGACTTCCATAGAGGCGTCAGCGGCGAGGACCGGCTGGTGCGCGCCGGCTATGGCCATCTGGTGGCCGCCTACGGCCGCGCCGTACCGGTCCATCTGAACAGCCCCGTCACCAGCATTCGAGCGTCCGGATCGGGGGTCGAAATTCGGACCCGCGATAGCCGATTGAGCGCCGACCACGTCCTGGTCACGGTCCCGATCGGCGTGCTTGCTGCCGAACGCATCAGAATAGAGCCCGGCCTCGACGTCGACCATCTGGCGGCGATCGACGGCTTGCCGATGGGCCTTCTCGCCAAGATCGTGCTTGCCTTCGACGGCGATCCCTTCGGTCTGGGCGACGGCTTTTATTTACACGAGAATACCAAAAGCGAGGAAGCCGCTCTTTACTTTTGCCGGCCGGCCGGCAGCGACCACGTGATCGCTTTCGTCGGCGGCAACCTCGCCCGCAGGCTGGAGGCGGAAGGCGAGGCGGCGGCAGGCGACTTTGCGCTCGCGCCGCTAAGAGCGCTCTTCGGCCAAAAGGTCGAGCAAAGCCTGCTAGGCTTTCGCCAGACGCGTTGGGGTACAGATCCGTTCGCCTTCGGCAGCTATTCGGTGGCGCGCCCAGGCGCTGCCGATCGACGGAGAGCCCTTCATCGCCCCCATGCCGAACGCATTCACTTCACCGGCGAAGCGGCCGAGGCCGATGGCTGGGCGGCCACGGTCGCCGGCGCTCTCAAGAGCGGACAGCGGGCCGCAAAAGGCATCCTCACCCGCCTTTGCGCCTGAGCGCACATCCAGGCCCGATAGGAAGACGATTGCCTGTCCGCCGGGATTTGCTAGGTTATCCGCGGCCATCGACCCGGTTGAGGCTCGGTTGCGGCTGACATCGCTCGACATCTCAGGAGGCCGCCATGGCCGATAACGCAGGAAACGAATCGTCTGGCCGAAGGCGCCAATGGTTCGCACGCCGCCAAGTCTATCTGAGGACTGGCCAGGACAGCCAGTATGTCGAGCTGTCACCCTTCCTGCAGATCGGGGTTGCGCTCGGCTTCGGCGCGCTGGCACTGTGGCTGGTCGGCGCATCCTACGGCGCGGTCAGCAATTACCTCGGTGATGGGAACAAAGCGGCCCTGGAGGCCAGGCTGAGCGAATCCGAACGCCTGCTGAGCGAGACCCAGCAAGAGCGGGATGCCGCCCTCGAGGACGCTTCCAGGCTTGCCGGTCTCCGTGCGGAGCTGGCCGAGGCGAACGCGGCCCTTGCCGAGCGACCTGCAAACGACGTGACGGATGAAACGCCGGCGCTTCAGGCCGAGCTTGAGGAGACCAAGCGACAGCTGGACGACCTGCGCCTCGAGCTTTCCGAATCGAAATCCGATCAGGCAGCGCTCCAGGCCCGGTTCGAAGCCGAAGCGCTTGCGACCTCCGATGAGAGCGCGAAGACGGCGGAGGAGGCCGCAAGCCTGCATGCCCAGCTGGAAGAGGCATTTGTCGAAATCGAAGCGCTCGGACAGGCAAGGGACGAGGCGGCCGCCAAGCTTGCTGCACTGACCGAAGAAAGCATCGCCAAGGATGAGACCACCGAACGCAACACGGCCCTTCTCAAGGCGGCAACGGCGGAGATCGAGCGGCTTCAAGGCGTGATCAATCTGGCCGAAACGCAATCCAGCGAGCGTGCTGACGACTATGAGACGGCGATCGGCAAGCTCGAACAGCAGCTCGGCGAGGCGGTCATTGCGCGCGACAGCCTGGAGGGGGACGTCGCCGATCTCAAGACCGAACTCGACCAGGCCTTGGCGACCAATGCCGAGACGCTGACGGCGAAGGCGGAAGCCAAGGCAACGGTCGATGCAACGATCCAGGCGGAATCGATTGCGGCCGGCCTCAGGGAAGCCGACCTTCTAGCGACGATCGACGATCTCAGGTTCGAGCTGGCCTCGGACGCGGGGAGCGATGACGGTATTGACGAAGAGGAGGTCGTCTCGCTCCGGCAACGCGTCACCATTGCCGAGGCGGAGATCGAACGTCTCATCCTGAGCGGCCTCAAGGCTCCCGAGGAGCCAGTTGCCGAGCCCGCTCCGGTCGAAGCGACCGGGCAGGTGGAAAACGCTAATCGGCTTCGCACCGAACTCCTTGCGGCAAGGGCCGATATCATCAAGCTCAGGGCCGACGTGAAGGCTGCGAATCAGCGCCTTGCCGAGCAAGCCGAGGCCGATAACGGCGCCACGTCAAGGCCTGACAATTCCGCCAAGCTCGAGCAACAGCTCGCCTCGACCCGCTCGCGCGTGCAGCAGCTTAACAAGGCGCTCGCCGACGCCAAGCTGCGTGAAGTCGCGATCGATCTCGCCCTGATCAACGTCGTCCCATCACCCTCCCCCCCGGCCCCCCGCTAGTCGGCCAGCCGACCAGCGGTCGGCGGCTTGACTGGGTTTCTGCACATTTGCCCGGTTTGGCGATTTCGTGGCGAGCGATCGCGCCGCTTGGCTGAACCCTGGAGCCCGTCGCAATCGGGTGCGACCGGGAAAAACGCTCTATGCTTTGGTTCGCCGCCTGCCTCTATCGAACAGGCGGTCCGGCCTGATAGAGCCCGTTCGGAAAGTTATCGAGCGATTTCATGGCTTTGTCCGTCAGCAGATGCGAGGAACATGTCGCGCCGCGGTGCGGCGTACCGCAAGCGTCACGGAACGCCCTCGCCTGCAGGCCTGTAAGGCCGAAGGTCGGGCTTGGCATGCCGGATCTTTGCCGCGATGCGGCTGCAGACCGGGACGACGCAGGGTGGACGCGAGAGGGAGCGTTCACGGGACAAGGCCACCCGAAGGGTTGTCTTGCAGACTGCCCAGGCCTCGACTGGTAGTCGATGAAATCATTCGATAACTTTCCGAACGGGCTCCTAGAGAAATGCCCTAAATTCCCTAATCCCCAAGACAGCTTGAGACACCCCGCCTCTCTTTCGCGGGAGGCGACCACCGCTTGTATCGAATAAAGCCCTCAGCGCTTCCTATCATTGTCAGTGCTAAGCTTACGTTAACCCCGCTCGCCTATCCTTCTTCATGGTCCATGCGATCCTGGGAGTCCGAGCCTCGCCCGAACTCTTCCATCGAGCGGATGGATTCCGAGGATCGCATGGACCGTGAAACAACATGACACGGAGATGTTAACGAAGACCTAAAGATCGAAAGAACGCTTGCAATTAACGATTTGGGTCGATCACCCGTCCATGAAAGCTAAAGCATGTCCGGGGCAAGTCGATCCAGCCCGCACCCCCTCCCGACCACCCAATGCAAGGGTACCCTATGGGTGGCCGGGAGGGGGTGCGGGCTGGTGCCGCGTAAACCTGACTAGAAAATGCTCTAGGCGTTCAGTCCCAGGGTGTAGTTTGTCGGATCTGTGATGAACCGCTCTGGCTCATCTGTCCATGCTTTGCAGATGAACTCATAGGGTGTGAGGCCTTTGAGCGTCTTGAGGCGTTTGGCATGGTTGTAGGCGTCCAGGAAGAGTTGGAGATGCGCCTTTAGCTGTTGGTGCGTTTCATAGTGGTAGCGCTTGACGGTGGCGTCTTTGAGCGTCCGGTTCATGCGCTCGACCTGGCCATTGGTCCAGGGGTGGTTGGGCTTGGTCAGGCGATGCTCGATGCCGTTTTCCTGGCAGCGCATGTCGAACATGTGACGGAAGTAGCGGGCCGTCGGCCCATTACGCTTACTTGGCAGGTAGCAGAACTGGACGCCATTATCGGTCAGCACGGTGTGGATCTTGTACGGCGTAACCTCGATCAACGCTTCCGGAAAGGCCGTAGCGGTCACGCGATTGGCCTTCTGTTCAAGCCTGGCGAAGGCGAACTTTGAGGTGCGGTCGATCGCGACGAACAGGTGCAGTTTGCCTTCCTCGGTGCGCACTTCGGCGAGATCGATGTGGAAGTAGCCGATCGGATAAGCCTTGAACCGCTTCTTCGCCGGCTTGTCGCCCTCCATGTCCGGCAGCCGGCTGATGCCGTGCCGTTGCAGGCAGCGATGCAGACTTGATCGGGTAAGGTGCGGGATTGTGCTTTGCAGGGCATAGAGACAGTCGTCGAGCGGCAAGAGCCTATGCTTGCGAAAGGCGACGATGACGGCTTCTTCGTCGACGCTGAGCACGGTCGATGCCGGCGCCTTTGGCCCCATGGGCAGATCGGCGACAGAGCGCCGCTTCTTCCACTTCTGCACCGTCGTCGCGCTGACGCCGTAACGACTAGCAAGTGCTCTCACGCTCTCTTGACTATCCTGGATCGCTCGACGCACCGCCTCTGTCGTACGGGCGCAGCCGTGGAGTACCTGGCCCAAAATTCGTCCCTCCAAATGTGATAGGATGAGGTACCATCACACCCTGGGACTGAACACTTAATCTCATTCCGGTCAGGTGGAAACGTCCGATCGATGAGAACATACTGAAAAAAACAATGGGATAGAGCGTATGCGCCGATCATGTCTGATCGGAATTCGTCCCAGGCGTGTTTGTTATAGGGCATCACGCCGACAAGGCACCGAGCCATCCTGCACCTCACGCTATCCGACCATCGGATCGGTCATGCTTCGGCGGGAAAACGCGGTGATCGAGTTTCGCAAAACGGTGCATTGACGATGCATCAAGCGGTCTTGCGTCCCGCGGCGTTTGACCATTCGACGATCGACTAAACCACGGCGTCGACGGCGGCGGTCACGTCGTCCAGGGCGTCGCCGAGGATGTCGACGTCGATGTTGATCGGCGGCATCAAGGTGATGGTGTTGCCCTGGCGTCCACCGCCATAGACCAGGACCCGTCGTTCGAAGCAGGCGGTCTGCACGGCTTTCCTCATCGCCGGATCGGGTCCGCCGTCGGGAAGCGCGAATTCGATCGCAGCGGCGGCGCCGACGAAGCGCACGTCGCGGACGGCCGAATGCTGCCGCAAAGGCTCGAGTTTGGTCGCAAACATGGCCTCGATCGGACCGGCGGCATGGTCGACCCAGTGTTTCGTCTTCATTTCCTCGAGCGTGGCGCGCGCCATCGCGCAGGCGACCGGCGTCCCTTGAAAGGTGCTGGTGTGAATGCCGACAGGCCAGGCGCCGAGAATATCCTCACGGCCCGCGACGCCTGCGAGCGGCAGGCCGGCACTCAGCCCCTTGGAGAGACAGACCAGATCCGGGATGACGGCATCATGTTCGAAACCGAACCAAGCACCGGTCCGGCCAAAGCCGGTCCAGATCTCGTCGACGATCAGCAGGACGCCATAGGCGCTCGCAAGATCACGGACCGAATGCAGAAACCCGGCCGGCGGCCGCACCACCCCGCTGGTGCCCTGGATCGCCTCGAGAATGATCGAGGAGGGCAGATCGTCGGCCGCCTTCGCCTGACGCAGTCGGTCCTCGAGCGTCTCGAGGCAAAAGGCCGAAAGCGCGCCGTCGTCGATTGCGGGCGTCTCGCCTCGAAACCTGTAGGGAAAGGGGATGAAGGTCACGACGTCTTTCAACGTCATGAAGGTCTTGTGCAGCGCTTCGGCGTGGGTGATCGAGAGCGAGCCGACCGTACGGCCGTGATAGCCGCCCTCGAAGGCGAATATCCGCCGGCGGCCCGTATGATATTGCGCCGCCTTGATCGCCGTCTCCACCGCCTCGGTGCCGGCGCTCACAAAATGGACCCGCGGCAGGCTGTCAGGCAGTACGTCGGCAAGCTCGGCATAGAGCTCGGCGCGCTCGACGTTCAAGAGGCGGGTGCCGGTGTGATAGATGCCCTGTTCCAGGGCGCGCGCGATCGCATCCCGATGCGCCGGCAGGCCATGGCCAAGATTGGTGACGGCGGAGCCCGCGATCAGGTCGATATAGCGCTCGCCCTCTTCGGTGAAGAGAAACGGTCCCTCGCCGCGCACCAAGAGCGGCGGATCGTTTGAGATCGAAAACGTGTTGACAGCCGTGCTCTCATGCCGGCAGGTCAGATCGATGATGCGCTGTCGCGTTGTCCTGGTCATGGCCGATCCTCGCCGGATTTTTCCGTTACGACCAGCCCCTTTGCGACGAGAATCGGTGAATCGACGGCGTGTCAACCAGCCGCGAGCGGTGCGGCCGCTTCGTACGAGCCTGGAGGGGATCCGCGACAAACCAGCCGGAGTGTCGCCCAATCCGGCATTCGAGGGGGAGGGCACATGATCCAGTCATAGGAAAGGGGCCACGTCGCTCGCGGCAAACGTCAATCCGGCTTCAGACTTTCTTAACGCTTCCCTGTCAGACTGCTCCAAGGTCCATGCGACCCTGGGAATCCGCCCACCCGCAGAAGGGGACGGGGGCAGGCTCGGACTCCCAGGATCGCATGGACCGGAAGATCGAGGTTACCGCGGAAAGGTATACATCGCGTTAACGCGCCGGTTGGTGTGACCATCTCACGGCCTCGAGCCGCTTTCATCTAGAGCTTTTTCTAGTCAGGTTTACGCGGCACCGGCCCGCACCCCCTCCCGACCACCCATAGGGTACCCTTGCATTGGGTGGTCGGGAGGGGGTGCGGGCTGGATCGACTTGCCCCGGAAATGCTCTAGATCGCCGTGCCTGCTCCAGAGCTGTTTTTGATCAGATGGAACCACCTGATCGATAAGAAAATTTCGGGAAACAATGAGATAGAGCACATTCCGATCACTTCTGATCGGAATGTGCTCTCGTCTTCGACGGGTGGTGAACAGCATTCCAGCGCCGATGCGCGGCTAGAGCGGCTGCCGATCTGAGGTGATCGGGATACACGCTCTATCTTATTGTTTCGCTGCATGTCCTTGTCGAACAGGTGGTTCCACCTGTTCGGGAAAAGCTCCAGGGCGACTGCAGCTGAGAGCCTGGCCGGAACGCTATCGAATGATCTCATGCACCGTCGATCCAGGCAGGGAAGCAACCTCGGGGCGAGGCCGATGAAGACGGCTGGATCGGCGGCAACGCCATCCGGAGGGTAGCCCTGCCCATGGGCCTCTTGTCCCTTGCAGGCGCGCTGCACCGTGGCGCATCGGCGATGTGGCAAGTAGTCTCTCTGGCCCGCATCGACGGGCCGCTGGATTGGTGGATAGGGTGAACGATGATCACTCTTTCGATGCTCGGAGCGTCAGCCTCAAAGCGCCTCGCGGCGCATCAGCCTTGGCAAGTCACCCACAAGACCCATCGCATGCTGCATGAAGAAGCGTTTCAAGGGCGGTGTGCGATCGACCAGGCCGAGGCCCCATTCGCGCGCCAGCTTGAGCGGCAGGAAGTCGTTGGCGAAGAGGCGGTTCAAGCCATCGGTGATCGCGATCAGGGCGAGGCTGTCGAAGCGGCGCCAGCGCTCATAGCGCCTGAGCACCGAGGCGCTGCCGGGATCCAGGCCCAGGCGCAGCGCATCCACCGTCAGTTCGGCAAGGGCGCCCACGTCCCGAAGCGCGAGGTTCCAGCCCTGGCCCGCGATGGGGTGAATTTTGCGCGCGGCGTCGCCGATCAGGGCGAGACGATCGTCGGTGTAACGATGCGCCTGCGCCATCGAGAGCGGATAGTGATAGCGTGGGCCGGCCATGGAAAGCGCGCCCAGCCTGGCGTCGAAGCGTTCCTCGAGCTCACCCAGAAAGGCATCGTCGTCGAGATCGATCAGGGCCTGCGCAAGCTGGTTCTCGACGGCCCAGACGATAGATGAGCGCTCGCCCTGCATCGGCAGGATCGCCAGCGGGCCGTTGGGGAAGAAACGTTCGACCGCAACGCCGTCATGGGCGTTTTCATGAGCGATGGTCGCGACGATCGCGGTTTGCGCGTAGTCGAAGCGCAGCACGTCGATGGCCGCTTCCTTGCGGCAAAGGGAGTTCTGGCCATCGGCCCCGACGACGAGTTTCGAGCTGATGCGATCACCGCTCTCCAGGAGGATCGAGATATCCCGGGCCCGGCGATCGATCCGCTTGACCTTGTCCGGCATGGCCAGGGTGAGCGTTTCCTTGGAGAGCATCCTTGCGCGATCGACCAGGCCGGATCGGATGGCGCGGTTCTCGACGATATGGCCGAGCGGCTCGCGCCCAACCTCGCGATGATCGTAGAACACCCGAAAAGGCGAGGCGTGCTCGCTCACTTCGATGTCGGCGATCGGCTGCGCTGACGGCTGAAGCGCCGTCCACACGCCGATGCCCTCGAGGAGATAGCGGGACGCGCGCGCCACCGCCGTGACCCGGCCATCGAACGGCGCCTTCGCCGAACGGGGCAGGGGCACCGGATCGATCACGGCGACCTCGACGCCGGCACCGGCTACAGCGACGGCGAAGGCGAGGCCGGTCATGCCGCCGCCCACGACCGCCAGATCGACATGGCGTGCGGGTGAATTCATGTCCCCAATGTGGACCGCGACAGCCTTTGCCGTTCTGTGTCAAGGCGTCGCACCGCTGGCGGCGGCCGGATCGCCGCTACTCTCGTTTCACAAAAGACTCTGGCCATCATTCTAATTGATGATTTTTTAACCATAGACACTTTTTGTGATGATTTTTTAGGCACTGCTCAGACGATAAGCATGAATTTCTGCCTTCTATTTGCCCTCTAGAGCACTGGCACATCCTTTGCAGAGAAGGACGAGGTTGCCCGACGCCTAAGGGGGGCGTCCGGCGTAAATGTTGAGCTCGTAAGCCAAAAGGCACTGAGGGGAACGAGATGCTTGAAACCATGAGGAGCGCCATGCGGCTCCGGCGGGCTGTACCTGCCGGTATCGCCATCCTGGCCGCCACCACCCTGACTTTTTCCGGCACAGCACAGGCACAGGATGCCGGCGTGTCGTCCGAAACCGCCTACATCTTCAATACGCTGTCCTTCCTGATGCACGGCTTCCTGGTGATGTGGATGGCCGCAGGCTTCTGCATGCTCGAAGCCGGGCTGGTCAGAAAGCGCAGCGTCGCGACCCAGCTCTTGAAGAACATTTCGCTCTATTCGCTCGCCGGCATCATGTTCTACCTGGTGGGCTACAACCTCATGTATATGGACGTGAGCGGCTATTTCGGCAGCTTCGCCATCTGGGGTGCTGACGACAGCGCGGCGCTCGCCGAGACCGGCGCCAATTTCGATGCAGGCTATGCAGCGGGCTCCGACTGGTTCTTCCAGATGGTGTTCGTGGCCGCGACCGCCTCGATCGTCTCGGGTGCCATGGCCGAGCGTGTTCGCGTCTGGCCGTTCCTCATCTTCGTCGCCATCCTCACCGGCATCCTGTACCCGATCACCGGCTCCTGGGGCTGGGGCGGCGGCTGGCTGTCCGAGATGGGCTTCTCCGACTTCGCCGGTTCGACCATCGTGCACTCGGTCGGCGGCTGGGCGGCCCTTGCCGGCATCATCATGCTCGGCGCGCGTAAAGGCAAATACAGCTCCAGCGGCCAAGTGCAGCCGATGCTCGGTTCAAGCTTGCCGCTCGCCACGATCGGCACCTTCATCCTCTGGCTCGGCTGGTTCGGTTTCAATGGCGGCTCGCAGCTCGCCATGGGCTCTGCCGCTGACGTCGTCGCGATCTCGAACATCTACATCAACACCAACCTCGCAGCCTGCGGCGGCGTGCTGACGGCGATGATCCTTTCCGAGATCCTCTACAAGAAGATCGATCTCACCATGGTGCTGAACGGCGCGCTCGCCGGTCTGGTGTCGATCACCGCCGAACCGCTCGCTCCGACACCGGGTCTCGCCATCTTCATCGGCGCGGTCGGCGGTGCACTCGTGGTCTTCGCGGTGCCGCTGCTCGACAAGTTCAAGCTCGATGACGTGGTCGGCGCGATCCCGGTCCATCTGGTCGCCGGTATCTGGGGCACGCTTGCGGTGCCGTTCTCCAATGGCGACGCCAGCTTCGGCACCCAGATCGTCGGCATCGTCGCCTATGGCGCCTTCACCTTCATCGCCAGCCTGGTGGTGTGGGGCATCCTGAAAGCGACCATCGGCATCCGGCTTGCGGAAGAAGCTGAAAATGCGGGCATCGACCAGGTCGAGCTCGGCATGGAGGCCTATCCCGAGTTTGGCCAGGGCGCCAGCTCCGCCAACGCCTAGCGTCGTCCTCCCTTCACGACGCGTTCGGCCCGTCCAGGCTTTGCCCGGGCGGGCCGATTTCTTTTCGCAGCAGCATTCGACCCCTGAATCTATCTGCCCAGGGACAGAACAATCGCCCCTGGGGTGATTTTTTTTGAAATTAAATACATTTAGAGGATAGAAAAATGGAACCAGACATGCTGATAATCTCGCCATGGTCGAATTCAGGACAGCAGATGGCGGCGAGATCGCTGACGATGGCGGGCCGATCGGCCTCGCCCTGACCGGCGGCGGTCTTAAGGCTTCCCTTTTCCACATCGGCGTCCTCGCCAGGCTGGCCGAGCTCGATCTGCTGCGCCGGATCGATGTCATCTCGGGCACATCAGGCGGCGCGCTCACCGCCGCTCTCTATCACCTTCGTCTCAAAAGGGCCCTCGATACCGACGGCGATATCAGCACCGATCGCCTGACCCGCATGGTGGCGGCGCTCGAGGAGGATTTCCTCAAGCTGGCGTCGATCGATCTGCGCGCGAAGCTTTTCGAAAATCCGCTGGTCAATCTGAAGCGGGTCTCCGCCCATCATTCCAGCGCCGCTCGCCTCGGCAATCTCCTGGAGCGCCATTTCTTTCGCCCGATATGGAGCGGAGATCCAGGCGAGCCGATCGAAATGCGCGATCTCTTGATCCACCCGCGCGGCGATCTCGATTTCAATCCGGTGATCGACAACCCGAAACGTTACTGCAAAGCGCCTGAGCTGATCATCAACGCCGCCCATCCCGCGACCGGACAGGGATGGCGTTTCGACGCCCGCAGCATGGGCGAACCGCAGATGGGACCGGCATCGCGCAGCCTCTCGGGCATGCCGCGCCTCGCGAGGACGCCCTATCATCGTCTTCCCGAAGCATTTGCCGGCCTGACGCTCGGCCAGGCGGTCGCCGCCTCGATGGCGATACCCGGCCTCCTGGAGCCCCTGAACTTCCAAGGCCTCTATCCGGAGCCCGGACGCAAGGGAAAATTTCTAGATCTTCGTCTGGCGGACGGGCGGAGCGCCGATGCGCTCGGTACCGATGCGCTCAGAGCCCGCGGCTGTACACGATTGATCGTCAGCGACGCCAGCGGCTTCGATGCCTCCCATGACCGCAAGCGCCGGTTCCAGCTCGAACGCCTGGAGGCGAAGCGGCAGGGCAGCACCGTGGTGATCCACATGCTGAGCGAAATCGAGACGCTCGAGATCAAGCCGGTCGGCAAGGGCGGTAACGGCCAGATCGTCAAGGACCGCGAGGACAAGGACGTCACCAGTTACGGCGTCGAGCGCAGAACGCAAAAGCTGATCGCCGGCATGCGCATCGACCTCGACGCCCCGAGCGAGGTCGAAGCCGCAAGCGTCATGGCCGATGGCTACCTCATCGCCAAACGCGCCTTGCAGCAACACCGGCACCGCGGCCAGACATGGGTCGAGGGCTCGAACCAGCATGCCGGCACCTGGGGCTTCGCCGCGGTGATCGACGGGCTCCGACAGCCGACAAAGCAGCTGGTGAAACACCTCTCGAGCGCGCGTCTCTCCGCGTTCAGCGCCTCGAGGCTGTCGATCGGCCACCTGTTCTGGCTCGGCCTTCTCGCCTTCGCCGCCCTGTTCACCGCAGCCGCCCTGCTCTCGTCCTGGTTCGCCCTTCGCCCCCAAAACGGCGCTGACGGGCTATGGCTTTTGACCACGATCGGCCTCGCCATGCTGAGCGCCTGGACGCTCGGCCGGCGACAGCGTCCCGGATCCGACGCGGCGATCGAGCCGGCAAGCTTCGGATTGGCTCACAAAACCAAGGCCATCCTCATGGCCCTGCCGCTCGCCTTAGCTGCCCGCATTCGGCACCGCGCCAGCCGGGCTTTCCAAAAGGCCGGCCGCCTGAGCAGTGTCGATATCAAGCCGATCACCATCGAAAAACGCCGAAAACCCGCCCCCAGCCACGCAGCGTCGCACGCCGACACCGAGCGAAAGGCCGCTTAAACGAAGCGCTGCTTCGAGAGGAGCCCGCATACTGCCGGGTTACCTGACACGTTCAGCGAAAACGGCCTAAACCCATGATGCGGCCACGCCGTCAGTCGTCGGTTTCACGGATGTCCGGCGGCTCCAGGGTGCCGTTGAGCAGGCCGCCGAAGAAATCGCGGACCAGGCCCGGCGTCAGGATGGCCAGCGGGTTCACATAGACCGTCGGGTCCTGGTGCGGCCCATCGATCGAATAGGTGGCGGCAAACGCGCCGCGGCCGTCGGCGCCGGTCAGAATGCGGCCAATGATCGGCACCTGTCCGATCAGACGGTTCAGCGTGTAGACCGGGATGATCGTTCCGGCGAGATCGAGGGTCTCGGTCTCCATATCGACATCGCCCATCAAGGTAAGCCCGAGCTGCGAGCCGCGCAAAAGACCGTCCGTGAAGGTCAGTTTTTGGTCGTCGAGGGTAAAGGGCATGATCAGATGATCCATCTGAATGCCTTCGCCGCCCAGAAGATTGCCGATGCCGGTCAGCGACGCCAGCGTCAGCATGCGCGCAAGCAGCGGGGCATCCTGCAGGATGAAACTCTTGATCTCCAGACGCCCCTCCGCGCTCATCGGATCCTGCGAGCGAAGACGCGCCGAGAGAAACAGGCTGCCGCCATCGACCCGCTGCCCCAGATCGAACGCCTCGATCAAAGCGCCGGCATCCTCGGAATGCAGTTCGAGGAGCCGGTCATCGCCATCAGGCGTGAGCTCCAGGGCGAGTTTTCCGCCCGACACCAACGCGCCGATGACGCTCGCCGAACGCCAGCCCTCAGGCTCACGCACGGCGTCCGCCTCGACATCGACCAGCTCGACGCCGCGGGCCTTGAGCTGCTGGGTACGCAGAACGGCGCGAAAACGCTGAACGGCGTCGCCAATCTCATGATCGTCGCCGAACAGTGCATCGAGATCGAGCCTCGTCGCCTCGACCACCACCTCGACACCCCCCTTGCCGTCAGGCGTGAGCCGGACCGCGGCATCGGTGTCGTCCAGCGCAAATCGATCGAATATCAGAGCATCCAGCCCGGCTTCCGACAAAGAAAGCGAACCGGAGGCCTCGAGGCCGGCCGTCTCGATGTCGAACTGCTTGACGTCGATCGGGCCGTCGTTCGGCTTCATGATCGAGGCGCGTAGAACGCCCGCCTGACCCGCAGGCTTTTGCCAAACAAGCCCCGGCGGCGAGAGGGCTAGCTGTTCGAGATCGGCCTCGAAATCGATCCAGAAGCGATTGCCGGTCTCGGTGACCGTCGCCTTGAACCCGAAGGCGCCATCCAGGCCGTCGATCGGGACGCCCAGAGCTTCGAGCTGCTCCGGGCTGACATCGCCCGTAACCCCGATACGCCGCTTCGTCGTCTCTTCGGCCAGCGGCTCGACGATGTTGATGTTGAGCGGCACCCCGTTCACGGCGGCCGAGCCTTCCAGACGCACCGCTTCTTCGTCGAGGATCAGACGAAAACCGCCCTGATCGAGGCGGACCTCGTCGCCAAGCTTCGGCATCTCCTCGATCGCAAGATCGATCAGTTCGGCCTCGGCCAGCACGACCACCTCGTCCTCGGTGACGTCGTCATGCAGCGGCATGCGCACATCAAGGCTGACATCCACATTGCCCGACGCCTTCGACGGCGCAAACGACAGGTCCTCGCCGATCTCAAGCGGCGGATTGTCAAGGAGAGAGAGTGCCTCGCCGATGGTCCCTTCGGCCTCGGCAAGAACGCGA
The DNA here is from genome assembly GCA_039197065.1 of Pseudomonadota bacterium. Classification (GTDB taxonomy): domain Bacteria; phylum Pseudomonadota; class Alphaproteobacteria; order Geminicoccales; family Geminicoccaceae; genus JANQPX01. Next base: position 72,868 of record JBCCUL010000038.1, on the reverse strand, counting down.
AGCTGGGTCGCCAGCCTGCCGGGCTTGCCCATGCCGGTGATGGTGACCGAGCCGCCGGTCAGTCGCAGCCCGGCATTGCTGGCGCTACGGACCTCGAAATCCATGCGATCGGCATCGAAGACGACGTTGCCTTCGCCATTTTCCAACGCAGGCATCTCATCGATGTAGCGAACCGAGAGCCCCTCGAACGCGAACATGCCGTCGACCGCCTCGTCGCGAAGCGGCCCTGCGCCAAAGTCCGAAGGCTTGAGGTCCAGAGTGACCGCCGCCTCGCTCACCAGGCCGGTCCGGATGTTGTCCAGGACCCATGTCCGCGCATCGACGCCGAGACGCTCTGGCCAAAAAGCTCTGAGATCCTCGGCCCGAACGTCCCGCGCTTCGAGGCCGACGCTAATCGACGGCTGGCCTTCGCCCCAGGAGATCTCGCCTTCGCCTTCGAGGACGGCGCCGCGACTGGCGATCAGCGCCCGCTCGACGTCGAGCCTGTCGAACGCGCCACCGATGACGCCCTTGAGCTCGCCCCCCTCGATCTCCAGCGGCTCGGCGAGATGGTCCGGAAGATCGACGACGCCGTCTTCGGCGGTGATCTCGACGGTCAGCGGCGTGCGCATACCCCCATCGCCGATCTCACCCGCCACCGCGACCCGGACCGGCAGGCGCATGCCGAGGGCTGCGTCCGGAATCTTCGGATCTTCAAAGGGCCATAGCTCCGGAAGATCGGCGGGCATCAGGCCCGCGACATCGGCGGTGAACGCAAGGGCTTCCGCCCCCTTCTCCAAGCGTCCCGTCAGCTGCACGCTCGCCGGATCCGCCGAGACTTGCGGAACATCCGCGCGCAGCCAGCCGTCGACACCGCCGTCTCGTCTGATGAGCACGAGGTCCGCATTCTTGGCGATCAGGGCTGAAGCGCGGCTGTGATCGTAAAAGGCGACCCGGCCGCCGCCGATTTGCAGATCCGTCAAAAAGGCGAGACGGTCCTCGGTTTCGGAGGCGGCCGCGAACGCTCGAAGAAAGCTGCCGAAATCGGCATCGTCGGACTGATCGTCGAAATCCGCCTCCGAATGGAGGCCGATGATACCCTCCTCGCTGCGGGTGATGATCAGGGATGGCGCTTTGGCCAGAATCCCCGAGGCGGCGATCATGCCGTGTTTCAGCAGCGCCTCGACGCTCAGCGCCATCTCGACTTCAGGAAAGGCCAGGAAGGGCAGGGATGAGGCGCCATCGGCGTCAACCGCCCGGTAACGGACGTCGACACCGACCAGATCGAACGTCCGATCCTCCTTGTTGAGGCGGAGCTCGATGCTCTCGGCGCTGACCGAAACCTTACCGTCGCCGGGCGCCAGCGCCCGCTCGATCCGGGGCTTTAGCCAGTCGAGCGTCAGGGGGCCGGCATCGAGACGCACCATCACCAGAACGAGCGCCAGCCCGAGCCCGACAAGGCTCCAGACCAGCGCACGCGCGATGAAATGCAAGGCAGTCAGCAAAGCGAGGCCAGAGAAGTGAAAAGTCTATTGAGGCCGATCAACCGTCAATCCCGGCGAGGTATTCGCGCTTCATTTAGCACCCTCCACGTTAATAAGCGATGACCGCCAGCGTGCCGAACGCCGCAGTGTTATCCTTACCAACCGGATGTCGCAGGATCGCAACGCTTTCCCAAGGCCGGATCGATCCCGTCAGAGGCTAGATCGATTTACCGTTCATGCTAAATCTGGGGTCGAGTGACTTGATGACAAGCTCAACGTTTACCCACCGGCAGCAAAGACCATGACCCGATCTTCCGAGAAAAAGCCGGCTGCTAAGCTTCCGGGACCATCCGATGGCGATCAGGCGCGCCGCCATCTCGAGCGCTGGCAAGCGGCCAAGAACGATGACATGGCCGCCCTCGGCACGCCCCCGAGCGGGATCGAGCCCGAGGCTCTGCTCAAAGCCCTCTTCGGCAACAGCCCGTTTTTGACCGAGCTTGCCTTTGCCGAACCTGACATCGTTTTCGGATTTCTGGAGAACGGACCGGATCGGACCTTCGAGACGATCCTCGACATGGATCTGGACGACCGGAGGCGGACGGCCCTGATGGCGCATCTTCGGCGGATGAAGCGACGCGTCGCCCTTCTAACCGCCCTTGCCGACATCAGCGGCGTCTGGCCGCTCCACAAGGTGACCGAAGCGCTTACCCGTTTTGCCTGCCACGCAGCCGGCGCCGCCCTCGATCTCGCCCTGCGCGAGCTGATCGACAAGGGCGATCTCCTGACGGACAGCCCCGACGATCCAGGCCCCACATCCGGCCTGATCGTGCTCGGCATGGGCAAGCTCGGCGCGTTCGAGCTCAACTACTCCAGCGACATCGACCTGATCATCCTTTTTGATCCGGAACGCTTTCGCCCCGCCGGCAAGGACAGCGCGATGGCGCTCGCGGTGCGCGTCGCACGCGCGCTCGTCTATCTCCTCGAACATCGCAGCAAGGACGGCTACGTCTTTCGCACCGATCTTCGCCTTCGCCCGCATCCGCCCGGTCAGCCGCTGGCCATCGCCGTCGAGGATGCGGAAATCTATTACGAGCGCTTCGGCCAGAACTGGGAACGGGCCGCCCTGATCAAAGCCCGCGTGATCGCCGGCGACGCCGAAGCCGGCGAGGCATTCTTGAAGTCCATCGGGCCGTTTCTCTGGCGAAAGCATCTGGACTACGCCGCCATCCGCGACATCCATGCGATCAAGCGCCAGATCAACAGGCACCGCGGCCATGGCGAGATCCGTGTGCTCGGCCATGACCTCAAGGTCGGACGCGGCGGCATTCGCGAGATCGAGTTCTTCGTGCAGACCCAGCAGCTGATCCTCGGTGGACGGGTCCCCGAACTGCGTCTGCGCGGCACGATCGAGACCCTTGATCGGCTGGTCGCCGAACGCTGGCTGGAGGCGTCGACCGCCGAGGACCTGAAGGCCGCCTATCGATTTTTCCGCACCGTCGAGCATCGCCTGCAGATGGTCGCGGACAAACAGACCCATCAGCTGCCCGAGGACGAGAGTGGCTTTGCCAAGATCGCGGTCTTCATGGGGGATACGCCGGAGAACTTTCAGGCCGCGCTCAGAGCTCATCTGGAGCGGGTCGAGCGGCATTACGCCGCCCTCTTCGAGGACAGCCTCGATCTCGGCGCCGATGGCGCTTTGGTCTTCACCGGCACGGAAGACGACCCGGAAACGCTGAAAACGCTCGCCCGCCTCGGCTTCGCCAGGCCTGCGGACATCGCGAAAACCGTGCGCGGCTGGCATCACGGCCATGTCCGCGCCACCCGTACGGCGCGGGCGAGAGAGCTTCTGACCGAGCTGATGCCCGAACTCCTGCGCGCGCTCGGCGAACAGGCCGACCCCGATACCGCCTTCGCCAGGCTCGATCATTTCATGACCTCGCTGCCGGCCGGCGTGCAACTCTTCTCCCTGTTCCGCGCCAATCCGAAGCTCCTGTCCCTGGTCGCCGACTTGATGGGCACGGCGCCGCGCCTCGCCGACCATCTCAGCCACCATGTCAGCCTGTTCGACGCCATGCTCGCCCCCGCCTTCTTCGAGGTGCTGGCAGCACCGGCCGAACTTGAAGCCGAGTTTGCGGGGGCGATGGCGCAGGCCGACGATCTGCAGGATGCACTGGATGCGACCAGGCGCTGGATCCAAGCCAAAGAATTTCAGATCGGTATGCATGTCCTCCTCGGAGAGAGCGATGGCGAGACGGCGAGCGTCACGCTCACAGCCCTTGCCGAAATCGTCATTCGCGGCCTCCTGCCCAAGGTGGAAGGCTGGCTCGCGCGCCAGCATGGCCGCATCGAGGGCGGCAGCTTCGCCGTGCTCGGTCTCGGCAAGCTCGGCTCGAAGGAGCTCTCGATCGGCTCTGACCTGGATCTGATCTTCGTGTTCGATGCGCCGGACGACGCCCGCTCGGACGGCGAGAAGCCGCTTACCGCGGAAACCTACTATGCGCGCTTAGGACAAAGGCTGGTGAGCGCGCTGACCGCCAAAACCGCCGAAGGCAGCCTTTACGAGATCGACACGCGCCTTCGCCCCTCCGGCAATCTCGGCCCGGTCGCCTGCAGCATCGACAGCTTCGAGCGTTACCAGATGGAAAGCGCCCAGAACTGGGAACACCAGGCCCTCACCCGCGGCCGGTCAGTGTCGGCGGCGCCGACCGGCGGGACCGACGACCTCGTTGCTCGGATCGACAAAGCCATTCGAAAGGCACTTACTAAATCGAGGGATCCGGAAAAACTTGCCGCCGACGTGCGCTCGATGCGCCTTCGCATCTTCAAGGAGCATGGCAGCGAGGATCCCTGGAACCTGAAACATACGCGCGGCGGCCTGGTGGAAGCCGAATTCCTCGCCCAGTATCTTCAGCTTCGCCATGCCCATGATCACCCGGATATCCTGTGCACGGAGACGGTGCAGGTCTTCGAACGCGCCGCCGGCCATAGTATTCGAAGCGCCGACAGCCGGCTCCTGATCCGCTCGATCCAGCTCCATCGACGGCTGCAGGCTCTGCTCCGTCTCTCCCTCGATCAGGCTTTCGATCCCAAGACGGCGCCCAAGGGATTGATCGAAGCCCTCCTGCGCACCGCCAGGATCGATCCCGAGATCGACCGCCCCGGTCTTGACATCCACGGCCTGAGCGCAACGTTAAGCGAACTACAGCGGCGGGTGGCTAATTTGTTCGATCGCCACTGCCCCGCAGGCTGATCCGCCAAAACCCATCCTTCAATCAGAAGCCCCCCGAGGAGCCCTCCTTCATGACCGCAGACGATTCCTTCATCGGCCAGAACCTGCCCGCTTTCGACCTGCCGACCGACGGCGGCGGCCAGGCGAGCAATGCGACCTTCAAAGGCAAGACGCTGGTGCTCTATCTTTACCCGAAGGACGATACCTCCGGCTGCACCAAGGAGAGCCAGGGCTTCACCGAGCGCTACGCGGACTTCCAGGCTGCGGGCGCCGAAATCGTGGGCCTGTCCAAGGACGGCGTCAAAAGCCACGACAAGTTCAAGGCCAAATACGGCTTTCCCTTCACCCTGCTCGCCGACGAGGACACCAAGCTGATCGACGCCCTCGGTTCATGGGTGGAAAAAAGCATGTACGGCAAAAAATACATGGGCACCGACCGTTCCACCTTCATCGTCGACGGCGATGGCGTCATCCAGAAAGTCTGGCGCAAGGTCAAGGTTCCTGGCCATGTCGACGAGGTCCTGGAAGCGGTCAAGGCGATGTGACCAGCTCGGCCGGACCGTTCGCGGCGCTCAGCAGTGCAAGTCTTTGGCGCCAAGCCTATGCGATCAAGCTGGTTTGAGCATGCCTGCCAAATTGTCGAGCGCACCGCTGTAGCCGTCGCGATGCCCGGAAACGCCTCCCTGTCCGACAAATGACGTGATCTGATCGGTCAGCTTGAGCGTGCAGCCGTCGGCGACCGGCATGATGTCGCCCGTGATCAGGGCGATGGTCAGCATGCGATCACCCTCCCGCAGTTCTTCAGTGAACGCGATCAGTCGATCGGTCTCGACGAGATGGTAGATGACATCCATCGACCAGTTCATGTCGCCTTTCGATCCGCAAAGGCCCTTTTCGCGACCGCCCGTCCGAAAATCACATTCCACGATTTCGATCGCGGTATTGTCGTCAGGCGCGGACCAGACTTCGCGTTCCCGAGGGTTGCGGAATGCCTCGAAGAGCCGGGCCGCCGGCACGGGAAAGGAGCGCTGGAAGGTCAGGGTTTCGTGATAGAGTTCCATCATCGGTCCTCTGTTTCGGATGAAAGATGTCGTGAGAGACCATCGAGACGCGTCTCCCACATGTGGCGTCGCCCCTGAAACCACCGGTCGACGGATCTCAACGTCTTGGAGTTGATCGAACAGGTCCGTACCCGCCCGGATTTCTTGCTGGTGATCAGCCCAACACGTTCCAAAATGCCCAAATGCTTGGTGAAGGCTGGAAGCGCCATCGCGTGCGGCTTTGCCAACTCACTGACGGTAGCCGGCCCTTCAAGGAGCTTTTCGATCACGGCAAGGCGCGTGGGGTCGCCAAGGGCTTGAAAGCAGTTATGGAGATTGTTCACCATTTAGTTAAGTTATCGCGTGCTACAAACAAGCACAATAAAAACTTTTCCAATTGGTTAACTTATAGCTGCAGCTGTGTAAGAAATTGCGCCGGAAGAGCTCTTGGCCGGAGCGCTCCAGGCCTGGATAGGGTCACAGCAGACCCGCGTACCTGGCCGCAAGGGCCTGAATGCTAACGTCCAGGCCCTCACCAAAACCAAGTCAACCACGACGCCGGCGGCGTCACCGCGTCGGCGGTGGCGTCAGGGATAGCAGTAGCTGTCGGAAGAGCAGTCGCCGCCCTCGAGGCGGATCTGGTGAGGCCGGTGTTCCTTCGGCCATTCCATGAAGAAGTTCTCGTCGAGCGTCATGCCGCCGTTTTCGGTATCGACGTCGAGCTTCACCATCCAGCCGTCGATGCCGTCCGGATAGAACTGATCGTCCCAGGCGCCGTAGAGCGAATTGGTGAAATAGACGCGCTTGCCGTCACGGCTGATCTCGACCATCTGCGGCGCGCCGTTCAGGGGCTGATCGGGCTTGGCGGGATGGCTGGCGCGGCTGACGATGCCGCCGAGACGCACCTTGCCGGCGAGTTTCGGGTTCAGCGGATCGCTGACGTCATATTGGTGGAATTCGCCGGTGCCCCAGCAGGAAACGTAGAGGAACCGATCGTCCATCGAGAGGTCGATGTCGGTGACCAGCGGCGGCACCGCCTCGAAGCCCTTCAGAAGATCCGGCAGATCGTCGGCCTTGGCGGGCTCCGGCGGGATTTCTATGACTTTCTTGATCGCCCACTTGTCGCCGTCTTTATACCAGGTCCAGATCGAGGCGGCGAGATTGGCGGTGCTGACCACGACGCCCATGAAGCCATGGGACTTGGTCGGATCGTGGGCAGGGCGCAGCTCCAGCGCCATCTGGTGCTCGGCGCCGATGTCGATTTCCTGGATGTGCTTGCGCTTATGCAGGTCCCAGAAGTGGATCTTGTGGCCGTATTTATTGCCGAGCAACAGTTCCGGCACGATGCCATTCTCGATCATGTTCGGCGTGCCCCATTCCGAGGTCACCACCGTGTCCTGGCCGAGATGCCACCAGAAATCGTAAGCGAGTTCCTGCGTGCCGCGCTCGATCTCCCACTGCCCCCGGAGATCGAAGGTCTCATGATCCATGAGGAAGATGCCGCCCGGCCCGTCGCCTTCCGGATTGCCGAGCGCGCTGACATAGATGCCTTCGGGGCCGCAGTGAATGGTGTGCGGCCTGGAATAGCCGGTCTTCTCGGCGAGCTCTTCCGGCTCGATCACCTTGACGATCTTCGGCTGTCTCGGATCAGGCTTCACGTCCAGGATATACATGCGCGAGGAGCGCAGACCCGGCACCACGAGATAGCGGCGCTCGGTATGGGGATGGGGCGCGTTCGGGCAGAGGCAGGAGCTGCAGGCGTTCCAGCCGAAATGATGCAGCTCATCGCCGGCGTTCGGCATGTCCGTCCTGCCGACGATCGTCGCGTAGGCACTGGACTTGGGATCGACGTCGACCACGGTCATCTGATCCGGGATCTTGCCCTCGGGATCGAAAGCGACGACATAGGCGAGCGTTTCCGCCGGCGCCTTCATCGCCATGCGCGGCGAGGGATAGAATGTCGGATCCGGTCGAAGCGTGGCCATGAATTTCCTCCCGTGAAGTTTTTTCTCGTCCCCGAAGGCACCGGCCCAGACGACCGGCGAAATCGAACTTTCTGGGGCAAGCATAAACAAAAATTCCGACCTGTCGCTCGGAAAAAAAACGCTGTCGGCTATCCCGAAAACATCAAAAGCATACCGATCGGGGCTTGATCATGAGGCAGCCTGAGACGAATACTGGTTATGCATCAGGGGGAATGATCAGTTCGGATGGCTGTTAACGTTGGATAGGTAAAAACCTAGACTCGCCGAAATGCGGGTCATTTAACGCCACCGAGTCTGAACAACATCTGGGGACTGCGATGTGGAACAAGAAAGAAGATGGGGAGTTTGACGCCACGGTCTGGAAAGGTCCACTCGATCTCACAACGGCGACCGTCAGGGTTACCATGCTTCTCAGCCTTGGTCTTCTCTGGCTTGGCGTCGGTGCCTGGATCTTCCTGGGCACCTGGAGCTTTTTCTGATCGGACAGCAAGATCTGATCGATAAGAAAATACGACGGAACAATAGGCTAGAGCGAATTCCGATTATGTCTGATCGAAATTCGCTCTGACCAATCGGAAACGCCTACGTCTGATCAGACGAGGCGGTGAAGCAGATCACAAGGACATAGGTCTCCGTTCCCTATAGTGCGATTTGAACGGCCAATGTCAGCCATCGGGGCTGGTCCGGCCAATTTCAGCACGAGGGATTGAACCCATGTCTGCTTCTTGTGAACTCGCCAATCGCAGCTCGATCCGCATTTTTCAGTGTGACGGCAGCATTTTGATCTGTGCCGAAGGCGATCTGCCGTCACCTGGCTTCGAGGTCAAAATCGAGCAAAGTCCGCTGCGCATCTTTCCGCCGCAATTCAACATCGTCAGGTGCAGGCAGCCAGGCGTCTTCCCACAGGTGATCACGCCCTATCGGATCTGCCGGGGCTTTCCGCTCGGGGACAAGGTGCCGGAAATCACGGTGCACCACGCCGAAGGCAGCGACAAAGTCGCGACCGAGCCCTGCGAGAAAGATCACTATGGTTATGAGGAAAGCTGCCGCTACGGCGATGACGACCACGGCGGCGTGCCCGCCACCGGCCGTTCGGCATCGCTGTCCTTCGACGAGGCCTTCGCCGACGCGCTGAACCAGCTGCCTCCCTCACCGGTTGCCGATGGCCAGACCCGCGTCAAGGTGACGGAAATTGGTGGATTGTTCGGCGGCATCGCCGGCTTCCACGAACTCTTCGTCAAAATCAGAGCTGACATCGACGGCATCTAGTGGCGCTTCCGTATCGTCAGGTTCACCGCACGAGGACCTGACCTTGCCGGCGCAGGCCGAAAGGCTTAAGGATCACGCCGCCTCTGAACCGTCGGTCGATCGGGCCCACGGGGCAGAGGCGGCGGCTCCGATTTCCGCACCGGCTTTTGGTCCGCGGGCCGGCTCGCCGCAGGCGTCTCTCTGCGGCTTGCTTGGCCTCCGTCGGATGTTGCCTCGGAACGGCTGTCCGGAATGCGCGAGCGGCCCGTCGGTCTCGACGGTGCCCGGGCTGGGGCCGGCGGCGTATAGGGTTCCAAGGCCGCAGCTGCCGGGTCCTTCTGGCGAAAAAGATGGACCAGCGCCATGCCGGCGACGAAGCCGCCCACATGAGCCCACCAGGCGACACCCCCGCCGGACATGTCGGAGGCGATGCCGCTGAACACCTGAAAGGCGATCCAGATGCCGAGCAGCCAGCCTGCGGGGATCTTGCGCATCATGAAGAAGCCGATCGGGATCACCACCTGCACCTGCGCCTTCGGAAACAGCAGCAGATAGGCGCCCAGAACGCCCGAAATCGCGCCGCTCGCCCCGATCATCGGCACGGTCGAGCCCATATCCGGCAAAGCCTGGGCCATGGCGGCGGCGAGCCCGCAGACCAGATAGAACACCAGATAGCGGCCGTGCCCCATCACGTCTTCGATATTGTTCCCGAAAATCCAGAGATAGAGCATATTGCCGGCGAGATGCATGAAGCCGCCATGCAGAAACATCGAGCTGAACAGCGTGACCCAGGGAGGCACCAGGCCGCCATCGGCCCCAAAGGTGGCGCTCCCGAACAGCAGGGCCGGGATGAAACCGAACTGATGCACCACCAACTGGCCGGAACGCGGATCCAGCGACATCTGCCAGAGAAAAACCAGCACGCAGGTTATGATCAGTAAAACCGTGACGTAGGGTTGTCTCGTGGTCGGGTTGTAATCTCGGATTGGGATCATGAGCGTCTCGATGTGAAGGCGATCTTGCTCGATTGTGCAGGCAATCGAAACTCTTGGCCAGATCACCGAAAGCTGCTCGCAGCCATAGGCGTTTCTGCACGCTAGATCTGCATCGAGGATCGGCGGATCTCGAAAAATACAGGCTGGAACAAAGGGCGTTATACCGACGATACTTAGAGCGCAGATCGGTTAAATCTGAGCCATTGTCTGAAGGCGATGGGTGTGATGGCTGCAGCGAAGCTCTTGGCTTTTTTTGTCCTAGCGGGTGGCGATACCCCGATCGTTTTGATCCTATTGAAGAACCGCTCGACCAGGTTTCATCTAAAAGCCTTCAAGCTGCGTGATCGTCGGGATTGCCTCTGAACGATGAGAGCCCGCCCGAAATGCCATCGAGCGATTTCATGGCGTTGTCCGTCGACAGATGTGAGGAGCTTGAAGCAAAAGGATGCGGCGTATTCGGCAGAGGATGAAGGCCAGAGCGGGCCTTCACGGGACAAGGTCACCCTTCGGGTCGCGTTGCAGCCCACCCAGACGTGATCATCGCATTGAGCGCTGCCCGGCATCGCACATCGCCTTCTGCCTGCGCCAGGCTCGACGGCAAGACCATGAAATCAATCGATAACTTTCCGAACGGCTCTAAGTATTCATTAACGTCTTTACGTCATGTTTTTCCGCGGTCCATGCGATCTTGGGAATCCGCCCGCTGGTTGGTTTGGGTCGCGACGCGGACTCCCAGGATCGCATGGACCAGCAAGACTGCGTTGATGTTAGCCTGGGCGAGTTAAAGAAGCATGAACGCGATGATGGCCCGCAATACGCATCAGTCAGGTCTTTGTGGAGCTGGCATTTCAGGCTTCGCGCCATAAGGAAGGCGGATGGCTCAGAAACTAAATTGCGGCCGCGAACGGCTTACCGGCCATCTCCAGTCAGATCGCAGGTGCGGGAGCTTTATCCAATTCTACACAATTTGATAGACGACCGGGCATGAGCATGCGCACCGCTGTTTGTCGGGAGTTCGGGAAACCTGTCGTTCTCAAGCAAGCGAAGCTCACAGAGGTTGATTGGGACGAGGCCATGGTTCGCTAGACGAGACTTCGATCTGTCACGCCGACATCGTCATCGCCGACGCCGGCCGGGCGACGACCTGCCTGCAATCCATGGTCATAAGGACGCGGTGTGGTCGAAAAGCCGGGTAAGCAGGCTCACGACCTCGCCGCCGGCGACCATGGTCCGATCTTGCGGATCCTGCAAGCATGAGTTCGGCCAGGCAGGTAGCGGCAAGCTCAACGACGGACCGGACAGCTGATCCCTCGGGGTCTGAAAACCGCCGCCTTCGCGGAACATGCGGTGGTACATCGCTCCCAGCTCGTGAGGATCGAAAAGGATTTCCTATCCGACATTACCATCGTCATGGCCTGCTACATGGTCACTGGCTTCAAAGTCGCCGCTATGCGCGGTGACAGCCATGTCATCGACGGCACGGGGGACGATCCGCTGCAGGCCGTCCTGGATCTCACCGATGGGGCGCGGTGCCGACGATGTGTTCATCGTGGTTGGCGCCCGATCGACGATCGAAAGCGCGGCCTCCGGGGACATGGCGGTTCTGGTCGGCACTCCCAAAAATGGCGTCGATGCGATCTTCGATCCCCTTGCGCCCACCAATGCGTCACAGCGGATCGTCGGCTCGAAGCTGGGCGATGCTTTTATCCAACAGGACATCCCGGATCTGATCCGCCTCTACCGAAACGGCCCGCTCAAGTTGGATAAGCTGCTCATCGATCGGTTTCCCCTCACGGATATCGGAAAAATTATGACAATTGCGAGCAGCAGCGCTGGCCTGAAGACGCTTATCCGGTTCGACAACAATTGAAAGCTTCTCCCGTCACACTTGTCGACGACCAATCCTCCGACGTGAAATCACGACCGAAGACTTTGCATCTCGCCATCACGATGTTTAAGGCCGGCATTTTCACCTGTTCGACAACGTCGCAATCCGGGCACTGGGAGTGATGACCGCCGACTGACGTCGGTAGGTTCGGAGACATCATTGTCGAGATATTGAAGTCTTTCATCGTCAGTTATGATACCGCTTGCGGTCGAGACATAGCGTCTCGCCCAGAAATGACAGTCCCAATAGCGCTTGCGGAGCGTGGGAAATCCTGCCGAACCCACCTTGATGATCGACCTTTGATCCGACACATGACGATGCTGAGCGCGTACTGTGGTGGCACGCTGATGAACATGTGAATGTGATCCTCGGACAAAATGCCCTTGATGATCGCCATGACAGGTTCTGCGCAGATCTGACAAATGATCTTCCAGGCACGCAAATGCTTCTTATCCTGCTTCACATCGTAACGAACCTTCGTCGCCCACACGATGTGATAGCGGTACCTCCAAAACCATGTGGCAAACCTTGATCAAGGAAGTCGTCTCGGAGGCGAAGGCTTGGAGCCTATATCCCACTGTTTCGACATACTTTCTCATTAATCAGTTGTTTCCACCTGATCAGCAAGAACTCTAAAATCTCAGCGGTGATAGCGAAGGGTCAGCAAGTTGCCGATTGGCTAAGATCATATCGTAATCACCCTCATCGTTGACGGCCAGTCGCACCCCCGCAGCATCTGAACGCCAAGCGCGGCATAAGGGTAACGTGCGGCTGCTCGTTACATTCGAGGTTTGTTCGTGGCTGTATCGAGACTTTCGGGTGGCTTTGCCGGAGATTTCACTGAATAACGTGCTTAATGAGTTCCAACGCGATCACCGGGAGGGTCCAGGTGCCGAAAATCGTGATCACCGAGTTTATGACGAAGGGTGCCGTCGATGACCTCGCACGCGACTATGACGTCGTCTACGAAACGGACCTCTTCGAGCGGCCTGACGATCTGATCGCCCTGGTCGGCGATGCCGAAGGTCTGATCGTCAGGAACCGGACGCAGGTGACGGCTAATCTTCTCGACGCCGCCCCAAGACTTCGGGTCATCGGCCGGCTCGGCGTCGGTCTCGACAATCTCGACATGGAGGCCTGTGCCGCCAGAAACATCCCGGTCTATCCCGCAACAGGCGCGAATGATGCCTCCGTAGCCGAATATGTCATCGCCAGCGCCTTTCACCTGATCCGCCGCGCCTTCCACGCCACATCGCGAATCCTTGACGGCGAGTGGCCGCGTCAGGCGTTTGTCGGCGAGGAGCTGCAGGGCCGATGCCTCGGGCTGATAGGCTTCGGTTCGATCGCCCGCGTGTTGGCGAGAAAAGCCGAGAGCCTTGATCTCAAGATTCTAGCCTATGATCCTCACCTCGCCGAGGGCGACCCGGCCTGGAAAGAGGTGTCACGCGTCGCCGGACTGACCGAACTGCTGACCTCGGCCGATATCGTCAGCCTGCACATACCTCGCCTGCCAAGCACCGAACATCTCATCGACAGCGCCGCCATCGCCTCAATGAAACCGGGCGCCATCCTGATCAATGCCGCACGCGGCGGCATTGTCGACGAAGACGCGCTGGCCGAAGCACTCCGGTCCGGCCATCTCAGCGGCGCCGCCCTCGATGTGCTGGAGACCGAACCGCCCACCAAGGAAAGCATCGCCAAGTTCAAAGGCCTTACCAACCTGATCCTCACCCCTCACATCGCGGGCCCCACGATTCAATCCGACATCCGTGTTTCCGGTGTGACCGCCGAGAACGTAAGACATGTGCTCTCGTCACCAAACAGCGATGGCGATCGAGGTGCCATCGTCCAGGGCTAGAGCGGTCCCGCTCAGATGTGATCAGGATGCACGCTCTATCTTTTATTTCGCCTGATTTTCTTGCCGAACAGATGTTTCTTCCTGCTCGGGAAGGTTTTTAACCAGACGCGGCTTCGATCTCACGCAAGGAAAAACCGATCTCCGAGCAGAGAACCAAGCCGTCTTCCGAGTAGCAATCGCGGATTGCTTGGGCGGCGAGCCTTCGCGGTCCTTCGACTGACATCTGCCACATGCGGTCGAAGGATCGCGACCTGTTTGGCCCGCTGCGCCAGCGGTCAACGACGAGCGACGCCACCGCCGACGCTTGCCGGCGACAACGGCGCGCTCCTGCGAGGGCCGAACGTGATCGAACGTCAGGCAACCGCGGACTGAGGGCCGACCTCGGCGTCGGGGCCAGCATCCTCGGAGACGGACAGCGGCTCGTCGACCGGCGCTTCCACTTCTTCGGGATCCTTAAGGACGTAACCACGTCCCCAGACGGTTTCGATATAGTGATGATTGCCGGTGGCGACGGCGATCTTCTTTCTGAGCTTGCAGATGAAGACGTCGATGATCTTGAGTTCAGGCTCATCGATGCCGCCATAGAGATGATCCAGGAACATCTCCTTGGTGAGCGTGGTGCCTTTGCGCAGGGAAAGTAGCTCCAGTATGCTGTATTCCTTGCCGGTCACATGCAGGCGACGGCCGCTGATCTCGATCGAGCGCGTGTCGAGATTGACCACCAGCTGTCCGGTTTTGATGACCGATTCCGAATGCCCCTTGGAACGGCGCACGATCGCGTGAATCCGAGCCACCAGCTCACTTTTATGGAAAGGCTTGGTGAGATAGTCGTCTGCCCCGGTGCTGAGACCGCGCACCTTGTCGTCGATCTCGTTCTTGCCGGAGAGAATCAGGACCGGCGTCCGCACCTTGGCGGCCCTGATCCTGCGCACGACCTCGAAGCCCTCGATGTCCGGCAGTTTGAGATCGAGTACCATGATGTCGAAATCATAATGCTTGGCGAGATCAATGGCGTCTTCGCCACAGGCCGCCATCTCCGCAATGATCCCCTCGCCGCGAAGAGCGGTATCAATCAGCTTTGCCGAAACCGGATCGTCTTCAACAACTAAAGCCCGCATGGCCTTCACACCTTTTCGGTTCAAACAGAAACTTTCGATGGGCTAACCTTAAAATGAAGTTTCTTAAGACAGTCTTAACTTGGTTGTATTTTTTTAGAGATTATCAACTTCAACCTGAAAACTGCGTGATGTCTGCACCGCAAGAGCCAGCGTCACCCATGGATCGACGGAGATCGAAACCGACTGATGCAGGACATGATCAAGGATCGGAGCGATTGGACCGCGGGGGACCGGCGGCTCCGGGGGCTGCTCACCCAGCTTGGGCGGATCGAGCCCTACAAGCTTCAGGGCGAGGTTACCGCCTGCCAGGGCGCCAGCTTGATCTGCAGTGGCCTGCATCACTTTCTCAGCATCGGCGATATCTGCACCGTCGAGCGCTCAAGCCGGCATGTGAGTGGCCATGCAAGCGACGCCAGCGGCGATGGTGAACTGCTGGCCGAGGTAATGGCGCTCACCGAAAAAGGCGCGGTTCTCCTCCCTTTCGAGGAGCTGAACGGCGTCAGTCTCGGCGCAAAGGTGACGCTCTCGCGCGAAGGGTCGGTGGTGCGCCCAGGTCCCGGCTGGCTTGGCCGCGTGGTCGACCCGCTCGGCCGCCCGCTGGATCAGGGCCCACCGCTCGAAGATGGGATCGCCGATTACCCGCTGCAGGCGCGCGCCATCGCAGCGCATCTCCGCCGCGACCTGGGCGAACGCCTTGATCTCGGCGTACGCGCGCTAAACCTGTTCGCGCCATGCCGCCGCGGCCAGCGCCTCGGCATCTTCGCCGGCACCGGTGTCGGCAAGACCACGCTCCTTTCGATGCTTGCACAGCATAGCGGCGCGGATGCGCTGGTGCTGGGCCTGATCGGCGAGCGCGGCCGCGAGCTGCACGGCTTCCTGAATGGCGGGCTGGGCGCGGCGGCCAGAGAACGCAGCGTCGTGGTGGTGGCGACCTCCGACATGCCGGCGATGCAGCGACGGCGTGCCGCCCAGACCACCATGGCCATCGCCGAATCCCTCCGCGATCAGGGACTTTCCGTGCTCTGCCTGATGGACAGCGTCACCCGTTACGCCATGGCGCTGCGCGAAATCTACCTCGCCGCCGGCGAGCCGCCGACCTCCAAGGGCTACCCGCCAAGCGTGTTCTCCGAGCTGCCGCGTCTCCTGGAACGCGCCGGGCCAGGCGCTGGCGATGGCAGCATCACCGGCCTGTTCACGGTCCTGGTGGAGGGCGACGATCTCAACGATCCGATCGCGGATGCGGTACGCGGCATTCTGGACGGTCATGTCGTCCTCGACCGACGCATTGCCGAGCAGGGGCGATTTCCGGCGATCGATGTCGCGAAGTCGCTTTCGCGGACCGCACCCGGCTGTTACGCGCCGGAGGAACGGCCGTCGGTGGAGGAGGCGAGGCGGCTGCTGCGTGTCTATGAAGACGCGGCCGAACTGATCCAGCTCGGCGCCTACAAGCCCGGCACCGACCCGCTCACCGACCGCGCCATCGAGATGCGCCCCAGGCTGGAAGATCTGCTGAAACAGGATGAGGGCGAGCGAAGCCAGATCTCGAGCGATTTCAGCATGCTGGCCGAGCTCCTGCAGCCGCCGCCCGATGCCGGCTGAACGAGGCGCCGATGGGTTGGAAGGCTCCTAGGCCTTGAGATCGCTCCACGTTCTCCAGCGCCTTGCCAAACAGGCGGTCGACCGCGAACGCCAGGCTCTCCAGGCGATCGCAGGCGAGATTGCCGACGTCGAAGCGGCGATCGAGACCCGACAAAAAGCGATCGAGCATGAGGCCTCGGCGCCGCTGGACTTCATGACCTCCGGCGCCACGCTTGACGCCTTCATCCAGGCCGGCAGGGTCCAGATCCAGGTGCTTAGGAAACGGCTCGCCGAACTCCAGTCATCTTATGATGCGCAGATCGAGCGCGTCAGGCAGGAGCGCGTCGAGCAGAAGCGCTACGAGCTCCTGATCGAACGCCGGGCCGAGCAGGCCGCCCGTGAAACGGCGGCAAAGGAGCAGAAAACCATCGATGAGCTGGTCACCATCAAGGCGGGCCGAAAGGGATGAAGCCGGAGCCTTCTCACCATGTCGCCGCCCATAGACGTCGAGCTCAATGCCGATCGCACACACGGGCGAGCCCTTGGTCATGGGGCCTTCCGATCGATTGATGTATGCGGCTTTGAACGCCGCCGTCAGAATTCCGGCGCCAGGGTGATCTTCAAACCGTCAAGCTCGTCCGAAAAGTTGATCTGGCAGCTGAGGCGGGAGTTTTCCTGGACCTGATAAGCCTCGTCCAACATGCGGTCCTCTTCATCATCGGCTGCTTTCAGCTTCGGGAGCCAGGCCTCGTCCACATAGACGTGACAGGTGGCGCAGGCGCAGCAGCCGCCGCAGGCCGCCTCGATCGGCAGATCATTCTCGCGGACGATCTCCATGACCGACCAGCCCTTGGTGGCTTCCAGCTCGTGATCCTGACCCTCGCGGTCGGTGACATGTATCTTGGCCATTAGGCAACACCCAGTTTCTTTTGTAGATCCGTGCTCGAGGTGGTGTAGCGAAACACCAGCTTGTCATCGGGAAAACAATATTTGAACGCCTTCTGGCACATCAGCGCCGACTCATGAAAGCCCGACAGAATGAGCTTCAGCTTACCGGGGTAGGTGATGATGTCGCCGATCGCGAAAATGCCCTCGACATTGGTCTCGAAGGTCTCGGTGTTCACGTCGATCAGGTTCTTTTCGAGATTGAGCCCCCAATCCGCGATCGGGCCGAGCTCCATCTTCAGACCATAAAACGCGAGCAGTGTGTCGCACGGCACCACGGTCTCACCATCCGGGTTCTTGATGGTCACCGCCTCCAGCTCCGGGGCCGACCCGTGCAGCTCGGTGATCTGTCCGATATGCAGGGCCATGTCATCGGCGGCCACAAGTTCCCGCATCTTGCTGACGCTGTCGGGGGCGGCGCGAAAGTCGTCCCGCCTGTGAACCAGAGCGAGGCTCGACGCCAGAGGCTGCAGGTTCAATGTCCAGTCGAGGGCGCTGTCGCCGCCGCCGGCGATCACGATCGACTTGCCGCGGAAGTCTTCCATGCGGCGTACGACATAGTGCAGTGACTGCCCCTCGCGCTCTTCGGCGCCGGCAAGCGGCAGGCGACGCGGCACGAAACTCCCTGCGCCGGCGGCGATGACGATCGCAGGCGCTTCGAGCACCGTGCCGATGCTCGTGGTCAGGCGCCATTTGCCGTCGTCCTGGCGTTCCACGGCTTCGGCCTGCTGATTGAGGTGGAAGACCGGATTGAAGGGCTCGATCTGCTGCATCAAGAGGTCGGTCAGCTGCTGGCCGGTGCAGTGCGGCACCGCGGGGATGTCGTAGATCGGTTTGTCCGGATAGAGCTCGGCGCACTGGCCGCCGATCTTGTCGAGATTGTCGACGAGATGGCAGCTCATATTGAGGAGGCCTGCTTCGAACACCGTAAACAGACCGACCGGCCCGGCGCCGATGATGATCATGTCGGTCTGGATGATATCGCTCAAGACTGTTCCCCCAAAACTTCCTTCCTGCGCAAGAAACCGTCCGTCACCCCTACACGGTTTCAGGCCTTGTGAAAAGTGACGATGAATGCGGCGAAAATCCGGGGTTTTGGCCGCCATATGCCTCGTTCGTCGGAAGGGTGCCAGGAGGTGCGAGAACCTCGGACATCAGGCGGGTTAGGTGGTAGGACCTCGTCAAAACGCGCATTCAACGCTGTACATTAAGCAAAAAATCAACCATAGATATTATATGTTTGGCTATTTATGATCGTTTTTAGGTCTTGATGACGCATCATAACGCTCACCTGACCTCAATGCCCGCCTAATTCTGTCTACCAAACAAAGGAGGCTTGATGGATCGAAAGCTGAGCGTGCTGAGGATCAAATCGGCCTTGCCTGAGGACGAGGCCGCTCGTCAAACGGCTCCTCCGGACCCGTCAATCAGCCCTGGCGGTCCTGCAAATCCGGATCTGCAGGTGGCCTCCGTACGGAACCTGGACGAGGCGATGGTCTTCCTGCAGCAGACCCAGGTCGACGCCATCCTCATGGATCAGAGCGATCTCCCGGATCAGCGGGTCTGCGACTATCATGAGGGCTTCCTGGATCAGGGCGATAACGCCGATATCAGCTGTCTCTGCAGTTTCGCCGCCAGCCCACCGATCCTGGTGATCGCCAAAGACGCCGGCGCCGAGGTCGCGTTTCAGGCCATCGAGGCAGGCGCGGACGACGTGCTCCTACCGACGGATCTCGCAAATGCGGACATCTGTCGGCGGATCGAGCTCGCCATCGCTCGCAAGGCGACCGAAAGTCACCGGCTCCGTTACGCACGCAAGGACAGGCAGACGGGCCTCGCCAATACATCTCTTCTCGAAGAGCGATTCGGCCGAGCCCTCGCGCGGGCGGACCGCTTCGCGACCCTTGTGGGGCTCGTGGCCATCGACCTCGATGGGTTCGAAGGGATCGTCGCCGGCCATGGCCAGAAGACGGCTGACCACCTGCTGACACTGGTCGGACAGCGCCTTCTCGGCGAAGCGCGTCAGACCGACACGCTCGCGAGAACACGCGACCACGGCTTTACCTGGCTGGTGGAAGGCCTATCCGCCATCAATGACATCAGCTCGCTGGTCAGCCGGCTTCCCGATCGGCTGGCGCGGCCGTTCTTGGTCCGGGGCCGGAATCTGTCGATCACCGCGAGCGTCGGCGTGGCGATCTGGCCACTCCACGGATCGGATTTTCGCACCGTCCATGGCAAGGCCGAAGCGGCGATGATCGACGTTGCCGCCATCAGCGGCGACGCCCTCTTGATGCAGCCTCTGCCGGTGCTGCCGGCAGCGTTGACTTAGTGGCATGGTGGCATGGCCACGTCATTTGGTTTTGTCCGCCATCGTCAGGCTTGACGGTATGCCGCCAAGTTTTCGGGCTGACGTGCCGGGCGCTTAGTGTTGAAGATACCCTGCTGGGGTCCCGTCTACTCGGTAGGGTTGCGTCAGGAAGACGGATCAGCGTCAATTGCCGGCCGCATCTGCTCGGCGAGCAGATAGATTTCCGATGATTCGCGCCTGGTTGCATCCGGGCGGACGAGACGCACCGACTTGAAGCTCTTGCGCGCAAGGTCCGCGAGCACGGCATCGGCGCCGCGCAGCATCTTCAGGAGAAGATGGCCGCCTGGTCTGAGAAGAGCGGGCGCCAGATCCAGAACGATCTCACCCATCGCTTCGGAACGCAGGCGATCGACGGCGCGCTGGCCGGTGGCGGATGGCGCCAGATCGCTCAGCAACAGATCGGCGGGTCCGCCGAGAGCGTTAAGCAGCAACGATGACGTCTTCTCATCCTCGATATCGGCCTTGATCAGCTCGACACCGACGATCGGCTCGATCGACAGGAGATCGACGCCCACGACCTTGCAGCCGCGCTGGGCCGCGACCTGCGCCCAACCGCCGGGCGCGCTGCCCAGATCGAGCACTCGAAGACCGCGCTTCAAGAGCCTGTGCTTGGCGTCGATTTCCAAAAGCTTGTAAGCGGCGCGCGAACGGTAGCCCTCTTTCCTGGCGCGCTGCACATAGGGATCGTTCACCTGACGCTGCAGCCATCTCGAGGATCCGGCGCTGCGCTGCGGGCTGGCGCGAACCCTGGTCTTTTTGGTGCGGTGGACCATCGGGTCAGACAAGCCCCTCGCAGCCGGCATCCGCGGCATGTCGAGGCGCCGCCATGGATTTCGCAAGCGAAGCCTCGAGCGTTCTGCCCATCAGGCTGTGCAGAATGCCCTCGCGCAGGCCGCGGTCCGCAACCCGAAGGCTATCGGCCGGCCAGGTGTCGCAGATCGCCTCGAGGATGGCGCAGCCGGCCACCACCAGATCAGCCCGTCCAGGACCGATGCAGGGATGGGCCATGCGCGAGGCATTGGTCATGCCGCGCAATTTTCCGGCGATGTCGGCCATGGCCTCCATATCCACCACCAGCCCGTCGATCTCCCGGCGATTATAGCGCGGCAGATCGAGCAGAACCGCCGCAAGCGTCGTCACCGTGCCTGAGGTGCCGAGCATCTGCAGCTGACCGCCGTTCTTCAGGCCGATCAGCCGGTGTTTGGCCTCGATCGGCGCCAGGAGGCCTCTGACATGCGCCACCATCTTCTCGAAGGTTGCGCTGTCCGGCTCCGAGGAAAACATCTCGGTGAGCGACACCACGCCGACCGGCAGCGACTGGACGCAGCGCAGCGAGCAAGCCGCATCGTCATCGACGTTGCTTCGATCCAGCCAGGCGAACTCCGTGCTGCCGCCGCCGATGTCGACCAGCAGGACATGATCGGCGCTCGGATCGATCAGCGGCACACAACCGAGCAGCGCCAGGCCGACCTCGTCCTGATAGGTCAGGACTTCGAGATCGATGCCGGTGGTCGCCGTAACGCGCTTTAGAAATTCCTCACCATTGCCGGCGCGCCTGCACGCCTCGGTCGCAACGCAGCGCACGCGGTTCACACCCTGACGCTGCATCAGCCGAGCGCAGACCTTCAGCGCCGCCACCGTGCGCCCCATGGCGCGATCGCTGAGTTCGCCCGTTCCCACCAGTCCTTCTCCGAGGCGGACGATGCGGGAAAAACTGTCGATCACCACGAAGCCTTCGCCGCCGTCCTCGGGGCGCGCGATCAGCAAACGGCAATTGTTCGTCCCGAGATCGAGAGCCGCGAGAACAGGCTCCGCCGAGCGTTCGGCGAGCGTTACATGTCGATTGCTATTGGACATTGGCCTTTAAGATGTACCGGCAAAACGATCGGATGCACAGGGCTTTTGCCGCATCAGGACTTGCGAAATAGGAGAGCGTCGGGTTAGCAGAGGTGACCTGCAGGTCACGATGATCAGATAAAGGAAGCATTATGGACGAGGCTGTCATCGCGCAAAAAGAGCCCTATGTCGTCGAGCTCGAGGAGGGCAAGACCTATTTCTGGTGCCGTTGCGGCAAGAGTGAGAAGCAGCCATTTTGCGACGGCAGCCACAAATCGTTATGACCATCACCGCCAGATCGCTTGCTCCGGCGTCGATCACCGTCCTCACCGCATGGCTGTCCGCCTGCGCCAGCACGCCCGGCGAACTTGCGCGCGAGGCCTGTCCGCAAGCCCAGATCGCCGTGCCGTCCGATCGTATCGGCCAAAATAACGGCGACGGCGAGCTTCGCTTCGTCGCTGTTATGGAGCAGCTCTCCAGCAACTGCAGGCGGGAAGAGGGTGAGGACGACGTCGAGGTGGACATCACCTTCACCATGCGCGCCGAACGCGGCCCGGCCTTCGAAGGTCAGCCCCTGCAGCTCACCTATTTTCTCGCTACCGTCGACCCGCAGCGTGAGATCATCGACAAGCAGGTCCTGAATGTGCAGCTCGACTTCGGACCGGATCAGCCCGAAAGCGCACTCCGCGAAAGCGTAACCCTTCGCCTTCCGGCCTCGACCGAAGCATCGGGCGCGAATTATAGCCTCTATCTCGGATTTCAGCCGGACGGACGGCCAGCCGGGTGATCACCGGATACCGGCGACTTTCCTGACGGCGTCGAGATCCCAGGATGTCATGAGATCGATCAACACGGTCTTGTCGTCGACGTCCTGAGCGCTCAGCTTGACCAGCACGCGGCCGCCGAGCGCCAGCGAAAGATCGCCCGCACGCCGATCCGCATCCCATTTCAAAATGGCGTTCGACTCGCCGACGCGAATGCGCTCCATGCTCGGGTCATTGGCGATCATGACCGGAATGCTGAACACGGCGGAAAAGGCCTGGACCATCGGACTGTCGACCATCAATTCCGCAGTGATCCGTCCTTGACCCTTCTCCTCCTCATAGCGCCTCGTAACCATCAGACCGGTGCCGAACAAAGCAGCGCTGCTTTCGAGGGCCGGTTCGTCAGCGGACCAGAGCACCGGCGGCTCGGGCAAGGTCGCCATGAATTGACGCGAAAACTCGGCGCGCACCGTGTTGAGCGCGAATTCGAGCTCGGTGAGCGCCCGGGACAGATCGCCCTCTGCATAGTAGGACTTGCCCGCGTCGATCTGCCCGATGACGTCGTCGGCCACGGGAGGCGCCTCTGCTGTTACCGACGCCGTAGGCGCGCCTGAGGCAAGGCCAAGGATCGTCAGGACCAGACAAGCATTGCGCATCAACAACTCCTTGACCATTCGGACGCGAGATCGAACCAAAACGTTAAGATCGATAATTCAAACTAATTATTCAACTTATGGATGACAACTCCAACCCTGGGCGACACCCCATCAGGCAGATTTTCTGATGGATCCGTTCTCGGTTTCGATCCGCAAACACGAAAAAGCGAGCGGCAAAGAGAAGCGCTTGACCGCGCCGCTGGGTCGACTAAGTTGCCGTTTACTGCCAGACGATCCTCACGGGAGAGTTCGCGCTCGACGAGATAATGTCGAAAGCGGCGCCGAAGGAGCAACCGCCCCGGAAACTCTCAGGCATCGGGACTGTGGGATGATGGCACTCTGGAGAGCGAAAGAGGTCCCGCCTAGGCTGGGCTGAACTTTCCACCGAAGGGGAAGACGGGAGCGAAAGCCGGGATACGGTCGCCGCGCTCGACGTTAATCTCTCAGGTTCGGGACAGAGGGGGCTGAATGTGGGCATCGCCATGCCCTTGGCTCCACGCTGGAGAACCGGCCCGTGACCGACCATGACGCCGCCTTGGATACGCACGACAACGGCCCCAAGAAAACGCCGCTCTATGATCTGCATGTCGAACTCGGCGGCAAGACTGTCGACTTCGCCGGTTGGTCCCTGCCGGTGCAATACCCGGCCGGCATCATGGCCGAACACCGCCACTGCCGCGAAAAAGCCGGCCTCTTCGACGTCTCCCATATGGGCCAAGTGCGCCTGCGAGGGGCGAACGTCGCCAGCGGGGCGAGCGTCGCCAGCGCGTTTGAGCGTTTAGTGCCAGGCAATATCGAAGGCCTGAAACCTGGCAACGCCCGCTACACCCAGTTCACCGACGAGAACGGTGGCGTGCTCGACGATCTGATCGCGAGCCGCACGGATGACGGCCTGTTTGTGGTGATCAACGCCGGCTGCCGCGACGCCGACATCGCCCATATGCGCTCGAACCTCGAGCCGGAATTCCAGGTCGAGGAGCTGACGGAACAAGCGTTGCTCGCCCTTCAAGGCCCTTCGGCCGTCGGTGTTCTCGCCGAACTCGCGCCAGAGGCCGCCAGCCTCACCTTCATGCAGACGATGGAAACGACGCTGGCCGGCGTCCCGGCCCGCGTTTCGCGTCTTGGCTATACCGGCGAGGACGGCTTCGAGATCTCGATCGCCGCCGGCGACGCGGTGGACTTGGCGCGGCGTCTCTTGGAACATGACGATGTCATGCCGATCGGCCTCGGCGCCCGCGACAGCCTCAGGCTGGAGGCCGGGCTTTGCCTCTACGGCCATGAGCTGACGCCGGAGATCACCCCCATCGAGGCCGGGCTCGGCTGGAGCATCGGCAAACGCCGGCGCGAGGAGGGCGGGTTTCCGGGTTCGGATGTGATCCGGACGCAATTGGTCAACGGTCCATCCCGCCGGCTGGTGGGTATCAGACCGGAGGGGCGGGCGCCTGCGCGGGAAGGGACTGAAATTCAGGATCGCGATGGCCGGGCCATCGGCCTGGTCAGCAGCGGCGGCTTCGGACCCACAGTCGGCGGGCCGATTTCCATGGGCTATGTGCCGCCTGAACATGCCGAATCCGGATCGGACGTGACCCTGATCGTCAGGGGCAAAGCCAATCCGGCGCGAATCGTAGCCCTGCCCTTCACCCCTCATCGCTACCGACGCTGAACTCATCAGCGAACAAAACCTTCATAGAAAGGGAGACTTCACCATGGCCAAAATCCTTTACACCAAAGAGCATGAGTGGCTGCGCGTCGACGGCGATGTCGCCACCGTCGGCATCAGCGATCACGCCCAAGAACAGCTTGGCGAAATCGTGTTCGTCGACCTTCCCGAAGTCGGCAAGGCCGTCGACAAGGACGGCGATATGGCGGTTGTCGAGAGCGTCAAGGCGGCGAGCGACGTCTATGCACCGATCAAGGGCGAGGTGGTCGAAATCAACGATACGCTCGCCGACGAGCCCGGCCAGGTGAACGACAGCCCGGAAGACAAGGGCTGGTTCTGCAAGCTCAAGATCGCCGATGCCGGCGAACTCGACGATCTCATGGACGAAGACGCCTATAAAAGCTTCCTCGAAACACTCGGCTAGGCAGCCGCGGGCTGCACCGTTGACGAACCAAACGATCGAAATACCTGGAGCGCATGATGCCCGAGACCGCCTTCAACCTCGACGACCAGCGACTGGACGACGCCTTTGCCAGGCGGCATATCGGGCCGGACGAGAAGCCCATCCAGGAGATGCTTGAAGAGATCGGCGCGTCCTCGCTCAACGACCTGATCGAGAAGGTGACGCCGCAGGCGATCCGCAGCCAAAAGCCGCTCGATCTGCCAAACGCCATGACCGAGGGTCAGATTCTCGCCCATCTGAAGGCGCTGGCTGATGCCAATCAGGTAAAAACCTCGATGATCGGCATGGGCTATTACGGCACGGTGACGCCGACGGTCATTCTGCGCAACGTGCTGGAAAACCCGGGCTGGTATACGGCCTATACGCCCTATCAGGCGGAGATCAGCCAGGGCCGGCTCGAGGTTCTCCTGAATTTTCAACAGGCGATCATCGATCTCACCGGCCTCGAACTCGCCAACGCCTCGCTGCTCGACGAGGCGACCGCCGCGGCCGAAGCGATGGCGATGGCGAAACGCGTCGCCAAGGCGAAGTCGGACCGCTTCTTCGTGGATGCGGACACCCATCCGCAGACCGTCGCCGTGCTCGAGACCAGAGCGGAGGCATTCGGCTTCGAGATCGTCATCGGCGATCCCTTCGCCGATCTGGACGCGGGCGACGTGTTCGGAGCACTTCTCAGCTATCCGGGATCGAGCGGCGAGGTCAGAGACTTCTCCGAGGTGAGCGCCAGCCTGAAACAGGCGGGCGCCCTTACGATCATGGCGACCGATCTGCTCGCCATGGTGATGCTGGCGCCGCCAGGCGAGATGGGCGCTGATGTCGCCATCGGCAGTGCGCAGCGCTTCGGCGTGCCCATGGGCTATGGCGGGCCGCATGCCGCCTTCTTCGCGACGCGCGACGCCTATAAGCGCGCCATGCCCGGGCGTTTGATCGGCGTCTCCGTCGATGCCGCGGGCAGAACGGCGCTGCGCATGGCCCTTCAGACCCGCGAACAGCATATCCGCCGGGAGAAGGCGACCAGCAATATCTGCACCGCCCAGGTGCTGCTCGCGATCATCGCGTCCTTCTACATCACCTATCATGGGCGCGGCGGTCTAAGGAGGATTGCGCGTCGCACCCATCGCTATGCCGAAATCCTCGCAACCGGCCTTCGCGATATCGGCGTCGAGGTGCAGACCAAAGCCTTCTTCGACACCTTCACCGTCAAAGTCCCGGGTAAGGCTAACGAGATCTTCGAACGCGCGGCCGATGCCGCCATCAATCTTCGCCTGGTCGATGCCGATCATCTCGGTATCGCCTGCGACGAAACCACCGGCAATGCCGAAATCGAGGCTTTGCTTTGCGCCTTCGGCGATGGCGAGACCGATGTCGAAACCCTGGATAAGAAAACGGAGCCCGTCCTGCTGGTCGAGCAATGCCGACGGGATCGCTTTCTCAGCCATCCCGTGTTCACGCGTTATCGAAGCGAAACCGAGATGCTTCGCTATTTCCGCAGGCTGCAGCTCAAAGACCTCGCCCTCGATCGCTCGATGATCCCGCTCGGCTCCTGCACCATGAAGCTGAACGCCAGCACCGAGATGATCCCGGTCACCTGGCCGGGCTTCTCCGACCTCCACCCCTTCGTGCCGGCCAGCCAGGCCCTGGGTTACAATCAGTTGTTCGAGGAACTCGAAACCTGGCTCGCCGAGATCACCGGCTTCGATGCCGTCTCCCTGCAGCCGAACGCCGGCAGCCAGGGCGAATATGCCGGGCTCTTGACGATCCGCGCCTATCACAAGGACCGCGGCGAGGGACATCGCAACATCTGCCTGATCCCGTCATCGGCCCACGGCACCAACCCGGCAAGCGCCATGATGGCCGGCATGAAGGTGGTGGTGGTCGGCAGCGACGACACCGGCGACATCGACCTCGACGACCTCCGAGCGAAGGCCGCCGAACACAAAGACCATCTCGCCGCCCTGATGATCACCTATCCGTCCACCCACGGCGTGTTCGAAAGCACGATCACCGAGGTCATCGAAATCGTTCATGAACATGGCGGACAGGTTTATCTGGACGGCGCCAACATGAACGCCATGGTCGGCATCGCCAAACCCGGCGAGATCGGTGCGGATGTCTGCCATCTCAACCTGCACAAGACCTTCTGCATACCGCACGGCGGCGGCGGTCCCGGCATGGGCCCGATCGGCGTGAAGGCGCATCTGGCACCCTTCCTGCCTTCGCACGCCGTGGTCGACGGCGTCACTCCGGCTGCGAAGAACGGCACCATTGGACAGGTGTCGGCAGCACCCTGGGGTTCGCCCTCGATCCTGCCGATCTCACACGCCTATATCGCGATGATGGGACCGGACGGTCTCAGAAAAGCGAGTGAAGTCGCGATCCTGAATGCCAACTACGTCGCCAAGAAGCTCAGCCCGCACTACCCGATCGTCTACACCGGTCAGCACGGTCTCGTAGCCCATGAATGCATCATCGATCTGCGCGAGATCAAAAGCCAAACCGGCATCGGCGTCGAAGATGTCGCCAAGCGCATGATGGACTACGGCATCCACGCGCCGACCATGTCCTGGCCTGTGGCGGAAACCATGATGATCGAGCCGACCGAAAGCGAATCGAAAGAAGAGCTCGACCGTTTCTGCGCCGCGATGATCGGCATCCGTGACGAGATCCGCGCGATCGAACGGGGCGACGTCAAAGCTGAAGAAAGCGTCGTCCGCAACGCCCCGCACACCGCGGACCAGCTGATCGGCGACTGGCCGCATCCCTACTCGAAGGAGGAGGCCTTCTTCCCGCTAAAACGGACCTTCGAGGACAAATACTGGCCGCCCGTTCGCCGGATCGACAATGTTCACGGCGACCGACACCTGATGTGCTCCTGCCCGCCGGTCGAGGACTATCTGGAAGCCGCCGACTGACCGCGCCGCGGTCAGGGCTTACTTTTGGGTTCGAGGCAGAGGGGGGCTTTGGAGAATAGAAACGCTTAGGAAACGCAAAAAAAATTCGTAAGGAATTTGTTTCGAATTAAGAGAACGGTAAGAAACGCGCGGTATTGTCGGGATTGCCAGCAGCGATGAAACCAAGCTCATCCCAAGGACCGCGCCGATGCCAATATCTCACAAAACGATCATCGGCATGATTGCGGGTGGACTGGTTTTTGCAAGTGCCGGATTGGCCATCGCTTTGGGTCATGACGATGTCACGATCGAAGACGAACAGCGCCTGAAGCTTGCCTGTCAGCGTGCGGTCAGCACTCGAGCGCATAACGGCCAGCGTAACATGAAGGTAATGGCCTATGAGTCGGTATCGCCGGACGTCGGCACGGCAACCGGCAGCTTCGAGACACAGTTTCGTTCAGGTCGCTGGACACCGCTCAGCTGGACCTGTCGGATCCATCCGAAAAGCGCACGCATTCTCAGGGTTGAATTCGGCTGGACCCGCGGGGGAAGTCGCCTGTTGGCCGCCGCCCGGCTGGGAGGCTGAGCCAGACCTATTCCGCAGCTTCCAGCTTGTCCTGTGTCTTCGTCTCGAAGTCGCTGACCTCGTGACGTTCATGCAGCTGCATCTCAAGATCGCCGAAGACGCGATTAACCATGCGGCCGCGCTGCACGGCTGGCCTGGCATCGATCGTTTCGGCCCATTTCATGACATGCTTGTATGAACCCACGTCCAGGAATTCCGCGGCGCTGTAGAGACGACCAAGGACAAGCTGTCCGTACCAGGCCCAGATCGCCATGTCGGCGATGGTGTAGTCGTCGCAGGCGATGAAGGCGCGTTTGGCAAGCTCGCGATCGAGCACGTCGAGCTGGCGTTTGGTTTCCATCGCGAAGCGATTGATCGGATATTCGAACTTTTCCGGTGCATAGGCATAAAAATGCCCAAAGCCGCCGCCGAGATAGGGCGCGGAACCCATCTGCCAGAAGAGCCAGGAGAGGCATTCGGTGCGGTCGGCCGGATTTTCGGGAAGGAACGCGCCGAACCTCTCAGCGAGATAGAGAAGAATGGCGCCCGATTCGAAGATGCGCACCGGCTTCTCGCCGCTCAGGTCGGTCATCGCCGGGATCTTGGAATTCGGATTGATCTCGACGAAACCGCTGCCGAACTGATCGCCATCGCCGATCTTGATCAGCCAGGCGTCATATTCCGCCCCTTCGTGACCGAGAGCCAGCAGCTCCTCCAGCATGACGGTGACCTTCACGCCATTGGGCGTTGCCAGCGAATAGAGCTGAAACGGATGCCTGCCGACCGGCAGCACCTTGTCGTGGGTCGGTCCCGCGATCGGGCGGTTGGTGCTTGCGAACTTGCCGCCATTATCCTTGTCCCAGGTCCAGACAGCCGGCGGCGTATAGGCTTGGTCATCGCTCATGAAGATCACCCGATCATTTGATTTTGAGGAGCGGTTCCCTCAGCCGAAGTCCGGGGACGCCGCAGCCTTGCATGTAAGACGACCATCCCGGATTGCAACGCCGCTCATGGTCTCAGGCGAAGCCTGGGCAATCCCGACAGGAAACCGCATACCAGAGATCAGTAATCTCGTTCTTCGAAAACACCCCAAACCAACGCCGCGCCGCGTCCGGCGCCCAAGAGCGGTTTCCGATCGCAAGCGATCGAAACAGATGCTCTATCTCTTTGTTTCGCCGCATTTTCTTATCGATCAAGTGGTTCCACTTGATCGGAAAAAGCTCTAGATGTGCTGGCCGCCATTGATGTGGATTTCGGTGCCGTTCACGTAGCTGGAGTGATCGCTGCACAGAAAATGGACGACTTCGGCGACCTCTTCGGGGCTGCCCATGCGCTTCATCGGCACCTGACGCTCGACGATCTCCTCGGTGCCGGGCGAGAGGATCGAGGTTTCGATTTCGCCGGGCGCCACCGAATTCACACGCACGCCGCTCTCGCCGAGATCATGGGCAAATTCACGGGTGAGCGCGGAAAGCGCTGCTTTTGACGTGGCATAGGCGGCGCCGGCGAAAGGATGGATGCGAAAGCCGGCGATCGACGAGACATTGACCACGGACCCTTTCACCGCCTTGATCTGGTCGAGCAGCCCATTGGTCAGCATCATGGGCGCGATCAGATTGACCATCATCACCTGGTTCAGGACCTCGGCCGAGGTCAGGGTCGCGCCGAGCCTGATGCCGTCCGAACCCTTGGGCGAAATGCCGGCATTGTTGACCAGCGCGTTCAGGCCGCGATCGCCGAGACGCTCCTTCAGTCTCTCGATGCTGTCCGCGACGGCGGCTTCATCCGAAAGATCCGCCTCGATATGCTTCACGATCCCTTCCGCCCAGGGGCAGACCGTGGAAAACGGCGTTCTCGCGAGCGTCAGCACCTCCCAGCCGTTCTCGTGGAACGTCTTGACGATCGCATGGCCGATGCCGCGCGAAGCGCCGGTAACCGCGACGACCTTCTTGTCCCCGCTCTCACGCGCTGCCGCGAGGGCAGCATGATCGACCGGGCATTCACCTGCGCGTTCCGTCATCTCTTCATTCCCAATCCATGCCTTTATCAAAGACGTACCCCGTGGAAGACGAGGTCCAAGTTAACGAGGTGGCCGCGCCACTAGGCGGGTGGCTCCCGGCCGGCGGCTTTGGCTGCCGCTCGCCCGACGCGGCCCTGGAAAAGCTGAAAGACCGCCGCCGCCGTCTCCTCGACCGAGCGGCGGGTGACGTCGATCACCGGCCAGTCATGTTTGGCGAACAGCCGGCGTGCATAGACCAGCTCGGCGCGCACCCGCTCAAGCTCGGTATAATCTTCCGAAAGCCGAAGCGGCGTCGTGCCGCGATCCATCTGCTTGAGCCGGTTGCTCCTGATCTGCACCAGCGGCTCGGGATTGATGGTGAGGCCGACCACGAGCGGCTTCTTCAGGCTGTCCAGCTCCTTGGGCAGGGGACAGTCCATCACGACAGGCACGTTCGCGGTTTTGAGACCACGATTGGCCAGGTAGATGCAGGTGGGCGTCTTGGACGCGCGGGACACGCCGACCAGCACGATGTCGGCCTCGTCCAGATCCCAGGGGCTCTGACCATCGTCATGCTGCAGCATGAAGTCGAGCGCCTCGATGCGGGAAAAATAGCCGTCGTCCATGGCGTGCTGGCGGCCGATCTGCTGCCGCGTCTCGACACCGAGCAGGCCGGACAGCGCCTTGAACACGCCGTCCAGTATGGGAACGCTCGGCGTTTTGAGCTCGCGGCAGCCTTCTTCCAGCGCCGCCCGAAGATCCGGCGACACCATGGTGTAGATCACCACGCCCGGCAGCGCCTTCACCATCGAAAGCACCTGCTCCACCTGGGCTTTCGAGCGCACGAAGGACCAGACATGCTCGACCGGCACCACCCCGTCGAACTGCGAAATGCCCGCTCTTGCCACCGCGGTCACCGTATCGCCGGTGCTGTCCGACACCAGATGCATATGCAGGCGCATGGCTTCCTATCCAGATTGGCCTGTGCACAAGTTGGGCATGGATCGGGTATTTGCGCACAGGCAAAAAATTCATCGTCGCCCATCCCCATTTAACCCCGGGCGATGATCTCACGCCATTTCTGGGGATCGCGTCCTCATTCTCTTAAAGACATGCTGCCGACATGACAAATTCCCCAATCATCACCGACATGAAAACCCTGCGGAAAGCTGACGATTTTCCCCATCACCCCCAGATTGATCCACAATTTCGATGAAAACCAATCGAATTAACATCGAGCTGTGGTTAAATGCAGGAAAATTTTTAATCCCCATTTCTCGATCTTTCTACCAACTACAATCCTTATTTAATCTTAAATAGATAGGTGTTGACGCCGCGCAGGTTCACTGCCAACTCTCTCCGCCGAAGATAGGAGATTCCCTTGCCATCCCTCTTTATCGAGACCCTAAATGGGCAGGCGTCGTCGCCGCCCCCCATCTGGCTGATGCGCCAGGCCGGACGCTATCTGCCGGAATATCGGAAGGTTCGTCAGGAAGCGAACGGCTTTCTCGATCTCTGCTACACGCCGGATCTGGCTGTCGAGGTCACGCTGCAGCCGATCCGGCGTTACGGTTTCGATGCGGCCATCCTGTTTTCCGACATTCTGGTGGTGCCGGATGCGCTTGGCTGCAATGTCACCTTCGTCGAAGGCGAGGGGCCGAAGCTCGAAACCTTCAGGGATGGCGCCGCGGTTGCACGTCTGTCGAAAGCGGGCATGCATGATCACCTGGCGCCTGTCTACGAGACGCTTCGCCGACTGAGGAAGGAACTCCCGGAAGAGACGGCGCTGATCGGCTTTGCGGGCGCACCGTGGACCGTTGCGTCCTATATGGTCGAGGGAGGGGGATCCAAGGAATTTCAAGAGGCTAGAAAGTTCGCGCGTCTGGATCCGGAGGGCTTTTCAGCCCTGATCGACATTGTGACCGAGGCGACCACCGATTACCTGTTGGCGCAGGTCGAGGCGGGGGCCGAGGTTCTGCAGCTTTTCGACAGCTGGGCCGGCGTTTTACCGCCTGCACAATTCCATCTCTGGTGTGAACGGCCGTTGAAAGCGATCGTCTCCGCCGTCAAGAACGTCCACCCGGATGTGCCGATCATCGCCTTTCCCCGAGGTGCCGGCCCGCTTTATCGCCGGTTCATCGACACCGTTCCTGTCGACGGCGTCAGCCTCGACACCACGGTTCCCCCCGAATGGGCGGTAGAAAATCTGGAAAAAGTGTGTCTTCAGGGCAATCTTGACCCCATCGCATTGCTTTCCGGCGGCGAAGATATGTTGAATGACGCGCGTCATCTGTTAAATAGGCTCCACGGGCGACCGCATATCTTCAATCTCGGCCACGGGGTGCTCCCGCCAACTGACCCGGATACGGTCAGCAGGTTGGTCGATTTCGTCAGGTCGCATCGCCCATCTTCCGACTAATATGACGTTACTATGACTCTTGCTCGTTGATGATTGATCTGGCACTGTGGCTGAAGTGGCTGCACATCGTCGCGATAATCGCGTGGATGGCAGCTTTGCTCTATATGCCTCGATTGTTCGTCTACCACAGCAAGGTAGCGCCCGGAACGGAGGCTTCTGAAACCTTCAAAATCATGGAGCGACGCCTTTTGAAGGCGATCATGACGCCAGCGATGTTGGCTTCGCTCCTGTTCGGTATTTCTCTCGGAGTCGTGCAAGCGCAGTGGACCGACGCTTGGCTACACATCAAAACCACACTCGTTATCGCCCTGGCCATCAGCCACATGATGATGGCCCGCTACGTCCGCTTGTTCGCGGGCGATCAGCGTCCCGCCAACGAGAGCTGGTTTCGCTGGTTCAACGAGGTGCCCACGCTTTTGATGCTGGTGATCGTGTTCTTGGTGGTTTTCAAACCGTTTTGACCCAACCCGTCAGAAGGACTGCCTGCGGTCGGTCCGGAATGCACAAGGAATCAATCCAGATCGACGGATTGGACGTCGTTCGACAGGGGTAAGAGAATTGGCTAAAGACAGCCCAAATCCAGATATGTTCGGTAACGCGGAAACGACGGCAGCTTCGGCGCCGCCGCCGAAGAGGCGCCGCTCGCGTTCGCGCTCAAACCGCGAGCGCCGTCCGCAGTCAGCGCCACAGCCGGACCTCGTCGATGGCAACCAGACCGAGGCCGAGGCAGGTGATGTAATGACCGCACCGCCGCCGGCCGAAGCTGCCGAAACGCCGGCGCCGCCGCCCGAGCCCGTCGAGGAATATACCGGCGAGCCGATGAAGCTTTCTGAGCTGAAACGCCGCAGCGCGGCGCAGCTTCTCGAATATGCCGAAGAGCTCGGCATCGAGAACGCCAGCACGCTTCGAAAGCCGGATCTGGTGTTCGCGACGCTCAAGCGCCTCGCGCAAAGCGGCGTGCCCATCCAGGGCGAAGGCGTTCTCGAAATCCTCCAGGACGGTTTCGGTTTTCTGCGCACGCCTGACGTTAACTACGTCGCCGGCCCCGATGATATCTACGTCTCGCCGTCGCAGATCCGTCGTTTCGGCCTGCGCACCGGCGACATCGTCGACGGCATGGTGCGCGCGCCGAAGGAAGGCGAGCGTTATTTCGCCCTGCTGCGCGTCAACACCATCAATTTCGATGCGCCGGAACGCGCCCGCCACCGTGTGCATTTCGACAATCTGACGCCTTATTACCCGACCCAGAAGATCACCCTCGAGATGGAGAAGCCCACCTCGAAGGACGTCTCCTGCCGCGTCATCGATATCGTTGCGCCGCTTGGTAAAGGTCAGCGCGCGCTGATCGTCGCCCAGCCGCGCACCGGTAAGACCATGCTGATGCAGAACATCGCGCACAGCATCGTCGCCAACCATCCCGAGGTCTATCTCCTCGTGCTGCTCATTGACGAACGTCCGGAAGAGGTGACTGACATGGACCGCACGGTGAAGGGCGAGGTGGTGTCCTCCACCTTCGACGAACCCGCCCAGCGCCATGTCCAGGTCGCCGAGATGGTCATCGAAAAGGCCAAGCGCCTGGTCGAGCATGGTCGGGACGTGGTCATTCTCCTGGACAGCATCACCCGTCTGGCGCGCGCCTATAACACGGTCGTGCCAAGCTCCGGCAAGGTGCTGACCGGCGGTGTCGACGCCAATGCGCTGCAGCGCCCGAAACGCTTCTTCGGCGCCGCCCGCAATATCGAGGACGGCGGCAGCCTCACCATCATCGCAACAGCCCTGATCGATACCGGCTCGCGCATGGACGAAGTGATCTTCGAAGAGTTCAAGGGCACAGGCAACGCCGAGATCCAGCTGGATCGCCGCCTCGCCGACAAGCGCGTCTATCCCGCGATCGACATCAACAAATCCGGCACGCGGAAAGAGGAGCTGCTGGTCGACAAGGCCACGCTATCCCGCATGTGGGTCCTTCGCCGCATCCTCTCGCCCATGGGCACCATCGATGCGATCGAATTCCTCACCGACAAGATGAAGTTCGCCAAGACCAACGAGGAATTCTGGGACACCATGAACTCCTGACCGCAGCGCGGTCAGGCTGGACTTGGACCTCGGCACCTTTCGGGGCGTTGGTGGCTGTCTGACAGGGGTGCATGCCAACGGGACAAAGTCTTGACCGTCATGCTCAGGAGACTGTTGGCTTCATCCTTTCTTAACTCACCTTGGTTATCGTCCGACCAACTTTGCTGGTCCATCCGATTCCGGAGCTTTTCCCGAATAGGTGGAGACACTTGTTCGATAAGGACATGCGGCGAATCAATGAGATAGAGCTTTTATCCCGATCACACTCGATCGGAATACATGTTCTAGGATTCCGGGCCTCGAAGGCTTCTCTTCACGGGCGGACGGATTCCCAGGATCGCATGGACCATGAAACAGCCTGGCAGGGATGTGTTAATCAGAGCTTAAAGTTTGGCAAAAACCGCCAAAGGCAACATGGCTTGGCGGTGGACTATCGATGAAGACCTTGTCGGGTCGGTGTCAGGCTGCGGGGCGCGTCTGCTCGTCAGTTTCGGAGGCTGTGGCGGTTTCTGCGACCAAGGTTGGTCGTTGGCGCTTTCTCGACAATCGCTGCGGACGCCAGATGCCGACGACCACATTGGCCACCGAGATCGCCAGGATGACGTAGAGAATATGCCATTCATAGGCGATGGCCTGTTCCAGAACCCCAGCAAGCGGTTCACCATCGGCGATCTGCCGCGATACGATGGCGGCGTGATCGGCCTTGGATCCGACGATCGTCAGTACGCCCTTGAACATCAAGATCCCTGTTGCGGCCTTCAGCCAGACCCAGCCTTTGTTCAAAAACGGCCGGTGAATCATCATGGCGAGCAGCCCGGAGATCACCGCGATCGCCAGTGACGGCAGAATGACATAGCTGCTGATCGCGGCGATCGACTGGCGCAAATCGGCATAGCCGGACAGGGTTTCCTGCGGCGCGAAAGCCAGCAGGATCAAGTAGCAGCCGAGACCGCCGATCAGCCCACAGGCCGCGATTGTATGAAGGATTTTGAGGGTCTTGCGCATGACGATCCCTTTGGTTTCGCGATCGCTTGACTACCGATATAGCGCAGAAAACTGGAGAAACGATCGTTCAAGCAGGCATAAACATCAATCGAGGAGGCTGAAGCTGCCTCCATCGCAAGATCACATCAGTTTGGTTCATCAGGATTGAGGAGAGATTCATCCTTTCTTCATAGCTTTTGACAAGTATGTAGGTCTGGTCCATGCGATCCTGGCAGTCCGAGCTTCGCATCAACTTCCTGACAGGCGACGGATTCCCAGGATCGCATGGACCAGAACATGCAGACTAACCGAGGAAAGTTGAAAATCCTTGAAGCGGCCTCGAACCACTCATCAGAACATCGGGACTGAACAAACTGCGCTCCAGTGGTATGATCGCATCATTTAGTCCCCTCAGCCTCCGTTAAAATCGGCGGCATGCGGCCAGTTTTCTCAAAACACCGAGGGAATCTTTTGTATCGAATGAACCACTGGCTTGTTGCGGATAATCAAACGTCGCTCACAGCCATGCGGAAATTCACATAGAGCTTTCGCGCATTCGCAACGAAACCCGCCATTTTCCTTTCCGCGTCGCGTCGAAGCCCATCGATCGCGCCCGGCCCGAGGCTGTTCGTCAGCGCGTCGCGATAAGCCGGGATGACGCTCCAATTGTCGACCGTGTCATCCTCGACCTCGACATGATACTGCATCGACCAGGCATGATCGCCGACGCGCATGGCCTGCACCCGACAGACTGGCGACGAAGCTAGGATGGTGGCGTCATCAGGCGGTTCGGTCACCTCGACGCCATGCCATTGCAGGCATTTTTGGCGGGTGGGCATCCCGGTAAAAATGCGATCAGTCTGCCCAGCCTCGGTGAGGTCGACGTCGAGGACACCGATTTCGGGTGGCGAGAGCGGGGCGCAACGGCCGCCGAGGGCGTCGGCCAGCAGCTGATGGCCGAGACAGATGCCGAGAAAGGGTTTCTTCAGATCCTGAACCCAATGCCGGATCGCTTCCTTTTCCGCGATCAGCCAGGGATGGTCGTCCGTTTCCCAGACATCCATCGGTCCGCCCATGACCCAAAGGGCGTCATAACCGCCGAGATCCGGGATCTCCTCGCCCTGATCCAGCTCGACCGCATCCCAGTCAACACCGTCTTCGGCAAGAAAGTCGCGCAAGCGTCCCGGATGCTCGCAATCGATATGCTGAAAGACCAAGAGACGCATTCATGACCTCCAAAGCATTTCGCCGACCGCGGGGGATCGGTCGGCGAAATCTTAGCAAGATTGGCTGGCTTTAGGGAGGTATCGCGGCCTCAGGCAGCAGTGGCGTAGTCTGGCGAAAATCGGCCCTGCTTTTGATCATGCTCGCTCTTCGAGCCGGCAAACAGCGACTTCACAAACGAGGTGAAAGCTCTTGAGCGCAGCCGACGACCCTGCTGCAGCGCCTCTTCCAGGTTCACCGTCTCGAGGGCGCTTTGGCTCTGATGGATGTTGATGCTGTTCATGACTGGCTCCTCATCTCGTCGGCGTCTGCGTCATGCAGGCCCGCTGTCTGAAGATGAAGTTATGCTTTGGCACACGAAATGATAATCATGTATCTTCGTCCAGG
Source organism: Pseudomonadota bacterium (assembly GCA_039197065.1). Classification (GTDB taxonomy): domain Bacteria; phylum Pseudomonadota; class Alphaproteobacteria; order Geminicoccales; family Geminicoccaceae; genus JANQPX01. Next base: position 35,229 of record JBCCUL010000038.1, on the reverse strand, counting down.
ATCTGTGCATAAAACGCAAAGATGATCATCAGCCCATGAACACGCTCGAAGCCATGAATCTCCTGATCGAGGCGGTCGACGGCGGCAGTTTTTCCGCCGCCGGGCGCGAGCTCGGCATGGCGCCTTCCTCGGTCGCCCGCGGGATCGCGTCTCTGGAGGACGATCTCGGCATCCGCCTCCTCAACCGAACCACACGCAGTCTTAGCCTGACCGAAGCCGGCGGCCTCTATCTGGAGCGCGCCCGCAGGATCCTCGCAGAGGTCGAGGAAGCGCGCCTTTCCGTTACCCAGCTTGAAGCGGATCCGCGCGGCACCCTTCGCCTCAACCTGCCGACCGCCTTCGGCCGTGCCCATGTCGTGCCCATGCTGCCTGGCTTTCTAAGCCAATATCCGGACCTCTCCCTCGATCTCAGCCTGACCGACGCCTTCGTCGATCTGGTGGAGGAGGGCATCGATCTCGCCATCCGTATCGGCGAACTCAAGGACAGCAGCCTGGTTGCGCGAAAACTGGCCCCGAACATCCGCGTGCTTTGCGCCAGTCCCGCCTACTTCAAGAAAGCTGGCCGACCCTCCACCCCTGCCGACCTCAGAGATCACAACTGCCTGATCTACAAGCGCGGCAACGATCGCGTCGTCTGGCATTTTCGTGGCCCGGACGGCGATATCGAGGACGTTGACGCCAGCGGCGACTTTCAGTCCAACAACACCGAAGCCCTCGTTTCCATGGTGCATGCCGGACAGGGCCTGGCCATCATGCCCACCTGGCTGGTCGGCAGCGACATCGCCGAAGGCCGCCTCCAGACCGTGTTCGACGATTATACCGTCAGCCCCACAGCGCTTGACACCGGCATCTACGCCATCTTCCCCTACAACCGCCATCTTTCGCCCAAAGTCCGTGCCTGCGTCGACGCCCTCGTCGCCCGCTTTTCCCCCACACCTCCCTGGGCCCGCAGCGCGGGTGGGCTTTACCTGGGGTGAGGTTTGGCTTGGCTGGTATGCGGCCTGGTTTTCGGGCGTGGGTGTGTGGTGGGGAAGAACGCGATGTGACGTCCTGCCGACAAGGGACCCCATACCCTTCAATTCCTTGGCGCGTTCTTCAAGGGCGGTTCAACGTCCATGACGTGATCATATCGCAACGGACTTTCTGATCACGTTGTGGTCGGGGCCGATCGGGAATCTGGTGATGTTGTCGGCGCCGGTTTCGGTGATCACGAGAATGTCGTGCTCGCGATAGCCGCCGGCTCCGGGTTCGCCATGGGGGATCATGATCATCGGCTCCATCGAGACCACCATGTCCGGCTCCAGCACGGTCTCGATGTCTTCCCTGAGCTCCAGACCGGCTTCGCGGCCGTAATAGTGGCTGAGCACGCCGAAGGAGTGGCCATAGCCGAAGGTGCGCCGCTCCAGCACGCCGTGACTTTTGTAGATCTCGTTGAGTTCCGCGGCGATATCGCAGCAGCGATTGCCGGGTTTCATCAGCTCCAGGCCGCGATAATGCACTTCGGTGTTGATCGCCCAATATTTGAGATCGGCATCCGTTGCGCTTTCGACGAACAGCGTACGTTCCAGCGCCGTGTAGTAGCCGGCGATCATCGGAAAGCAATTCAGGCTCAGGATGTCGCCGAGCTCAAGCCGTTTCGAGGTCACCGGATTATGCGCGCCGTCGGTATTGATCCCGGACTGCAGCCAGGTCCAGCTGTCCATCAGCTCGCCATGGGGGAAGGTCTTGGCGATTTCCCGGACCATGGCCTGCGTAGCATGCAGTGCGATTTCGTGCTCGCCGGCGCCCACTTGGATCGCCTCGACCGCGGCGAAGCCGCCGATATCCGCGATCCGGGCTCCCTCCGTGATCAGCGCGATCTCCTCCGCGGACTTCACCATCCGCTGGCGCATGGTCGCGGCTGAGACATCCGTCATCTCGGCATTCGGCAGCACTGACTTCAGCTTTTCCAACCGCTCCAGGGGCATGTGATCATGCTCGATCCCGAGGCGGATGCGGCCTTGGCCTGGAATGAGGCTCCGCGCAGCGTCGAAAAAAGAATCGCGCTTCCAGTCGGTGTAGACCAGATTGTCGCCAAAGCTGCGCCGCCAGGGCTGGCCGGCGTCAATATTGGCGGAAATCGTGGTCGCCTCGTCCTGGGTCACCACCAGGCCGTAGGGCCGCCCGAAGGCGCAGTACAAAAAGTCCGAAAAATAATTGATGTTGTGGATCGAGGTGAACAGCACCGCATCCAGATCATCGGCGGCCATATGCGCGCGCAGTGCGGCAAGCCGCCGGCTCATTTCAGCCTCGGAGAACGTGCCTTGAACCTTCTCGCCATTTCTTATGGTCTTCAGAGTTTCCATTGATCTGCTTTCTCGAACGCGAAGTTGGGACCTGGTCCTTCAATAGCCTTCGACCATGCTGCAGATTTTGGAGGGAGCGACAAGGGGCGAGCCTTTATCGACCAACGCCGATGACAGTCGATCGTCTTGATGACGATCCAGCCTCTAGATTGCGCTTGGCGTTGACCTCATCCGATCGCTTCGCCACCTATAGAGAGCCTTCCGTCAGCCATCGGATCGAGCAATGAACGACAGCCAGCCAACCTCCGATGATGACCAGTCCCTGGCAGGGAATGCTCCCGGTGCAGAGGATACTCCTCCCGCGGAGGACGCTCATCCTGCCGAAGACGCTCTCCTCGAAGGGGATGTTTCCCTCGCAGGGAACGCTTCCCTCGCAGGTGACGCTCCCCCCGCGGGGACCGCGTCCCTTGCTGGTGCGGAGCTGATCAAGGCGAAAATCAGGACATTGCCCAACAGCCCCGGCGTCTATCGCATGCTCGATGCCAAGGGTGATGCGCTCTATGTCGGCAAGGCGAAGTCGCTGAAAAAGCGGGTGCCGGCCTATATCAAGGTGAATGCGCTCAGCCAGCGCCTCAGGCGCATGGTGGCGCTAACGAGGCAGTTCGACGTCGTCACCACCACCAACGAGGTTGAAGCGCTTCTTCTTGAATGCAACATGATCAAGAAGCTGCGCCCCGCCTTCAACATCCTGCTGCGCGACGACAAGTCCTTTCCCTACATCTATCTTGGCAAACCGACGGATAAGCAGCCTTTTCCGCGCATCGGCCGCCATCGCGGCACCAAGCGCAAGGACTGCGACTATTTCGGACCGTTCGCCTCCTCGGGTGCTGTCAACGAAACGCTGGGCGCCTTGCTGCGCGCCTTCCCGCTTCGCTCCTGCGCCGACAGCATCTTCTCGAACCGCACGCGTCCCTGCCTGCAATATCAGATCAAGCGCTGCACCGCGCCCTGTGTCGGCCGGATCGAGCCGGACGCCTATGCTGAATTGCTGGATCAGGCCCATGATTTTCTCGCCGGCCGCAGCAACGCCATTCAGGAGCGGCTGCAAAAGGAGATGGCCGCCGCGAGCGAGGCTCTAGCCTTTGAGGAAGCCGCCGCGATTCGAGATCGCCTGAAGGCGCTCGCCCACATCACCACTCGCCAGGGGATCAATGTCAGCTCGGTCGGCGATGCCGACGTCATCGGTTTTTCCCGCGAAGGTGGGCAGGTCTGCGTTCAGGTCTTCTTCTACCGGGGCGGACGAAATTACGGTAATCGCGCCTATTATCCGAGCCAGATCCAGGACGCCGACGACGCCGATCTCCTGGAAGCCTTTCTCGGCCAGTTCTATGCCGAACGCCAGTCACCCAAGCTGATACTCCTCGGTGCGGAACCGGGATCCAAAACCCTTTTGGCCGAAGCGCTTTCCGTGCGCGCCGGTCGAAAGGTCGAGATCCGCCATGCTCGGCGCGGCGAGGCCTGCCAGCTGGTCCGCCAGGCCGAGGAAAACGCCCGCCAGGCCCTGGCGAGGCGGCTCGCCGAAAGCAGCGCGCAGGCGAAGCTTCTCCAAGGCCTGGCTGACGCCCTCGATCTTCAGGACCGCCCGAATCGCATCGAAATCTACGACAACAGCCACATCCAGGGCACGGACGCCGTGGGCGCGTTTGTCGTCGCGGGGCCGGAGGGGCTGGACAAGTCGGCTTATCGAAAATTCACCATCAAAAACAAGGACCTCACCCCCGGCGACGATTTCGGCATGATGCGCGAGGTGCTGGGCCGGCGTTTTTCCAGGCTGCAGCGCGAAGATCCGGATCGCACCGAGGGCCAATGGCCGGATCTCATCATCATCGATGGCGGCGCCGGCCAGCTCTCCGCCACGCTCGAAACCCTCGAAGAAGTCGGGGTGACCGGCCAGCCGGTCTTGGCGATCGCCAAGGGGCCGGAGCGGGATGCCGGCAAGGAAACGCTGCATCTCCCGGATCGAGCGCCCTTCAAGCTGGACCAAAAGGATCCGCTCCTCTATTTCCTCCAGCGCCTCCGGGACGAAGCCCACCGTTTCGTCATTTCGACCCATCGCGCCAAGCGTGGAAAATCTGTCGGACGTTCGGCGCTGGATAGCGTGCCCGGCATCGGTGCTCGGCGAAAAAAGGCGCTTCTCGGCCATTTTGGCTCCGTGCGCGCCATCGAAACCGCTGGCCTTTTGGATCTGGAACGCGTACCTGGGATTAGTAAAGCTGTAGCTAAAGCCGTGTATGATACGTTTCATGATGACCACTGAACGCCAGCGTTTTTTTTGCCATAAACGACTTATGGCCCGCGCCGCGGTTTGACCCTACCTTTTTCCTATTGGATGATGTCCGCACGTCGCCAACGCCCGGACAGCGGCCGATCCGGCTCGCGATAATGACGACGGCAAAGAGGAGCTGACCCCATGCTCACCGGCACGCCCAATCTCTTGACCATGGGTCGCGTGCTCGCGGTTCCGGCCCTCGCCGCGGCATTCTATCTTCCGGGCGACATCGGCATGTGGACCACCTGCGTGATCTTTTCGCTCGCCGCGATCACCGATTTCCTGGACGGATATCTCGCGCGCAGTTGGTCCATGCAGTCCGCGTTTGGGCGCATGCTCGATCCGATCGCCGACAAGCTCCTCGTAGGCGCCGCCATCCTGATGCTCGTGCATTTCGACCGGGCGCCCATCCTGCCGTCGCTGGTCATCCTCTGCCGCGAGATCATCGTCTCAGGCCTCCGCGAGTTCCTGGCCGAGCTGCGCGTCGGCCTGCCGGTCTCGAAGCTCGCCAAGTGGAAAACCGGCGTTCAGATGACTGCGCTCGGCTTCCTGATGGTCGGCACCGCAGCACCCTGGTGGGCGTTCGCCGACGTGATCGGCTGGTATGGCCTCTGGCTGGCCGCCGTCCTCACCCTGGTCACCGGCTTCGACTATCTCCAGGTCGGCCTTCGCCACACCGCCGAAGAATCTACCGGCACCGCCACCGCCCGGTGAAGGGATCACGGCCCGCTAGGCAGCAGGACCGCCGGCCTGGACTTGCCTGAGGGGCGGGTAGCGCCTAGTTGTCGTCTCAAACATGGGTTCAATGGACAGGTTCGAGATGAACATCCGATATTTCGCTTGGTTGCGCACCAAGGTCGGCAAAGCCGAGGAGGAGGTCAGTCCGCCGGCTGACGTGACCACGGTCGGCGATCTCATGACCTGGCTCGCCGCGGATCGACCGGGCTTCGCCGAAGCGATCGGCCGAAAGGGCGTCGTGCGCGCCGCCGTCAACCAGGACTACGCCGAACCCGACCACCCCGTGAAGCCGGGCGACGAGGTCGCCTTCTTCCCCCCGGTCACCGGCGGCTAGGCGGGAAGGTCCCGCTACCATGACGAGAACATTGGAAAACTTGGGCGCAAACCGCCAATCCGGACAGAGGCGGTATGAAGTCCATGAGGTCGACATTCGACATGATTAGGGTTCAGGAGGACGCTTTTGACGTGGGGGCGGAGCTCGCCGCTTTGAGCGCCGGACGCACCGATATCGGCGCCGTCGCCAGCTTCACCGGCCTGGTGCGCGATTTCGTCGGCCAGGAAGGCGGAGACGACAGCAAGATCGCGGCGCTGACCCTCGAGCACTATCCTGGCATGACCGAAAAGAAACTCGCCGAGATCGAGGCTGAGGCCAACCGCCGCTGGCCGCTGCAGGCAAGCCTCATCATCCACCGTTACGGCCGCATGCTGCCCGGCGAGCCCATCGTCTTGGTGGCCACGGCCTCCCCGCACCGCGCCGCCGCCCTCGACTCCTGCGCCTTCCTGATCGACTGGCTGAAAACCAAAGCGCCCTTCTGGAAACTGGAGGAAGGGGACGGCGAGGCCAGCTGGGTCGATGCTCGCGATTCCGACGACCAGGCCGCCGCCCGCTGGCGGCTGCCAGACGAGAGTTGATGGCGCGGCCATCTCACCGAAATGGAGAGGTTGAACATGGCTCGACGCTATGCCGCCTGGTTTTCCGGCAGTTTCGCTTTGCTCACGGCGCTTTTGCTGTCAATGCCGGTGCTCGCCGATGAGGAAGGCTGGGAGGCGGCGAAACGGCCCGGCACCGTCATCCTCATGCGTCACGCTTTGGCCCCCGGCACCGGCGATCCCGCGGATTTCGACCTCGCGGACTGCGGGACCCAGCGCAATCTGAGTGATGAAGGCCGCGAACAGGCGCGGAAAATCGGTGTCGCCTTCAAGCAGCAGGGTGTGGAGATCACGCGGGTGCTGACCAGCCAGTGGTGCCGCTGCCGCGAGACGGCCGAATTGCTGGATCTCGGCCCGGTCGAGGACTTTCCTCCCCTGAACTCCTTCTTCCGGGACCGCTCGACCGCGGAATCCCAGATCCGCGAAACTCTCGACTTGCTGGACGATCTCCCTGAGGACGAGCGCCTCGTGCTTGTCACCCATCAGGTCAATATCACCGGGCTGACCGATGTCTTCCCGAAGTCCGGCGAGGCGATCGTGATCGATGTTGCGGCCGACGGCGACGTCGATCTTCTGGGTCGGATCCTTATCGATCCTTGATTGGGCATCCTGAAACTTTGCCTCCTGCGCTGCAGGTCGGGCTTGCCATTCACACGACAATCGGGTGAAACCCTCAAAACAGATCATTATCGTAATGTCGGGGAGTTGTTCTGATGAAGCTGCACGTCATTCGGTCATCCAGCGCTGTCGCTGCGGCCCTGGTTCTGGCGCTGACGGCGCCTGCCGCCGCCGATGAGATCGAGGACTCGATCAACACGGCGCTTGAAGCCTATCAGGCCGGCGACATCGCCACGGCCAAGGGCGAGCTCGATTATGTCAGCCAGCTGCTAGCCCAAAAACAGGCGGCGTCCCTCGGCGACATCCTGCCCGCACCTTTCGACGGCTGGACCCAGGAGATGACCGGCAATGAGAACATGGCCGGGATGGCGATGTTCGGCGGCGGTCTCGGTGCCGGCGCCGAATACCGAAAAGACGGCGACAGCGTCGAGATTCAGGTGATGGCCGACAGTCCGCTGATGGCGACCATGATGGCGCTCTTCAACAACCCCGCCATGGCCGGTGCCACAGGCGGTCAGCTAAAGCGCGTTGGCGGCCAGAAGGTCATTCAGACCCAGGACGGCGAGCTGCAAGCGGTCGTCCACAACCGCTTCATGATCAGCGTCACCGGTTCGGCGGCGGCCGATCAGAAGGAAGCCTATTTCCAGGCGATCGATTTCGACGCCCTGCAAAGCTTCTAATGGTGTGACCACCGCATCGCCCTGCGACCGTCTTCGAAGAACGAGCTGGCACAGTCCGATGGTATGAGGACATCTGTCGGGCTGAACGGGATGGACCGCTGGCGATCGACGCTCGTCAGTCGCGGTCAAAGGGCGGTTCGCCGAAGAAGGCATGGCGGCCGATCGAGCCGCGATCGAGCCCAAGCACCGCCAGTTCCCGGTCGCTCATCAGCTGCAGGCGGCGATAGCGCCGTGCGGCGAGCCAGCCGCGCTCAACGCCCCGCCAGAGCCCTTGAAAACCGCTGCTGGGCGGGCTGGATGTCGAAAATGACGCCACTCGATAGAAGTCGATAAATGGTCTGACTGCATTCAACATCGGATCGTCCTTTCCCGATATACGGGGTCATCAATCATGACCCTCTGAAGCTAGATCGGGAAAGGGACCGTGCGCTGTTACCTAGTTCACAGCCGATCGACGTTTTCGGCTTCGGAGATTGACCTGATCAGGCCGGTCTCAAGATCGAAATGCGGTCCTCGTTAACCGCCTCGATCGTTGCCGCCGCCCGGTTCAGCCAAGCCTCGGCATCCGCGGCGGCGAGCGGCCGGGAGAAGAGGAAGCCCTGAAACTCGGTGCATCCAAGCTCGCCCAGGATGGAAACCTGCTCCAACGCTTCAATGCCTTCGGCCACCGTGGTGCAGTTCAGGCCCTCCGCCATCGTGATCAGCGACCTGACGATTGTAGGCACTCTCGGATCTTCGGTGAGCTTGGATGTAAGGCTGCGATCGATCTTGATGACATCGACGGGAAGCTCCGCAAATCGCGCGAAGTTGGAGTAACCCTGACCGAAGTCGTCGATGGCGATCTTCAGACCGAAGTCGTGAAGACGCTGAATGACGTGGCGCGCCGTCTGCTCATTGTTGAGGACTGCGTGTTCCGTGACTTCCAATTCGATCTTTGCAGGATCGACGCCGGCTTTCTGGACGAGGTCGATGACATGATTGGCCATGTTCGGATCGGTGAGCTGACGCGTCGACATGTTGATCGACAAAGAGAGATCGGCAAAGCTGCGCGACCATTCGCCGAGCTGCTGCAGGGCCTTGCGCAGCACCCAGTGGTCGATCTGGACGATCATATCGGTCGATTCGACGGCCGCGAGGAATTCGCCGGGTTGCCGCTGACCATCCTTCGGGTGATTCCATCTGATCAGCGCCTCCATGCACCGGACCTCGCGGGATGCGGCGTGGAATCGCGGCTGGTAGTGAAGCTCGAACTGATCGAGCTTAAGCGCCTGCGGGATCTGACGCCGCACCTCGTCCGCCTGGTTGAGGGCAGCCTGGATCTTGCGATCGAAGAAACGGTAGGTGTTCTAGCCGGCGCGCTTGGCTTCGTACATGGCCATGTCGGCATGCCGGATCAGCGGCGGATAGCTTTCGCCATCATCGGGGAAGCGTGCTAGGCCGATCGAGGCGCCTATCGTGATCTCTTTGCTGCCCAGTATGAAGGGGTCGCGGACCGCACGCAGGATCGCCTTGGCGATCACGTCGCCATCGCCACTGCGCTCGGCGCCGGCCAGAAAGATGGCGAATTCGTCGCCCCCCAAGCGGGCCAGGAGATAGCTTTTGGCAAGCTGGGCCCGAAGCGAGATGACGTCTTTATCGTCCTCCGGTCCGGACGCCATTTGATCGAACAGAGATCTCAAGCGGATGGAAAAACGGCGCAGCAGTTCATCGCCGAGATCATGGCCATGATTGTCGTTGACCGCCTTGAAGCCGTCGAGATCGATGAAAATGATGAGACCGCGGCGGCCGTTGGCCTGCAATTCGTTGATCTTCTTCGTGACGTAATTTCGGAACATCGCACGGTTCGCCAACCCGCTGACCTTGTCCTCATAGGCGAGCTTGTTGATGCGGATCATGTTTTCGCGCAGTCGGCGAACCATGGCATTGAAACTTGATTGCACCCAGCCGAATTCCGCGGGAACCAGCCTGCTTCTGAGTTCGGCAATCTCGATCGGCTCGTCGCCCTGAGCGACCTGATCGGCCGCCTGGCTGATTAGCTCCAGCGGGCGCGCGCACAGGATCGCGACCACCCAGCCGCAGACACAGGCGATCAGGATACCGACGAGGAAAACGGTCAGCGCCGACGTCTCCGCCTGTTTCGCCGTTTCATGAAGCTCTACGATAGGCTGCGGGATCATGACGCCCCACCCGGCCTCCGGCACGACCGTGAAGCCGGCGATCATGTCGCCTTTGAGCGCCGGAGAATAGAAGGTCTCGATGCCCGTCTCGCCGTTCAGCATCCGGGCGACGGCCGATACCTTGGAGAGGTTTCGGCGCGCGGCAATCCAGTCGTCGAGCGGGTGGGCGAGAACATTGCCCTTATGATCGACGATCGCGGCATGGCCCAGGACGCCAAAGGAGATCGCCTTGCCGAGCCGAACGAAATAGTCGGTATTCAGCGCGCCGATCGCCACGAGACCCCCGAAGCGGCGAACGACATACATGACGGGATTGCCTTCCGGTCCCTCGAGAACTTCGCTAAAGGTCGCGCGATCCTCACGGGCCAGCCTGGCAAAGACATACATGCGCTTGTCCGGCACGACCTTGGGACACGGCAAAGCGATGGGGCTGATCTCCGAAATGACGGAGCCGGTCGCTTCTTCGGCAATGCAGATATGCCGAAAGCTCAGATTGAGCAGCAGATCCTGAGCCTGCTCGACCTCATTTTCCTTGATGGCGTTGATGGCGATCAGATTGAAGGCCGTGATGACGTCCTGATGATAACGCTCGAGGGCCGCGCCGAGGTTGCGCGCCAGCAAGAGGTGACGATCCCGAACGTCGTCAAACTCGTTCTGCAGGACCTGAGAATGCGGCCATGCCCAGAATACCGTTAAGGGAACGGCGGTCAGTATCAGGAAGAGCGACATCAGTGCGTAACGGAGGCGCATGCGTCCAACCACCCAGCCTTCTATCGAAAACGGTCATTATACACTTAAGGTTCTGAAGATTTTGTTATCCGAGAGTCTGCAATCTTGCCGTCCAAGGGCAGCGAAGTATGACCTCTCGCTGCAGCGTTCGCTTCGATCGGGCGTTGGAGGCTGCAAGCGCCGATAAAGCCGCGCGGGATGTCCAAACTCACGTCACCGACAGACGTCAATAAACGGTCTGACAAGCTTGAATCTGCCGATCACATCGGCCAGCGCACAGGAGCCAGCTCTATCAGCAGGCAATAACTGGCAATACAGACCCCATGTGGATCTCGATTTGACCTATGGCACCCTCGGCACGGGGAATACCGCCCTCGATGAAGAGGGCGAATTCGATCATGAATCATCTGCAGGTGGTACCCTATGCTCAGGTCATGGCTTGGGAATTACAGGATGATGGCGAACAGATCGACGGCACCGAGACATTGATAAGGTACTTTGCCGGGGTGACGATACGCGGGATCTGGTGACGTCCGTCACGTCCGGAAGGCTGAAGTGGCGACGCCTGTCAAGCGCCGGCCGACGTCCGTGACGCGCAATCATAGCCAGCAGATACTCGCCCCTTAACGCCCCTCAACCAACTCCAGCACATAGCCCGGAAGCCCGAAGGCGCCCTGATGCACCGGCGGCGTATAATACCGAACATCCAGCGCCGCCGCCATGAATCGCCGCTCTAACGTCTCGATCGGCACCCGTCGATGATCGACCGCATCGGTCGCGAAGCCGAAAGCCATGGGACCGCCGACATAGCCGGGCACGGTCGCCATGTAGCAGGTGGCGTCGGCAAACAGGCCTTTGAGCGCGCGCATCGAGTTTGCGAGCTCATCGCCCTGGACGAAGGGAACGCCGTTCTGGGTCACGAGGATGCCGCCCTCCTTGAGGACGCTTTTGGCTGACCGATAGAAATCATCGGTGAACAGCACTTCGCCCGGGCCGATCGGATCGGTGCTGTCGATGATCGCCACGTCGAAGCGTTTGTCCGTGGTCTTCACGAAATCGACGCCGTCCGCGAACACCAGATCAGTGCGCGGATCGTCGAAGGCGCCGTTCGAGATCGAGGGGAGGTGCTCCCGGCACATTTCGACCACGGAGGGGTCGATCTCGACCATGGTCGCGCGTTTCACCGAGCTGTGCTTCAGCGCCTCCTTCAGCATGCCGCCGTCACCGCCGCCGATGATCAGGAGGTCGCGGACCTCTCCGTGACTTAGGATCGGAACATGCGTCAGCATCTCGTGATAGATGAACTCGTCCCGCTCCGAGGTCTGCAGCACGCCGTCCAGATAGAGCGTGCGCCCGAAGGTGCCGTTCTCGACCACGGCGACATGCTGGTTTTCCGAGCGCCCCTCGAACAGCACCCGGTCCACTTTCATCTTGAAGCGGAAATGGGGATGCAGGGTCTCTTCGATCCATTCATTCATCGTGAAGTCTCTCCAGCAGACGTGTTTGTCGACGCCCTCGGCCTCGCCGAGAGCGGCGTTATGGGGAAGTTTTGGCGTTGCCGCAAGACGTCACCGCGATCGAGTGGGTGTCTTTCTCTTTTCTTGGTTTTGGCCGATAAGCGACAGGGATAACCGCAGGAAAGGTCTGACATTGGCAGACAAGGATGCGAGGGCAGACAGGGATCCGGTCGAACGCCGGGTCAGGGGCGCTTTCGCTCGCGCCGAATGGCAAGGTCTCACAACCGCGCTCTGGGCGCGCCTCGCCACGCTGATCGCCATTCAGATCTGGCTTTTGATCGCGGTGCCCAAAACCTACACGATCTTCTACCATGCCTGGATCCTGCTCTTCCTGCTGCTCGGCGCCGCCCAGCTCTATCTTATGCAGCGCCGAATAGGCGAGCGCTGGCTCGCTTATGCCTTCGCCATCCTGGACGGCGTGCTTTTGGGCGTTGCGCTCCTGGTGCCCAACCCGCTGTTCGCCGAGCCCTATCCGCCCGAAATGATCCTTCGCTACGCCAACATCATCTTCGTGTTCCTCCTCCTGGCCGGTGCGGCGCTTAGCTACAATCCAGGCCTTGTGCTGTGCGCCGGCTTCAGCGCGATGATCGTCTGGCGCATCGGCGTCTCGATCCTGGCCTCGCTCCCTGGAGCGATCACGTCGAAGGACGAGGTCTGGCTCGAGGCCGAGGGGGTCGGCGAGACGCTGCGGCTGTTTCTCGATCCCGAGTTCGTTCATCTGAACATGCAGAACAAGAAGGTGTTCGTGGTCGTCCTGGTCACGATCCTTCTGGCGGCCGTGGTCAGCCGCGCCCGCCGGCTGGTGCTGACCCAGGTGAGCATCGAGCGCGCACGCACCAATCTCGCCCGCTATTTCTCGCCCAACCTGGTGGACGAGCTCGCCGGGCAGGACCAGCCGCTCGGCGCCGTACGCCGCCAGTCGGTCGCCGTGCTGTTCGCCGATATCCAGGGGTTCACCAGCCTGAGTGAAGCCATGCCGCCGGAGGAGGTGGTCGACCTCCTGCGCAGCTTTCACGAGCGCATGGAAACAGCCGTCTTCGCCCATGATGGGACGCTGGACAAATATATGGGCGATGGCCTGATGGCGACCTTCGGTACGCCGAACCCAGGCGACCATGACGCCACCAACGCCCTGCTGGCCGCGCGCCGTATGCTGACCGAGCTGGGCGAACTGAACGACGCACGGCAAGCGGCTGCCGAGCATCCCATCAATCTCAGCATCGGTATCCACTACGGCCCGGTCGTGCAGGGCGACATCGGCGGCGGCCGGCGGCTGGAATTTACCGTGCTCGGCGATACCGTGAACGTCGCCTCCAGGCTGGAAGCCATGACCCGCGAACTCGACACGTCGCTCGTCATCAGCAGCGACATGGTCGATCAGCTCAAGAAAGAAACGGCCGATCCCGATCTCTCAGGCCTGGTCGAAGGATCCCCCACGGAAGTCCGCGGCCGCACCAGCCGCCTCGGCATCTGGACCATGGGTGGCGCGGCCACGTCGTTGACCTGAGCCGTCCTCGAAGAACGCGCCTGGCTGTCGATGGGTATGCGGTTTTTTGTCGGGTTTTTGCAGCGTGGTACGCCTATCGCGTCACGATCGAGAGGACCGCATACCGATCCCGAGTGAAACCGGTTCGGCGACCACGTCTCAAAGTCCATGAGGTGGCCACGCCACCGTTAGCAGCAGCGGCTTCGGTGGGCGCCGTAGCGGTCGCGATAGGCATAGCGTTCCCGGTAGGAGGCGCGCTCATAGCGGGGTGAGCGATAGCCGCGCCCGCAGCTTCTGCTGCTGCCGCATTCGGAGACGACGCGTCGTCCCTGGCGGTGTGATCTCTTGGCGCAACGCTCATGCCGGCAGCTGCCGGAGACGCTGCTCAGCGTATTGCCGATCATGCTGATGTCCCGGCCGACACCGCCGATCGTGCCGCTAACAGTGTTGCAGCTTGAAAGCGTCACCGCGGCGCTCAACAGCAAAGCAGCCATAGGCAAGCCCTTGATCCAACCCAGCGGCATGATTCTCATCCAATCTGAAAGCACCAAGATATTCTCCACAATTATCTCGATAATATAGACTTGTGAACCGCTTTCTTTATTTTTCAGATGATTGTTTTGCGATGACCGGATCAATTTATGGTCGGGCTGTTGATAAATCGATCATTGTGCAATCACTTTGAGGCGACATGCAGAAATGTGCTGCACCATGATGCAACTAGCTTGTATGGGCCCCCTAAGGAGACGAGGATGAAAAATCTGCCGCCGTCATTGGTCTTTCGCGATGCGCGTGCCGAGGAGGTGCCCGCGATCGTCGGGCTGCTCGCCGACGACTCGCTTGGCCGAAGCCGCGAAGCCTTTGGAGACGCCATCGATCCCGCCTATCAAAAGGCGTTCGAGGCCATTGACCGCGATCCGAACAACCGGTTGATCGTCGCCGATGTCGACGGCGATGTGGCCGGCTGCATGCAGCTCACCGCGATCCCGCACCTGACCTTCAAAGGCGGCACGCGGCTGCAGATCGAGGGCGTGCGCGTCAAGGAGACGTTTCGGGGCCGGAGGATCGGCGCCGCCATGATCGCCTGGGCGGTCGACGTCGCGCGAAAAGAGGGCTGTCATCTGGTGCAGCTCACCAGCAATAAGGCCCGTGAGGATGCGTTGCGCTTCTATGAGGGTCAGGGGTTCGAGCCCAGCCATGTCGGGTTCAAACGCTACCTCGCGTGATCGAGATCCGACCGCCCGGTATGTGTTCCGGCAAACCGGTCAGGGCGGAAGTGCTATAGTTTGCTTGATGTTAACCAAGAGTTAACACACAGTCTTTATAGGAATCCTGGCCGAGATGGATCAATAGAGCTGGGATGGGATGATGAGGGGCTTACTCATGGCGACGCGGATGCACGACCAGAAGGAAGACCTGCTGTCGGGCGCCATCGCCCGCCTCCATGACAAGCTCGACAAACACCAGGCGAAGCTGGGGGAGGCATTCCTCCGCCACTATTATCGGTCGGTCGCGCCGGTCGACCTGGTGGATCGCGATGCTCTTGATCTTTATGGCGCAGCGTTGGCCCATCTGCGTTTCGGTGAGCGGCGCGAGCCCGGCAAGGCCAAGGTCCGCGTCTACAACCCGCAGATCGAACAGCATGGCTGGCAATCCACCCACACCACCATCGAGATCGTTACCGACGATATGCCTTTTCTGGTGGATTCGATCACCATGGCGATCAATCGCCTCGGTCTGATCATCCACCTCGTCATCCATCCTGTCCTGCCGGTGACCCGCGGCGACGACCACACCCTCTCCGATATCGGTGCGCCCGACAGCAATGGCAGTGGGGCCACGGCCGAGAGCTTCATGCATGTTGAGGTGGACCGCCAGAGCGATCCGGCACGCCTCGACGAGATCCGCGAGGAATTGGAACGGGCGCTCGCCGATGTGCGCGCTGCCGTCGAAGACTGGCAGCCGATCCTTGGCAAGATCGACGAGGCGCTCGATGATCTGAAGCGCGGTTCCAAGGTCATTCCGGCCGACGATCTCAAGGAAGCGCGCGCCTTCCTGGAATGGATCGCCGACAACCATTTCACCTTCATCGGCTATCGCTGCTACGACCTGGTGACGGTGAAGGGCACGGACCAGCTGCATCGGATTCCGGGCTCGGCGCTTGGCATTCTCAAGCATCGCGAAGACGGCAAGGTTTCCGAGAGCTTTGCCGTGCTGCCGGATGACGTCAAACGCCAGGCGCGGCTGCCCAGGCCTCTGATGATCACCAAAGCCAACAGCCGCTCCACCGTCCATCGTCCCGTGTATCTCGACTATCTCGGCGTCAAGCGCTTCGACAAGAAGGGCAAGGTGATCGGCGAGCATCGTTTTCTCGGCCTTTTCACCTCGGCCGCCTACAACCGCAATCCGCGCGACATCCCGCTTCTCCGCCACAAGGTACGTCGCTTGATCGAACGCGCGGACCTCGTGCCCAGCAGCCACGGCGGCAAGGCGTTCACCAATATTCTCGAAACCTATCCACGCGACGAGCTTTTCCAGACCGATGAGGATCATCTGCTCGATACGGTCATGGAGACGCTTCATCTCCAGGAGCGTCAGCGCATTCGGCTGTTCGCCAGGCGCGATACCTTCGCGCGTTTCGTCTCCTGTCTCGTCTACGTGCCGCGCGATCGCTACAACACCGAGCTTCGTCGCCGCTTTCAGGACATACTCGAAGAGGAGCTCGGCGGCCGCGAGACCGAATATCAGGTTCAGGTCTCCGAATCGATGCTTGCTCGCATTCATTTCATTGTGCGCATGCCGGATGGCCTCGAAAAAGACGTGGATCTGGCCGCGATCGAAACCCGGCTGATCGCCGCTGCTCGCTCCTGGTCGGACGGCCTGCGCGAAGCGCTGATCGACACCCATGGTGAAGAGGAGGGCAATCGTCTCTTCGGCGATTTCGGTTCCGCCTTCCCGCTTGCTTATCAGGAACAGGTCCCGGCGCGTGCCGCCGTGCCCGATGTCGATCGCCTCGCCAGGCTGGCTGGGCATCCCGATGACCTGGCCTTGTCCTTGTTCCGACCGTTGGAGAACGAAGACGGTGAGCTGCGCTTTAAGATCGCCCGCCAGGGAGGCGGCATCCCTCTCTCCGACGCCTTGCCGATTCTCGAAAATATGGGTCTTCGAGTGATCAACGAACAACCCTATGAGTTCGTCGGCAGGGATGGAGCGGTTTTCTGGATGCATGACTTCGGCATGCGTCCCACCATCGCCGTCGACGTCAAGCTGGACAAGGTGGGGCCGACTTTCCAGGAAACCTTCGAAACAATCTGGAAAGGTGAAACGGAGAATGATGGTTTCAACCAAATGGTTTTATTTGCCGGCCTGACCAGCCGACAGATCCTGGTCCTTCGGGCCTATTGCAAATATCTCCTGCAGATCGGCATTCCCTTCAGTCAGGCCTACATGGAAGCGACGTTGGCGAGCAATCCTGAGCTTGCCCGCATGCTCGCCGAACTGTTCGATGCACGTTTCGACCCTGCCGCCGAAAAGGATAGGGCCAAGAATGTTGCGGCCCTCGAAGCCTCGATCCGCGAAGGTCTGGAAGCCGTCGCCAATCTCGACGAGGACCGGATCCTTCGCCGCTACATGCATCTGATCCTGGCAACCCTCCGCACCAATCACTATCAGCAGACGTCCGGGGGCACGTTCAAATCCTATCTCTCCCTCAAGATCGATCCTGCGAAAGTGCCGGAAATGCCGCTGCCGCGTCCGGCCTTCGAAATCTTCGTCTACTCGCCCAGGACCGAAGGTGTGCATCTGCGCGGCGGCAAGGTCGCGCGGGGCGGCATCCGCTGGTCGGACCGGCGCGAAGATTTTCGGACCGAGGTGCTGGGTCTGATGAAAGCGCAGATGGTCAAGAACGGCGTTATCGTGCCGGTCGGCGCCAAGGGCGGGTTCGTGGTCAAACGCCCGCCGACAGATGGCGATCGCGCCGCTCTCCAGGAGGAGGTGATCGCCTGCTACAAGATCCTCATCTCCGGCATGCTGGATCTCACCGACAACCGCACGCCCGATGGCGTCTCACCGCCGGTGGATGTCGTTCGTCATGACGAGGAAGATCCCTATCTGGTGGTCGCCGCCGATAAGGGCACGGCCACCTTTTCCGACATCGCCAATGGTGTAAGCCTCGATTACGGTCACTGGCTTGGCGACGCCTTCGCGTCCGGCGGGTCGGCAGGCTATGACCATAAAGGCATGGGGATCACCGCCCGCGGTGCCTGGGAATCGGTCAAGCGCCATTTCCTTGAGATGGGCAAGGACTGCCAGACGGAACCCTTCACCGCGGTCGGCGTCGGTGACATGTCCGGCGACGTCTTCGGCAACGGCATGCTGCTTTCGGAAAAGACGGCGCTTATCGCCGCCTTCGATCATCGGCACATTTTCATCGATCCCAGGCCGGGCATCGACGCCAGCTTCGCCGAGAGAAAGCGCCTTTTTGCGCTGCCGCGCTCCAGTTGGGACGATTATGACCGCAAGCTGATCAGCAAGGGCGGCGGCGTATTTCCAAGAACACTGAAGTCCATCAAGCTGACACCCGAAATCAAGAAGGCGCTCGATATCGACGCCGACAGCCTGCCGCCGCATGATCTGATCCGCGCGATCATTCTTGCACCGGTCGAACTCTTCTGGAATGGCGGTATAGGCACTTATGTCAAAGCATCGACCGAGCGTCATGCCGATGCCTTCGATCGCGCCAACGATCCGGTGCGCGTCGACGGCAACGAGCTTCGCTGCAAGATCGTCGGTGAAGGCGGCAATCTTGGCCTGACCCAGCGTGGTCGTATCGAATTTGCCCGCCAAGGCGGTCGTATCAACACTGACTTCATCGATAATTCCGCAGGCGTCGACTGCTCCGACCATGAAGTCAACATCAAGATCCTTCTCGGCGCCGTGGTCGATGCCGGCGACATGACCGGTAAGCAACGCGATCAGCTGCTCGCACGCATGACCGACGAGGTGGCGGGACTTTGCCTGCGCAACAACATTCTGCAAGTGCAGGCCATCTCGCACGCCCTTGCAAAGCCAGATCAACTGCTGGATACCCAAGCAGCGTTCATGCGTCGGTTGGAGGCCGAAGGACGGCTGAACCGTGACCTGGAGCTCTTGCCCGATGATGAGGCGCTGGCGCAGCGTCGCCAGGCCGGCCTCGGCCTCTATCGTCCGGAAATCGCCGTCATTCTGGCCTATGCCAAAATGACTCTCTACGAAGACCTCCTGGGCTCCAATCTGCCTGATGATCCTTATCTGTATCAGGATCTGATCAAATATTTCCCAAGGCCGCTGCGCAAATCTTATGAGCCGCAGATTGTCGGTCACGGCCTGCGCAGAGAAATCGTTGCGACACTGGTAGCAAATAGCATCGTCAATCGCGGACTCGGTGAGTTTGTCGGTGATCTCGCCGAGCAGACCGGTGCAGCACCAGCGACCATCGCCCGCGCCTACATCGTCGCGCGGGATGCGTTCAAGCTGGTGCCGTTGATCGGTCAGCTGGAGCGGTTTGCCGCCTTGATCGGCGCTGATCGTCAAATCGCTCTGCTCGATGAGACCAGGCAGGCTCTCGCGGAGGGTACGCAATGGTTCCTTTCGAACCTGGCGCAGCCGATCGACATCGAGAAGGGTGTGAATGAGTTCCAGCCCGGGATCAACGAGGTTCTTGGCACCCTGGAGCAGGTCCTAGGTCAGAATGATCTCGCTGAACTCAAGAAAGCGCAGGCTGACTATGAAGCGCTGGGCATGGACAGGGACGCCGCCTCGAGTTTTTCTAGGCTTCCTTATCTTTGTTCGGCAGCGGAGATCGTCGCTGTTGCCAGACAGACCGGTGTTGAGATCATCAATGCGGCAAAGGCCTACTTCGCTCTGGACGACGCCTTGCAGCTCGGCAGGGTCCTAAAACTTCTTCAGCGGGTGGCGATCGACAATCACTGGGATCGTCTGGCCATCGCCGAATTGCATGACGATATCGTCGAAGAGCATCGCCGCTTGGCGATCGAATTCTTGTCTTCGTCGTTCTGGAGGACCGGCAAGAAGCCTACATCGGCTGAGGCAAGTCGTCAGACCATGAACTGGCTTAGGGATGAAGTGACCGGGCATGGTCGATGGCAGCAGCTTTTGACGCAGATGGAAGCCCGGCTGAGCCTCGATCTCGCCGTCTTTTTGGTCGCCGTTCGGGCGTTGGGACGCATGAAGGCTGTCGTTACCAGCTCTGCCTGAAGGAAGAAGCACGATCGTCAGATGAGTTTGATTGTTTCACGTGAAACAATCAAACTTGCGCTCGGAAGGCTCTTGATTGCGCTTACAGCGAATGCTTTTAACCTTCTGAGCACGCGCTCTGATCGGAGAGCATTGACGGCGCTCGGTCGACCCGACACAAAGACATCATGATCCGAGACGACGTCATCATCATCGGCGGCGGCCATGCCGGCGTCGAGGCAGCTGCAGCGAGTGCTCGCATCGGTGCGCGTACGCGTCTTCTTACGCATAAACGCGATACCATCGGTGTGATGTCATGCAATCCCGCTATAGGTGGACTGGGCCGAGGTCACCTCGTTCGGGAAGTCGATGCACTCGACGGCCTGATGGGCCGTGCGGCCGATGCCGCTGGCATCCAATTTCGCATCCTCAATCGAAGCAAGGGACCTGCGGTCCAAGGCCCTCGGGTCCAGGCAGATCGTCGTCTTTATCGCGAAGCCATTCAGAAACTGCTCGCCGAACAGCCAAACCTTGAGATCGAGGAGGCGGAGGTCGACGATCTGATCATCGATTCAGGCGGACATGTAGCCGGTGTCTTGACCTCGAAGGGCCGAAGAATTTCATGCGGCGCCGTCGTTCTGACCACAGGCACGTTTCTTCGCGGTGAGATTCATCTGGGTGAAAAGCGCTGGCCTGCAGGCCGGCAAGGGGATGCGCCGGCAATCGGCCTTGCCAAATGCTTGGAGCGCTCCGGATTTGCTCTTCGCCGGTTGAAGACAGGAACCCCGCCCCGACTGGACGGAAGAAGCATTGATGTCTGGAATCTTGTTCAACAGCCGGGCGACGATCCACCCGAACCGTTTTCCACGCTGACGGACGAGATAACCAATCCTCAGATCGCGTGCACCATCACCTATACCAACCAGCGAACTCACGACATTATCAGAAGCCACCTCAAGCAGTCGCCTGTTTTTTCTGGACAAATCACCGGCACAGCGGTGCGCTATTGCCCGTCCATTGAGGATAAGGTTGTGCGCTTTCCAAACCGAAACAGGCATCAGATCTTTCTCGAGCCAGAGGGTTTAGATGACGAAACCGTCTACCCGAATGGGATCTCGACATCCCTGCCGGCGCCAGTGCAGCAGGAATTGCTGCGGTCCATCGAGGGGCTGGAACAAGCGCGGTTACTACAACCCGGCTATGCGATCGAGTATGACCATATTGATCCGAGAGAGCTCGGGCAGAATCTTGAAACCAACCGATTGTCCGGGCTCTTTCTCGCCGGACAAATCAATGGGACCACCGGCTATGAGGAGGCAGCGGCGCAGGGCGTCATTGCTGGGGCCAATGCAGCGCTGAAGTCTGGCGGACAGAAACCGCTGGTTCTCGATCGCGCGGACGCCTATATCGGCGTCCTCATCGACGATTTAATCCATCAAGGGGTCAGCGAACCCTATCGAATGTTCACGTCCCGCGCCGAGTATCGGTTGACAGTGCGCGCCGACAACGCCGACAGGCGCCTTACGATGAAAGGCGAAGGTGTCGGGATGGTCGGACAAGGGCGAACGAAAAAGTTCTTGGAAAAACAGGCAGCGATCCATGCGGCGCATCAGTTATTGTTATCATTGAAGCTCAGTCCGAGCGAGGCGGGCCAATATGGTTTCAAGATCCGCCAGGATGGCGTCATCCGGACGGCTTTGGATCTTCTGCAGCTTCCCGCTATTGATATGGCGGGGCTGACTCGGATATGGCCCGAGCTTGGCGAGCTTCGTCCAGACGTTGCCCGGCAGTTTGAGATCGAAGCACAATATGCCGGCTATCTTGCGCGTCAGAGCGAGGATATTCATGCTTTTCGTGGCCACGAGGCGTGGGTTCTCCCGGCTGATCTGAGCTTCGATCAAATCACCGGTCTTAGTCGAGAGGTGCGCGCTAGGCTTGCTGAGAGCCGCCCATCGACTTTAGGCGCGGCATCCCGTCTACCAGGAATGACGCCTGCCGCCATGACGCTTCTTCATCGGCACGCCAAGCGGGTGCGCAATCCGTTATGACGCCCATGACGCCTGACGAGTTCATGGCGCTCACCAATGTTTCACGTGAAACACGATCGCGGCTTGAGGCCTATCTTGAGCTGATTCAGCGCTGGCAACGCGCCATCAACCTTGTCGGGCCTGCGACGCTGAATGACCCCTGGCGGCGCCACTTCCTTGATAGTGCACAGCTGATACGGCATATGCCGCCCGATCCCGTCATGATCTATGATCTCGGCAGCGGTGCTGGTTTGCCGGGCCTGGTTCTAGCAATTATGGGACGGTCCGGCATCAATCTGGTCGAGAGCGATCAACGAAAAGCACAGTTTCAACGAGAAGTCGTTCGCTCACTTGATTTGCAGGTCACCATTCACGTCCAGCGAATCGAAACGCTTTCCAGTGAATGCGCTGACGTCATTACTGCCCGCGCTCTAGCTCCGGTGTCCCGTTTGCTCGATCTCGCCAAGCCGCTCTTGCGACCGAACGCGATCTGTCTCTTCCTGAAGGGTCGAAACGTGTCGGATGAATTGACCGAGGCGCGCAAATGCTGGAGGATGTCGGTTGATTCTTATCCGAGCCTGTCGGAGCCCTCCGGCACTATGCTCAAACTCTGGGACATCGGACGTGCGCCCCTTTATCGTCAATAAGCGGCCGTCGACGATCGGCCGTGTCGTTGCCATTGCCAATCAAAAAGGCGGCGTTGGCAAGACCACCACAGCAATCAATCTCGGCACGGCGCTTGCGGCCTGCAAGAAGACCATCCTGCTGATCGATCTTGATCCGCAAGGCAATGCCAGCACCGGGCTCGGCGTTCAGCCATCAGACCGTAATGTCAGTACCTATGATGTCATTCTCGGCGATGCACCGTTGGCCGATGCGGTAACCCGAACCCAAATCCCCGGCTTTGATCTTGTGCCATCTGTGGTCGATCTTTCCGCTGCCGAAGTCGAACTTGTCGGCCGACAGCGCCGGGAATACGCGCTCAAAGAAACACTGGGCGGACTCGATCGCGACTATGACTATGTTTTGATCGACTGTCCGCCATCACTTGGGCTCTTGACGGTGAACGCCCTGGTCGCGTCCAACTCGGTGCTTGTTCCACTGCAATGTGAGTTTTTTGCCTTGGAGGGGCTGAGCTTGCTGCTGCGATCTGTCGAACGCGTCCGACGGAATTTGAACCCGTCGCTCGATGTTCAAGGCGTCTTGCTGACCATGTTCGACAAGCGGAACAATCTGGCGCAGCAAGTCGCTACCGATGTTCGAAGTTTTCTCGGCAAGCGGGTTTATGAAACCATCGTGCCGCGCAACGTTCGTGTCTCCGAAGCGCCCTCTCATGGGCTACCGGTTCTGCTCTATGATTTCCGTTGCACCGGGTCACAGGCCTATGTACATCTCGCTGGCGAGGTGCTTCGTCGTGACCAGGAGGCTGCAGAAGCATGAACGATCTGAGCCAGGATGTGAAAGGCAGTGGACGCAGGAGAGGGCTTGGTCGTGGCCTTTCGGCGCTGATCCCGGAAACGCCCGTCACCAGCATTGAGCATCATGACGGGCCGAACATTCCCATTGAAAAGCTGAAACCTTCGCCATTGCAGCCCAGGCGGCTTTTCAGCGAAGATGAATTGAACGGTCTTGCCGAATCGATTCGCGGCAAGGGGGTGATGCAACCGCTTCTCGTGCGTGCCGCTCAGGATGGTTCAGATGATTATGAGATCATCGCTGGCGAACGGCGCTGGAGAGCGGCCCAGATGGCAGGCGTGCACGAACTGCCGGTGATCATTCGCGACCTTTCCGACCGGGAAACGCTGGAGGTTGCCCTCCTCGAGAACATACAGCGCGAGGATCTCACGCCGCTTGAAGAGGCCGAGGCCTGCCAGCGGCTCATGGACGAGTTCGCTCACACCCAGCAAGAGCTTGCCGATACGCTCGGTAAGAGCCGGAGTCACATTGCCAATCTATTGAGACTATTGGGTCTGCCGTCTGATGTTCGCGCAATGGTTGAAAATCACGAGCTGTCTGCAGGCCATGCGCGGGCGCTCCTAAACGCCGATGACCCTTCCGCCCTCGCTCGTATCATCGTCAAGAAAGGCCTGAACGTTCGTCAGACAGAGATGATGGTGAGATCGGAAAAGAACGGCGATGGACAAGCTGCTGCATCGTCGATGCCGATGGCTGGAGCCAAAGATGCTGACACGCTTGCACTGGAGCGTGAGCTTTCGACCAATCTCGGTCTCAAGGTGACGTTGAAATCGAAAGGCAAGAGCGGTTCCATAACGGTCGCCTATCGGACACTGGGTCAGCTAGACGATGTCCTAAAGCGCCTGCGCTAATAGGGACGACCCAGTTTCTTTCTGGTATTTTGTTGTCTAGCTGATCATGCCCAGTTCAAGCTGCGCTTCTTCGGTCATCATACCTGGATGCCAGGGCGGCTCCCAGACGACATCCACTTCTGCGTCGGTGACACCATCGACGGCATAGACTTTCTGTCTGACCTCTTCCGGCAGGATCTCCGCGACGGGACAGTGCGGTGAGGTCAGGGTCATATCGATCCGGACCTTGTTGTCGTCTTCAATGTCGACTTTGTAGATCAGGCCGAGCTCGAAGATATTCACGGGAATTTCCGGATCATAGACCGTGCGCAGGGCATCGATGACCTGCTCGCCAAGCGCGTCGACCTCGGCCTGCCGCTTTTTTTCGGCCTCATCGCCATCCAGCATAGCGGTTGCCTTATCGAGATGCTGCTCATCGCTCATCGCGGTTTCCCTAACTCAACCAAACATCGATGCGACGCGATGCAGGCTTTTGACCAAAGCATTGATGTCGCCTTCGGTATTGTACATGCCGATCGAGGCACGCGCGGTCGCATTATGGCCGAGGCGTTCCAGGACGGGCTGGGCGCAGTGGTGCCCGGTGCGAATCGCAACGCCGTCCAGATCGAGCAGCGTTCCGATGTCATGGGGATGGGCGTTATCCATGACGAAGGATAGAACGGCGGCCTTGTTCGGCGCGGTGCCGACCAGTCTCAGGCCCGGAACCTGCTGAATGGCGCGGGTGGCATAGGCGAGCAGAGCTTCTTCATGAGCGCCAATCTCAGCGAGCCCGATATCCGTCACATAGTCGACGGCTGCACCGAGACCCACGGCAGCTTCGATTGCGGCGGTGCCGGCTTCGAACTTGTAGGGGATGTCGTTGAACTCGGTCTTGTCGTAGCTGACCGAAAGGATCATGTCGCCGCCGCCCTGATAAGGCGGCATGGCTTCCAGATGCGCGGCCTTGCCATAAAGCACGCCGATGCCGGAAGGGCCGTAGAGTTTGTGGCCGGTGAAGCCGAGAAAGTCGACGTCGAGAGCCTGCACGTCAACCGGCATATGCTGTACGGCCTGCGCGGCATCTAGAAAGACCGGTACGCCCATGGCATGGGCCATCTCGATCATGTCCTCGACCGGATTGATGGTGCCGAGCGCATTCGCCACCCAGGTCACCGATACCAGTTTGGTGCGCGATGTGATCAGGCGCTCGAACTCCTCGATGATGAGTTCTCCCTGATCGGTGATTGGTGCCACCACCAGCTTGGTGCCGGCCTGCTCGGCGAGCATCTGCCAAGGCACGATATTGGCGTGATGCTCCATGCCGGTTATCAGGATCTCGTCGCCCTCTTCAGCATGGGGGCGAACGAAGCTCTGCGCCAGAAGATTGATCACCTCGGTAACGTTGCGGGTGAAGATGATCTCGCGCTTGTCCCCCGCGTTGAGGAAGCTTCGAACCTTCTCACGCGCAGCGTCGTGAAGCTCGGTGGCGCGCTCGGAAAGCGTGTAGACGCCGCGGTGAATATTGGCATAGCTCCGGCGCAGCACGTCCGCTTCCGCTTCGATCACCTGGGTCGGCTTCTGGGCGCTGGCGGCGCTGTCCAGGAAGACGAGCGGATGACCGTGAACCTCCTGATGCAGGCAGGGAAAGTCTCTGCGGACCTTGTCGACGTCGAAAAGTCTCGTGGTCTCCGCCGCCAAGCGGTCGTTCATTCGAGCCTCCTGCCTAAACGTCCATGTCGGCAAGGATGTCGCCGCCTGGAAGCCAGCGCAGCATCTCCTGCTTAGCCTGGTCAAGCAGCGCCGTGCTTGCGAAGCGCTCGAGCACCTCGTCGGCGAAGGCGAAGGTCAGCATGGTGCGCGCCGTTTCCGGGTCGAGACCGCGCGAGCGCAGATAGAAGAGCTCGCGCTCGTCCAGTTCGCCCGCCGTGGCGCCGTGGGAGCACTTCACGTCGTCGGCGTAGATTTCAAGCTCGGGTTTGGTGTTGATCTCGGCATCAGGCGAGAGCAGCAGATTGTTGTTGGTCTGATAGGCATTGGTCTGCTGGGCCGGCTGATGCACGTGGATCTTGCCGGCGAACGCCGCCTTGGCGCGACCGTCCAGCACGCCCTTGAAATATTGATCGCTCTCACTGCCGGGCGCGGTGTGATCGATCTTCAGGACATTGTCGATATGCTGACCGGTGCGGGTGAGATAGAGACCGTTGAACTGTGCTTCAATCTCAGAGCCGATCAGCCGCGCGGTAATCTCATTGCGGACGAAGCCGCCGCCAAGGGTGGCGAGAGTCTGGGTGAGCTTGGCGTTGGCGTCGACATCACAGTCGAAGCGTCCGATGAACCGCCCCTCGGTATTGCCGATCTGCAGGCGATCGTGGCGAAGGGTAGCACCGCTGCCGACGTCGGCTCTGGTGATGAGATTAGTGAGCAGGCCCGACTCGTCCCCGAAGACGTGGGTCTCGATCAGGTCGAGGCTAGCACCTGCGCCGAGTTCGATCACGATGCGCGGGTTGATCATGCGTTCCGGCTGATTGCCGCCGCTCACAAAAAGAATTTGCACCGGTCCCGGCGCTGATTGGCCGGCATCGACCTTGATGACGGCGCCGCAATCGGCGAAGGCGGCGTTTAGAGCATCAAAACCCCGTTCCTCGTCGTCGACCGTCAGGAGATCGTCGGCGCTGATGGCGCCTGCCGTCAGGGCGTCACTTAGGCTGCCGATGGTGACGCCGCCGATGGAAAGAAGACGATCGGAGTGTTCGCGGTCGATTTCGCCATTGACGAAGACCAATCGGGTGACGTCGTCGCCTGGGATCAGGTAATCCTCAAGCGAAACGCTTGCTGCGCTCTCCGGCGAGGTCGGCCTGAATGCCGTCCTGGCGATGTCGCCGAGAGGCGAGTATTTCCAGGTCTCGACCTTGGGACCTGGAAAGCCTGTTTTTTCGAAGCTTTTGAACTGTTTTTTTCGGACCTCTTCCACCGGTGTCTCGGCACCGGGCAAAGTGGCTAGCGCTTCGGCGAAGATGCCGGCATAGGCGTCCGGCGGGGTGAGATTGCGGTTCTTGGGCGCGCGTTCCATCATGGTCAGGCCACCGCCTGGGCGACAGCGCCGCCTTCGAAGCCGGCATAACCGGATTTTTCGAGTTCGAGCGCCAGTTCCTTCCCGCCGGAGCGCACGATGCGCCCATCCAGCATGACGTGGACGACATCCGGCTGGATATAGTCCAGCAGACGCTGATAGTGAGTGATCACAACCATGGCGCGGTCAGGCGTACGCAGCTGATTGACGCCGTCGGCGACCGTCCTGAGCGCATCGATGTCGAGGCCTGAGTCGGTTTCATCGAGAATCGCGAACTTCGGCTCGAGCACGGCCATCTGCAGGATCTCGTTTCGCTTTTTCTCACCGCCGGAGAAGCCGAAATTGACGGCGCGCTTCAAGAGCTCGGGCTTCACGCCGACCACCTTGGCCTTTTCGCGCACCATCTTCAGGAAAGAGGCCGCGTCGATCTCATCCTCGCCGCGCTCACGACGGATCGAGTTCAGCGCCGTCCTCAGGAAGTACATATTGGCCACGCCGGGGATCTCGACCGGATATTGGAACGCCAGGAAGATGCCAGCTGCCGCCCGCTCCTCCGGCTCCATCTCGAGAAGATCCTCACCCTCATAGAGAACGCTGCCGCCAGCGACGTCATAGCCATCACGCCCGGCGAGCATGTAGCCAAGCGTGCTCTTGCCGGAGCCGTTCGGCCCCATGATCGCATGCACCTCGCCAGGCTTCACCTCCAGGTTCAGACCCTTCAGGATCTGCTTCTCTTCGACCCCGGCTTCCAAATTCTCGATCTTCAGCATTTCTGTCCCTCAAACCCTCAAAACGTGTCTCGAACAGCCTTACACAGTCTCAGGCAAATCTCCGGTGAACGCCGCGCGTTCAGCCGACTGAGCCTTCGAGGCTGATGGCGAGGAGCTTTTGCGCCTCGACCGCGAATTCCATGGGCAGCTCCTGCATCACCTCCTTGCAGAAGCCGTTGACGATCAGGCCGACCGCGTCTTCGTCGGACAGGCCGCGCTGGCGGCAATAGAAGAGCTGGTCCTCGCTGATTTTCGAGGTGGTGGCTTCATGCTCGACCTCAGCCGTGCGGTTCTTGACCTCGATATAGGGGACGGTGTGCGCGCCGCACTGATCGCCGATCAGCATGCTATCGCACTGGGTATGGTTTCTCGCATTTTCAGCACCCTTCAGAACCCGCACCAGGCCTCTATAGGTATTGTCACTGCGACCCGCAGAGATGCCCTTGGAGACGATGCGCGATGTCGTGTTCTTGCCGACATGGATCATCTTGGTGCCGGTGTCGGCCTGCTGCAGATTGTTGACCAGCGCCACCGAATAGAACTCGCCGATGGAGCCGTCGCCCTGAAGCACGCAGCTCGGATATTTCCAGGTGATCGCCGAGCCGGTCTCGACCTGGGTCCAGGAGATCTTCGAGTTTTTGCCCCGGCAGACGCCGCGCTTGGTGACAAAATTGTAGATGCCGCCTTTGCCTTCGCTGTCACCTGGATACCAGTTCTGGACGGTCGAATATTTGATCTCGGCATCGTCGAGCGCAATCAGCTCGACCACGGCCGCGTGCAGCTGGTTCTCGTCGCGCATCGGCGCCGTGCAGCCTTCGAGATAGCTGACGTAAGAGCCCTCGTCGGCGATGATCAGCGTGCGTTCGAACTGGCCGGTGTTTTCCGCGTTGATGCGGAAATAGGTGGAAAGCTCCATCGGCGAGCGCACGCCCTTCGGCACGTAGACGAAGGTGCCGTCCGAGAACACGGCCGAGTTCAGTGCGGCGAAGTAGTTGTCGCCCTGAGGCACGACAGTGCCGAGATATTTCTTCACCAGCTCAGGATGGTCCTGCACCGCTTCCGAGATCGAGCAAAAGATGATGCCGAGTTCGGAGAGCTTTTCCTTGAAGGTTGTGGCGACCGAGACGCTGTCGAACACATAGTCGACGGCGACACCGGCCAGGATCTCCTGCTCGCGCACGGGAATGCCAAGCTTCTCATAGGTGCGGAGAAGCTCAGGATCAACTTCGTCCAAGCTCTTCGGGCGGTCCTCCATCGACTTGGGCGCTGCGAAATAGCTGATGTCCTGGAAGTCGATCGGCGGGTAGTCAACCTTGGCCCAATCCGGCTCCTCCATCTGGAAGAAGCGCTCCAGCGCCTGAAGGCGCCATTCGGTCAGCCACTCGGGATCGTTCTTCTTCGCCGAAATGACCCGAACGGTCTCTTCATTCAGACCTTTCGCCATGATTTCGGCTTCGACGTCCGTGACGAAACCGTATTTGTAGTCGCCTTCCAGTCCTTCGACCGTTTCCAGGGCTGTCGCCATGGGTGTTCTCTCCTACCCGATCTCGGCCGTGTCGGCCGCTACTCGCTTTTCAGTCAGACCACCGGCTTCCACCGGTGTCGCAAAGGCTTCGGGCGCCCCGAACGCTTCGGGGATGGCGAGCGCCATCTCCTCGACATTGATTCCGTCCAGAGCGCCACGGATGGCGTCGTTGATGCGCTGCCAATTGGCGCGCGCCGGGCATAGGCTTTCGATATCGCAGGCGCCCGAGCCCTCTTCGATACAGGCGGTGAGCGCTATCGGTCCCTCGATCGCCGTGATCACCTCGGCAACCGTAATCTCACTGCCGGCGCGCGAGAGGCCGTAACCACCCTTGGCGCCACGGTGAGACGTCAGGAGCTCGGCCTTGGTCAACATTTTCAGGATTTTGCTCACGGTCGGCTGCGGGATCAGGCTCTCGGTCGCGATCTCGGCAGCGCTGAACTGCCGATCCGGCCGGCGCGCCAGATTGGTCATGATCACGATGCCGTAATCCGCGAGTTTGCTCAGCCGGAACACACCTTTTACCCCACCACCTGGAAATAGGGACCAATTCGGTCCTGATTGATCCTAGATGTGTCCATCCCCGACTGATTGTCAAGCGCAATCATAGGAAAATGTCGGGAATTCGGGAGGCTGCGCGCTAGCTTAGAAAAAGACTAGATCAAAGGCGGGCCGTCCATGGCGCCACTATCAATTACTTATACGGAACACCAGCCTTTGTGGATGAGTGATTTTATCGCTTCTGCCCGACCTCGCTGGACCGCGGCCCGACTTCTCGAAAGTCTGCGGTTCGCCGGTTTCGGCAAGTTGTTCAAGTGTCTGAATCAGGCGGCGAAATCCAACGCGATCGAGCTGCACGGAAAGCGTCTTGCCATCGCCTTCGATTTCAAGCCGGGCCTTGCCGCGCGATATCTTTTTATCCAATTTTTCAGCTGTCGCCATATCCCTGCCCCCAAACGCAATAGCTCTAAAGCAACCTCAATTGGTCGCCCGGTTTCTTGAAGATGTCCTTCCGCAAAGACGGAACCTTCCTGTTGAGACCGTGTTTCTTCCTCGCCAGCATGAAACGCTTGGCGATCAGTTCGGCATAGGTCCCCTCGCCGCGCATGCGATGACCGAAGCGAGGATCGTTCAAGCGACCGCCTCGGCATTGCCGGTGCAACGAGAGCACCCTTTCGGCCTTCAACGGTTCATGATGTAGCAGCCAGTTTCTGAATAGCTCCTTAATCTCGTGGGGCATGCGCAAAAGCGTGTAGGTCGCCCACCAGGCGCCGGCCTCGGCTGCTGCCTCCATGATCGCCTCCGTTTCGTGATCGGTAAGGCCCGGAATGATCGGCGCCACCATGACGACGGTCGGAATATCGGCGTCTGCCAATTGCCGAAGCGCATCCAGTCGCCGATGCGGCGCAGCAGCTCTCGGCTCCATCTTTCTGGACAGCACGGGGTCGAGTGTGGTGATCGAAAGGGCGACCGCGGCCAGGCCCTTTGCCGCCATGGGCGCCAGGATATCGATGTCGCGGGTAACCGCCGCCGACTTGGTGACGATCGTCAAGGGATGATCATGGCGCGCCAGCACCTCCAGGATCTTGCGCGTGATCCTGAGCTTGCGCTCGATCGGCTGGTAAGGATCCGTGTTGGCGCCGAGCGCGATCGACGAGCAGCGGTAATTCGGCCTTGCCAGCTCCTTCACCAGCAATTCGGCGGCGTCATGCTTTGCCCAGAGCTTGGTCTCGAAATCCAGGCCCGGCGAAAGGCCGAGGAAGGCGTGACTCGGCCTTGCATAGCAATAGATGCAGCCATGTTCGCAGCCACGATAGGGATTGATCGACTGGTCGAACGGAATGTCCGGCGATTGGTTTTTCGCGATCACCGAACGGCTTCGATCCGGGCTGACCTCGGTCTCGGGCCGACCCTCTTCCTCAAGAATCAGCGCCAGCGAATCCCAGCCGTCATCGAATGGCTCCTGACCAAGCTGGTCGAAGCGCGGCTTCGGATTGATGGCGGCGCCGCGGCCTTTCACAGGCCGATCCGCAAGCTTGTCGATCATCTCGTCCATCATGAGAAAAGTGTAGACCTCAAAAAGAACAAATCAAGAACATAATCGGATACGATCGGTGCTTTACCCCAGTGCGCATCGGACTAAGCTGCCGGTTTCCAACGAGCGCGACGAGCGGAGGACGACTGGATGACGACGACCGCAGGCTATGGGACCTGGTCATCACCGATCACACCGGAAAGCCTGACCGAAGCCCAAGTCGGCCTCGGCGCGTCGAGCGTCGACTTCGGTGACGTTTACTGGCTGGAATCGCGACCGGAGGAGGCTGGGCGCACCGTGGTGGTCAGAGCCATGGCAAGTTCAGCCGATGGCGTCGCCATCGACGATCTGACGCCAGCACCCTTCAATGTTCGCACGCGCGTGCACGAATATGGCGGCGGCGCTTTCGCGGCCGAGGGCGGCATCCTCCTTGCCGTCAATTTCGCCGATCAGCGCCTCTATCGCCTGAGACCAGGCTCACCGCCTGAGCCCCTGACGCCCGAAAGCGAGCGCAAGCTGCGCTATGCCGACTTTGCGGTCCTGCCCAGACGTGGTTTCGTCTACGCGGTGCGCGAGGATCATCGGGGCGACGGCGAGGCCGTGAACACGATCGTCCGGATCGGCCTCGAAAGCGGCGAGGATGAGGGCGCGATCGTCGCCTCCGGTCATGACTTCTTCGCCGCACCCCGTCTTTCACCCGACGGCAGGCAACTCGCCTTCCTGTCCTGGGACCACCCCAACATGCCCTGGGATGGCACAACGCTGTGGCTCGGCAAGGTCGCAGATGACGGCACCGTCACCGACATTGAACCGATAGCAGGCGGCGCCGACATCTCGATCGCCCAGCCCTGCTTCTCGCCGGAAGGCGTGCTCCATTACGTCTCCGACGAAAGCGGTTGGTGGAATGTTTACCGACATGGGGCGGACGGCGTGCAGCCGCTTTGTCCGATGGACGCCGAGTTCGCGGTCCCCGCCTGGGGGTTCGGCCAGAGGACTTACGGTTTTCTGAGCGAGGACCGGATCCTTGCCGCCTACACCCAAAATGGCGTCTGGCATCTCGCCATCATCGAGGCGTCTAGTGGCAAGCTCACCCCCATCGACCTCCCCTACAGTTCCATCTCAAGCCTGTCCTTCGGAGCCGGCCGCGCCGTATTGCGCGTCGGCGCTGCCGACAAGCCGGCCGCGATCATCAGTCTCGATCCGGAAAGCGGCCGTCACAGCGTTCTGAAGACAGCGGGCGCTTTGATGATCAGCCCGGACCTGATCTCGATCCCGGAAGCCATCGCCTTTCCGAGCGAAGGCGGCGTCACCGCCTACGCTTTCTACTACGCCCCGAAGAATCCCGAGTACAAGTCACCGCCCGGCGCGCCGCCGCCCCCGCTGATCGTGAAGAGTCATGGCGGGCCGACCGGCAATACGTCCAGCCAGTTCAATCTCGCCAACCAGTTCTGGACATCGCGCGGTTTCGCCGTGGTCGATGTCGATTATGGCGGCAGCACGGGCTATGGCCGCGCCTATCGCGAACGGCTGAACGGCCGCTGGGGTGAGGTCGACGTGCTGGACTGCGTCGCAGCCGCTCGATATCTGGCCGATGCCGGCAAAGCCGATCCAGCCCGCCTCGCCATCACCGGGGGCAGCGCAGGCGGCTTCACGACGCTCGCGGCGCTTACCTTTCACAACGTTTTCAGCGCCGGCGCCAGCCATTACGGCGTAAGCGATCTCGAGGCGCTGGCCAAGGAAACCCACAAATTCGAAAGCCGCTATCTCGACAACCTCATCGGGCCCTACCCGGGCAGGGTTGACCTGTATAAGGCGCGCTCGCCGATCCATCATGTGGATGGGCTGAAAAGCCCGATGATCTTCTTTCAGGGCCTGGAGGATGTGATCGTCCCGCCGAACCAGGCGGAGATGATGGTCGATGCCCTGCGTGAAAAAGGGATTCCCGTCGCCTATCTCGCCTTCGAGGGGGAGCAGCACGGGTTCAGGAAAGCCGAGACAATCCACGCCGTGCGCCGCGCCGAACTCGCCTTTTACGGCCGTGTCTTCGGTTTCGAACCGGCAGACGGCTTCTCGGACCTGATGATCG
This sequence comes from Pseudomonadota bacterium, assembly GCA_039197065.1. Lineage (GTDB taxonomy): Bacteria > Pseudomonadota > Alphaproteobacteria > Geminicoccales > Geminicoccaceae > JANQPX01. Next base: position 1,687 of record JBCCUL010000038.1, on the reverse strand, counting down.
AGAACCTGGATTGATCCGGCTTTTTTTTGGATGGCGCAGCGGCTTATAGTGATCGGCGACGGTTCAATGATCGGGTTTCGAAGCTCATGCCGGGTCCTGGCGCTAAGCCATATCTTCTCCTGACGGGCATCGCATTGCTCCTCGGCGCAGGCGCCGTCGGCGATCGGACGGATGCCGTTATGGCACAATCGGTGAAGATCGGCGGCAGTGCGACGCTGGACTCATGCAGCGCCGGCATCGTGGTCGAGGATCTGGGCCGAGCCGCCGTGCGCGCCGCCCCTGCAGCGACGGCTGAACAGGTGGATCAGCTCACGGGCGGCAAGATCGTCTGGCTATGCGACCAGGCGCGCGGCTGGATCGGCGTGATCTATGGCGACGGCGATCTGGAAGACTGCGGCGTGTCGACCCCGGTCGCCGACCGGACAGCTTATGCCGGGCTGTGCAAAGCCGGGTGGATTAAGAGCGCCAATGTCAGCCTCCTGGCGGGCTGATCGTCTCGATCACAATTCACTCATTTCGGACATGCCATATATCTGCGGCCCCCGGCTCGGGGGTCAGTCGTCGATGGCGGCCAGCAATCGGCCGCGCGCATTGGCCTGTTGCTTGATGCCGGTAGGCTGCAAAGCGGTGTCCGGCCATCTCGCACGAAGAAAGCGGTCCTTCTTGTAGCGTGAGACGTTGACCTCATTGCTCTGATTGCCGCCCAGGATGTGATAGGTCGTCTCGTCTTCGGCCCAGTAGAAACCGACATGGCCACGCCCATCGGTTTTGCTCACCCGCCAGAACACCATGACCGCGCCCAGCTGCGGGGTGCATTTTGATCCGAATTTCTCCCACGCCTTGGCGCGCAGCGGAATGGTCGGCAGCGGCTCTTCGGTGAGCTGAGAGCCGATGCAATGGGCGGCGAACAGGCCGCACCAGGGTATCTCGTCGCTGCGGTAGTCGATGCGCAGGGCCTTCGCTCAGCCGAGGATGGCCTCGTTCGAGCCGGCGCCCCGCTCCTCTTCAGTGCCGATCAGGTGAAAGGCTTCCTGAAGCCAGGGCATGGTATGCGGGATGCGGTTGGCCGGCTCGGCACCCGGCTTTCCGAACAGCTTGGCCGCGGTCTTGGGGCCGACGATGCCATCGACATCCAGCCCGTTCGCCGCCTGAAACGCCTTGATTGCGGCGATGATCCGCCGGCCGCGAATGCCGTCGATGGGTCCGGACTTGAAACCGGCCTTTTTCAAAGCCTTTTGAATGGCTTTGACGTCCATGAGAAACGCCTCCTCTAATCAATGACCTCTTGTAAATTACAGTCATCTTAGGAAGCGCCATGCGCGGCATCCAGTGGAAAGAGCCTTCCGGCGTTCTGGCCGGTCTTACCTGTTAAGGGATTGCTACCGGTTTACGAAGACTTAACCATGCATGTGTCATGCTCGTGAAGATTTTGGTGGCATGATGGGGCGTGTGGAAAGAGAGCGGAAGATGTGGGTTTTTGGCGTCGTTGCAAAAAAGGCGCCCGTGACGGGCACGGGCGCAGGCGGGGGTAACCTCGGGGGTGACGGGGCGAGACGGGATCAGGACTTGGAGAACAGGCCGGCGGCGGAGGCGATCTTCGCGGAAGGTGCGGCCGGAGCGGCGGCGTGGGCCCAGCGGGCCTGCTCGTTGACGGAATAGTAAGGCACATATTCGGTGACGTCGGCCT